>NZ_CP080531.1:6225391-7468087 GCF_024746835.1 Mesorhizobium sp. AR02 | reverse complement strand
CAGCTGATCCCCTGACCTGAAGTGCCGCGCCCCGACCAACGCAGTTTGATTGCATTCCAGCCGTCACCGACACGGCTGGCGAGATTTGTCATCCAGTCCGCCCAGGCCACCGGCAGTTCCATGGTCCGGTTGGATATGATGAACCAGATCGCCACCGCGGAAGCCACTATGGGCACGCCATAGACCATGTAGGCATATTGCGGCACTTCATCGGCCTTGCTGGCGGCAAAGAAGCCCAGCCAGCGCACGAAGAGGGATATGGTTATGGCCGTGATCAAAGGATTGACCCGCGCCTCGCGATGCGAGCGCGCGTCCCCGGCGACCGCGAGCGCGATCAACGCGAACACCATGGAATAGAGCCATTCCGTAAATCGTTGGTCGACCTCGGCCCGATACTCTTGGGGGTTCTGCTGAAAGCTCTTGTCGTTGGGGCTTGGGTTGAGCAGGTACTGGGTGGTCTGGTCCTTCGGCAGCAGCGTCACTTCGGAGGCCGCTGCCATGAAGGCCGACATGTCGAAAGCATAGGAGGTGAACCGGATGACACTTAGGTCGCCGGTCAGCGTCTTGCGGTGGATGACGCCGTCATTCATCATCAACACCTTTTCGCCGCCGCGTTCGACGACGCTGCCGGTCTTGGCATAATAGACAAGATTGACGCCTTCCTCGCGCGAATCGGCGACGAAGATGCCGCCCAGCCGATTGTTTGGGAGCCGCTCGCCAATCTGCAGGAACAACCCATCCTCGATTTTGCGGAATGTGCCCTCCTGGATGATCAGCGACAGCAGATCGGCGCGCGATTGCGCCACCAAAGCGCGGTTCTTCTGCCGTGCATAGGGGTCGATGCCATTGTCGACGGCAAAGGAAAAAACGCTCGCCGCTACGGCCAGAAGCATGATTGGCCGCACGATCGTCCAGCGCGATGCGCCAGCGGCGTTGACGACGGCGAGTTCGGAATCCGAGTTCATGACACTGAGCGTCTGCGCGACCGCCACCACCACCGCGAAAGGCACGACGATCGGAACGATCGAGGGAAGAACGAGCGCCGCGACCTCGAAGAAGGTCAGCGACGACTGGCCGCTGTCGGTGACCAGGTCGATCTTGGCCAGCACCTGCGTGGTCCACACGATGGCCAGCGTCCAGACCAGCGCTGCCAGAAAGACCACGAAAGCGCGGCGCATGATGTAGCGTTCAACGACCTTCATGAAGGCTTTACTCGATTTTCTCGAACGGCATCATGCCACCACGCTAAGGGTAGCTGTCCGGCGACGCCCGCACAACTGGCTCCGATGGGCTCGATCAGGCAGGCGATCCGGTTCCCGTCCCACGTCGCGTGCCGCAGTGGATCGCAGTGTCGGAGGGAATGGATAAGAAAGGGCGAACATCGATGGTTAACAACAGGTTGCGGCATGAAGCGGGGCCGTGCCGCGACGAATCGCCATCGATTCCAACTGTCATATGGGTAGCCATTTTGGCAAAGTCTTGCCAAATGCCGGAAAACGACCAAATGTCGCGGATCGTTTCAAACCGCTTCGCGCACCGTCGCGCAATCCCCGAAAGCAGGACATGATGAATCCGAGACCATCGATCGCCTTTGCAAAATTCGCCGCGCCCCAGACGGCGGCGAACAGGAAGGGCACGGTCTTCGTGCTGTCGGCGGATGACGGTGGTCTGAGCGATACGGCCAGGGCCTACGACCCCGGCAAGACGCTGGAGCGGGCCTTTCCGGTGGCTGATTTCACCGGCAAGTTCGCCGGCGTCGTCGAGATTCTGGCGCCGGAAGGAACGTCACTCGACAGGCTGATCGCGGTCGGCGCCGGCAAGGCGGCGGGGCTCGATGAATATGCCTGGCTGAAACTGGGCGGCACCATCGCGGCGTCGCTGCGCAAGGCAACCGACGTCGCCGTGGTGCTCGACCTGGTCGGCGCCTCGGCTGATGGCAAGGACGCCGCCAACCTTGCTGCGGGTATTCTCCTGCGCAGCTACTCCTTCGATAAATACAAGACCAGGAAGGACAAGGATGACGCAAAGGCCGATCCGAAAAAGCCGGTCAAGGTCACCATCCACACCGCCGACCCTGCGGGCGCCAAGAAGGCTTTCGCCGAGACCGAGGCGGTGGTCGACGGCGTGCTTCTGGCGCGCGACCTGGTAAACGAACCGGCAAACGTGCTGGGGCCGGTCGAGTTCGCCGCCCAGGCCAAGGAACTCGAGGCGCTCGGTGTCAAGGTCGAGATCTTGGCCGAGAAGGAGATGAAGAAGCTCGGCATGGGCTCGCTGCTCGGCGTCGCGCAAGGCTCGCCACGCGGCGCTCGCATGGCGATCATGCAGTGGAACGGCGGCAAGCCCAAGGACAGCCCGATTGCCTTCGTCGGCAAGGGCGTCACCTTCGACACCGGCGGCAATTCGATAAAGCCGGCTTCGGGTATGGAGGATATGAAGGGCGACATGGGCGGTGCCGCCGCGGTGACCGGGCTGATGCACGCCTTGGCCGCGCGCAAGGCGAAGGCCAATGTCGTCGGCATCATCGGTCTTGTCGAGAACGCCGTCGACGGCCACGCCCAGCGTCCCGGCGACATCGTCACCTCGATGTCGGGCCAGACCATCGAGGTGCTCAACACCGACGCCGAAGGGCGCCTCGTTCTGGCCGACGCGCTGTGGTATTGCAACGACCGTTTCCAGCCGAAATTCATGGTCAATCTGGCGACGCTGACCGGCGCCATCATGGTCGCGCTCGGCCTGCACTATGCCGGCCTGTTTTCCAACAATGACGAACTGGCGGAGAGGCTGGCGGCGGCGGGGCAGGCGACGCAGGAGCGGCTGTGGCGCATGCCGCTCGGCGCCGAATACGACAAGCTGATCGATTCCAAGAACGCCGACATGAAGAACATCGGCGGCCGCTATGGCGGCGCCATCATCGCCGCGCAATTCTTGCAGCGCTTCGTCAAGGACACGCCCTGGGCGCATCTCGACATTGCCGGCACGGCGATGGGGTCGCCGTCGAGCGAGATCAACCAGTCCTGGGGTTCAGGCTTCGGCGTGCGGCTGCTCGACCGGCTGGTGCGCGATCACTACGAAAGCTGACCTTGATCCATGGCCGACGTGCTGTTCTACCACCTGACCGAATCGACGCTGGAGGAGGCGCTGCCCGGCCTGCTCGAGCGCAGCGTCGATCGTGGTTGGCGCGCCGTGGTGCAGACCGGCACCGAGGAACGGCGCGACGCGCTCGACCAGCATCTGTGGACCTTCCGCGATGATTCTTTCCTGGCGCACGCGACCGATCGCGAGGCTTACCCCGGCGAACAGCCTATCCTGTTGACCACCGGCGACGGCAATCCCAACGGGGCCAAAATAAGATTCCTGGTCGACGGCGCGGCGCCGCCTGAGCTCAGTGGCTACGAGCGTGCCGTGTTCCTGTTCGACGGCCACGACACGGCCCAGGTCGAGGCGGCCCGGGCCCATTGGAAGACAATGAAGGACGCGGGCCATGCCGTGACCTACTGGCAGCAGACATCAGACCGCCGCTGGGAGCGCAAGGCATAGAGCAATTCCAGGAAGGGTGTAAAACTGTTTTCCCACAGGAATTGCGTCAAAACAAAGAGTTAGAGCGGTTCGCCATTTCCGTGAAACGGTGAACCGCTCTAACTCCGACCTGTTTGGGCCGGAAGGCATCGATGCCCGGCGCTTGAGGCTTACTGCCCGCCCATTTCCTTCTTGAATGTGTCGAAATCGACCTGCATGCCGTTGAAGATGGTGCTCCAGTGGCGGGTCAGCGCAGCCATCGCCACGGCTTCCTGGATTTCTTCGTCGGTGGCGCCGGCGCGCTTGGCGTCCTGGGTGTCCGACCAGATGCAATAGGTGCACGGAATCTGCGCCGCCACGGCCAGCGAGATCAGCGACTTGACCTTTGGCGGCAGCGCTGTCTTGTCGCTGAGTTCGATGGCCTTGACCTCGGCCCACGCGCCGGGCAGACCGGCTTTGGGAAACTGCTTCACAAAGCTCGGCACGCCGCCCATGGTCGACTGGATGTCCTTGAGGGTTGCATCATAGTCGTCGGCATAGGCAGGTGCGGCGGCCATCGTCAGCGCACAGCCGGCAGCGGCAAGCAGAAAGGCGTGGCGTATGGATGAAAGCACGGATGAAAGAATGCGATTGGCAGACATGACATTCTCCTCTGGTCTTTGTTAGCCTTACGATGTAAGGTGATGTGAAAAATGAACCTTACAGTGTAAGTTGTCAAGCGGCGCTATGGACTCATCGATAAAAAAGACCAGAACCCGTGGCCGGCTGTCGCGCGAGATGATCGAGGACGCGGCCTTCGAGGTGATCGAGAAGGAGGGGCTCGCCGGCTTTTCGATGCGCAAGCTCGCGGCGGCACTCGGCTGCGAGGCGATGAGCATTTATCACCACTTTCCTTCGGTGGCGCATTTGCATGAAGCGCTGGTCGACCGGCTGGTCGGAGCGCTTGAAATGCCCGACGCCAGCCTGCCGTGGCGGCAAAGGATGCGCATTGCCATCGAGGATTTTCGACGCATCGGCCGCGATCATCCGGCCTATGCCACTTTCTTCGTGACTTACCGCATGAACTCGCCGACCTGCCTTGCCTGGTTGAACGGCGTTATCGGCCTGTTCAGGGATGGCGGCTTCGACGCCGAACTCAGCGCGCGGCTGTTTCGTGCCGTCGGTTATTATCTGATGGGCGCGGTGCTGGACGAGAACGCAGGCTATGCCAAGGGGCCGTCGGCGGTGAACACGGTCGGCGACGAGCAACTGGCCCGGGATTTTCCCAATGTCATGGCCGCCGGGCGCTTTTTTAGCACCGCCGAATTCGACAAGACATTCGAGCTTGGCCTAGACATGCTGCTGGACGAGATGGAACGCCTGCGCGACAGCGCCAACGCAAGCTAATTGTCCAGCAAGGTGCGATTACAAGGTGACTGTCTGAATGCGCTTTCTGTTTGTGCTGATCCTGCTGGCCGGCACCGGCATCGGCTTCATCTATCCCTGGGCGATGACCAATTTTTCCGGCCGCGAAATCGGCACCTGGCGCGTCTATGAGCAAGGCCGCTTCAAGCCGTTGACCGTGTCGCTCTCCGGCCGCGACGCACCGGTGCGGGTGCTGGTCGACCTGACCGCACGGGCCGAACGCATCGTTTCGCAGCAGCGCACGGTGTTGACGCTGACCGCCGCCAGCAATGGCCGCACGGTGCTTGCCTCGACGTTGCAGTTCAACCATGTCGACAACCCGCGCCAGGTCAGCCCGCAGCTGCCCGGCAAGATTTTTCGCGATGAGGGCGGCGTGATCGCGACCGTCAGTCCCGGCCCCTATGTTTTCACCGTTGGCCCGGGTGATGCCGAAGACATTCCGATGCGCGCGGTCGACCTCATCCTGCGCTCCGGCGCCGGCGAGGCCGACAGGCGCGCGCGGCCAGTCGGCTTCTCCTTGATGGCGATCGGTTTGATCGGCTTCCTGCTCTCGTCGCGTTCTGGTGGCGGCCGGCCGGACAACCCGAACTCGCAGCCGCCGCCGCCGCGCTGGGGCAGGGGAGCCAAGTGAACTACCGCCACGCCTACCACGCCGGAAATTTCGCCGACGTCGTCAAGCATGTCGTGCTGACGCGCCTGCTCGAGTATCTCAAGCAGAAGGACAAGGCGTTTCGCGTCGTCGACACTCATGCCGGCATTGGCCGCTACGATCTGTCGTCACTCGAGGCGCAGAAGACCGGCGAGTGGCAAGGCGGCATCGGCAGGCTGATCGACGCCTCGTTCACCACGCCGGTGGCGGCCCTGCTCGTGCCCTATCTCGAGACAGTGCGGTCGCTCAATCCCGAGGGCGGCATCCAGAAATATCCGGGCTCACCACTGATCGCGCGGCATCTGATGCGCAAGCAGGACCGGCTGTCGGCGATCGAACTGCATCCCAAGGATGCCGCGAAGCTGAGGACACTGTTTGCCGGTGATTTTCAGGCCCGCATCATCGAGCTCGACGGCTGGCTGGCGCTCGGCGCCCATCTGCCGCCGAAGGAAAAGCGCGGCCTGGTGCTTATCGATCCGCCCTTCGAGGAAGCGGGCGAGTTCGACCGCCTCGTCGACGGGCTCGTAACAGCGCACAAGCGCTGGCCTGGCGGCATCTATGCGCTGTGGTATCCGATCAAGGATCGCAGGGCGATCATCGCCTTCAGGAAGGCGCTGAAGCAATCCGGCATCCCGAAAATCCTCGACATAGAATTCGAGATCAGGCCGGCCTCTTCGGAGCCCAGCCTCGACGGCAGCGGCATGGTGGTGGTCAACCCGCCCTTCACGCTGGAAGGCGAATTGCGAGCCGTGTTGCCGGCACTGCACAAATTGCTCGCCGTGGGAAAGCCGGCGCACTGGTCGCTGGAATGGCTGGCCGGAGAGTAGGCGGGCATGGCTTCGGCTGCGTCAGCCGAGGCTATACTCCGGTGGCAGCCAGCGCGGCCGGCGTGATGCCGGATAGCCGCCTGCTTTCGCGTATCAAATGGGCCTGGTCCGCATAGCCGGCCTCGATCGCTAAGACCGCGGTCGAGGTATCGCTGGATGCCTGCCGCAGGCGCCTGAAGCGGTGGAAGCGCAGGATCCGGTCAAGCGTCTTCGGGCCGTAGCCGAAACTTTCCTCGAAACGCCGCCGCAGCGTTCGTTCGGTCATATGCAGGGAGCGCAAGAGGAAAGGCACCAGCGGCTTGTCGGCCGGCAGACCTCGGTCGATAACGTCAAAGGCAAAGCCCATGACCGCATCGGGCGCACGGTGGTCTTGCGCGTATGCGCCGATTGCCGCCTCCAATTGTTCCATCAGCTTGGCGAGATCGGGCGTGGCCTTGATGCGGCCCGCCAGATGGCGCGCCTCCGCGCCCCAGAGCTCACTGAGGTCAAGGCGTTCTCCGACGATCCGGTTGGCCGGCACGCCCAGCCAGCCGGCGGCCGCCCCCGGCCGGAATCTCAATCCGACAATCGTCGCTCCTGGCGGCAGTACCTCAATCTGCGGCTCCCGGTCCGGTCCCGCGACCCGGAACCGGCCGTCGATCCACTGCAGGTCGATCGTCGCATCCGGCGTTATCACGACAGGTGGAGCGTCCTGGTCGCGCATGCGGTGGACCCAGACGGACGCGAAAGCGGTACCCAGTCGCTTGTCTGCGGGCCGTTCCTGAAAAAAGCCGGTGGTCTGCGCCAGTACCGCTTCCATCCCTTCAGCCTTCTTCAGTCTGCTCGGCCTTGGTCTTCGCGCCGGCTCGCCGTTCGGTCTCTGGCCTCGGCCATTTTGGCCGAAATCTTCAAGGCGTGCTGCTTCCGCCATGACAAACCGCTCGAAGCCTTTCGGTGTCATTCCATGTCACCGACATCGCGCAGTCGTGAATATAGAAAGGAGAAACCAAAATGAAAGCTCGCATCAGTGTCATCACCCTTGGTGTCGATAGTCTGGAAGCGTCGCTCGACTTCTACCGAAACGGCCTCGGGCTTCCGACCGAAGGCATCATCGGCAAGGAGTTCGAGCACGGCGCCGTTGCCTTCTTCGATCTGCAGGGTGGCTTGAAGTTCGCGATCTTCGAACGCTCCAACATCGCTGTTGACGCCGGCATCGCCCAAACCGGCCGCAGCCCGACCGAGTTCACCATCGGCCACAATGTCACGAGTGAGGCCGAGGTCGATGCCGTGATGGCCCAGGCCATCAGCGCTGGCGCGCGCCTCGTCAAGCCGGCGCAAGATACGTTCTGGGGTGGCTATGCCGGCTATTTCCAGGATCCGGATGACCATCTGTGGGAAGTCGTCTTCAACCCCGCCTTTCTTCCCGAGGACTGATCCTGGAGAGGAACGCGTAGCCGGTAAGTACGTTGGTGGACGCTCCAGGTCGTTTCTGGAAACCATTGTTTCGGCAACCGCTTGACCGCTGCCAAGCGAATCCGCACAGTGCGCGCAATCGACCTTGAGAGGCTGCCATGACTCGCTTCGCCAAATCCGCACTTGCTGCCCTGATTTCTCTCTGCACCCCGCTGGCCGCGCCCCTCGGCGTCACCCAGGCGGTGCAGGCGGCCGACCTTGGCGTCTATTCCGACGACGATGGCGGCGTCTGCGGCCAGCCCTGGGTGCTGAGCAAGATTTTTAGCCGCTTCTCCTACCAGGTGCATCACGTGCCGCATCTGCCGGATGTGCAGATCACCGATTTCCGGCGCATCCATCAGCACCGCTATCTGCCGGCCAACGACACGTGGCCGATCGGCCGCCGCTATTGTGGCGCCACCGTCAGTCTCTCCGACGGCCGCGCCCGTACCATCTGGTACCTGATCGAGGAGGGCCAAGGCTTTGCCTCGATCGGCGACAATGTCGAGTTCTGCGTCTCGGGCTTTGATCGCTGGATGGTCTATAACGGCCGCTGCCGCGTCCTGCGCTAAGCGCAGCCTGCCGATTCTCGATTTCCTTTGGTGCCTGCGGCTCGATCAGCCGCGGGCGTTTTTCCGTGCCGTGTTGACAGAAGGCGCGATCCATCGCACAGCTATGAGACAGACCTGTCTCATCACTTGGTGCGCATCATGACACTGTCACCTGTTTCCGACAAACGCCAGCATGTCGTCGAAACCGCCTATGCGCTGTTCAAGCGCGCTGGCTTCCATGCCACCGGCATCGACCGGATCATCGCCGAGGCCGACGTGGCCAAGATGACGATGTATCGCCATTTCCCCAGCAAGGATGAGCTGATCGTCGCCGTGCTCGACTATCGCGCCAGGCGTTTTGACGATCAGCTCGACCAGCTTGCCCAGAAGAGCATCACGCCAGAGCAGAAGATCGCCAGGATATTCGACTGGCATGGGCGCTGGTTCCGCAGTCCGGATTTCCACGGCTGTTTGTTCGCACATGCGCTGGCCGAGTTCGGCGATCCCCAGCATCCGGTGTTCGAGGCTGTCGCCAGGCAGAAGAATGGCTTGAGGCAGCGCATGCAGTCGATCCTTATGGAAGTGATGCCGCGCGGGCGGGCCGAGAACGTGGCGGCGACGCTGTTGATGCTGATCGAAGGGGCGACCCTGATGGCGCAGATGGGGCAGGCGGATACCGCCCTTCGGGAAGCCCGCAAGACGGCCCTGGACATCGTCGCCGCCTCGCGCAGGCCGCAATGAGCCCGCTGGTCATCGGGCTCGCGCTCTTCGCGGCGATCCTGCACGCAAGCTGGAACGCATTCCTGCGAACCGGCGCCGACAGGCTGTGGACCGTCACCGTGATGAGCTTCTCCAGCACGGCGCTCGCCATTCCCCTTGCCATCTTCAACGGTTTTCCCGCCACATCAGCCTGGCCCTATGTCGGGCTCTCGGCCTGCCTGCAGGTCGGCTACAGCGTGTTTCTGGTGGCCGCCTACAGATATGGCGAACTGGGACAGGTCTATCCGATCGTTCGCGGCAGCGTGCCTCTGCTCGTCACCCTTGGTGGCTTCCTGCTCGCCGGCCAGCAACTCACCGTTCTGGAGACCGTCGGCGTTGCCCTGGTCGGTGGCGGCATCATGGGGCTTTCGCTCGGACGAGGAAGAGCCGCCACGACATCGATCCTTTATGCGCTGGCAACGGGGGCAATCATCGCCGCCTATGCGACGGTCGATGCAATCGGCGTTCGTGCGGCAGGCAATGTCGGCGCCTACACCGCCTGGGTCCTGCTCGCCTATGGCGCTTTGCTGCCGGCGACCTTCATCGCCAGTCGCGGCAGGCTCGCTGTTGACCCGCGGGCGCCGGAGACCTGGAAGGCGCTGGGCGGCGGCCTGTTCGCGCTTCTGGCCTATGGCGTCGTGGTGGCGGCGTTCGCGCTCGGGCCTGCCGGTCCGATCACCGCGATCCGCGAGACCAGCGTCGTCTTCGCGGCCTTCATCGGCCGGCTGTTTCTCGGCGAAACGCTGACGCCCCGGCGGGTCGGCGCCTGCGCCGTCGTCGCGCTCGGCGCCATCTGCCTCGGTTATCAGCCGTGATGACAGCGCTCACGCCTGCCAACACGCGCAGCACTGCCATCGACAATGGTCTGCTTGCCATACTCGCGGTTGCCGCGGGCCTGACCGTGGCCAACAACTATTACAACCAGGCGATGCTCGGTCTGCTGGCGCATCAGTTCGCTCTGTCCGCCGGCGCGGTCTCGGCACTTCCCGTCGTGACGCAACTGGGCAACGTCATCGGCATCCTGTTTCTGGCGCCGCTGGGCGACCGGCTCGAGCGGCGTTCCCTCATCCTGGCGACGACGGCGGCGCTGGTCGTCGCGCTTCTCGGTGCCGCCCTGGCGCCCAGCTTTCTCTGGCTGGTCGCCGCCGGCATCGGCATTGGTCTCTTCGCCACGGTCACGCAGCAGATCGTCCCGCTTGCCGTGCATCTGGCCGCACCGCATGAGCGCGGCCGCGTGCTAGGCATCGTTACCGGCGGCATTCTCGTCGGCATCCTGCTTGCCCGCACCGCCAGCGGCTTCATCTCGGACATCTGGGGATGGCAGGCCGTCTTCTCGGCCGCCGCCGCATTGATGCTTGCCACCGGCGCGGCACTCGCCTGGCGTCTGCCGCGCGTCGAGCCGGTCACCGATCTGAGCTATGCCAGGCTGCTCGGCTCGCTGTGGACGCTGCTGCGCGCGCACCGCATCCTGCGGCAGGCGATCGTCGTGCAGGCACTGATCTTCGCGGCCTTCATCGGTTTCTGGTCGACGCTCGCTCTGGTCTTCGACGCCGCGCCCTATCATTTCGGCGCCACGGCCGTAGGCCTGATGGCGCTGGTCGGTGTCGCCGGCGCGCTTGCGGCTCCACTCGCCGGCCGCTTCGCAGACCGGCGCGGTCCTGACGTCATCGTTTCGATCGGCGCCGGCCTGGTGGTTGCCGCCTTCGCCATCTTTGGCCTGTTCCAGGGATCGCTGGCGGCGATGATCATAGGCGTGCTGATCCTCGATCTCGGCGTGCAGTCGTCGCAGGTCGCCAACCAGGCGCGCATTCATGCTCTCGATGCCGCCGCCCGCAGCCGCCTGAACACCATCTTCATGGCGACGATGATTCTCGGCGGCGCCTGCGGCTCGGGTCTCGCAGGGCTTGCCTATTCGGCGTGGGGCTGGAGCGGCACCTGCCTGTTCGGCGCGGCATCCGCCGCGGCCGCGCTGCTGCTGTCACGAAGGCCCTGAATTTTCCGGGCTGTCGCCGGCACGCAAATCGGCTAACCTGAACACCCGAGAGCAACGCATCACTTTCGGGAGCCTTCATGGACCTTGCCACCATCCTTGCCTTTGCGGTCGCCTTCTTCGTCTTCGCCGCCAGCCCTGGCCCCGACAACATGACCATCGTCGCCCGCACGATCTCCAGCGGCGCGGTGTCGGGCATCGCCTACGGCGCCAGCACGGTGGTCGGCATCCTCATCTTCCTGACGCTCGCTGCCTTCGGACTGTCGATCATCGCCGCCAAGATGGCGATCGTCATGACGGTGCTTCGCTATGGCGGAGCAGCCTATCTGATCTGGATGGGCATCAAGCTCTGGACGGCCGTGCCAGTCGTGCCGGAGCTGCAGCCCGTCTCCGGGCGGCGCGGGCTGCTGACGATCTTTGCCACGGGCGTCGCGCTCAATCTCGGCAATCCGAAAATGCCGCTGTTCTATGTGGCGCTGTTGCCCAACGTCGTCGGAGCCTCGCTTACATCAGCGCATCTCGGCATCCTCGTCGCGGTGATCCTGGCTGTCGAGATTGTGGTGATTGGCGGGCATGTCGTTCTCGCCGGCCGGGCCCGCAATCTGTTGCGCACACCCAAGATCGTGCGCCGGGTCAACCGCGCGGCGGGCGGCGTGATGATCGGCGCCGGCGTTGCCGTGGTCGCCACGCGCTAAGGGTGTCGCTCGATCGCAGTGCTATTTCCTGCGTTGCGCCGGCTCGGCCTGATCGATGATCTTGCGAAGAAAGGCAATGTGGCCACGAAAGGCCTGCCGCCCAATCGTCGTTGCCTTGACCCGGGTCTGCGGCCGTCGCTCGACGAAGAGCTTTTCGACATCGACATAGCCTGCTCTGGCCAGCGTATCGATGTGTGCCCCGAGATTTCCGTCAGTGGTTTCGATCATGGCCTTCAACTGGCTGAATTCCAGCGCCTCGCGCCTTTCCAGCGTGTTCAGGATGGCCATGATCCTGAGCCGTGTGCTCTGATGGATGATGTCGTCGGCGCTCATCAGTGCGCTCCAATGCGGCAAGCCTGGGGCCGTCGCCATATGACTCGGCAATCTCGGACAACGGTAGTGCAGAATACTCTGCTATGCAGAGTATTCTGTCAACTTGTCAGCGGTCGGTGGAAGCATGCTTGACAAGGTGATCTTCAGATCGGTCGTCGTGTCGCGCTTGTGATCCGCATGGACCGTTCGTCTGCTGGAAGATGATCACCTCGATGAAGGTGGCAGGTCATGATATTCACGGCCGACGATCATGCGTAAAGCTGTTCGCTAGTCTTCGGAGTTCGATGGCGGGCTGGCATCGAGAATGCCGGTGTCAAATTGCTGGCGATACCAGAAGATCAGCGACGAATTTTTGCGATGATGAGTGTGATCGCGTCTCGATCTCAACGAAAATTTAAGCTGAGAAAATCATACCATTGCTTCGCTGGCTAGCGAGCCGCGAGTCAGATATGCATTGCGCGCCGGGGTCATTCACGGCCATCGGCATAACGTGAAGGGGCATGACATGGCTAAGCAGTCATCTAAAGCGCCGGCATCCAAGGCACCGGCAAAGAAAGCACCCGCAAAAGCAGTCGCGGCGAAGGCCGCAACAGCAGTAAAGAAAGCAGCGCCTGCGAAGGCGGCGGCAAAGCCCGCAGCGAAAGCAGCACCGGCCAAGAAGCCGGCTGCAGCCAAGGCTGTGGCGAAGCCCGCCGTCAAGAAGGCAGCGCCCGCCAAGGCAGCGGCAAAGCCCGCCGCTAAGGCAGCACCGGCGAAGAAGCCTGCGGCCAAGGCAGCGGCAAAACCCGCGGCCAAGAAAGCAGCGCCCGCCAAGGCTGCGGCAAAGCCCGCCGCTAAGGCAGCAGCAAAGCCAGCCGCGAAAGCAGCAGCGGCCGCGACAAAGCCTGCGGTGAAGAAAGCCGCCGCGCCGAAGGCCAAGGCAGCGCCTGCGAAGGCGAAGGCTCCGGCCAAGAAGTAGACCGGTCGTTGGGGCGTCGCGTGTCCTTCGGGACTCGGCAAGGACGCTCTGACGCACTGGATCGAAAAAGTCGGGCAGCGGGTTCAGCCTGAGGGCTGAACATCGGGATGGGACCGAGGGGCAAGCAAAGCGAGGCGCCGGTTGGCTGCCTCGCTCGCCCTTTGGATTGTCTTCTTGCTGCGGCAGGCGAAGGCCCCGGTGCAATGCCTGGGGTTGGTGAGATGCGAATGCAGGTTTGATCCCGTCAGCCTGCCGTTGTCGTTCGCTCGTGTTTTTCCAGCGTAACAGTCCGTAGGCTTGTCGCGATGTCTGGGGGGTGGGAACCGCAACCGGTTTCTGGCTACTGTTTTTTTGCGCTCTGGCGGTTGATCGCAAGCACCTGTCCAGTCAACACTGGACACCTGCAAACAGGAACCCGATCATGCCGAAGCTGCTTTATGCATCCACCTCTCCCTACAGTTCCAAGGTAAGGATGGCCGCGGCCTATGCCGGGATCGTGATCGATCTGGTGCCGGTCAAGACCGAGGACAAACCGGCCGAACTGATCGGCGCCAATCCACTCGGCAAGATCCCGGTACTGGTGCTCGATGATGGCCGTTCGGTTCACGACAGCCGTGCCATCACCCAGCACCTCAACCGGATTTCGAAGAACGCTTTATTCCCGCGCAATCCCGACAAGCGGCTGGAAGCGGAAGTGCTGGAGGCGCTGGCTGACGGTATCTGCGATAGCGCGCTGTCGATGGTCTATGAGCGCCGCACCCGGCCCGACGAGATGGTCTATCAGCCCTGGCTCGACCGGCAGTGGGCGAAGATCACCGCCGCGCTCGATCTGCTCAATGCCAACCCGCCCAAACTGCCGAAGAAGATCACGGTCGGTCAGATGGCGTTGCGTGCCTGCCTCGGCTATCTCTCCCTGCGCTTCGCCGGCAAATGGGAAAAAGGCCGTGGCCGGCTGACCCGCTGGGCGGCGCGTTTCGACGAAAAATTCCCGGAGCTGAAGCCGGCGGTGCCGGCGTGAGGTAACGCGTTGGTCTTCAACATTGGCGATTGGCGAAGGCCAGCGTGACAGCTCGCACCTCACTCTCCACCTTGAATCGCCGCCTGCTTCCGTGCTTGCCTGTAATCACGCAATTGCGGAGTGGTGAGCATGGCGAAGTCAGTCACCAAAACCAGCGCGATCGCCGATCCCATGGTCGAGCGCCTGCGCGCCGCCCTTGGTCAGCGCGCCTTCACCGAACAGAATATGTTCGGCGGCACCTGTTTCATGCTCAACGGCAACATGTTGATCGGAACCTCGAAGCGCGGGCTATTGGTCCGCGTCGGCAAGGCCGCGCACAGCGCCGCCGCTGCCCGTCCGCACGCGCGCCCGATGGAGATGGGCGCACGCACCATGGAAGGCTACGTCCGTGTCGCGCCGGAAGGCACTGCGACCGATGCCGACCTTCGCGGCTGGCTCGATCTCGCGCTGGCCTTTGTCGGTACGCTTCCAGCAAAATCGAAATCCGCCAAGGTCGCAAATAAGCGTGCCTGAGCCGCTGGCTCAGCGCATTCTATGCATGTCGCACTGAAACGCGTCGCATAAATCCGTTTCGGCGCGACGCGCTTCAGGCTCCGCACGAGTGAGTTTTGGGGGGGTGGGCGCATGGCGAGGGGAGGGTGCGATGGTCCTTACGGGAAACTGTATGTGCGGGGCGGTTGGCTGGACCTACTCCGGAGACATCACGCGCAATCTGGTCTGTCACTGCGTTGACTGCCAGCGCGCCACGTCCTCCCCCTTGACGGCCTTCCTTGGGATGAGGCAGGACCACCTGAACTGGGCCGGCGATATCGTGCACTATGAGAGCAGCCCCGGGACGTTCCGGGGATTCTGCCCGACCTGCGGCACAAGGCTCTATTTCTGCTCTGGGAGATGGCCTTCGGAGGTTCACGTCCACGCCGCGACGATGACTGATCCGGGCGAATACCAACCAGACGCGCAAGTCTTCATTGGCTCGCGGATGAAATGGCTCGACCGGCTGCGGTCGCTTCCCGCCCATCAGGGTTTTCAGCGGGCTCCGGAGGATTCTGCCGATACGCCCTGAGGGCGGAGCGAACGTGCCTGCCTGCACGGTCCAGTTTGTTGCCGTCTCGCACAAAGTTCTCGAAACCGGCAAGCTCCTGGGCTAGAAAGGTTTTTGAGAATGGCGGCGCGAAAACCGGACAATGACGATAACCAGCGAAGACAGCCCGAATGGCGCAGGCCACGCCACATTCACGCCGCCCGGTGATGGCACTGCCGTGGAACGGGTAGGGCGCCCGCGCAAGGCGCTGCTCTCGTCCTCGATGGTCGGCTCGACCAATCGCGGCCGCGTGCTGCAGGCGCTGTTCGATCTCGGCCCCACCAGCCGCGCCGAGCTCGCGCGCATGGCCGGCGTCAACCGCACGACGATTTCCGGCATCGTGCAGCCGCTGATCGACGACGAGGTGCTGGTCGAGAGCGATCCCATGCCCGCCAGTCCCGGCGGTGGCAAGCCGGCGCGTCCGCTGTGGTTTTCGCCGAAAGCCCGTCCCATCTGCGGCGTGCTTTTGATGCCGGACGCAGTGCACGCCTGCGTGGCGACGCTCGACGGAAAGATCGAGTCGGAACGCAAGATGGCGCTGCCGGACGGCAGGGGGCAGGTCGCACCGATCATCGAGACGATTGCCGAATGTGTTGGCGACACGCTTGCCAGGGCGTGGCGCAAGCCCTTTGGCATCGGTGTCGCGGTCGGTGGCATGGTCGACACCGACCGCGGCTCGATTGTCACCGTCAATCTGGCCCCGGCGCTCGACCGCTATCCGCTGGCTGACGATCTCGGCCGGCGCTTCGGCCTGCCGGTCAAGCTCGACCATCATCCGCGTGCTCTGCTGGTCGGTGACCGCTGGTTCGGCGCCGGCCGCGGCGTCAGGCAATTCGCGGTTGTCTACACCGGCGAAGTGCTGGGTGGTGCGCTCTATTTCGACGGCCATCTCCATCGCGGCACGTCCGGAGCGGGCGGCGAACTCGGCCACACATTCGTGCAGCTCGACGGTGAGCTCTGCCGCTGCGGCCGGCGCGGTTGCTGGGACACCATCGCCACGCTGAGCTGGCTGCGGCGCGAGGCTGCCCATGCGGGCCTGCCCGAGCCCAAGCTGATCGACTCGGCCCGTCTTGTCGACATGGCCGGGCGCCGAGTGCCGGGCGCCGAAAAGCTGCTCGACCGCTATGCCCGCAACGTGGCGGTCGGCATCGCCAATCTGCAGCAGACGGTGGCGCCCAACATCTTCATCCTGCATGGCGACGTCGTGCTCGGTGGCGATCGTCTGCTCGGCGCGATCGCCGACCATGTCCGCGCCATGGTGCCGGCGAGGCCGGGCGGCACCATCGAGTTTATCGCCGGCGATGCCGGCGATGGCGCGGCACTGCTGGGCGCGGCGGGCCTGGTTATTTCCGAGCTGCTGCAACTGCCGATCTAGGGGACGCGCGTCGCCCTATCCAGCAAGCCCCGGATAGCTTTGAAACCACGGCCTGATGCGCTCGAAGCGCGCCGCCATGTTGAGCACGCTCTCGTCGGCGTGGCGTCGCCCGATGATCTGCAGGCCGACCGGCAGGCCCTGCGCGGTCAGGCCGGCTGGAACCGAGATTGCCGGATGGCCGGTGTAGTTGATCGGATAGGTCATGCACCAGCCGATCAGCGGATCGACCGCCTCGCCATTGATCGAGGTCGGCCCGATCGTGTTGCCATCGGTGGCGTTCTTCACCGGCGGAATGGCAAGCGTCGGCGACACGATCAGGTCGTGCGTTGCAAACACATCCTCGAGCCCGTCATGGACGCCGGTGCGCAGGAGATCGTCGAGCGCGTGGTCGACGGCGGACACCTTGTAGGCGTCTTTCAGCATGGCCAGGAATTGCGGGGTGAGCACACCGGCGTGCTCGCCCATCAGGTCGATGCCCTCCTGTTTCCAGTAGACTGCGATTGCGGCGTAGTGGATCGAAATCGTGCGCACCCAAAGCGCTGCCAACTCCTTGTGATCGGCCCTGAAATCGAGCTCGACCTCGTCGACGGCGATACCGTTCTGGCGCATAGCTTCGACCGCATCGGCCACCACGGCCGCCACCTGGCGGCCGACGGGGAAATTGCCGAGACGCGGACTGTAGGCGACCCGCAGCGGCCGGAACGGTCCGCTGGCGGCGCCGACATAGTCGGCACCATCGTCCGGCAGGCTGAGCGGGTCGCGACTGTGCGGGCCGGCCATCACCCTGGTCATCAGCGCGGCGTCGCCGACGGTGCGCGCCAGCGGCCCGATATGGACAAGCGGATGCCCCCACAGGAAACCGTCGGGACGCGTCACCGAAGGGATGCGGCCGAAGGAGGGCTTGAAGCCGACAGTGCCGCTGAACGAGGCAGGGATACGCACCGAGCCGCCGCCATCGGTGCCTTGCGCCAGCGCCGCCATGCCGTCGGCGACGGCCGCCGCACTGCCGCCCGACGAGCCGCCGGAATTGTAGCCGATTGCAAAGGGCGTGCTGGTCGGTCCGAAGCGCGGATTGTCGGTGATGCCCTTGTGGCCGAACTCCGGCGTGTTGGTCTTGCCGAGCACGATGGCGCCCGCAGCGAGCAAGCGTTCGACAGCCACGGCGCTGGTTTGCGGCACCTTGTTGTGCACGGCGCGCGACGCCATCGATGTCGGCACGTCGGCGACATCGTCGAGATCCTTGATGCCGACTGGTACGCCATGCAGCGGCCCGAGCGGAACACCGGCCATCACTTCCTTTTCGGCAACGCGCGCCGCGTCCATCGCTTCGTCGCCGAGGACCAGCGTGTAAGCGTTGATGACGGGGTTTCGCGCTTCGATGCGGCGCAGGTAAGCCTCTGTCACTTCGACCGGCGACAGGTCGCGGCGCCGGATGCGCTGTGCCAGTTCGGCAGCCGGCAGGAAACAGAGTTCGTTGTCCGCAGAAGTCATTGAAGCCATTCCGTCTATTTGATGAAAACCGGATTTGCCGAACCGCCCGTGCCCTTGCTCACCTTGGTGGGGCTGGCGCAGTAAAAACCTTCATAGCGCCGGTCCGCCGCGCAATCGTTGGCAAGCTGGTCGAGCGCGGCCATCTCGGTGAACACGACGCCGAGATTGCGCATCAGCGCCGCATGCAGCACCAGCATCAGGCCGGTTTCGGGATCGTAGGTGGTTTCGTTGGCCAGCGTGTCGGTGACCAGGCAAGCAATCTGCATGGCGTCGAACCAGCGCACGAGGTCCAAGCTGAAGGTCAGGCCGGGCTCCCAATAATTGTTCCCGACCGATTGCTGCCCGGCAGCCAGCGCACCGACCCAACCGGTACGGACGAGCAGGATGCTGCGCGGCAGGATCTCGACGCCTTGCGCCCGCGCGCAGTCCATCAAATCGTGGTGAGAGAAGGTCTCGGCGCGATCGAGCACCGGCTTGCCGCGGAAGCGCGCGATGTCGAGCAGCACGCCATGTCCGACAATGCCGCGTTCGGCAATCGGTATGATGCCGGCCTTGGTCATGCCGCCATTCGTGCTCGACGCCGGAAAGCCGTTCCACAGCGTGTCGTCGAACCACATATGGCCGAGTGCGTCGCAATGTGTGCCGGCCTGGGCGAAGCCGGTGACATAATCGTCGGCGAATTCGAGCCCGCCGGGCAGGGGATGCCAATGGCCGTTTTCGAACCCGGCCTTGTCGGCGACCATGAAATGCCTGGCCGGCCAGCGGCCGGGAAACACCGCGTCGCCTTGGTGGCTGCCGATCGGCACGCCAAGCGTGAAGGTGCGACCGTCCCGCACTGTCGCCAGCCCGCGCTTGACCTCCTCGGCGGTGAGATAGTTGAGCGCGCCGATCTCGTCGTCGGCGCCCCAATGGCCCCAGCGGTTGGGAGCGTTCGCCAACAGCCGGCGCAGCGTCATGGCGTCGGTCGCGCTCATGCGCCGGCCTCCATGGCCGCGGCAGTCATCGCTTCCTTGGCGCCGGTTATGTAGGCGACGACCTCTTCCATGTTGGTGGCGGAACTCGGGAGATCGGCGGCCTTGCGGCCCCTGCGCATCACCACCACCCGGTTGCAGACCTGCCAGAGGTGGTCGAGATTGTGGGTGACCATGACGATGGTCAGTCCCTTGGCGCCCAGCCGTTTGATCAGCTCGAGCACCTCACGCGATTCGCGCACGCCAAGTGCAGCCGTCGGTTCGTCGAGCAGCAGGAGCTTATGGCCCCAGAAGGCACCGCGCGCGATCGCCACCAATTGGCGCTGGCCGCCGGACATGCGCTCGACCGTTTTCGAGCGCACCCCGGGGATGTCGATGTGCAACTCGTCGAGCCCCTTGATCGCGGTGTCGCCCATCGATTTCAGGCGGATCCAGCGCAGCAGCGCCGGTCCGCGGCCGTGCGCCAACTCGCGCCCGAGGAAGAAATTTTCCGCCGCGGTGAAAGTGCCGATCAGCGACAGGTCCTGGTAAACCGTCTCGATGCCGAGACGCTGCGCCTCGGCCGGCGGCGACAGTTTTCGCGCCTGGCCTTCAAGGATTACCTCGCCGGAAGTCGGGTCATGCGCGCCGGCCAGGATCTTGATCAGCGTCGACTTGCCGGCGCCATTGTCGCCGACCAGGCCGATAATGTCGCCCCTGGCGATATCGAGCGAGACCGTGTCGAGCGCCTGAATGCCGCCGAAGCTTCGGCAGATGCGGCGCAGGCTGAGCAGTGTGTCCCGTGCCATGGCCTAGCCCCTCGCGAAGCGACGGCCGATGCCGCCGAGCGCTACGGCGACGACGAGCAAGGTGCCGGTGAACAGGAACTGGGTGAAGATCGGCGCGCCGATCATGGCCAGGCCATTGTTGCCGACGGCGACCGTCAGCACGCCGATCAGCGTGCCGAGAATGTGGAACTGGCCTTCGCGGAGGGCCGCCGAACCGAGGAAGGCGGCGGAAAACGAGGTCAGCATGAAACTGTCGCCGGCCGTCACTTGGCCCGAGCCCAGATTGGAGGCCATCAGCACGCCGCCAATGGCCGCGCATGTGCTGGCGATGGCGAAGGCGACGATGCGGCTGCGGTCGACGGCGACGCCGGCACGGCGCGCCGATTCGGGACTGACGCCGATCGCCTTGATGTGCTGGCCCTGCACCGTGCGGTTGAGGATCACCCACAAAAGCGCCAGCACCACGGCCATGATGATGACCAGATGCGGCACGCCAGCGATGCGGCCGATGGCGATGTGGGTGAATTCGCGTGACTGGGTGAGCTGCAGCGGTATGCCGCCTGAATAGGCGTAGTTCAGCCCGACGACAATGGTGCCGGTGCCGAGCGTGGCAATGAAGGCGTTCACGCCGATCTTGGAGACGACGAGGCCGTTGACGATGCCGATGATCGTGCCGAGCGCGATGACGAGAACGATGGCGAGCGGGATAGACAGGCCGCTGCTCAGCAGCCCGACCGCGAGCAGGCCGCAAAAGCTCGCGACATAGCCGATACTGAGGTCGAAATCGCCGGCCACGAGCGGCACCGTGAGGCCCGCCGCGACGATCGTGCCGATTGCCATGTCGTTGATGATGTTGCGGAAATTGCCGATCGTGGCGAAGGTTCCCGGTTGCAGAACCGAGAAGATCGCCAGCATCAACGCCAGAACGATGATGGTGCCATAGGTGCCGAGCAGGCGCATCAGAAGCGCCCGCCGGTCGCGCGTGCCGGGCGGGAGAGACCCGGCCTGCGTGACCGGCAAGGCGCCCTCCGCCGCAGCGGAGGTTTCGGGCAAGGGATGATCAGCGGGCATGACAGCTCTGTTCATGATGGAACTCCGGTGCGGCCGGGTGTGCCGGCCGCGCCGTCAATCTGCGGGACTTACTGCGGATTGTCCTTCATGAACTGGTCGACATTGTCCTTGGTGACGAGCGTGTAGCCCGGCACGAAGGATTTCGGCTGCCACTTGTCGCCGGCCGCCAGGATGTCGGGGATCTGGTCGACCAGCATCTTGCCGGCCGAAGTCAGGTCGACGCCGAGCGTCGCGGTCATCGTCCCATCCTTGACGGCTTGCACGGCAGGCGCGGTGGCGTTGAACGAATAGACCTTCACGTCGCTGCGCCCGTTCTGCTTCAGCGCCGCGATCGCGCCCATGGCGTTGTCGTCATAGCAGTTGAAGATCGCGAACGGCCCCTTGGCGTTGGCATTCGCGGCAAGCCAGGCACTCGTTGCGGCCTGCGAGGATTCGGCAGCACCGGGAATGCTGATCTCGTGCGACGTCGCCGTCAGTCCGGGATTGGCCTTGACCGCAGCATCGAAGGCGTCGGCCCGCTCACGGCATGGAATGCCGGGATGATAGGTAAGGTCGAGCACGGTGCCGGCATTGCCTATGTCCTTCAACATCAGGTCGAGCAGCGGCGGCGCCGCACCGGTGCTGGCCGAAAGCGCAATACCGTCGGCCATGCCGCCGCCGGCGGAAAGCACAGGGATGTTGGCATCGGCCGCGGCCTGCAGTCCGGCGGCGAGGCCGGTCGAATCGAACACCGTGACGATGATGGCGTTCACCTTTTTGGTCGCCAGTTGCTTGATCGAGGTGATCGCCTGCGACGGGTCGCCCTTGGCGTTGAGGGTTTCCACCGTCCAGCCCTTGGACTGGGCCTCCTTGCTCATCGTGTCGACCATCTGGTTGGTGTCGACGTCCGAGGTCGAGAAGGTGACGATGCCGATCGTCAGCTTGTTGTCGGCGGCATGTGCTGCCGGCGCGAAAGATGCCGCGACGAGCGCCGCGGTCGAGAGTTTTTGAAAGCGATTCACGTTGCAAATCCCCTTTTTGACCGAGTGTTCCAGCTCACATCCCAACCACGCGCAGGCCACGATTTCGGGCCTGGCTCCGGGTCGACACAGTTATAGCTGTTTGTTCGTGCGAGCCACGTACTAACTATAGGCACAAGCTGGGAAAGGGCGCAACGGGGAATTTGGAAGCTGCTCCTTCTGACTCACAAGGGAGAAGGGTGAGAGGAGCACAGGCACAAAAAAAGCCGGGCGCGAGGCCCGGCTCAGACCGCTGACAAACCCCGTCGATTTTCGGCGGGGTTTTTCTTATGGGGTTGGTGGGTCAGGATTTTCGGCCGTCAGCAGCGTTTGTCAGGGTTGCCTGCCTCATGCGAGGCGGGGTTTTGGCCTTGGGCTGAGGGCCAGGGCGATCTTCTTCATGTTCTGGGCTGCGGCGGCGATCAGACACTGGCAGGCTACCCTGGTGAGACTTCGGAACCGGGCATAGCGGTGGCCGTGCAGTTGCTTGGCGTCGGCGAAGGAGCGCTCGACAGTTTCCTTGCGGCGGCGGTAGACGGCCTTGCCCCACGCCGTCAGCCGGTTGGCGTCGGTGCGTTCCTTGGCATCGGCCCAGACGTGGCGGATGATGGTGCGCTGGGCCTTGGCATTGGTGGTGCAGGAAGCGAGCAGTGGACAGTCGCGGCAGATAGCGGGGGCGCTCTTGTAATGGCGGTAGCCATTGCGGTCGGTGGTCGCGTAGGCCAACAACTGGCCCTGTGGGCAGCGATAGCCATCGGTCTCGGGCTCATGGGTGAAGGATGACGGTCCCATCATGCCAGGCTTGGGCGGTGTTGGGCGGCGATAGCCGGTGACGCCGCGTATTGCGCGATCCTCCAGCCCTTTGGCGATGCCGGCCGTGGCATAGCCGGCGTCCAGCCCGACAGCGCCGACATCAAAGCCGAAGCGCTCCACCTGGCGGTCGAGCCGCGACAGGTAGACCGTAGAATCGTGGACGATCGCTGTCGTGTGCGTGTCGGTGATGATGGCGTGGGCCGCATCCACCGTGCGGTGGTCGAGATAGAAGAAGCCCTTCGGTTTGCCCTCGCGCACCATGTAGCCGCTGTCGGGATCGGTGCGCGATACCTTCGTCTCCTTCACCGCGGGCTGGCGTTGCTTCTCCTTCAGCGGCTTCTGGCCGTGCAGCCCTCGTTCGGCGTCGATCGCACGATCGAGGTCGGCCCAATAGTCGGCCCGCGACTTGGCGATCATGGCAAGATCGTATTTGCCCTTGTTGGCGTTGGCCTTCAGATGGGTGGAGTCGGTGTAAAGCACCGTGCCATCGACAAGGCCCGCTCGGATCGCCTGCTCGACGATACGGTCGAAGATCGCCTGCGACACGCTGGTGTCGTCGTAGCGTCGACGCCGGTTCTGCGACAGCGTCGAGGCGTCGAACACCTTGTCCGTCAGTTTCAGCCGCAAAAACCAACGATAGGCGACATTGACCTCGATCTCGCGCACCAACTGCCGTTCCGAGCGAACTCCAAACAGGTAGCCGATGAACAGCGCCTTGAACATCAAGGTCGGATCGAGCGGCGGCCGGCCATTGTCCGGGCAATAGAGTGGCGCCGTCAGATCGTGGATGAAGGAGAAATCGATCACACGGTCGATCTTGCGCAACAGGTGATCAGCCGGAACCAGCTGATCCAGCGTTACCATCTCAAGCGCGGTCTGTTCAGGGGCGGGTCGCTTCAACATGACCCAGTGAATCAAAAACCCCCGGCAAATGCCAGGGGTTTGTCAGCAGTCTGAGCCGGGCGCGAGGCCCGGCTTTTTCGTGTCGTGGCTTGAACGACTTAGAACTTCATACCGACGCCGAAGGTGACGCGGTTGTCGGTGGCCTTGACCTTGCCGATGCCGCTGAAGTCCTTCGAGCCGAAGTCGGTGTAACGGTACTCGACACGGCCGAACACATTGTCGGTCAGCTTGATGTCGGTGCCGACGCCGGCGGTCCAGCCGATCATCGTGGCGGTGTCGCTGGCGCCGAGGACGCTGTCCTCGACCTTCAGGCTTCTGCCGGCGAGACCGCCGGTTCCATAGAGCAGGATTTCCGGGGTCACAGCGTAGCCGAGACGGGCACGCAGCGAGCCTTCGAAGCCGCCTTTGGAGTTGATGCCGTTATCGTCGCCCTTGACGCCGTTGTAGCCGAGTTCGGCTTCACCGCCGTACACGAAGTTCTCCTGCTGCCACTGATAGCCGCCGAAGACACTACCGACGAAACCCTTGGTGTTGGTCGAATCGCCGAAATCCTTTTCCTTGGTACGGCCGCTGAAGCCATAGCCGACATTGATACCGGCATAGGGGCCGGCCCAGGATGCCACGGGCAGTTCGGCAACCGGAGCGGGTGCCGGGGGCTCTTCCCGAACGACGTCTGCGGCATAGGCAGTTCCACCGAGGGCGAAGAGCCCGAGCGCAACGGCCAGCGGCCGTGCGAATTTAAGATTGGCTTGCATTGTTCTTTACTCCTTAAGCCACAGGACACAGGCTTGTTTCTCACGATCGCCATCAACCCGTCCGGGGGGTGAAACGGATCTGGCGTTCGTCGGTTCCAAATGTCGTGTCAAAATACGGCTGAAGCGAACCTGAACTTGGGTCATTCCCCGGCGCGAATGAGGCGGAACCTTGACGTTGCATCTTCGCAACAGCGAAATGTCAGCAGCCATTTCATGCTGCGCTGCACACCGCTTGGTGCAAGGAGTCCAGCGTCCTATATTGCGCTCCGGCGGTTCCGACTCCAAGACGAGTCGGGACGCCGAACCGGGCACTTCGCCACAATGCTGCCCCAGGTGCGAACGCCATTTAACGCATGCCGGGCCATATTTCGTCGGCGTCGTGTTTTCGGGCCGAAATTGAGGATTGACAACAGATGAGCAAAGCCACTGCCGCGGCGCTGGTGACGGGCGGGGCGAAGCGGATCGGCAAGGCAATTGTCGAAGACCTCGCCAGCCATGGGTTTGCCGTTGCCATCCACGCCAATCGCTCGCATGATGAGGCGGATGCCTTGGCTGCAAGGATCAACCAGTCCGGCGGGCGCGCCGCCGTGGTACGCGCCGACCTGACCGACATGGATGCTGTCAGTGATCTCATCGGTCAGGCGGAAATCGCGCTGGGGCCGATCTCGCTGCTGGTCAACAACGCTTCCCTCTTCGTCGATGATTCCATTGAGGATTTCGACTGGCAGGCCTGGGACCGCCACTTTGCCATTCACGTGAAAACGCCGGCGCTGCTGGCGCAGAATTTCGCCCGCGCCTTGCCGGAAGGGCAGGAGGGGCTGATCGTCAACATCATCGACCAGCGCGTCTGGCGGCCGACGCCACGCTATTTTTCCTATGCGCTGTCGAAGTCGGCTCTGTGGACCCAGACTGAGATGTTGGCGCAGGCGCTCGGCCCGCGCATTCGTGTCAACGCGATCGGCCCGGGTCCGACGCTGAAGAATGTGCGCCAGGACGCTTCCGATTTTGATGCGCAGCTCGCTGGCCTGATTCTGAAGCGCGGCCCGGAATTGCCCGAATTCGGCGCCACCATCCGCTATCTCTGGGAGGCGCGCTCTGTCACCGGCCAGATGATCGCGCTCGATGGCGGGCAGCATCTTGCATGGCAGACGCCCGATGTGACAGGCATGACGGAATGAGTCCTCTGGATCACAAGAACAAGGCGCGCGGCGGCGCAGACGATCTGCCTCCCGAAATCGACCTCGAGGACGAGGCGCTGGAAGAGATCGTCGAACCCGCCGGCCCGGATGTCGCCTTCACCGCCATCGACTGGACGCCGCATGCCGGCGATGCCGAAGGCATGATCGGCGCCGAGGTGATCCAGACGCTGGTCAAGCGGCTGCCCAATGCGCCCGGCGTCTACCGCATGATGAACGCCGCCGGCGACGTGCTCTATGTCGGCAAGGCGCGCAGCCTGAAGAAGCGCGTCACCAACTACGCGCAAGGCCGGTTCCACACCAATCGCATCGGCCGCATGGTGCGCGAGACGTCGACGATGGAGTTCGTCGTCACCCGCACCGAGATCGAGGCACTGCTGCTCGAAGCCAATCTTATCAAGCGCTTGCGGCCGCGATTCAATGTGCTGATGCGGGACGACAAGTCGTTCCCTTATATCCTTTTGACCGGCGACCATCTCTCGCCCGGCATCTACAAGCACCGCGGCGCACGGTCGCGCAAGGGCGACTATTTCGGCCCCTTTGCTTCGGCGGGCGCCGTCGGCCGCACCATCAATTCGCTGCAGCGTGCCTTCCTGCTGCGCAGCTGCACCAACTCGTTTTACGAGAACCGCACCAGGCCGTGCCTGCTCTACCAGATCAAGCGCTGCGCCGGCCCCTGCACCGGCGAAATCTCGCATGAGGGCTATGCCGAACTGGTCGCCGAGGCGAAGGACTTTCTCTCGGGCCGCAGCCAGAAGGTGAAGACCGAGATTTCGGCGGCCATGCAGCAGGCCTCGCAAGACCTCGATTTTGAGCGCGCCGCCATCTATCGCGATCGGCTCGCGGCCCTGTCGCATGTGCAAAGCCATCAAGGCATCAACCCGGCGACCGTCGACGAGGCCGATGTCTTTGCCATCCATCAGGAAGGCGGCCAGGTCTGCATCCAGGTGTTCTTCTTCCGCACCGGCCAGAACTGGGGCAACCGCGCCTATTTCCCCAAGGCCGATCCGGCCCTGGAAGCCGCCGAGGTGTTGGGCTCGTTCCTGGCGCAGTTCTATGACGACAAGCCGACGCCGCGCGCCATCCTCCTGTCGCACGGCGTCGAGGATCAGGAATTGCTGGCCGAGGCGCTCTCCACCCGCGCCGGCCGCAAGGTGGCGATCTCGGTGCCGCAGCGCGGCGAGAAGAAGGATCTGACTGACAACGCCCTGCAGAACGCCCGTGAGGCGTTGGGCCGCAGGCTGGCCGAAACCTCGACGCAAGGGCGCCTGCTTGCCGGTTTCGCCGAGACGTTCGGTCTGGCCAAACCGCCGGTACGCATCGAGGTGTACGACAACTCGCACATCATGGGCACCAATGCCGTCGGCGCCATGGTCGTCGCGGGACCGGAAGGGTTTGTGAAAAACCAGTACCGGAAATTCAACATCCGCTCGACCGAGATCACGCCGGGCGACGATTTCGGCATGATGCGAGAGGTGATGGAGCGGCGCTTTTCGCGGCTGCTCAAGGAGCATGGCGATGTTGCCGTGGCCGACGATGCGGCAGCCGGCGAGGCGGCCGATGATCTCGAAGACGATATCTCCGGCAGCTTCCCGGCCTGGCCCGACGTCATCCTGATCGATGGCGGCCAGGGTCAGATGACGGCCGTGCGCAAGATTCTCTCGGATCTCGGCATCGAGGATCGCGTCGTGGCGATCGGCATCGCCAAGGGCCAGGACCGCGATGCCGGCCGCGAGCGCTTTTTCGTTAGGGGCAGGGACTCCTTTTCGCTGCCGGTGCGCGACCCCGTGCTCTATTTCGTCCAGCGCCTGCGTGACGAGGTCCACCGCTTCGCCATCGGCTCGCACCGGGCTCGGCGCAAGAAGGAAATGGTCAAGAGCCCACTCGACGAGATCGCCGGCATCGGCCCAGGCCGCAAGCGCGCGCTGCTGCTGGCATTCGGCACCGCCAAGGCGGTCAGCCGTGCGGCTATCGAGGATTTGAGGAAAGTCGAGGGCATTTCCGAACAGGTCGCCAAACTGGTCTACAATCATTTCCACGAAAGTTGAAAAATTCGGCAGTTTCCGCTGGCCAGTCGAATCTGGCCTGTTGACCCCCTACATTCGCTTCTGATTTGAGTACGCAGGCAGAAAGAGTCCACATGGCCCAGCGCGCGTTCAACCTGCCCAACATGCTGACCTACGCCCGCATCATCGCGGTGCCGCTGGTGGTGCTGTGCTTTTTTCTCGAAGGCCATCTGAAATCGAGCGACTTCGCCCGCTGGTCGGCGCTGGTCATCTTCCTGCTGGCATCCATCACCGATTACTTCGATGGCTATTTTGCGCGCGCCTGGCAGCAGACGTCCAACATCGGCAGGATGCTCGATCCGATCGCCGACAAGCTGCTGGTCGCCACGTGCCTTTTGCTGCTTGCGGCCGATACCGACCGCCATGCCGGCATTGCCGGCTGGTCCCTGTGGGCGGCAATCATCATCCTGTGCCGTGAAATCCTGGTTTCGGGCCTGCGGGAATATCTGGCGGCGCTCAAGGTCTCGGTGCCGGTGACGCAGCTCGCCAAGTGGAAGACCACCATCCAGATGGTCGCCATCGCCTTCCTGCTGGCGGGGCCGGCCGGTGACAAGATCTTCCCGCTGACCACGCAGACCGGCCTGGTGCTGCTGTGGATTGCGGCACTCGTTACGCTCTACACCGGCTATGACTATTTCCGCGCCGGCCTCAAGCACATCATGGACGAGTGAGATGACGACCCGCCTCATCTACTTTGCCTGGGTGCGTGAACGGATCGGCATGCCTGAAGAGGATGTCGAATTGCCCGCCGGGATCGAGACGGTCGCCGACCTCTTGCGCTGGCTGCAATCGCGCGGCGAAGGCTACGAACATGCGCTGCAATTTCCCGACGTGATCCGCGTTGCCATCAACCAGGAACATGTCGACCACCGCGAGAAGATAGCGGGCGCGCGCGAGATCGCGCTGTTCCCGCCGATGACCGGGGGCTGACACTCATGTCGGCCGTCCTGGTGCCGATCGTGCGCATCCAGCGCCAGGATTTCGACGTCGCCGTCGAGATTGCCGGGCTGACGCAAGGCCGCGCCGATATCGGCGCGGTGGTTACTTTCTCGGGCCTCTGCCGCGACGAGCAGGGCGCGCTTTCGGCACTGGAGCTCGAGCACTATCCCGGCATGGCGGAGGCCGAGATCGGCCGCATCGCCGCTGAGGCGGTTCAGCGCTGGCCACTGCAAGGCCTCACCGTCATCCACCGCCATGGCAAGATCGCGCCGGGCGAGAACATCGTGCTGGTGGTGGCCGCCTCGGCCCATCGCCAGGCGGCGTTCGAAGCGGCGAACTTTCTCATGGATTATCTCAAATCGCGCGCACCCTTCTGGAAGAAGGAGCATCGCGTTGACGGTTCCGAGGGTGGCTGGGTCGAGGCCAAGGAAGCCGACGCCCTGGCGGCCGGGCGCTGGAAGTCGCCGTCCGAATAAATCCCTGTCGCAGCCATGCATTGACCGCAATCCTTTGGCCAATTGAGCGCCGTTGGTCAGCTTGGGCGTTGGCAGCCCGGGATTGGCAGTTCGGGGCAAGGGAGGTGGTCATGCTGGACAGGCTCGCGGAGTTCTTCGTCTTCGGTTTCGTGCCTCTGGTCGTCGGCATCCTGGCGGTGCCAGAACTCTCCGTGGCCGCCGAAAAGGCGGTGAGGGGCGAGGTCATCTATCGCGAGCGTATCGCCCTGCCGCCCAGCGCCGTGCTTTCCGTCCAGCTTGCCGATGTCTCGCTCGCCGATGCGCCGGCCAAGATCATCGGCGAACAGACTGTCAAGCCGGCCGGCCAGGTGCCGATCAGCTTCGAGATCAAATTCGATCCATCGGTGATCCGGTCGCAGATGACCTATGCGCTGCAGGCCCGCATCACCGTCGACGGCAGGCTGATGTTCATCTCCGACGTGCGCCATCAAGTCGATCCGCTGACCGACGCGCCGCAGACCATCATGCTGAAGATGGTCACGCCAGGCACCGAGCCGACGGCTTCCGTCTTTGGTCAGCTCTGGGTGGTCGACTATGTCGATGGCATTGGCGCGATCACCGCGCCGCAGGCGACTTTCAGGGTCAGCGAGGCCGGCAAGGCCGGCGGCAGCGGCCCCTGCAACACCTATTTCGCCACCGCCAAGGTCGATGGCCAGGCGATCGCCATCAGCGAGATCGGTTCGACCTACAAGGCCTGCGCACCGGAGGTGATGGCCGAGGAAAAGGCGTTGTTCGATGCGTTGGCCAAGGCGGCGTCATACAAGGTCGATGCCGGCAAGCTTGCCATATCAGACAAGGACGGTCACGAAATCCTGCGCTTCAGCGCCGCGAGTTGATTTCCGCATCGGCGTCACGCCGCTGCCGTTTCCTTGGCCATGGTCTTGACGATCTCGATGGTCTGGTTGTCGGCCGGAAACAGCATTTCCAGGGCAAGCTCCGCCAGCGTCACATCGTTGGGCGTGCCGAAAACGGTCGTGGTGTTGAGGAAGGACACGGTGCCGAGGCGCGTTGCGATGCGCAGCGGCGTTGCCAGCCGCTGCGCCGCTTCCAGCCCTTCCGCCACGTCGGAACCGGCCGGCGAGGGATAGGCCATCACTTCGGCCAGCAGGCCCTGGATGACCGGATCGGCGCGCGCCTCGATCTGCTGGCGCAGAACATGCACCGTATGCGCGCGCCAGGCGGCGAAGTTCAGGATGCGCGGACCCATGCCGGCCGGATGCAGGATGAGGCGCACGGAATTGACCGGGCTGCGCATGAGATCGGTTGAGCATCCCTCATAGAGCTGCGGCAGCGCCGAGTTCGACAGCACCACGTTCCAATGGCGGTCGACGGCGAAGGCCGGGTAGGGCTTGTGCGCCTGCAGCACGCTGTCGATCGCTGTCCTGGCCGCCTCCAGTTCCGCAAGCGAGCGCTCCTGGAAGCCGGGCGCAAAGCCGGCCGCGAGCAGCAGCGTGTTCTGATCGCGCAGCGGCACTACGAGGCATTCGGCCAGCCGCACGATCATCTCGCGGCTTGGCCGCGAGCGTCCGGTCTCGAGATAGGAAAGATGCCTGGTCGAACTGTCCGCCGCCAAAGCGAGATCGGTCTGCGTCATCCGGCGCTGCTCGCGCCAGCGCCGCAGCAGCACGCCAAAGGGTGTCTGGTGCAGTGTCATCGCCGGAGCCTAACGCGCGATGGCGCCGCGGTTCAATGACCTGGAAGGTCAAATTCGACGTGACCAGGCCGTCGCTTTTTGACCTCCGAGGTCATGGATTTCGATCCTCCACCCGGCGAATTCTCTCCTCCGAAGAGGCGGTGCATTGCCGTTTTCGCAAACAGATGGAGTGAAGATCATGACCAGGTCCCTGGATGCCCAGGCGTTGGCCGACCGCTATGTCGCCGTGTGGAACGAGACGGACGCAGAGCGTCGCCGCGCGGGCATTGCCGCCCTGTGGGTGTCCGACGGCCAGCACTATGTCGGCGAACGCGCGGTGCGCGGTTACGAGGCACTCGAGGCACGGGTGCGCGGGTCGCACGAGAAGAATGTCCGCGACGACGGCAACCGCTTCCGCGCCGCCTCGAATGCCCGGCTGCTGCACGACGTCGTCACTTTCACCTGGGAGATGCTGCCGGCCGACAGCGACACCGTTTTGGCGACCGGCCTCGAATTCCTGACCGTCGATGCCGAGGGTCACATCCTGGTCGACTACCAGTTCGTCCCAGCCTGAACGGGTTCAAAACGAGGAGACGAAAAATGCCTTTCATCACGACCACCGACGGGACGCAGCTCTATTGGCGCGAGTGGGGGCAGGGGCAGCCGATGCTGTTCCTCAGCAGCCTCGGCTTTGGCAGCCAGACGTGGGACTACGAGATGGCGGCCTTCGCCGAGCAAGGGTTCCGCTGTATCGCATTCGACCGTCGCGGCCACGGCCGCTCCGATCATCCGGCCCACGGCTACGACCACGACACCTTTGCCGACGATGTCGCCACGCTGATCGGGCAGCTCGATCTCACCGGCATCACCCTGGTCGGTCATTCGATGGCGGGTGGCGAGGCGGTGCGCTACCTCACCCGGCATGGCAGGGATCGCGTCAAGCGGCTCGTCCTGCTGGCGCCGATGACGCCGATGCTGCTCAGGACCGACGACAATCCGGGTGGCGCGCCGCGGGAAGGTTTCGAGGCCTTGTGGGCGCTGTGGAGGTACGATTATCCGAAATGGGTGACCGACAACATCGCGCCGTTCTTCATTCCGGAGACGTCGCCTGGCATTGTGCGCTGGGGCTACACCCTGGTGCAGGTCTCCGTTCCCGTGGCGCTCGCCTGCAGCCGCGACATGGTCGAGCAGGATTTTCGCGCGGAATTGCGTGAAATAGCGCTGCCGACCCTGCTTATCCATGGCGATCGCGATCGCTCGGCGCCGATCGAGTTGACCGGCATACCATCGGCGAGACTGATCCCGGATTGCCGCTTCCTTGTCTATGAAGGTGCGCCGCACGGCATCATGTACACGCATATGGACCGGCTGCATGCCGATATGCTGCGCTTCGTGCGCGAGACCTGATCGGCCGCCAATGGAAGGGCCGGCGAAACGCCGGGCTTCTCCAGATCAGACTGTCGCTTCGTCGCCGCAAGCTAAAACACGCGTGCAAGTCAGATCAGTTCTGTTTGGATCAGCTCGGTTCTCGGCCGGAGGAAAGCAGCCGTCATCTGCCGGATGACTCCGTATTTGAGGCCACCTATACTCTCTGCGCTTCAGGCGAAAGAAAACGCGATGCGTAAAGCGCTGCCATGAAAGTCGCTCTCTTTGTCCCGTGCTTTATCGATGCGTTTTATCCAGGGGTCGGCATTGCGACGCTCGAGTTGCTGGAGCGCCTGGGCCTCGACGTGGACTATCCCGAGGAGCAGACCTGCTGCGGCCAACCGATGGCCAACAGTGGCGCACAAAAGGAAGCAGCAGGCGCGGAGGCCGTCTTCGTCAGCAATTTCGCCGGCTACGATTACGTCGTCGGACCTTCGGCGAGTTGCATCAACCATGTGCGGTCCCACCTGACCGCGATCGAGCAGACTGCTTCCGTCCGTCACGTCAGGGCGGCTGCCTATGACCTGACCGAGTTTCTTCATGACGTGCTGGATGTGCGCGAATTTCCCTGGGCGGAATTTCCACATCGCGTCGGGCTGCACAACAGCTGCAGCGCCATCCGGCATTTGCGCCAGGCGACGGCGTCCGAAATCGACGAGCCGGCGTTCTCGAAGCCGCGTGCCTTGCTGGAAAGCGTCAAGGGGATTGAATTCGTCACGCCGTCTCGGCCGGATGAATGTTGTGGCTTCGGCGGCACGTTCTCCGTCACCGAAGAGGCCGTTTCCGTGAGAATGGGTCAGGACAGGGTACGCGATCATCTGGCTGCGGGCGCCGAATACATCGTGTCCGGCGACATGTCGTGCCTGATGCACCAGCAAGGCTGCGCCGATCGCATGAAGCTCAATGCGCGCTTCATCCACATTGCGCAAATTCTGAACGGCGCTCGGGCATGAGCAAACGGGTCGATCACGCCAAGGCCGCAGGCAACTTCCTCGCCAAGCCGGATCACGTGTCGTTCCACGACCAGCGTCTTTGGGATTTGCGCTTGAAACGCGACGCACAGGCGCACGGCATACCCGAATGGGAGACCCTTCGCGACCTCGCTTCAGGTATCAAGGAGCATACGCTCTCTCATCTCTCCCAGTACGTGGAGCAGTTTGTCGATGCGGCCGAAGGCAACGGCGTCGTCGTCCATTTTGCCGCCGACGCCGGCGAGCACAATGAGATCGTCTTGAGCCTTTTGTCCGAGCGCGGCGTGACCACGCTGGTCAAGAGCAAGTCTATGCTCACCGACGAGTGCGCGATGCGGGCCCATCTCGAGCCGCGCGGCATCGTGGTGATGGAGACCGATCTCGGCGAGCGTATTCAGCAGCTCGACAATCAGAACCCAAGCCACATGGTTGTCCCCGCGGTGCACAAGCTGCGCAGCGACGTGGCCGAGCTGTTTGGCCGCACCATCGGCACCGATCCCGCAAACAGCGACATCCATTACCTCGCCGAAAGCCAGCGCATGGATACGCGCCCACATTTCCTGCGTGATAGGACGGCGGGCATGACCGGCTGCAATTTCGCGGTCGCGGAGACGGGAACCGTCGTCGTGTGCACCAACGAGGGCAATGCCGACCTGTCGGCCAACATTCCTCCCTTGCACATTGCCTCGATCGGCATCGAGAAGCTGATACCGCGCATTTCCGATCTCGGGGTCTTCATCCGGATGTTGTCACGCAGCGGGCTCGGCTCGCCGATTACGCAGTACACCTCGCATTTTCGCAGCCCTCGGCCAGGCACCGAGATGCACTTCATCCTGGTCGACAACGGCCGCTCTGAACGCCTCGCCATGGAGGACTTCTGGCCGTCGCTGAAGTGCATTCGCTGCGGCGCTTGCATGAATACCTGCCCGGTCTATCGGCGCAGCGGCGGCCTGTCCTATGGCAGCACCTATTCGGGACCGATCGGAGCCATCATCAATCCAACCTTCGATCTGCAGCGTTTCAGCGCGCTGCCCTTCGCCTCGACGCTGAACGGCAGTTGCACCAGCGTTTGCCCGGTGCGCATCGACATCCACGAACAAATCTACAAATGGCGCGAGGTGATCAGCGCACGGCACGAGACACCCTTCGTCAAGGCGGAGGTGTTGAAGATGGCCGGGCGCCTGCTCGCCAGTCCGACACTGTACCGCGCCACCATTGCCTCGCTTGGCGGTGCCTTGAAGCGGCTGCCCAACTTCCTGCTCTACAATCCGCTGAACATCTGGGGCCGGCAGCGCGACCTTCCCGATGCACCGGCGCAAACCTTCCGCGACTGGTACCGCGAAAATCGGAAGCAGCCGAAATGACCTCTCGCGATGTCTTCCTGGCGAAAATACGCAAGGCGCAGCCTTCGCCGGTGTCGCTGCCCATCGTGCCGCTCTTCGCCACGCCTGCGGGCGATCGTGTCTCGCGCTTTGCGACGGCGTTGACGCTCATGGGCGGCACTTGCATCACGCTGCAGGGTCTTGGCGAGGTTCGAAGCTGGGTGGCCGATCGTTTCGGCCCGGACGCGGTGATCGCATCCGCGGCGCGGGGAATCGACGGCAACAGGGCGATCAGTTCTCAAACCCTTCCCGTGTCGCTCGAGGATGTCACCGTCGGTATCGTACGGGCGCGCTTTGGCGTCGCCGAAACCGGCTCCGTGTGGTTCAGCGAGGACGAATACGTCGTCAATGCAATCGGCTATCTCGTGCAGCATCTCGTGGTGCTGCTCGATCCGGCGCAGATCGAGGACGGGCTTCAGGAAGCCTACCGCCGGCCCGACTTCAGGACCGCCTGCTACGCCGCACTGGTCACCGGACCATCCGCTACTGCAGACATCGAAGGCGTCATGATCCGTGGGGCTCAAGGCGTAAGATCGTTGACGGTCGCACTGGTGCCTTGACACCCAAAGTGCAGCAGCGCCGCACGGGCGGGCGGCATATCGACATGCTCCGAATGCGATCTGCCGACAATGAAAAAGGCCGGCGAAATGGAGTGGGCCCCTCGGGCCGGACAGTGTCAGGCCGCTGATTTGACCGTTTGCCGGGTGTGTTGATCCTCGAATTGCATTGGACTGAGATAGCCGAGTGCTGAGTGAAGCCGTCGACGGTTGTAGACCTCGTCAATGAAATGCGGAAGGTGTTCGATGACATCGGCGAACGTCTCGAAGGCCATTGGATAGACGGCCTCGACTTTGAGCGTCTTCATGAAGCTTTCCGCCTTTGCATTGTCGTAGGGATTGCCGCGCCGGCCCATGGAACCGACCAGGCCGTGGGCGGCAAGGTGATCGCGATAGGCTGTCGCGGCATATTGTGATCCGCGATCGGAATGATGCACGCAGCCGGGTGGCGGTTTGCGTCCTTCGACTGCGGCGGTCAAAGCCGCCAGCGTCAGCCGCGCGTCGATCGAGCGGCTGATGGCGTATCCGACAACCCGCCGCGACCAGGCATCCAGGACAACGGCAACATAGGCAAAGCCGCCGACGACGGTGACGTATGTGATGTCGGCCACCCAGAGTTGGTTCGGCCCATCGCAGATGATGTCCCGGGCGAGGTTCGGGAAGATCGGCTGATTGTGATCGCTATCCGTGGTCACCGTGTAGCGCTGGCGCATTCTCGGCTGAAGGTCATGCTCGCGCATCAGGCGGCGGATCTTCTTGTGATTGACGATCATGCCTTTTTGCCGAAGAGCGGCGCGGACACGGCGCCAGCCATAGTGCTCGAACTCGTCACAGATCGCTGCGATCGCTTCGACGATCGCGGTGTCGTCGGCCGTCTTCTCCGGACGGTCGTAGTAGGTCGAACGCGAGAGGCCCATCAGCCGGCATCCTTCGGCGACGGAGAGACCATGGGACCGGTGGTCGCGGATGTAGGCCCGTTTCTCTGCCGCGGTCCCGCATGCAGAGCCCCCTTTAGAAACTCCAGTTCCAGAGCCTGTTTTCCGACGAGCCGTTCGAGCGCGGCAATGCGCGCCTCATAAGCCTGGAGAAGATCAGCAGCTGCGGCATCCTCATCGAGAGCGCCCGCCTGAAACTTCTCGACCCATATCCGGATCAGATTGCGTGAGATGTCGTGTCGCTTCGAGAGGGCATGCAGGGTCTCGCCGCCGAAATACTCCTGCGAAACCTGCCGCTTGAACTCGACGCTGTGGGTTCGGTGCTTTGCCATGGGCCTTCATCCTCTGAAAGCCCGGCTGCCCGGTCAATTACCGAAAACCATCCTGTCCGGCCCGAGGGGCCCACTCCAAAACGCCGGCCTTTTTGCATCAGATTTGGCAGTGTCGGCTCAGCCGACGATCTCGGTGTCCGAGAACCAGTACTTGATCTCCTGCGCGGCGGTTTCCGGCGCGTCGGAGCCGTGCACCGAATTCTCGCCGATCGACAGCGCGTGCACCTTGCGGATGGTGCCTTCGGCGGCGTTGGCCGGATTGGTGGCGCCCATCACTTCGCGGTTCCTGGCAATGGCATTCTCGCCTTCCAACACCTGGACGATCGTCGGTGACGACGACATGAATTCGACCAGTTCGCCGAAGAACGGACGATCCTTGTGGACGGCGTAGAAGCCTTCCGCCTCACGGCGGCTCATCCACACGCGGCGCGAAGCGATGACGCGCAGGCCGGCATCTTCCAGCATCTTGGTAATGGCGCCGGTGAGGTTGCGCCGGGTCGCGTCCGGCTTGATCATGGAAAAGGTGCGTTCGAGCGCCATGGGTCGTCCTTGTCTGAGAATGGAATTGAGAGTGGCGGGCTCTATACAAGCCGCCCGGAGCCAGAGCAAGGGGTCGGAACGCTGCGCGCTTCTATGTCGGGCCGGCAGGCCAGGAGGCGCGATCAGATGGCTGCACAGCAACGCTTTGCTTGCTATAGTCGCGTGTCGGCGCCGCGCTGAAGTCGGCCCGAATGGAGACAACATGACCATGGCAGACGATCGTCAGGAGCGCATTCGCAACCGCGCACATCAGATCTGGCAGGAAGAAGGGCAACCGGCCGGTCACCACGAACGCCATTGGCACCAGGCGGCAGCCGACATCGATCGGGAGGACGCAGGCAAAAAGCCGGCCAAGAAGGCATCTGGCACCGGCAAGGCCAAAGCCGCCCCCAAGGAAGAAAAGACTGCCGCAAAAGCCAGCAAGCCGAAGACCAGCAAGCCAAAGAAGGCGGCCAAGTAAGGCCAGCTATCCCGCCGCTGATTTTCGTCACTGATTGACGGCGCGTCCAAGCTGCCTTGCGGGCAGGGCAGGCGCTGGCGGCGTCACGCCGCCGCGGCAACCTTTCGTCCCAGGCCGCCATGCAGGTCGAGGCAGCGGGCGAACCATTGTGTCACGACGTCGCTGTCTTCGAGCAGCTGATAGGGCGTGGCGATACGCGCCCACTGCAGCGCGCCAAAGACGATATAGTCCGCAAACAGCGGCGAGGCGCCGCCGATGAAGGGCTGGTAGCCCAGCATCGAGCGCAGCGGCTCAAGCGAAGCCCGAAACGCCGCCAACCCGGCGTCGCGGGCCGCGACGACGTCTTCCAGGCGCTTGCCTAAGCGTTGCTCACGGCTCTGGCGGAAATAGGTGGCGTTCTCCTCGTCCTGCATGGTGTGGAGATCGACGATCGCAGCGGTGGTGACGTAGGGGTGGATGGTCAATTGCGACCAGCGCTCGATGAAACGCGCCATTGCCTTGCCGCCGTCGCCGCCAAACAGCGTCGGCCGATCCGGATAGGCTTCGTCGAGATAGAGCGCGATGGCGAAGGAATCGATGACGACCTTGTCGCCGTCGCGGATCACCGGAACGGTTTTCGAAGCGCCGCCTTCGATGGTGGGGACCTCGAGAAAACGCGTCGGCGCGGTTGAGATATCGAGCCCCTTATGGGTCAGCGCCATCGTTGCCTTCCAGCAATGCGGGCTGAACGGGCGGCTCACGTCACGCCCGACGAGATCATAAAGCAGAATGGTCATTGGCGCGGGTCCCTTTGCGGTCTAGGTATCGCTCCCGACACCCCGAAACGGGCGCGGCGGGAGAAAAGATGAAACAGCATTTCATGATGTTTGCGGCGTACAATCAATGGGCCAATGGCCGCATCTATGATGCCGCCGCCGATCTCGACGATGAGGAATTCAACCGCGACGTCGGCGCCTTCTTCGGCTCGCTGATGGGCACGCTGAACCACCTGCTCGCCGCCGATCGCATCTGGATGAAGCGCTTCACCGGCGAAGGCGACGCGCCGACGGCGCTTGATGTCATCCTGCATCGGGCCTTGCCCAAGCTGAGGATGGCGCGCGAGGCGGAAGACCGGCGGATCATCGACTGGCTTGGTGGTATGAGCGACAAGGCGCTGTCCGGCCGCTTCACCTATATGACGGTGTCGGACATGCGCACCGTCTCGCAGCGTCTGGCGCCCGCGCTGGCTCATGTCTTCAACCACCAGACTCATCATCGCGGCCAGGCGCATATGATCCTGACGGTTCTCGGCCGCCCGTCCGTGCCGCTCGATCTGGCGCATTTCCAGCGTACTGAAGAGGGCAGGGCTTTCGCTTGATCCAGATTGATGCGTTCTAAATCCGAGGGCGAGCGGCCCGCGCCGGCTATCGCCGCATTTTTTGCCGCAGCATGGCTTTCACATCAGGCCATTCGGAATCGATGATGCTGAAGCGGACGGAATTGCGTTTCCGGCCGTCCGGCATGATCCGCTCATTGCGAACGATCCCTTCCTGCTTTGCGCCTATCCGCAGGATGGCCGCTCTCGAAGCGTCGTTGAGTTCATCGGTGGTGAACTGCACGCGAACGCACGCCATGGCCTCGAAAGCATGGGCCAGGAGAAGGTATTTAGCCTCGGTATTGACCCCCGATCGCTGAACTGAACTGCCGAGCCATGTGTGGCCAATCTCCAACTTTCTGTTTGCGCGATCGATCTTCCAGAACCGCGTACTCCCGCAGATCGCTCCCGTGCTGTGCAGGACGATTGCATAAGGCATGACGGTCCCGGCCTGTCGTCCGGCCAGGGCGCTGGCAATATAGCCATCGATCGTGGCTGGTCCGGGAACCACGGTGGCCTTCAGGTTCCACAGTTCACCGTCCGCGGCTGCACGCAGAAGGCCCTGCGAATGCTCCGGCTGAAGGGGTTTGAGCTCAACGATTTCGCCGACCAGGGCGGGTTGCCTGGATTGGACGTCCATTGGCCGATGGTCCTCAATCTTCTGGTCGGCGGTCATCGGGGGACGATACGAGCTGATCCGAATTTCAGACAGCCTCGGAAACCAGGTCACTGATTTCGCTATCCAATTGGCATTGCGTCAGAGCCGCTTCCGCCATGACCCATTGTTTGAACAGCAGCACCTTGCGTGCGACAAGGCTCTTGTGGGGGGAGACGAAATACCAACCGGCTGTGTTTGGGTGGTGGACGGCAAAGGGAGCGATCAGCCTCTCGGCGCGGATGTCGCTGGCCATATAGGCACGGTTGGCCACGGCAAAGCCCATTCCGGCATTGGCCGCCTCGTAAGACATCATGCACGAGTCGAAATAGATGCTTTTGGTCTCGCTGAGCACGAAGCTGGCGCCGGCGAAACCAAGCCAGGATTGCCAGTTCTGGGTGCAGGTGTCGGAATGCAGCAGCGTGAAGTGCTTGAGGTCGTCCGGTGTCACCTTCGACACCGGCTTGTCGCCGAGAACCTCATGGAACAGCTTGCGGCTGCATACCGGTGTCAGGTCTTCCCGAAACAGCAGATCGGACGGCAGCCCGTTGAAATGGCCGTCGCCATAGCGGATTTCGAGATCGAAATCGGAGGTCGTGAACTCGTGCGTCGCGTAGGAGGTCGAAACCCGCATCACGATATCGGGATGTTGCCGCTGGAACAGCGGCAGGCGCGGAAACAGCCAGCGCGCGGCAAAGGTCGGCAGCACGGATATCTTCAGCACATGTTCCTGAGATTGTCCGGTCGCTTCCATGCTGGCAGCGACGATCCGCTCCAGCGCTTCGCGAACGCGCGAGACATAGGTCTCGCCTTCCGGCGTCAGCGACACCGCATTGCCGCCGCGCTGGAAAATCTTGAAGCGCAGCTGATCCTCCAGGCTCTTGACGCGCTGACTGACCGCTGAAGCGGTGATGAACTGCTCTTCGCCGGCTCGCGTGAAATTGCCGTGGCGCGCAGCACTCTCCACGATTTTCAGCGAATTGAGGTTGACCTGACTGAGCAGACGCACGGGTTTCGACCTTAAGCTAGGCTTACAGTAGCACTAGCATTCCTAATTTTACAGGGGGGGCTAATTTAATCGACTGTTAATCAAGTGTTTGCCCCCCACTTGGAGAAGTACAATGAACGCACATACCATACCCGAACTGCGCTATGCGATGAGCCGCGAGGCCATTATCGGCCACGAAACCGCCTGGAAAGTGTCGAGTTTCGGCGTTGCGCAGTACCTGCACGGCTATGATCCGGCACTGCTTGCCGCAATCGAGGAGGCCGCCCTGAAGCTCAAGGACAGCCATGCCGTGCACAAGCACCTCGACCTGACCTTCATCACCGGGGCCGACCGTTTCATCCCCGAAATCAAGGAGTTGCTGCACGACAAGCTGCGCCTGGAGCGGTTGTCCGACATGATGGGCACGAAGCTGGAGCCCTATCCGCTGTCGATCGTCGGTTCGACCGTCACCTTCATGAATCCCAGGGACGGCGCCGTCGAATGGCATTGCGATGGCGTTCCGGTCACCGAGCTCATTCCGCTGTCGATCAGCAATCCGCTGGTCGGCGGCCATCTCGAAATCTATTGCGACGATTCCGAGACCGGCCGTGCCATTCTCGAATCCGGCCGCGAGATCCCGCGCAACCGTATCATGCGCATCGATCACAAGATGAACTACGCGACGCTTGGGCAGTTCCTTGGCGTCCTGCATCGCACCGCTCCGATCCAGTATGGCGAGCGCGTCACCCTGGTGCTCAACCAGCGTTCGGTGGCCAAACCCTACGTCGACGACAACCGCATGTTCTATCTCGCCGCCGACAACGACCACGACCGCGAGTGGGTCAACGAGCTGGCCGAAGATGTTTGGACCAACCAGTTGCCGGCCTATCGCCGGTTCGAGGCGGAGCATCCCACGCCCGCCCCAGTTGCCGAAGCGCCGATTGCGGGCGGAGCCAGGGAATCATGGTAGCGAACCATGATCCCGAAAAGGGGGACCCGGTTTTCGGGCGAGTTCATGGTCGAGCACCGAGATAGAGCCCGATACCGGTTCTTTCGGCACGGTTCGATATCCGCGCTGGTCTTTGCCTCCGGCGCGGTGGCTTTGTGGTCGACCAACGCGCTGGTCGGCAAATCCCTGCTGGCGAACCATCCGGTTTCACAGGTGCAGTTCCTGCAATTTGCGGGAGCTGCACTGGTCTTCGCCCTGATCCGCTTCATGAGCCGGGAGGGGGCTCCACCGGTGGCGCCCAGAGCTGCATTCGCACCGCTCGCTATCGGTTTCATCGGTCTCGTCGGCACCATGGTGCTGCAATACATCGCCTTCGCCTCGATGCCGGTGATCGAAGCCAATCTCGTGGCCTACACCTGGCCCTTGATGGTTGCCGCGGCCGTGATCGCTTTCGAAAACCCACGGCGTCCGGCCTTGCTGGGCCTTGCCGCGGCCTTGGGGTTCGTCGGCGTCGCGCTGGTGATTTCGGGCGGGCGTGACCGCACCTGGTTCCAGGGCGATCTCGTCGGCTATTGCGCCGCCTTCGGGTCTGCGTTGTGCATGGCCTTCTATTCGGTGATGGTGGGGCGGCTCGCCACGTCGCCGGAGCGCCTGTTGCTGCCCTCGTCGCTGGTCGGCGTTGCCCTGACGCTGTTATGGTCTGCTGGCGAAGGCGTTGCCTGGCCCGCCGGCATGGATCTGGCGCTTGGGCTTTATCTCGGCGCTGGCCCGATGGGGCTGGGTTATTACTTCTGGTCGCGCGCCTTGAAGCTCGAAGGCAGTGGCAAGGTCGCGGTCGTCGCCTATCTCACGCCGATTGCGTCGACCTTGCTGCTGACCTTGTCCGGCGAACGGTTGACGACGACCGCCATTGCTGGAGCCGTCCTCGTCATCGGCAGTTGTATCGCGGTCGGCCTGGAACGCTCGGAGGCGCAAGACTATGTTTGACGACAATGAACGTCTCGCCAGGCAGGAAGCGCATTGGCTGATCAAGGAATTTGGCGCCGAGGCGCCGCTTTACGCGGCGATGAAGGCAGAAAAGGCGATTGAGCAGAAGGACTTCGGGCGTTGTGCCCGTTGGCGGCGTATTCTAGAGATATTGGCCGACGCCCGGACAACCAAGTCTGCCGCATCCAAGTATTAGATTTTCTAATTTGCACGACGTCGATTTCCCGTAAAAATAGTTGACGTCAAGTCTTGATTCGTTTTGGAACTTGGCGACTCGTTGGGGGACGCGGTTAAAGAGATACATCGACAAAAGTCTTCGCTGGGGTGGATGACTTTGTCGCAAATAGGGTGAAAGAATTGTCAAATATCGAGGATAAGACCGTTATAGAGCTAACGGCCGATATTGTCTCGGCCTATGTCGGCAACAATCCGCTTCCGGCTTCCGGCCTGCCTGACCTGATTGCCAGCGTCAGCGCATCGGTTCGAAAGCTGGCTGGCGCGGCCGTCGTGGAAAGCCCGAGCCTTGTTCCGGCCGTAAACCCGAAAAAGTCGGTGTTTCCCGACTACATCGTCTGCCTGGAGGACGGAAAGAAGTTCAAGTCGCTCAAGCGACACCTCAGGACAGACTATGGTTTGAGCCCGGACGACTATCGGGCCAAATGGGGCCTGCCGCCAGACTATCCGATGGTCGCTCCGAACTACTCGGCGACCCGTTCGGCGCTGGCAAAGTCGACAGGGCTTGGCCGCAAACCGGCAGCAGTGCCGGCCGCCGTGGCAAAGGGAACGAAGCGCAAGGCGGCTGGCTGAGCGCGAAGCGACCCGGCCAGCCGGCTGAACGCGACAACCAATGGAACCCGGAAGGCGGCTCTGCCCTTCCGGGTTCATCGCCTTATCTGCGGCTGATCGTGCAGAACCACGTTCAGCAACGAACTGTGCACCACGAGTTTTCCATTGTACTCGATGAATCCAAGTTCGCGGAACTTGTTCATGAAGTAGCTGACTCGCGGTCGCGTTGTGCCGATCATTTCGGCAAGCGTCTCCTGCTTGACCTTGCCGAGAATAGGCTCAGGCTTTCCTTCCTTGCCGAAATTTGCCAGCAGGAGAAGCGCCCGTGCCAGGCGCTTTTCGCTCGAATTGAAAAGCTGATCGACCAAGTCCTCTTCGACGCGGATGGTTCGTGTCAGAAGGTGGGCGATGAACATTTCCGAAAACGCCGGCTCGTCGTGAAGGACGCGCATGATCGCCTTCTTGTCTAGCCGCATGATCTCGGTCATCGACGTCAAACCGCATCGCAACCCGGCTTCCCAACCATTCCGAACACTGCGACAGGCATGCCTTGGCTGACGACGCTAACGAGACATCGCCACAATTCCCTGCGCCAAGGTTCCCTGGGATGCAGCCTCCTCTCGCAATGTGTCGGCTATTTCCGTCAAACTGTGTCCGGCCTCGGATGGGCGTCGAGCAGCAGGCTGGCAACGGCTGCTATGTCCAGCCTATGCCGACCCTATGCCGACGCCGCTGGGCATCGGAAACCGCATCTGCGATCTTGAGCGCCAAGGGAAGCGTGGGCATCCTCGAATCTCCATGCCGCCTTGGTTTATTCGGGTCCTGATGGGAGTTTTAGCGGTCCTCCCGGTTTCCGATTGATGCCGAGCCGTTTCCTCTGCCATGCTGAAAATCCCCGGCCGGGGTTCCTGCTGTCGTAACCAACTGTGGTTGGGGGGCAGTCGGGTTTCGTCAGCCTGCGAAGCGTAGGGTGCGCGCCGGGTGCCCGTCTGTTCAATATTGACCACCCCGGCGCGGACAGCATGCTGATAGACTTTCAGAAGAAGGCAGTAATTGTTGCAATTCTAAAGAAGTTTTACCTCAATCACGGGTAGAATTTTTACAAGAAGAAGTCGAGAATTTCAGCCGGTCAATTGTCGTTGGCTCTTGGCCCGAATTGGACACGCTGCGATCACCTATCCCTCTGATTTTGTTGGCCGAAAGGTCATCAAGGATCTCCCGGCGATGAGCGCTGGCGCGTTTCACGATCAGGCCTGTGCGGTCTGCTCCGGCGTCGTCGAGGATAGGCGCGAATTTCGCGGACAAGGCGACCAATTCGCCCCACCGCTCCCGCCCGTCTTCGGGCCTTGTGTCGCCAACCGGCCCGCAAGGTCTTGCGAAGCGTTGATGTCCGGTGCAAAAGCGCGGCCATGCTGATCATCAACGACCTTTCGCTCCGCATGGCCGGGCGCCTGCTTCTCGACCATGCCTCGCTGACTTTGCCGGCTGGCACCAAGGCCGGCCTTGTCGGTCGCAACGGCACCGGCAAGACGACGCTGTTCAAGGCCATCACCGGCGATTTTCCCTCCGAGACCGGTTCGATCAGCCTGCCGAAGAACACGCGTATCGGCCAGGTGGCGCAGGAAGCACCGGGAACCGAGGAGCCGCTGATCGAGATCGTGCTCAAGGCCGACCTCGAACGCACGGCGCTGCTCGAAGAGGAAAAGACGGCCACCGATCCGCACCGCATCGCCGACATCCACATGCGGCTGGCAGACATCGACGCGCATTCCGCCGAGTCGCGCGCGGCCACCATCCTGGCCGGTCTCGGCTTCGATGACGCGGCGCAGCGCCGTCCGGCCTCATCCTTCTCCGGTGGCTGGCGCATGCGCGTGGCGCTCGCTGCCGTGTTGTTTTCAGAACCTGACCTTCTGCTGCTCGACGAGCCGACCAACTATCTCGACCTCGAAGGCACGCTGTGGCTGGAAAACTACGTGTCGAAATATCCGCACACAGTTCTGCTGATTTCGCACGATCGCGACCTGCTCAACCGGGCCGTCAACTCGATTGTCCATCTCGACCAGAAGAAGCTGACCTTCTGGCGCGGCGGCTATGACCAGTTCGAGCGCCAGTACACCGAGCAGAAGGAATTGCAGGAAAAGGGCCGCGTCAAGCAGGAAGCCGCCCGTAAGCATATGGAATCCTTTGTCGAACGCTTCCGCGCCAAGGCCTCCAAGGCGAGGCAGGCGCAGTCGCGCATCAAGGCGCTGGAGAAGATGAAGCCGATCGCGGCCATCGTGAACGATTCGGTGCGGCCGTTCTCCTTCCCGGAACCGGTGAAGACGGTGGCGTCACCGATCGTAGCGCTGAACAACGTCAATGTCGGCTATACCGAAGGGCAGCCGATCCTGAAGAAGATGACGCTGCGCATCGACGCCGACGACCGCATCGCGCTGCTCGGCGCCAACGGCAACGGCAAGTCGACCTTCGCCAAACTGCTGTCCGGCCGGCTCAAGCAGGAGAGCGGCACGATGACGGTGGCGCCCGGGCTGAAGGTGGCGATCTTCGCCCAGCACCAGCTCGATGACCTGCGGCCGGAGGAAAACGCCTATGAGCATGTGCGCCGGCTGATGCCGGAAGCGCCGGAATCCAAGGTGCGCGGCCGCGTTGCTCAGTTTGGTCTCACCACCGAGAAGATGAATACGCCCGCCAAGGACTTGTCCGGCGGCGAGAAGGCGCGCCTTCTGATGGGCCTGTCGGCCTTCGAGGGGCCGAACCTGTTCATCCTCGACGAGCCGACCAACCATCTCGACATCGACAGCCGCGAATCGCTGATCCATGCGCTGAACGAATTTCCCGGCGCCGTGATCCTGATCTCGCACGACCGCCATCTCCTGGAGGCGACGGCCGATCGGCTGTGGCTGGTCAAGGACGGCGCGGTCAACCCGTATGATGGCGACCTGGAGGACTACAAGACGCTGGTCACCGGCGTGTCCGGCGACCGCCGCGGCAAGCGCGAGGCGGACAAGGCGTCGAAAGCCGACCGCCGCCGCGATGCGGCAGCGCGCCGCGCCGCCTTCGAACCGCTGGCCAAGGAAATCCGCGCCACCGAAGCGCTGATGGACCGCATCCGCAAACGCATCGACGGCATCGAGGATGAACTGGCCAACCCGGCGATCTACGAAAAGGATCCCTCGACCGCGACACGCCTAGCCAAGGAGCGCTCGCAGCTCGCCCAGACGCTCGCCGGCCACGAGGAAAAATGGCTGACCATGTCGGCCGAATATGAGGAAGGCACGGCGGAGTGATTTACCCTCCCCCTTGTGGGGAGGGTCGATCCGCGAAGCGGAGCGGGGTGGGGCAGCGCGGCGGTTCACCCCACCCCGGCGCTATGCGCCGACCCTCCCCATCAAGGGGAGGGTGAACCGCAGCAGCGCCATATCAGGTGGAAAGACATCTCCCAAAGGCAGTTTGTAGGCAAATCTGGCCCTACACGCCACGTTCGGAACCAGCTAACCTCACCCCATGAACCAGCACGCCAAGCTCCGCATCGGCCATTCGGCCTGTCCGCATGATTGCCCGTCGACCTGTGCGCTCGAGGTCGAACTGCTCGATGGCAATCGCATCGGCCGCGTCCATGGCGCCAAGGCCAACAGCTACACATCGGGCGTGGTCTGCGCCAAGGTTGCGCGCTATGCCGACCGCGTCCACCACCCCGACCGGCTGCTGAAGCCGCTGATCCGCGCCGGCGCCAAGGGCGATGGCGCCTGGAAGGAAGCGAGTTGGGAGGCCGCACTCGACCTCGTCGCCGAAAAATTCATCGCCGCCGAGGCAAAATACGGCTCGGAGACGGTCTGGCCCTATTTCTATGCCGGCACGATGGGGCTGGTGCAGCGCGACGGCATCGACCGGCTTCGTCACGCGAAAAAGTACTCAGGCTTCTTCGGCTCGATCTGCACCAATCTCGCCTGGACCGGCTGGATGATGGGGGCAGGCGCCTTGCGCGGGCCGGATCCGCGTGAAATGGCGAAATCCGACTGCGTGGTGATCTGGGGCACCAATGCCGTGGTCACCCAGGTCAATGTGATGACCCACGCCATCAAGGCGCGCAAGGAGCGCGGCGCCAGGATCGTCGTCATCGACGTCTATGAAAACGCGACCATGAAGCAGGCCGACATGGGCCTCGTGCTGAAGCCCGGCACCGACGGCGCGCTGGCTTGCGCGGTCATGCATGTGCTGTTCAGGGAGGGCCTGGCCGACCGCGTCTATCTCTCGAAATACACCGACGACCCGAAGGGGTTGGAAGCGCATCTCAAGACGCGTACGCCGGAATGGGCCTCTGCAGTTACCGGCCTTGGCGTCACCGAAATCGAGGCCTTCGCGCGCTTGGTTGGCACGACGAAGAAAACCTATTTCCGCCTCGGCTACGGCTTTGCCCGCCAGCGCAACGGCGCCGTCAACATGCACGCCGCCTCCTGCATCGCCGCGGTCACCGGCAGCTGGCAGTATGAAGGCGGCGGCGCCTTCCATTCGAATTCCGGCATCTTCAAGCTCAACCAGGAGGTGCTGGAAGGCTCCAGGATGCGCGATCCCACGATCCGCTATCTCGACCATTCGCGCATCGGCCCGGTGCTGACCGGCGCCAGCGACGCGCTCTATGGCGGGCCGCCGGTGACGGCGATGCTGATCCAGAACACCAATCCGGTGAATGTCGCGCCCGAGCAGCGGCTGGTGAAGCAGGGCTTTCTGCGCGACGACCTGTTCACTTGCGTGCACGAGCAGTTCATGACCGACACCGCCAAGCTGGCCGATGTCGTGCTGCCGGCAACGATGTTCCTCGAGCACGACGACGTCTACAAGGGCGGCGGCAACCAGCACATCACGCTGGGGCCGAAGCTGATCGAGCCGCCGGAAGGGCCGCGCACCAACCATTTCGTCATCGAGCAGCTGGCCGAGCGCCTGGGGGTCGCCGACCGCCCGGGCTTTGGCCTCACCGAGCAGCAGCATATCGACATCATTCTCGGCAAGCGCGGGCTGGGCAGCTTCGACAGCTTGAAAGAGCAAAAATGGCTCGATCTGCAGCCGGATTTCGAGACCGCGCATTTCATCAAAGGCTTCGGCCACGCGGATGGAAAATTCCGCTTCCGCGCCGACTGGACCGGTCAGGCGGCTCCCAACCGGCCGCCGAAGAGCATGGGCCTGTTCGGGCCGGTGGAACGGCTACCCGAGTTTCCCGACCATGTCGATCTGATCGAAGTGGCGGACGAGGCGCATCCGTTCCGGCTGACGACATCGCCGGCGCGCAACTTCCTCAACTCGACCTTTGCCGAGACGCCGGTGTCGAAGGAAAAGGAAGGCAGGCCGGTGCTGCTCCTGCATCCCGACGATGCGGCGGACCTCGGGCTTGCCGATGGCGATCGTGTCGAGGTCGGCAACCGGCGCGGCGACCTGGTGCTGCACGCGAAATTCTTCGACGGCATCAAGCGCGGCGTGGTGATCGCCGAAGGCATCTGGCCAAACAGCGCCCATGAGCGCGGCGAGGGCATCAACGTGCTCACCGGCGCCGACGCGCCGGCACCCTATGGCGGCGCCGCCTTCCACGACAACAAGGTCTGGTTGCGCAAGGCAAGTTGAGGTGGGCGAGCGCGTCGGCCGTCTGGGGCCGACTATACTGGCAGGATTTCAGCCGCCTTTTTCCTGTTCAGCCGGTACCGGACATCGTCGGCGATCGCCTGGGCTTCGATCCCGATTTCGCGCAGCAATCCAGTGACTGCATTGTGGAAACCAATGAGGTAGAGGCCGAGATCCGAAGCTTGCGCGGTAACGCCGCTGCGGTCCGGCTGGATGCCTGGCTCGAGGAATTCAGCATAGCCCGGCCGGAAACCGGTGGCGAAGATGATCGCGTCGAACTCGCTGTGTTTGCCGTCGGCGAAACGGACGCCGCGTTCCGAAATCTCGGCGATGTCAGGCACAACCTTGATCGCGCCTTCGCGGATCTTGCCGATGGTGCCCACGTCGATCACCGGAATGCGCGATGCAATCGCAATCTGTTCCAGCAGTCCCTGTCCCGGCCGTCTGAGCCCATATTTTTCCAGCCTGCCCAGCACCAGGTCGAGAATGATCGGGAAAAGAAAGTCGTTGACGCGTTGCGGCCCCAGGCGCGTCGCCATGCCGACCATCTGGATGGGCACGCCGAACAATTCGCGCGGCACGATGTGAACGCCGCCACGCACGGAAATCGTCGGTTGTGCGCCGTTTTCCGCCAGATCAAGCGCAATCTCGGCACCCGTGTTGCCCATGCCGATGACCAGCACCGACTGACCGGCAAAAGGCACGGCATTGCGATAGTCGGCGCTGTGCAGTGTCTTGCCCGCGAAAGTGTCGATGCCCGCAAATCCGGGCCTCAACGGCTCGGCATTGTAGCCTGACGCAATCACCACATGTTTGGCGCGCAACGGGCCGGATGTCGTGTCCACACGCCAGCCGCGACCTGCCCGGGTCACCGCTTTCACCGTTTCTCCAAACCGGGGCCGCAGGTCGAAGCGCTGCCCATAGGCATCGAGATATTCGACGAAGAGATCGCGCGGCACATAACGTGGATAGTGCTTCGGGAACGGCACGAAGGGGAGGGACGAATAGCGCTTGGTCGTGTGCAGGTGGACGCGCTCGTAATGGCGCCGCCAGGCGGGCGCGGCCTGCTGCTCTTTTTCGATGATGATGAAGTCGACCCCAGCCTGTCGCAGGCATGCGGCAACGGCCAGGCCCGCCGGCCCGGCACCGATGATCGCAACCGTCGTGGTGTCTTCCAAGCGCGCCTCCCAGCTCAATTCGCGTCCTGAGAATGTCAAAAGCATGGCGGGACGGACTGGGGCTTGCCTACCGGCAAGGCTCAATCCGGCAGCGGCACCGTCAGCCCGACCTTGACCCGGTCCATGGCGACGAAGGTGCGGAACTTCCGGACATTGTTGCTGCCGAAGAACAGTTTTCGCGTCAGCGCCTCGTAGGCACCCATATCGGCCACGGTGATGACGAGGATGAAGTCGGCTTCGCCGGTGACATAATAGCATTGCTGCACTTCAGGCGTTTCCGAGAATTGCCGCTTGGCGGCGTCGATCAGCTCGGTGCGTTCGCTTTCCAACTCCACTTCGACGAAGATGGTGATGGGCTGGCCGACCGCCGTGGGTTCGATGACCGCGACATTGCTTGCGATGACGCCGGTCTGTTCCATGCGCTTGATGCGGCGCTGCACCGCCGGCGCCGACAGGTTCACCGCTTCGCCGATCAGCCGCTGCGGCGTCGTGTTGTCCCGCTGCAGGATGGCAAGGATGGCTAGATCGAAACTGTCGAGTGACGGTGGCGATGGAGGCAAAGGAGATATCCCGGCGAAACAAACTTGCATTTTGGAGGCTCAATTACAGCGCTCTTTGCGCCTGTCCTGCAATATGTTCTCGCTGACTGCCAAGGAGGCGCCAGTGTTCCTGCCCAATCGCAATGCTCTGCACGGTAAGCCGCTTGATGCGGTCGATGCCGAAACCCTTGGGATTGCCGGGGCCGACACGGTCGAGCGCTTCCTCGCCCATCGCGACAATCATTTGATGACCCCGCTGCACGCGCTGCCGGCGCTGGCGGGCGAACTCGGCCTCGCTGCGCTGCATGTCAAGGATGAGGGCTTTCGTCTCGGCCTTGGCAGCTTCAAGGCGCTGGGCGGCGCCTACGCTGTGTTCCGCCTTGTGCTGGAGGAGGCAGGCAAGCGCCTTGGCGGCCCTGTCGATGTCGAGGATCTCAATCGGGACGATGTTCGCGCGGTCGCGGCAAAGATGACTTTTGCCTGCGCCACCGACGGCAATCACGGCCGCTCTGTTGCGCAAGGCGCCGAGCTTGCCGGCGCCAGGGCCGTGATCTTTGTCCATGCCGGCGTCAGCGACGAGCGGATCGTCGCAATCGCCCGCTATGGCGCGGAGATGGTCCGTGTCGAGGGCAATTATGACGACTCGGTCCGGCAGGCCGCCAAGGTCGCGGCCGAAAAAGGCTGGACCGTGGTGTCGGATACGTCGTGGCCCGGCTATGAGCGCATTCCTGGCCTTGTGATGCAAGGCTATACGGCGATCGTGCGCGAAGCGCTGCGCCAGCTCCGTGAACCGCCGACCCACGTCTTCGTCCAGGCAGGCGTCGGCGGCATTGCAGCCGCGGTGGCCGGCCATCTCGCCATCGTGCTCGGCGACGCCAGGCCAACCTTCATTGTCGTCGAGCCGGCACGCGCGGCCTGCGTTGTCGCGGCTGCCCGGGCAGGGCATGTGGTCAAGGCCGCGCACGACCAGCCGACTGTCATGGCCATGCTTGAATGCTATGAAGCCTCGCAAGTCGCCTGGCGCGTGCTGGCGCGTGTCGCCGACGCCTTCATGACCGTGGACGAGGATGATGCCATCGCGGTGATGCGACGGCTGGCACGGCCGGCCGGCAGCGATCCGGTGATCGTCGCCGGCGAGAGCGGCGGCGTCGGCCTGGCCGGACTGATCAGGGCAATGGCCGGAAACAAGACGGGTCTCGGTCTCGACGGCAAATCCCGCGTGCTGGTGATCAACACCGAAGGCGCCACCGACCCGCATCGCTATGCCGAACTGGTCGGCATGAGCCCGGCCGACGTGCTGGCCGGCAAGCTCGCTGCCGAGGCGACATCATGATCGCGATCGACGCACAGCGCCTGCTCCATCGCATCCGTGAACTCGGCGCCGTTGGCCGCGACGGTGAGGGCAGGCTGAGCAGGCTGGCCGCTTCCGACACCGACAGGCAGGGCCGCGACCTCCTCGTCGGCTGGCTGCGCCAGGCCGGGCTCGATGTCGCCATCGACCGCATCGGCAACATCTTCGGCATCTGGCAAAGTGCCGACAATGCAGGCGAGGCACCGCTGCTCATCGGCTCGCATATCGACACCGTCATCGACGCCGGTGTCTATGATGGCTGCTACGGCGTGCTTGCCGGGCTGGAGGTGATCGAGACGCTGAAGGCCTCCGGCCTCTCGCCGTCACGCCCGCTCGCTGTCGCTGCCTTCACCAATGAGGAAGGCGTGCGCTTTTCTCCCGACATGATGGGGTCGCTGGTCCATGCCGGCGGCGTCGATGTCGAGGCGGCACTCGCCGCCATCGGAACCGACGGCAGCACGCTCGGGCAGGAACTCGCCCGCATCGGCTATGCCGGCGACCGCGCCCCCGGTTTTCTCAAGCCGCACCTCTATCTCGAACTGCATATCGAACAGGGGCCGGTTCTGCAGCGCGAAGGCATTCCGATCGGCGCGGTGGAAACGCTGCAGGGGATTTCCTGGCAGCGCATCACCCTGGATGGTGTCGCCAACCATGCTGGCACCACGCCGATGTCGATGCGCTGCGACGCCGGATACGCGGCGGCACGCGTCGTCACCTTCCTGCATGACCGGGCAGCGGCGTCCAATTCGCCAACGGTTGTTACCGTCGGCACGATGCGCTTCGAACCGAACGCCATCAACGTCATTCCATCACGCGCCGTCTTCACCGTCGATCTGCGCGATCCCGACGAGCAGCGCTTGCAGGCGCAGGAGGCGGTGCTGGCGGCCTTTCTGCAACAGCTCGCCGCCGAGGGCATCATCGTGACGGTCGAAAGGCTGGCGCGCTTCGAGCCGGTTGTTTTCGACGGGCAGGTCGTCGAACTGATCGAAGCCGCAGCGAAGAAGCGCGGGCTTGCCTCGCGGCGCATGACCTCGGGCGCCGGCCATGACGCGCAGATGATCGCGCGCATCGCGCCGGCGGCGATGATCTTCGTGCCGAGCGCCGGAGGCATCAGCCACAGTCCGCATGAGCACACCGAAGATGCCGAGCTTGTTGCTGGCGCCAACATCCTGCTTGATGTGGTCGCTGAACTTGCCGGGCTTGAGGGGGGAGGAAATGGCTGAACTCGATCCCGAAACACTGAAGCGCGAGATGACCGAATGGCGGCGCGACCTGCACGCGCACCCCGAATTCGGCTTTGAGGAGAAACGCACCGCTGCCTTCGTCGCCGCCAAGCTGCGCGAATTCGGCCTCGACGATGTCGCCGAGGGTGTCGGTGGCACCGGTGTCGTCGGCACGCTGAAGCGCGGCAGCGGCAACCGCGCCATTGCGCTGCGGGCCGACATGGATGCGCTGCGCATAGCAGAGCAATCGACCGCGCCCCATCGCTCCGGCAATGCCGGAGTGATGCACGCCTGCGGTCATGACGGCCACACGGCGATGCTGCTTGGCGCGGCAAAGCTGTTGGCGGGCGAGGGTGGTTTCGACGGCACCGTGCGTTTCATCTTCCAGCCGGCCGAGGAGTGGGGCAGGGGCGCGCTGGCCATGCTCGACGATGGCCTGATGCAGCGCTTCCCCTTCGACGAGATTTTTGGGCTGCACAACATGCCCGGCCTACCCGTCGGGCATTTCGAGACCCGCGCCGGCCCGATAATGTCGGCCGAGGATATCTTCGAGATCGTGCTCAGGGGGCTCGGCGGCCACGCGGCGCGGCCGCATTCGGGCAACGAAACGCTGGTCGCCGCCTGCGCGCTGGTCACCAATCTGCAGACCATCGTCTCGCGCCGCCTGAGCCCGGCCGACATAGCGGTGGTTTCGGTGACCGAACTGATCACCGACGGCACGCGCAATGCATTGCCCGGTCTTGCCCGCATCCTTGGCGATGCGCGCAGCTTCCGCCCCGAGGTCAGCGCCGAGATCGAACGCCAGATGCGCGTCATCGCACAGGGCACCGCGGCCGCCTACAATGTCACTGCCGAGGTGAACTACACCAGAGAATTCGTGCCTTTGCGCAACGATGCCGAACTGGTGGACGCGGCCTTCGTCGCAGCAGGAAACGTCTTCGAGCCCGGCAATATCGCGGTTGCCCGCGAACCGATGACAGCGTCGGAGGATTTCGCCCGCTTCCTCGACCACGTACCGGGCTGCTTCGTCTTCCTCGGCAATGGCGAGGCCTCGGCGCCTTTGCACAATTCCAGCTACGACTTTAGCGATGATGGGCTGTTGTTCGGTACCAATTTCCATGTCGCCATCGCCAGGCAACGGCTCGGGATCTGAAGGCCGAGGGTGCTTTCGGTGCGCTTTTACCGGGGGAAAACGCCCGGAAAAGGCCGAAATCCGCGATCGCGCATGACGCAGCGGCAAGACTCAGCTAGCCTACGTTGTGCGGCGGACCTGATTTATCCGCTTGGCCGGCGCCTTCTCCTCCCAAGCGGCGCCGGCCTTCTTCCCTGCGGCGCTTGGCTGCTAAATTAGCACTCATTAAATTTAGAATATTCGCACTTGCCGGACGTTAGGGTCTTGCTGGCATAGAAGCAGCCGGTCTTTGGGGTGTTTACGGGAAGACGGATGCGCGGGCGGAGCTGGATAAAGGCGTTGCGTCAGGACGAGGCTCGGCAGGTGCGTGCGCGCATCGCTGAACTCGAAAGAAACCTGACGGCGGCGTCCTCGGCCCGAGGCCGTCAGCAGCGGCAGGAAGCCGGGCACGAACTGCGCAATGCCAAGTTCCGCCTCGAGCGCCTCGAGGAGTGCATCGCGGCAATGCCCTGAGGTTCCGACTGGACGCAGGCGCAACCAGGCGGTGCCGGTCTGTTTGCGAACCAGCGTTGAGGGAACAAAACGCCATGCCTGCGGTTGATCTCTATTAGAGGAGACCGCAGCATGATCCGTTTGCTTCTGGCCGGCACCTTTGCCTTTCTCACCTACCGCCTCGCGCGCAGGATGATCGATGACGTGCCCGGCGACGTCGATCCCCTTCTGTTGCCCGCATCGAGAAGCGACCGCGACGCTCTGCGCCGACAATCGGCGGCCATGGGTGTCGATCCCCGGCGCTAATTCGTCGGACCGCTTCCTTGTTGCGAACAAAGCGGAAACGATGCTTGATGGGCGATGAACCTAGCCGCCCATGATTCGACCTTTTTGGAATCGCCCGTCGCGCCCGCCTATCTTGCCCGGCTGAACGACGCTCAGCGCCAGGCCGTCGAGCATGGCGACGGCAAGATTGCAGGTCCTTTGCTGGTCATTGCCGGCGCCGGCTCGGGCAAGACCAACACGCTGGCGCATCGCGTCGCCCATCTCATCGTCAAGGGCGCCGACCCGCGCCGTATCCTGCTGATGACCTTCTCGCGACGCGCCGCGTCCGAAATGGCCAGGCGTGTCGAGCGCATCGCAGGCGAAGTGCTCGGCCGCGACGCCGCGGTGATCACCGATGCACTGACCTGGGCCGGCACCTTTCACGGCATCGGCGCCCGGCTGTTGCGAGACTATGCGCTGGAGATCGGCCTCGATCCGGCCTTCACCATCCATGACCGCGAGGATTCCGCCGACCTGATGAATCTCGTGCGCCACGAACTCGGTTTCTCCAGGACGGAGGCGCGCTTCCCCACCAAAGGCACCTGCCTTGCCATCTATTCGCGCGCCGTCAACGCGCAGGCACCGCTCGGCGAAGTGCTGGGGTCGGCCTTTCCCTGGTGCGCCGGCTGGGCCGATCAGCTCAAGCTGTTGTTCGCAGGCTATGTCGAGGCCAAACAGGCGCAGAACGTGCTCGATTATGATGATCTGCTGCTCTATTGGGCGCAGATGGCGGCCGAGCCGGAAATAGCGGCGCATCTCGGCGGGCGTTTCGACCATGTGTTGGTCGACGAATACCAGGACACCAACCGGCTGCAGGCCTCGATCCTGATGGCGTTGAAACCCGACGGCGCCGGGCTGACGGTGGTCGGCGACGATGCGCAGTCGATCTATTCGTTCCGCGCCGCCGAGGTGCGCAACATCCTCGACTTCCCCAAGCAGTTCGCTCAGGCCGCCGATGTGGTGATGCTGGAGCGCAATTATCGCTCGACAGAGACCATTCTGGCCGCCGCCAATGCGGTGATCGGCGAGGCCTCGGAGCGCTTCACCAAGAACCTGTGGTCGGAGCGCAAATCCACCGACAAGCCAAGGCTGGTCAGCGTGCGCGACGAGGTCGAGCAGGCCAACTTCGTCTGCGACACCATCTTAGCTGAGCGCGAGGCCGGTACGGCGCTGAAATCGCAGGCGGTGCTGTTTCGCGCTTCGCACCACAGCGGGCCGCTGGAAATCGAGCTGACGCGGCGCAACATTCCCTTCGTCAAGTTCGGCGGGCTGAAATTCCTCGATGCCGCTCACGTCAAGGACGTGCTGGCGGTGCTGCGCTTCGCCGAAAACCCGCGCGACCGCGTCGCCGGTTTCCGCGTGCTGCAGCTGATGCCGGGGATCGGCCCTTCGGCTGCCGCGCAGATCGTCGAGACGATGACGACGGCGCTTGACGAGGCGATGGGCCTCGCCGGCTGGCGCCCACCCCAGCGCGCTGCCGATGATTGGCCGGGTTTCGTCTCGCTCTATTCCGGCCTGCGGGCCGGCGCCAAATGGCCGGCCGACCTTGAACAGGTCAGGCTGTGGTACGAGCCGCATCTGGAGCGTATCCACGAGGACGCGATCACGCGCCGCGCCGACCTGTTGCAGCTCGAGCAGATCGGGTCGGGCTATGCTTCGCGCGAACGGTTCCTGACCGAACTGACTCTCGATCCGCCGGACGCGACCAGCGACCAGGCCGGCCCGCCGCATCGCGACGAGGACTATCTGATCCTGTCGACCATCCACTCGGCCAAGGGCCAGGAGTGGAAGAATGTCTTCGTGCTCAACACCGTCGACGGCTGCATCCCGGCCGATCTCGGCGTCGGCACCAAGGAGGATATCGAGGAGGAGCGCCGGCTGCTCTACGTCGCGATGACCAGGGCCAAGGACAATCTCAACCTGGTCATGCCGCAGCGTTTCTTTCCGCACGGCCAGGCGGCGCGCGGCGACCGCCATCTCTATGCTTCGCGCACCCGCTTCATCCCGGCCTCAATCCTCGCCGCGTTCCAGCAGGTTTCATGGCCGAGCGCGCAAGCCGCACAGGGCAGAGCGCCCCGGCCGGAAGTGCGCGTCGACATCGGCGCGCGCATGCGTGGCATGTGGAAATAGTCGCAAGGGGATAGCGCCGTGTCCCAATCGCCGATCAGGGTCGCCATCGCCGGGGCGCTGGGCCGCATGGGCCGCCAGATGGCGGAGGCCGTGCAGGCCGATCCGCGGCTGGCACTCGCCGCCCGCTTCCACCGACCAGGCAGCGTCGGCGACGGGCTGGTGAGCCGCGACGAGGCGCTTGCCATGGCCGATGTGGTCATCGATTTCACCACGCCAGCCGCCTCCGCCGATCTGGCCAGCTTCTGTGCAAAGCGCGGTGGACCAGCCCTGGTGATCGGGTCGACCGGATTCGACGCGGCCGACCTGGCCACCATCGCCGACGCAGCGAAAACGATTCCCATCGTCCGCTCCGGCAGCTTTTCGCTTGGCCTGAACATGCTGGTCGGACTGGTCGAACAGGCGGCGAGAGCGCTCGATCCCAAGGACTGGGATGCCGAGATTTTCGAGGCACATCACCGCCACAAGATCGACGCGCCGTCAGGCACCGCGCTGATGCTGGGGCAGGCCGTTGCCGGCGGACGCAGCGTCGCACTGGACGCGGTGGCGAGGCGCGTCCGCGACGGCGTCACCGGAGCGCGTACGGCCGGCGAGATCGGTTTTGCGGTGGTTCGCGGCGGCAGCATTGTCGGCGAGCACAGCGTCAGCTTCTGTGCCGAAGGCGAGCTTGTTACTCTGTCGCATGCGGCCGGCGACCGCATCATGTTCGCGCGTGGCGCGATCGCCGCGGCACTCTGGGTGTCGGGACGCTCGCCCGGCGAATACGATATGCGCGACGTGCTTGGGCTGAACGATTGAGCAGGCGTGCGCTGTCGCGGCATGTCCGCTAGCCGCAGCTTACCAATCTGTAAGCTTGATTTTCAGCTTTTCCTTGAAAGCTGGCTGAAAGGTTGGTGCCATAACTGTTGATTGGCGCCCCCATATTGTCGTGCAAAAGCGATGGGAGAGAGAGGGGCGCGGGAAACGAACAAAGGGAAGAGGCCATGTCGCTCGCGCGAATTCTGCTTGATTCAGCCGCCACAACCGCACTCGTCGCCACCATGGCCTTGTCCGCGCCATCCGCACGCGCCGACGAAAAAATCTCCATCATGGTCGGCGGCTACGAAAAACAGATCTATCTGCCCGCCAAGCTGACCGAGGCGCTCGGCTACTTCAAGGATGAGGGCCTCGACGTCGAATTGCTGAATGAACCGGCCGGCGTCGACGCCGAAAACGAGATGCTCGCTGGTGCCGTGCAAGGAGTTGTCGGCTTCTACGATCACTGCATCGATCTGCAGGCAAAAGGCAAATTCGTCGAATCCATCGTCCAGTTCAGCCAGGCGCCGGGCGAGGTCGAGCTGGTTTCGACGAAACATCCGGAGATCAAATCACCCGCCGACTTCAAGGGAAAGAGCCTGGGCGTGACCGGTCTGGGCTCATCGACGAATTTTCTTACGGAATATCTCGCCGTCAAGAACGGCTTGAAGCTCGGCGAATTTACCTCGGTTCCGGTTGGCGCCGGCACCACCTTCATCGCCGCCATGCAGCAGGACAAGATCCAGGCAGGCATGACGACCGAGCCGACGATCACCCGGCTGCTAAAAACCGGCGAAGCGACCGTTCTTATCGATATGCGCACAATGGAGGGCACCAAGGCTGCGCTCGGCGGCACTTACCCGGCCGCATCCCTCTATATGCAGACCGACTGGGTCGAAGCGCATAAGGACACCGTGCAGAAGCTGGCCAATGCCTTCGTCAAGACACAGAAGTTCATCAACACGCATAGCGGCGCCGAGATCGCCGACAAGATGCCGAAGGACTACTATGTCGGCGACAAGGAAGGCTATGTGAAGGCCCTCGATGCCGGCAAGGCGATGTTCACCCCTGACGGGATCATGCCTGCAGGTGGACCGGAGACGGTGCTGACGGTTCTTTCAGCCTTCAAGAAGGAACTGCAGGGCAAGCAGATCGACCTCTCTAAGACCTACACCTCGGAATTCGTCAAGAACGCCAAGTAGCAGGCCGAGCCGGCGCGATGAAGGCATCGCGCCGGCAATCGTCAGTTCTTGACGTCCGGCGGCCCTGGCCGACGGCTGGCGTCCGCTCGAACCCGGAGTTCCACCATGGCCCCTGAAAAGACCACACCAGCGATCGAACTTATCAATGTCAGTCGGCGGTTCCTCTCGCCCACCGGCAAATCACTGACGGCGCTGCGCGATTTCACCATGACCGTCGAGCGCGGCGAATTCGTCGCCGTAGTCGGTCCAACCGGTTGCGGAAAGTCCACCACCCTCAACCTCGTCACGGGGCTAGCAAGCCCAAGTGCCGGCGAGGTCCGTGTCATGGGCGCGCCCGTCAAGGGAATAGACCCGCGCATCGGTTTTGTTTTCCAAAGCGATGCCCTGTTTCCCTGGCGAACCGTGATCGAGAACGTGATGGCCGGCCCGCTCTTTCGCGGCAGGGCCAAGTCGGACGCCACGGCCGCGGCACATGACTGGCTGGCACGCGTCGGCCTGTCGCGTTTCGAGCAACATTATCCACACCAGCTTTCCGGCGGCATGCGCAAGCGCGTGGCGCTGGCCCAGACTTTCATAAACGGTCCGGAAATCCTGCTCATGGACGAGCCGTTTTCAGCGCTTGACGTGCAGACACGCGTGCTGATGCACGAGGAATTGCTGCGCCTGTGGTCGCAGGCAAAGGCTTCCGTGGTCTTCGTCACGCATGATCTTGAGGAGGCGATCGCGCTCGCCGACAAGGTCTATGTCCTGACCGCCGGGCCGGCCACCGTAAAGTCGGTCTACACGATCGATCTGCCGCGCCCGCGCATCGTCGCCGATATCCGCTACGAGCAGAGCTTCATCGATTACTCGCGCACCATCTGGGCCGACCTCAAGGAAGAGGTCGAGACCAGCTATGCGCGTGCGGCAGCCTGAGGAGGAAAGCCATGACAGATGCCGCCATCGACATCAGAGCAGGGGCTTTCAAGCCCGGTACATCAGACGCGGAAATCGAAGCGGCCGCCGCCAAGGCGGCACAGCATCGCCGCCGCACCGTGATGTTCTGGCGGGTCGCCATTCTCGTTGCCTTTCTCGGCCTTTGGGAAGTCGCTGCGCGCATGGCCTGGATCGATCCGTTCTTCTACGCGATGCCCAGCGCGATCGCGCAGCGGCTCTATGAATGGACGACGGAAGGAACGTCCGAGGGGCCGCTCTGGTACCATCTCTATGTCACCATGGAGGAGTCGGTCATCGGCTTCGCGACCGGCTCGGTCGCCGGTATCATCATCGGCGTCGCTCTCGGCCGCAACCGGATGGCCGCCGACATTTTCTCGATCTACATCAAGGTGATCAATTCCATTCCGCGCGTGGTTCTGGCGCCGATCTTCATCATGATCCTTGGCCTCGGTCTCGCTTCGAAAGTGGCGCTTGCCTTCGTGATGGTTTTCTTTGTCGTCTTCCACAACGCATTCCAGGGCGTGCGGGAAGCCGACAGGGCTATGATCGCCAATGCCCGCATCCTCGGCGCGTCCAACTGGCAATTGACCCGCTCGGTGATTGTCCCTTCGGCGATGAGCTGGATCTTCGCCAGCCTGCATGTCAGCTTCGGCTTTGCCATCATCGGCGCGATCGTTGGCGAGTTCGTCGGCGCACGCTTCGGCATCGGCCTGCTGATCAACATCGCCAAGGGGTCCTTCGACGCTGCCGGCATGTACGCCGCGATCGTCATCGTCATGGTGGTGGCGCTCGGTGCCGAGTACCTGATGACGATGGTCGAGAACCGCCTCGCAAAATGGCGCCCCCAGCCACTGAATGAGACGCAGTGAGCGATACGCTAGCCGCTCGCCAGCGGCAGCCGCACTTCAACCACCAGACCGCCGGCCGCGCCATCCCCGAGGGTGACGCGGCCGGCGGCATTCTCGACGACCTCGCGCACGATGGCGAGGCCAAGCCCGCTGCCTTCCTCGGTCGAACCGGCAATGCGATAGAAGCGCTCGAACACGTGGTCGCGCTCGTCCGCCGGAATGCCGGGTCCGTCGTCGGCGACCGTCAGCACGGCTTCGTCGTCAATGGCCGTCAGCTTCACCGTGACGCTGCCGCCGGCCCGGGAGTAGCGCAGCGCGTTGTCGACGAGGTTGACGATCATCTCGCGCAGCATGGTGCCGTCGCCGATGACCGGCACAGGGCCTGCCTCTTCGAGGCCGAGATCGATGTTGCGACCGATCGCTGTCGGCGCCTGCGTTTCCAGCACGTGCCGGGCGGCTTCGGTCAGGTCGATGCGGTCGGCGCGCGGCCGCCGGCTGCCCGGTTCCGCCCGCGACAGGGTGAGCAACTGTTCGGCCAACCGCGCCAGCTTGCCGGAGCTGGCCTGCAGCGCCACCAGCGCCTCGTGGCGCGCGTCGGGGACAGTTTCGCGAAGCGCATAGCTCGCTTGCGTCGACAGCAGTGCCAGTGGGGTGCGCAATTGGTGCGCCGCATTGGCGATGAAGCGGCGCTGCGCCGCCATCTGCGCCCGCACCCGCTCCATATAGGCGTTCAGCGCGTCGATCAGCGGGCGGATCTCGTTCTGCGCGCCCGGCACTTCGACGGGGTCAAGGTCGCTTCGGCGCGGCGAGCGCACCGCGTCGCGCAAGCGGATCAAGGGTGCGAGGCCACGATGCAGACCCAGCAGAACGAACAAGCCCGCAATCGCCACCAGCGCCAGCTGCTGGGCAAAGGCGCCAAACCAAAGACGCCGCACCATGGCGTCGTGTCCGGCAAGCGAGACGCCGACGGTAACGGTGATCGGCGAATCGTTGCCGGCACCGACCACCGTGTGGCTGAAGGTAAGCAGCCTCAGCCGATGGTCGCGATAGCTTGCCTCCGTGTTGGAAGACTTCGGTGCCTCCGGCAGGTCCGGGTAGCCGGTCAGCAGCCGCCCTCCAGCCGTCTTGACATGGTAGTAGACGCTGTCCTGGTCGCCGGTATCGAACATTTCGATCGCCGCCGGCGGTATCGTGGCGTCGAGTACGCCGTCGGCCACGGCGACACGTTCGGCAATAGCTCGCGCCGAGCCCATCAGCATGCGGTCGGTGACAAGGTCCGCGGTTGCCAGCGCGTTGCGGTGGCTGGTCCACAGATTGATGGTCGCGAGCCCGACGAGCGGCAACACCACCCAGCCCAAAAGCTGTAAGCGGAGACTGTTAATCCTCATGGCGCCAGATCGTCATGGCGCAACAGATAGCCGAGGCCGCGCAGCGTGACGATACGGACCCGCGACCCCTCGAGCTTTTTGCGCACACGGTGCACATAGATCTCGATGGCGCTGGGGTCGGCGTCGGTTTCGAAATCGTAGATCGCCGCCGAAAGTGCTGCCTTGCTCACGGTGCGCCCGGCTTTGACCATCAATTGCTCCAGCACCGCATGTTCGCGCGGTGTCAGCGCCAGTGGTTCGCCGGCGAGCGAAAACAGCCTTGTGTTGGTGTCGAAGACGAGATCGCCACAGGCAACGACAGGCGCGGTACGGTCATTGGCGCGGCGTAGCTGCACGCGGATGCGCGCCTCGAGCTCCTCGATCTGGAAGGGCTTGGCCAGATAGTCGTCGGCGCCCTCATTGAGGCCCTTGACCCGGCCGTCGAGGCTGGCATTGGCGGTCAGCACGATCACCGGCACGGCATTGCCGCGCGCCCGCAGCATGCGCAGCACCTCCATCCCGCCCATGCGCGGCAGCGCCAGGTCGAGGATGACGAGCGCATGATCGCCCGCGGCAAGCGCGTGCTCGACGTCCTCGCCGTCATGAACAATGTCGACCACGTAATTCGCCTGACGCAGGGTCTTGCCCAGCCAGTCGGCCAGTTCACGATTGTCCTCAACAAGCAGCAGTCGCATATCTATGGCAGTCCGGATCTCATCCCCAGCGGATCGCCTTGGGCTTGATAGGCCGTGGCACCCCTGATCTCTCCTGAATGAGCGACAGGATTGATCTCAACGCAAGACAAATGCGGTCATGGCCAGGGGTAACAGCAGATCCTTGCAAGTGCGGATCGGCCTATTTTTGTCCACAAATCGAACCGAACGGTTCGGTTCTGATTTGACAGATTGTATCGCAAACGGTGAACAATGGTCTCCAAAAGCACTCCGGCTTCGTTAGAGGCGCTGAGTTTAGTAGGCTGAAATCATTGCATAAATCGTATCAAAATTGCTGCGATGCAACATGCATTGTCTATAATATAAGGAAATTCTGCAAAACCGACGCGACTGGTAATCCCAAAAAGCATTCCTTATTTCGGGGTGGTCCGAGCGACGCGAAATTCCTCCCAAGGGCACGCCACTAGACGGACAGGACAGATAAATACTGGAGTAAAGAAAATGACCAAGATCGCTCTTACCGCCGCCGCCATCCTCGTTGCCACGGGCACCGCTTTCGCCGGCAGCGACAATTATGGTTCGGCCAACGCCAATCAGCCCGCCGCCACCGTCGACCATTCGGTCACCGCTTCGACTTCGAAGTCGACCGCTGCGTCCGTTCAGGCCCCGCAGGGCGCTGATCGCAACCTCTTCGGCCGTTAATCGCGACTGCCGATACCAACTCAAAACTTGAATTCAGGAGTACTTAAAATGACCAAGATCGCACTCACCGCCGCCGCCATCCTCGTCGCCACGGGCACCGCTTTTGCCGGCAGCGACAATTATGGCTCCAACAATGTCAACCAGCCGGTTGCCAGCCAGTCGTCCTCCAACGTCGACACCACGCATACCGGTTCGATCGCCAAGTCCGTAAAGGCACAGGGCGACGCCAATGCCAACGTGCCGGCTCAGTCGGGCCAGGGCATCTGGGGCCGTTAATTCCTTCAATCCCCGGAAGACGACAAAGAGCGGTGGGCTTGGCCCGCCGCTCTTGTTTTTTGCCTACGAGAATAGTCGGCGGACAATGCGTCGGCTGGATGCAGGTGGGATCAGTTGTGGGATCAGTCACCCCTTGAACCACACCTCCCTCTCAGCAGGATTGCAGCCCGCGCTTTTTCAGAACTTGACGCTTAGATTTGCCTTGGCGCCGTTGTCGGTGGTGCCGCCGCCGAACTGGCCAGAGTAGGACAAGCCGAGCGTCGCATTGGCGGACATCTTCAGGTCGAGGCCGGCCTCGACCACTGCAGCGTCGCGGGCGATTGGTACGCCGGCGATGGTGAAGGCATCGCCGCCGGCAAAGGCGAAGGTCGAGGTCGGCGTGACATCGCCAAAGGCATGGCGCCAGCCGAGCATGCCGCGCGCGGTGGCGTCGATGCCGCCAAGCGCAAAATCGGTCGAGCCGCGCAGGCCGAGTGTGGTGAAGGTGGCATCGGTGGTCGAGCCGGCACTGGTCAGCGCGGCAGCACCGCCCGTTTCGGTGAAGCCGTCCGTGTGCACGCTGACATAGGCGAGATTGGCGAAGGGCTCGAAGGCGAACTTGTTCGCATCGATCTTGTAGGCAAGTTCGCCGAAGGCCTGCGCGGTGCCGGCGTCGTAGTCGGCCGAGAGCCCATCCGTGAAGCCGTTGAAAGCAACGGACCGATGTGTCGAGAGGCTGCTCCAGCTGTAGGCAGCACCGCCGCGCAAGGCGATGGCGCCCCAATTGGTGCCGCCATAGAGGCCAAGATGGTAGTTGTCGCTGGCACCAGTGGAATTGCGCGCGTCGACGTCGAAGGACGAATGGCTGTAGCCACCGAGAACACCGACACGCCAGCCGCCCACCAGCGTGTCGGCACCGGCCAGCAGGCCGCCGGTCGAACGATCGAAGGTGGCGGCATTGCCGTCGCTGTCGGTAATGCCCCACGACCCGAAGGCCTGGCCCCAGACCGCGAATCGATCAGTGTCGGCGGCGACCATTTCGGGGCCGCCATCGCCATAGGCCATGACGGGCAGGGGGGCGGCACCGGCATCGCCGAAGGCGGCATCGATGCGGCTGGTGGCGGCATCGCGGACAAAATGGCTGTCGTCGAGCAGCATGCCCTTGGTCGAGGCATGGATCTCGCCGGAAAGCTGGTCGAAGGCTTCTTGAACGGCGGCCACCGTCGGCAGCATCACGATCGCCTCATCGATTGTATTGCCGCTGCCCAGGCTTTCCACGCCGGCGCCGGTGGCGATCTGGTTTGGTGTCGCGCCAACCGAGGCGAAGCTGGCGCTGCTGCGATCAACATCCAGATAGACATTGTTCTTGTCATAGGTCAGGCCATAGCTGAGGAAGGGTGTCGTGCTCAGCCCGCTGACGCCGGCAAAGCTGCCGTTGACGCCGTCTGCGGCGGTCAGGATGGTGTACTGGGTGCTCGCACCATAGGTGCCGGGGGCAGCAAGCACCTGCACGCTGCCCCCAGTCAGGTCCGCCGTTCCCGAGGCGAGGATCAGGTCGGATGCGCCGCTTGCGTTCACCTGGACCTGATAGATTGAGCCCGCTGCCAGGAGGAGATCGCCGGCGACATTGAGCGTGCCGATGGAATTGCCGGGCGCGACGGTGCCGCCGGAATGAGCACCGATCCAGCCGACCACGCCAGTGCCACCGAGAGTGCCGCCGTCCGACACCGTCACCACCGCGCCAGGCAGCAGGGCGTTCACCGCAAGCCGGCCGCCGGTGATGTTGACATCACCGGCGAAGCCGATGGAATCCGTGTTCAGCTCCGTGTTGCCGGCGATCTGGTTGATCGTGCCGACGCCGAGGATCGCAGGGGCGAAAACATAGTCGCTGCCGGTGTGGTTGAAGTTGATCGTGCCGGCGCCATGGCCGAAAGAGACGGATGCGGCGTCGAGTGTGCCTGGCGCCACGGCCGCATCGCCGGCCGCGGCGCCGATGTTGAGCGTGGCGGTCGAGCCGGATTGATTCGCGAGCAGAAAATTCCCACTCACCGACATCGCGCCGCCACTTGAAAGGGTGAGGGTGCCGGTCGAACCGGATCCATACCCCAGGTAGGCATTACCGCCCACCGACACGCTGCCGCCGTTTGAGATGGCAACCGTGCCCGAAGCGCCGTTACCGCCGCCGATATATAGATCGCCCGGGTTCGTCCAATTCGAATTGGCCCCGACGACTGTGACGGCGCCAATGCCGCTAGTCAGGCCGATGACACCGCTCGTATCGGTAACGGCGCCGCCATCGGCGATTGCCAGCGTGCCGTTGCCCATGTCACCGACATCCAGAACACCGCTCCCGATGAGGGTCGAACCCGCGCCAGTGACCGTGACGGTGCCGGTAGAGGCGGCCGCGTAGCCGATCGCGGTTAAGCCGCCATTGTCCACGATGGCGCCTTTTTCGATCGTCAGGGAGCCACTGCCCGAGTCGCTGCTGCTGTTGTTATCGCCGCCGACGAAAAGATTACCCGTATGCCAGGTCGACCCGGTGCCTGTTACGAAGACCTTTCCCGTGCCGCCGGCTTCCATGCCGACAAAGCTATTATCGCTAGAAACCGTACCACCGTTCTGGATCGTCAGGCTGCCATTGCCCGAGTAGCCTATGATAAGGTCCTTCGCGTCGTTCCAGATGGAACTGGTGCCATCGACGGTCACGTCGCCAGTCGACCCTGCAGCGGCGCCCACCTCGCCATAGCTGGTTGTGATTGAACCGCCGTTCGAAACCGTCAGCGTGCCGCTGCCCGAGTCGCCGATGTCGTTATAGCCGCCGACGAAAAGGACCACCGAGTTCCAGGTCGAGCCGGCTCCTGTTACGAGCGCCGTGCCCGTGCTGCCGGCTGCTATGCCAACATAGCCAGTCTGGCTAAGAACCGTACCACCGTTCTTGATCGTTAGCGTGCCGGTACCCGCGTTGCCAACGCCCAGCTCGTCAGTCGTGAATGTCGAATGGGCGTCCTCGACAGTAAGCATGCCGGACGAGCCCGCGTCATTACCGAGCACCGCTCCCGTTCCAGCCGAGGCGGCGCCGCCATTGCTGATCGTGAGCGAGCCCGAACCGCCGAGGATGCCGACCGACAGGATTGTGGCGGTCTGCAGGGACGAACCGGCACCGTCGACCGTGGCAGTGGCGCTGCCTGCACCCCCGCCAATGATGGTCTGGTCGGTGCTGATGGCGGTTCCACCATTGGTGACCGACAAAGTCCCGGCCATGCCGGAACTAACGCCGTTGACAGCCAGCGTACTTTGCGCCGTCAGTGTGGAGCCGGTGCCATAGACATTTATGGTGCCATTGGAGGTGGCGCCGGCAAGCACGTGAAGGGCGGTGACAGCCCCGCCATTGGCGACCGTCAGCGTCCCATCGGATCCGACGCCGATGTCAACATCACTCGTGGGAGCGTTCACCTGGGAGCCCGCTCCGGTGACCAGTACGACGCCGGCGCCTGAGTTTGCCACATCGGTCCTGCCAACATACAGGCCGTCCGTGACTGAAAGCGTGCCGCCGTTAGCAATGGTGAGTTGACCCGGCCCCCCCGGACCCGTGCCTGCCTGATAACCAACGCTCACGGTCATAGCAGCGTCGCTTCCGCCATTGATCACAGTCGGAAATGGCGTCGTCGTCGCTATGGTGACAATGTCGCTGGATGTTGGAACGGCGTTGTTGCTCCAGTTCAAAGAGGTGAACCAGTCGCTGTTGGCCGCGCCCGTCCATGTTTCATCGGCGCTGGCGGAGGTTATCGATAGCCCTGCAATGGCGGTGCCGGCGAGCAGCAGCGCGGCCAGTCCGGCCTTGCGGTGTATTGGACGGAATGTCGCGCGTGAAGAGATCATGATCGGGAACTTTCAGAAGGATTTCAGGGAAAAGCGCGCATTGAAGCGCCGCCTGTCGAGAGAGCGGCCGTGTCCTGCGCCGCCGCGCTCATGAAGTGCCATGCGGGAAAGCCGCCGGGCAGCGGCCCATCCGGGTAGGTCGTGAGATGGATGCAAGGATCATCAGGAGCCCAAATCAGCGGTGAAGCTGTGGAAGATTACCGGGGCGCGGCGGAGCGGCGCTTGGGCTGGGCGGCGCGGCGGCTAGGGCTGCGCGGCACGAAACGCAGACGGGACAGCAATGTTGCCATTCTGCAACGGCTGCTGACAGGCGAAGCCACCAGGCCAGCCAAATCGCATCGTTGCCAAGACCAAGACAACTATGGCGCTGCCGACCTCGAAATTGATCGTTAGATCAATGGCATCAGAACACTACCCTTGCTGTCTGGGTGACGCATGGCGACCTCTGATTTGGTCGTGTTCGACGTCCACCCTTGCGCCGGCGGATCACCGCGCGTCGCTCTCATCCTTGCCGCCGCGGCCCGCGCGTATATCGGACGGCGTGACGCCATAGCGCCGCCGAAACGCAAGATTGAAATAGGACAGGTCCCCGAACCCTGCTTCGAAGGCGATGGTGCTGATCATGTGGCCGGCGAACCTGACGTCTTCGAGGCAACGGCGCGCGCGCGCCAGGCGCTGGTTCAGCACGAAGTCGGTGAATGTGGTCTGATCGCCGTCGAACAATGACCTGATGTAGCGTGGCGAAATGCCATGGCGCGCCGCCAGCCTGTCGATCGACAGGTCACGCCGGGTCAGATTGGCAAGGATATCGGCTTTCAGCGCCTGCAGCCGCGCCACGCGAACGCCACGCCCCCTGGCGAGATGGGCAGCATCCCGGTTGGCCCCAAGCGCCAGCACCGTCAGGTCCTGAATATGCGCGCTGCCGGCGGCCTTGAGCTCCGGTGATATGGTGTCGATCTCGCCCTGGAGCATTCCGACATAGCTGGTCAGCAGCCGCATCGCCTCATTGTCGCGCGGGATGCGCTGCATCAGCGCATCGTCCAGATTGGCCAGGGTCTGCGTCAGGACGGTCCGGGATATGGCGAGCGTGAGAAGGTGGCCGATCGGTTCGGTGTTCAGGGAGCCACCGGGCATGGCGCTCGACCATAGCAGGGCCTCGCCCGCCCTGAGATCGACCTCTTTCTTGCCCTGATGGAACAGGATGTCTCCGCCGGAAATGACGAGGACGAGATCGTCGTTGCCGTCGGATGCCTGGGCCCTGGTCCGCGTGACCCTGGTCGGAGAACAGGAAAATGATGCTATGGCCAGGTTCGGCAGCGCCTGGATACAACCAGTGACGTGCAGCGGTTCGTCGCTGGCCGGCTCCAGATCGAGTTTGACGATGCTGCGGCCATAGGCTTCACGCCAGATCGACAGCCGGTCCCGCTCAGGCAAATCATCGGTCGAAAACCGGAAGGACGGCTCACCTCCTTGCACAAAAACTCCGCGACAGGCGTCTTGAATCAGCTGGGGCAAGCTACAAGGGAGAGGGCAGCGATCGCTTGGGCTGGGTGACGCGTCGTTTTGGGCTGAGAGGAACAGCGAGATTGAAAGCGCGGCGATATGCCGTCGGTTCAATCAGCAGCGCGGCAGTGCTGCGACAGGGCTACCAGCCGCCCTCGAATCGTGCTGCTGCGCGTATATCGGACGGGGTCGCCTCATAGCGCTGGCGGAAACGGTGATTGAAGTAGGACAGGTCGCCGAACCCTGCATCGAAGGCGATGGTGCTGATCAAGCGCGCGCCAAGACGAGGGTCGATGAGGCGTGCGTGCGCGCGTGCCAGCCGCTGGTTCAACACGAAATCGGTAAAGGTCGTTTCCTCCCCCTGGAACAGCGAGCGGATGTAGCGCGGCGATACGCCGTGGCGCACGGCGAGGGCATTGATCGAAAGCCAGTTCGCGGTGACATGGGCCACGATATCAGCCCTGATCGCATGCAGCCGGGCGACCCGCACACCACGTCCCCGGGCAATCTCCGCAGCGTCGCGGGTCGCGCCGAGCGCGAGCGCCACGAGATCATGGACATGATCGCCGGCAGCCTGTTGCAGGCTCGCGGACGACCGTCCCAGTTCGCCGCCGACGATCCGCAGGTAGGATGTCAGCAGCCGCAACGCCTGGTTATCCCTGGACAGCGGCCGAAGAACACTGGCGTCGGCGTCCGCCAGCTGTGGAGCGAGCCGCTTTCGCGCAAAGCGTAAGTTGGTGAGCTGCACGCGAGAATGCGTGGTACCGCTCCCCGGTTCGTCATTGGCGGTGACGATCGCTTGGCCGCCGCTGAATGTCTCTTCCCGCCCTCGCTGTTTAGCCGTCCCCAATCCGCTCTGCAGGATGACGAGAACAAGATCGTCGCTATCGATCAGTTCGCTCGTAAGCCGATTGCGCATCTCGGAGTGTGATCCGGTGGAGATGCGCAGGCCGGGCAGGGCTTGCAGAGTGATATCGACATCGAAATCGGTGCCAGGCTTGGGTTCCATCTCGATCCGGAAAAGCCTTCGCCCGAAAATCTCGCGGAAATGTTCCAGACGTTGCGCGGGCGGCAAGGCGGCGGTGGTAATTCGAAGAGGCTCGACACTCCCGTTCGCCTGCACGTCAAGTCACCTGTTGAAGTGTTGGCAAGCGGCTGAGGCTCCGTCCCGTCCGCTTGCCACCCTAGGCTGCTGTCTTGTGATGCTGCAACGGCGCGGGCTATCCGTTCGGGATCAAATTGTTGTCATTCAGCTTGCCCGCGATCTCTCCTTATGATGCCCGGCAGGACGATGGGCCGTCCTTGCGGGCGTGAGCGAGGTCGATTGCGGTCACTGAAAAAGCTCAAATCAACACATCGACGATAAAACCGAACCGTTCGGTTCGATTTATGTTGACGCACTGTGCAGGACAGTGTGAACGCTGACTCGGCGAAGGCGTACACGTCGCGCCGCGCAATTTCGTCTAACCATTTGATATCAATGAAAAAGATTGTGGCCGCAGGAGCCTGCTGCCGGATTTCAAGGTCTGGATTCGGCCTGCGCTGGAACATCTTCGTGATTGGAAACGGCAGCAGGGCAGACCCATCTCGGGGTGGTCCGAGCGACGCGAAATTCCTCCCAAGGGCACGCCACTAGACGGACAGGACAAGGAATACTGGAGTAAAGAAAATGACCAAGATCGCTCTTACCGCCGCCGCCATCCTCGTTGCCACGGGCACCGCTTTCGCCGGCAGCGACAATTATGGTTCGGCCAACGTCAATCAGCCCGCCGCCACCACTGTCGACCATTCGGTCACCGCTTCGATCTCGAAGTCGACCGCAACCGTCCAGACGCAAGCCCCGCAGGGCGCTGATCGCAACCTCTTCGGCCGCTAATCGCGACTGCCGATACCAACTCAAAACTTGAATTCAGGAGTACTTAAAATGACCAAGATCGCACTCACCGCCGCCGCCATCCTCGTCGCCACGGGCACGGCTTTTGCCGGCAGCGACAACTATGGCTCCAACAATGTCAACCAGCCGGTTGCCAGCCAGTCGTCCTCCAACGTCGATACCACCCATACCGGTTCGATCGCCAAGTCCGTAAAGGCACAGGGCGACGCCAATGCCAACGTACCGGCTCAGTCGGGCCAGGGCATCTGGGGCCGTTAATTCCTTCAATCCCCGGAAGACGACAAAGAGCGGTGGGCTTGGCCCGCCGCTCTTGTTTTTTATGCACGCGGGTGTGCTGATCGAAAATCGAACCGATCGGTTCAAGTTATGTTGACGAACCGTGAGCGGACGGTCGACGCCAGCTCGATAAATCGCTGCACTATGTGTTGGCGGTTTCCTTGTAACTATATGATATTAATCAATAAAATTTTTGACGATTGATCCCTTGGCCGAAGTTCAAGATCTGGATCCGGGGCGTGATGGAACATCTTCGTGATTGGAAGTCGACGAATGAAAAACCCACTTCCAGCCTGTCCGAGCGACGCGAAATTCCTCCCGAGGCCACGCCACTTGACGGACAGAACTTAGGAATACTGGAGTAACGAAAATGACCAAGATCGCACTTACCGTTGCCGCCATCCTCGTTGCCACGGGCAGCGCCTTCGCCGGCAGCGACCACTATGGTTCGGACAACGTCAACCAGCCGGCCATCACCGCACCCGCGGGCAATATCGACCACGGCCACACGGCTTCGATCCGCAAGCCGGTCGAGCATCACGGCTTCAAGCTGACGCCCGATTCAGACCAGCCGGAATCCGGCCAGGGCAATTGGGGCAACTAAGCCAACGCTTAATCGCACCTGGGCATCTGGGGGCCACTGTTCTTCGCAGCAGTCCTCGATAACAAAGAGCGGTGGGCTTGGCCCGCCGCTCTTGTTTTTTGCGCAACAGGGCAAGCACCGGCTTGCATCGGTTTGAGCAGTTGGTCGTCTCACCCGGCAGAAAAAGCTTCCGCCTCCAGGAATAAAACCGGACGGCCTCGGGTCTTGTCCTTAGCGGAACCGTCCTCCCAAGACGCCGCCCAACGGATGAAACAGGAGATTGAAATGAGCAAGATCGCTCTCGCTACCGCCGCCATCCTCGTTGCGACCGGCACCGCCTTTGCCGGCAGTGACCATTATGGCTCCGACAATGCCAACCAGCCGGTTGCCTCGGTCGCCGGCGTGGATCATGCCGTCACCGGCGCGGTCAAGAATACGGATATGGCCGGGCACAAGGCCGCCGACACCAAGATGAAGACCACCACTGAGTGGCCGGAACCCGGCCAAGGTATCTGGGGGAACTGAGGTCTCGGCCGCGGGCTTGCCTGCCGCACCTGTCCGGCAGCGGATTTCTAGTTCAGATCCTTCGGGCGCAGGCAATGCGTCAGCCGCCCGGACGACAGGCCGGACCAATCGCCCTCGAAGACAAAGCGCGCAAGAGCCGCCGTCGGAAACTTTTCCTCGAGCCTCTTGCGGGCTTTGGCCTCCGAGCCTGAACCGGCAAGCTGTTTCGCCAGATCTTCCAAGCCCGGATTGTGGCCGACCACCGCCAGGCAACCGCTCGACGGCTCGGCCAGGCGAATCTGACTCAGAATATCCGCCGCCGAGGCATCATAAAGCGCATCGGCAAACACGACCCGGGGATGCGCCGGCAGTTCCGCGGCGACCAGCCGCCAGGTGTCGCGGGTGCGCAGCGCCGATGACACCAGCACCTGATCCGGCAGCCACTCGCGTGCCGCAAGCTCCCGTCCCATCAATTTGGCCGCCTTCAATCCGCGTTCGGCGAGCGGTCGATCGAAATCATCGAGATCAGCATCGTCCCAGCTCGATTTGGCGTGACGCAAGAGAAGCAGCTGTTTCATGCCCGTGTTCTCGGCTCAGGGCGTGATCCGCGCCAGATGCTCGAGATCGGCTTCCTCGCGCAGCGGATCTGGCGCCATCACCACCGAGGTGCCGTTGTCGGCATCGTCGGCAAAGTGGGCAAGCACTGTGCGCCCGGCTTCCATGCGCGCCTTGCCTTCGGCGACCAGTCCGAGCGCCAGCGGATAGAGCCGGTGCTCGGCCTTCAGCACCCGGGCGGCCAGCATATCGGCATTGTCGCCGACCATCACCGGCACGGCCGCTTGCGCGATGATCGGCCCGTCATCCATCTCGGACGTGACGAAATGCACGGTGCAGCCATGGATGCGCATGCCGGCGGCCAGCGCGCGCGCATGGGTGTCGAGACCCTTGAATGCCGGCAGCAGGGCAGGGTGGATGTTGATCATGCGGCCTTGCCATTTCTGGACGAAGCCGGAGGTGAGGATGCGCATGTAGCCGGCCAGCGCCACGATCTCGGTATTAAAGCCCGTGAGTGCTGCGTCGATCGCCGCGTCATGCGCCTGCTTGCTGCCATGGTCGGCGCGGGCAATGACCTGCGTGGCGATGCCGCGCGCCTTGGCGATGCCGAGGCCGGCGGCGTCCGCTTTGTCGGAAATGACGCCGACGATCTCAGCCGGGAAGGCCGGGTCGCTGGCAGCGGCAATCAGCGCGGTCATGTTGGAGCCGCGCCCCGATATCAGGACGACTGTGCGCTTTCTCTGCGTGCTCATAGGCCGATCGAGCCCCGATAGATGACGCCGGCATCGCGGCGCGGCACGATGCGGCCGATCGGCGTCACCGTCTCGCCGGCTTCCTGCAGCACGGCGGCGACCTGCGCCGCCTGGCCGGAGGCGACCGCCAGGATCATGCCGATGCCGCAATTGAAGGTGCGCATCATCTCTTCCGGCGCCACGCCGCCAGTCTTGGCCAGCCACGAGAACACCGCCGGCACGTCGATGGCTTCGAGATCGAGTTCGGCCGAAAAATCCTTGGGCAGCACGCGCGGAATGTTTTCAGGGAACCCGCCACCGGTGATGTGGGCCAGCGCCTTGATGCCATGCGTGTTGCGAATGGCCTTGAGGATGGACTTGACGTAGATGCGGGTCGGTTCGAGCAGCGCCTCGGCCAGCGTCGCGTCGTCGTTGAACGGCGCCGGATCGCTCCACGAAAGGCCGCTTGTCGCGACGATGCGGCGCACCAGCGAAAAACCATTCGAGTGCAGGCCCGAGGAAGCGAGGCCGAGCAGCACGTCGCCTTCGACGATGTCGTCTGTGGGCAAAAGCTGGCCGCGTTCAGCCGCGCCAACGGCAAAGCCGGCGAGGTCATAGTCCTTGCCGTGATACATTCCGGGCATTTCCGCCGTCTCGCCGCCGATCAACGCGCAGCCGGCCTGCCGGCAGCCTTCGGCAATGCCGCCGACGATCGCCGCGCCCTGGTCGGGGTCGAGCTTGCCGGTGGCGAAATAGTCGAGGAAGAACAGCGGTTCCGCGCCCTGCACGACGATGTCGTTGACGCACATGGCAACGAGGTCGATGCCGATCGTGTCGTGCTTGCCGGCATCGATGGCGATCTTGAGCTTGGTGCCGACGCCGTCATTGGCGGCGACCAGCACCGGATCGGTGAAGCCGGCCGCCTTGAGGTCGAACAGGCCGCCAAAACCGCCGATCTCGCCATCCGCGCCCGGCCGGCGCGTGGCGCGCACCAGCGGCTTGATCTTCTCGACCATGAGATTGCCGGCATCGATATCGACGCCGGCCTCGGCATAAGTGAGCCCGTTCCTGCGCTTGCTCGTTTTGGGCTGGCCCGTTTTGGGCTGGCTTGTGTCGCGCTTGCTCATCGCAATTTTCCTGCTCGTTTGCGGGCTCTTCGCATGAATGGTTTCGGGGGGCAAGGATAACGGCGGAACCGGGCGCCATTTGGCCTGACAAAAGCGTGGATAGCATTTCCGACATTCGCGGCGAACACCATGACAGCCGAATTGCGCGGCACGGAGCTTGCGGCGCCTCTCCATCTCCATCATCTATCCCTGACCGGAGAGGACGGGCCGAGCATTTGACCATCCCCAACCTGATCACCATCCTGCGCCTTCTTCTGGTGCCCGCCGTTGTGCTGGCCATGCTGCAGGCGCGCTGGGACTGGGCCTTTGCCGGCTTCGTCATTGCCGGCGTCTCGGATGGCGTCGATGGCTTCATCGCCCGCCGTTTCAACCAGCAGTCCAGGCTCGGCGCCTATCTCGATCCGATGGCCGACAAGCTGCTTTTGGTTTCGGTGTTCGTCGTCATGGGCTTCATCGGGCAATTGCCGCTGTGGCTGGTCGTCACCATGGTGTCGCGCGACGCGCTGATCGTCTGCGCGGTTCTGCTGTCCACCGTCATGGCCCATCCGGTCGAGATAAAACCGTTTCTGGTGTCGAAGGCCAATACCGCCGTCCAGATCGTGCTGGCGGCGGTCGTGCTTGGGGAACTGGCCTTTGCCGTGCACCTCGACCCACTGCGGCCAGCCCTCATATTGCTGTCCGGGGTCTTGACCGTGGCTTCGGCCGCAGCCTATCTCGTGGCTTGGCTGAGGCATATGAGCGGCTATGGCGAAGGCTCCAATCCGGACATCTGAGAAAGAAGCGGCGGTGATCGAGGCTGCGGCCGCCGATCTTGGCGCGGCCTCCGCGTTCCGCCGCCAGATCTTCTTCTGGCTGGCCGGCGTCGCCGGACTTGCGCTGTTCCTCTATGTCTTCAGCGGCATCCTGCTGCCCTTCGTCGCCGGCATGGTGCTTGCCTATTTCCTCGATCCGGTCGCCGACCGGTTGCAGCGGTTCGGCCTGTCGCGCTTCATGGCGACGGTGGTCACCCTCATCACCTTCCTCATCGTGCTGGTGCTGGCTTTCGTGATCCTCATTCCGGTGCTGGCGACGCAGATGGCCGATTTCGCCGGCAAGCTGCCGGAGTACCTGACCAGGCTGCAGAGCCTGATCACCTCCTTTGATCCGAAGTGGCTGGAGCAGAAATTCGGTGTCAACGCTAATGGCTTGCGCGACGGGTTGAACTCGCTGCTGACCTCCGGCTTTGGCCTGATCACCACGGTCTTCACCTCATTGTGGAGTTCTGGCATGGCGCTGGTCTCGGTGGTCAGCCTGTTCGTGGTGACGCCGGTCGTTGCCTTCTACATGCTGCTCGACTGGGATCGCATGGTGGCGGTCATCGACAGTTGGGTGCCGCGCGACAATGTCGCGACGGTGCGCGCCATTGCACGCGACATCAACACCGCCACCGCCGGGTTCGTGCGCGGCCAGGGCACGCTCTGCCTGGTGCTGGGCGCCATGTACGCCACCGGCCTGACGCTGACCGGGTTGAACTTCGCCATCCTCATCGGCCTGTTCGCCGGGCTGATCTCGTTCATCCCCTATGTCGGCTCGCTGACCGGGCTGGTGCTGGCCGTCGGCGTCGCTTTCGTCCAGTTCTGGCCGGACTGGACGATGATCGTCGCGGTCGCTGTGGTCTTCTTCATCGGCCAGTTCATCGAAGGCAACATCCTGCAGCCCAGGCTGGTCGGCAAAAGCGTCGGCCTGCATCCGGTGTGGCTGATGTTCGCGCTGTTCGCCTTCGGCGCGCTGTTCGGTTTCGTCGGCCTGCTGATTGCCGTGCCGGCTTCCGCCGCCGTCGCCGTTCTGGTGCGCTTTGCCATCGCCCGCTATCTTGAATCGCCGCTCTACAAGGGCCACGCGACAGCACCCGCGCCGCCGCTGCCAGCCGATCGCGGCGGCGGCCACCGCACGCAGCCGCGTCGCTGAAGTGACCGCCCAGCGAACCGATCCGCCGCGCCAGCTGCCGCTCGATCTCGGCCACGGCACCGGCTATTCGCGCGACGAACTCGTCGTGTCCGGTACCAACAACCAGGCGGCGGCGATGGTCGACCGCTGGCCGGACTGGCCTTCGCCTGTAGTGGTGCTGGCAGGTCCCGCCGGCTCCGGCAAGACGCATCTGGCCGCCATCTGGGGCGCGCGCGCCAACGCGGTGGCTGTCGATGCCGGGCGCATTGGCGACAGCATCGCCAATCTCGGCGCCCGACCGGCGCTGATCGACGATGTCGATGCAGGCGCAGTCGACGAACAAGGGCTGTTCCATCTGATCAATGCGGTGCGTGGCGCCGGTTCCACGCTGTTGTTGACCGCACGGCGTTTTCCCTCGGCCTGGGGTGTTTCATTGCCCGATCTGGCCTCGCGGCTGAAGGCGGCGGCGACAGTCGAGATCCACGAGCCCGACGACCTCCTGCTGGCGGGTGTCATCACCAAGCTGTTCGCCGACCGCCAGGTCGAGGTCGAACCGCATGTCGTGCAGTATCTGGTGCGGCGCATCGAACGCTCGCTGGCGACAGCCATGCGCGTGGTGGAGCGGCTCGATCGCACCGCTCTCGAGCGCAAGATGCCGATCACGCGGGCGCTCGCCGCTGAAACCATCAGCGCCATGGATGAGGGGCAGCGCGAGTTCGAGATTTAGAGAAACTCGACGTGTAGACGGCTGGCAAATGGGGTGCCGTGTCCCATTTCGGGAAAGAGCAGCTGGCATCTATCTTGCTCCACCAGCTTGCCGGCTGACCCCGGTCCTGATTGCGTTCCAAATCAGGTTGTAGGCTCGTCGGGCATGAGGCGGTTGGGGTTCTCGCCCGGCGAGCTTACCTTCCAGGTGTATCGAGTTGTCGCTGGCGCTGGCACGCTTTAAGTCAAAGGTTTGGCTTCCCGGCGTGCGCTCCAGCTCAAATCGTCAGCACGACCCGTCCGAACGGTCGCTCCTCGATGAGATATCGCAACGCCATGGCCGCATCCTGAAGCGCGAAAGTCCTGGCGACGATCGGCTTGACCTGACCCGATGCGAGCAAGCCTGAGATGACTGACCAGGCCGCTGTCCAGACGGCGGCGCTCTCGGAAAACAGCATGGAGCCCTTGATGCTACCGGCCTTCCAGATGAGATCGGTCACATTGATCGTGGTTTCCCGGCCGCCGGAATAACCAAGCGTCGTCAGCGATCCGCCCGGCGCCAGGACATGCAGCGCCTGGCTCAGGATCTTGCCGCCGACACCATCGATGATGATGTCGGCGCCATGGCCATTCGTGATGCGATTGACGCCGTCGGCCAGACCCTCGATTGTGAGATCTACCACTTCGGAAAAGCCAAGCGCCTTGGCTTCCTTGGCTTTGGCATGGCTGGTGGTCGAAGAGATGCCGTGCTTGGCGCCGAGCGCCCGGGCGAGCTGGGTGGCGGCATTGCCGACCGAACCGCCGATCGCCGGTGCAAGCACTGTCTTTCCAGCCGCGAAGCCGGCATTCATCAGCGCGATATAGGCCGTCAGATAGGCAACCGGCAGGCCCGCGGCGGTGGTGTCGTCGATCATGTCGGGGACACGGAGCAGCAGTTCCTTGGGAACCGCGACATACTCCGAGTAGGTTCCGTTCTCGAAGACGCCGAAGGGGCCGACAAACGCCACCCGCGTGCCGTCGGGAAAGTCGGCGTCACCGCCTTCGATGATGCCGGCGCCTTCATTGCCGAGCACAAGCGGCGCCGTCGATCGGGGAAACTGCCCGCTGAGGATCGTATGATCGAGCGGTGTTACGCCGGCGGCAACCATCCGCACCAGCAGCCGCCCCCCGGATGCAGCCGGTTTGGGGATGTCGACCAGCTTCAGATCGTTATAACCGCGAAAACTGTCTGCTCTCATTGCGCGCATGATTGCTTTTCCTTCCTGTCGGTGGGTGCTGCCGCGGGATCGCGGCCAGCCGTCATTGGTCCGTCTGGCGAGGCCGGGACGGTTCTGCTGATGTGGGCGATTGCCGCTCAGGCTTTCGGATCGATCGCGCGCTCCAGGGCGTCGGCCTGCGGCCCGGTCAGATAAAGGTCACGAAAGCCGTCTCCGACCCGTTCCCACATCAGGCGCGAAAACCGCAGGGCGGCATCGAGCGGGCGGTGGTTGATAAGGATCGAGTCGGTTTCGCCTTTTGCGTTCATGTGCACGAGGACTGAGCATTCGATGGGAATGCCTTGAATCTCGGCGCGGTACGATTCCATGAAGAACGAGGCGCCGAAGTCGCCGCGATAGGTGAAGTCCTGGAAATCGTAGAGCGGCATGGCCTGCTTCAGCAGTGCCATGATGTTTGCTTTGCCCTCAACCGGCCGTTTCAGTACGGTCGCTTCCAGCGTGGCGTCGTCGGCGAGCTTGGCCAGCCACGGCGGCGGACCATCCGGCTTGGGAAGAAGGGGAGCGGTGTCATTGAATTTCATGGTCTTGATCCTGTGAAGGGGAGTCGATACCAATATGACCAGTCATCTTAAGTGGCTGCAAAAAAAGAAACGCCTAGGTGAGCAAGGTGCCAAACGCGACATCCACGAACGCCGTCAGTGCCACGGCATCCTTGTCGACCTTGGCGCGCATCATGGCGCCTTCCCAGGAGTTGAGTAGAAACATGGCGATGGTCCTGGCCTCCATGTCGCGCCGCACGATGCCCTCAACCTGCGCTTCCCGGACACAGGATTCGATGGCACGGCTCCAGGCCGCCAGAAGCACGGCCAACCGCTCGCGAACCGCGCGGCTCTGGTCCGGCATTTCAGCGCTCATGTTGCCGATCATGCAGCCGGTCCGGTACTCCGCCTGGCAGGCGACGTCGTTGAGGTATTGGAAATAGCGCTTCAGCCTGACGACAGCTGATATCTTCTCGTCGCCGAGCACAGCCAGTCCGTTGAGCACCTTTTGCCAATAACGGTCCAGCGCTTCGACGGCCAGCGTCTCCTTGCTGTCGAAATGATTGTAGAATGACCCCTTCGGCACGTGCGCTGCTTCGGTGATGTCCTGCACGCTGGTGCCATTGAAACCCTTTTGGTGCAGGGTTTCCACGGCTGCCGCGATGATCTGTTCCTTGGTGCTTGCTCTTGCCATGCGGGTAATATGACCGGTCGTCTTAAAAAGGTCAATGCCGATTTTCAACAACAGTGCGAGGGTGACCCTGAACGGATTTCGGATCGCCGAGGACCAGCCTGTCTTCCGCGGCGTTTATGCGCGGCGGTAGCCAGCGAGCTGGGCGTCGTCGACATCGGGCAGATTGATCACGATGTTTTCCGGGGTGCGGCAGGCCAGCCACCACAATTCTTCCATCGTGCTCATATTGGCTTCGAGATGCGGCAGGAATGGCGGCACGAACATGAAGTCGCCGGCTGAGAGTTCGACGAACTCCTGGTAGTCCTTGCCGAAATAGATGCGGGCGTTGCCCGAAAGCAGATAGGCGCCGGTTTCCGCCTCGCCATGGTGGTGCGGCAGCGATCTGAAGCCGGGCGCATTGCTGGCCTTGCCGAACCATAGCCTGGTCGCCGAGGTGTGTTGCGGCCCGACGCCGGTCACTAGGGCCATGCCGCCCGACTGGCTGGTCTTGTTGCTCTCCTGGCCTTTCCGGGTGATCACCGGCCTGTCGTTTGCTGCCATTCGAAGCGCCCCCGTTGCGGCTTCAGACTTGCACCAGAAAACTGTCGCGGCAAGGCCCGCGGCGGGACCGGCGCAAGGCGGCCATGCCACTATCGATACTGCTTTACGAGAGGGATGGTCGGAGTGGAGAGATTCGAACTCCCGACCCTCTGGTCCCAAACCAGATGCGCTACCAGCCTGCGCTACACTCCGAACGGTCTGTTGCCTATTCATTTCGGTGTTACATGGCAAGTGCAAAAACCTTGCCGCGGTCCGCATTGCGCAGTAATGACGGGCAAAGGGTGGCGGTGCTGCCTTGCACAACAATGAGGTGGCCATGTCCGCGCGCATTTTCAGCCCAGCCAAAACCGCTATGCAGTCCGGCAAGGCCAAGACCGGCCACTGGGTGCTGGAGTTCGACCCCGAGATGCGCAAGAAGATCGATCCCTTGATGGGCTATACGACGTCGGGAGATATGAGAAGCCAGATCAGGCTGACCTTCGACACGCGGGAAGAGGCAGTGGCCTATGCCGAAAAGGAAGGGCTTGCCTTCCGCGTCGAGGAGCCGAAAGAGACCAAGCGTCGCCAGATTTCCTATGCGGAGAATTTCCGCTATGACCGCAGGACGCCCTGGACGCATTGAACGGCGGCCAGCGCCAGATATCCAGCCGGCCCCTCTGGCCGGCCAGCGGTCCCGTAGCTCAGCTGGATAGAGCACCGGCCTTCTAAGCCGATGGTCACAGGTTCGAATCCTGTCGGGATCGCCAATAAATCACTGATTTTACTAGACTATTTCATTTCGTGTTGAAGGCGCCAAGTTGCCGCTGTCGTGTCGGCGCAATCGGTCTGACCCGCAAGAAATGGCCGGCGGGAACCTGACGCCTGTCAGCGCGTTGCTTCGCATGCTCAAGAAGATCGCCTTCGCTGCCGTGCTGTTCCAGGTTGCCGTTTTCTCGGCTCTGATAACGCAGACGGTTCTTTTCGCATCCACTGCGATTCAAGCGGCCGACGTGCAGCACAGCGATCCCGTTGCGATCGCCGACAAGGAATGCGCTGCCGCGTCGTGGCCGAACATTCCGGGTCGATGCCTGGAGCGGGTTGAGGCGCGGAACTCTATTGCGAAGATAGTGCTGATGGCCGGGCATCAGGACTAAGCACCGTGGGGCGATCCGGAATTATTTCGTGATACGCCAACAAGGTTGGAACCTTAGCGCACACCAAAGCGTTCGGGGCCTTGTATTCGCGGTATCTCATAAAAGGGCAACGTGCGGACCGGCGAATGGGCGGGGCAAAACAAGCACGGGTTGGGGGAGGAGAAGCCAGGCCATGTCGAAACGTGAAATTGGAACGTCCCCTGCCTTGGGGAGGCGTATTGCTGAACTCAAGGCCAGAATGCAGGATGCCGAAATTTCCGATTATGAAATGAAGACCTTCCACAAGGTCGCCGCTATCATGGGGGCAGGCGACGGGTCCCTAGGACTGGATGCCGACGACCTGATCGCGGCATCCTTCGTCGTTGAGGCGGGCGAACGGATGCCCAACCGCTGACGTTCGGGATTTAATCGCATCCACGCGAAATTCAGTGAATGAATTGCTTTCATTGCCGGAGCACGGCCGTCCATCGGGCGAGCGTGCTTCGGCTCCCGCTCATCTGATCTCGAATTGAAAGCAAAGTCTTATCATTTTGTTTGCGTTGGCACGTCATAGTAGAGGCGGCTAACGGAGTGGAATGGGATGAAGCTCGACCTGTCACCGACCAGTTGGGGCAGGGTGATCGCTGTCACCGCCGCCGGTACGGCATTCTTCATTGCCGTGGCGTTTTTCGTCGATTCGTTCAATTTCCCCTATCTCTCGCCCGAGGCCGTCTGGCGCGCGCAAATGACGGACCTGCTGCTTCCGCTGGTGCTGGGCGGGTCGTTTCTGTTTTTTCTGATGTGGAAGATCCGCCAGCTGGCCATAGCCCAGCGCGACCTCAGCATCGTTGCCGCGACCGATAGTCTGACGGCAGTGCTGAACCGCGGCGCCTTCTCGATGCTCGTCGAGGCCTATCTCGAACAGACCCGCAAGCAGGAGCAGACCCGTTCCGGCGCACTGCTGATCATCGACGCCGACCACTTCAAGTCGATCAACGACCGCCTCGGCCATGACTGCGGCGACCAGGCGCTCAAGCTGATCGCGCAGGCGATCAAGGGACAGCTGCGCGGCGGCGATATCGTCGGCCGCATCGGCGGCGAAGAGTTTGGTGTGTTTCTTCCCGGTGTCGACCCCTCGCAATCCTGGCTGGTTGCCGAAGGCATCCGCCGGCGCATTCGCGAAATGGACTTTTCGCCCGGCGGCCGCGCCTGTCCGCTTTCCGTCAGCATCGGCGGCACCAGCTTCAGTGGCCCGACGACTTACGAGGCGATATTCTCCGCCGCCGACAGACGGCTCTATGCCGCCAAGTCGAATGGACGCGATCAGGTCAGTTTCGACCCCGCGGAAGCCTCCCTGGTGTCTCAGCCCAGCGTCGCCACGGTGCATTGACCGCAGCCTTGCTGTGCGTGAAGGCTGACGTCGACCGCTTTCCTTGACGCGTTCTTGTCGGTGTGCTTCCTCCGGCTCAGGTGATGTATGGGGCATCGCCACGGACATTCCTGCTTTCTTTCCCGATCATCAGGCCGCCGGTGCAGCCACGACCTTTTCGGTGCCGGCGAACGAATGGCGGGACGGCCCCGGGCAAGGTCAGGCAAGTGCGGCGATCATGATCCATCTGTTCAACGGCTTTCAGAACCCGTTTGGCGGCAGTGAACGCGAAACCCTGGAGCTGTACCGGCTGCTGGGCGCCGACGCGCAGGTGCGTCTGTGGGCAACCTCTTCGCGCGTGTCCGACGAGCTGATGCGGCAATTTCCGGTTCACCGCGTCTCGCCGGTAACGCGCGATGTGCCGGACGGCGGCACCTATGTCTTCCTCGGCGCACATTGGCGCAACAAAATCTGGCCTTACCTGATCCGGCGGCCACGCCGGCTGATCTATGTCTTCAACACCTTTCACCCGAAGATCATCGCGCTGACGACCAGCATGCCACGCCTGCTGGGCTGGCCGGACGCCGAGCTGGTGCTGATCTCCGACTTTCAGAAGCGCATGCTGCAGGTCGAAGGCGTCGTGCATCCGTCGCCGATCGATATCGAGCGTTTCTCACCACGGTTGGCAAGGCCGGATGGTCCGTTCACAGTGGGGCGGCTGAGCCGCGACACGGCGGACAAGCATCATGCCGACGATGTGGCGCTCTATGACGCATTGCTGGCCGATGGCGTCGCGGTGCGGATCCAGGGCGGCATGCCGCTCAAGGACAGGCTCGTGCCACATCCGCAACTCGAACTCCTGCCGCAGGGCCAGTTTGCCGCCGAACAGTTCCTGCCGACGCTCGACGTATTCTACTATCGCACCGGCTCGCATGTGGAGACATTCGGCCGCGTGGTGTTCGAGGCGATGGCGTGCGGTTTGCCCGTGGTCTGCCATTCGCATGGCGGCTACGCCGACCATATCAGCCATGGCGAAAACGGTTTTCTGTTCGAGACGACGCAACAGGCGGCGCGGATCCTGGCCGAGCTCAAAGCCGATCCGGCGCTGCGGGCTGACGTGGGCCACAAGGCGCGGCAGACCGTCGAGCAGCTGTTTTCGCCGCAGGCATTGCGGCAGCTGCTGGATTTCTATCGGCGTTAGCGATACCGCCTCGGAACGACAGCGTGCCCAACCCGTTTGTCATCAATCTCGACATCGCGCTAAAGCTGGCATGCTAGTGAACCACCGGGCGGACGGCATCGGCGCGCCAACAGATTGAGCAGGATTTCTACTGATGACGTTGATGGGCGCGGCGGCACTGCTGATCCTGGTCCTGACCTATGCCGGCGTCGCTATTGGCCGCATCCCTGGCCTGCGTCTCGACCGGGCGGGGATTGCGCTGCTTGGCGGCGCCGCGATGATCGCCATTGGCGCGATCGGCATGGAGGATGCCTACCGCGCGATCAATTTCGACACCATCACGCTTCTGCTCGGCATGATGATCGTGGTCGCGCATCTGAAGGTCTCCGGCGCCTTTCGTGGCCTTGGCGCCATCGCCATCGAACATGCGCATGCGCCGTTCATGCTGCTGGTGATGGTAACGCTGCTCACCAGCGTGCTGTCGGCCTTCCTGGTCAATGACGCCATCTGCCTGGTCATGGCGCCGATCGTCGTCCACGTCACTCGCGTCATCAACCGCAATCCGGTTCCCTATCTGATCGCCACCGCCACCGCGTCGAACTGCGGCAGCGTCGCCACCATCACCGGCAATCCGCAGAACATGGTCATCGGCGCGCTGTCGGGCATTTCCTATCCCGCCTTTTCGGCGGCGCTGGCGCCGGTCGCGCTGTTCGGCCTGGTCGCGGTCATCGTCATCGTGCGCATCGTCTATCGCGCCGAATTCACACGCACTGCCGAATTGACGCCGCATGTCTCGCGCGGCCGCATGCATCGCGGGCAGGTGTTGAAGGCCGTGATCGTCTGCATCGGGCTGGCCGTCGCCTTCTTCGCCGGCGTTCCCGTTGCCAAGGCAGCATTGATCGGCGGCGCCATTCTCCTGCTCACCCGCGCCATCAAGCCGGAACGCATCTACCGTGAGATCGATGGACCGCTGCTGTTCATGTTCGCCGGTCTGTTCGTGGTGGTTGCCGGCGCCGAAAGGACGCTGCTGACGCCAGACATCATCGCCTCGGCCAAGAATCTCGGCCTGGACGACGTCTGGCGTTTGTCCGGGTTCACGGCGGTGCTCTCCAACATCATGAGCAATGTGCCGGCCGTGCTGGCGCTGCGGCCGTTCATACCCGGGCTGGAAAACCCCGAACGCGCCTGGCTCGTGGTGGCGATGAGCTCGACGCTCGCCGGTAATTTCACGCTGCTCGGCTCGGTCGCCAATCTGATCGTCGCCGAGCAGTCCAAGGCCGCCGGCACACCACTGTCTTTCGGTGCCTTCTTCAAGGTCGGCTTGCCGCTGACGCTGATAACGCTCGTCGCCGGCACGGCATGGCTGGCCTTCGGATTCTAGCGGGAGTGGCAAAGCGGTGACGAATACGAATCAAGTCGAAAGCGGCGATCTGATCCGCCGTGCGGTGGCTGCTTTCAATTCCGGCAATCACGGCCAGGCAATGCAGCTGTGCGAGTTAGGCCTGAAGCAACATCCGGACGATCCGGCGCTTTGCCATCTTCTGGCGGCGGTCCTGTTCGTCAGGGCGGATTTGTCGGGGGCTCGCACGCGCATCGAGACGAGTCTGGCCGCTCGTGCGGATAATGTGCCCGCCTTGATTCTCGCATGCAGGATTGCCCGGGCCGACGGCCGGTTCGAAGCAGCGCTGCAACAGCTGGATCGCGCGGCAACGCTGTCATCACAGGTGGAAATACTGATCGAGCGGGCACGTACCCTCGATCAGGCAGGGAATGCTTTGGCCGCGCGCGAATGGTGGACACTTGTCTTGCAACGGGATCCGAAATCCGAGGAGGCTGCGGCGCGCCTCGGACGCCTTGCCTGGCAACGCGGTGCGTCTGTTGAGGCAGAGGGCTTCCTCGAACGCGCCGTCGCCGGCGGCGGGCATCCGGCCGCCTGGTTTGACCTCGGACTGGTGCGTCAGGACATGCGCAAGTTCGGCAGCGCCGCCGAAGCCTATCGACGGGTGCTGGAGATGAGCCCGGACGCGCCGGAGGCTGCCGTCAATCTCGGCGTTGTCTTGCAGGAAACTGGTGATCTCGACGGGGCAATGCTGGCGTATTCAACGGCCTATCGTCTGCGTCCATCCACGTTCGGCGTTATCGCCATGGCGCTTACATCGGCGCCGAGCGGCAGGCTGTGGCTCGATGAGGATGCGCTGCGTCGCTCACTCGCCGGTGGCGCGCCTCCGCCTGGCGCGAAACCGCTTGCGGTAGACGCCGGGCGTTGACAGGACATCCGCGACCGTCTGCGCATAGGATGCCTGCCGCTTCTCGTCGAACACCTCGTATTCCAGCTGCGGCGCGGCGCGCGGAACCGCAAAGCACTGTGCGACGGGAGTTCCTTTCCGGAGTACGCCGGAGAATTCGGGCTCCGTCCAGATCGCCGGGAAATTGATGCCGCCGTCGCTGAATCGGTCGGAATCCACCAGGCCCGTCACCAGCCTGAAGGGAAGATCCTGGCGATTGACAGGATGTGTCGCGAACAATGACCAGCCATCCTCGACCTCGATGGTCCAGAAGCTGTTAAATTTGAGGGCGGCTTGGCTGGGCGTGGCAAACGGGCTTCCGGCGAGCTGCCCCGGCGTGTGAAAGCTCAGCGGCGCTCTGGGATGGTTCTCTGTGGCCGGTTCTGGAATTTGCCAGTCCCAGGAAAAAGTGCCTTTGTCGACGACGACGTCGCATGGCAGCAAGACCATGAAGCCATAGGTCATCGCGTCGACCACCGGTGGGCACTGCTTGAGCGTGCGAATGTCGCGGCCATGGATCGCAGAGTAGGCTGTGGCGGGCATTGCACGCAGCCAATCCGGCAGAGCGCTGCGCGCCAGGATCGGGCGTGGCAAATGCTCAACCAACATTGGATCACATCGGAAAATGACACGCATCGCCGCCTCCTGGCACCTGCGATACCATGCTTGCCGGCCACGCTCCAAGCGCGCGGTTGGTCAGTCCTTGTTACGGCATCTCGCCCCAACAAGCGTGGCAGCGGCTCGTCCTGCTGCTTCGATGTAGTCGGGGTTGCGATGGATCAGCATGATCGAAAAGCAGCCGTCTATCAGCAGCACGATCTCGCGGGCCAAGGCTTGCGGCTCCTCAATGTCATGCCCGGACAATTCGCCAGCCAGCCATGTCTCAAAATTTGACTTGTGGCGCGAGCCGACCTTGACCGCCGGATGTCCAGGCATTGAGGCAAGTTCCGCGGCCGTGCGCAGAAAGCCGCATCCCTTCCATTTCGGATGGCGCGCAACCCGCGCCAGATTGCTGAAGATCGCCTCGACCCTGCGGTCCACGTCACCTTCCGCCGCGTCGAACCAGCCGGCCATCTGCTGCAGGTTGGGCTGGTCGCGGCCATCGAGATAGGCGGCGACGAGGTCATCCTTGCTCTTGAAATGGTAATAGAGCGTGCGCTTGGTGAGGCCTGCCTTTTCGGCAATGGCATCGACGCTGACGCGGCCGATTCCCTCGGCATAGAACAGCTTCGTCGCGGCATCGACGATGCGTTTACGGGTCGGGATGACGGGTTCAGACATGAAGCATGTATACCGACTAGTAAATATACACGCAATCGAAAGCATGATCCCCTTTCCGTCGTATCTGGAAAGGAAGAACAATGGCTGATCTTGTCCTGAACGAGACCCGCGACCGGGTCACCGTCCTCACCCTCAACCGCCCGGAAAAGCTCAACGCGCTGAACTATGCCCTGATTGATCGCCTGCTCGCGATCCTCGACACGATAGAGACCGACGATGCGGTGCGCGCCGTCATCCTGACCGGGGCCGGGGAACGCGCCTTTTCCGCCGGCGGTGATATCAATGAATTCTCATTGAGCGTCGCCGCAGGCACGGATGTGGCGCTGCGCAACTTCGTCATGCGCGGGCAGCGACTGACGGCGCGGCTGGAGGCCTTCCGCAAGCCGATCATCGCCGCGGTCAACGGAATTGCCTTCGGCGGCGGCTGCGAAATCACCGAGGCCGTGCCGCTGGCCATCGCCAGCGACCGCGCCCTGTTCGCCAAGCCGGAGATCAACCTTGCAATGCCGCCGACCTTTGGCGGCACGCAGCGCCTGCCGCGGCTTGCCGGGCGCAAGCGCGCGCTGGAACTGCTTCTGACGGGTGAGTCCTTTTCGGCTGAACGAGCGGCCGAGCTCGGCCTCGTCAACAAAATCGTACCGTATGCCGAACTGATGCCGGCGGCGCACGATCTTGCCCGCCGCATCATCACGCATTCGCCGGCTGCCCTCGCCAGCATCCTCACCGCGGTGGCGCGCGGTATCAACCTCAGCATCGCCGAAGGGCTGCTGGTCGAGGCTGAGCAGTTCGCCCGCATGGCCCCGACCGCCGATCTCAGGGAAGGGCTCGGCGCCTGGATCGAGCGGCGCAAGCCCAGCTATGACGGCTCCTGGACGCACATCGCAAGGCCGGACGAGGCAAGGCGCGCCTCGCTGCGGCTCGACCAGGCGGCGGGTCTGGGCAAAGCGTCGAGGTGACGCGTCATGCTGGGGGGGCGGGACGTTGCTGCCTGGCCGCCGTCACTTTGCCCTGACGATGAAGCCAAGCTGCCCGAGCACTTTCACCGCGCCGCTCTTGCCGCCCTCGAAGTCGCCCGAGGCCAGTCTCTTGCCCGTGGCGAATTCGTAGGCGGTGCCCAGGATCGCCTTCGGCGGGTAGAGGCGGTCGGCCACTACCAGCTCGTAGGTCGTGGTCGGGGCAAAGCCGTGTTCGGCGAAGAAGCGCTCGGGCCCCAGCCGGTCGTACTCTTCCATCGCGCGCACGACGTGGGCGCGGGTCACTTGGTCCCAGGCAATCATGTTATCCTCCTCAGATCGATTTCACTTCGCCGCCATCCATGCGCAGCGTCGAGCCGGTCATCCAGCGCGCAGCTGATGACACCAGGAAGGCCATCACCTCGGCGATCTCTTCCGGCTCGCCATAGCGGTCGGAGAAGGCTTTCGCCAGTGCCACGATAGCCGCATTGATCGTGCCGACGGCGGCATAGGGTGCCTTCGGAAACAACGCCGAATTGCCAGACATCAACACGACAGCGCCCTTGGCCGCCTTCAGCGCCGGCCAAGCCGCGATGGTGAGCCGGCGCGCGCCGTGCAGTTTCAGCGCCAGGCCGGCGTCCCACTGCTCGTCGCCCATCTCGAACAGGTCGATCTGCGGCACGGCACCGGCAATGTTGAGCAACGCATCGATGCGGCCAAAGGCGGCCAGCGCCTGATCGACCACTGTCTTTGCTGCTTCGGGCCGGGCGAGATCCGCATCGATGACCAGCGCTTTCGCGCCTGCTGCCCTGACGGCCTCGGCTGTCTCTTCGAGCTTTGACCGGCTGCGCGCGACCAGCGCAAGTGCTGAGAAATCGCGCGCCAGCCGGATGGCGGTGGCCTGGCCGATGCCCTGACTGGCGCCGGTGACGATGGCGACGGAGGTCGACATGGCAAGTCTCCTCTTTTCGCGTCAGCGCAGGAAGTCGAGGATCGCCGCGGCGATCTCGTTGGCATGCGTTTCCAGTGCGAAATGGCCGGTGTCGAGGAAACGGACCACCGCGTCCGGCATGTCGCGCTTGAACGCCTCGGCGCCCGGCGGCAGGAAGAACGGGTCGTTCTTGCCCCACACCGCCAGGAACGGTGGCTTGTGGGTGCGGAAATAGGCCTGGAAGGCGGGGTAGAGGGCGACGTTGCTCTTGTAGTCGCCGAACAGGTCGAGCTGCACTTCCTCGGCGTCCGGCCGGCCGAAATAGAAGCTGTCAAGCGAATAGCCGTCGGGCGAGACCAGATCCGCCGGCGCGCCATGCGTATACTGCCAGGCAATCGCGTCCGGCTTGAAGGCGGGGCGCAGCGCCTCGCGGTTGGCCGGCGAGGGGTCGCGCCAATAGCCGCGGATCGGGTTCCAGTCCTCGCCGAGACCTTCCTCATAGGCGTTGCCATTCTGCGAGATGATAGCGCTGATGCGCTCGGGGTGCTTCACCGCCAGCCGGAAACCGGTCGGCGCGCCATAGTCGAAGACGTAGAGCGCATAGTGGTCGAAGCCGACCACTTCGGTGAAGCGGTCGATGATCTCGGCAATGTGGTCGAACGTATAGGCAAATTTTTCGCGCGGCGGCGCGTCGGAGCGGCCAAATCCCGGCAGATCGGCGCGACGATATGGAAGCGGTCGGCAAGCAGCGGAATGAGGTCGCGGAACATATGGCTCGAGCTCGGGAAGCCATGCAGCAGGAGCAGCTTTGGCGCGCCTGACGTGCCGGCCTCGCGATAGAAGATGTTGAAGCCATCGACATCGGCGTTGCGATAGGTGGTCATGTTTTTCTCCGTTGCGGTAACCGAAAAATCGGTATTGGGAAGGTTATCGAGACTAAGGGCGGCAAGCTCACCGCAGGGACTAAGCCACTCACAAACTGACATCGTTCGAGGGCATCGCGGCGTTTCCTTCGGGGTCAAGTTGATTGGTAACCTGTTAAAACTATGAAAGAGGGTTACGAGATACGAACGTAACTTGTCAATCGGCCTCGAAGGGGTTATCACTGATTTGTGTTTAGGGCGCTCGGCGCGGCCGATGCGCGATTGGAGCTATGATGACCCCTGCGATCTTTGTCGGTGACGCGCTTGGCCTGGATTTCCTCAATTCGATCGCGACGCCGCTCGATACCCCTGTCGATTGGATCAAGGACGGTGAAGGATTGCTGGATTGGGTCGAGCAGGCGCGGCTGGTGCCGCCCGAAGCGCTCGACAGCGTTCGCACGCACGCCCTGCCGGGCGAACTCGACAAGGTGGCCGATCAGGCAAGGCATCTCAGGGAGTGGTTCCGGGGGTTCGTCCGCGAGCATAAAGGGCGCCCGTTGGCAGCTCAGGATCTTGCGCAATTGGAGCCGCTCAACCGCCTGATCGAACGCGACGAGATCTTTACGCGGATCGCCCCCGTCCTTGCCGGTAAAGAGATGCCGGGCGGCAACGCGATCCCGCTTGAGCTTCAGACGGCTCGCAAGTGGCGCACGCCCGAGGCGCTTCTGCTGCCGATCGGAGAGGCGCTGGCGCGGTTCGTCTGCAGCGAGGATTTCTCACATGTGAAGGCCTGCGAGGGTCCGGCTTGCACGCTGCTGTTCGCCGACCACACGCGCGGCCACCGGCGCCGCTGGTGCAGCATGGCGCAGTGCGGCAACCGGGCAAAGCAGGCCGCCCACCGCCACCGCGTCAAGGCGCATCAGGACTAGAGCTGCGACGGCTCGTGGACACATATCACGCCGCCTGACGTGGCCGGAAGAACCCTCCGTTCTCCAAACAGGCGTGGCCCAATAGGCTTAATTTTCCTAAGCCTAGGCGCTAGAACTACTCGTTTGCGCCCAGCCGATCACGAGCGTCATCCTCATCGCTATCCACAGCCGGCTTGTCGGCGAAGGCAATGGAGGCATCGTTGGTCGCTCTCGCTCGCAGGTCCTGGGTCCCCTCACATTGCGACATGTTCGCCCAGCAACTGGCGCAGGAAACCAGTCGTCAGACGACCGGTGCCGTCATGGCAGCAATCGCTGGAAGTATTGAGCTCAACCGCTCGATCCACGAGAGCGATTGCATCAACCTCAACCCGGCGACCAATGTCATGAACCCGAAGGCCGAGGCGGCGCTCGCCTCGGGCCTGGGATCGCGCCCATCGCTTGGCTATCCCGGCGACAAGTATGAAATGGGCTTGGAAGGTGTCGAGCGGATCGAAGTCATCGCTGCGGAACTCGCGGCTGAAGTGTTCGGTGCCAGCCATGCCGAGATCCGGGTGCCCTCCGGCGCGATCGCCAATCTCTACGCCTTCATGGTCGCGGCCCGGCCGGGCGACAGCATCATTGTCCCTTCGCCGGCGATTGGCGGCCATGTCACCCACCACATGGCCGGTTGCGCCGGCCTTTACGGCCTCGATATTCACACGGCTCCGGTTGATGCCGACGGCTACACCGTCGATGTCGGAAAACTGCGCGACCTGGCCAGATCGATAGGACCGAAGATGATTACGATCGGCAGCAGCCTCAACCTGCTGCCGCATCCTATCCGCGAAATCAGGGCGATCGCCGACGAGGTCGGTGCATTGGTTCTCTTCGATGCCGCGCATCTGTGCGGCATGATTGCCGGGCGTGCCTGGCAGCAGCCTCTGCAGGAGGGGGCTCATCTGATGACGATGAGCACCTACAAGAGCCTTGGCGGTCCGGCGTCGGGGCTGATCGTCACCAACGATGCCGCGATCGCCGAAAAGCTCGACAGGATCGCATTTCCGGGCATGACGGCCAATTTCGATGCCGCCAAGTCGGCGGCTCTGGCGATCACCTTGCTCGACTGGAAGGACCACGGCAAGGCGTACGCCGCAATGTTGGCACGAACCGCGAAGGCGCTTGCCCAAAGCCTCGCCGATCACGGTCTGCCGGTCTTTTCGACGAGCAAGGGCTACACGACGTCGCACCAGTTCGCCATCGAGGCGGCCGAGTTCGGCGGCGGTCAGGCCGCTGCAAGAAAGCTGCGGCTGGCCAACATCCTGAGCTGCGGCATCGGCCTGCCCATCGATGCGGTTGAAGGCGATATGAATGGGCTGCGCCTGGGCACGCCCGAGATCGTCCGTTGGGGCATGACCGAAGACGACATGCCGGAACTTGCGGCCCTTATTGCCAGAGGGCTGCGCGGCAACGATCCCAGCGAACAGATCGCTGCGGATGTCACGGCATTCCGGCGTCGGTTCAACAAACTTCATTTTGTGAACTGACGGCCTGAACCCGCGGGCAAATGCCCGCCACTCTAAAAACAGGGGAATGAAATGCGCATGATCGTGCAGATGATGACTGCTGCCCTTATGACTGCCGCTGTCGGCGTTGCGAGGGCGGATATCGTGCTCGGTGTCGCGGGGCCGATGTCGGGGCCAAACGCTGCCTATGGAGACCAGTACCGCGTCGGTGTCGAAACCGCGGTCGAACGCATCAACGCCAATGGCGGGGTACTCGGACAAAAGCTTGTCGTGTCGGTTGGTGACGATGTCTCCGACCCGAAGCAGGGCGTTTCGGTCGCGAACAAATTTGTCGCCGATGGCATCCACTATGTCGTCGGGCACTACAATTCCGGTGTCACCATTCCGGCCTCCGAAGTCTATTCGGAAAATGGCGTCCTGTTCGTGACGCCGACCGCCACCAATCCGACGGTTACCGAGCGTGGTCTGTGGAATGCCTTCAGGGCATGCGGCCGCGACGATCAGCAGGGCTCGATCGCCGCCAAATTCATTCTCGGCCGTTTCAAGGACAAGAAGATCGCCATCGTCGACGACAAGTCGACGGCGGGCAAAGGCCTCGCCGATGAAATGGCCAAGGCCTACAATGCCGGTGGCGGTAAGGAAGTCCTCCACGAGGAGGTTAACCCGGGCGAGAAGGACTACAGCCCGCTGGTGACCAAGATCAAGCAATCGGGTGCCGATCTCGTCTATTATGGCGGCCAGCACACGGAGGCCGGTCTCATCGTCCGTCAGATGCACGATCAGGGCGTCGCCGCGATCCTGATGGGCGGCGACGGCATCAGCAACAGCGAATTCGGCGCCATAGCCGGTGACGGTGCTGCTGGAACCCTGATGACGTCATTCCCCGATCCGGCGACATTCGTAGAAGCCAAGGACGCCGTCGCCGATCTGAAGGCCAAGAACGTGCCGACCGAAGCGGTGACCCTTTACGCTTACGCGGCAACGCAGATTCTTGCCGAGGCCATCGCCAAGGCCAAGGCCGATGATCCGAGGGCCGCTGCCGACTACCTCCATTCCGGTGCCGCCATCTCGACGGTCCTCGGTTCGATCTCCTACGACGACAAGGGGGATATCAAAGCAGCCGGGCTTCGTCGTATTTGAATGGCAGAAGGTCGACGGCAAGCTGATCCCCGTCGCCCTCAAATAGAAACATCGCGTCGGCGGCCGGGCACTTGCCGCCGACGTCGCCCTGGAATGCTGGATGGCTGTCAATCCGCCGCGACCTCGAATGCCGCCCCTCAACACCTTGCGGGCCTTTGAGGCCGCTGCCCGGCATGAGAGCTTCGCCAAGGCCGCGGATGAACTCGGTGTCACGCCCGCGGCCGTGTCGCATCAGGTCAAATCCCTCGAAGCGTGGCTTGGCTCGCAGCTTTTTGTCCGGCATGCGCAAGGGCTGCATCTAACGGAAGCGGGGCGCGCGGCCGTTCCAGTCTTCTCCACCGCGTTCGACGCTTTGGGCCTTGCCGTTCAGGAACTGCGCATTTGGGCGCCGAAATCGCAAGTGAGTATCGCTGCGCTGCCGTCCATTGCCCAACTGTGGCTAGCCCCGCGCCTGCCGGCTCTGCGCGCTGCCTTGCCGACTCTTCGTCCATCCATACACGCGCTCGAGGAGCCGCCGGATTTCAGGCGAGAGCCATTCGACCTCGCCATCTTCCTGACAAGGCAAAGAGCCGGCGGCAGCCGTTCGTTCAAGCTTTGCGACGATGTCCTGTTTCCGGTCTGTACCCCCGGCTTGGCCGCACAGCTGAAAACGCCCGCGGATCTCGCCTCGCAGCTCTTGTTGTGGGACACCACCTGGACCGGTGATTGGAACCTTTGGTTCGACAGTGTCGGCATGAAAGGCCCATCGATCGATGCCGGATCGGAATTTTCGCTTTATAGCCTTGCACTTCAGGCCGCCGTCGATGGCGCCGGCGTGCTGATGGGGCATGAGGTGTTGGTCTCTCGCGCCCTGGCGTCCGGCGCGCTCGTGGCGCCGTTTTCCCAGCGTGTCCCGAGTGGCCTCAGCCTCGAAGTGCTGGCTCCGGACCGGCCACCTGCCCAAGCAGCGCAAATGATCGAATGGCTGCTTTCGCAAGCAGAGTTGACCAGCTCGAGCGAAAAGGCGTGATTGAACGCAAAGGCCCGTCGGTCACGGATAGCGATCGACGGCGAAGTGGTCTTTTGCCGTCGATCTCTCAGTTTCAGGGCGCCACCACCAAGCGGCCTTTCATGTTGGGGTGGAAGCGGCAGAAGTAGTCGACCGCTCCCGCCGCCTTCAATGTCAGGCTTGCTGATTTCTTCGGCGGGATCATCACCTCCCAGCCGCCCTTCACCGTAGCCGTGTGGGCGAACACGTCCTTGTTCACCCACTCGATCGTGTCGCCGAGCTTTGCCTCGACGGTCGCCGGCGAAAAGACAAGCTTGTCGATAGTGACCTCTATGGTTGCGGCCGCCGCCGCCGGCACAGCCATAAGCGCCAGCGCGGCCAGCCATGACAGGCGGATCAAGGCGCCCGCTTTCATTTCAGCATGCCAGCGACATGTTCGGCGTGCTGCTCATGCCCCTGGAAGATCTTGAGGCCGGTCTCGAGCAGGCTCTTCAGCTCGGCATTGCTGGCCGAAGGGATGAGCAGCGTTTCGAGTGCACCGTTGACCTGCTTGTGGTAGGCCACCTCGTTCTCGATGTAAGCCTTGTCGAAGGCAGCACCTTTCAGCTTGGCGAGCTTTGCGCGTTCTTCTTCCGCCGCCTTGCTGAGCGCCTGGCTGGTGGCGTTGTCCTCGGGCTTCACCTTGAGCTTCTTCACCAGGTCGAGCGCCTGTTTGTTCACCGCCTCATGGTCGCGCTCCATGTCCTTGGCGAAGGCGACGACCTCTTTGTTCTTTGATTTTTTGATCGCCTGCTTGGCCGCCTCGATGTCGAGGACGCCGGCCGTGTAGGCAATATGGGCGATCTGCGGGTCGGTCGGCTTGTCGGCGGCTTGCGCGAACGGGGCAGCGCTGACGAAAAGCAGGGCGGCAAGGGCCGCAGTATATCGAGTGAACATGGCATCCTCCTGCGCCCGGCCGCGCGGAGGCGCCGGGCTTGATTTTTCAGTTGACGCCGATTGGATGCGCAGCCGGGAGAAACGTTCCCGAAAAATCAGAACAGGATCATTCGAAGCCCAGCCGTCCCATCACGGCCTGGGTCAGCCGCTCGCAGCGGCGGCCAGCGAAGGGGAAGGCGTCGAGCAGCACCGGGCCGATCTCGTCGTCCAATGCCTTGCGCAACAGGCTACGCGCCCGGTGCAGCCTTGTCTTGACCGTCTCCGGCCGCACGCCGAGCAAATCGGCGGTTTCCTCCATGCTCAGGCCCTCGATGACGCGGGCCACGAAGACCATGCGGTAGATGTCGGGCAGGCTGTCGGTCGCCCGTTCGACAAGTGCGAGAATCTGCCGCTGCGCCATCGTCCGCTCCGGGTCGTCGCTGGGATTGAGGGGAAAGCGGATGATCCGCGCTTCCGGATTTTCAGGCATCGCCACGGTGCGGCGCCTCTTGCGCAGGCGGCCGAGCGCTTCGTTGATGACGATGCGCGACAGCCAGGTGGCGAGCGAGGAGTCGCCACGAAATGTCGCCAGACTGGCGAAGGCGCGGACATAGGCCTCCTGAACGACGTCCTCGGCTTCTGCGTCATTGCGCAGTATGCCGCGCGCGATGCGGTAGAGCCGCTGGTTGTGCGTCTTGATGATGACGCGGAAGGCGTCCGCCTCGCGTGCCAGCGCGCGGTGCACCAGCAGAAGCTCGGCGGAATGGCTTTCAGCCGCCTCGGGTGTCGTGGCGGGCATTGCGAGCTTGCTCATCGCGACCAGATCTCCCCGAACAGACGCTTGACTGCACGTTGGATGCGCCTGCCGGAAAAAGGTTCCCGGATTTCAGCAACCCGGCTTCGCTATCTTAAGCTGCGGCCAATCCCTTGTCTGTGGTCTGCACGCGTGCGGCCGCCGCCAGAAGGTCGGTCTGCGTGATCAGGCCGAGAATGCGCCGCTCGTCGTCGACGATGACCACGGCATGGCTGCGGCCATCAGTCAAAACCGGAAGCAGGCTCATCGCCGGCGTGTCGGGCGAGGCGATGCCGGCCTTCGACATCACGCTCTTCACCGTATCGATGGCCTTCGTCAGCTCACGCAGGCCGACCGCGCCAACCAGCCGGGCATCCGCGTCAACCACCGGCAAGGTGCGGATGTTGTGATCGAGCAGTTGCTGGCGCGCCTCGTCGGCCGTGGCCTGCTCGGGCACTGAAATCACGTCGCGGGACATGATGTCTTCGCAAAGCAGCGTCCGGTGCGAGCGCACCATGGCCTGCAGTTCGACTTGCCTCAACAGCCGTTCGAGGTCGTTGCGGTCGATGTCGAAGGTCTCATCGAGCGTGGTCAGCGCCGCGTCGATATCCTCGGGCCGGAAGCCGACGCGCTGCTGCGCCGGCGGATCGGCGGTACCGTGGCTATTAGCGGCGGGTGCGGCGACATGCGGATAGTTGCGCCGCGCCAGTCTGTGGAAGAGCAAGCCGAGCGTGACCAGGATGATCGAATTCAGGGCCACCGGCACGAACGGAAACAGGAAGCCCGCGCTGACAACGGCCGGCCCGCCGAGCACCCCCGTCAGCGCCGCCGCGCCGCCCGGCGGATGCAGGCAGCGCGTGAACGACATCGCCGCGATGGCGAGCGCCACCGCAAGGCCCGAGGCAAATACCGGATCATGGACGAAATGCGCCACGGTCACGCCCACTAGCGCCGATATGGAATTGCCGCCGATGATCGACCAGGGTTGCGCCAACGGGCTTGCGGGTACGGCGAACAGAAGCACAGCGGAGGCGCCCATCGGCGCCACCAGCAGCGCCACATGTGGGCCGCCGCCCATCGCCAGCCCGCTGATCACGCCGGTCAGCGCGATGCCGATCGTGGCCCCGATGCAGGCAAGCAGCCGCTCACGCAGCGTCGCGCCGGCAAGGATGGGGACGAAAAGACGAAAGGCCATGGCAAGCTTTTGTGACAAGTGGATTGGTCGGGATGCCGTGCATCACGCAATGCAGCCGAACCCACGGATTTGAAAGTCAAACAAATCCGCAAAGTCGTGGCTCGGCAGAATAATATTGCGCGACGCCCCTCGCTGGGATGCTGCGAGCGGCTCGCACTTTGTCATCAGCGTCAGAGCCTTGCGGCCGTTTGCTGATTCTGTCCGGCAGTTCTGTCCGGCAGTCAGCCCGTATGTGCCGCCGTCAGGCGGCGGCAGCGGCCAGACCCCGCATGATGTCGGCTTTCAGGTCATCAACATCCTCGAGGCCGATCTGCAGGCGGATCAACGGTCCCTCATAGGGGGCTTTTGCAACGACACGGTCGCCAAGCCAGACCGGCACCGCAAGGCTCTCATAGCCGCCCCAGGAATAGCCGAGGCCGAAGATCTGCAACGCGTCGAGGAAGGCGTGCTGCTCCTTCTGGCCGCCGCCGGCAAGCACGATGGAAAAGATGCCGCTCGAACCGCAAAAGTCGCGCTTCCACAAATCGTGGTCCGGGTGGCTGGGAAGGGCAGGGTGGAGCACGCGCGCCACGCCCTTCTGGCCTTCGAGCCAGGACGCGATGGCGAGTGCGCTGCGCTGATGATGCTCCAGCCGCACGCCCATCGTGCGCAGGCCGCGCAGCACCTGGTAGACATCGTCGGGTCCCGCACAGCAGCCAAGCGTGCAAAAACTCTCGTAGAGCTGCTTCCAGTGGCTCTCATTGGCCGAGACGGTGCCAAGCAGCACGTCGGAATGACCGGCCGGATACTTCGTCGCCGCGTGGATGGAGATATCGACGCCGTGGTCGAGCGGCCGGAAATAGAGCGGCGTCGCCCAGGTGTTGTCCATCATGACGATGGCGCCGGCCGCATGCGCCGCCTTGGCGATCGCCGGGATGTCCTGCAGCTCGAACGTGTTGGAGGCCGGTGATTCCGTGAACACCACTTTGGTGTTGGGCTTGATCAGGGCTGCGATATCAGCGCTGATATGCGGATCATAATATTCCACCTCGACGCCGAGCCGCTTCAGCATCGTGTCGGCGAAATTACGGGTCGGATGGTAGACGCTGTCGACGATCAGCAGATGATCGCCGGCCGACACGAAGGCGAGCAGCGGTATGGTCACCGCCGCAAGCCCGGACGGCACCACGATCGTGCCTGCGGATCCTTCCAGCGCGTCAATGGCGTGGGCAAGGGCGTCCGTCGTCGGCGTGCCGCGCGTGCCGTAAGTGTATTTCTGGTTGCGTGCCGCCATCGCGGCGGCATTGCGGAACAGCACGGTCGAGGCATGCACGACAGGCGGATTGACGAAGCCGAAATAGTCGTGCGGGTTGTTGCCCGAATGGGCAAGCCGCGTGTTGATGCCCATTTTGCCGGAAGCCTGCTCGTTGCCGTCCTTAGCCATTCTTCGTCTTCGCCTTGTTTGACAAGGCGCTAGCCATAGTGCGGCGTCAGGGACCGTGCAACAGCCCACCGCCCGCCAGGGGTAGACTTCGAATATGCCAATTCTCTACCCGACCGGCATCGCCGCCAGGTCGTGAAACTGGCCGGCCAGATGCGGCAGTGCGCAGGTGAGCAACCCGACACCTGGCCTCGCCAGCCGCCAAAGGAGGCCTTGTCGGCCGCACCATCGTATCCGCCGAGTGGCCTATTGTAGGCAGCCGCGAACGATATATAATCAAATTATAATATTAATCGCCGGACCGCTTCGATCAGAATGCTGCCGGATGGTTGTCCCCGGTTGACCTCCTGGTCCCTGGATCCGAATATCGCCCTAGCAGGACTTGAGCGCGGCAAGGGGAGGAATGCCATGCCTGACGTCAAATGGACAATGAAGGCGCGCGAATTCACCAATTGCAACTGCGCCTATGGCTGCCCGTGCCAGTTCAACGCCATGCCGACACATGGATTCTGCCAGGCGGTTGCCGGCATGGAAATCGAGAGCGGCCATCACGGCGGCACCAAGCTCGATGGATTGCGGTTCGTCGGGATTTTCCGTTGGCCCGGCGCGATACACCAGGGCAAGGGCGAAGCCGCGGTCGTCATCGACGACAGGGCAACCGAAGCCCAGCGCGGGGCGCTGCTGCGCATATTGAGTGGTCAGGACACCGAACCAGGCGCGACAATATTCCAGGTCTTTTCGACCACGCTGGAGAAATTCCACGATCCGATCTTTGCCGCGATCGATTTCAAGGTCGACGTCGATGCACGAACCGCACGGCTGCACGTCAAGGGCGTAACCGACGGCCATGGCGAGCCGATCAAGAATCCGGTCACCGGCGCTGAGCACCGTGCACGCATCGACCTGCCGCGCGGCTTCGAATACGCGATTGCCGAAGTCGGCCGTGGCTGGACCAAGGCGATGGGTCCGATCAGGTTCGAGCTCGCCGATACGCACAGCCATTTTGCCAATCTGCACCTTACGCAGAGCGGCGTCGTCCATTGACCTGATCCAATGAGCGACACGGCCCTTGAGGCGGTGCTGCGGCGCGACCGAGCGGTCGTGATGGCCGCGCTCGTCGTGATTGCCGTGCTCGCCTGGGCCTATGTGCTGTGGCTCGCCACCGACATGGCCATGCCCGCTTCCCCCATGCCGGCCGGAGCGGGCGGCGGCATGGCCGGAACGGACATGTCGAATATGGACATGGGTGGCATGGACATGGGTGGCATGGATATGGGTGGCATGGATATGGGCGCCGCCGTGGCGCCCGCTTTCCGGGCCTGGGCACCCGCCGATTTCGCTTTCATCTTCACCATGTGGGCGGTGATGATGGTCGGCATGATGACGCCTTCGGTCGCGCCGATGCTGCTGCTCTATGCCGGCGTCGGCCGCAAGGCGCAGGCGGATGGCCGGCCTATCGCTTCGACCGGATGGTTCTTTACCGGCTATCTCGCCGTCTGGATCGTCTTCAGCATCGCCGCAACCGGTGCGCAATGGCTGCTCACCCGTTTCGCCTTGCTCGATCCCTCGATGGCGACCGGCAGCGCGATCCTCGGCGGCCTCGTCCTGATCGCCGCCGGCCTCTATCAATGGACGCCGATCAAGGGCGCCTGCCTGCGCCAATGTCAGGGGCCGATCGCGTTCCTGGTCAGCCATGGCGGGTTTCGCTCCGCGCCGCTCGGCGCGCTTCGGCTGGGCATCGATCATGGCCTCTATTGTCTGGGCTGCTGCTGGGCGCTGATGGCTCTGCTGTTCGTCGGCGGCGTCATGAACATCCTGTGGATCGCCGGCATCGCCATCCTCGTCCTCCTGGAAAAGACAGTCTCGGCCGGGCAGTGGATCCCGCGCATTTCCGGCGTGTTGATGGCGGCGGCGGGCGCGTGGCTTATCTCTCGCGCGCTTTGACAGCGCGTGTCTGATAACAGTCTTCGGACGTGCCAATTCATCCCGCATCCAGATCAGTGACGCCAAGCTGGTGCCAGGAATGGACTTCGCCGCTGGCCGGCATTCGCGTTGAATGCGCTTTGCCGACTTTATTTGCGCCGTGACTAAATCGCGGGCGCGTTTGTCTGCAATTCGGTCATTTCAGGCAATCGATTTTCAAACACGTTCGGATTCGGTCATTTTCCTTGACCTCACGAGAATTATCGCCTTCGATGCCCTTTGTGAATGGGAGGCGGCGCGTCGGTTACGATGCGGGATTCCGGGAATGGGCTGGAATGGGAAGCTGCGTTCACACGGGAAAAAGAATCAGGGTTTGCCTGAAAAACAGAGAAAAGGGTCTGTGGGTCATGAAACATATTGCTATCGGCATTCTTGGCGCCGCTACGCTTGGATTGATGGCGTCGGCCGCGTCGGCTACGACGCTTGACACCGTCAAGGCGAAGGGCTTCATCCAGTGCGGCGTCTCGACCGGTCTGGCCGGCTTCTCGGCGCCGGACGACAAGGGCGACTGGCAAGGCATCGATGCGGATTTCTGCCGCGCTGTTGCAGCCGCCGTCTTCGGTGACGGCACCAAGGTCAAGTTCACGCCGCTCAGCGCCAAGGAGCGTTTCACCGCGCTGCAGTCCGGCGAGGTCGATATCCTGTCGCGCAACACCACCTGGACCATCAACCGCGACACCGCACTTGGCCTGAATTTCGTCGGCACGACCTACTATGACGGCCAGGGCTTCATGATCAATGCCAAGAAGCTGCCGGGCGTCAATTCGGCGCTCCAGCTCTCCGGCGCCGCCGTTTGCGTGCAGAGCGGCACCACCACCGAGCTCAACCTCGCCGACTACTTCAAGGCGAACAAGATGGAGTACAATCCGGTCGTCTTCGAGAAGCTCGAAGAGGTCAACGCAGCCTATGACGCCGGCCGCTGCGACGTCTACACCACCGACCAGTCGGGTCTCTACGGCATCCGCCTGACGCTGGGCGCGCCGGCCGATCATGTCGTGCTGCCCGAGATCATCTCCAAGGAGCCGCTCGGACCGGCCGTGCGCCAGGGCGACGATCAGTGGTACCACATCGTCAAGTGGACCTATTTCGCGCTGCTTGACGCGGAGGAACTCGGCATCACCAAGGCCAATGTCGATGAGATGAAGAATTCCCCCAGCCCCGAGATCAAGCGCGTGCTCGGCCAGGAAGCCGATACCAAGATCGGCACCGATCTCGGTGTCTCCAACGACTGGGTCGTCAACATCGTCAAGGCCGTCGGCAACTATGGCGAAATGTTCGACCGCAATGTCGGCTCGGGCAGCCCGCTCAAGATCGCCCGCGGCATCAATGCACTGTGGACCAAGGGCGGCCTGCAATACGCTCCGCCGATCCGCTGACCGAAATGTGATCCGGGAGGCAGATATCTGCCTTCCGGTTTCTCTTTCCAGGGGACGGTCACATGGCATCGCAGGAAGTTATTCGCGAGGAGCCCAGCGGGGCCTCCTTCATCAATGATCCGAAAGTCCGCAGCCTCTTCTTCCAGACGCTGGTCGTCATCGTTCTGTTCGGCTCCGTCTGGTGGATCGTGCAGAATGTCATCGACAATCTGCAGCGCCTGCACATCGCCTCCGGCTTCGGTTTCCTCAGGGGACGCGCCGGATTCGACATCTCGGACACGCCGATCGCCTATACGTCGGACTCGACCTATGGCCGCGCCATCCTTGTCGGCCTGATCAACACCATCATCGTCGCCGTCGCCGGCATCATCACCGCCACCGTCATCGGCTTCGTCATCGGCATCGGCCGCCTGTCGCAGAACTGGCTGATCCAGAAGATCTGCACGGTGTATGTCGAGGTCTTCCGCAACATCCCGCCGCTGCTGGTCATCTTCTTCTGGTATTCCGGCGTGCTGGCGGTGCTGCCGGCGCCGCGTGACAGCTATCATCTGCCCTTCGGCTCCTTCCTCAACCAGCGCGGCTTCTACTTTCCCCGCCCGGTCTGGGGCGAGGGCTCCTGGTTGATCTTCGTCGCTCTGCTTGTCGGCATTGCCATGGCGTGGTTCGTCGCCCGCACGGCGCGTCAGCGGCAGATGGCGACAGGCCAGCAATTTCCGGTGCTCTGGACCTCGGTGGCTTTGATTGTCGGCCTGCCGTTACTCGCTTACGCACTAAGCGGCTTTCCGTTGAGCTTTGATCTCCCCAAACAATCGACCTTCAACCTGACCGGCGGCTTTCAGGTCAAGCCGGAGTTCCTGTCGCTCTATCTGGCGCTGTCCTGCTACACGGCGGCCTTCATCGCCGAAATCGTACGTGCTGGCATCAGGGGTGTCAGCAAGGGCCAGACCGAGGCGGCGTCGGCACTTGGACTGCGATCCGGGTCGATCTTGCGGCTGGTTGTCGTGCCGCAGGCCATGCGCATCGTCATCCCGCCGCTGACCAGCCAGTATCTCAACCTGACCAAGAACTCGTCGCTGGCGATCGCCATCGGCTATCCGGACCTGACGGCGACAGCCGGAACGGTGCTGAACCAGACCGGGCAGGCGGTCGAGGGCGTGCTGATCATGATGATCGCCTATCTCATACTCAGCCTTGTGACCTCGGCCGTCATGAACGTGGTCAACGCCAAAATGGCGCTGGTGGAAAGGTAGAGCCATGCAGGAACACGATATGTCCTGGGTGCGCACCGAAATGGCCCTGGCGCAGCCTGCGCCGGCCAGCGTCAGCGGCCCGATGGCCTGGGTGCGCAGGAACCTGGTCGGCACGGTCGGCGACACCATCATGACCATTCTTGGCATCGCCATCGTTGCCTGGGTCCTGCCGCAGGTCATCAACTGGGCGTTCATCAATGCACAGTGGACCGGGCCGGACCGCACTGTCTGTGCGACCGTTGCACAAGGCGGCATTCAGCCCGATGGCTGGACCGGCGCCTGCTGGGCCTTCGTCAATGCCAAGTTCGGCCAGTTCATGTTCGGCACCTATCCGATCGAGGAGCGCTGGCGGCCGATCCTGGTTGCCATCCTGTTCGTGGCGCTGCTGGTGCCGATGCTGATCCCGCGCGTGCCACGCAAGGGGCTGAACGCCATCCTGCTGTTCCTGGTGCTGCCGATCGTCTCCTTTTTCCTGCTGATTGGCGGCGTATTCGGCTTGCCGCATGTCGAGACCTCGCGCTGGGGTGGCCTGCTGGTCACGCTCAGCCTGTCCTTCGTCGGCATTGCGGTGTCGCTGCCGCTGGGCACCGTGCTGGCGCTCGGCCGGCGTTCGAAAATGCCGATCGTCAAGACGCTGTGCGTGGTCTTCATCGAAACGGTGCGCGGCATCCCGCTGATCACCGTCCTGTTCTTCGTCAGCGTCATGCTGCCGTTGTTCCTGCCGGCGGGCGTCACCTTCGACAAGTTCCTGCGGGCGCTGATCGGCGTGTCGCTGTTTGCCGCCGCCTATATGGCTGAAGTGGTGCGCGGCGGCCTGCAGGCGATCCCCAAAGGCCAGTATGAAGGCGCCGATTCGCTCGGCCTCGGCTATTGGCAGAAGATGGGGCTGATCGTGCTGCCGCAGGCGCTGAAGCTGGTCATTCCCGGCATCGTCAACACCTTCATCGGCATGTTCAAGGACACCAGTCTGGTCCTCATCATCTCGATGTTCGACCTGCTCGGCGTCGTCAAGCAGAACTTCTCGGACGCCAATTGGGCGACGCCGCAAACGGCCAGGTCCGGCCTGGTGTTCGCAGCCTTCGTCTTTTGGCTGTTCTGCTTCGGCATGTCGCGCTATTCAATGTACACCGAACGCCGGCTCGACACCGGCCACAAACGCTAAACAAAAGAACAAGGGGACCCTGTCATGGCCACCGAAAATGCCGTCAGCGCGGAAGAGATCAAGGTCAACGCCGCCAAGATGCACATCTCGACCACCGATGTCGCCATCGACATCATCGCCATGCACAAATGGTATGGCGAGTTCCATGTGCTGAAGGACATCAACCTGAAGGTGATGCGCGGCGAGCGCATCGTCATCTGCGGGCCGTCGGGTTCCGGCAAATCGACCATGATCCGCTGCATCAACCGGCTGGAGGAGCACCAGAAGGGCAAGATCATCGTCGACGGCAAGGAACTGACCAACGATCTGAAGAAGATCGACGAGGTGCGCCGCGAGGTCGGCATGGTGTTCCAGCACTTCAACCTGTTCCCGCATCTGACCATCTTGGAGAACTGCACGCTGGCGCCGATCTGGGTGCGCAAGACACCCAAGAAACAGGCCGAGGAAATCGCCATGCATTTCCTCAAGCGCGTGAAAATCCCGGAGCAGGCCAACAAATATCCCGGCCAGCTGTCCGGCGGCCAGCAGCAGCGCGTGGCGATCGCGCGCTCGTTGTGCATGAACCCGCGCATCATGCTGTTCGACGAGCCGACCTCGGCGCTCGACCCGGAAATGATCAAGGAAGTGCTGGAGACCATGGTCGGTCTGGCCGAGGAAGGCATGACCATGCTGTGTGTCACCCACGAAATGGGCTTTGCCCGCAAGGTCGCCAACCGGGTGATCTTCATGGATCAGGGCCAGATCGTCGAGCAGAACACGCCGGCCGAGTTCTTCGACCATCCGCGCCACGAGCGCACGAAGCTGTTCCTGTCGCAGATCCTGCACTAGAGCAATTCCAGGAAAAGTGTGAACGGTTTTCCGTCCGGAATTGCGTCAAAACAAAGAGTTAGAGCGGTTCGCCGGTTCCGTGAAACGGTGAACTGCTCTAGGTTTTCGATAACCAAGGAGAGCCCGGCTGAAACAGTGCCGGGCTCTTTTGCGTATGGGTGACTGGAGCAATTCCAGGAAAAGTGTGAAGCGGTTTTCCCGGGAAAAGCGCGTAGCGCTTTGCCTTGGGAATTGCGTCAGAGCAAAGAGATAGGCGGGCGGTTCGTGTCGCGCCGGATGCGTTTGCAGGGCCGCCATTCATGAAAAAGCTCGGTCGTATTCTTGGTCTGCTGTTGATCGCGGTCGCGTTCGCCGTGACGCTCGGCACTTTGGTGCCGCGGCCACTCTGGCAAACAGCCGGCGACAAGTCTGCGACGCGTCATATCCTGGTGCTGAGAAATCCGATCCATACCGACATCGCCATTCCGGTCGACGATGCTGTGCGTCAGCGCTTTCATTTTTTGGTCAAAGCCGGCATCCCGACCGACATTCCTGAGGTGCGCTACATCGTCTTCGGCTGGGGTGGCCGCGCCTTCTATCTGGAAACGCCGACCTGGTCTGAACTCAAAGCCGTTCCAGTGATGAAAGCGCTGACCCTCGACGCGTCGGTCATGCATGTCGATGTCGCCGGCGATATCGTCGAGCCGCATCCCGATGTCGCCGGCTTCGACATCGGTAAGGACCAGTTCGCGGCATTGCTTGATTTTATCCAGGCCAGTTTTCAGCAGGGACCGAGTGGCCCGATCCATATCCAGAATGCCGCTTATTCCAGATTCGACGGTTTCTTCGAAGCCAACGGCCATTTCAACGCACTGGTCGGCTGCAACACCTGGACCGCCGCCGCGCTGCGCACTGCCGGCCTGCGCACCGGCTGGTGGAACCCGCTGCCGGTTTCGCTCGGTCTGTCGATGCGGTTGTACAATTGACGACTGAAGATATCGAGGAACGGGTCAGCCGGTCTTTTGCTCCTGCTTTGCTACATACTCTCGAAGCGCCTTGTTGATCGCGCTCTGATAGCCCCGGCCGTCCGGCTCGCGTCTCTTGAACCAGGCGACGAGATCGGAATCGAGACGAAGGGTCAACTGCTGCTTGATCGGTTTGAAGTAGGGATTTCGGACCGCGTTCTGCCAGAACTTTTCGGTCAATTCGGGAATATCGCTGGTATCGACATCGCTCTCCGATCGCGCCTTAAGAGCAGCGATCTCGGCCTTCTGAGCCTCTGTCAAAAGAGACGGATTCACGGGGTCGATTTCATGTCGGACGATTTTGCCCATAGCTTCTTCTCTCCTTAGGCGTAGCGAGCCGTGCTGAAATGATGCGGATCACCTCGATCCCGTCTTCCTCTCGGTCGGCATGCGCTATCAACAGCACCAATGTTCCATCGACGGCGCCAATCGTCTGCCAGCGGTATTCACCTTCCTCCACCCGGTCTTGAACTGTCAGTGCAAAGGGGTCGAGGAAAGCACGAGCGGCGACCTCAAAACTCACGCCATGTTTGCGCAAGTTGGACATCGCTTTTTCAGCATCCCACTCAAATCGCAATCTATGCCTCACATATAACTACGAAAATGTAACTACAAATTGCCACTACTTCAAGGGCTGGCAGATTCAGTCTGCTCATCCCGCCAGCCATAGAGCCAATCCAAATCCGCCGCGAGCTTCTCCGGCGGACGCGCCTTCAGGAACAGGTTGCGGGCAATCGCCACAGGACCTGACGCATGCCAAGCGAGGCGGTTGACAGCACCGCGTCGGGCGACCTGTGCGACACGCGGCCGCCGAGACTGCTCCCAGACGGTAAGCGCGCCCAGGAGATGGGCAGGGAAGTCTGCGATGACACTCGCAAGCGTAGCCGCATCCTCGATCGCCATCGCCGCACCTTGTGCGGCGAACGGCGTCATCGCATGTGCGGCGTCGCCGATCAGTGCGATGCCATCCGGCGTTGTCCAGGGCGGCTTCTGTTCGACGGTATGGAGCGGCCACGTCAGCCACGGGCCGGCCAGTTCCATCAGCTTTGCGAGACCTGGCGCGGTGCCGCGCATAGCGGCGGCCAGGATGCCGGGATCGGCATGGCCGGACCAGCCCTCGGCAATGCGCTCGCCTTTGGTGAAGGCGACGAGGTTGAAGGCATCACCCTTGCTGACGGGATAGGCGACCATGTGGAAGCCCGGATGCAGAAAGGTCGTGACGCAGTCGGCCGCGCCGATCGCGGCAAAGGCGTGCCCGGCGGGGCTGTCGCCCGCGATGGTGGCGCGCCAGGCCAGTTCGCCCGAAAAACGGCTTCTTGGCGATGCCACCCTCTTGGTCGAATCGACAAGCGCGCGCACCGAGGACCAGACGCCATCGGCGCCGACCAGCAAGGAGCCTTGTGCCTCGGCCGTCTTGCCGTTGACCTCGACACTCGCCGTAACACCATGGCTGCCGGTGGCAATGCTGGCGACGCGCGTACCGGTGGTGAGATGAATACCCGGCATATCGGCAACACGCGCCGTCAGTGCGCTCTGCAGGTCGGCCCTGTGGGCGACGAGATAAGGCGCCCCCCAACGCCTTTCGCCGGCTTGCCCCAGCGGCACGTGGGCCAGTTCGCGCAACGTCGCGGCGTCTTTCAGCACCACCGCTTCCGGCATAACCGCTGTCCGCAACAGCCGGTCCAGCACGCCGAGGTCTCGCAGGATGCGTGTCGCGTTGGGAGAAAGCTGGATGCCGGCGCCAACCGCTTCCAGGCGCGGCACCTGTTCGAACACCCGCACGGGGTAGCCGCGTGCGGCGAAGGCGAGGGCGGCTGTCAGCCCGGCAACGCCGGCCCCGGCGACGATGACTTGCCGGAACTGTGCGTCGTGCATGGGCTCAGCCGCTGGAGGCCTAGGCGGCCTGGTCGATGTAGAGGCAGCCGGCCGGCAGCGTTTCCGTCGCCTTCAGCTTTGGCGAATAGCGGTAGAGCGTGGAGCAATAGGGGCAGACTTTCTCATTGTCGTCGCCCATGTCGAGAAACACATGCGGGTGGTCGAAAGGCGGGTTGGCGCCCGTGCACATGAATTCCTTGACCCCGATGTCGATCGCCGGATGGCCCGCATCGTTCTGGAAATGGGGAATGGAACCGCCTGCCATCGTCGTCTCCTTAACGCAGTCTCGCATGCATCTGGATCATAACAGGTCTCTTTGCAAGATCGATGAAATGAAACTGTCGCAAAAGCCTGTCAGAGGATAAGTTAAGCCGGTTAACCGGCTGAGCTGGTGGGAAGAGCAGGAACCATGAACGAACTGAAGCCGGTGCAGAGCGAATTCATCAATGTCGAGGCGGCGAGCCCGGAAAGCGGTAACCCGGACCGTTTCGTCAATCGCGAGTTTTCCTGGCTGCAATTCAATCGCCGCGTGCTCGAAGAATCGCTGAACACCCATCATCCGTTGCTGGAGCGTGTCCGCTTCCTGTCGATCTCGGCCGCCAACCTCGACGAGTTCTTCATGGTGCGTGTCGCCGGCCTCGCCGGCCAGGTCCGCGAGGGCATTGTGCTGAAGAGCCCTGATGGCCGCACCCCCGAACAGCAGCTCGAGCAACTGTTGCGCGAGGTCGAGCGGCTGCAGGAAGACCAGCAGAAAAGCCTTTCGGCGCTGACCGTTCTGCTCAACAAGGAAGGCATCGAGAGCATTACGCGAGATGCGCTGACCAAGGACGAAAAAGTCTGGCTGGAAGAGCATTTCCAGGACCAGGTGTTTCCGGTGCTCACCCCGCTGTCGATCGACCCGGCGCATCCGTTCCCGTTCATTCCCAATCTCGGCTTCTCGATGGCGCTGCAGCTGCGCCACCGCAAGAATGGCGAGGAGATGAGTGCGCTCTTGCGTCTGCCGGTGGCGCTGAAGCGCTTCATCCGTTTGCCCGATCGCAAGCACCATGTCCGCTTTATCCCGTTGGAAGAGGCGGTCGGCCTCTATATCGGCAAGCTGTTTCCGGGCTACGAGGTCAAGGGTTCCGGCACGTTCCGCATCATTCGAGACAGCGATATCGAGGTCGAGGAAGAATCGGAAGATCTCGTGCGCCTGTTCGAGACGGCGCTGAAGCGCCGCCGCCGCGGTTCGGTGATCCGCATCGAATTCGACAAGCTGATGCCGAGCGAATTGCGCGATTTCGTCGCCGGCGAGCTTGGCGTGTCGTCGAGCCGCATCAGCGTGCTCACCGGTCCGCTGGCGCTCAGCCAGATCTCCGAGATTGTCTCCATCCCCCGCGATGACCTGAAGTTCACCCCCTACAATCCGCGCTTTCCCGAGCGCATCCGCGAGCATGGCGGCGACTGCTTTGCCGCCATCCGCGAGAAGGACATTGTCGTCCATCACCCCTATGAATCCTTCGACGTCGTCGTGCAGTTCCTGCGCCAGGCCATGGCCGATCCCGAAGTGGTGGCGATCAAGCAGACGCTCTACCGCACCTCCAACGACAGCCCGATCGTGCGCGCGCTGGTCGACGCGGCCGAGGCCGGCAAGTCGGTGACCGCATTGGTCGAGCTCAAGGCCCGCTTCGACGAGGAAGCCAATATCCGCTGGGCGCGCGATCTCGAGCGCGCCGGCGTGCAGGTCGTGTTCGGCTTCCTCGAGTTGAAGACCCACGCGAAAATGTCGCTGGTGGTGCGGCGCGAGGACGGCAAGCTGCGCAACTATGTGCATCTCGGCACTGGCAACTACCACCCCGTCACCGCGCGCATCTACACCGACCTGTCCTTTTTCACCACCGATCCGACGATCGCCCGCGATGTCGCCCAGCTGTTCAACTTCATCACCGGCTATGCCGAGCCGACCGATGAAATGCGGATCGCGATCTCGCCGTTCACGCTGAGAAGCCGCATCTTGAAGCACATTTCCGACGAAGTCGCCCATGCGCTGGAAGGAAAGCCGGCGCGCATCTGGATGAAGATGAACGCGCTCGTCGACCCGATCGTCATCGACGCGCTTTACGATGCCAGCCGCGCGGGGGTAGAAATCGACCTTGTTGTGCGCGGTATCTGCTGCCTGCGGCCGCAGGTGCCGGGCCTGTCGGAAAACATCAGGGTCAAGTCGATCGTCGGCCGGTTCCTCGAACACAGCCGCATCTATTGCTTCGGCAACGGCCATGGTCTGCCCTCGGATGAAGCGATCGTCTACATCTCCTCGGCCGACCTGATGCCGCGCAATCTTGACCGCCGCGTCGAAACCATGGTGCCGATCACCAATCCAACTGTGCATGAACAGATCCTGGGCCAGATCATGCTGGGCAACATCATGGACAATCAGCAAAGTTTCGACGTATTGGCTGATGGAACCTCCCGGCGCGTGGTGCTGGAGGAGGGCGAGGAACCGTTCAACGCGCAGGAATATTTCATGACCAATCCGAGCCTGTCGGGACGGGGTGACGCGCTGAAGTCGCATGCGCCCAAGCGCATTGCGCAGTTCAAGCGCCGCAAGAAGAACGCCGCAGCGTCCACCTGATGCTGTCTGATTCCCAGGGCCGGCTGCAGGACCGCCGACCGCTGTCCATCATCGACATCGGGTCGAATTCGATCCGCCTCGTTGTCTATGAAGGGCTGGCGCGCTCGCCGACCATGCTGTTCAACGAAAAGATGCTGGCTGGTCTTGGCCGCGGCATCGTTTCGACCGGCAAACTCGACCCCGAGGCGGTGACGCGCTCGATGGAAGAGTTCCGCCGCTTTCGTGCGCTGTCCGATCAGGCCGGCTCCGAGCATATGTATGTTCTGGCCACCGCCGCGGCGCGTGAGGCAATCAACGGTCCCGATTTCATCCACCGCGCCGAAGACGTGCTGAAAACCGAGATCCGCGTGATCAGCGGGCGCCAGGAAGCTTACTATTCGGCGCTCGGCGTCATTTCCGGCTTCCACCCGGCCAATGGCATCGCCGGCGATCTGGGTGGCGGCAGCCTCGAACTGGTCGACGTCAATGGCGAGGCGATCGGTGACGGCATAACGCTGCCGCTCGGTGGCCTGCGCCTGCAGGACATGGCGAAGAATTCGCTCACCCAGGCGCAGAAGATCGCGCGTGACGAGCTGGCGCGGGCCAAGCTGTTGAAGGGCGGGCAGGGCCGGCCCTTCTACGCCGTCGGCGGCACCTGGCGAAACCTCGCCCGGCTGCACATGGAGATGACCAACTACCCGCTGGGCGTCATGCACCATTACGAGATGTCAGCCGACAGTGCGACGACCTTTCTCAAGCAGGTGGCCAAGGCCGAGATCGAGAAGGTCAAGGGGATCGAAGGCGTCTCGAAGAACCGCCGCTCGCTGCTGCCCTATGGCGCCATCGTGCTGCAGGAGATCATGGTGGCGATGCAGCCGTCGAAGATCATCGTCTCGGCGCTCGGTGTGCGCGAAGGCTTCCTCTATTCGCTGCTCGACGAGGCCGAGCAGAAGGCCGATCCGTTGATTTCGGCATCCGAGGAACTCGCCCGGTTGCGCTCGCGCTCGGTCACCCATGCGCATGAGCTGGTCGACTGGACGGCCAAATCCTTTGCCGCCTTCGGCATCGACGAGACCGAGGACGAGGCGCGCTACCGCCACGCCGCCGCATTGCTGGCCGACATCGGCTGGCGCGCGCACCCGGAATACCGCGGCAGGCAGTCGCTCAACATCATTGCCCATGCCTCTTTCTACGGCGTCGACCATCCCGGCCGTGCCTTCCTGGCTTTGGCCAACGCCTATCGGCACGACGGCATCTTCAACGAATCCATCGCACCGGAAATCAAGGCACTGGCAACACCGCGCTACCTCGAGCGGGCTCGCGTGCTGGCGGCGATGATGCGCGTCGTCTATCTGCTGACGGCCTCGATGCCCGGCATCATGCCCAGACTGAAATGGGAGCAGCGCGCCAATGGCGTGCTGGCGCTGGTGTTGCCGGCGTCGCTCTCCGACCTCTACGGCGAGCGGCCGGCCGGCCGCCTGGCGCAGCTGGCGCGGATCACCAACCGCAGGCTGGTGCTGGCGGTCGAGGGTGGGCCGAGCGTTTCGGTGAAGTAGGCGCGGCCTGATAGCAGACCGTGTCCTATCTGACTCAAGCGGGTATTTGACCTGCCCGGTCGTGATCAGTCGTCGTCGGCTTCGCGTTTGAGGACCGGCTTCCCCCAATCCGTCGCTGCGAAGCAGCGCCACCTTTCCCCCTCCGGAGGGAAAGGAAGGGAGTCTCGTTGGAAAAGCGTTGGCGGCAATAGGCTCGCGCCCTTCCTCTACCCCGTCGATCGGGGGAGAGGTGGCTCGGCGAAGCCGAGACGGAGTGGGGGTCGACCAGCTCGGGCGCGCTTAAGCAAAGATATCAAACCGCGCCGCGTCCGTCGGCCGACCAGGCACCCGCACCAGCCATGGCCAGCGCCAGGAAGCCGCCTGATATCGCAATGTCCTTCATCAGCATTTGCTGGTGCAGGAAGGCGAGCGTCGCATCATCGGCGCCCTGGCCGTAATGGCCGATGAAACCGGCAACGACGCAGAAGGCCGCCAAGAGCGGTGCCACGATCCGGGTCTGGAAACCGATGAGGATCAGCAATCCGGCGATCAGCTCGAACAGGCCCGTGCCCCAGGCAGCGAGCGTCGGCAGCGGCAGACCGAGGCCGGCGAAGTAACTGGTTGTGCCAGCGATGTTGGCAAGTGCCTGGAAGCCGGACGGTACGAACAGCACGGCAAACAGCAGTCGCGAAACCAGAAGCAATGCGTTGCGGGCCATGGCCACCTCCCTTGCCTGCGCCCGATTGGGCTCGAGCCGGCTACCGCGCAGTTTACCCCTGCGCGGCTTCGGCCGATACCGAACCGGCTATTCCAGACAACGAAAAAGCGGCGCGGAAAATTCCGCGCCGCGTCTGTCAAGGCCTGGGAGGGGGGGCCTGGGAGGGGGAGCTTGGGAGGGAGGGTTCAGCCGCGCTTGGCGTCGATCGAGTAGGCGCCGGCGCCCGATGAAGCCAGCAGCAGGAAGCCGCCGGTGATGGCGAGGTTCTTGAGAAACTGGATCATCTGCATCTGGTCGGCCCAGCCGGTGTGTGCGACAAGTCCGGTGGCGACGGTGAAGACCGCGAGCACCACGGCGGCGACCCTGGTCTGGAAACCGACGAGGACGGCAAGGCCGCCGAGCAGTTCGATCAGGCCGACGACAACCGCGGTTACGGTCGGAAGGGGCAGGCCGAGGCCGCCGAAATAGGCAGCGGTACCGGAAATGGCGGTGAGCTTGCCGAAACCGGAAAGCAGGAAAATGACCGCGAGCAGGATGCGGCCGAGCAGGATGGTTACAGAGCTGTTGGACGCGGTGCCGGCGCCGGCGGCGGAAGTGTTGATGGACATGGTGGCTCTCCGAATGGGTTGAATGACCCAGAGATAGACGATGCCGACTGTTCACCAAAGCCGCCTATCCGGCGACACATCGTTCACAGGCTGTACATTTCCGTGATCGGCCAGGAAGCGCGAAATTCTTGTCGGGCGATGCGGTGACGGGAGTAAATTCTCCCGCCGCAAAACACTTAGCCCGGATGCGTCATGTCCTCCGGCCGCACAAGCCGGTCATAGTCGGCCTCGCTGACCAGTCCGGTGGCCAGCGCTTCCTCGCGCAGCGTCGTGCCGTTCTTGTGCGCCGTCTTGGCGATCTTGGCGGCGTTGTCGTAGCCGATGGTTGGGGCGAGCGCCGTCACCAGCATCAGCGAGCGGTCGAGCGCCGCCTTGATGTTGTCTTCACGCGCCTCGATGCCGACGACGCAATTGTCGGTGAACGAGACCGACGCGTCTGCGAGCAGCTGCACCGACTGCAGGAAATTGTAGGCCATCAGCGGATTGTAGACATTGAGCTCGAAATGCCCCTGGCTGCCGGCGAAGGTCACTGCTGCGTTGTTGCCGAACACCTGCACGCAGACCTGTGTCATCGCTTCGCACTGCGTTGGATTGACCTTGCCCGGCATGATCGACGAACCGGGTTCGTTTTCCGGCAGCGACAACTCGCCGAGGCCCGATCGCGGGCCGGAACCGAGGAAGCGGATGTCGTTGGCGACCTTGAAGAGCGCGGCGGCCGCCGCATTGATGGCGCCGTGCGAGAACACCATGGAATCGTGTGCCGCGAGCGCCTCGAACTTGTTCGGCGCGGTGACGAAGGCGATACCGGTGATGGCAGCGATGCGATCAGCCACCCGCTCGGCGAAGCCGACCGGCGCATTGAGGCCGGTGCCGACGGCGGTGCCGCCCTGCGCCAGTTCCTGCAGGCCGGGCAGTGTCAGTTCGATGCGCTTGATCGAGGAGGCAACCTGCGCCGCATAACCGGAAAATTCCTGGCCCAGCGTGAGAGGGGTGGCATCCTGCGTGTGCGTGCGGCCGATCTTGATGATGTGGTTGAACTCCCTGCTCTTGGCGGCGAGCGCCTTGTGCAGGTGCTTCAGCGCCGGCAGCAGATCGTGCACGATGCGCTCGGCGCAGGCGATATGCATGGCCGTCGGATAGGTGTCGTTCGACGACTGGCTCATATTGACGTGGTCGTTGGGGTGCACCGGCTTCTTCGAGCCCATGACGCCGCCCAGCATCTCGATCGCCCGGTTGGAGATCACCTCGTTGGCGTTCATGTTGGACTGTGTACCAGAGCCCGTTTGCCAGACCACCAGCGGGAAATGGTCATTGAGCTTGCCGTCGATGACCTCCTGCGCGGCCGCGATGATCGCCTTGCCGATCGCAGGATCGAGCCGCTTCAGCTCCATATTGGCTTCCGCCGCAGCCCGCTTGACGATGCCCAGCGCGCGCACCACCGAAACCGGCTGCTTTTCCCAGCCGATCTTGAAATTGCCCAGGGAACGCTGCGCCTGCGCACCCCAATAGCGGTCGGCGGCAACCTCGATGGGGCCGAACGTATCGGTTTCAGTTCTGGTCTTTGGCGTGCTCACGGCAAGTCTCCGGTCTGTCGATTTGGGCAACGGCGTATCGCGTTGCACAAAACGCATCAAGCGGAGATTGCGAGCGGTGAAGATGCAAATCGGTTGAAGCAAGGCTGTTCAGGAATGTGCGTCGCATGCAGCCGGTGGATTTCCTGCTTCGGTGCGGTCACTGACCCTTCTATCGGGCTCAGAGGCCGCGGCGGCCAAATCCGGTTGTGCTTGTTGGGCGCCTCGTTTGCTGCGCCGGGGCTGCTGTATCCACCCTGACGGATGGCGGTTGCTGCTGAACCGAGCGCTCGGCCTTCATGCGTGAAATATGAGCATCGACGTCACTCATAAAAGTTGCACGATCACTTGTGCCGGGTGGCGGGCCATAGTCGTTGTCGCCAGATGTACCAGCGAAAAACCCGCATTCGATGGTCACCCAGATCGGGCCGATAATGGGGATGAAGGTCAACAGGAGCCAGACCCCCGGCTTATTCAGATCATGGTAGCGCTTGATAATCGCTGCGACCTTGATCCAGCAAGAAAGTATGATGCCCGCGAATAATGCGACGCCAACGCTCAGGCCGCCGTGGGACAGCTCTCCAGGCTTGTGCTCGCTGGACGGGTCAACCACCGCCATGATGGCTACGAACCCCACCACGACCAACACCCACACCAAGACGATCACGAACGAGGCCAGCCACCATTGCGCTCGCCCGATGCGTCCAGAAAATCCAAACAAGAAATTCATTGATGCCCCGCTGTCAACCCGAGCAGCCTTCATCGGTAAAGTAAAAAGTCAGTAAAAATACTTTGCTGAAGGCATAGGTGAGGCGAGTCACTTGGTTCGATGGTTAACTGCTATGAAAAATACCGCGCAAATACCATCGAACAGCGAGCGATCGGTGGGAAGCGAAGAGGCGCACACGCTTCTCACCCGGCCGTGTAGCCACCATCCACGGCAAAGATACCACCGCTGGTCCAGGCGGATTCATCGCAGGCCAGATAGACCGCGATGCCGGCGAGGTCGTCCGGGCGGCCAATGCGCCCCAGCGGATAGCTGCGTTCGACATAGGCCTTCAACTCCGCCTGTGCCTCGGCTGGCAGATTGTCGACGGTCTTGCGTCGCATGGCGGTGTCGACCGTGCCGGGCGCGATGGCGTTGACGCGGATGCCGCGCGGACCGAGCTCGAAGGCAAGCGATTTGGTCAGCGAGTTCAACGCGCCTTTGGACAGGGAGTAGAGGCTGGAGGGCCGCTTCGGGATCATCTTGCTGGCAAAATAGGAGGAGATGTTGATGACGGATGCACCGGCGCCGAAATGCGGCAGCAGCCCCTGGGTGAGGAAGAACGCCGCCGTCACATTGAGCGCGAAGGAGTGCTGGAACTGCGCCTCGCTGACGGTCTCGAACGGCACGAGGTAGGCGACACCGGCATTGTTGACGAGAACGTCGAGCGGCCGGCCGGCCTCTTTCACATGCTCGATAACAGTTGCGATGCCGGGGCTGGTGGCAAGATCGGCCGACACTGTCTCCACCGCGCCGGCCCGACCGTGAGCCGTCAGCTTCTGGCGCGCGGCTTCGAGCTTGCCGGCGTCGCGGCCGACGATCAGGACATCTGCGCCCTTGCGCAGGAACGCTTCCGCGATTGCCAGGCCGATGCCGTCCGAGCCGCCGGTCACCAGTGTGCGCTTGTCTTGCAGTCTCATCGGGCACTCCGAGGTCGCCTTGGCCAATGCCAGAGCACGGCATAGTCGCGGCCCGGGTCAAGCCGCTGGCCTATCCCACGGTATGAACTTCGCCAGTTGCCGACGCCGGATCGTCTGCCCTTGCATCCACCGCGCCAACGCGATAGCCGCGTTGATCGAAACAGGTCGCGGCGAGCGTCTCTTAAAAATGGCACCACTCAGGACCAGCCTAAAGGCGCTTCCCATGGCTATCGACGTCGTCGAGGTCGGCAGGCGCTTTCTGCCCGGCCTCAATCGCGGCGAGATCCACTGCCGTTTCGAAGGCGGCAAGCTCAAGGTGCGCTCCCGTGCCGCCTGGCTTGAAAGGCATGTGCAGGTCCTGACTTTGATAGCCGAGGCGTTGGCATCCCTGGGCGTCCGCAGCCTGCCGCCCTTCTACATGCTTCTCGGCGATACGCCGTCGCGCCGAAGGCATCGCCATTTCCGCACGCGTTTCGCCTTCTCGCAAGCCGACGGCTATGGCGAGGTGGCCGCGCCCGATTTCGTCTTCGATGGTTGGCCGGACGCTAAGTTCGACGACTATGACCAGAAGACGCGGGCGATGGCGGCTGCATCGGAACAGCCGCCGCGCGACAACAGGTTGTTCTGGGCGGGGCGCTGCATGAACGTTGCCCGCAAAAGGATCGTCGAGATCGCGTCGGCCCGCCCGGACCTGATCGAGGCGTATGACACCGAGGCGAATTACGATGTCGCCACCAATCGGTATTCCACCAGGTTCCGGACGATGGAAGACCAGGTCGCCACCTACAGATACATGATTGATGTCGAAGGGGCGGGTTACAGCGGCCGCTTCAAGATGCTGCTTCACACCAAGCGCGTCGTGCTGCTGCAGGATCGCCCGTGGCGCGAGTGGTTCTTCGACGATATCGAACCGTTTCGCCACTATGTCCCGGTGGCGCGCGACATGTCGGATCTGGCCGAACGCATCGAGTGGCTGCGCGCCAATCCGAAGCTGGAAGCCGAAATAGCCGCGGAGGCGCGGCATTTCGCGCAAGTTCGCCTGACTCGCGCGGCGGCCGTGGCAGCATGGGCAAAGCTCCTGCAGGATCATGCGGCAGCCGGTGGCAATCTCAAATCCGGTCTGCAGGGGCGCAAGCGTGCGACCGGCTGGCCGCCCTGATAGACCGCGCCTGTCACACGGTATGAAATTCGCGCTGGCTTACGCGCCGGCAGTCGGATGCTGGTGCATGGCCAGGCGCGCAGCGACAAAATCCTTGACTTGGCGGATCGCCTGTTCGCGCGACACACTACCCGGCTCCAGGCCGAGGCGCAGCCTAAGCCCGTCGATCAGCGCGGTGACGCCAAGCGCGATGTCGCCCGCCTCGCTGGGTGAGGCAAGGCCGTGCAGGCCGGACAACAGGTTCGAGCGCATGCGCGCATGCAGCACCTTCTGGATGCGTGCCAGCTTCTCGTCGCGCGGCACCTCGGCACAGAGGGAAAGCCAGGCATGGCAAAGAGGTGGCAGGAACAGATGCTCCTCGAAATTGCCATCGATCACCGCATCGAGCCGCTCCATCGGCGTGCGTGCCTGGCGAAGTCGGGCGACCACCGCGTCGCGCAGCACGGCGTTGGCCTCGCGCATCGCATGCTCGAACAATTCCTGCTTGTTGCGGAAATAATGCAGCACGATGCCCTTGGAGGCGCCGGCATGGGCGGCCACCTTTTCCAGGGTCGCACCCGCAATGCCCTCGCGCTCCAGCACCGCGAAGGCGGCCTGCCGCAACTCCTTGCGGCGTATGTCACTAAGACGCTTGAGTTTCACGGCTTTGATCCAAGCATTGCGAATCCACGTTGACATCTTCGTCCGCCTAGATCAACACTTGACCAATGGGACAGTAAAAAGACCAATTGGTCAATCCAATGTTAGCGACCGTGACGAGGAGAACCGAAATGGCCCGCATGCTTGCAAATAGCGTCTGTCTTGCAGCCCTGATGCTGGCCGCTCATGCGGCTCAGGCGGCAGAGGCCGAGCAGTGCAGGGCGGTCCGCATGGCTGAACCGGGTTGGAACGATCTTGCCTTCACCACCGGCGTCGCCAATGTCTTGCTCGGCGCGCTCGGCTACCAGCCGCAAAGCTCGGTGCTGGGCATCAACGTCATCTACGAAGGCATGAAGAACAACGATCTGGACCTGTTCCTCGGCTATTGGGATCCGGCCATGGTCACCTATTACGAGCCCTACAAGAAGGATGGCTCGGTCGAGAATGTGCGCGTCAATCTCGAAGGCGCCAAATACACCTTCGCCGTGCCGACCTATGTCTGGGATGCCGGCGTCAAGGACTTTGCCGACCTGCACAAATTCGCCGACAAGTTCGGCAAGAAAATGTATGGCATCGAGCCCGGTTCGAACCAGCTGATGATGGACGCCATCGCCGACCCCTCGCTCGGTCTTGACGGCTGGCAAGTGGTCGAGTCGAGCGAGGCCGGCATGCTTTCCGAGGTCGGCTATGAGATCAAGGAGAAGCAGTTCATCGTCTTCCAGGGCTGGGCCCCGCATCCGATGAACACCATGTACGATTTCAAATATCTGACCGGCGGCGACAAGTTCTTTGGCCCGAATTTCGGCGCCGCGACGGTGACGACGCAGGTGCGCAAGGGCTATCTGCAGCAATGCCCAAATGTCGCGCAGTTCCTCAAAAACCTCGCCTTCGACATCGATTTCGAGAATGTCGGCATGGGTTATCTGATCAATGACGGCATGAAGCCGGAGGACGGGGCGCTGAAGGCGATCACCGCGAACAAGAACCGCCTCGACGCCTGGCTCGCCGGCGTCACCACCTTCGACGGCAAGCCCGGCCTTGCCGCGGTCAAGGAGAAGCTCGGCCTGTGACATCGGTCGCGCTGGAAGCAGCTCCGGATGCCTGGGCGGAGCAGGACGCCTGGGCCGGCCGCAAGCAATTCATCAATTCCGGCGGCCTTGAGATCGCCTATGTCGAGATATCAGGCGCCGAACCGGCGCTGGTTTTGGTGCATGGCTTCACCGATACCAGCCGCAGCTTTTCACTCCTGGCGCCGTATCTCGCCGGCCGCCGGCTGATCATGCCCGACCTGCGCGGCCACGGCGCGTCGCCAGCGGGCAAGGGCTTCGGCATTGACGACTTCGCCGATGACATTGCCGGGCTGATCCAGCATTTGCAGCTCGATCGACCTGTCGTTATTGGCCATTCGCTGGGCGCCATGGTGGCCATCGCTTTGGCTGCGCGGAACAACGACCTTATCGGCGGGCTGGTGGTCATGGCCGGCACGTTGAAGCCCGATTTCGCATGGCATCCGCTCGTCGCGGGCGTGCAGGCCCTGCGCGACCCGATATCGCCGGCCGACCCGTTCTATGGCTGGTGGCATGCTTGCCGGCCCGGTGTGCCCCAGCCGTTTCTCGCCGGCCTGGCGAAAGACGCATCGGCGATGCCCGCGGCGCGCTGGCGCGCCATCCTGGAGGAGATTTGCCGCGCTGACCTGACCAGTGCGGCACAAAAGGTGCGGATCCGAACGCTGATCATCGCCGGCGCGTGTGACCCGCTATTCGGCGAGGCGCATCAGCAGGCGCTGTTGCGTTGCCTGGCGGGGGCGAGCCTCATGCGTGCCGAAGCGTGTGGCCACAACCCGCATTGGGAGGATCCGGCCTTTGTCGCGCGGGCCATCATCGGGACATTTGAAGCCTAACGCCCGACCAACGATCGCGAGGTGGGCGACAGCCGCAACGTCTCCGTTGGTTTGGTCAGGTCAAGCTGAACTGCCTGCCAAAAAGCGCGCCATGCCGGCGAAGCGTCGAGGGCGGCTTCGTGGCGGGCATGCGCCTCGGTGCTGTCGAACCGGGTGACGGAAAGGAAGACGTTTTCGCTCACCCGCACCGGCAGGCGCGGAAAGCTGTTTTCGGCATGCTCCGTGATAAAGGCAGCGAGGAGGCGAGTGTCGGGCGCCTTCATCGTTGGCGCCGCCTCGGCCTCGAAGCGACTGGCGAACTCGGTCTCCGCTCCCGGCCGCAAATGATGAATCTGGATGACAACAATGCCAGCCAGCGGCTTGTTTGGAATTGGCTTTTCGCCGGTGGTCAAGCCAGCGCGCTGCGCGCCCGAGAGATCAAAGCCGGCGCCCGGCCAAGCCGGCTTCAGCAGCAACACATCGTCGGAATCGATCATTGTCGCATTGGCCGCATCGCGGTGCGCCGCCCAGATCGGGCCGTCATAGAAGGCGGTCAGGGCGTCCTTTCGTGCATCCATACTGTCGAAGCCGCGCAGCCAGACGAACATGTCCGGACGGTCGAGATCGCGGAACTGGCCGATGATGGTCATTCCGGCCTCTTCCTGGCTCTCGATGAATTCCCGGTCGAAGAGGGCAATCAGCGTTTCACGCTGCCCAGGCTTCAGCGTGTATTGCCGCAATTCGACGACAGGCGAGGCGAGCGCGGCAGCTTCCGGCGCAACGTTCAGGGGGAGGTTCATCAGCGGGTCTCCAGAAACAGGGTGATCATCCTGTTCATAAACAGACCGGTTGTCCTGTTTTGTCAACATGCTATTGTCGAGCAATGTCAGCAGAGATGATCCTTCGGTCAGGCCCACGGCCAAGAAAACGCGTCAATGACCCCGAAGGCATGCGCCGGAAAGTGCTCGATGTCGCCGAGATTGCGTTCCAGGCACGCGGCTATCACGCTTCCAGCCTGGGTGATCTGATGGCGGCGGCTGACGTCAGCGGCGGCGCGCTGCATCATCATTTCCCGACCAAGAAGGCACTGGTCCTGGCGGTGATCGAAGAGCGCGTGGCGGCGGCGGTCGAGGAAACGTGGATCGCGCCGGTAAAGACAGCGGCTTCGGCGCGCGAGGGGGTTCGGGCCGTATTCGAGGCCGTGGCGGCGGAACTGGAACATCAGGGCTTCGTGCGCGGCTGTCCACTCAACAATCTGGCGCATGAACTGTCGCTCGCCGATCCCGATCTGCGCACCGCCCTTGCCGGCATCTTTTCAGCCTGGCGCCAGGCGATCGCCGACAAGGTCAGGGCCGACCAGCAGGAGGGCAGGGAGCAAGGCACCGATCCCGAGCGTTTCGCGGCACTTGCCGTCGCCACCTATTCCGGCGCCATGTCGATGGCCAAGACAGCACAGGACGCGACCGTGTTGCGGGACTGTCTGGCGGCTCTCGGCGAAGCCTGAGCCGCAGCCGCGCTACGCGCGCTTGACGATGGCGTTTGGGGGCGGGCCAACGGACCCGCGCTCAAAGATCGATGTTGGCAGAATGAGCCTTTCCGCCGGGCGCGGATCTCCCTTCAATCGCCGGATGAGCAATTCCGCGACACTCTTGCCAAGCGCGTAGACAGGCTGGTCGATGACGGTAATGGGTGGGGTTGTCACGCTCGTCCAGTCCGCATCATGGAAGGTGATCAGCGAAATGTCCTCGGGAACCCGCAAGCCGCGCTCGCGGATCACCCTGAATATCTCCAGTGCTATGACGCTGTCGGAGGCAAAGATCGCCGTCGGCCGATCCGGCCCGGACAGCATCTCGTCGGCAACCCTTCGCGTTTCGGCGGGGCTTGTCGCACCAAGGCGAACATAGCGTTCTGGCCGATCAATTCCAGCATCTCGGCACACGATGAGGAAACCGTCGATGCGCTCGCGAACCGACGAGGTGTAGATTTGCCCGAGATCGCGGTACTCATGCCCTTCGGCGTCGACCGCGGTCACATAGGCGATGTTGCGGTGTCCGGCATCCACAAGAATGCGGGTCGCCCGCATGGCTATGCCGCGATCGTCGACCGTGACTGTATCGACATCCAGATCGGGCAGCGCCCTGTCAAGCAGGGCAAGCGGCCGGCCTGAACGATGGATGTCGCGCAGGTGTGAGATGTCACGCGATTCCGATGGCGTGACGATCAGCCCGTCGACGCGCTTGCCGATCAACAGCCGCACGGCTGCCTTTTCAACCTCGATCCTCTCGCCGGAGTTGGCCAGAATGACGTTGAACCCGGCTGCTCTTGCCGCGTCGCTGATGCCGCGCACCGCGAGGCTGAAGAACGGGTTCTCGATGTCGCCGACAACCACCCCGATGATGCCGGAACGGCCGGTCGTCATGCTGCGAGCCAGCTCGTTTGGACGGTAGTCCAGTGCCTTGGCCGCGGCCATGACATCCGCGCGGATCATGTCGCTGACGACGCCGTATCCGCCGAGCACGCGCGCGGCCGTCGCTTTCGATACGTTTGCCGCGCGGGCGACATCGCTGACCGTTATCGACTGGGTCTTGGGCGCGGTTCTTTTCATCGGTTGAACGACTACAAGAGTTGTTGACGGAAGGTCAATCTGGCGATAACGATTATCAAAGAGACCGGTCTCAAGCAATAAGAGACCGGTCTCTTTTAGAAAATTGCGAGCCAGGAGGCGTAACGAACGTCACTGCATATGTCGCGGTCGCGGCGGCGGGCGATGTCAAGCGCGAGATGGCGGCTCGACGTAAATACCAAGAAGAACAGACCTTCAGAGTGGAGAGAAGACATGAGCAGGATAGGAATTCTCAAGTCGTTGATGTCACCGGTCCGGATCGGCGCGATGGCTCTTATGGCCGCGTGCATCGGCGCCGGGTTGGTTTCGGGAGCAGCCGCCGCGGACGACAATCCCTATGGTCTTATCGATGCGAAAGTCATCAGCGTTGGTACCATGGGCGATGCCAAACCCTACGCTTTCACCCAAGCGGACGGCACGTTCACCGGCTTCGACATCGAATTGTTCCGCAACGTCGCGAGCCGCCTTGGATTCAAGCCGGACCAGGTGATCTTCACCGGCCAGGAATTCTCGGCGCTGATGCCTTCGGTTGCGAACGAACGCTTCGATGTCGCGGTCGCGGCAATCGGCACGACGGAAGCGCGCAAGAAGACCGTCGACTTTTCCGACGGGTATCTTGCAGGCTATCTCTCTGTGCTTACCGCCGACAAGGCGATCACGTCGGCGGACGGGCTCAAAGGCAAGCGCCTCGGCGTCGTGCAGGGGACGCTCCAGGAAATCTACGCGGCGAAGAACTTTGTCGGAACTGATCTCGTCAAATTCCCCGACAACAACTCCGCCGTCTCAGCACTCAACAACGGAACCGTCGACGCGCATTTCCTCGATTACGAGGCCGCCAAGGACTATGGCGTTCGCTATCCGAACCTGAAGATCGCGGTCAATATTCCTTCCTTTGACGCGCCGGCTGGCTTCGTGGTGCGCAAGGGCAACGACAAGTTTCGCGAGGCATTGAACACTGCCCTTCATGCGGCCATGCAGGACGGCACCTGGAAGACGCTGTACGAGAAGTGGTTCCCCGGTTCGCCGATGCCCGACCAGTATCTCCCCAAGAAGTAACCGCGCCTCCAGCCACCGGCCTTGACGGCCGGCGGCTGGACGACACGCCGTTGCGCCTGATTTCCTGATGGCACGAATGGCGCAGTGGAAAAGGGGACCGAATGAACTGGCTTGAAAACCTGCGGCGCAGTTTCCTCGACTGGCAGGCCATGGCGGACGTGCTGCCGAGCATGATCACCATCGGATTGAAGAACACCTTGATCCTCGCAGCCGCGTCCACGGTACTGGGTGTCATTCTCGGCATGATCCTGGCAGTCATGGGCATCTCGCAATCGCGCTGGCTGCGCATTCCCGCCCGGGTCTACACGGATATTTTCCGTGGCCTTCCGGCGATCGTCACGATTCTGCTGATTGGCCAGGGCTTTGCCCGCATCGGCCGTGAAATCTTTGGGCCTTCGCCCTATCCGCTCGGCATTCTCGCCCTCAGCCTGATCGCCGGCGCCTACGTCGGCGAAATCTTCCGCTCGGGCATCCAGAGCGTCGAGCGCGGGCAGATGGAGGCCTGCAGGGCGCTCAGCATGAGCTACGGCCAAGGTATGCGCCTGATCGTGATACCGCAAGGCATCCGCCGCGTCTTGCCGGCCCTGGTCAACCAGTTCATCGGCAACGTCAAGGATTCGAGCCTTGTCTACTTCCTCGGTCTGCTCGCGTCGGAGCGCGAGATTTTCCGTGTCGGCCAGGACCAGGCGGTGGTCACCGGAAACCTTTCTCCATTGCTTCTGGCCGGCGTGTTCTATCTCGTCATCACCGTGCCGTTGACCCATGTGGTCAACTACATCGACAACTCGCTGCGGGTCGGAAAGCAAAAGGCAGGCCTCGTCACCAGCGGCCTTGCCGAAGTGAGCGAACTGGAGAGCGCCATCAGCAGCCCACCCGCTGAGGCCAGCCCTGAAGGCAGCTCGGCGCTGCCCCGCTTCAAGGGCGGCAGTCTCGCCATCACCGATCTCGACATGGCCTATGGCGATCTCGATGTTCTCAAAGGCGTCAGCCTGGCGGTCAAACCAGGCACGGTCACATGCGTCATTGGTCCATCAGGTTCGGGCAAGTCGACCTTGCTGCGCTGCCTCAACCGCCTGGTCGAGCCCAAGGGCGGTGACGTCTTGCTCGATGGCGCGAGCATCCTGGCGATGAAGCCTGAAAAACTGCGCCGGCGTGTCGGCATGGTTTTCCAGCAGTTCAACCTGTTTCCCGACCACACGGCCCTCGAAAACGTCATGCTGTCGCTGACCAAGGTAAAAGGCCTCACGATACAGGAAGCTGAGCGCATCGCCGAGGCACGCCTTGCCGATGTCGGGCTTGCCGCCCGCAAACACCATCGTCCCGGAAGCCTGTCCGGTGGCCAGCAGCAGCGTGTGGCGATCGCCCGTGCACTGGCAATGGACCCGGAGGTCATCCTGTTCGACGAAGTGACGAGCGCACTCGATCCCGAACTGGTGAAGGGCGTGCTCAACCTCATGGCGGACCTCGGCCGCCGCGGCATGACAATGGTCGTGGTGACTCATGAGATGGGCTTTGCCCGCAAGGTCGCCGACCAGGTCGTCTTCATGGATGAAGGCCGCGTCATCGAGGTCGGCACGCCTGCTGCGATCTTCGACACTCCGAAAAGCACGCGTCTGAAGCACTTCCTTGCCGAAGTGCTTTGATCGAGCATGAGCCCTGAGACGGCCGCCCAATCCAACCTCCACCAGTGAAAGAATATCCCATGGCTACGTTACATCAGGTCTCAAAGGTCGTTGTCGTCGGGGGCGGCATTTTCGGTGTCTCCTCGGCCGTTCATCTTGCAAGGCTCGGCATCGAAACCGTTCTGGTGAATGATGGACCGCTCGCCAAGGGAGCTTCCGGCCGCTCGCTCGCCTGGATCAATTCCGCGCGCAAGCGATCGGCTGAATATCATCGCCTGCGCATGATCGGCATCGACCGCTACCGGACGCTGTCGGCGAGATATCCGGATGCCGCCTGGCTGCGTTTCGACGGTGGCCTGACATGGGATGCGGACGACGCCTCGAACGAGATCGCGGATGTCTTCGCTCATGAAAAAGGCCTGGGCTATGATGCGCAACATCTGTCCGCGGACGCCATAGCGTCAGTCACGCCAGGTGTCGCCGCAAGCGCTGTCACGCCTCAAGGCGCGATCTTCAACCCGGGCGAGGGCTGGGTCGACCTGCCGTCGCTGATCGAGATATTGATTGCGGAATTTGTGGAGCGTGGCGGGCAACTGGTCACCGATGCCGGAAGCGCCGCGGTCACGGTCGTCGACGGTCGCGCCACTGGCGTGATCACGACAAGCGGCACCAGTTTTGTTGCCGACGCGGTGCTGTTGGCGACCGGCGGTGATGTGCCGCGAATGGTTGCGGACTGCGGCCAGTATATCGCCGATGGGACGCCGATCGCTTTGCTGGTCAGAACCAAGCCAGTCGACTTGTCGCTTCGGGCCGTGCTCAACACACCGCGCGTCGCCATCCGGCCGACGCCGAATGGAGCCCTCGCGCTCGATTCCGCCTGGTCGGAAGAAGAGGTGATCGTCAATTCGGACGGCACTTATGGCGTGAGAGATTCGACTGTTCAAGGGCTTCTCAGCGAAGCCTCGAATGTTCTCGAGGGTCATCCAAAGCTGGAATTCGAGAGCTACGGTGTCGGCCCCAAGCCGATCCCCGGAGACGGCGAGCCTGTCTTCGGCCAGCTGAAGGACATCGAGGGATACTACGTCGCCTTCAGCCACAGCGGCGCAACGCTTGGCCTGATTGCGGGCGAACTGCTTGCCGGCGAGATCGCCAGCGGCAATGAACATCCGCTGCTTGCGAACTTCCGTCCAAGCCGCTTTTGATGAGAGCAGTCTAAAGGCTTGCCGCGCACCACTGGAGTGCTACGGCTTTCGGAGAAGATCAGGCTCAAACAAGCAGATAGAATCCCTATTCGGCCAGCGGCTTGATCGTCTCGTAGCCGTTGACCGATTCCGCGCTGGTGCCTTCATCGTAGCGCCGGGCGAGGGCGGCTTGCAGATCGGGCGCATAGAGCGCGGTGAATGCATCGAGCGTCTCGCCGCTCCCGTTCTTGAAGGTCTCCTTGACGGCGAGCACATTGTATTTGCAGTCGCCCAGGCTGAAGGTCTCCTTGCCCTTGACGACCAGTGTGAGCGTCTTGGTGGCCTTGGGCTGCTTGTCCGGCGACAGCTCGACGAACTCGATCGTACTCTTGGCGCCCGTCTTCAGCGGAAACAGTTTTCGCAGATCGGAAAGCGGGATCATTGCCAGCCGGCCGGTGTCGCTGTCGCGAAAAACCTCGATCAGGCCGGCAAACAGGAACTGCTTCTGCGGCGATTGCGATTCGTAAGTGTTGGCGACGGAAATCATTCCGCCCGCCACGGGCCGAAACTCGCTTTGGATGCCGGGCCTCGCCAGAATGAACCCATTTTTCGCCGACTTCGCATCGACGCACGGACCGGCAAGCGCGACACTTGCCGGCAGCAAAACCGCCAATGCCATGCCGATAGACGCGCTGTTCATAACACTCCCCCGTATCTTTCAAATAGAATGCAAGTGCAGGTAGAAGTGGCAGACGTTCATTGCGATGTCGATGGTCAAGGCAGTCGCGATATTGCCGAAACTGGACGGACAGACGTCGCTTGTGCTGAAATTCCGCCGATGATGAATCACCGGTGGCCGAAATTGCTTTCACGACGCAGCTTTCTGATGCAGGCCGCCGGTTTTGCCGCGGCCGGTGCGCTTTCACGCCCGGCGTTCAGCCAGACCGGTCAGCGCATCCAGCCCATCGACGCCACCTTTCTGTTCATCGCCGATGTCCATGCCTGCCGCATGGCGAGCGGCCTGAGCCCCAACTGCCAGCAGGAGGGCAAGACCGACGCCGCGCTGCTGCGCAATGTCGCGGCACTGAACGCCATCGGCGACAAGGACTGGCCGGCCGAGATCAACGGCATCGCCACCGGCTTGCGTTCGGCAGGCAGCCGGATCGGCACACCGCTCGGCCTTGTCGTCGGCGGCGACATCACCGACGATGGCGGCGGCCAGATCACCCAGCCGAGCGAGGGCACGCAACTGCTGCAATTCAGCCAGCGCTACAGCCAAGGCGTTGGCCCGGATCGCGTCCACATGCCGGTCTATGTCGGGCTCGGCAACCACGATCTCGACCAGAACGGCCCGCCTCACCATGTCGACTGGTATCGGCGCGAACTGCGCGATTATGTCGAGGTCAACCACCGCGCCGGCGTGTTCTTCAAGCCACCCGTGCCGGCCACCGACTACGATGTCGACACCGACTGTTATTCATGGGACTGGGGCGGCCTGCATCTCGTCCAGACGCATCGTTTCGCCGGCGACACCGGCCACGGCGCCGAAAGCAGCCTGCCATGGCTGAAGCAGGATCTGGCGACCTACGCGGCGGATGGCCGCCCGGTCATCCTGTTCCAGCACTATGGCTGGGACACGTTTTCGACCGAGCGGTGGGATCCTGCCAGGCGCACCTACGACGATGACGGCGCCGGCCCGCCGCACTGGTGGGGCGAGGCCGACAGGCAGGCGCTTCTGGCAGCGCTGAAGGGCTACAATGTCGTCGGCATCTTCCATGGCCATCAGCATGACGCCTCGCTGATCTATCGTCGTGACGGGCTCGACCTGTTCAAGCCAAAGGCTGCCTATATGGGAGGCTTCGCTGTGGCCAGGGTGACCAGCGATGGCATGGACGTGGTACTTGGTGAGGCGACCGATGATCACGGCGGGGTCACCTTCATCAACGCTTTCAGCAAAGGCTGGAGCACATGAAAAAGGCGGCACTGGCGGCCGCCTTTTCCTTAAAAAACAGATATCAGAATGCTTTCCTGACCTTGTCCTTCACATCGCCATAGGCTTTCTGCACCTTGCCGGCGACCTTGTCGGCCATGCCTTCAACCTGGGTTCGCCTGTTGCCGGTCGCCTTGCCGGCAGCCTGTTTTACCGAGCCTTTGATCTGCTTGGCCATGCCAGCAGCCTGATCCCTGTTCACCACTTTCGCATCTCCTGGGAGTCTTTGAATTCCTGGGAATTCATCCGCGCGAATAAACGGACTGGCATCGTTTAGGTTCCAGGCATCCCGCCGGACGCAGACGAAACGCGCGTGGCCGCTTCCGGCGGCTAAGCAGGCAGGCTAGGCTGTAGATACGCGCCGACCAACCGTGCGCACGGGGAGAAAAATGGCGGAATTCAAGCTCTACATCGGCAACAAGTGCTTCTCCTCATGGTCGCTGCGGCCATGGGTGGCGATGAGGCATCTGGAGATTCGGTTCGAGGAAGGCTTCGTGCGGCTGCGCACGCCCGAGACGTTTGCCAACTTGGCGAAAGTGTCGCCGACCGGCCAGGTGCCGGTCCTGAATCACAATGGAAGGATTATTTGGGAAACCCTTGCCATCCTTGAGTATCTTGCGGACCTGTTTCCCGAGAAAAAACTCTGGCCCGATGATATCGACGCCCGCGCGCTGGCACGTGCGGCGGCGACCGAGATGCATTCCGGTTTCCGCGAGGTTCGCTACGGCTGGCCAATGAATTTGCGCCGGCCGAAGGGGCACAAGCCGCTCGACGCCGAGGGCGAGGCACAGCGGGCGCGCATCGAGGCGCTGTGGCGGGAATGCCGCGAACAATACGGCAAGGGCGGCCCGTTCCTGTTTGGCCATTTCACCGCGGCCGATGCCATGTACGCGCCGGTCGTCACCCGCTTCGACACCTATGGCGGCGAACTCGCGCCCGACACCAGGGCCTATGTCGACGCAGTGCTGGCAATGCCGGCGATGCGGCACTGGTACGCGGAAGCGGCCGGGGAAACATGGCCCGAACCCGGCCCCGACGAATAAGCCGACGACGGGCGGCAATAAGATTTCGCTCCTGGAGGAGGACGGATGGCCAGCAACGAAGCACCGCGTGAAGCCGCAACGGCAAAAATCTTCCATTGCCGGCTGATCCCGCCGCGGCCGGACTTCGCCTTCACCATGACGGAGGAGGAGAGGGAACTGATGGGCCGGCATGCCGACTACCTGCGCGGCAAGCTGCGCGAGGGCGTGATGATCATAGCCGGCCCGGTCGCCGATCCGGCAGGCCCTTGGGGCCTGCTGATCCTGCGTGCCGGCAGCGAGGCCGAGGCAAAGGCGGTGACCGAAGGCGATCCAGTGGCAAAGTCAGGTCGTGGCTTTCGCTATGAGATCCTGCCGATGATCAGTACGATCATGTAGGCCGCCGGCATGGGCTCGCGGCCGGCTCCGGCCACGGCCTCCTGGCATCCGGCACAAATGCGCTGGCGTGGTGCTTTTTTGAAGCACGGTCTTTCAGCCGGTTGGTCAGTTGAGGCCCCCACGTCGAGCAACCCAGAATTGAATTCTGTTCGCTGGAAAACCAGAAATTGACTCGGCGCCAAAAGCAGTCTAAAAGAAACATGTCGATATTTGTTTGACCGACTTTTGTTATCCGCGCACGCAAGCGTGCCTTTGACGAACTTCCCCATCAAAAATCGAGACAAAAATCGTTGTGCGTTCGCACCGCGATTAACGAATATTTGCCATGGAAAGGGTTCGTTTATGAGCACCGGCACAGTTAAATGGTTCAACGCCACCAAAGGTTTTGGTTTTATTCAGCCTGACGACGGCTCGGCCGACGTTTTCGTTCACATCTCGGCCGTAGAGCGCGCCGGCATGCGCGACATCGTCGAGGGCCAGAAGCTCGGCTACGAGATGGTCCGCGACAACAAGTCGGGCAAGATGTCCGCCGACCAGTTGAAGGCGGCCTGAAGAAAGAATTCAGCCGTCCCGGTGACCACGGATGTACTGGCACTGGTGAATGGCGAATTCGAGCGCATGGTCGCGGAGACGTGAGTTTCCACGGCCCATGACGCGCACGAGGAGTTTGCCTTGTGCATCCAATTGGATGCGCGGTGCTCCTATGGAAGGTCAGGCGGTGCCTGGCCTTTTTCATTTTACGCTTGTTGCCGCCGAAAATGCGCTGCGCGTCGGGCTGAACGTGCTAAGGAACGCCTTAGCAATTTGAATCCGCTGCCGTATTGCCCCGTTGCCGTTTGCTTTGTGCGTGGTCCTGACCGAAGAGCCGGTCTCGCCCTATCGGCACCAGGCTCCTGACAGGAGAAAGATTTTGACCGCCCATTCGAAGACCGCCGCCGATCCGGCGGTGTCGCTGTTCAGCAAGACGCAAACCCAGTCGATGTCGCTCGGCCGCATAATGTCAGAGCGCGATGCCGTCAGCGAAGCGCGGGAAGCCAAGACCGCACGCTTGCGCGAACTGCGCCTGGAAAAGGAAGCTGACGAGATGGCCGCGGCCGCAGCACTCGCGGCTCTGCCGAAACGAGCCGGAAAACGCTGATGGCCACCAAGCGCGTACCGCCAACGCCGATCGCCGCCGATGCGACGATTGCCGACATGGTTGAAGGTCTCGACAAGCCGGTCGAGTACGTCCGGCGTGTGCTGGAAAAACTCGAGCGCTGCAAGCGCGCCCATGGCGATGCCCAGGTGCGCGTCGGCGTGCGCGGCCGTGCCGAGTGCCCGAACTATCTGATCGAATATGTCCGCGAAGACGCCAAGACGCATGAGCGGGTGACCTATCAGGATGCCGCCTATAGCGGCAGCACGCATCGTGAATTGGCGCCGCATCACATTGAGGCGGTAAAGAACTGGTCGCCCGAGGAAATGAACATCACGGCGGTTTCGGCGCTGATCGGCCGCTTGCGCAATCCGCGCGCACCATCATCGCGTTTCGTCGACGAGGACTGACATGGCCATAAAATTCTCCGCCAAGGATCAGCCGGCAGCGCCGGCCCCCGCTGCAAAGCCAGCCAAGCCGGTTGCCGCGAAGGCCAGCGAACCCGTCGAAGCCGCGACCGATCTGTTCAAGTCGCCGGCGGACGCACCGAAGGGCAAGACAGGCAAGAAGAAATAGCGCCTTGCCGCAGGACGCCGATCGCAATCCGGCCGCGCTGGGGCTGCTCGCCCTGGTCGCTGCCGCAAATCTTTCGTCGTCGCAACGCAGCTCCGTCCCACTCTTCGACTGCCAAAGCTGCGGCGCCTGCTGTTCCTATTCGGCCGAATGGCCACGCTTCTCCACCGAGGATGAAGCGCAATTGGAGCGGATCCCAGAAAAATATGTGGCGGCCGACCTGTCCGGCATGCGCTGTGACGGCGCGCGCTGTTCGGCCCTGTCGGGCGAAGTCGGCAAGTCGACCGCATGCGGCATCTACGAATTGCGACCGGATGTCTGTCACGCCTGCATGCCTGGCGACGAGGAGTGCCTGATGGCGCGCCGGACGGTCGGATTGCCGGTGTAACTGCCAATCTCCCCACAGGGGCGAGATTACGCCAATCGCCTCCGCTTGTGCGTCGGCCCACAGCCCGATACCTTTCCGGCCGGGCAGGGCCGTGGAGGAACCATCGTGAGCATCGAATTTCTGTTGACGTCGCTGATTGTCGTGGCTTCGCCGGGCACCGGCGTTCTCTACACGCTGAGCGCCGGACTTTCGCGCGGTGCGCGGGCCTCGATCATTGCCGCCTTTGGTTGCACGCTCGGCATCATCCCGCACATGGCCGCCGCCATCACTGGCCTTGCGGCGCTTCTGCACACCAGTGCGGTCGCCTTCGAGACGTTGAAATATCTCGGCGTCGCCTATCTGCTCTACATGGCCTGGAACACGCTGAAGGAGAAGGGCGGCCTCAGCGTCGAGGACAACGTCGCACCGCGCTCGGCCGGCAAGGTGATTGCCACCGGCATCCTCGTCAATGTGCTCAATCCGAAACTGTCGATCTTCTTCTTCGCCTTCCTGCCGCAATTCGTCAGCACCACCGAACCCAATGCGCTGTCGAAGATGCTGGAACTCAGCTCCGTCTTCATGCTTTTGACCTTCGTGGTTTTTGTTGGCTACGGCATCTTCGCCGCTTCAATCCGCAGCCACGTCGCCTCACGGCCAATGGTGCTGACCTGGATGCGCCGGACTTTTGCCGGCGCCTTCGTCATGCTCGGCGCCAAGCTCGCACTCGCCGATCGGTGATCTGCGCTAGGCGCCCTGGTTCGGGAAGCACGCCCTGGCGCTGAGGTTCGGGCCATTCGCCAGCGACGTGAGGAAGGCCGGCAGCACGGTTGCGAACGTGTAGAAACCTGGACGCTCGAATAGCCGGACAGGCCCGAGCAGGTGGTGTTGTTGCTGATGGTGATGTTGGCGTTGCTGAGCACGATGCCGTCGGTTGCCGCCCTGCTGCTGATATAGCTGATCGCGCTGGCTGCATCGTAGACGCCGTTCTGGGTGCATCCGCTCTGCAGCACGCCGACGCAACGCGCCCCGGCCGCGGCGATTTCATTGAGCACATGCTGGGCTCAGTACATGCGGCCGAACTCGAACGTGCCCATCAGCACCATGAGCAGCGGCACCGACAGCGGCGCGAACTCGACGGCTTGGGCGCCGGATCTGTCACGCAGGAAGGATCGGCGACCGCTCATTGCGGTTTCACCACCGCCTGGATGGTGATGTTGCCGTTGTTGATGACGACCTGAATGCTGCCGCCATTGCCGCACGGTCTATTGGTGCAGCTGCCGATGGTCGCTATTGTTGCAGGAAGCAATGAAAAAGGGCGGCATCGCTGCCGCCCTTCCGTATCTGAAAGCTGATAGGGGCTGGATTAGAAGTCCATACCACCCATGCCGCCCATGCCGCCGCCGCCCATGCCGCCAGGCATGCCGCCGCCAGCCGACTCCTTCTTCGGAGCCTCCGCGATCATGGCTTCGGTGGTGACGAGCAGGCCGGCGACCGAAGCCGCGTCCTGGAGAGCCGTACGGACAACCTTGACCGGATCGACGATGCCCATGGCGATCATGTCGCCATATTCGCCGGTCTGGGCGTTGTAGCCGAAGGTCGCGCCCTTGTTCTCTAGGATCTTGCCGGCAACGATCGATGCTTCCGCACCGGCGTTCGAGGCGATCTGGCGGGCCGGAGCCTGCAGTGCGCGACGAACGATGTTGATGCCAGCAGCCTGGTCGGCATTGGCGCCGGCGGCCTTGATGTTGGCCGAAGCGCGCAGGAGAGCGACGCCACCGCCTGCAACGATGCCTTCTTCCACGGCCGCGCGGGTCGCGTTGAGGGCGTCATCGACGCGGTCCTTCTTTTCCTTGACTTCGACTTCCGTCGCACCGCCGACGCGGATCACCGCAACGCCGCCCGCCAGCTTGGCGAGACGTTCCTGCAGCTTCTCCTTGTCGTAGTCCGAGGTGGTCTCTTCGATCTGCTGCTTGATCTGGGCAACGCGGCCCTGGATCTCGGCCTTCTTGCCGGCGCCGTCGACGATGGTGGTGTTCTCCTTGGAGATCGACACCTTCTTGGCGCGGCCGAGCATGTTGAGGCCGACGTTCTCGAGCTTGATGCCGAGGTCTTCCGAGATGACCTGGCCACCGGTCAGGATGGCGATGTCTTCCAGCATGGCCTTGCGGCGGTCACCGAAGCCCGGAGCCTTGACGGCGGCGATCTTCAGGCCACCGCGCAGCTTGTTGACGACCAGCGTGGCCAGAGCCTCGCCTTCGACGTCTTCCGAGATGATGAGCAGCGGCTTGGAGGTCTGCACGACGGCTTCGAGAACCGGCAGCATGGCCTGGAGGTTGGATAGCTTCTTCTCGTGGAGCAGGATGTAGACGTCCTCGAGCTCGGCAACCATCTTGTCGGCGTTGGTGACGAAGTAGGGCGAGAGGTAGCCGCGGTCGAACTGCATGCCTTCGACGACTTCGAGTTCGGTCTCGGCGGTCTTGGCTTCCTCAACCGTGATGACGCCTTCGTTGCCGACCTTTTGCATCGCTTCCGCGATCATCTTGCCGACCGACTCGTCGCCATTGGCCGAGATGGTGCCGACCTGGGCAACTTCCTCGGAGGTCTTGATCTTCTTGGCAGCCTTGCCGAGAGCCGCGACGACTTCGGTGACGGCCAGATCGATACCGCGCTTCAGGTCCATCGGGTTCATGCCGGCGGCAACCGCCTTGTGGCCTTCCTGGACGATCGACTGCGCCAGAACGGTCGCGGTCGTGGTGCCGTCGCCGGCGATGTCGTTGGTCTTCGAAGCAACTTCGCGGACCATCTGCGCGCCCATGTTCTCGAACTTGTCCTCAAGCTCGATTTCCTTGGCGACGGTGACGCCGTCCTTGGTGATGCGCGGGGCGCCGAACGACTTGTCGATGACGACGTTGCGGCCCTTGGGGCCGAGCGTGACCTTCACCGCGTCGGCGAGGATGTTGACGCCGCGCAGCATGCGCTCGCGGGCATCACGGGAGAATTTTACGTCTTTAGCAGCCATTTTTTAGCTCCTGGCAGGGGCTTGGGGTAAGCCCGAATTCAGTTGACGGTGAGGCCGATAATCAGCCGATGATGCCCATGATGTCGGATTCCTTCATGATCAGAAGGTCTTCGCCATTGAGCTTGACTTCGGTGCCCGACCACTTGCCGAACAGGATGCGGTCTCCAGCCTTGACGTCCAGCGGGACCAGCTTGCCAGCTTCGTCACGAGCGCCGGAGCCGACAGCGATGATCTCGCCTTCCTGCGGCTTTTCCTTTGCCGTATCCGGGATGATGATCCCGCCGGCGGTCTTGGATTCGGATTCGACCCGGCGAACGACCACGCGGTCATGAAGCGGGCGGAACTTCGACTTTGCCATTTTTTCTTCCTCGATGAGAACGGTGAGAAACAGTTCCTCCATCCGGCGAAGCCGGACATGTGGTTAGCACTCACCAAGGGCGAGTGCTAACGTGGCGCTGAAATAGGCCGCCGACCTCAGAGAGTCAAGGCGCGCCGGAAGGGGCAATGGTGGGAAATTTTTCTGCCGCGCGATTGCGCAAAATAAGGCTTGCCGCCCGAACGTCGCTCGAATGCTGTCCTGTCAATCGGCAGTCAGTGTCCGAAACGCAGGCCGATCTCCCGGGTTTCAAAGTCGAGTAGCAGGCTGTTCTTCTCGAAATATCGGATGCCGACGATGTTGTGCTCCAGCCCGGGAATGACCTCCACTTCGGGATTGTACGTTGTCTTGAAATTCCAATCCTCCTGGCCGTCGGCTTTTACCAGGACCTTTGTGCCGGGGCTCAGCGACGAGTACGGCGCCGAGGCGTCGGTAGGGACCATAATCGTTGAGTTGCCCGTGTCATAAAGCGTTGGCCGACATGTCGGTTCAAATCCCCACGAGATACAGGCATCGATAGTGGGAAAATTGTATCGCGAGCTGGCCTCTTTCCACCTTTGCACCCTGAAGTCTTTTTTCACGTCTTGCGGCACGCCGATGTGGAGCGCCTCCACTTGCGGACAATTGCCGGCCTCATTCGTGCAGACTTTCCACTTGGCTCCGATCGGCGAGAGGTAATACCCCCTGTCCAGGCCCGGGCCGACGCTTACAAGTGCGAGCGGCGATTTGATCATCCGGTCTGGCCCGCCTCCGCCAACTGGCGAGATGCCGAAAATGCCCTTGGGCCAAAGCGGGCCACCAACGATTTCTCCGGTACTGCGCCTGACTTGTTTGTAGCGGATGAGGAATGGGATTGTGGTGTCGGTGGAGACTGGGGATTTCGGCGAGCCGAAAGTCACGCGAGCGTAGGCGATGTTGCCATACTCATCGTAGGTTCCGTAGTTCATAACAGCCTGTTGGGTGCTGACCCTTATCCCGTCTATCTCCAGATCGTGCGTGATCTTGATTCCCGTGTCCGAACAAATCTCGGCTGGGAGCACCGATTGGCACTCGATCGTCATTCCGCTCGATCCGGTATCAAACAGGATCGGCTGGTTCACCGTGTGATTGCCAAGTGAAAGGACCTGCACGTAAAGCATGCGAATATTCTTCGGCCTTCCCGGGTACTCCAATTTGATCAGGGGTACGGTCGAAGAGCGTTCGTCTCCGGATTGGGCTGGTGCCAATGTGGCCCCAAGCGCCGAGGCAATTGCCATCAGGCGTGCAAAGCATCGAAAGAGAATCCCCAAAGTATCCCCCTGCAGGGCTGAACTGCCGGAAGAAAGTCTAGTTTCCGGCTTGCCAAAGTAAAGTCGTTAATCCTGGTCAACCGGGCTGATCGCGGGGAAACAGGGCTGGATATGCACGCAGCACGAGACTTCGATGTGCCAGGCATTTACCCATCGATTATCATCCGACAACAGCAGTCTCAAAAATCTTACCGGTGTCGCGGTGATCCAAGCACCAGTAGGGGGCATCGTTCCGCCAGCGGGTAAGAGCCGCTCGGCACGACGCGTACCTGGCCGAACCAGGAGCTTGCTTCATCGACCAGCATGGCAAGGCTCGCGAAGCAATAAGCTGTTTCGGAACCCACATAGATGTCGATGGTGTTGATGGAGGCCATGCTCCATCCCGTCTTCGCGGCAAGGGCGGCGCGGTCCGGAAAGTTTCTGTCGAACGCGTCGCGGATTGCCTGCACTTTTATAGCGCGGTCGCGGTCGCTTGTCGTGCACGCCATTGCTATGCGCCATTTGAGTGCGTGGAAATTCCCGATCTCGCCGGCGAAGGCCTCGCCCTTGATGGCCCGCAAATCCTCGAACGTCTCGGGACCGGCGAAAACACGGATTGCCGCCCGTCCCCCAGGCTTCAGCACTCTGGCGGCCTCGCCCAGCACGGCATGGCGGGCGTCTGCGGAATCGACGACCGTCAGGCAACCGTCACCGATGACAGCGTCGACGCTGAGGCTGCCAATCGGAAGGTCCAGCCAATTTCCGGTCATCGCCCTGCGACAGGCGCTGTCGCCCGGCCATACGCCGGAAACCATCGCGGCGGATCCATCGACCGCCAGCATCGTCCGGCCGAGGCCGGCCAGTTCGGGAGTAACACCCAGCAGGAGGACATCGGCCTCGTCCAGATCGAGCTCACGCTCGACAATACCAACTGTCTCCGCGGTTGGCCGCAGCGGGGCGTCGAGGAGCTTCCAGTGCCGGTGATAATTATCCCAATGATTTGTCATTCAAACCTGTTGGAGCCCAATAAGGCCTGGCATCCATTGATTAGAGCCGCTTAATAGAAGCGGGCATTGAAGCCAAGGGGAAAGCCGTGTCGCGCGTCGTCATCATAACGCATGAGCATGACCGGTTCCTTGGCAAGCGCAACCTCATGTTGCGCAGGGGCAGCCCCTATCTGCTTTTCGATGTGCTGGAGGAGCTGAAAAGGCGTGGCCATTCGGTCCGGATCCAGCAAGGTCCGTCAAAGACATGCGATGCCGATATCGCGGTCCTGCACGTCGATGCGACAATAACGCCGGCGGACCATGTCGATTATGCCATGCGGTTTCCGTTCTGCCTCAATGTCGGGGCGTCCGATATATCCAAGCGGCGGATCAGCGGGGCTCTGATATCAGAAGGCGAGGCCTGGCAAGGTCCGGTCATCGTCAAGAGCAATCTCAACAATCAGGGCATTCCGGAGACACTCCTCAACCGGCGATCGAAGCGCGCGGGCAAACCACCGCCTTTTCCACATCTGCCGACCCTGCAGCCCTATGAGGTCTATGGATCTCTCGGCGAGGTTCCGGGCGGCATCTTGGAACGCGATGATCTTGTCGTCGAAAAGTTCATTCCGGAACGAGAACCCGACGGTTTTGCAGCGCGTTTCTGGGTGTTTTGCGGAGAGCGCGAGCGCTGCACCCGCTACGTCTCGCCAAACAGACTGGTCAAGGCATCGGAAACGATCCGGCGTGAGCTCGTCCCGGTTCCCGACGAAATGCGCGAGCGGCGGCGTGAACTCGGCTTTGACTACGGGAAATTCGATTTCGTCATGCATGAGGGCAGGGCCATCCTGCTCGATGCCAACAAGACTCCCGGCCGTCCCCAGAACCTCGTGAAAATGTTCGCGGCTGGCGCTGCCGAGCTGGCCGATGGCTTCGAAGGCCTCATCCGCCAGGCGAGATAGGCCACGACGGACTGGCTGTGTTCGTCATCGCCGCTCTAAAGAAACAGCCGCAACTGGGTGTGGATGATCGATCGGTAATCCTCGATGGTCCGGCGGCTTTCCGCTTCGCCCTCAGCAAGCGCCAGCCGCACCACACCACCGGCGAGCTGGAAGATCAGCAGAACCATGCGTTCAAACTGCTCGTGCTTCTGCGGCTCGAGCAAGGCGATGACATGGTCGCAGAACATCTTGGCCTGATATCGGGTTTCGGCGATGTCGAGATTCTTCAGCGCCTTGTCGGCCTGGATGGCGTTCTGCAGATCCTGGATGGCCGGATCGCCGGCGACGCGGCTGTGATAGTCGTCAAGCAACCGGTCGGCAGCGGCGATGACGTCCTTGGCTTCGCGGACATCGGCGATGATCGCTGTCAGTCGCGCGCGGCTGACCTCCGAGAACCGCTCATAGAGCATCGCCAGGATCGCCGACTTGTTGGGGAAGTAGTGATAGACGGTGGCGATCGGTCCGCCGGCCAGCATGCCGACCTCCTTCATGGTGACGGCATCGATGCCCTTCTCGCCGATCAGCCGCATGGTCGTCGACAGGATGGCGTCGATGCGCTCGCGGCTGCGCTCCTGCTTGGGTTTGCGCCTCGGTTCGGTCGCTGTTCGCGTTGCTTCCATCATGCACCGGTCTTTCGCACGCATTGGCAAATTCTGGTTGACAAAAAATATGATCAAGTATCAGTTTCTGAAATGCTGACAGATTGTCAGCTTTTTTGCGATCCGGCAAGGGACGTTGGGAGGCGGCTTTGGCATCTGGTGACGCGCATATCGCAGGAGGCGACTGGCTGGTCGGCAATCCGACCGGCGGGCAGCTTGCTTCCGCCCTGTGGATCGGCTCGGTCGGCCTGCTCATTCTCGGCCTGCAGCCCGTCTTGCTCGGCGCCCTCTACACCGAAGGTCATGTCAGCGGCGATGAGCTGGCGCTCGTCGCCACCGCTGAGATGATCGCCATCGCGATCGGCTCGGCGATCGTTGCGATGCTGCTCTCCGCCCATAACATGCGCTGGAAAAGTGCGGTCCTCCTGCTCCTGCTGGCGCTGGCGAACGTCTGGACGGCCTATGCCGCCGGCGCCAACACGTTGATGGCGGCACGCGCCCTGGCTGGTCTTGCCGAAGGCGGCCTTGTCGCGGTCGCCACCGAATTGATTGCCCGTTCGCGGCGGGCCGAACGCATCGGCGGCTATTTCGTCACCATGCAGACGCTGGCGCAATGTGCTCTGGCGCTGCTGCTGGCGCTCTATGTCATCCCTGCCGCCGGATCGGCTGGCGGCTTCCTCATTCTCGCGGTCGTCTGCGTCCTGTCGCTCGTGGTCGCCTTCATTGTCCCCGCTGATTACGCCAATCTGCCGAAGGACGAGAACCTGGCCAATGTGCTGACGATTCCTTCGATCGCCGCACTGTTGTGCGTCTTCTGCTACTTCATGTTCTTCGGCTCGGTCTGGGCCTTTCTGGAGCCGCTCGGCGCCCAGTTTGGCATCGATGGCCGCACCGTCGGGTTGATCGTCTCGGCCAGCCTCGCGGTGCAGGTCCTGGGCGCGATGACGGCGACGGTGTTCGAGGCGCGCATCGATTATCGCCTTGCCATTATGGTGATCGGTGTGGTGGCGCTTTTGTGTTCGCTGGTTCTCGCCAGCGGACCTGGCCTTACGACATTCTGGGTCGCTGCCCTGGTCATGGGTTTTATTCTCCTGTTCATCGTGCCCTACCAGATCCGGTTGGCGATCACCGCCGATGAAACGCGCACAGCCGTGCTGCTGGTGCCGGCCGCGCAGCTCTTTGGCCTGGCGATCGGGCCGGTTGCCGCGTCCCTGCTCATCGACGGCAAGGATTTTCGCCCGGTGCCGGAATTCGCCGCCGGCAGTGCCCTGGCCAGCGTCGCACTCCTCGGCCTGTTTGTCTTCGTGGCGCGGCGTCGCCGGGTTGTTGCGTGAGCGCCATGTCGAACATCTGGAGCAACTGGTCGGGCTTTGTAACAGCTGAACCTCGGCTGATCGCCAGCCCCGCCGATGCCGGCGAGCTCGGCGATCTCGTGCGAACGGCACCAGGCCCAATCCGCGTCGTCGGTGCCGGTCATTCCTTCACGCCGCTGGTGAAGTCGCAAGGCACGATCCTGTCTCTGGAGAGACTGGAAGGGCTGGTCTCGCATGACGCTGAAAGGCATCAGGCGCGCGTGCGGGCCGGGACGCGGCTCGGTTCGCTGATGCATATCCTGCAAGGCATCGGCCAGGGCCTGCCCAATATGGGCGACATCGACCGCCAGGCGATTGGCGGCGCGCTGGGAACCGCCACCCATGGCTCGGGACCAACGCTCGGCGCCTATCACACGCAATTGGAGACGGTGCAGATCGTCGATGGTCTTGGCAAGGTCCGCGACTTCAAGCGGGCAGGGGATCAGGACACGATCCACGCCGTCGGCGTTGCGCTCGGTGCCTTCGGTATCTTGAGCGAAGTGACGCTGAATAACATTGCGACCTACCGGCTGCGCCGCCGCAAATGGGTGCTGCCGATCGCCGACATGCTGCGCGACTTCGAGAAAATGATGACCGCGCACCGCTCGGCCGAATTCTACTACATTCCGTTCTCAGGCTATGCGCAGTTCATCGCCAGCGACTTCAGCACCGAGGCGACGACCGCGCGCCCGACCGAAGATGATGAGGGCTCTTTGCGCATACTGCGCCGGTTGCGCACCGGGCTTGCCTGGCTGCCGTCGCTGCGTCGGCGGCTGATCCTCGGCGCGGTCGCGAAAGTGCCGGCTGAGGACTATGTGCAGGACTGGCTCAACGTCTATGCCAGCGACCGGCAGACCAAATTCAACGAGATGGAATATCACCTTCCGTTCGAGGAAGGACCAAAGGCGCTGGCCGAAATCATCGAGCTGACCGAAAAGCGCTTTCCCGAAGTCTATTTCCCGATGGAGGTGCGCAGCGTCGCGGCCGATCAGTTCTGGCTCTCGCCCTTCTACAACAGGCCGACCTGTTCGATCGCCATCCACCATGATGCGGCGAGCGATCCGTTGCCGTTCATGCGCGCGGCCGAGCCGATCTTCCGCAGATATGGCGGCAGGCCGCATTGGGGCAAGATGCACAGCCTGAAAGCGGCAGACCTCAAGAAGCTATACCCGCGCTGGGATGATGCCATGGCGGTGCGCCGCGACATCGATCCGCAAAACCGCTTCGTCTCGCCCTATATGGCCGGCCTGTTCGGCATCGAGCCCAGTCCTTTTGGCATCGAACGATGAGCGCCTATTTTGCCACGCTTTCGCAAGCGCTGAAGCAAGCCGACATCTTCCAACCCTGCCTGCTGCTCGACCGCGATCGGCTGGACAGCAACATTGCGCTGGTCAAAGCGAGGCTTGATCCCGGCCTTGCCGTGCGGCTGGTCGACAAGTCGCTCGCTTGCCTGCCGCTGCTTTCGCATATCGGCAAGACGCTTGGAACCGATCGCTTGATGACCTTCCATCCGCCGATCAGCGAGGCAGTGCTGAAGGCGTTTCCAGATGCGGATCTGCTGTACGGCAAGCCGATGCCGGTCGGGGCGGCAAGGGCGGTGCTTTCCAGAGGCGATGTGGCCTGGTCGCGGGTTCGCTGGCTGATCGATACCCAGGAGAGGCTGGCGGAATATGGCGCTCTCTCGATTGAACTCGATATCGAACTGCGCGTCGCCTTCGAGATCGATGTCGGGCTGCATCGTGGCGGCTTCGCCAGCCCGGAGACTTTGTCGAAAGCGTTAAGCGCGCTGCCGGCCCACAAACGGCTGCATTGCCAAGGCGTCATGGCCTATGAGGCGCACGCACCGCACATTCCCGGCCTGTTCGGCGGCCCGGCGAAAGCATTGGCGCAGGCCTCGGAGCGGGCCGCCGCTTTCGTGGCGCGCCTCGGCATGGACCAGCGCCGCATCCTCAACATAGGCGGCAGCAAGACCGCGCTGCTTCATCATGGCGGCATTGCCAATGAAGTGTCGATGGGTTCGGCCTTCGTGCTGCCCAGCGATTTCGACACGCCTGGCCTCGACGGTTTCTTGCCGGCGGCCTTCATCGCGACGCCGATCCTGAAAGTGGTCGAGCCGATGCTGCCGGGTCCGCCGGCCGTTTCGCGCCTGCTGCAGGCGCTTGGCCGATTTCCCCGCAAGGGTTGCTATCTCTATGGCGGCAAATGGATGGCCGAACCGATCTTTCCCGAAGGCATGAAGACGAACGGCCTGCTCGGCCTCTCGTCCAATCAGCAATTCATGGGCCTGCCCGCCAATGCCATCACCAGGCCGGGCGATTACGCCTTCCTGCGACCGACGCAGAGCGAGGCCGTGCTGCAGCAATTCGGGCCGATCGCGGTGCTTTCCCAGGGCAAGATCGTCGATCGCTGGCCAGTGTTGCCGATGATGTGATCAACTCGGATAATTGACCCAGTCAAGTAAATGGTTGATCCTGTGAATACAGGAGATACCCATGACGATTCATCATCAGGCCGACAACGATGCGTCCAACAAAGAGCTGATCGATGCGGTGCGGGCCTTCAACCGCTTCTACACCCGCCAGATCGGGCTGCTCGACGAAGGGCTGCTGAAAAGCGCCTTCTCGCTGACCGAGGCGCGCGTGCTCTACGAGCTGGCGCACCGCGACGGCCTGACCGCGACCGACCTCGGGCGCGACCTCGGTCTCGATGCCGGCTATGTCAGCCGTCTGTTGAAGAAGTTCGAGGCCCTTCACCTCATCTCCCGGTCGACGCTGGTATCGGACGCCAGGCAATCGTCGATTGTACTGACCCCGACGGGCAGGAATGCTTTCGCACCGCTGAACAAGGATTCGCACGACCAGGTCGCGGCCTTGCTCGACCGGCTGCCGGCGTCGGAGCAGGACCGGCTGGTGAAATCCATGCGCACGGTTCAGGCGCTGCTGGGCGAAAGCGCCGAGCCGAAAATCCCCTATCTGTTGCGGCCGCTGCAGGTCGGCGACATCGGCTGGGTCACGCGCCGGCAAGGAATGCTCTACGCGCAGGACTATGGCTGGGACGAAACCTATGAGGCGCTGGTCGCCGAAATCCTCGCAGCGTTCGTCAAATCCTTCGACCCGAAATGGGAGCGCAGCTGGATCGCCGAGCGCGATGGCGAGATCGTCGGCTCGGTCTTCGTCGTGCGCAAGTCGGATCAGGTGGCGAAGCTGCGCCTGCTCTATGTCGAACCTTCGGCGCGCGGCCTCGGTATCGGCAAGCGGCTGGTCGAGGAGTGCATCGGCTTTGCCCGCGCCAAGGGCTACAAGACGCTGACCTTGTGGACCAACGACATCCTGACCGCCGCCCGGCACATCTACCAGGCGGCCGGCTTGAAATTGATCGAGGAAGAGCCCCACCATTCCTTCGGCAAGGATCTGGTTGGCCAGAATTGGGATCTCGACCTATAGCGAACTCGCTTCGGCATCCGTTGCCATGATGCGCGGTTGTTGGCGGCTTGCGCCGATGCTATGGAACACGGGTCGAAAAGGACCCTGGAGCGGCAAACGGTAAACCCGCTCCCTTCCACCAACTGGAAGCTCCGTTCCCATCCCATATGGGAACCCACGGCAAGCCCACGGCGTGGTTTTACGCCTGGCTTGGCGTTCGGGGTTTTCGCTGATCGGCGTTCCTTCGTTTGCCAGCCGCCAACGAAGGAGAAGCAAAATGCCCATCATTCGCGCCGACACCGGCATCATCACCCAGATCAATGTCTTCACCGTGCCCGAAGGCGGACAGCAGGCACTGATCGATCTGCTGCGGGAGGCGGCAACGAGTTGCCGTGGCGTTCCCGGCTGGATGTCCGCCAGCCTGCACCGAAGTCTCGACGGCACACGTGTCGTCAACTACGCCCAGGCGCACGACCAAGCGGCCATGCGGCGGGTCTTCGAGCATCTGCGCAGCAGCGGCTTTCTCGATCGCAACCAGGCCTTGGGTCAGGCCCATCCCGGCCTCTACGAGGTCGCTCTCACCGTGGAGTAGGCGGAGCGGCGGACCGTACCTTGGCCACACACCAAGGTACGGTCGCGCGATACCTAAGATTTCACCGGTATCCAGATCTCCAGCCCGCCATTGCCGCTGCGCGGATCGAACTCCGGGCCATAGCGTTCGAATTCGGGCGCGTCCGATATCTCGTGCCCGGAGGCCGGCAGCCATTTGTTCCAGATCGTGTTGACGGTGCGGCGGATGGTCGAGATGTGCTCGCGATGCGAAAACACCGCATATTTCTGCGCCGGTATGCGCACGCGGCTGAATTCCTTGGGGAGGTCGGAAAAGTCTGACACTTCGACACCGGCGATGTAGTCGAAATTGCCGGCATCGTCGCCGTTGACGCAGACGCCATAGGCAACGTCGCCGGTCTCGCCCGGGATGTTGCCGATGTAAGGGCCGAAGCGTTGCCACTGCATCGGAATCGCGGCGCTGGTTTCGCAGCTGTAGCGTTCGCCGAGCCCGGCGATCAGGAACGGCCGGCTGGTCTCGAAGCGCGGTGGTTCGAGGTTGGCGAGAAGGGATTGGTCCATCAGGATCGGCTCCACGAGGTCGAGGGTCTTGGTCGAGCCTTGCGCGCGCACCAGCTCCGGCGTGGTGCCGAACTGGTCGCGGAAGGCACGGGTGAAAGCCTCATGCGAGTTGTAGCCGGCGTCGAGCGCCACCAAGAGGATGTCGGGTGCCCCGCCGGCCAGCCTGCGCGCCGCTTCGCTCAAGCGCCGCGCCCGCATATAGCCCATGACGGAGCGGCCGGTGGCGGCACCGAAGGCGCGCGTCACGTGGAAGCGCGACACACCGCTGCTTTGGGCGACGTCGTCGAGCGAGATTGCCTCAGGCAGATGGCTCTCGACAAACCACAGCGCTTTCTCGATCGGGTTCATGGCTCCTCGCATTTGGCGCGCTGACATTACTGACCGTGTCGACGGCCAGTTTGATCGAAATTGCGCATTGGGCAATAATGCATGTGTCCGTGCCGCGTCCGATGTGGGAATCGATGCTGCACGACCCAATGTCCGGGGAGGGGTGTCCCGATGAGGACGGCGGTTGCCGACCAGATTTTCCGTTTCGGCGGGTTCACGCTGGACCTGTCGATGGGAACGCTGCGCGGCGTCAACGAGCCGCTGTTCCTGCGCCCCAAGGCCTACGCGCTGCTTTCACACCTTGCCCACAACATGGGCCGCGTCGTGCCGAAATCGGAGCTGATGGATGCCGTCTGGCCCGGTGTCTACGTCACTGAGGATTCGCTCACGCAATCGATCCGCGAGATCCGCAAGGCGATCGGCGAGGACATGGTGCGCACCGTCCCAAAGCGGGGCTACATGCTCGCCGCCGGGGCCGAGGCAGCGCCCGAGATCGGCTCGCAACCGATCGTGGCGGTGGTGCGCTTCCGCAACGAGAGCGGCGATCCGGCCGACGAGGCCATGGTCGACGGTTTCGCCGAGGATCTGATCAACGGTGTCGCGCGCTTCGGCACCATCACGGTGCTTGCGCGGAACTCCAGCTTTTCCTTCACGTCGTTCGGCCGCGCCGAGTGGCCGCAGGTCCGTGCCCGTATCGGCGCCGACTATCTGGTGGAAGGGTCGCTGCGCCGTCAGGGCGAGCTTGTCGTCATGGCCATCAGCCTTATCGACATCGCCACCGCCGGCCAACTCTGGGGCGACCGCTACCAGTCGCAGGGTTCGGGCCTGTTCGCGATCGAGCGCGAGATCGTCGTTCACCAGCACGTTCTCAATCGGCGTTTCGGGCCCTGAAATCCCGATCGGCTTCTGAAAATTTTCCGATGTTTCGATGACCGTTACCGATCCGGGATTGACAGCGTCGCCTGGTGAGATATGTAATGTTATAACAAATTGATTTTGTGGATGCGTTCGAGCTCGGACCAAAAAACCGTTGCGGCGCGATCGGCGGAAAACTACGATGGCCCGGTGATGGTCCCCGCGTCGAAAGGCAAGGGGTGAAAAGGGAACACGGTGAAGCCCTCAAAGGGTCGAGGCCGTGGCTGCCCCCGCAACTGTAAGCGGTGAGCAAGATCCGACATGCCACTGGCCGGCAAGGCTGGGAAGGCCGGATTGCGCAAAGACCCGCGAGCCAGGAGACCTGCCATCACTGAGTTGACCGGACGGGGTGTGCCGGGAGGAAACGTGGACGTCGGTCTTGTCGGCCGGCTCGCCAACATCCTTCCGTCGCCAGTTTTGGAAAGTGACGGAAAGTTGGACGGCTCCATCGATCATCGCATCATCGTGTGCACGCTTTGCCGTGACGTTCCGACAGGGACCAGGTCGGGCGAAGCCTTGTGCAGCGATTTGCGTTCCCGGCTCTCGGCCCACCATGAACCCGCCGTGGCGCATGGCTTCACGATCGAAGGCGTTGAATGCATGGCGGGCTGCGCGCGGCCGCTGACGGTGGCCTTCCAGGCGCCGGGCAAGGCTTCCTACCTCTTCGGCTCCATCGACGCCGAGGCCGACGCCGGCGATCTCGTGCGATTTGCCAGGCTCTATGCGTCGCTGGCAGACGGCTGGTGCAATTCCGGACAACGTCCGCCGCGACTGGCCGGCAAGACGCTGGCCCGCATCCCGGCACCTGCCAAGCTTGCGGGTGATAGTCGATGACAATGCCGCTTCTTGAGGCCAGCGATCTGGGCGCCATGGCGAATGGCCGGGACTTGGTCCATGCGGTCAGCCTGTCGGTTGCCGCTGGTGATCGCCTCGCCATTATCGGCCCCAACGGCGCCGGCAAGACGACGCTGCTGCGCATGCTGTCTGGCATGCTCAGGCCAAGTTCGGGCGAGGTGAAGCTTGGCGGGCGCCGCCTGGACAGGATTTCTGCCGCCGAACGGGCATTGCACATCGCCGTTGTCGGCCAGACCGACCAGCCGGATCCGCGGCTGGCGGTGATCGACTATGTCGAGCTTGGCCGCGTCCCGCATGCCGGCCTGAGGCGCAGGAGCGAGGAACGCGACATTGTCGTCGACGCGCTGCGCCGGACCGGGCTGTTGCCGCTGCTTGGCCGCAGCATCGGCTCGCTGTCGGGCGGGGAACGTCAACGCGCCCAGCTTGCGCGCGCCATCGCACAGCAACCGAAAGTGCTGTTCCTCGACGAGCCGACCAACCATCTCGACCCGCGCGCCCGTGCGGAACTGCTCGAACTCGTGGCCGGCTTCGGCATGACGGTGATCGCGGTGCTGCACGATCTGGCTCTGGTGGCGCCCTTCGCCACCAGAGTCGCGGTGATGCACGAAGCGCGGCTGCATGCGCTGGCGGCGCCCCGTGAGGCGCTGACGCAAAAACTGATCCGCGAGATTTTCGGCGTCGACGTGTTTCGCCTGCGCCACCCCACCGAGGACCGCGAACTGACGGTGTTCGATGTTCCGAACCGCGCCGCGCCGCCATCCTGATCGAAACCTGCCTTCATCCGACACTGTTCAACCAAGGAGCAAAATCCGTGAAACGTCTCGCACTGTCGCTCGTCTTCTCGCTGCTGGCCTCGACGGCCTTCGCCTTCCCGGTCACGGTCGATAGCTGCGGCAAACCGCTGACCTTCGATGCACCGCCCAAGCGCGCCGTCATCCACGATCTCAACATGGCTGAGATGGCCTTCGCGCTGAAGCTGCAGCCGTCGATCGTCGGCCTGACCGGCATCACCGGATGGTACAAGGTCGGCCCCGAATTCAAGGCCGAGCAGGGGTCCATTCCGGAACTGGCGCCAAAATACCCGACGCTCGAAAACCTCGTCGCGGTCGAGCCCGATTTCTTCTTCGCCGGCTGGTACTATGGCATGAAGCCGGGCGGTGACGTGACGCCTGACACGCTCGCCCCGCACGGCATCAAGACGCTGGTGCTGACCGAAAGCTGCGTCCATCTCGACAAGGGCCGGCCCGCCGCCTCGATGGACCTGCTGTATGGCGACGTCGAAAAGCTGGGCAAGATCTTTGGCAAGGACGCCGAAGCCGAGAAGCTTGTTGCCGGCTGGAAGGCGCAACTCGCGGATATCACCGCCAAGGTCGGCGATCGCAAGGGAACGCGCGTGTTCCTCTATGACTCAGGCGAGGACAAGCCGTTCACCGCCGGAAAATTCGCCATCCCGAGCGCCATGATCACGGCGGCCGGCGGTGACAACATCATGGCCGACATGGACACCAGCTGGGGCAACACCGACTGGGAAACGGTGGCGTCGCGCAATCCGCAGTTCCTCATCCTGCTCGATTACCAGGACGGCGGCGGCTACAAGAAATTGCTCGATTTTTTGAAAGCGCATCCGGCCATGAAGGAGACCGACGCGGTCAAAAATGAGCGCTTCGTTGCCCTTCGCTATGCCGAACTGACGCCCGGGCCGGCCAACATCGAGGCGATCGCCAAGATCGCCAAGGCGATGCATCCGGAAGCGTTCTGATGCTATTTGCCCCTGGGCATGAATCCGGCGCGCTTTCAGGGCACAAGGCATTCGCGCTGGCGATGGCAGCGGGCACGGTGGCGGTCGTCGCCCTCGTGCTGCTGTCGATCGCCTATGGTTCGACGCTGATACCTCTGACCGACGTCATTGCCGCACTCGGCCATGCCGTCGGGTTGAATGAGCACCAGGTGTCGGGCCCGGTCGGCAAGATCGTCGTCGATCTCAGGCTGCCGCGCACGATCCTGGCGATCTGGGTCGGTGGCGGCCTCGGCATAACAGGCGCCTTGCTGCAGACGGTGACCCGCAACGATCTCGCCGATCCCTTCCTGTTCGGCCTGTCGTCGGGGGCTGCCGCAGGTGCGGTTTCCGTCATCACCGTCTTTGGTGACAGTTTTGGCATCTGGACCTTGCCGATCGCGGCCTTCACCGGCGGCATACTGGCCGCCTGCATCGTCCTGCTGCTGGTCGCGCGGGTGAGGGGGCAAGGCCCGGAACGGCTGATCCTCGCTGGCCTTGCCGTTTCCTTCCTGTTCACGGCCTTGACCAACTATCTGGTGTTTGCCGGCGATCAGCGCGCCGCCCACTCCGTGCTGTTCTGGACGATGGGCGGGCTGGGGCTGGCGCGTTGGGACAATGTCTGGCTGGGCGCACTGGGCGCCGGCACGATTGCGGCCTACGGGCTGTGGAACCATCGCAGGCTGGACGCCTTCCTGGCCGGCGAAAGTGCTGCCGAAAGCCTTGGTGTGCCGGTGGCGCGGATGCGCAGGACGACGTTTCTCGTCGCCGCCTTCTCGACGGCAATTCTCGTCTCGGTCGCCGGCGTCATCGGCTTTGTCGGGTTGATGATCCCGCATTTGTCGCGGCCGCTGGCGGGTCCCTTGCATCTGCGCCTGATCGCAAGCTGTGCGCTGTTCGGAGCGGTGCTCTTGCTGGCAAGCGATCTCTTGGCGCGGACCTTGCTGCCGCCGCAGGAACTGCCGATCGGCATCATCACCAGCTCGCTCGGTGCATTCTTCGTGGTCACGCTGGTCGTGCGAAACCGCCTGTGAAAACGGCTGGTTCTGCCGGTCCGTCGGCTTTCCAAGGGTTCATGGCGCGCGCCGATCGCCAATCACGATCGCGCTGCGCGGCTGTCATGCACATTTGCCGACTCTCGAACAACGCGGCGACTTGAATAGTAAGCACGCTTATTATATATACCGCTCATGGTTTCAGATGGCATAGATAGACTGGGATTTTTGATCCACGACGTGCAGCGTCTGCTGCGCAAGCGTTTCGAGACGCGCGCCAGCGGGCTTGGCCTGTCGTCCGCGCAATGGCGCCTTATGGTGCGTGTCGCCAAAGAGGAGGGCGTTACCCAGGCCCGGCTCGCTGAACTGCTCGAAATCGAGCCGATCAGCGTCTCGCGCCTTGTCGACCGGATGGAGGAGGGCGGCTGGATCGAGCGCCGCGCCGACGCCGCCGACCGCCGCGTGCGCATGATTTTCCCGACCGCCAAGGCGAGCGCGGCCTATGCCGAGGTCAAGAGCCTCGCCGGCGAAGTTTATGAGGAATCGCTTATCGGCGTTTCGCCGGAGGACCGTCGCGTTCTGATTAGGGCGCTCGATGCGATGGCACAGAATCTCGCCGACGGCGATAGCGCGGAAAAAGTCGAGCCTACGAAAGGCGCAGCAGCATGAACGCGGTAGCCAAAGTCGACGAAAACGCCGCCAAGGTGGAGATGGAAGCGCCGGCCCAGCCGGTTGCTGTTCCTGTTGCGGTCGCTCCTCCCATAGAGCCGGTCCTGGCGCCGAAGAAGAAGCGCCGCATAGGCCGCTTCTTTTTGATGTTTGCCTTGCCGGCAGTGCTGATCATCGGTGGCGGCTATGTCTGGGTGACCGGTGGTCGCTATCAGGAGACAGAGAACGCCAATCTGCAGCAGGCCAAGGTGTCGATCGCCTCGGATACGGCCGGCCGCATCGTCCAGGTTGCCATATCGGACCATCAGATGGTCAAGCAGGGCGACCTTCTGTTCACCATCGACCCCGAGCCTTACCGGATCGCGCTTGCCCAGGCCGACGCCGCGGTTGCCGGCGCGCGCCTCAATGTCGAGCAGCTGCGCGCTGCCTACAGCCAGTCGACGGCGCAGGAAAAGTCCGCCAGCAGCGAGGTCGACTACGCCCAGTCGCAATACGATCGCGCCGCCGATCTCGCCCAGAAAGGCATCAACGCCAAATCGTCGCTGGATGAGGCCCGCAACGAGCTCGACAAGGCAAAGCAGCAGGTCGCCGTTGCCCAGCAGGGCATCATCAGTGCCAAGGCCGCGCTCGGCGGCAACCCTGACATCGAAACCGACAAGCATCCGACCGTGATGGCCGCACTCGCCGCGCGCGACAAGGCTGCCTACAACCTGGCGCAGACCACGGTGAAGGCGCCCGCTGACGGCGTCATCTCCCAGGCCTCCTCCTTCAAGGTCGGTCAGTTCGTCGGCTCCGGCACGCCGCTGTTTTCGCTGGTCGAGACCGACGACACCTGGATCGATGCCAATTTCAAGGAAACCCAGCTCACCAACATGAAGCCGGGCCAAAAAGCCGAGATCGTCGTCGATACCTATCCGGGCAAGACTTTCGAGGCGACGGTCAAGGCGATCGGTGCGGGAACGGGCGCGGAGTTTTCGCTGCTGCCCGCCCAGAACGCCACCGGCAACTGGGTCAAGGTCACGCAGCGCATCCCGGTGCGCCTGGAACTGACCGATCCCGACGCCAAGATGGCGCTGCGGACCGGCATGAGCGCCTCTGTCACCGTCGATACCGGCGTTGCCCGTGGCTTTCCCGCCATATTCGGCCACGCCACGGCCGGCGAGGCCGCGCAGTAAAGTCGGTGGAAGCCCGCGCAGACCAGCGGGTGGAAGCGGATAGCAGGATTGGTCTGATGGTAGGAGTGGGAAGGATCAGCGCTTGGTTCGAGCCGCGTCGCGGCCTGGCGAAAGCTGAAATCTTCGACACGGACCCGTCGGTCCTCATGTTTCCGGGCGGCAGGCATCCGCTCATCAGAGACTTTCGGTCGATGTAACCCCCACATCGATAATCGCGTCCCACCGCGATGAGGGTCTCTCAACGGAAGGCTTTGCCGCCCGGAAACCCTGTGTACACGTTTTTGTTACCTGCTGGAAGTTCCGCATCATGAGCACGCCAGAACCATTTCGAGAAGTGCCGCATCGCGGCCTGATCACGGTTGCGCTGATGCTGGCGACGATCATGCAGGCGCTCGACACCACGATCGCCAACGTCGCGCTGCCGACCATGACCGGCGATCTCGGCGCCTCTCCGGACAACATCAACTGGGTGCTGACCTCCTACATCGTCGCCGCCGCCATCATGACGCCCGTCACCGGCTGGCTCGCCGACCGCTTCGGCCGCAAGGAATTGTTCCTGACGGCCGTTGTCGGCTTCACCATCTTCTCCATGCTGTGCGGCCTGGCATGGAGCCTCGAAACCATCGTGCTGTTCCGGCTGATGCAAGGCGTGTTCGGCGCCGCCATCGTGCCGCTGTCGCAGACATTCCTGCTCGACATCAACCCCAAGGAGCGTCATGGCCAGGCCATGGCTATCTGGGGCGCCGGCATCATGCTGGGACCGATCCTGGGCCCGACGCTGGGTGGCTGGCTGACCGAGAATTTCAACTGGCGCTGGGTGTTCTTCATCAACCTGCCGGTCGGCATCGTCGCCTTCCTTGGCATGGCGGCCTATCTGCCGGCCGTTGCCCGGCGGGTGCGCAGCTTCGATTTCTTCGGCTTTGCCATGATATCACTCGGCGTCGGCGCGCTGCAGCTGATGCTGGATCGCGGCGGCGAGGTCGACTGGTTTTCCTCGGTCGAGATATGGATCGAACTCGGCCTGGCCATCACTGGCTTCTGGGTGTTCATCATTCACACAGTGACATCTGAACATCCCTTCATCGATCCGAAGATTTTCCTCGACCAAAATTTCGTGACCGGCCTGGCGTTCATCTTCGTCATGGGCGTGCTGATCCTGGCCTCCATGTCGCTGCTGCCGCCAATGCTGTCGACCATCTTCGGCTATCCGACCATCACCATCGGTATCGTCATAGGTCCGCGCGGTCTTGGCACGATGATCTCGATGCTCGTCGTTGGGCGCATCATGGGAAAGATCGACGCCAGAATTCTCGTCGTCATCGGCTTTCTCCTGACCGCGCAGTCGCTCTACACAATGGCGAGCTTCACCCCGCAGATGGACAATTGGCTGATCATCAGCTCCGGTGTCATCCAGGGCCTGGGCATGGGAATGGTGTTCGTGCCGCTGTCGACGGTTGCCTTCGCCACGCTCGACGCACGCTACCGCACCGATGCAACCGCATTGTTCAGCCTGGTGCGCAACCTTGGCTCATCGATCGGCGTCTCGGTCGTGACGGTGCTCTTGGTGCGCAACACGCAGATTAACCATGCCGAGCTTTCAGCCTTCATCAACCCGTTCAATCCAAACCTCTGGGCGGTCTCGCCAGCGGCCGCGAGCGGTGATCCGATGGCGCTGTCGGAGGTCGATCGCATGGTCAATCTCCAGGCGATGATGATCTCCTATGTCAATGACTTCAAAATCCTGATGGTGATGACGCTGCTCGCCATCCCGTTCGTCTTCCTCCTGCGCAAGCCGAAGGCTGCGCCGGCCGGCGGCGCCGCACCTGCAGCGCATATGGACTAAGGAGGCGCTGTCGCTTGAGTCTCCGTGGCAAGACGGAGAATCAAGGCGACGAGCAGGCGGGCCGGAAAGCTCTATTTGCCGAGAACCAGCGACCAATAACGCAGGTTGGGGTCACGTCCGTCGCGGACATAGGCGAGCCCGAAGCGGCTGAAATCCGGATCGAGTATGTTGCGCCGGTGGCCCTGCGAATGCATCCAGATGTCGAACAGTTTCTGCTGGTCGAAGCGGCCTTCGGCGATGTTCTCGGCCGCGGCTCCCCGCACGCCATTGTCCTTCATGCGCGAGGCGAAATCCTTGCCCCAGCCTGTCGTGTGGCTCATGCGCTCTCGCGATGCCATGTAGCCGGCCTGCTGCAGTGCTGCTTGCTCCAGTTGCGCATCGGGAACGAGCGGCCCCAACCCTGCGGTGGCGCGGATACTCGCCAGCGTGCTGGTGGCGGAGGAAGAGACCCCGGCGCCTTCGCCGGTAGGCAGGGAGACTGTGCTGCAGGCGGCGATGCCGCCAAGCGCTGCAAGGCCGGCACCCCTCAGCAGCATGCGTCTGTTCAAATTTGCTTGTTGATTCTCGGTTTCTGCAACGCTCATGCCTGCCTGAATAGTCGCGATCATGGCTTTTGCCGGGCAGGGCGCGGTGAAAATCGCAAATTGCACAGCGATCGGAACCGTTGCGTTGGTTGGAAGGTTATTTGCCTTGCACCAGCGAAATTTTCGGCAACCCTCTGTTGGAAGAGATGCGAACTTTACTGGATCCCGCAAGTCGGTATGTCTTGACACGCTTCCTGCTTAAGCTCGCCTTTTTTGTATGTCTCGCGTCGGCGCTGTGGCGATGGGGATTTGGCCGGACGCTGGCCAACTTGCTGGTTCTCGCCGCTTTGTTGGACGTTGGTATTGCTATAGCTCGGCAGACGCCATTTCACGCGCCGACAGTCACCTATTGGATGAAGCGATCGCCACTCTTTTCCTGTCTCTTCTCGTCTTATGGAAGCTGGCATGATCACGAAAGAATTCCCGTCGACTTCGCTTTTCTGATTGGGGTAGAGGGATTGGGGCTGTGACAATTGAAGCGAAGCGGTCCTCCAGCCCCAAATTGCGCCGACCCGTTGTGCATCGGCTACGCCGAGCAGCCCTGATAGAGCGGCTAGGACCAGGGCTCATCACAGGGGCGGCCGACGACGACCCCAGCGGCATCGCGACCTATTCGCAGGCCGGCGCCCAGTTCGGCCTCAACATGCTTTGGAGCATGGTCTTCACCTATCCGCTCATGTGCGCGATACAGATGATTAGCGCACGGATCGGCCGCGTTACAGGACATGGGCTTGCTGCCAATATGGGCCGCGTATTTCCGGCTTGGGTCGTCATGATCCTGGTGGCGCTGCTGTTCATCGCCAACACGATCAACATCGGCGCCGATCTGGCGGCGATGGGTGCGGCAGCAAAGCTCGTGCTTGGTTGGGGCCAGCACTCATTTACCCTTGGATTTGCCGTCGTCTCGCTCGTCCTGCAATTGTTCATCCCCTATCACCTCTATGTTCGCTATCTGAAATGGCTGACGTTGGTGTTGTTCGCCTATGTCGGGGTTGTTTTCACCGTCCATATCGATTGGGGCGACGTTGCCCTGCGGACTGTTGCGCCCCGGCTCAGTTTCACCGGCGACATGATCACGATGGTGGTGGCGATCCTCGGAACCACCATCAGCCCCTATCTCTTCTTCTGGCAGGCATCGGAAGAGGTGGAGGACGAGGAGGCTGACGCCGCGAGCAAGTCCCTGCTAGAAAAACCTTCCCAAGCACCACGCGAGTTGGGCCGAATCCAGTGGGACACCTATCTCGGCATGGGTTTCTCCAACCTGATCGCCTTCTTCATCATCCTCACGACGGCCGTTACGCTGTACACCAGTGGCAAGACGGACATCCAGACCGCCGCTGACGCTGCCAACGCGCTGCGGCCCGTAGCCGGCGACTTCGCCTTTCTGCTCTTCAGTCTTGGCATCGTTGGCACAGGTCTTCTCGCAATCCCGGTTTTGGCGGGCTCGGCCGCTTACGCGATCGGCGAGTCTCGGCGCTGGAAGACTGGTCTCGAAAACAAGCCGTGGCAGGCAGTGGGTTTTTACACTGTGATCGGCCTGGCAACGTTGCTCGGCATCGCTGTCGACTATTCACCGATCGATCCAATCAAGGCGCTGTTCTGGACTGCAGTAATCAATGGGGTAATATCGGTGCCCATCATGACTGCGATGATGGTGGTAGCTTCTCGCCGCCATGAGATGGGCCAATTCGTGGCGACGCCTGGCCAGCGCGTTCTCGGATGGGCGGTCACCGCGATCATGGCTGGCGCAACAGTCGCTATGTTCATTTTCAGCTAGGAAGGATGAAGGTTCGATCGATACCTACATCTCGTAAGGCTCGGTTTGATCTCCTATGTTGCGCGCTGCCTTTAACTTCTCGCGGTTGCCACGCTCGGTGTCATGCGGTGGCTTTATCGCCGAACGCTGATCACTCACCATATGACCGGGCGTTTCTTCGCGACCGCGAAGCGTTTGGAACAGTGCGTGCTGACCAACTCATGGCGTGGGAAAGCAGGTCTTGAGCCGCCCGGAAGATGAAGGAGCGGCGTCTCTGGTAGCCAAACAGGTTTTGCATCGCGATCCGACAAGGCCAGCGCGTTCTCGGATGGGCCGTCACTACGAAAATCCCCAGCGCAACATACTCAGGAATATTTGAACGTGGCCACCATTTTTCACCATGATTGGATTGACCGGCAACGCCAAAACGCTCATCGAATGACTGCTACGCAAAGGAATTCCGGCTCCAGCACCAAACGACAGTGGTCGATTGGTGGCTGAGGTTCTACATCATGTTCTGCCGGCAGTGGCCGATTTTTGGGTGACTAATGGACACGAACCTCGAACTGACCGAGCCCTTCGACGCCGCAGCCCTCGCCGCGCGTCTCCCCAACGAATATGTCGCCGACAGCGTCGAAATCCTCAATCAATGTTCGCCCGAAGAGGCGGTCGAGGTGTTGGCCTTGCTGCCGCTCGATCGCGCGATAGACATCTTCGACCAGCCGGGCCTCGATGAGCCCGCCGAGCTGATCCACATGATGCCGAGGCCGCTGGCCACCGCGATCCTCGAAGGCATGTCGGCCGATCAAAGGGCCGACATCTTCCGGCGTCTCGACTCCTCCGAGTGTGACGACCTGCTGTCAGCGCTGAAGGCCGACACGCGCACCTCGATCAGCCAACTCCTGGCCTATCCCAAGCATTCGGCCGGTAGTCTCATGACGACGGAATTTGTGAGCGTGCCCGCGACTTGGACGGTGGCCCAGACTTTGGAGCATATCCGCCTCGTTGAGCGCACTCGGGAGACGGTCTATTCCATCTACGTCCTCGATCCCAAATCCAAGACGCTTCTGAAGGCCGTGCCATTGCGGAAGTTGATCACCGGAGAACCGTCCGCCTCGATTGTCTCGATCACGCCGCCGCGCAAACCGCTCTACGTCACGCCGCTGATGGATCGCGAGGAAGTGGCGCGTCTGATCTCCAAATACGACCTGCTGGCGCTTCCGGTCGTCGACGCCAAACATCATGTTCTCGGCATCGTCACCGTCGACGACATCATCGACGCGATCGTTCAGGAAGGCACCGAAGATGCTCAGAAATTCGGCGGCATGGAAGCGCTCGACCAGCCATACATGGAGATCGGCATCTTCGAGATGTTGAGAAAACGCGGCGGCTGGCTGGCAGTGCTGTTTCTTGGCGAAATGCTGACCGCCAATGCCATGCAATATTTTGAAGGGGAACTGGAGAAGGCGATCGTGCTAACGCTTTTCATCCCCTTGATCATGAGTTCGGGCGGCAATTCCGGTTCTCAGGCCACCTCGCTCATCATCCGGGCGCTCGCGCTTGGTGAAATACGCTTGCGCGACTGGTGGCGAATTGCCTTGCGCGAACTGCCGACAGGCATGGCGCTCGGCGCCATTCTGGGCGTCATTGCCGTCATCCGCATCACGGTATGGCAGAAGTTCGGGATCTACGACTATGGCGAGCACTGGCTGTTGTTGGCGCTGACCATCGGCGCTGCCCTGGTCGGCATCGTCACTTTCGGCTCGCTGTCGGGATCAATGCTGCCCTTCATCCTCAAGCGACTCGGCTTCGACCCGGCCAGCGCCTCGGCGCCATTCGTCGCCACCCTCGTCGACGTGACCGGCCTAGTGATCTATTTCACCGTGGCGCTGATCTTCCTGCGTGGAACGCTGCTCTAACTTCAGTACAGGTCGGCGCGATTCTTTGGAGCGGGGGGCAACAATGATTGGTCTTTCCGCTGTGAATTCCGCGCTATACGAGCGGCTCTGCCTGCGGCTTTCGCGAGCCCTTCTTATGGTTAGCCACAGTCTCCTGCGCACTGCGGCCAGAAGCTATTGGCGCGGCATGGTCGGCCGAAGAGGCCTGCGGTGTGCTCTGTGGATTTCGTCCCGCCTGGATCGTGCCGGCATCAGGCTGCTGCGCCGCAGCTATCACAATCGGTGCGCCGATAGGGACGGATGAGGTAGCGGACGAACGTTAAGACAATCGCCGGCAAATGGGCTATCATGCCATCGTTCTTGAAGTGGCAGCTACGGGCGGCCTCACGGCGGTGACCGCCCCCGACACACGGGAGGATGGTTATGGCCGGCTTTCATGTCATGGCGGACGCGTATGGGATGCATGTGCAGCCCACGGTGCGCCGCATCACCACGACGGATCTCTGGGACGCGCTCAGGCTCGGCGCCGAGGATTTCTGGGCAAAACCGTCCCACTATGTGTTTCTGTGTTTGATCTATCCGATCGTCGGCCTGATCCTGACGCAGTGGACGTCGGGCTCCAATGCCATCCAGCTTGTCTATCCCTTGATGTCGGGCTTTGCCCTGGTCGGGCCTTTTGCCGCGATCGGGCTTTACGAAATCAGCCGCCGGCGCGAGCTCGGCATAAACACAGATTGGCGCCATGCACTGGATGTGCGCCGTTCCCCGGCGCTGCCGTCGATCGCGGTCATCGGCATCATGCTGTTTGTGCTGTTCCTGTTGTGGCTGTTCACCGCGCAATCGATCTACACCAGCCTGTTCGGCGAGCAGCCGCCGGCCTCGATCGGCGCCTTTGTCCGCGACGTGCTGACGACCGGCAAGGGCTGGACCTTGATTCTGCTTGGCAATGCGGCCGGTTTCGTCTTTGCCGTGGTGGTGCTGGCCACAACGGTGATCGCCTTTCCGCTGATGCTCGACCGTGATGTCGGTGCCGTCTCGGCAATCGAGACCTCGGCCCGCGCGGTGATGGCAAACCCGCTGCAGATGGCGCTGTGGGGGCTGCTGGTCGCCGTGCTTCTGGTGATCGGCTCCATCCCGCTGTTTGCCGGGCTGGCGGTGGTCATGCCGATCCTGGGCCATGCCACCTGGCATCTCTACCGCAAGGTGATCGAGCCGGCGCAGATCCGGCCGATCCGCCGGCCGATGTAGACCAGAGCATCAATCCCCAAAAGTGGGAACCGGTTTTGGGATCATGCTCTGCCGGAGGGGCTCAGCGCTGCGCGTCGGTCGCCATCTTCAGCGCCAGCGCCGTCAGCACGCCTCCCATCATCCAGCGCTGGATGACCAGCCACAATGGCCGTCCGGCAAGGAAGGTGGCGATCGACCCGGCCGTAACCGCGATGATGGCATTGACGGTCAGGCTGATCGTGATCTGCGTCGCGCCCAGAACCAGCAGCTGCGACAGGACATGGCCTTTGCCGATGCTGATGAATTGCGGCAGCAGCGACAGATAGAGCACCGCCACCTTCGGATTGAGCAGATTGGTCATCAGCCCCATGGCGAACAGCTTGCGCGGCCTGTCTTTCGGCAGGTCACGCACCTGGAACGGCGAACGCCCGCCAGGCTTCACGGCCTGCCAGGCCAACCACAAGAGATAGAGCACGCCGGCAAAGCGCAGCGCATCATAGGCGAAGGGCACGGCAAGCAGCAGTGCGGTGATGCCGAACGCCGCCGACACCACATAGAACAGGAAGCCGACCGCGACCCCGCCAAGCGAGATCAGTCCAGCCTTCGGCCCTTGCGACAGCGAGCGCGAGATCAGGTAGATCATGTTCGGCCCTGGCGTCAGCACCATGCCGAGGCAGACCAGCGCGAAGGCGAGATGGTTGGCGATATCGGGCATTGTTCGTCCCCAAGCGTGCCGCGATGGATGCGCGATCTCGCGAGCGACCAATATGTGCCTGTCACGGCAGGCGCCCGCAAGGGCTTGGCGGCGCCAGGCGTTGCGCCAGAGGAGCGGTTCATGCATGTCGCCCAAAAGTGACCTCGGTTTTGGGAGAACGACATGCATAGAAACAAGGACCTAAAGCGCGTCGCATGAATCCGTTTCGATGCGACGCGCTTTAGCCGACCACCCGCAGGTTCGACAGTTCGTTGCCGATTTCCTTGAAATCGTTCGACAGGCTGGCGCCGGTCGCATTCCAGAACAGCTTCGCCGGCTTGCTCGGATCCGTCGGATCCTTGCGGAAGCGCGAGTCCGACGAGCAGGATTTCAACGCATCGATCGCCAGCTTGTCGCTGGCCTTGGTTGTCGACAGGTCGAGTGCCACCGTCATCACCAGGATGTTGGCAGCCTTTGCGTTGTTGCAAAGCGTTGCCATCTGCTCGTTGAGCGCATTGGTGTAATTGCCGTTCGAATAATCGAACTGACCGATGGCGCTTGACGTGCCCATGAACATGCGGCCGACCGAGGTGCCGTTGTAGCCGGGGTTGAGGTAGCCGTAGGACGCATAGGTCGATTTCGAGTTGGCGGGATCTGAATAACCCAGCGAGGACGGCGTATAGTAGGTGTTCTCGCCGTCGGTCAGCACGATCACCACCTTGTCGTTGCCTTTTTCCGTTTCCGGGCGCCCTTGCGTGAACGGTTCGCCGCTTGAAACGACCCGCCAGCCCCACGCCAGGCCCTCGGGAACATTGGTGCCGCCATTCGGCTGCATCAGGTCGATCGCGGCTTTGATTGCGGTTTGCCCATCGGCGACGCTGACGTCGGTCAGCGGTGTGATTGGACCGGTGGTGCAGCTGTAGTTCGGGCCGTTGCCAGTGGGCAGAGCCGGCGCATCGATCGGCCGCGGCTGGAAATATTTGGCCATGTTGCGCAGCCGTGATTGGCCGGTGCTGCTCGAAGGATCGTCATTCCACCAGCTGTTCACCGCCCCGTAGGTCACCGGTGCGGCCTCGTTGGGGTTCTGGGTGAGCTTCCAGTGATTGCCGGGCTCGTCGGGGGCGAACATGGGCACGAACATCGTTGCCGGATCGCCGACACCTATGCCGGTGTTGGCCGAGCCGCCTGACGGCGGGGTGTCGTTGACATTGTAGGGGTAGGGCCGGGCCTCCACGCAGCCCTGCCAGCTGGCGAACGGGCCGTAGGAATCGATGTAGTCATACTCGTCGTGGCTGCTTTTGCAGGTGTTGTTCGAATTGTATGCGTCGCAAACCACGCGCTTGCTGTTGACGACACGCTGGTGGTTGGTGACGACCTTCATGTCCCGGTAGAGTGAAAACCGGGTCAGCATCTGGCCTTCTTCGCTGCCCCAACCTGTGCCGCGCTTGTACCAGATGCCGTTGGTCTGCTGCGCGTATTTGTTGGCGGCGTTCAGCGTCGACCAGTCGAAATTCTCGTTCGACACCGGCGACAGGCCCTCGGTGTCCATCCAGGATGCGTTGCCATTGCTGGGGCCGACATTGACCGAAGCGGCAAAGGGCACCAGTCCGAATTGCACCGGTTTGTCGACCTGTTTGATCATGACCGCCTGCTGGGCCAGCGTGTCGACCAACTGCTTGGACGCGGTCTTGAGAAGATCGATGCGCTTTTGTCCCGACCCCGTGCCGAGCATGGTCATCGATCCGGAATTGTCGAGCACCAGGGCAACTTCCAGCGTGTTCTTCAGCCGCACCTGGGAGGTGACGTTGAAGTTGATCCTTTGGTTCGCATCGGTTGCGGATTTACCGACGAGCTGGGCGAAGGCCGGATAGAAATAGGGCTTGTAGGCAAGCTGCGCCGTCATCGTGAGCAGGCCGCCGCCGCTGGTGTTGCTCGGCAAGGTGACGTTGAGCGTCGCGCTGGCCGGATCGATATCGTTCAGGTTGGCATTGAAGAAGTCGAGCGCATAGGCTCTCAACTGGTCGTCGGTCGCGCCTTCCGTCAGCCGTCGCGCCGTGGCGAAGTTGGCGGCGTCGAGTGCATTCGTCACCATCTGCTTTTCACGGTTCATTTCCGTGAAGTCGACCGCAATCGCCAGGCCGCCCATCAGCGGCACCATCGCCACAGCAGTCATAAGAGCATAGTTGCCACGTCTGTCGCGGCGGAACTGGCGCCAAAGTTCATGCATGTCTTGCAGCGGCCCCCGCCGGCGGATTCTCGATCGGCGCCAGCTTTCCACAAAACGCTGAAGGACGGGTTTGGGAAACCGCTCTATTGCTTGGCTGGCGCTTCACCAACCGCTAACCAATGCAAGGGCAGCGGCCGCGATGCGGTTCAAAACAAAACGCCCTGCCGAGGCAGGGCGTTCATAGGCGAGATCGGTGGATCAGCTGACGATGCGCAGGTTGGACAGCTCGTTGCCGATCGCCTTGAAGTCGTCGGACAGCGTTGCCCCGGTCGAATTCCAGAACAGTTTCATCGGCTTGCTCGGGTCGGTTGGGTCCTTGCTGAAGCGGGAATCCGAAGAGCAGGCCTTCAGCGCATCCATCTGTGTTTTTTCCGCGGTCTTGGTCGCATCCAGGTCAAGCGCAATGGTCATGACCATGATGTTGGCGGCTTTGGCGTTGTTGCACAGCGTGGTGAAATACTCGTTCATCGCCTTGGTGTAATTGGCGTTGGAATAGTCGGTCTTGGTGACACTATTGCTGGTGCCAAGGAACAGCCGGCCATAGGTGTAAGCGCTGCTGAAAGGCAAGATGTAGCCGAGCGCCGAATAGATGGCTTTGCTGCCCGCCAGATCGTTGCCGCCGTAGGCCCAGTTGGTTCCAGAGTAGGTCTGGGCCGTCACTGACGTAGGTGTGTAATACGTGTTCGCACCATCGGTCAGGACGATCAGGACTTTGTCGTTGCCTCTTTCCGTCTCGGCCCTGCCCTCGGTGAACGGGGCAGTGCTGGAAAGGGTCCTCCAGCCCCAGGCCATGCCTTCCGGCACATTGGTGGCGCCGTCAGCGGCCATGGCGTCGATCGCCGCCTTCACCGCGGTCGCGCCAGCTGTCGTGGAAACGTCGGTCAGCGGCGTGATCGCCGTGGTGCTGCAACTCGTGTTCGGGCCGGCATCCATGCCATAGGCTGGAGTAACCGTGGTGCCCGGATCGGTAAAATATTTCGGCATGAAGCGCTGACGTACTGCGCTCGTGCCCGTCGACACATCGGTAAGCCAATTGTTGTTGGCGGGACGAGCCGGGTTGTTGTTGTCGGTGAGGTCAGTTTCATCGGGTGCGAACATCGGCACGAACATCGTCGCAGGCGTCCCGGTCGCCGCCGCGGTGTCGTTGATGTTGTAGGGATAGGGCCGTGACTCGACACAGCCGCCCCAGGAAGCGACGTTTCCGTAGGTGTAGTTGTAGCCGCTTTGCCAAGTTCTGCATGAGCCGTTGGAATAGGTAGCGGTGCATCTGAATTGCGCGACATAGGTGGCCGTCGCCGTGCGCTTCATCTGATTGTAGATGGAGAAACGCGTCAGCGGCAGGTCTTTCTGGGTCGCGTCCCAGCCGCTGCCTTTGGCGTACCAGACGCCGGCAATGTTCTGCGCGTACTTGGTGGACGAATAGGTCGAACTCATGCTCGCCCAGTCGAAATTCTCATGATGGATCGGCGAAATCCCGGTGGTGTCCATCCAGGACGCCGAGGCGTTGTCAGGGCCGACATTGACGGAAGCGGCGAAGGGAACCAGGCTGAACTGGACCGGTTTGGTGACCTGCTTCATCATCTGCGCCTGGCCGGCCAACTGGTCCACCAGTTGCTTGGCGGCATCCTTGAGAAGATCGAACCGCACCTTGTTGGAACCCTTGCCGAGGTCGGTCATCGAGCCGGAATTGTCGAGCACCAGGGACACTTCCAGCGTATTCTTCAGGCGGACTTCGGAGCATGTGTTGAAGGCGATGTCGGTGACGCCGGCGCTGCCGCCCAGCAGTATTCTCGCCGTCGGCTGGAAGTAGGGCTTGTAGGTCAGTGTGCCGCAAAGCTTTAAGGTGCCGCCGCCGGTGTTGTTGTTGGGCAGCGTCACAGCCAGCGAGGTGTTGGCCGGATCGATATGCATGAGATTGGCTTCGAAGAAATTCTTGGCGTAGGCCTTGGCGTCGGCGTCGCTGGCACCAGCGACGATCTGCTGGGCGGTGGCGATACCGGCGGCGTCCAGGGCGTTCAAGGTGTTCTGTCGCTGACGCACCATTTCCGTATAGTCGACGCCAAGCGCCAGGCCACCCATGAGTGGTACCATGGCGAGGACGGTCATCAGCGCATAATTGCCACGCCGATCGCTTCCGAATCTCCGGATCATTGCCTTGAATCACCCCCGCCAAATCAATTGTTGGTGAGGACCGTGTCATAAATCGTTAAATTTCAGGTTGCCGTAATATGTCCAAGATCGAGCTGCCCCTTCAACGCCCGTTAACCAAACGCTGTCCAGTCGCGGCTTTTGGCGCCGACACATGGCGCCGATCGGGTGGACAGGGACGCCTTCGCGTCGATCTCCAGGTGAAAGCTGGTGACAGCATGGATCGGTTCGGATAATTCGAATCCGCTGCGGCGAACCGTCGGCCGCGCGGCACTCGCAACGCGCATATTGAAGGAAACGGCATGGCGGATTCGCCTGAAATCGTCGACGCGCTCGAAGACGTCTCGAAGGCCTATTCTGCAATTCTTTGCGATGTCTGGGGCGTGGTGCACAATGGCGAATGGCATTTTCCGGCGGCCGCGGCGGCGCTGGCCAGGGCGAGGGCAGCCGGTATCCCCGTTGTCCTGATCACCAATTCGCCCCGCCGCAGCGCCGATGTCGTGGCTCAGATGAGCGCAATCGGCGTTCCGCCGTCAGCCTACGACCGTGTGGTGACCTCGGGCGACGTGACCCGTGACCTGATCGCGGAGGGCCCACGCAAGGTCTTTCACATCGGCGCCGACCGCGATCTGACCCTCTATGACGGCCTCGATGTCGATCTCGTCGAGGAATTCGAAGCCGCCGGCGTTGTCTGCACCGGGCTGTTCAACGACGAGGTCGAGAAGCCTCAGGATTATGCGGACCTTTTGCGCCGATTGCGGGCCAGGAACCTGCCATTCATCTGCGCCAATCCCGATATCATGGTGGAGCGCGGCGAACGGATCATCTGGTGCGCCGGCGCCCTGGCGCGCGACTATGCCCAGTTTGGCGGCCGCACGCTGATCGCGGGAAAGCCCTATGCGCCTGTCTATGACGTGGCGATGAAGGAGGTGGCGGAGGTGCTTGGCCGGCCGGTTGAGCGTTCTCAGATATTGGCCATCGGCGACGGGATGATGACCGACGTGAAGGGCGCGGCGGACAATGGTTTCGACGTTCTCTATATCTCTGGCGGCATTCATGCCCGTGACTATGGCGATGCATCCCGGCCAGATCCGGCAAAGCTCGGGCTCTTCCTGGAACGGCACGGCTATCGTCCGGTGGCCGTCATGGTCAGACTGCAGTAGGTGTCAATGGTAGCCTTCCAGCATCTCTCGGCAACCTCGCCGCTGCCCGCCGATCTGCGTGGCGGCGTTGTCGCGATCGGCAATTTCGATGGCGTCCACCGTGGCCATCAGGCGGTGCTCGAACGGGCGTTGGCCGAGGCTGTGCGGCGTGACGTGCCGGCCCTGGTGCTGAGCTTCGAACCGCACCCGCGAAAGGTCTTCAGGCCTGACATACCGCTGTTCGTGCTGACGCCGCCGTCGATGAAGGCGCGGCTGCTGTCTTTGCTGGGCTTTGCCGCACTCGTCGAGCAGCCGTTTACACGCGACTTCGCCTCGCAGTCGGCGGAAGCTTTCGTCACCAACGTGCTGGAGAGGACACTTGGCATCACCCACGCCGTGACCGGTTTCGATTTCCATTTCGGCAAGGACCGCCAGGGCGGACCGGCCTATCTGATGGCAGCCGGCGAACGCCATGGCTTCGGCGTCACGCTTGTCGACGCTTTTCGCGACGAGGGCGCCGAGGTGGTTTCGTCAAGCCGGATCCGGGCTCTGCTCTGCGATGGCGAGGTGGCCGAGGCCGCCGGTCTGCTCGGCTATCGCTTCACGGTGGAAAGCGAGGTCGTCGGCGGCCAGCAGCTTGGACGAACGCTCGGCTTTCCCACGGCGAATATGAGGCTTCCCGCGGAAGCCACCCTCAAGGAGGGCATCTATGCCGTCCGCTTTCGGCGCGCCGACGGCACGCTGCATGACGGCGTCGCCAGCTTCGGCCGCCGCCCGACCGTCGACGACAATGGCGCACCGCTGCTGGAAACCTTCGTCTTCGATTTTTCCGGCGATCTCTACGGCGAGACCTGCCAGGTCTCGTTCTTCGGCTTCCTGCGCAGCGAGATCAAATTCGACGGGCTCGATGCGCTGGTCATGCAGATGAAGCGCGACGAAGCCGAGGCGAGGGCGCTGCTTGCCGGCGTCAAGCCGCTTTCGCAGCTCGACGCCGCCATTGCATTCTGACTTACTTTTTCAGCGCCAGGCCGACGGCGATGAAGGTCCAGCCCTGGAAGATCAGGTCGATCGCCAGGAACAATCCGAGCACCCACAGGCTGTTGACCGGCCAGCCCATGGCGATGATCAGGCCCGCAAGCACGCTGATAAGACCCGCCGCGACGATCCAGCCCCAGCCGCTTTCCGGACGATGGCTGTAGCCGACCCAGGCCCGCAGCGCGCCGGAAGCGACGAGCGCAACGGCCAGCAGGAAGGTCAGCACCGCCGAGGCCAGCAGCGGATTGTCGAAAGCGAAAAATCCGGCGACCGCGTAGAGCAGTCCGCTGAGCAGCCAGTAGAAGAAGCGGCCCCAGGTCTTGACGCCGAAAGCATGCATGATCTCGATGATGCCGGCCACCAGCATCAGCCAGCCGACGACATAGACGGAAGCCACCGTGGCGATGAACAGATTGCCGAAGGCAATGCCGCCGAGGATCAGCAACAACACGCCCAGACCGACAAACCATCCCCACTTGTCCCGCGTCTGGCCGATCGCGTTCTTCAGTGTGTCGCCGTGCAAGGTCATGTCGCCACCTCCATTGAGGACCGCCAGCATGCAGCGAAGTTACCCCCGGTGCCGGTCCGCGTCCAGCCGATGGCGGGTCCGATGGTGCAGGCAATGCGAGGCGGATGTCTCGGCCTTAAATCAAATTTTACCAAAGCCTCGTCAAAGCTGTCACCGAAGGACAGTTGTATCGTGTTAGTGGAGTGGCCATGAGTCCGGTCGTGAAGATTTCTGCAGCCTTGGCTACCGTAATGCTGGCCACGTCAGGCGCGGCCGAGGCCGGCGATGGCGCTTTCGGCTGGCTGTCCGGCGACTGGTATCTGACGGTTGGCGCCACAGGCCTGGTCGCGCCGAATTTCGAGGGCGGCAAGAAATACATGCTTAGCGCCCAGCCCATCATATCCTTGGGCAAGGCCGGCCCCCAGGCGCGCTTCACCTCGCGCAACGACAACATTTCGCTGGCGCTGGTCGACGATGGCGGCGTTCGCGCCGGCCTGACCGGCAAGTTCCTGTTCTCACGCGATGACAGCAATGCCGACGAACTCAAGGGCCTCGATCCGGTGCGCTGGGGCGGCGAAGTCGGCGGCTTCTTCGAATTCTATCCGACCGACTGGCTACGCGCGCGTGCCGAATTGCGGCATGGCATCCGTGCCCATAATGGCTTTGTCGCCGATATCGCCGCCGACGCCTTCTATGATGTGACGCCAACCGTCAGGATTTCGGGTGGCCCGCGCGTGTCCTTTGCCTCGGCCAACTATTTCGACGCCTATTATGGCGTCAATGCGCAGGAAGCCGTGGCCTCGGGTCTGAGCCAATACAATCCCGGTGGCGGCCTGAAATCCGTCGGCCTCGGCGGCGCGGTGACCTGGAAGGTGACCGATCCGATGACAGCCAGCCTGTTCGGCGAATATTCGCGCCTGGAGGGTCCGGCGGCCGATTCCAGTCTGGTCAGGGAGCGCGGTGACCGCAATCAGTTCATGGTCGGTGTGTCGACCACCTATCGCTTCGACTTCAAGATGTAAGCGAATCGAACGAGACGCTTTATTCCTGCGTCCATCTCCGCTAAAAGCCACGCGATGATGAGCTTTTCGCGCCTTTTCGCGATCGCGATACGAATTACTGGCCCGGTGTTCCGGGTGGCCTGAGCGCCGCCGGAGCCGCCGGGAGTTTCGCGCGCGCCCTCGCGCTTTTTCCAGAACATCGACGCATATCGCCCAAAAGTGGGTCCGGTTTTGGGAAAACGATATGCGTCAATCAAAGACTTCAACGCCCCGGGCTTTGTACCGACGGGCTACGCAGATGGCAGATCAATGACCGACACTGTTGAAACGATCGACTATTCGAAGACGCTTTACCTGCCGCAGACGGATTTCCCGATGCGCGCCGGCTTGCCCGAGAAGGAGCCGGTGCTGGTCAAGCGCTGGCAGGACATGGACCTCTACCGCAAGCTGCGCGAGAGTGCCGCTGGCCGCACGAAATACGTACTGCATGACGGCCCGCCCTACGCAAACGGCAACATCCATATCGGCCATGCGCTGAACAAGATCCTCAAGGATGTCATCACCCGCTCGTTCCAGATGCGCGGCTATGATTCGAACTATGTGCCCGGCTGGGACTGCCACGGCCTGCCGATCGAATGGAAGATCGAGGAGCAGTACCGCGCCAAGGGCAAGAACAAGGACGAGGTGCCGGTCAACGAATTCCGCAAGGAATGCCGTGAGTTCGCCGCGCACTGGATCACGGTGCAGGGCGGCGAGTTCCAGCGGCTCGGCGTCGTCGGCGACTTCAAGAATCCCTATACGACGATGGCATTCCATGCCGAGTCGCGCATCGCCGGCGAATTGCTGAAATTCGCTATGTCGGGCCAGCTCTATCGCGGCTCGAAGCCGGTGATGTGGAGCGTCGTCGAGCGCACCGCGCTGGCCGAGGCCGAGATCGAGTATCAGGATTACGAGTCGGATACGATCTGGGTGAAGTTCCCCGTCGCCAGCCTGGTCCGCCCGATCGATGACGGTGAGGCCAAACTGACGGAGGGCGCGCTCGATCTGCTGCAGGCGCATGTCGTCATCTGGACGACGACTCCCTGGACGATCCCTGGCAACCGCGCCGTCAACTATTCGCCGCGTATCAGCTATGGCCTCTACGAGGTTACGGCTGCCGAGAATGCTTTTGGCCCACAGCCGGGCGAAAAGCTGATCTTCGCCGATGCATTGGCTGAAGATTCTTCGGCGAAGGCCAAGGTGACCTTGAATCGCCTTCGCAGTGTTTCAGCGCAAGAGCTTGGAAGCCTTACGCTTTCGCACCCCTTCAAGGGCCTCGGCGGCGGCTACGAGTTTCCGGTGCCGATGCTCGCTGGCGACCACGTCACCGATGACGCGGGCACCGGTTTCGTCCACACCGCTCCCGGCCATGGCCGGGAGGACTTCGATGCCTGGACGGATGCGGCGGCGGATCTGCGCGCGCGCGGCATCGATGCGGCCATTCCCTTCACTGTCGACGATGCCGGCTTCCTGACCAAGGATGCACCGGGCTTTGGCCCCGACCGTGAGGGTGGAGCCGCGCGCGTCATCGATGACAACGGCAAGAAAGGCAACGCCAACCAGGCCGTCATCGACGAGCTGATCAAGCGCAACGCGTTGTTCGCGCGTGGCCGCCTCAAGCACAGTTATCCGCATTCCTGGCGATCGAAGAAGCCGGTCATCTTCCGCAACACGCCGCAATGGTTCGTCTACATGGACAAGGACCTCGGCGACGGCACGACGCTGCGCAGCCGCGCGCTCAAGGCCATCGACGACACGCGCTTCGTGCCGGCTGCGGGCCAGAACCGCATTCGCGCGATGATCGAGGAACGCCCCGACTGGGTGCTGTCGCGCCAGCGCGCCTGGGGCGTGCCGATCGCCGTCTTCGCCGACGAGGATGGCAAGGTCTTGAAGGACGAGGCGGTCAACCAGCGCATCATGGATGCCTTCGAGGAAGAAGGTGCCGATGCCTGGTTCGCGGCGAACGCCAAGGAGCGTTTCCTCGGCAATCACGATGCGTCCCGGTGGAAGCAGGTCATGGACATCCTCGACGTCTGGTTCGATTCGGGCTCGACGCATGTCTTCACGCTGGAGGACCGTCCTGACCTGAAATGGCCGGCCGACGTCTATCTCGAAGGGTCCGACCAGCATCGCGGCTGGTTCCACTCCTCGCTGCTCGAAAGCTGCGGCACCAGGGGCAGGGCGCCTTACGACACCGTCGTCACCCATGGTTTCACCATGGACGAGGACGGGCGCAAGATGTCGAAATCGCTCGGCAACACCGTCGTGCCGCAGGACGTCATCAAGCAGTCCGGCGCCGACATCCTGCGCCTGTGGGTGGTGACGACGGACTATTGGGAAGACCAGCGGCTCGGCAAGAACGTGCTGCAGACCAATATCGACGCTTACCGCAAGCTGCGCAACACCATCCGCTGGATGCTGGGCACACTCGCCCATGACGATGGCGAGACCGTGCCGCTGGAAGCGATGCCGGAGCTGGAGCGGCTGATGCTGCATCGGCTGGCCGAACTGGATGAAGTCGTGCGCTCTGGCTACGACGCCTTCGAGTTCAAGCGCATCACCCGCACGCTTCTCGATTTCATGGTCGTCGAGCTGTCGGCCTTCTATTTCGACATCCGCAAAGACGCGCTCTACTGCGACGCGCCGTCGAGCCTGAAGCGCAAGGCCTCGGTGCAAGTGGTGCGCCATCTCTTCGAGTGCCTGGTGAAATGGCTGGCGCCAATGCTGCCCTTCACCATGGAAGAGGCCTGGCTCGACCGGCATCCCGATGCCGTGTCGGTGCATCTCGACCAGTTCCCTGAGATCCCGGCGGACTGGAAGAACGAGGCGCTGGCGGAGAAATGGCGCAAGGTGCGGCAGGTGCGCCGCGTCGTCACCGGCGCGCTCGAGATCGCGCGTGCCCAGAAGGTGATCGGCTCCTCGCTGGAGGCGGTGCCGGTCGTCACCATCAACGACGCAGCGCTCGAGGCGGCGATATCGGACGTCGACATGGCCGAGATGGCGATCACCAGCGATCTTGTCATTGCCCATGGCCAGGCGCCGGGATCAGCCTTCACGCTCGACGACGTCAAGGGCGTCGCCGTGGTGGTCGAGAAGGCCGAGGACCGCGGCCTGGTCAAATGCGCGCGTTCCTGGCGCTACACGGCCGATGTCGGGCAGGATCCCGCGTTTCCCGATGTCTCGGCGCGCGATGCCGCCGTGCTGCACGAACTGAAGGCGCTCGGCCGGCTTTAGGTGCATGTCGCCCAAAAGCATGCCCTCGGGCCTGACCCGAGGGTGTGCCGCGGTTTTGGGAAAACGACATGCACCCGATCAATAGTGCATGTCGCCCAAAAGTGTGCCGCGGTTTTGGGAAAACGACATGCACCCGATCAATAGTGGGTTGTGTGCGTCAAGTTCTGCAAAAAGGGGCGGCCATAGTGCTGGTCATGCGGCTTGGCGTAGAGCGAGCTTTTTGTGCTCGCGCAGGTCGTCCATGTTGATGTAGCGGTTGGCCTCCATCCAGTTTTCGTTGGTCTCGACAGCCAAGGCCCTGACAAGGCGCAGGCAGCTTTCGGCGTTGGGGAAGATGCGTACGACATAGGTGCGCCGGCGGATTTCCTCGTTGAGGCGCTCGAGCATGTTGGTGGACTTGAGATGCTTGTGGTGCTGTCTCGGCAGCCTGAAGAAGGTCAGAGTTTGTTCGATGGCATCTTCGGCCCAGCCTGTCAGGCGCGGATAGCGAGGTGACCATTTGGCAAGCCATGCGGCGAGATCGGCCCTGGCCTCGGCGAGATCGCGTCGGTCGTAGAGCCAGCGCAGCTCCTGCAGGCAGTCATCGCCGTGCTTGCGCGGCAGATGATCGAGCGCGTTCCTGAGGAAGTGCACGTAGCAGCGTTGCCGGGCGGCTTCCGGGATCACCTCGCCGATCGCCGCCACCAGGCCGGCGTGATCGTCGGACACGACCAATTCGACGCCCTTGAGGCCGCGCGCCTTCAGTGAGACGAGAAAGTCTTTCCAGGCCGAACGGCTCTCGCGATTGGCCATCTCCACAGCCAGGATCTGGCGCCGGCCGTCCCAGTCGATGCCGACCGCGATCAGCACCGCCTGGCTCATGACGACGCCGGCTTCACGCACTTTCTCGTAGCGCGCATCGAGGATGAGGTAAGCAAACGGCTCTTGAAGGGGACGCCTGGCAAAGGCAGCGAGGCTCTCGTCCAGCCGCTTGTTGATGGCCGAGATCGACGAGGCCGAGAAAGCATGGCCGCACAGCTCTTCGGTGATCGCCTTCACCTTGCGGGTCGACACGCCCTGCACATACATCTCGGCCAGCGTCGCCACCAAAGCCCGTTCCGAACGCTGATAGCGCTCAAACAACTCGGTCGAGAAGCGCCCCGAGCGGTCCTGCGGAACCCGCAGCTCAAGCTTGCCGACGCGCGTCACAAGGGTGCGGCCATAGTAACCCGAGCGATAGCCAAGCCGCTCGGGCGTGCGTTCGCCCTTCGAAGCACTCAGCGCCTCATCCATCTCGGCCTCGAGCACCTCCTGCATCACCGCACGGATCACTTCGTGAAGTCCGTCCGGGTTCGAAAGCAGAATGTCTTTGACGGAGGCGCTGGCGGTCTTACTTTCAATCTTGGTCATGGTGGCGTTCCTTCGCGGGAATCGGTGACGTGAACAATCACCAGCCTGCCATGACCGCCCCTCTCTCAGCGAATTTGCAGAACTCTCAGCACACTACCCAATAGTGCACAAATGCCACGCCGGGCGGTGCAAATCCGCCCGTGCGTTGCCCTTAACGAGTGGTTGAGGTAAACACGCGAAACTCCGGAAGACAAATTGTCGCCGGATTTCCGTCGCAAGTGCTTGGACGATGGGGATCGGTCATAAGACCGGTGGCGATCGAGAGGCTGTCTAGAGTGGGACTTTTTGGCATGACCGAGAGATATAATGCGCGCCTTGCGCTGCTGGCGCCGCTTGTCGCATCGGGCCTCGCTTTGTCCGGCTGCATGGGCTCTCCGACTTACGGAACAGACAAGACCGCCAGCGAACAGTTGGTCGGCGATCTCACCGGCGCCGTTTCCTTCGCGCCCAAGCGCAAGGACCCGATCGACTACAAGCCGCGCCCCACCTTGGTGAAGCCCGCTCCCGGACAGAAGGAAGCGCTGCCTGCACCGCAGGACAGCATCCAGTCGGCAAGCGCCGAGTGGCCCGAATCGCCCGAGCAGCGTCGCGCGCGGCTGCGCGCCGACGCCACCGCCCACCAGAATGATCCGAGCTATCAGTCAGAGATCGTCGACGATGTGCAGACCGATCCGGCCTCGGTCAAGAAGGCGATGGCGGATTCAGGTTCCAGTCACCCGCCGGCGTGGACCCCCGCGGACTCCGACAAGGGCCGCGCCGCCGAAATTCAGCGCCGTCTTGCGGACTCCAAGCAGGGCGACCCCAACACTCGCAAATATCTGAGCGAGCCGCCGTTGGCCTACCGTGTCGCGTCCGACACAGCGCCGCAGAACGTACTCGGCGAGGACGAGTACAAGAAGGAACGCCGCCTGAAGAAAGAGGCGGAAGGCAAGAAGAGCGGCTGGTTCGACTGGTTGCCGTCGCTGTAAAGCAATTCCAGGAAAAGTGTGAAACGGTTTTCCCGGGAAAGGCGCGTAGCGTTTTCCTTGGGGAATTGCGTCAAAACAAAGAGTTAGAGCAGCCCGCCGTTTCGGAGAAACGGTGAACTTCTCTAAGAACGGCCACGCTGCCCTTTTCGGAGGGCATGGCGCGGTTCAGTCGCGCCGTTCCCTGAAAAATTCCTTCAGCAGCAGGGCCGCTTCGGTCTCGCCCATGCCCGGATAGATGTCGGGCGTATGGTGGCAGGTCGGCGAGGCGAAGAAGCGCACGCCATTGACCACCGCACCGCCCTTTTCGTCGGCGGCGCCGAAGTAGAGACGGCGCAGCCTGGCGAAGGAAATGGCGCCGGCGCACATGGCGCAAGGTTCCAGCGTCACATAGAGATCGTGGCCAGTGAGCCGCTCGCTCGAGAGTTTCCCGCAGGCTTCGCGGATGACCAGCATCTCGGCATGCGCCGTTGGATCGGCAAGCTCGCGGGTGCGGTTGCCGGCTTTTGCAACGACTGTGTTGCCCGTGGCGATGACGGCGCCGACCGGCACTTCGCCACGCAAGGCTGCCGCTTCGGCCTCCTTTAGCGCCAATGTCATGAAATCAGGCCGCTTCAAGCGGTTTCCATTCCGATTATCTCCTCGCCACTCAGGCGTGATCCTGTTATTGAGCGCATCAACCCGAAAATCGGACTCGATTTTCGGAAAAGATCATGCGCCAAATCAAAGTGCTACAGCGTTCGTTGCGCGCCCGAAAGGATGCGCCACGCTGTAGCAGCGCAAACGGACAAAGGCCACATGGACGACAACGACAAGAAATCTCCGCGCCAAAAAGGCCCGGGCAAGAAACCTGCGGCTCCGCGAGGCGAGAGGGGCGGCAAGCCGTCCTTCGGCGCGAAGAAGCCTTATGCCCCTCGCGGCGACCGGCCGATGGCCGCCGAAGGTGAGCGGCCGAAACGCGACTTCAAGGGCGGCGACAAGCCCTTCAGCAAAGGCCCGCGCAAGCCCTACGCACCGCGCAGCGACCGCCCAGTGGCCGCCGAAGGCGAACGCAAGCCCTACGAGAAACGCGAAGGGCCGCGCAAACCCTATGCGCCGCGTGGCGATCGCCCGATGGCTGCGGAAGGCGAGCGCAAGCCATATGAAAAACGCGAAGGGCCGCGCAAGCCCTATGCGCCGCGTGGCGACCGCCCGATGGCAGCGGAAGGCGAGCGCAAGCCGTATGAGAAGCGCGAAGGACCGCGCAAACCCTATGCGCCACGTGGCGACCGTCCGATGGCAGCGGAAGGCGAGCGCAAGCCGTATGAGAAGCGCGAAGGACCGCGCAAACCCTATGCACCGCGTGGCGACCGTCCGGTTGCTGCTTCGGCGGAGGGTGGCGAAAAGCGCTTCGACCGTCCCAACCGTGATTTCGCGGACCGGCCCAAGCGCGACTTCGGCAGTGACAGACCCAAGCGTGATTTCAGTGATCGGCCTCAGGGCGCATCGGGCGGCGGTTTCAAGCCGCGCCCGCGTTCCACCGAGGCAACGGAAGAAGCCGGCGAACGCATCGCCAAGCGGCTGGCGCGCGCCGGGCTTGCCTCGCGCCGCGACGCCGAGGAATTGATCGCCGCCGGCCGCGTCAAGGTCAACGGCCGCGCTTTGACTTCACCGGCCTTCAACGTCATGCCGGGCGACATCATCCATCTCGACGGCATGGAAATCCCGCCGATCGAACGCACGCGCCTGTTCCTGTTCCACAAGCCGGCCGGCGTCGTCACCACCAACCGCGATCCCGAGGGCCGCAAGACCGTCTTCGACGTGCTGCCGGCCGAACTGCCGCGGCTGATGACCATCGGCCGGCTCGACATCAACACCGAAGGTCTGCTGCTGCTGACCAATGATGGCGGCCTGTCGCGCGTGCTCGAACTGCCGGCCACCGGCTGGCTGCGCCGTTACCGCGTGCGCGTCCACGGCAAGGTCGAGGAAAGCGCGCTCGCCGGCCTGCGCGAAGGCATTGCCGTTGACGGCGTCTTTTACGGCGCCATCGAGGCCACGCTCGACCGTGAGCAAGGCACCAACGCCTGGCTGACGATCGGCCTGCGCGAAGGCAAGAACCGCGAAGTGAGGAACATCCTTGGCTCGCTCGGCCTCGATGTGACACGGCTGATCCGCATCTCCTACGGCCCGTTCCAACTCGACGACCTCGCCGAGGGGCACGTGCTGGAGATCAAGGGCCGGGTGCTGCGTGACCAGCTTGGCGAGCGTCTGGTCGAAGAATCCGGCGCCAATTTCGACGCCGAGGTCACCAAGCCGTTTTCCAACAAGCCGGTGCGGCGCACTGAAGTTCGCGAGCCGGAACCCGAACGGCCGAAATTCACCCGCGATGGTGAGCGCCGGCCGATCGGCGAGGGCGGGTTGATCAAGAACCGCAAGCGCCGCGAAGGCAGCCGCGACGAGGCATTGGGCAAGCTGTCGACTAGTCCCGACAGAGGCGAGAGGCCGGAAAAGAGCTTTGGCGAACGCGGCCCTAGGCCCGAACGTGGCGGCTTTGGCGACAAGCCCCGCGGTAGTTTTGGCGACAAGCCGCGCGGCGGCTTCGGCGACAAGCCGCGTGGCGGTTTTGGCGGAAAGAAAACCGAGCGCGAGCAGCGGCCGATCGAGCCGCCCGGCCAGCGCAAGGCCAATGTCTGGATGGCGCCAGGTGCCCGGCCGATCGGCAAGGGCAGGGCGGAAGCCGACGCCGCCAAGGCGGCGGATGCCAAAGCGCGCAAGGCCTCGTTCAAGCCGTCCTATGGCAAACCCGGTGGCAAACCAGGCGGCGCAAAGCCGTTCGGCAAGCCGCGTGGCGAGCGTCCGGCCGGTGGCGGTGAACGGCCGCGTGGCGGCCCCAAGGGCCCCCGGACAAGATGAGAATCGTCGGCGGTGAGTTTCGCGGGCGTCCATTGGCGACGCCCCGCAGCAGCGCCATCCGTCCAACGACCGACCGCACCCGCGAGGCCGTCTTCAACGTGCTGGCGCATCGCTTTGCCGAACAGCTGGACGGCGCGCGCGTGCTCGACCTGTTCGCCGGCACAGGGGCGCTCGGTCTGGAGGCGCTGTCGCGCGGCGCTTCCTATGGCGTTTTCATCGAGGAATCGGCCGAAGGCCGAGGCCTGATCCGCGACAATGTCGAGGCCTTCGGCCTGACCGGCCGCACCAAGATTTTTCGCCGTGACGCCACCGGCCTCGGCGAGGCGGGCACGCTGGCGCCGTTCGGCCTCATCTTCGCCGACCCACCCTATGGCAAGGGCCTTGGCGAGCGTGCCTTGCAGTCAGCGAAAGCCGGCGGCTGGCTGCGGCCCGGCGCGCTCTGCGTGGTCGAGGAGACGGCGGCGGCGCCCTTCGAGCCTGGCCCCGGCTTTTCCGTGCTGGATGAACGCAACTATGGCGAAACCATCATCCGCTTCATCGAGGTCGCTTGATCCGCCGGCCTCTTTGCCGCCGCCTTTGCCGGCAACAACAATTCACTTTGCTTGTCGCCAGCACCTTGCCCTATCGTTGTACCCAAGCAATTCCAGGAAAAGTGTTATGCGGTTTTCCGTCCGGAATTGCGTCAGAACAAAGAGATAGAGCAGTTCAGCGTTTCCGTGAAACGGTGAACTGCTCTACGAACCGGAGCCATTGATGACATTTCAGGCTGAATGGCTGCGCGGAACACTGCTGGCAACGTCGCTGGCCTTCACGCTCACTGGCTCCGCGCTGGCAGATGGCGCCGTGCCGGTCAACACCAAGCCAGCCGAGTTCAAGGTGACGGATTTCCTGCTCGACAACGGCATGGAAGTGGTCGTCATTCCCGACCACCGCGCGCCGATCGTCACCCATATGGTCTGGTACAAGATCGGCAGCGCCGACGAGCCGCCGGGCAAATCCGGCATCGCCCATTTCTTCGAGCATCTGATGTTCAAGGCGACGACCCATCACGCAGCCGGCGAGTTCGACCGCGCCGTCTCCGACATTGGCGGCTCCAACAACGCCTTCACCTCCTACGACTACACCGCTTTCCACGAGACGGTGGCGCCCTCGGCGCTCGAGTTGATGATGAGTTTTGAAGCCGACCGCATGCGCAACCTCATCCTCACCGACGACGTCATCAAGACCGAGCGCGATGTCATCCTCGAGGAGCGCCGCTCGCGCATCGACAACAACCCGCAGGCGGTGCTCGACGAGGAAGTCGATGCGACGCTGTGGCAGAACCAGCCCTACCGCATTCCGGTCATCGGCTGGATGCAGGAGATGGAGCAGCTGAACCGCATCGATGCCACCGCCTTCTATGACAAATACTACCGGCCCAACAACGCCGTGCTGATCGTGGCCGGCGATGTCGAACCGGATACGGTCAAGGCGCTAGCGCAGAAGACCTATGGCAAGGTGGCGCGCGGGCCGGACCTGCCGCCCCGCATCCGCCCGGTCGAGCCGGAGCAGAACACCAAGCGCACCGTCACGCTCACCGACGCCCGCGTCAGCGTGCCGAGTTTCTCGACGCAATGGGTGGTGCCGTCCTATCACACCGCAAAGCCTGGCGAGGCGGAAGCGCTCGACCTGCTGGCCGAAATCCTCGGCGGCGGCAACCGCAGCCGGCTCTACCAGGCGCTGGTCGTCCAGCAAGGCATCGCTTCCAGCGCCGGCGCCTATTTCCAGGGCACCATGCTCGACGACACCAATTTCACCGTCTATGGCGCGCCGCGCGGCGACGCCAAGCTTGCCGACGTCGAGGCCGCGGTCGATGCCGAGGTGGCGCGCATCGCCAGCGGCGGCGTGACATCCGATGAGCTCGAAAAGGCCAAGGACCGCTATATCAGGTCGATGGTCTTTGCCCGCGACAAGCAGGACTCCATGGCCGAAATCTATGGCTCGACGCTGGCTACAGGCGGCAATGTGCAGGATGTCCAGCAATGGCCGGACCGCATCCGCAAGGTCACGGCGGACGAGGTCAAGACCGCCGCCGCGCGCTATCTGGTGCTGGCCCGCTCGACGTCAGGCTATCTCTTGCCGCAGCAACAGGCGGGGAATTGATGATGACGAACCAGTTTAGCGGCGCGTTGACTTCTCCCCGCCAAGCTCCCCATTCTCCCACAAGGGGAGAAGGCAAGACCCTGCACGCCCTCGCAACCCTCTTCCTCTCCATCCTCTTCCTGATCCTGCCGGCGCTGGCGGCCCGGGCCATGGACATCCAGCAGGTCACCTCGCCAAAAGGCATCACCGCATGGCTGGTGGAGGATTATTCCGTGCCGGTCGTCGCCCTCCGTTTCGTCTTCGGCGGCGGCTCGACGCAGGATCCGCCGGGCAAGGAAGGTCTGGCCAATCTGATGACCGGCCTGTTCGACGAAGGCGCCGGGCCTCTCGATTCGGAAGCCTTCCAGATCAGGCTCGACGATGCCGGCGCCGAGATGAGTTTCGACGAGACACGTGACGGCATCTACGGCTCCATGCGCATGCTGTCCGAGCAGCGCGACGAGGCCTTCGACCTGTTGCGGCTGGCGGTCAACGAGCCGCGTTTCGACCAGGCGCCGATCGACCGCATCCGCGCCCAGATCCTGTCCGGCATCATCGCCAACGAGAACGATCCCGATACGGTGGCGCAGAACAAATGGGCGCGCGCCGTCTACGGCGACCACCCCTATTCGCGCTCCGACCAGGGCACCAGGCAGAGCATCGCCGCCATCACCCAGGATGATCTGAAGGCGCTGCACAAGGCTGTCTTCGCGCGCGGCGGCCTGCATGTCGCCGTGGTCGGCGCCATTGACGCCGAGACGCTGAGGAAGAAGCTGGACATGGTGTTCGGCGACCTGCCGCAAAGCCAGGCGCTCGCCCCGGTCGCCGATGTCGAGCCGAAGCTCGCGCAGCGTCTCGAGGTCAATTACGACCTGCCGCAGACCTCGCTGCAGCTTGCCTGGCCGGGCGTTAAACGCAAGTCGGCGGATTTCTTCCCCGCCGTGCTGATGAACGAGATTCTTGGCGGCGGCACCTTCACCTCGCGCCTGTTCCAGGAGGTGCGCGAAAAGCGTGGGCTGGCCTACGGCGTCAGTTCCTCGCTGGTCAACCAGGACCATGCCGACGCGCTGATCGTCACCACCGGAACGCGTTCCGACCGCGCGGCCGAGACGCTCGGCATCGTGCGCGATGTCGCCAGACAACTGGCGCAGGACGGCCCGACCGAGGCCGAACTGGCGGCGACCAAGAAATACCTGATCGGCGCCTATGCCATCACCAATCTGAACTCTTCGAGTTCCATCGCCGCGACGCTGGTCGAATTGCAGATCGACGATCTCGGCATCGACTACATGCAGCGCCGCGCCGGCTACATCAACGCGGTGACGCTCGACCAGGTCAAGGCGGCGGCGAAAAAGCTGCTGACGGCCGAGCCGACCATCATGGTGGTCGGGCCGCCGCTGGCCGGGGCCGGCAAGGGATGAGCCCGACCTTCGGCATAGCTTTCGGCGGCGGCGGCGCGCGCGGTCTGGCGCATATCCATGTCATCGAGGCGCTGGACGAACTCGGCATCAAGCCGGTGGCGATCGCCGGCTCGTCGATCGGCGCCATCATGGGCGCCGGCATGGCCGCGGGCATGACCGGCAAGGACATCCACGACTACGCCCGCTCGATCCTCGGCCGCCGCGCCGAGGTGGCGAGCCGCATGTGGCGTGCGCGACCGGGCACGATCGCGGAAGCCATGCAAAACGGCATCCGGGTCAGTCAGTTCAATGTCGAGCGCATCCTCAAGGCCTTTCTGCCCGAGGCCATTCCCGAAACCTTCGCCGCGCTGAAAATCCCGCTGAAGGTGACTGCGACCGACTATTTCGGCCACAAGCTCGCCGTCTTCGACGACGGCGACCTGCATTCCGCGCTTGCAGCCTCGGCCGCCATTCCCGCCGTCTTCCGTCCGGTGACGCGCGACGGCAGGCTGCTGATCGACGGCGGCATCTACAACCCCGTGCCCTTCGACCTGATCGAGAACGACGCCGACATCATCATCGGCGTCGACGTGGTCGGTGCGCCAGAGGAAGCCGACCGCAAGCAGCCGACCTCCGTCGACCTGATGTTCGGCGCCACGCAGTTGATGATGCAGTCGATCATCGCCAACAAGCTCAAACAGTGCCGCCCCGACATATTGGTCCGCCCGGCAGTGTCGAAATACCGCGTGCTCGACTTCCTGAAGATTGATGCGCTGATGAGCGAGACGGTGGACATCAAGGATCAGCTGAAGCGGGAGGTGGAAAAAGCACTGGAGGCGCGCTCCGGCGCCACCAGGCTCAAGCGCGGTAAGCGCGGTTTGGACTGAGTCTTGGGGCGGCCAATGCCTGTGGCCCTGATCCTGCTCTGATGCGCACGGTGCTGATCACAGGCGCTCGGGCGCCGGTGGCGCTGCATCTGGCGCGGCTGCTGGATGGCGCCGGCCTGAAGGTGATCCTGGCCGACAGCCCGGCCTGTCCGATTGCCGCGGCGAGCGCCGCCTGCGCCTCCTATCATCGTCTGCCGCCGCCGCGTTTTGCGCCGCAGGCCTATTCCCAGGCCGTGGCGGACCTTGTTCGCACCGAGGCGGTGGAACTGGTCATCCCGACTTGCGAAGAAGTCTTCTACCTCGGCGCACTGTGGCGAGACCGGGCCATGCCGGCCCGTCTGCTCGCGCCGGACATGGAATTGTTGACCCGGGTTCATGACAAGCACGCGTTCATCGGCTTGGCGCAAGGTTTTGGCCTTGCCGTGCCCGAAACGACGCTCCTGCGATCCGACGATGATATCGAGGCCGTGCGTGGCCGTTCGCGCGAGCTGGTGTTCAAGCCGGTCTGGTCGCGTTTTGCCAGTCATGTGCTGCTGCGGCCGCCGCCTTCCGCGCTCGATGCTATCAGCCCTTCGGCAGCGGTGCCGTGGGTGGCGCAACGTTTCGTCGTCGGCGAAGAGATCAGCGCCTATGCGCTGGCACATGACGGCAAGCTCAAGGCATTGGCGCTCTATCGTTCGCGCTACCGCGCCGGCAAGGGCGCCGGCATCTGGTTCGAACAGGTCGATGATGCCGCTGCTCGCCATTTCGTCGAAACTTTCGTTGCCGGCACCGGCTGGACCGGCCAGATTTCCTTCGACCTGATGCGGGAAAGCGACGGCACGGTGCTGCCGCTGGAGTGCAATCCGCGCGCCGTCAGCGGCCTGCACTTCTTCCGCGATCCGGAAGCCTTCACGGCTGCGCTATTTGAAGGCGCTGGGGTGAGGCCTGATGTCGGCAGACCGCAGACGGTGCGACTGGCCATGTGGGTCTACGGCCTGCCGTCAGCTCTTCGGTCAGGTCAGATCGGGAGCTTCCGCCAGGCGATGCGTGATGCGGACGAATTGCTCGACTGGCCGAACGATCCTGCGCCCAAGCGGGCGCAGTGGCGGGCGCTTGCAGAGATCGCGAGCAAAGCGCTGCGCCAGCGTATCAGTCTGCAGGCCGCCTCGACGCGCGACATCGAATGGAACGGGCCGCTTCAAAGCTCGATCTGATACACGCGTGGCGTTGCAGCTGCCGGCGGCATTTCGCCTGCCATGATGGCCGCGATGTCGCGGCGCAGGAAATCCAGCGGGCCGATCGCCGGCGGGGCAAGGGGAGCGTGGCGTGCATTGTCGCTAGCCGATTTCAGCACCTTGCGGTCCTGTGCCAAGGCGATGTTGAACAGCGGTTTGAAGGCGAACGCCTTGAGGTGGCCGAGCAGGCCCTGACGCGGGCCGATGAGCCAGCCGATACCCTCGACTATGTTCTCATCCGCCTGGCGCAGATGGAACGTCGTGGCCAGCGCCAGCCCGTCCTTGCCCCAATATTCCAGTTCGGCGATGCCTGGATGGCGGAAACGGCCGATGGTTTTCGTGCGTTCACCCTCCAGTAGCCGGCTGATCAGGCCCTGCTGCCGCTCCTCGCCGGTATAGCAAGCCTCGACCCAACCTTCGCCGCCGGTCACGTCGACACGCACAAGATGGCGCCTGGCGCTCAAGCCCCGCAGCAGGCCTTTATGGGTGAAATGCGTGTGGGTTGCGTCGAGGATGTTCTCGGCCGCGTCGAGCACGGTTGATTGCGTCGAGGAACGCACGCGCCGTACAAGCACGTCCTGGTCCTGCATGCAGTGGAGATACGGCTCCGTCTCTGGCGTGCCCGCCGAGACGAACACGATGCCATCACGCTCGATCGCGCCGTAGCGTCGCACCCGGTAGCGCGGCATCTCGCCGACATGGCCAGGAATGGCGGTGCAGAGGCCTTCGCCATCATAGCGCCAGCCATGGTAGGGGCACTCGATCTCGCCATTGACGACCTTGCCGGTCGACAATTCGACCAGCCGGTGAACGCAGCGGTCAAACAGTGCCGCGATGCCCTTGTCGGAACGGAACAGCACCACCGGCGAACCTTCGAACAGGATGCGCCTCGGTCTGGCGCCGACATCGGCTGAAAGCGCCACAGCCTGCCAAAAATCCTTTCGCGCGGCTTTGCTCAAAGTTCGAATCTCCGAAGCAGCGGTATCCCGACCAGTGCCAGAACCCGCCCCATTGTCCACACAGCGAGGCGTTGGCGGCGTGGCAGATGCCCGACATAGCAGGCGTTGTACTCGATCGCCGGCACAGCGCCGCGACGGCGTTTGAAACCGGCCGCACCGGCGCTCATGTTGAAGAACAGGCCGCGTGCCGTGGCGTGGTCCTGCGCCATTGCCATCGCCATCCGGTAGAGGCCGTCGCTGATCGGCAGGCTGGTGTCGTAGCCGACGATCGGCTGCGTCAGCGTCCCGCCGTTTTCGAACAGGCCAGTGACGGCAACAAGTTGCCCCGCTTCGTCTCGCAAGCCGGCAAGCCGCAAGATGCCACGCCGGTGCATTTCACTGATATAGCGGGCCGTATAGTGCGGATTGAGTGGCGTGTATTTTCGGATGTAGAGCATGCCGTAGAGCTCTTCGCTCCTGACATAATCGGCCGGCGTGAAATCGTCATCGCCGACGATACGCAACGATGTCGCGCGCAGCCGGGCACGATCGCGCTTCATGTCGCGTGTTATCGGCGGTGCTGAACTGCGGTCGGCGAAAATGTAGACCTGACGTGCGGCGAGCATATGAAATCCCTCCGCCTTGAGTGACGCGATGGTCGAGGGATCGGCAATGTCGTTCAGCGAGCGGATGACGATGGCGCGGTCGGGAAACCGGCCCGTCAGATCCGTACGCATCGCCGCGATGGAGCTGCGGTCGAGCAGCGGCACTGGATTGGTCGAATAGAGCCAGTTGTTGACCTGAACCTGATGATCGAGGCCGCTTGCCTTCACCAGCGGGCCACACAGGCCGATGAGCATCCGGATTGTTTTTTGCAGCCAAGGGTTTGAAGCGAAATTGCGGGTCTCGTCGATCGCATAGTCGATATAGGCACTGGACGGGCAGCAGATGTAGCAGTTCGGCGCCTCGCTGGCGTCGTTCAACGTCAGCGGAAAGGCTCGGCCTGCAATGTCGCAAGTCTCGACGCGAACGGTCAGGTTGGCGATGAGATCGTGCACCGGCATGGCCTTGAACAATTGTGCGAAAGCGTCGACCTTATGCAGGTCGTTCTCGACCCGGTCCGCTTGCTCCGGCCCCCGCTTGGCGGCTGCTGCCACGACCCGGCTCACCTGGCGGCCCCGGTGGGAAGCCGGCACTCGACACGGCGCAGCTTGCGGCCGGTTTCCAGCGGCAAAGGCGAGCGCACGGGTTCGACCGCGACCCTTGCCTGGCGCGAGGCGAACAGCCCTCGCACCGCCTCCAGTGCGGCCTGTGCGGCATCCCCGGCCAGGTCGGGCTTGAGGTGCAACTCGACCGTCTCGGGCGCCGTCTGGATCAGCCGGAAGTCGTCGATGCGCCGGTCCGCCTTCAGCACGGCATTGCGCAGGATATCAGGCGTGATCAGGAGTGGCTCTTGCGCAGAAGTAAGACGGAAGGCGTCGTCCATGCGGCCGACGATTTCATCCACCATGCGCAACGGCGAGCCGCATCGGCATGGTGTGGGCGACAGGCGCAGCAGATCGTTCATCCGGTAGCGCGCCATGATCTGGGTCTGTCGGCGGAAGGCGGTGACCAGCGGCGTCACCAGCCCGTCGCCAGCCGTTTCGAACTCGAAGAAGATGGAATCCTCGGCCAGATGCAGGTTGCCTTGCCGGCAGGTGACCGCGAACAACCCCTCGGTCGCCATATAGATCTGGTCGAGCCGGCGTCCGAAGAATGCTTCGATAACAGGCCGGTCGACCGGATCGAGCGTCTCGGCGGCGCTGAACACGCGCAGCGGCGAAAGCCGGAAGCGTTCGATCGCAAAGTGCCGCAGAATCTTGGGTGGGCCGATGACCACCGTCGGCGCGAACGCCTCGAGGGCCGACCGCCAACGCTCCGGCCCGAGCGTCAGGTCGAAGAAGCGCAGGTCGATGCGCCTCGACTGGCGAGCGGTATCATAAAGGCCGGTGTTTTGCGGCAGGATCACCGCCACGCGCTGCCGGCGCCAGAGCAGGTCAGGAATGGCTTTCGCCAGGATTGTCCCCAGCCAGCGGTATTTCTCGGCTTCGCAGATGACGAAAAGGCCACGATTGCCCGAGGTGCCTGTGCTGGCGCCGACCGTCAGCACGCCGAGACGGCCGTCACCAGCTGCCGCCGTCCAGGCGTCCGTGGACGACACACCGGCAATGTTGAAGCGCTCGAAATCAGCCATCAGCAGTGCCTTGTCGGTCACCGGAAGGTCACTGAGGTGGTGTGGCGCCATGCCATAGAACGGCGCCAGCGGCAGGTCGCGGTCGAGCCAGCGCCGCAAGGCGCGCGCCTGCCAGCGTTCGAAGTTTTCGCGGCTTTTGCGTGACACCCACAAGGTGCGGGCAAATGAGCGGATCGCTTCGCCGAACCTGGTCATCCGCCCTCCGGCGTCAGGTCGTATGGTGTCAGCCCTGGATCGTGGCAGAAGATCACCTCGCCGCCGGCTGCCAGAAAGCGGCGCAACGCCGCGCTGGTCCGATCGATGGCGGTGAAATCCTCGGCCAGCAGGCGTGCAGGAAAGCCCGGCGTCCGGTTCTCGACCAAAGCTTTGAGCAGCCACTGCACGTCGACCGCATAAAGCAGCGGCCGATCCATTTCAGGAAACAGGAGCCCGAACTGGCCATCGGCATGGCCTGGCAGGTCGACCGCGATGACGCTGCCGTCGCCGAACAGATCGGCTCCGCCGGGAATGTCGCCGCGCGAGGGGATCTGTCTCATCGCTGACAGCCCGTCGAGCCTCGTCTCGAAATCCGCCGGAAAAAGCTCGGTGAAGGCACCATGACGCAGGTTTTGCCGGGCTGTCCGCGCCTTCAGCCGCGACCAGGCGGCATCGCTGGCGATGAAACGCGCATTGGGAAACAGTGGCAGGCCCGAGATATGATCGGCGTGAAAATGCGTGACGATGATGGTTCTGATATCGCGCGGTGTCAGGCCAAAGCGGGCCAGGACAGACATGGGTTGCCCGGCCTCGACGAGTTCGGGCCCGAGCACCGCGCCATAGAGGCGCAGCATGGCGCTGCGCCGGGCTCCGGTGGTCACATGCGGCGTATAGCCGGTATCGATCAGCACCGGGCCGGCCTGCGGATGGATGATCAGCCCGTAACGCACGCGCAGCCGGATTTTTTGCCAGCCGCCGCCGCGCAGGATCAGTTTTTCGGCGGCGCTGACCCAGGCGCTGTTGGCGAAGACGATCTTCAAGCTGTCCCCCAGGCTTCGCGCCCTCTGGCAAACGTGCGGTCGAGCCCATCCTCGAACGGCACTTTCGGCGTCCAGCCAAGGATCCGCCTGGCCTTGGAAATATCGAGGCTCTGGGCATAGGCGAACAAGCCGAGGCCGTAACGGGTGACTGGCGGTTCGGGCCGGCGGGGCAGAAGCAGCGCCACAGCCTCCATCACGCCCGCTGCCAGCATCGCTGGCGCCAGCGGCGTCTTTCGCCATCGCGTTTGCAGCCCGGCGCGGGCGCAGGCACTGTCGGCAATGTGGCGTACCGCCAGCACTTCGCCGCCCGAGATGTTGAATATCTGGCCTTCGGCGGCGCTGCCGGCCGACAGCGCCGCGAACACCGCATCGACGACATCGTCGACATGGGTGAGATCGATGCGTGCCTGGCCATCGCGAAACAGCGGCAGCGGCCGCCGCGCTGCCTGCAGCAGGCGTGGCAGCAGCGCTCGGTCGCCTGCTCCGTAGATACCGCGTGGCCTGAGCACGACTGGCCCTATGTCCGCCGCCGCCAGGACGATGTCTTCACCTTGCCGCTTGGTGCGGGCGTAGTGGTTGACCGGATCGGGCAAGGGGCTCTTCTCGGTGACACAGAGCTGGTCGCGAAAAGCGAAACAGACCGAAGGGGTGGAGATCTGGACAAAACGCTGCACACCCAGCTGCCGTGCGAAATCGACGAGATTGCGGGTCGCCGTGACATTGGCGGCCTCGAAATCCGCGAGCCGGCCGAAAGGCGAAGACAGTGCTGCACAATGGACGATGGCATCGATCTCGCCAAATCCGGCGTCGGACTTCGCATCGAACGGCTGCGACAGGTCGCGACGCATGACCGTATGGCCGGCGGCTTCGAGTGCGGCGCTTCGCCTGGTATCGCGGCCTTGCGCCACCACCGGCGTGCCCGCGGCGGCCAGCCGCGCCACGACATGGCCGCCAAGAAAGCCGCTAGCGCCGGTGACGAGCACGCGTCCCATCACGCCTCCAGCGCCATGCCGCCGAAGGAGACACCGGCCGAGGTGCCGAGGAAGAGCACCTTGGTACCCTGCATGACGCGGCCTTGCCGGCGCGCAATATCGAGCGCGAAGGGAATGGACGCCGCGATCTGGTTGCCGTAACGCGCGGAAATGTCGACCAGCTTCTGTGTCGCGAACCCGGTCTGTCGTGCCATGTGCGCCAGCGCAAACGGGCTCGCCTGGTGCGGCACGACGAGGTCGACTTCCTCATGCCGCCAGCCGGCACGTTGCAGGAGTTCGCCGACGAAGCCATTGAAATGGCGCGCGGTCACCCGAAACAGCTCCTTGCCGTCCATGTGAAAGAGCGCATGGCGGGAAAACTCCTCCGGCTGGTGGTGGAAGTCGAAGCGGGTGCCGCCGGCCCCGATGCTACAAGCCTCGTAAGCCGATGGATAGGTGCGCATGAGATTGGCCAGCACCTTACCCTCTCCTGGCGCCGCCTTGCGCAGCGCCGCGGCGGCCGCACCGTCGCCGAACAGGGCGGCGATTTCAGGCTGTTCTTTCCAGGGCAGCGCGCGCGAGGCAATCTCTGCCGAGAACACCAGCGCGGTTTCGCTTTGCCCGGCCTCAATCATACGGGCGGCGGTTTCGAAAGCGGTGAGGAAGCCAAGGCAGGTGCTGTTGACGTCGAAGGCTGCGGCCGAGCCATCGGCCAACCCCAGGCGCTGCATCACCAGCGGTGCCGTCGAAGGCAGTGGCTGGTAAGGCACGCCACATCCACCGATGATGAGGTCGACCGCATCAGGCTCTATCCCGGCATCAGCCAGTGCCAGCCGCGCCGCCGTGCAGGCCAGATCGATTTGCGATTCGGTCTCGCAGACATAGCGCTCGATGACACCGGTGGCGGCTTCGATCTGGCCTTGGCCAAATCCCAGCCGCTCGTCGAGGCCGCGCGATGTCAAGCATAGGGCAGGCACTGCGCGCCCGGTTCCAACGATCTTGATCCGCATGCTCAGCCGCCCAGTGAGTTGCGATTCCCAACTCATAATGCGGACTGATGGTAACAGTGAGGCGGAGTATTAGACAGGGCGGTGCGGTTTCTGGCAGCGAGCTGCCAGGCCAAATAGCTGACGGACAGGGTCGCCCTCAGTCCTTCGCCCGCTCCACATAAGCCCCGTCCGCCGTCATCACCACCACGCGGGTGCCTGGCGCGATGTGGGGCGGCACCGTGGTGCGAACGCCGTTGGAGAGCACGGCCGGCTTGTAGGAGGACGATGCCGTCTGGCCCTTGGTCGTCGGCTCGGTCTCGACCACTTCGAAGGTGGCGCGCTGCGGCAGCACCAGGGCGATCGCGATGCCGTTGAACTGTGAGACCTGAACCGGCATGCCTTCCTGCAAATAGGGTGCTGCGTCGCCGACCACGGCTTCCGTCACCGCCACCTGGTCGTAGGTTTCCGGGTTCATGAAGTGGTAGCCTTCGCCGTCGGCGTAGAGGAAAGTGTGCTCGCGCTCCTCGACATAGGCGCGCTCCACCTGTTCGGTGGTGCGGTAGCGCTCCGAAACCTTCACCCCGTCGCCGATGCGGCGCATGTCGAGCTGCGTCACGGGCGTGCCCTTGCCTGGATGGATGTTTTCGGCAAAGAGGATCACATAAAGCTTGCCGTCCTTGTCGACGACATTGCCTTTGCGGAGCGAACTGGCGATGACTTTCACCACGGTTTTAAATCCTGCGAGAGTTGACGGGCGTTTGCCGGCTTGTGCGGCGCTGGTAGCGCATCTTGTCGCGAACCGCCAGCCCCCCAGGCGCGCCAGCACGCCTTCAATCCGCCCATGACCACAGCTTCGCCCTGGTGGACGCCGCATGTCCATGCTGACCGCCGCCCGCGGCTGATGCAGCGCAACGGCCTCACTACCGCCTTGCGCGACTGGTTTGCCCGCAACGATTTCATCGAGGTGGAAACGGCGGCCCTGCAGGTCTCGCCCGGCAATGAGGCGCATCTGGCGGCTTTCGCCACCGAGGCGGTCGGGCCGGATGGCGCGCGTTCGCCACTTTATCTGCACACATCACCGGAATTCGCCTGCAAGAAGCTGCTCGCCGCCGGCGAAGAGCGCATTTTCAGCCTTGGTCCGGTTTACCGCAACCGCGAGCGCGGCCCCTTGCACCATCCCGAATTCACCATGCTCGAATGGTACCGGGTGGGCGAGACCTATGAGAGCCTGATGCGCGATTGCGCTGATCTGCTGGCGCTGGCCGCGACGAGGGCAGTGGCGACGCGATTTTCCTTCCGTGGCCGCGATTGCGATCCGCTCAGTGAGCCGGAACGGCTGACGGTGGCGGACGCCTTCTCTCGTCATGCCGGCATCGATCTCCTGGCCACGGTTGCCGCCGATGGTGGCACCGATCGCGACGCGCTCTATGCTGCGCTCGTTCAAGCCGGCCTGCGCACGGCGCCCGACGACAGCTGGGCCGACCTGTTCAGCCGGGTGATGGTGGAAAAGATCGAGCCCAATCTGGGCTTCGGCCGCGCGACCATCCTGTGCGAATATCCGGTCGCCGAGGCGGCACTAGCCCGGCCGAGCCCGCGCGATGCGCGCGTCGCCGAGCGTTTCGAACTCTATTGTTGCGGCGTCGAGCTCGCCAACGGCTTTGGCGAACTGACCGATGCCGCCGAGCAGCGCCGGCGCTTCATCCTCGAGATGGACGAGAAAGAGCGCATCTATGGCGAGCGCTATCCGCTGGACGAGGATTTTCTGGCTGCGCTGGCCATCATGCCGCAGGCCAGCGGCATAGCGCTCGGCTTCGACCGGCTGGTCATGCTGGCGACCGGCGCGCAGAAGATCGAGGATGTCATCTGGACGCCGGTCGCGGCAACCTGAACGGCACGCCCGCTGCAGGCCTTCTCATCTCAGTGCGCGAAAACCTGCTCCAGCGAGCGAAAACCCTTGAATTCCAGCGCGTTGCCGGAGGGGTCGCGGATGAACAGCGTCGCCTGTTCGCCCGGCTCGCCCTTGAAGCGGACCATTGGCCGTTCCAGCCAGTCGATGTCGTCGCGCGCTTCCAGTCGCGTCGCCAGGCGCTGCCAGTCGTCCATCAGCAGCACGGCGCCGAAATGCGGGATCGGCACCAGAATGCCGTCGACCTTGCCGTCGCTGGCGGCTTGCGCGGCCTGCGGCCGCAAATGTGCCGACATCTGGTGGCCGTAAAGATCGAAATCGACCCAGGTCGCCGACGAGCGGCCAATCGCGCAGCCCAGCACCTCGCCATAGAAAGTTCGGGTTTCATCGAGATCACGGACCGGGAAGGCGAGATGGAAAGGCGTCATCAAGGATGCTCCGTGCAGGCTGCGGACTGATTTTGCGTCACAGGGTTCTGGGTGGGAACCATGTAGCGATGCATTCTGATTGAAGCCTGTGCCATTGCACAAGCCGGACCGGAACAATAGATGGGTGGGCGCGGCCGCAAGCTGGCCGCGACAAGCAGGATTACAGGCATGGCCGACATATCAGACGCTGCAAAACTGACCGACCGCGTCGCGGCGCTGGTCGAGGCCGCCAAAAAGGCCGGCGCCGATGCCGCCGACGCGGTCGCCGTGCGCGGCCGCTCCACCAGCGTGTCGGTTCGGCTCGGCAAGGTCGAGGCCACCGAATCGTCGGAAGCCGAGGACGTTTCGTTGCGCGTCTTCGTCGGCCAGAAAGTGGCGAGCGTCTCGGCCACCGCCGCGTCCGACCCGGCGATGCTCGCAGAGCGCGCCGTTGCCATGGCGAAAGTCTCGCCTGAGGATCCCTATCAGGGTCTGGCCGATCCGGCGCTGCTGGCTAAGCAAACGCGCGATCTCGACCTGTTCGATGGCACCGAAGTGTCGGCCGACCAGTTGAAGGAAGCAGCCCTGGCGGCGGAAGCGGCAGCACTTGCCGTCAAGGGCGTGACCAATTCGGCCGGCAGCGGCGCCAGCGCCGGGCTGGGCGGGATGGTGCTGGCCACCTCGCACGGCTTCCTTGGCCACTATGTCGGCTCGCGTTTCTCGCGTTCGGCCAGCGTCATCGCCGGCGAGGGCACCGGCATGGAGCGCGACTATGAATTCTCCTCGCGCCAGCATTTTGCCGATCTCGATGCGCCCGAGGATATCGGCCGCAAGGCCGGCGAGCGCGCCGTGCGCCGCATCGGCGCGCGCAAGGCCGCGACCGGGCCGGTCGACGTGGTGTTCGACCCGCGCGTCGCGCGCGGCATCGCCGGCCATATTGCCGGCGCCATCAATGGCGCGTCCGTCGCGCGCAAGACCTCGTTCCTGCGCGACATGATGGGCAAGCAGGTGGCCGCATCCGCGATCACGGTCACCGACGAGCCGCTCAGGCCGCGTGGCCAGGCCTCGCGTCCGTTCGACGGCGAGGGCGTCGAGGGCGAAAAGCTTCTGATGGTCGAAAAGGGCGTGCTCAACCATTGGTTCTTGTCGACGTCGGCGGCGCGCGAACTGGGATTGATCACCAATGGGCGCGGCGCGCGCGGCGGTTCCTCCGTCTCGCCGTCCTCCACCAATCTCGCCATCGAGCCGGGCGAACGCTCGCCGGAGGACCTGATCAAGTCGCTCAAGACCGGCTTCTATGTCACCGAAGTGTTCGGCCAGGGCGTCGACATGGTCACCGGCGAATACAGCCGCGGCGCCTCCGGCTTCTGGATCGAGAATGGCCATCTTGCCTATCCGGTCGCAGAAGTCACCATCGCCTCGAACCTGAAGACGATGTTCCTCAACATGGTGCCGGCCAACGACCTCGACCGCAATTTCGGCACTGCCGCGCCAACGCTCCTGATCGAAGGCATGACCCTTGCCGGAGCATGAGCTGACCGCTGCCGGTACCCCTTCTGGCGCCATTGGTGATCTGCCGCTGCTGCGCGACGCCGCCCGCGAGGCGGGTCTCATCGCCATGCGTTACTTCGGCAACAGCCCGCAAGTCTGGATGAAGGGCGGCACCTCGCCGGTCAGCGAAGCCGATCATGCGGCGGACGCCTATCTGCGCCGCACGCTGCTGGCGGCGCGGCCGGACTATGGCTGGCTGTCGGAAGAAACGGTCGACGACCCGGCCCGGCTTTCAGCGCGCCGCACCTTTGTCGTCGATCCGATCGACGGCACACGCGGCTTCCTCGAGGGACAGCGCACCTGGTGCGTCAGCGTTGCCGTCGTCGAACAAGGCCGCACGCTCGCCGGCGTGCTCGAATGTCCGGCGATGGACGAGACCTACTGGGCGCTGCCCGGCCAGGGCGCATTCCGCAACGGCAAGCGTATTGGCGTGCGCACGCTTGGCGACAAAGCCGAGATCTCCGGGCTGAAGCAGCTGATCGACCTGGTGCCGGCCGGCTGGCAGAAACGGCTGACACGGGCGCCCTACAGCCCCTCGCTTGCCTACCGCCTGGCGATGATCGCCAACGGCACGCTCGACGCCACCTTCGTCAAGCCGAACGCGCATGACTGGGACATTGCCGCCGCCGATCTCATCCTGCGCGAGGCCGGCGGCCAGTTGCTCGACCCGCATGGTCGCGCGCCGCTCTTTGCCGGCGAGGTAACCCGCCACGGCGCGCTCGCCGCCGGCAGCGGTGAGCTGTTGGCGGTACTCGTCGATGTCATCGCCGGGCTGTGAAAGCATATTCGCAGGTTCCAAAGTCGGCGGCTTTGGTCTAGACCTGTCACAAACTCACAATATGTGAAGGACCGACATGACCGCGGAAGACGGGAAGAAACAGCTTTTGCATCTGGTGTTCGGCGGCGAACTGAAGAAGCTTGGCGGCACGGAGTTCCGCGATCTCGACGGGCTCGACATTGTCGGTATCTATCCGGACTATCAATCCGCGCACACGGCGTGGAAGGCCAAGGCGCAAGCCAGCGTGGACAATGCCCATATGCGTTATTTCGTCGTTCATCTGCACCGTCTGCTGGATCCCGACAGCAAGGTCGTCGGTTGACTTCGATGGAGCATGACCTGGCGAAAGGGCCAGCGAGCGAGGCCGCGCCCACCGGCAGGGGCGGCAGCCGCGCGACCAAGGCGTTCTGGCGCAAGGTGCGTGAACCGCTCGCGCAGTCGCGATTCGTCAAGAACGCCATTGCCAGCCTGCTCGCGCAGTTCGTGCGGCTAGTTCGCCTGACCAGCCCCCTGGTCGCCGGATCTGCGCGCTTTTCGGGCGGCGCCTATGCCGAATTCGAGCCCGGCATCATCGCTTTGTGGCATGGCCAGCATCTTTTGACGCCGGCCTATTATCCCAAGCGCAAACCGCTGGTCGCCATGGTGTCGCGCAGCGCCGATGCCGAGCTCAACGCGTTGATGCTGGAGAAATTTGGCATCGAGGCGGTGCGCGGTTCCGGCGGGCGCGACAATGCCAGGCATCTCGACAAGGGTGGGGCCAAGGCCCTCATCGCCCTCAAAAAGTCGCTCACCGCAGGCAAGAACGTCGCCATGATCGCAGACATTCCGCACGGCACGCCGCGCGACGCAGGGCTCGGTATCGTTCTCCTGGCGCGCCTCTCGGGCAGGCCGCTGCTGCCTGTCGCCATCGCCACCAGCCGCCGCAAGGTGCTGGAAAAGAGCTGGGACAAGACAACCATCAACCTGCCCTTCGGCCGTTCCGCCGTGACCATCGGCGCGCCGATCTTTGTCGCGGCGGATGCCGACGACGCCGAAATGGAGCGCAAGCGCCAGGAAGTCACGACCGCGCTCAACGCCGCGACGGCCGAGGCCTACCGTCTCGTGGATGGCCGGCGATGAGCGGTCGCTGGGCGCGCGCCATGCTGACGGCATACCGTTTCGCCGGTGCCGCGGCCTATCCGCTGGTCGGACCGTACGTCGCTTGGCGCACCTCGCGCGGCAAGGAAGACCGCAACCGCCGCCGCGAGCGCTACGGCGTCGCCGGCCGCCCGCGCCCCGAAGGGCCGGTGATCTGGATCCATGCCGCGAGCGTCGGCGAGACCATAGCCGTCGTGCCGCTGGTCGAAAGCATCCTCGACTATGGCGTCAACATCGTGCTGACGACCGGCACCGTGACATCGGCCCAGGTTGCCGACGAGCGGCTCGGCGACCGCATCATCCACCAATATGTGCCGCTCGACCTGAAGCCGGCGGTCAGCCGGTTCCTCGATCACTGGCGGCCGGACCTGGCGATCATCGCCGAATCCGAGATCTGGCCGATGACCATCCTCGAGCTTGGCGCGCGCCACGTGCCGCAGGTGCTGGTCAATGGCAGGCTGTCCGACCGCTCGTTCACCTCGTGGAAGAAGCGCGCCAACATCGCCGAGGCGCTATTCGAGAACCTTGCCCATGTCGTTGCCCAGTCCGATGTCGACGGCGAGCGTTTTCGCGCGCTCGGTGCCCGGCCGGTCACGGTGTCGGGCAACCTCAAGGTCGACACCAACCCGCCGCCGGTCGACGAACGGGTACTGGCCAGTTTGCAGCGGCAGATCGGTGGCCGACCGACCTGGGCGGCGATCTCGACCCATGACGGCGAGGAAGTGGTCGCGGCGGAGGTCCACGCGACGCTGCACAAGCGTCACCATGGCTTGCTGACGATCGTCGTTCCGCGCCACCCCGATCGCGCCGAGGCGCTTGCCGCGCAGATTTCAGGCATGGGGCTGAAGGTCGCGCGGCGCAGCAAGGGCGACCGTATCGGGCCGGACACCGATATTTTGCTCGGCGATACGATCGGCGAGATGGGGCTCTATCTTCGGTTGACCGAAATCGCCTTCGTCGGCCGCTCGCTGACCTCAGAGGGCGGCCAGAATCCGCTTGAGCCGGCCATGCTCGACACCGCGGTTCTTGCCGGGCGCAATGTGCAGAATTTCCGTGAAGCCTATCAGCGCCTGATCGACAGCGGCGGCGCCAAGCTGGTGCGCGATCGCGACATGCTGGCCGGCGCCGTCAACTTCCTTTTGACCAACGAAGTGGCGCGTCACGAGATGATGGCGGCGGGGATCGCGACCGTCGATGAGATGCGCGGCGCGCTGGCGCGCACGCTGAAATCGCTCGAGCCCTACATCCAGCCGCTGGTCGTCAAGTCGCGCCTGAAGGGCGCCAACGGGCGCTAACGTGGCCTCCGAAGCACCACCATTCTGGTGGGAAGAGCCGGACTGGAAAGTCCTGGCGCTGTCGCCGCTGTCGGCCGTCTATGCGCTTGTTGCCGGTCGCGGCATGCGGCGGGCGCGGCGCGAGAAGATCGAGGCGCCGGTCCTGTGCATCGGCAATTTCACCGTCGGCGGCACCGGCAAGACGCCGGTCGCCATCGCGCTCGCGCAACAGGCCAAGCGCATGCATCTCAAACCCGGTTTCCTGTCGCGCGGCCATGGCGGCTCGTTTGCCGAGCCGCATGTCGTCGATTCCCACCACGACAGTGCCAAGCATGTCGGCGACGAGCCGTTGCTTCTGGCCGAACACGCCCCGGTTGCGGTGACACCGAACCGCGCCGCCGGCGCCCGGCTGCTGTTGGAAAAGCACGGCTGCGATTTCCTGATCATGGATGATGGTTTTCAGAGCGCGCGCATCCATATTGACTACGCGCTGGTCGTGGTCGATGCCCGCTACGGCATCGGCAATGGCCGCGTCATTCCGGGCGGTCCGCTTCGGGCCAAAATCGTCGACCAACTGGTCTTTACCAGCGGGCTGTTGAAAATGGGCGAAGGCAGCGCGGCCGACGCCGTGGTGCGCCAGGCGGCGCGCGCAGGCCGGCCGATCTTCGAGGCCCATACGGAGCCAAGCAGCAAGGCGGGGCTTGCCGGCAAGCGGTTCCTCGCCTTCGCCGGCATCGGTCATCCCGACAAATTCTTCGACACGGTGCGCGAGGCCGGCGGTGAGGTGGTTCTCCCAAAACCCTTTCCGGACCATCATTTCTACGCCGAGGATGAGCTGGCCGAACTGGCGACGACGGCGCGCGCCGAAGGTCTCGGGCTCATCACCACGGCCAAGGACGCTGCCCGGTTACGCCACGGCGCCTCACAGGATTTTCTCGACAAACTCGAGGTGCTGGAAATCGATACGGTTTTCGAGCTCGACCACGTGCCCGAACGCATCATCGAGGAAACGCTCGATGCCTGGCGCCAGCGCAAGCTGCGGGGTTAGCTACGCTTTCGCAGCTCCGGATGCATCTCGATTTCCCGGCGCAGCGAAGCGGTGGCGCTGGCGTAGGGCTCCTGCCTGGCGACGCTCCAGTATTTCAGCTCATCCAAGGGGATGTTTTCCCCAGTCACCGCGCAGCGCACGAACGAGCCGGGGCTGGTGACCTGGAAATCGCCATCGAGGTAGCGGATGCGGGCTTCCTTGCCGCCCGGGCCTTCGAAACGGTTCATCATGCGGTGGTGCCGAGGTTCATGCAGATTTCATCGCCACAAATCGCCGGCCAGGTCAAGCTTGCGACAAGCCTCGGACAATGCTGAGGCGCTAGGACACGCTGAAAAGCGCTTTTATCGGGGGCATGATGGATATTTCTTCCGCCCGCCTGGCTTCCTTGCTCAAGGAGGCGATGACGCCGCAACCTGTGCCGTTGGCGAAAGCCGATCCGGTCAGGACGGCGCTGGTCAGGGAACTGGTCCAGCCCGCCGCGCCCTCTTTGTTTGCCCAACGCGCGGCGCCCGCTTTGTTGGCGATGCCCGCAGCACCGATGGCGGTCAAGTCGCAGCAGATTGCTTCTTCCGGCATCGTCGAGGCCTATCAGGCCCAGCTTGAGGCGAGGGACGAGGCGGTGTTGGCAACGGTCGTGACGAGGAGAGCTGAGCCGCAAGCCGAAACGCAGCGTGGCGCCTTGCCGCCCTCGGCAACGGCCAATGACAACGCTCCCGTCAGGGCCGCGGGGGTGTCCTTGCTGTCGTTCATCCCGCCACAGGCGCCAGTCCCGCAAAACGCCGCTGCCCTGGCTACGCCGGCGGGACGGCGAAGGCCTGCCAGCCAATCCCACGCGGGCACCGAACCCCGAGGGCCTGCTGGTGAGGATCGGCTTTGTCTCGATCATGACCGGTTTGTTGGCAACCATGATCTTTGGGTTCGTTCTGCTGTTGCTTCGCTGAGCGTCGAATCGGGGATAGGCCAGCAGACCTATCGCTCGGCTTCGATGAACGCCTCGATGTTGTCCGGCGCCAATCCGGCCTGCTGCGCAATGCGGCGGGCGAGGTCGGCCGCGGCAGTGCGTGGCCGTCCCAGCGGCCGGTCGAGCCAATAGGACACCGGATTGAGCGCGGTGCGTTCGTCGACCGCGGTGATGCGGCCCGACTGCAGCTGATGCCCGGTCAGCGGCGGACGCGCCAAGGCGATGCCGAGCCCATAGGCGGCGGCATCCAGCACCAGATTATAGTCCTCGAATCGCCGGTCCTGCGGGCGCGGGCGATAGTCCATGCCTTGCGCCGCGAACCAGGCACGCCAGCCGGAGGCATCGGAATCGTTGATCAGCGGAAATTTGAGCAGCCGGGCCGGGTCGCCGCGGCCGATCTCGCGTGCCAGTTCCGGCGAGGCGACGGGAAAGACATGCTCCTCGAAAAGTTTTACCGAAATGCGGCCCGGAATGCCGCCGCGGCCACAGCGGATCGACAGGTCGATGCCTTCATCGGCAAGGTCGGCCTGGCGGATGTCGACATCGAGCACGATGCGCAGCTTGGTGGGATTGTTCTCCAGTGCCGCCATGCGCGGCATCAGCCACAGCCCGCTGACCGAGGGGATCGAGGTCAGCCGGACCACCGCCGTGCCGCGCGGCTCGACCCAGCGGTCGGAATGGCTCGATATCAGCGCGAAAGCTTCCGCCGTGCGCAGATGCAACCGGTTTCCTTCGATCGTCAGCGAGACGCCACGCGCGCCGCGGTCGAACACTTTCAGCCCGAGCCAGTCCTCGAGCTTGGCGATCTGCCGGCTGACGGCGCCATGGGTGATGTTGAGTTTTTCGGCCGCCGCCGAAAAACTGCCCGTGCGCGCCGCCGCGTCGAAGGCGCGCAAGGTTTCGAGCGGCACCATTGTGTCCGAGCTGTGATCCATAGTCACAGGTGATCCTCGATTTGGTCGTTTGTCAACAGGCTGGAAAAGGCGTTTTGTGCGTTTCAGGACGCAAGAGCACGAGGATAGTGAGATGAGCGCGATGACGGGCACGTTGAAACAGACACAGCGCATGGACACCACGGCCGCCATCGCCGTGGCGCTGACTGTGGTCGGCTGGGCGTCCGCCTTTCCCGCGATCCGCGCCGGCCTCGCAGCCTTTGGGCCGCTGGAACTGGGCGCCCTGCGCTTTGCCATCGCCGCGGTGCCGGCGGCGATCTTCCTTGCCGTCAAGCGTCCGGCGCTGCCCAGGCTCGACGAGGTGTGGCGCCTCGTCTTTGGCGGGGCAATTTTCGTCGCGCTCTACACTGTCATGCTCAACTTCGGCGAACTGACTATCTCGGCCGGTGCCGCCGGCTTCATCATCAATGTCAGCCCGATCTTCACCGCCATCATGGCGATGGCTCTGCTCGGCGAACGCTTTTCAAGGTGGGCCTGGGCCGGTACAGCGATATCCTTCGCCGGCATCGGGGTCATAGCGATGGCAGACGGGAATGGCCTGCACTTCAATGCCGGTGCGCTGCTGGTTCTTGGCTCCGCGCTGTGCTCGGCCGTCAACACCATCGTCCAGAAGCCGCTCTTTGCCCGTCATCACCCGCTGACCATCTCGGCCTCGAACATGATCCTTGGCGCACTTTGCCTGTCACCGTTTCTGCCAAGCGGCTTTGCACAGGCTGCAGTTGCCAACACCGCCGGCCTCGGCGCCGTGATCTTTCTCGGCATCGTGCCGAGCCTGATCGCCTACGCCGCCTGGGCGACGGCCCTGTCGCGCCTGCCGGCAGCGCGCGCATCGAACTTTCTCTATCTGGTCTCGCCGATGTCCGCCCTGATCGGCTTCTTCTGGCTGGGCGAAGTGCCGACGCTGCTCGGCATCCTCGGCGGTGCGCTGGCGCTCGGCGGCGTCATCGTGGTGAATTTGAAGAGGTAGAATAGAAGGTTGGAGGCGTCTGCAGACTCAAAGTGGAAACCGTATCCGCCGGCATGCAGACACCCAGAGGAAGGGCCGTTATGGTGAGCCGCTTTCACTGGGGGACGGAATGGGAAAACGGCTCATATCGGCACTCTTTTGCGTTTTGTTGCTGACCGGGGAAGCCGTCGCGGGCTGGTATCAGGTCGAAAACTACGAAGGAACCGTCGGGCCTGATCCGGTCCATCTGTCGCTGCAGAGATATGACAGTTTCGGCAGCGGCATTACCGTCGAGGGAAGTTACTTTTACAACGCAAAGCAGAGGCCGATTGCCCTGTACGGCACCGTCAACGGCACCAAAATCTCGCTTTGCGAGATCGCGGACGACAAGGAATTCGACCGGGTCTTGGTGATGGGATCAAAGACGCCAGTCGATACCGCCGGCTGCCCGTTTACTCTCGATGTCAACGCGGACGGCGCGTCGGGAAGCTGGAGCAAGGGCGCCGACAAATTGCCCGTCCTTCTCAAGAAGGTCGCGAGCTTCGATGACACTGGCGACGCAAAGATCGACGGCACCGTCGAGATACCCTTCTGGGCGGAGACCGCCGCCGACAGGTTCGCCGGCGTCTACGCGAACACCAGCGCCGGCATCTGCATGACGAAAATGCAGGTCATCAAAAAGAGCAGCGGCAAGATCGTCCAGCAAATCCGCTTCGGCGACGATGATTGCAACGCAGGCATGCTGATGACGCCCATCTACATGAATGTCCAGAAGGGGGTGGAGCACGGCAAGGACATCATTTCCGTGAATTTTCGCGGCGCCGGCGCCGGCTACACGACGGACTATGTCTTCAATCGCACGACCCGGAAATATCAGCAGAAGAAGTAACGGCGTTGCCCATTGGCCGTTACCGCCGCCCGAACAGCCGCTCGATATCCGCCAGCTTGAGCTCGATATAGGTCGGGCGGCCATGGTTGCAGGTGCCCGAACCCGGCGTGGCCTCCATCTGGCGCAGCAGCGCGTTCATCTCCTCGGCCTTGAGCAGGCGGCCGGAGCGGACAGAGCCGTGGCAGGCCATGGTGGCGGCGATCTTGTCCAGCCTTTCCCTGAGCGTCTCGACCGTGTCGTTGTCGGCGATCTCGTCGGCGAGGTCGCGCACCAATTGCTGGACATTGGTTTCGCCAAGCATCGACGGCGTCTCGCGCACGGCAACGGCGCCCGGGCCGAAACGCTCGATGCCGAGCCCGAAGCGAGCCAATGTTTCAGAATGCATGGCTAGCCGCTCGGCATCCTCTTCCGGCAGATCGATGATTTCTGGCAGGAGCAGCATCTGCGAGGGCACGGGGCGCGAATGCAGGGCGTTCTTCAGGGCTTCGTAAACCAGCCGCTCATGCGCCGCGTGCTGGTCGACGATGACGAGCGAATCCCTGGTCTGGGCAACGATGTAGTTTTCATGCACCTGGGCGCGGGCCGCACCGAGCACCGTGCCGAGCAACGTCTCAGCCGCCTCGCTCTGCCCGGCGCGTGCATCGGCGCTGGCGAGCTCTCCGGCATCGAACGCCGCCTGGCCGGGTTCACCAAACCCGCCGTGCCTTGCGCCGGCGCGTTCAAAGCCCGCACCTTCGAATTGCATGTCGAGCGGCCGCTGCGGCGAGCGCGCGGGGTCGAAGCCGGTGGAGCCGGACGCGCGGTACGCTGCTTCGTAGCTGCGGTGGCCGTTGGCCGGGCCGCCATGGTTATAGGAGGCGGCACCTGGCCGGAATGCCGCCATCATGCCGGCGGCGCCCGTGGTGGCCGAACGGATGCCGGCATCGGCCAGTGCCTGGCGGATGGCGCCGACAATCAGCCCGCGCACCAGGCCCGGGTCGCGGAAGCGCACATCGGCCTTGGCCGGGTGGACATTGACGTCGACGATGGCCGGATCGAGAGTCAGGAACAGTACCGTCACCGCGTGGCGGTCGCGCGGCAGGACATCGGCGAAGGCGCCGCGAATGGCGCCGGCGATCAGCTTGTCGCGCACCGGCCTGCCGTTGACATAGGCATATTGCTGCAGCGCATTGGCGCGGGTGAAGGACGGGATCGACACATGGCCGGTCAGGTGCACACCTTCGCGCATCGCGTCGATGGCGATGGAATTGTCGGGAAACTCGGCCCCCATCACCTGGGCGACACGGCGCAAGCTACCCTCCGGACTGTCGTCGGTTGCCGGCAATTCCAGCGTCGAGCGGTCGGAGCCGGCGAGCGTGAAACGCACGGCGGGGAAGGCGATGGCGATGCGCTTGACCACATCGCTGGTCGCCGAGCTTTCGGCGCGCTCGCCCTTCATGAATTTGAGCCGGGCGGGCGTGGCAAAAAACAGGTCGCGCACCTCCACGGTCGTGCCGCGATTGGCCGCCGCCGGCCTGACGGGGAGCACGCGGCCACCCTCGATGCCGATCTCCGCGGCGCTGTCGCCCAAAGCCGTGCGCGACCGGATCGACAGTCGCGACACCGAGCCGATCGACGGCAGCGCTTCGCCACGAAAGCCGAGCGAGCGGATGTCGTTGATATCCTCGGCGAGCTTGGAGGTGCAGTGGCGCGCGATGGCCAGCGACAGCTCCGGTTCGGGGATGCCCGACCCGTCATCGGTAACGCGGATCAGGTTCAGACCCCCGCCAGCGGTGACAACCTCGACGCGTGATGCGCCGGCATCGAGCGCATTCTCGACCAGTTCCTTGACCACGCTCGCCGGACGCTCGATGACTTCGCCGGCGGCGATCTGGTTGATCATCGTTTCGGAAAGCTGGCGAATGGGCATTTCGTGATTATAGGCGGATTCGAGACGTGTGCGGAAGCTTTAGATGCCTTCACAGACGATGGGGACGTTGGCGGGACGAATCGCTGCGATCGCAGTTGCGCGATGGAGCGGCATCACGCCTGCGCCACCAGCCAATCCCTTACCTTGCGCGCATTGTCGCTGAGTTCGCGGTTCTTCGGCCAGATGACGTAGAATCCGATGCCGGTCCTCAGCACATGATCCGTCACCGGCACCAATAGTCCTGATGCCACGAGGCGCTCGACCAGATGTCGCCAGCCGAGCGAGATGCCTTGTCCCTCCATGACCGCCTGAATCACCAAGGCATAATCATTGATGCGCAAGCCGCGCTCGGCATTACGGAGGCTGGTTCCTGCGGACGCGAACCATTCGTCCCAGTTCGGGGCCTCACGGTAGGGCTCCTCGAGATGGATGAGTCGGTGTGTCGCCAGTTCCTCGACGGTTTTCGGCAGCCCAAACTTCGCCAGATAGTTGGGGCCTGCGACCGGGAAGATCTCCTCGTCGGAGAGCGACAGCGAATGATAGTCCGGCCAGTCGCGCGGCACGCCGCCGCGCACGCCGAGCGGGATGCCCTCGGCGATAATGTCGAGGTCGCGGTCGGCGGTCTGGATGCGTAGATCAACGCCAGGCAGTTCGTCGCGGAATTGCTGCAGGCGCGGCATCATCCAGAACGAGCCAAAGGCGGTCGAGGCGGCCAGCGTGACATGGCCGCCGCTCGCCTGCAGGCGCAGATCCTCCGCCGACTTGCGGATATGCGACAGCCCGAGCGAGACGTCTGCGTGGAAGCGCTCGCCGGCCTCCGTCAGGAGAACCTGGCGGTGGCGGCGCTGGAAGAGCTTGGCGCCGAGCTGCTCCTCCAGCCCGCGCACGGCGTAGGACACGGCCGCCTGCGTCATGCCGAGCTCGCGCCCGGCGGCGGTGAAGCTCGACAGCCGTCCGGCTGCCTCGAAGACGATGAGGCTGCCGGCGGAGGGCAGCAGGTGGCGCAGGCTTCGCATAAGCAGAGTTTATACAAGAGATCAGGATTTTCCAGCGTCACAGCTATATTTCGTCTCGCTAAGTTGACAGACTGTTGGAGGATGAGTTGCCATGAATGCACCGGCCGTTGCAGTGACCGAACACGCCAACCGCAGAAGCGGCGGCCGCCTGGGGCGCAAGGCGATACGCGGCGCACCCATAGCCTCGTTTCCGACGCTGGTGCGCCAGATTCCTGCCTATCAGATGGTTCCGGACGAGGCGGTGGAGCTGATCCACGAGGAATCGCTCTTGATCCTTGAAGAGGTGGGCTGCGAGTTCCGCGACGATGAGGCGATCGCCCTGTGGAAGGCGGCCGGTGCCGATGTCTCCGAGACGCGCGTCCGTATCGACCGTGCACTCTTGATGGAACTTGTCTCCAAGGTCCCGTCGGAATTCACCCTCAATGCCCGTAACCCCGAGCGTACCGTCCGCGTCGGCGGCAAGAACTCCATCTTCGTGCCGATGTATGGCGCGCCCTATGTGCGCGACCTCGACAACAACAGGCGTTACGGCTCGCTCGCCGACCTCAACAATTTCCACAAGCTTGCCTACATGGCGCCGGCGCTGCACTCGTCGAGCTCGGTCATCTGCGAGCCGATGGAAATTGCGGTGCCGAAGCGTCACCTGCACATCATCCATTCGGCGCTGAAGCATTCCGACAAGCCGTTCATGGGCATCGTCACCTCGAAGGAACGCGCCGAAGACACGATGGCGATGGCCGGCATCGTGTTCGGCGAGGACTACGTCCGAGACAATCCGGTGCTGGTGTCGATCACCAACTGCAACTCGCCGCTGGTGTGGGACGCCACCATGCTGGACGCCATGAAGGTCTACGCGCGCAGCAACCAGCCGCTGATCTTGGCGCCCTTCGCGCTGTGTGGCGCCTCGACCTCGGCCTCCGCCGTCGGCGCGGTCGCGCAGGTCAACGCAGAAGCGCTGGCCGGCATCGCCTTCACGCAGCTGCTGCGTCCCGGCTCGCCGCAGATCTACGGCCAGTTTATGGTGACCGTCGACATGAAGACTGGCGCCCCGATGGGCGGCACGCCGGAGGCCGCCCAGATGATGTATCTGATGGGTGCGCTGGCGCGGAAATATAAACTGCCGTGGCGCACCTCGGGCTTCCATGTCGGCTCGAAGCTCAACGACGCCCAGGCCGGCTACGAGGCGAACATGCTGATGCATGCCGCTATCCTTGCTGGCGCCAACTATATCTGGCACTCGGCCGGATGGCTGGAGGCGGGGCTCACTTGCGGCTATTCGAAATTCGCCACCGACTGCGAGCAGCTTGTCGGGTGGTACAAATATGCCGGCGGTCTGCCGTTCGACGATTTCAAGGAAGCGATGGCGGCGATCCGCGAGGTCGGGCCGCAGGGCCATTTCCTCGGCACCCAGCACACGCTCGAACATTTCGAGTCCGCTTTCTTCATGCCCACCATCATGGACTTCAATTCGTACGAGCAGTGGAACGCCGAAGGCGCCAAGGACCACGACACGCGCGGCCGCGAGAAAGCGCGCAACATGCTCGCGGATTATGAAGAGCCGAAGCTCGATGAGAGTATCGCGGAGGGGCTGACGGATTTCATTGCGCGACGCGAGGAGGCGCTGCCAAACAGCGTCAGTTGACGCGACGGACGAACAATTAACGGGAACAACTAAGGGAGGAAAACATGACGCTCTTCAGAAGCAATGGCGACCGCGTGCCGGGCGCTATCGAGGCAATGGCGAAAGAGACGTGTGCAGGCCGCATGGACCGGCGCGAATTCTTGGCGCTGGCCAGCGCCTTCGGCGCGTCGACGGCTTTCGCCTACAGTATGATCGGTCTTGCCGCGCCGACAAAGGCCCTGGCCGATGAACCAAAAAAGGGCGGAACGCTGCATGTCGCGATGTCGGTGAAGGCACAGAAGGATCCGCGCACCTATGACTGGACCGAGATGGCAAACGTCACCCGTTGCTGGCTGGAGCCGCTCGTCCGCTACACGCACCAGTTCACTTTCGAGCCGGTGCTGCTTGAAAGCTGGGACGTCAATGACGACGCCACCGAATACACACTGCATCTGCGCAAAGGCATCACCTGGAGCAATGGCGATGCTTTCAACGCCGATGACGTGGTCGCCAATCTGAACCGCTGGTGCGAGAAGGGTGCTTCCGGCAATTCCATGGCGGCACGCGTCGGCGCGCTGATCGACACAAAGACCGGCAAGGCCAAAGATGGCGCCATCACCAAGGTCGATGACCTCACGGTCAAGCTGAAGCTGGCCGAACCCGACATCGCGATCATACCGGGCTTCACCGACTATCCGGCGCTGGTCGTGCATCGCGACTTCGACAAGGATGGCGCCGACCCGATCAAGAAGCCGATCGGTACCGGGGCTTTCGAGTTGGTGTCCTATGCCGTGGGTTCGAAGGCGGTGGTCAAGCGCCGCGAGAACGGCAAATGGTGGGGTGGCGAAGCACCACTCGACAGCGTCGAGTTCATCGACTACGGCACTGACTTCAACGCCACGCTGAATGCCTTCGAGTCCGGCGAGATCGACCTCGATTTCGAAACGCCGGCCGACTTCATCGACCCCCTCGACAAGATGGGTCTGGTGAAATCGGAGGTCGCGACGGCGACCACGCTCGTTGCCCGCACCAACATCACCCACAAGCCCTATGACGACCAGCGGGTGCGCAATGCGCTGCAGATGGCCGTCGACAACAATGCCGTCATGCAACTGGGCTATGCCGGGCTCGGCACGGTTGGCGAGAACCACCACGTCGCCCCGATCCATCCCGAATACTATCCGCTGCCCAAGAAGACGCGGGATGCCGCTGCCGCCAAGAAGCTGATGGCCGACGCCGGACAGGCCGACTTCGAGCATGAACTGATCACCGTCGAGGACGAATGGCAGAAGAACACCGGCGATGCGATCGCCGGCCAGTTGCGCGACGCCGGCATCAAGGTGAAGCGTACCGTTCTGCCGGGATCGACCTTCTGGAACGACTGGACGAAATATCCCTATTCCATGACGATCTGGTACATGCGTCCGCTGGGCGTGCAGGTGCTGGCGCTCGGCTATCGCTCGGGTGAGGCGTGGAACGAAACGGCCTATGCCAACCCGGATTTCGACGCCAAGCTGAAGCAGGCGCTTTCGCTGGCAGATCCTGCCAAGCGCAAGGAGGTGATGAAGGACGTCGAGCAGATCCTGCAGGATTCCGGCGTCATCATCCAGCCTTTCTGGCAGAAACTCTACTGCCACATGAGCAAGAAGGTGAAGAACTACGGAATGCACCAGACCTACGAAATGGACTTCCAGAACGTCTGGCTGGACGCCTGATCTAACTCCCGAGATCTTGCAATCAACCGCCGCCGGCACCTATGACAAAGGTGCCGGCGGCCCGTAAATCACTGACAGGCAATTGGCACAGGCAAAATGTCCGACGACGAGATCATCCTTTCCGAACTTTCCGACGACGAGTTGGTGCAGCAGATGCACGACGATCTCTATGACGGCTTGAAGGAAGAGATCGAGGAAGGCACGCGCATCCTACTCGAGCGGGGCTGGGTGCCCTACAAGGTGCTGACCGAGGCGCTGGTCGAAGGCATGCGCATCGTCGGCGAGGATTTTCGCGACGGCATCCTGTTCGTTCCCGAAGTGCTGTTGTCCGCCAACGCCATGAAGGCCGGCATGTTCATCCTGCGTCCGCTGCTCGCCGCCACCGGCGCACCGAAGCAGGGCAAGATGGTGATCGGCACCGTCAAGGGCGACATCCACGACATCGGCAAGAACCTCGTCGGCATGATGATGGAAGGCGCCGGCTTCGACGTCATCGATCTCGGCATCAACAACGCGGTCGAGAAATATCTCGATGCGATCGAGCAGCATCAGCCCGACATCATCGGCATGTCGGCTCTGTTGACCACGACCATGCCCTACATGAAGGTCGTCATCGACACGATGAAGGAAAAGGGCATCCGTGACGACTATGTCGTGCTGGTTGGCGGCGCGCCGCTCAACGAGGAATTCGGCAAGGCCGTCGGTGCCGACGCCTATTGCCGCGATGCCGCGGTGGCGGTCGAGACCGCCAAGGACTTCATGAAGCGCAAGCACAACGTCCGCGCTTGAGCAGGGCAGTTCGATCCAGGTTCGTGACCGAGAGTGCGGTAATGCACCGGGATGGCAAGATGGCCAGAATCGCTTGGCTCGAAGGGGCTGAGGTCCGTATGCGTATCGAGTCGATCAAAGTCTATCAGATGCTTCTGCCTGTCAAAGGCGGTGCCTACCGGATGGCTAGCGATACCGTGCAGGATCTGGACAGCACGCTCGTTGAAGTAACCACCGAGGACGGGCTGTCAGGTTGGGGTGAGACTTGCCCGGTCGGCCCTGTTTATCAGCCCCAACATGCTCTGGGCGCGAGAGCGGCAATTGCCGAAATAGCGCCTGGGCTCGTTGGTGAGGACACTACGTCCATGCGCCGCCTCGCGAAAAGAATGGACGAGCGGTTGAACGGTCACAACTATGCCAAGGCGGCCTTGGACATAGCTCTCCTCGATCTCGCCGGGCAGCGGCTGGGCGTTCCGGTTTCAACACTTCTGGGGGGTGCGCTCACCGATCGTGTGCCCTCTTACTACTCGACTATTGTCGACGCACCGGATGAAACCGCGCGTGTTGCCGTCGACAAGGTCAAGGCAGGATACCCACGGCTCCAGATCAAGATAGCCGGACGGGATCTCGAACAGGACGTCGCCACCGTGCACAAGGTATGGGAAGCGGTTGGCTTCAAGGCCCGGATAGCCGTCGACGCCAATCGTGGCCTCACCGCCGCGGCGGCGCTGCACATCGACCGGCTTTGCCAGGCAATCCCGTTCGCCTTCGAACAGCCTTGCAACACCATGGAGGAAGTCGCGAGCCTCAAGGGACGCGTTACCCACCCGGTCTACCTCGACGAGAACACCGAGGATTTGAATGCTGTCCTGCGGGCGGTTTGTTCAGGTATCGCGGACGGATTCGGATTGAAGGTCACACGCCTTGGCGGCCTTACCAAGATGGCCACGGTCCGCGACCTGTGTGCGATACGATCTCTTCCGCACAGCTGCGACGACGCCTGGGGTGGGGACGTCATCGCCGCGGCATGCGTGCATCTGGCCGCTACCGTCGAGCCGAGACGCTTTGAGGGGGCCTGGATCGCCCAGGAATACATCGAAGGGCATATCGATCCCGTAAATCCCATCGTCATCGAAAACGGGCATATACGCGTCCCGCAGATGCCAGGGCTCGGTGTCAAGCCTGAGCGCTCCCAACTCAAAACGCCGATCGCGACTTTCGGAGGCTGAGGATCCTGTGACGCGCGCGGCGATTGTATCGGGCCAGTATCGTCGGCAATTGCGAACCTCCAGAACATCTGGCTGGGCATGCGAGGCTGGCGTCCCGGGGCTTCATGAGCGGCAAAAAAGCCGGTATGCAGGATGCGTGGTGTTGATTGATTCAAGCCACCAAAAGCCGGAGATTCTGCATGCGACTGACAGTGCTCCTTGCCGCCCTATCGACAGCCTTGCCCGCAGTCGCCTTTGCCGGTCCGGCGTCCGACGCGGTCAAGTTCTTCTATGTTCCGGCGGTCAAATTCGAGGCCGACGCACAATACCGGGATCGCTTCACCGAGCCGGTGACGAAACTGTTCGATCTCAACGACCAGGCGACCAAGAAGAATCCGGACCAGGTTGCCTGCATCGACTTCGATCCTGGTCTGGATGCGCAGGATTTCGACCAGAAGACGGTCTCAAAGACGCTGAAACTGTCCGAGACGGTGGATGGCGACAATGCTGAGGTTACTGCGTCCTTCAGCCTTTTCTCGGAAGGCGATGACTCCAAACGGGAAATGGTCTGGTCGCTCAAGAAGATCGACGGCAAGTGGAAGATATCGGACATTGCTTCCAAGACCAGCAACTGGAAGCTCAGTGCGCTGGAATGCGTGGCCGGCCAGGAGTGATGCGATGGCCTGTCGCCCGGTCTTGGCGCTGTCGACGATTTGCCTGCTGGCGGGTTTGAGCGGCACGGCTGCGCAAGGCTTGTTTGGCGCGCCCCCGGCAAACGCTCCGGCCGAAGGCGCGCCCTCGGCTAGCGCTCCTGCCGACAGCGGGACGCCGCCCGCCAATGCACCGGGCGGTGCGGTGGAGCCGGCAACGCCGCCGGTTGCCTGGCCGCCCAGCGAACCTGCAGCACCCATCCAGCCGGGATCGCCGACGGCGGTGGTGCAGCCGTTCTACAATCAGGTTGGCCTGGAGATCGATCCGGCGCAGCGCAGCCATTTCACCGATCCGGCGAAAACCGTGCTCGACAAGAGCGACGCGCTGCGCAAATCCGGGCAGGGCGAATGCCTCGATCCCAACATGGCGCTGGACAATGCCGATTACGACAAGGACCAGATCGACAAGAGCCTGAAGACGCTCGAAGCGATCAATGGCGACCAGGCCAAGGTCATTGTCGCTTTCGTCGTCGCCGGCAACCCGCACCGTCTTGAATGGAAACTCAAGAAGGTCGACGGCGACTGGAAGATATCGGACCTGCTTTCGGTGACCGGCGAGTGGGCGCTCAGCCAGTATCAGTGCGAATGAGGGGCCGAGTTAGCCGCGCCCGCGATAGGGGGCCACACCGGTGTCGGGCAGCCAGGCGCCTTCCGGTGGCGCGCCGGTCTGCCAGAACACATCGATCGGAATGCCGCCGCGCGGATACCAATAGCCGCCTATGCGCAACCACAGCGGCTTGGTTGCTGTCACGATGCGGCGGCCGATCATGACGGTACAATCTTCATGGAAGGCGCCGTGGTTGCGAAATGAGGTCATGAACAGCTTCAGCGACTTCGATTCCACCAGAGCCGCATCGGGTGCGTAGTCGATGACGATATGGGCGAAATCCGGCTGGCCGGTCACCGGGCACAGCGAGGTGAATTCCGGACAGGTGAAGCGCACGATCGCCGGCGGGCCGTCGCCGCGTGAAAACGGCACGGTCTCCAGGACTGCTGCTTCGGGGCTCTGTGGCGTCTCGACGTGCGCGCCGAGCTGGGTAAGGGTTTTGGTATCGATCATGAGCGGGGTTCCTTCGAATTTGCCGCTCATTAGCATCGGATCGACAAATGCGCAGCGGTTTTCGGACAAATCCGGTGCTTGAATGGGAAAAGGAGCAGCACATGCTGCTTCACACAATTTGAAACAGCAGGAAGACGATGACCAGCAACGACCCGCTTCTCCAGCCCTACCAGCTCAAGCATCTGACGCTGAAGAACCGGGTGATGTCGACCAGCCACGAGCCGGCCTATTCCGAGGATGGCATGCCGAAACAGCGCTACCGGCTCTACCATGCCGAAAAGGCCAAAGGCGGCATGGCGCTGACCATGACCGCCGGCTCGGCGATCGTTTCGCGCGACAGCCCGGCTGCCTTCGGCAATTTGCATGTCTATGACGACCGCATCGTGCCGTGGCTGGCCGAACTCACTGAGGCCTGCCACGAGCATGACTGCAAGGTGATGATCCAGATCACCCATCTTGGCCGCCGCACGGGCTGGAACAAGGCCGACTGGCTGCCGGTGCTCTCGGCCTCGCCGGTGCGCGAGCCGGCGCACCGCGCATTCCCGAAAACCATCGAGGACTGGGACATCGAACGCATTGTCGCCGATTATGCGTCGGCGGCCCAGCGCTGCCAGGCCGCCGGCCTCGACGGCATCGAGTTCGAGGCCTACGGCCATCTGATGGATGGCTTCTGGTCGCCGGCCACCAATCATCGCGACGACGAGTATGGCGGCTCGCTCGACAACCGCCTGCGCTTCACCAATATGGTACTGGATGCCGTGCGCGCGGCGGTCGGCGAGAAATTCGTCGTTGGCATCCGCATGGTCGCCGACGAGGACTTTTCGCAGGGCCTGTCGAAGGAAGAGGGCGTCGAGATCGCCAAGCGGCTGGCCGGCTCCGGCAAGGTCGATTTCCTCAACATCATCCGCGGGTCGATCGAGAGCGACGCGGCATTGACCAAGGTTATTCCGGTGACCGGCATGCGGTCTTCGCCACATCTCGATTTCGCCGGCGAGGTGAGGGCGGCGACGAAATTCCCGACCTTCCATGCGGCGCGCATTTCCGATGTCGCCACCGCGCGCCATGCGATCGCCACCGGCAAGCTCGATATGGTCGGCATGACCCGTGCGCATATCGCCGATCCGCACATCATCAAAAAGGTGATGGAGGGCCGCGAGCACGAGATCCGCCCCTGTGTCGGCGCCACCTATTGTCTCGACCGCATCTACGAAGGCGGCGAGGCGCTGTGCGTCCACAATGCGGCGACCGGCCGCGAGGCCGAGATTCCGCACATCATCGTCAAGACCGAAGGCCCCAAGCGGAAAGTCGTCGTCGTCGGTGCTGGCGCCGGCGGGCTGGAGGCGGCGCGTGTCGCAGCCGAGCGCGGCCATCATGTCACGATCCTGGAGGCATCGTCGCAAGCGGGCGGCCAGGTGCGGCTGGCGACGCAGAACCCACGCCGCAAGGAATTGATCGGCATCATCGACTGGCGGCTGGCCGAACTCGACCGGCTCGGCGTCGAAATCCGCTACGATACCTGGGCGGAAAAGGACGATGTTCTGGCGCTGGCGCCCGATGTGGTGGTCATCGCCACCGGCGGCCTGCCGCAGAACCCGCCGCTGACAGCGGGCGACAATCTCGTCACGTCGAGCTGGGACATCATGGCCGGCAGCGTCAAGCCGGCCGAGAACGTTCTGCTCTATGACGACAATGGCGGTCATCAGGGCATGGGCGCGGCCGAGTTGATCGCCAACAGCGGCGTGAGGCTGGAACTGGTGTCGCCGGAGCGTTTCTTCGCCCCCGAAATGGGCGGCATGAACCACGTGCCGTATATGCGCGCTTTCCAGGAAAAGGGCGTCACCATCACCATCAACACGCGCCTGCGCTCGGTGCGGCGCGAGGGCAATCAACTGGTTGCGGAACTCGCTTCGGATTTTGCCGATGGCTGGCGCGGGGAGCGCAGGGTCGACCAGGTGGTGGTCGAGCATGGCACAGCGCCGCTCGACGATCTCTACCTCAGCCTCAAACCGCCGTCGAAGAATGGCGGCGCGGTTGACTACGAACGTCTGGTCAACGGTGGCGACATTTTCCCGGCACGCAATCCAGAGGCCGGCTTCGTGCTGCTGCGCATCGGCGATGCGGTCGCTTCGCGCAACATCCATGCCGCCATCTATGACGGGATAAGGTTCGGCTTGCGGATCTAACGCACGGCCCACTCAGGCCGGCATGTTGAACGGCGTGATGATCTGGATGTTGGACGCGCTTGGCGCGACCGATTTCGGCAACGCGCCCTGTGCCCGCATGATGTGGATGCAGGCCGTGCGCATGTCTTGCCTGAGATCGTGATGCAGCACGGCCGAAATGCGTCGGCTTCGCAGCAAGTCGAGATTGTCGGCGTCGAGATCGTGGCCGATGAACACCCGGCAGGGCCGTTTCAACTCGGCGAATGCCTGCACGATGGAGGCGTTTCCCCCGCCGATGGAATACACAGCCGCAATGTTTGGATGATTTTTCAGCGCGGTGCGGACCAACTCGCCCGTCGCGCGATCGATGCCGTGCCCTTCGCTGATGTCGACGATCCCAAGATCGGGAAGGTTGTCGCGCAAGGCGCGGCGAAAGCCGATTTCGCGCTCCTCCTCGCCCCGAAAGCGGTTGCTGCTCAAGGTGACCAGGACATCGGCACGACGTCCGCCAAGCCATGCGCCGATCAGATAGGCAGCCGTTTCGCCGGCGGCGCGGTTGTCGACGCCGACATAGGCCAGCCTCCGGCTGTTCGGCAGATCGGTGACCAGCGTCACAACAGGTATTCCCGACTGAACGACTCGATCCACCGCGGCTGCTATCTCCGGAATATCAGGTGCCTTCAGGAAAATACCGTTGCTGCCGCGGCGGGCAATCGCTTCGAGCAGGGAGACGGTGTTCGAAGCCGCTCTCATTTCGGCAAGGTGGTAGCGTGACCGGAACACGGCCGGGTGCAGGCCCGGCATCTCGGCCTCCAGCGCGGCGCGCACCGCCTCGGTGAAGCGCAACGGAGCTTCCATGACAAGATCGAGAATGAATTTGCGGCCGGACAAGCCGAGCTGGGAGCGCTGCGTTTCCAGGTCGCGGATCGCCTGCTCGATGCGGCGAACAGTGTGCTGACGCACGCCGCTGCGCCCATGTAGGACGCGGTCGACCGTGGCGATGCTGACGCCGGCCTGCTGGGCGATGTCCTTCACCAGGAATGGATGCGACATCAGCTGCCTCGATCAATCCTGAGGTGTTTTTGAGGTGTTTCAGCGATATGACACCTCTCAGCCGGAGCTATACTTCCGCCATCCAGTCGAAACAAGACCATGGGGAGGATGCCGTGAAGGCCGACAATTTTGCCAAGCTCAGATCCGATCGTGTCTGGCTAACCGCCGATATGTGCAGCATCGACGATTTTGCGGCGTCCACGCAACGGACCACAAATCTGGCGGACTATCCGTTCGCGTCCGAGGTGAAGAAGAACGTCCTGATCTATGACGGTGCGGCGGTGCGCGCGGCCGCTGCCGATCCGGCCCGGCGCAAGGCGCTTCTCGCCGAATGGGTCGAGGCGATGACCGACGGCCCGGGTGTCGTCGTCTTTCGCGGCGCTTTCGAAGATGTGGCTCCAGTCGATGCCGCCACCGAGGCTTTCAACACCATCATCGCCGAGGAGCGCGCGGCCGGGGCAGGCGGCGGCGATCATTTTGCCAAGCCCGGCGCCAACGACCGGGTGTGGAACGCGTTGGAGAAGCTTTGCCTGCGCGACCCCGCAACCTTTGCCGCCTATTACGGCAACGACATTATCGCGCTGATATCGGAGGCTTGGCTCGGTCCGGCCTATCAAGTCACATCGCAGGTGAACAATGTCAGGCCGGGCGGCGCGTCCCAGTCGGCGCACCGGGATTATCATCTCGGCTTCCAGACCGCATCGGTCATCGAACGCTATCCGGTGCATGTCCATCGGATTTCGCCTGTGCTGACGCTTCAGGGCGCGGTCGCTCATTGCGACATGCCGGTGGAAAGCGGTCCGACGCTTTACCTGCCTTATTCGCAGACCTATCTGCCTGGATACCTGGCAATGAACCGCCCCGAATTCCAAGCCTATTTCACCTCGCATCATGTTCAACTGCCCCTGAAGAAAGGGGATGCGGCGTTCTTCAATCCGGCGCTGTTCCACGCCGCTGGCACCAACCGGTCGGCCGACATCCAGCGCATGGCGAACCTGTTGCAGGTCTCATCGGCCTATGGCCGCGCCATGGAGAGTGTGGACCGGACCCGCATGAGCGCGGCCCTCTATCCAATTGTCCAGCGCATGCTGGGCGATGGCAGCCTGACCAGGCAAGCGGCTGAGAATGCTATAGCGTCGTCGGCGGAAGGCTATTCTTTTCCGACCAATCTCGATCGCGACCCGCCGCTCGGCGGCCTTGCACCGGAAACACAGCAGGCGCTTTTCCATCGCGCACTGGATGCAGGTTGGGAACCGGCCGTCTTCGTGGAGGCGCTCGAGAAGCAGGCGCGCCAGAAGCTGACCTGAGAAAGGCAGCTGCTGCAATTCGCACCGTTGGTGGCGCGCGGCCGAGCCTGCGTACGAGAGCCCGTGTACGTTGGCCTGACCGCGCGCCCGCACGTCATTGGCTCGATGCCAGACGACGTACGGTCTCGTGAGCTGGTGCTGCGTCTCAGAACATCCTGGCGACAGCCATGCACAGCACCGTGATGGCCAGCAGCCGCGCGGCGATGCGTTCGCCCGTCGCCATTCTCGCGCGCAGTTGCGTTTCGATTTCCGCATTGGCGCCGGCAAGCCGCCGGCTGGGCGCCCTGACCATGGCGCCGAGAACGCCGGCGGCGGCGAAGGCGGTCAGAATGCCAAGCGCCAGTACCATCTCCGTCGAGCCAAAATAGGCGCCGTGGAAGAAATACCACAGCAGCGCCCCGGTCAGGAAAACCATGCCGGCGGCGCCCAACTGTGGCCGGATGAAGCGCTCGGCCCGGATCTCGGGATCGCGCGCCAGCGTGACCGTGGTGCCGGCCCAGAATACGCCTGCCAGGACATGAAGACCGATGACCACGATGTAGACATATTGCATGCCGGCTCTCCTCGCTCGCCTGATGGTGCGCTAACAGTTAGATATCTAACTGTTAGATGTCAATGTATAAGAAAGGAGTCAGTTCCATCTGGGAAAAACACCGTCTAGAGCGGTTCACGCCTTGATGTAATCGACGGGGATTCCGGATTTGTGGGTTTTGTGATTCAAGATGCTGGCTGGAGTGGAGGCCAGCATCTGATGACTCGACCTCTTTCCAATGATCTTCGCGAGCGGGTTGTGGCTGCGGTTTTGGGTGGCGAGAGCCGCAGGTCGGCCGCCAAACGGTTTGGCATTTCGATTTCAGCCGCTGTGAAGCTGTTGCAGCGCCATGAGACGACGGGCTCGGTGGCACCAGGCAAGATGGGTGGACATCGTAAGAGGGTGCTGGAGCCGCACCGTGCCTTCATCGAGGCACGCATACGTGAGATGCCGCATCTGACACTGCACGGTCTGAAGGATGAGTTGGCCGGTCGCGGGGTCAAGGTCTCGCACAATGCGGTGTGGCTGTTCCTGCGCCGCGAGGGCCTGAGCTTCAAAAAAAACGCTGTTCGCCCTCGAGCAGGCGCGGGCTGATATTGCCCGCAGGCGCCAGCGATGGCGATCCTGGCAGAGCGGCCTCGATCCGCAGTGCCTGGTCTTCATCGACGAGACCTGGATCAAGACCAACATGGCTCCGCTGCGAGGTTGGGGGCCGAAGGGCAAGCGGCTGCGCGGCCTGGCTCCGCACGGCCACTGGCGCACGCTGACCTTCCTTGGCGCGCTACGCTGGGATCGGCTCGCGGCTCCTTGCGTCTTCGACGGACCGATCAACGGCCAATGCTTTCGCGCCTATGTCGAGCAGCAGCTCCTCACCGTGCTGAAGCCTGGCGACATTGTCGTCATGGACAATCTCGGAAGTCATAAATCGACAGCCATCAGGCAGATGATCAAGGCTGCCGGCGCCAGGCTTTGGTACCTGCCGCCCTACTCTCCGGACCTCAATCCGATCGAGCAGGCCTTCGCCAAGATCAAACACTGGATGCGCCAAGCTCAGAAACGCACCATCGAGGACACGTGGCGCCACATCGGCCACCTCGTCGAAACCATCGAGGCAGCCGAATGCAAGAACTACTTCGTAAATGCCGGATACGCTTCCGTCAAAACGTGAAAGGCTCTAGTGTCCAGCAATGACGCCTTTTGAACGCCCGCCAGTCGGCATGAATCTCGGCCGCACCGCCAAGCTTGTTGCGCAGGCCTTCGACGCCGCTCTAGTCGAGGCCGGCGGTACATTGCCGGTCTGGCTGACGCTGCTGTCGGTTAAGTCGAATGGGCTAGCCAATCAGCGCGAGCTCGCCAGCATGATCGGCATCCAGGGCGCGACGCTCACCCACCACCTCAACGCGATGGAGGCGCAGGGCCTGCTGACCCGGCGCCGCGATCCCGTTAACCGCCGGGTTCATCTGGTCGAATTGACGGAGGCGGGAGAAGCGCTGTTCGAGACATTGCGACAAGCCGCACTTGTCTTCGACAGGCGGCTTCGAACAGGACTGCCCGACGATCGCCTGGCCGAGTTTGCACAGGTGCTGGCGGCATTGCGGGACAATGTGGAAGGCTAGGAAAGCCGTCCCATGGGCTCAGTTGTCATAGCCCGGAATCGCTCCAAAAGCATAATGGCGCAGTTTTAGCGCAGTGATCAGGTTGGTCAGCTGCGTCTTGCCGTCAAACCTGTCCTGGAACATCTCGTCATGCATCAAAAGGATCAGCTTGCCCGGCTTGGCGAAGTGACCATAGCCGAACAGATGATCGATTTCGCTGACCAGATGATCGACGCTCTGGACCGGCTCACCGCTGTCCTTGTGCACCCATTCATGGTCCCAGCCATAGAGATAGAAGCCGGAAGCCGCGACGAACTCGTAATCGGGATCCTCACGGCCGGCTTGTGCCTGCCCGAGCGAGTTGTCGTTCTTTGACATCGAAGGCAGCCGGAACACATCGCGCCCCGGCAGGCGCGCATGCACCGCGGGCTTCAGGCCCAGCACGGCATTCGCCATGAGCATGTCGGCAACCACCCCTTCCGTGTCGCTGTAGAAGTGCCGGTAGTGATTGTAGGCGTGGCTGTAGCTGTGGTTGCCGATCGTCACCAGCGGCATCGCCTTGGCGCGCCGCACCAGCGCTTTGTTGGATGCACTGGCCTCGGCATGCATGCCGACCATGAACAGCGTTGCCGGAACCTGCTCTGCCGCCAACACGTCGAGAATGTTGCTGGTGCCGTTCAGCGGGCCATCGTCGAAGGTGAGATAGATGGTGCGATCCGCCCCGTAGGCCGGCCATGCGGACATCAACATGGCCGCCAGGACAAACCGAAAGAATGTCATAAGCCGCACGATCCGGTTGTTGTCGCGACAGGCCGCCATTTCGGCGGCTGGTTGTCAAGCCGGGCCGCTACGCCAGGCTACCCTGCAAGACCCGCAGTTTGGCCTTCTTCGGCATGCGGGCGGTCAGCCACTCCAAAGCCTTGTCCTGCGGCATCGGGAAGGCGATGGAATAGCCCTGCACCTGGTCGCAGCCGATCGCCATCAGCGAGTCGAGTTCGGCCTCGGTTTCAGCACCCTCGGCGACGATGGAGATGCCGAGGCCGCGGGCAAGTTCGGTGATGGCGCGCACGATCTTCGAGTTGTCGCCATTCTCATGGATGTTCTGGACGAAGCGGCGGTCGATCTTGAGCCGGTCGATCTCGTTGGGATTGACGTGGCTGAGCGACGCATAGCCAGTGCCGAAATCATCGAGTTCCAGATGGACGCCAGCGGCCCTGATGTGACGCAGCTTTGCCGCGATGCCCGTCTTCTCGTCATCCAGAATGACGGATTCGACGATTTCCAGCGACAGTTTCTGCGGCGGCAGCCCGGCCTTTTCCAGCGTCTCGAACAGAAACGCATCGAAATCGTGCTCGCGCAACTCGGTGCCCGAGACATTGACGGCAAGCCGGCCGAAGGCAATCCCGGCACGGTTCCATTCGGCGGCCTCGTTGATTGCCTTGCTGATGACGATGCGGCCGATCTCCGGCATGAAGCCGCATTTTTCGGCGACCGGAATGAATTCGCCCGGCGAGATCATGCCGCGCTCGTGATGGTTCCATCGCACCAGGGCTTCGATGCCGCTGATGGTGCCGTCGGTCAGGGAAACCTGCGGCTGGAAATAAACCTGGAATGCCCGCTCGGCGATGGCGACCTTGATGTCGTGTTCGAGCTGCTTGCGGTAGTCGAGCTCGCGGCGCAATTCCTCCGAGAAGAACGAGAAGTTACCACCGCCCATTTTCTTGGCGGAATAAAGCGCCAGATCGGCATGGACGAGCAGGTCCTGCGCATTGTTGGCATCGATCGGATAGACGGCGATGCCGCCGCTGGCGCCCGGAAGAATGGTGGTGCCCTGGAAGACGATCGGCTCGTTGATGTGCGCCAGGATGCGCCGCGCGAGCATGTTGATGTCCTCGGTGCTGCCCGCTCCATTGAGGATCATCACGAATTCGTCGCCACCGAGCCGCGCACACAGATCCGACGCCCGGCAGGAATCGCGCATGCGCTGTGCCGTGATGACCAGGACATAGTCGCCGGCGGCGTGGCCGAGCGTATCGTTGATTTGCTTGAAGCGGTCGAGGTCGAGCTGGACGACAGCCAGGCGTTCGCGCCGCCGGTGCGCGCCCTTGATCAGCGTGTCGAAATGATCGGTCAGGAAGGTGCGGTTGTGCAGGCCGGTCAGGCCGTCATGAACCGCGATGAAGGCCATCGAATTGCGCGCATCGACCAGTTCACGCGTCTTGCGCAGGATCGCGTTGGACATCGGCCTGAAGATGAACAGCGCCACCAGCAGGATGACGCCGAGTGTGGCGTAGAACAGCGTGCGGTGCAGGGTGAGCAGCTTTTCGGAGCGCTCGTCGGCTTCGGCGCTGATGCGCTGTCCGAGCGCGGCATAGCCCGACAAGGTGGCATTGGCGACCGAGGCATCGAGGTTCACGCGTTCGGCGCCGCCTTTGTAGCCCTCATTGTCGAGATTGAGTCGCGATTCAAGGGCTGAGATCAGACGGTCGCCATTGGCGATCAGCCCGACCGAGAAATAGTCGAGATGGAAGGGCTTGGCGAAAAGCACGCTCTCGATCGACTTCGGATCGAGCTTGGCCGGCGATTCCGGATCCGCGCCGGTCTGCTTGAGCAGCAGATCGTAGTTGGTCTCGAACTCCGCCGTGGCCTGCTTGAGCGCGCCGACCAGCGCCGGCTGCTTGTCACGCGAGGCGGCACCTGTTGCACTGGCCAGGAAGACGATGCGTTGCGACAAGGTCTTCTGCGTGCTGACGATGTCGAGCAAGGTGTGGTTGTGCTGCTGCGTGGCCATCGTCTGCTGCAGCAGGACGAAGGAGGCCGCCACCATGGCGGCAATGATCAGCAGCGCCAGCCAATAGCCGGCCTTGATCAGCAGTATGAGCTTGCCTGAAACGGTTTGCACCGGCTGCTGCGACATGTTCGGGGGCGGCCCTCTCGCCAACGGATTCCTGTATGAGCATCATTGAACTGCAAACGTTAACAGGACTGGAAACCGATAGCCGCCCGGCAAGGGGGAGGAGCGGAAAGATCGCGAAATGGTTATCGCCACCTTTCGCCGCCGGCCTGCATTTGACCATTCATTGTCCCATGCGTTCCCGAGTGGTCGCTTGGGCGATGTCCATGGCGTCTCATTTGATGCTGCCCGGCCACCCGATCCGGTCGCTTTTGCGATGGATTTTTCGCGCGGGCGGGACGACAGTCTGCCCACGTCAAACGAGGCCTGATCATGACCGCAGCATTTCTATCCCATATCGACAGCGAGCTTGCCGGGCTCAAATCGGCTGGCCTCTACAAGTCCGAGCGGGTGATTTCCTCGATGCAGTCGGCTGAGATCGAGGTCGGCGGCGAGAAAGTGCTGAATTTTTGCGCCAACAACTATCTTGGCCTCGCCGACAGCGCCGACCTGCGAAAGGCGGCCACCCAGGCGCTCGACCGTTATGGCTACGGCATGGCCTCGGTGCGCTTCATCTGCGGCACGCAGGAGGAACACAAGCAACTCGAGGCGACGATTTCATCTTTCCTCGGACTGGAGGACACCATCCTCTATGGATCCTGCTTCGACGCCAATGGTGGCCTGTTCGAGACGCTGCTTGGCGAGGATGACGCGATCATTTCGGATGCGCTGAATCACGCCTCGATCATCGATGGCGTCAGGTTGTCAAAGGCCAAGCGCTTCCGCTACGCCAACAATGACATGGCCGATCTTGAGGCGCGGCTGAAGGAAGCGAAGGATTGCCGCTTCCGGCTGATCGCCACCGACGGCGTGTTTTCGATGGACGGCATCATCGCCAACCTCAAAGGCGTCTGCGATCTTGCCGACAAATACGATGCGATGGTCATGGTCGACGACAGCCATGCGGTCGGCTTCGTCGGCAAAAATGGCCGCGGTTCGGCTGAGCATTGCGGCGTCGAGGGCAGGGTCGACATCATCACAGGCACGCTAGGCAAGGCACTCGGCGGCGCTTCCGGCGGCTATACCTCGGGCAAAAGCCAGGTGGTCGACTGGCTGCGCCAGCGCTCGCGGCCCTATCTCTTTTCCAACACGTTAATGCCGGCGATCGCCGGCGCCTCGATCAAGGTCTTCGACCTGATCCGCAATGGCGACGCATTGCGCGAACGCCTCTATGCCAATGCGGCGCGGTTCAGGTCGCAGATGGGCAAGCTCGGCTTCACGCTGGCAGGGGCCGACCACCCGATCATCCCGGTGATGCTGGGCGATGCGACGCTGGCGCAGGAGATGGCGGCGCGCATGCTGAAGCGCGGCATCTATGTCATCGGCTTTTCCTTCCCGGTGGTGCCGAAAGGCCAGGCGCGCATCCGCACCCAGATGTCGGCGGCGCATTCCAGCGCCGATATCGACCGTGCGGTGGAGGCTTTTGGCGCGGTCGGCAGGGAGCTGGGCGTCATTTCCTGAGCGACCGGCGCCAAAAACGATTCCGGATCAAGAGATTCAAGGGACAAAAGAATGTCGAATATGATGAAGGCGCTGGTGAAGGCCAAGGCCGAGCCGGGCATCTGGATGGAAGAGGTGCCGGTGCCGGAGATCGGCCCCAACGACGTGCTGATCAAGGTCAAGAAGACCGCGATCTGCGGCACCGACGTCCACATCTACAATTGGGATCAGTGGGCACAGAAGACGGTGCCGGTGCCGATGGTGACCGGCCATGAATTTGTTGGCACCGTCGCCGATTTCGGCGCGGCGGTCACTGAATACAAGGTCGGTCAGCGCGTCTCGGGTGAAGGCCACATCGTCTGCGGTCATTGCCGCAACTGCCGGGCGGGCAGAGGGCATCTGTGCCGCAACACACTCGGCGTCGGCGTCAATAGGCCGGGTGCCTTCGGCGAATATCTGGCGATCCCGCAGCACAATGTCGTGCCGATCCCTGACGACGTGCCGGACGAGATCGCCGCGATCTTCGATCCCTTGGGCAATGCCGTCCACACGGCATTGTCCTTCGACCTCGTCGGCGAAGATGTGCTGGTCACCGGCGCCGGGCCGATCGGCATCATGGGCGCGCTGGTGGCGCAATGCGTCGGTGCGCGAAAAGTGGTCATCACCGACATCAACCCGGTACGGCTGGCCTTGGCCAAAAAACTTGGCGTCCAGCATGTCGTCGATGCCTCGAAGGAAAAGCTGCGCGATGTGATGCCGGTGCTCGGCATGACCGAGGGTTTTGACGTCGGCCTCGAAATGTCGGGCGCGGCCCCCGCCTTCCGCGACATGATCGACACCATGAACAATGGCGGCAAGATCGCCATTCTCGGCATCGCCCCTACCGGCTTCGAGATCGACTGGAACAAGGTCATCTTCAAGATGCTGCATCTCAAGGGCATCTACGGCCGCGAGATGTTCGAGACCTGGTACAAGATGATCGCGCTGGTACAGGGCCCGCTCGATGTAAGCGGGTTAATCACGCACCGGATTGGGATCGACGATTTCCAGACGGGCTTCGATGCGATGAGGAGCGGCAGTTCGGGCAAAGTGGTGATGGACTGGTAGGAAGCGAAGCCAATTAGAAACGCTGGCGGGACAGCACCCCCTCTGGCCTGCCGGCCATCTCCCCTGCAAAGGGGGAGATTGGCAGCTTTGGCGCTCCGCCATTTTTACAACGTTGGTGGTTGGCCGAAATCATCGGTGACATCCGATCTCCCCCCTTGCGGGGGAGATGTCCGGCAGGACAGAGGGGGGTGCTGTCCCGCCAGCAATCCTTCATTACGCCAGCCTACTTTCCGCCCAGCGCCATCTCCAGCGCAGCCACTCCCCTCGCGATCGCAGCCCGCTCCTGGTTGCTCAGCCTCGCCAACAATTCCCGCTCGAACGCCTTCGCCAGCGGCACCATCTCGCGATAGGCGGCAAGTCCCGCCTTGGTCAACGCCAGATGCTCGACCCGGCGGTCGGTCTCGTCAGGCGTGCGCGTCAGCCAGCGACGCCGCTCAAGTTCGGCGACGGCGCGCGACACCTTGGTCTTGTGCATGGCCGACTGCTCGCCGAGCTCTGTCGCCGTCATCGTGCCGCGCTGGCCGAGGCCTGAAAGCGTGCGCCACTCCGGTCGGGTCAGCCCGTGGCGATCACGGTAGATTTTCGAGAATTCGCGGCTGACAGCATCAGCCAGCCGGTAGAGCCGGTAGGGCAGGAAACTTTCCAGTTCCAGAATGTCGGGTTCCATGATGCGCGCCGTGGCCGTTGATAGTTACATTTTCAATGGTTACAAATGAAACCACTTTGGTCAACATCACCGGCAGGCCAGGCTTCGTGAAGCTTGGAGCTGGGATCAGGGAGGATCGGATGGCCTTTTCCTACATGCCGGGCTTCGGCAACGATTTCGAGACTGAAACCTTGCCCGGCTCGCTGCCGCAGGGGCGGAACTCGCCGCAGCGGCCGGCCTACGGCCTTTATGCCGAGCAACTTTCGGGCTCGCCCTTCACCGCCCCGCGCGGCACCAACGAGCGCTCCTGGCTCTATCGCATCCGGCCGAGCGTCAAGCACACCGGCCGCTTCAAGGCGGCGAACTATCCCTTGTGGAAGACAGCCCCCAATGTCGGCGATCACGAGCTGGCGCTCGGCCAGTATCGCTGGAACCCGGTGCCGATGCCGAAGGAGCCGACCGATTTTATCAAGGGCATGCGCAGCATAACCACGGCCGGCGACGTGCTCGGACAGACCGGCATGGCGGCGCATGTCTATGTCGCCAACACATCGATGGTCGACGACCATTTCTTCAATGCCGATGGCGAGTTGCTGGTCGTGCCGCAGGTCGGCGCCTTGCGCCTCGTCACCGAGATGGGTGTCATTGAGCTTCGGCCCGGCGAGATCGCCGTGCTGCCGCGCGGCCTCGTCTTCAAGGTCGAGTTGGTCGACAGGCAAGTACGCGGCTATGTCTGCGAGAACTACGGCGCCAAGCTGACATTACCCGACCGCGGCCCGATCGGCGCTAATTGCCTGGCCAATCCGCGCGATTTCAAGACGCCTTGCGCCTGGTTCGAGGAGAAGGAAACGCCCTGCCGGCTGATCGTGAAATGGTGCGGGAATTTCCATGTCACCGAGATCGGCCATTCGCCGCTCGACGTCGTCGCCTGGCATGGCAACTACGCACCCTATAAATATGATCTGGCGACCTTTTCGCCGGTCGGCGCCATCCTGTTCGATCACCCCGATCCGTCGATCTTCACCGTGCTGACCGCCCCAAGCGGCGAGGAGGGCACCGCCAATATCGACTTCGTCATCTTCCCGCCGCGCTGGCTGGTGGCGGAAGATACGTTCCGGCCGCCCTGGTATCACCGCAACATCATGAGCGAGTTCATGGGGCTGATCCACGGCCAGTACGATGCCAAGGAAGAAGGCTTTGTGCCCGGCGGCATCAGCCTGCACAATCTGATGCTGGCCCATGGTCCGGATGCACCTGGCTTCGAAAAGGCCTCGCGCGCGGATCTGAAACCGGTCAAGCTCGACAACACCATGGCCTTCATGTTCGAGACCCGCTTTCCGCAGATGCTGACCCGCTACGGCGCCGAACTGGAAACCCGGCAGGACAATTACATCGACTGCTGGGCAGACCTGAAGAAGCGCTTCAATGGCACGCCCGAGGGCGACTGGTCTTGAGCGGCAAGCCGATGCCGGACCGGTTGGTGCTTCTCGGCTCGAAGGGCGGCCCGGCGCTGCGGCCGGGCGGGCCGTGGCCGAGTTCGTCGCTATTGGAACTCGGTGGGCGGATCATCGTCGTCGACTGCGGGCTTGGCGTGACGCGCGGTTTGGTCGATGCCGGCATCAGCCTGAAGGCGCTCGACCTGATCTTCATCACCCATCTGCATTCCGACCATGTGCTGGAACTGGGGCCACTGATCCACACCGCCTGGACGGCGGGGCTGGCAACGCCAGTCAGCGTGTTCGGCCCGCCTGGCACCGGCCACTATTGGTGGCGCTTTTGCCAGGCGATGGAATTCGACATCGAGATCCGCATCGCCGATGAGGGCCGGCCTGACATTCGCGAACTGGTTTCGGTCAACGAATTCGGCGAAGGCCAGGTGTTTCAGCAACGCAGCCTGAAGGCGACGGCGCTGCGCGTCGACCATCCGCCGGTCACCGACTGTTTTGCCCTGCGCTTCGAGCATGGCGGCAAAAGCGTGGTCTTTTCCGCCGACACGGCCTTCTTTCCACCGCTCGCCGATTTTGCCGAGAGTGCCGACATTCTCGTCCATGAAGCCATGCTGGAGGAGGGCATCGAGCGGCTGGTCGCCAGAACCGGCAATGGCGCGCGGCTCAGAGAACATCTGCTCGCCAGCCACAGCTTTGCCGAAGAAGCCGGGCGCATCGCCAGCGATGCCGGGGTGAAAAGACTGGTGCTCAACCACCTCATTCCCGCCGACGATGCCGACATCAGCGAGGCGGATTGGATCGCCGCTGTCAGGAAAACATGGGCCGGCGACTTGACGATCGCCCGCGACGGCCTTGTTGTGGAGTTAAGCGGCGCCAAGGCCGCATCAGGAGAGGGAACCGCATGAAGCTTGCCACATTGAAGGACGGGACGCGTGATGGAAAACTCGTCGTCGTCTCGCGCGACCTGACGCTGTACACCGATGCGTCGTTCCTGGCGCGCACGTTGCAGGCGGCACTCGACGATTGGCGCAGGGTCTCGCCGCATCTCGGCACAATCGCGGAATCGCTAGAGAACAATGCGGTGCCGTCGGGACGCTTTCACGAGCACGACGCGCATTCACCACTGCCGCGCGCCTATCAATGGGCTGACGGGTCCGCCTATGTGAACCATGTCGAGCTGGTGCGGAAGGCGCGTGGCGTCGAGATGCCGGCGAGTTTCTGGACCGATCCGCTGATCTACCAGGGCGGCTCGGACTCCTTCATTGCGCCGCGCGATCCGATCCGCATGGCCGACGAAGGCTTCGGCATCGACATGGAAGCGGAAGTCGCCGTTATCGTCGACGACGTGCCGATGGGCGCAAGCCTCGATGAAGCGCGCGCCGCGATCCGGTTGGTCATGCTGGTCAACGATGTGACGCTACGCGCACTCACCGGACCGGAACTGGCCAAGGGGTTTGGTTTCTTCCAGTCAAAACCATCCTCCGCCTTTTCGCCCGTCGCGGTGACGCCGGATGAGCTGGGCGATGCCTGGGACGGCGGCAAGGTCAGCCTGCCGCTGCTTGCCGACCTCAACGGCAAGCCCTTCGGCCGCGCCAATGCCGGTGTCGACATGACCTTCGATTTTCCGGCGCTGATCGTGCATGCCGCCAGGACAAGGCCGCTGATATCAGGCACCATCATCGGCTCGGGTACAGTCTCCAACAAGCTCAACGGCGGTCCGGGCAAGCCGGTCTCGGCTGGCGGCGCCGGCTATTCCTGCATCGCCGAACTGCGCATGATCGAGACCATCGAGGCGGGTGAACCCAAAACGCCGTTCCTGCGCTTCGGCGACACGGTGCGCATCGAGATGAAGGACAGAGCCGGCCATTCGATCTTCGGCGCCATCGAACAGAAGGTCGAGAAATATCAGGGATAACAGCGGGAGCATCGAATGACAGGGGAGGTGTTCTATCTGCTGGCCGGCGTCTGGGCGCTTGGGATTCTGGTGGTGTTCATCCGGGCGATCCGGTTGAGCTATCGCATCGAGGCGCGCTCGCCGGATCTGACCAACCGCAGCGGCTTCCCGCGCAAGGCGATGATGTTTCACACCATCACCAATATGAAAGTCGCACGGGACGAGGAAACGCAAGCCATGCGTCTGCGCATGAACTGGTTGCAGCTGATCGTTCTCGCCGGCTTCGCGGTTATGGCAGCAGGCCTGCATCTGGTGCGGGTAGGCGGAGTGACGTCATGACCTTGCTTGACCATCTGCGCCGCATGGCCGGCAACAATCTCTGGTCGAACGACCGGCTCTATCGCGCCGTGCTAGCGCTCAAGCCCGGGGAGTTCGAAGCCGAGCGCACCAGCTTCTTCCCGTCGATCAAGGCGACGCTCAACCACATCCTCGCGGTCGATCATCTCTATCTCGATTTTCTCGAAGAGGGCGGTGTCGGTGCCGCGGCCCATGATGACTTCGTGCCATTCGATGAACCACAGGCGCTGTTTGCTGCCCAGGTCGCGGCCGATCGGAGGCTGATCGCCTTCTGCGATGGCCTGTCGGAAGCCGATCTCGATCGCCGCGTCATCACCGACCGGCTCGAGGACGGCATGATCCCCGAAAAGATCGGCGACATCCTCGCCCATGTCTTCCTGCACGATATCCACCACCGCGGTCAGGTGCACGCCATGCTGTCTGGCACGTCGGTCGCGCCGCCGCAGTTGGACGAGTTTTTGCTCGACTATGACATTAAGCTGAGGAAGGCGGAGGTCGAGAGGCTGGGACTGGATGATCAGATCAACGCAACATCATAAGCCGAAAAATGCCGATCCGCGGTGACCAATGTCAGGCCTTCGATTTGGGCCTGCGCAATGAGCAGGCGGTCAAAGGGGTCTCGATGATGGAGCGGCAAATGCTCAAGCCTCGCGGCGTGTAGTTCATTCACGCTGAGGATTGGAATCCCGTTCGATCGCAGGATGTCTACGATGTTGCCAGTGACCGCGATTTTGCCGAGCGATTTCTTGATTGCGATCTCTGCCACCGAGACGGCGCTGACGACGACATTCTCACCCGCTAAAAAGATGTCGCGATGGTGATCCGAAAGACGTGAATCCGCGTTGAGCACCCAAAGTAGAATGTGGGTGTCGACCAGATATTGACTGCTCATTTAATATACTCGTCCCATTCGGGACCGAGTTCATCAAAGTCGTCCGATATCTGGATTTGGCCTTTCAGGGCCCCCAACAAGCGTTTGCTACCAACAGCCCGAGCGGGAGCGCTCAAGGTTGCGACAACCTCTCCATGCCGTGTCAGGTGGATTTCTTCGCCAGCCTGGGCACGTTTCACCAGTTCGGAAAGCTGGGCCTTCGCTTTTGCCATCGGGATATTCATAGACGACCTCTTATGACCAGAATTTAGGTCATAAGAGGTCAAGCCGCAAGCAAGTTTGAGCGTTACGCCGCTTTACCATCCACCTTGATCACGCCACGCTTGATCTGGTCCTGCTCGATCGATTCGAACAATGCGCGGAAATTTCCTTCGCCAAAGCCTTCGTCGCCCTTGCGCTGGATGAACTCGAAGAAGATCGGTCCGATCACGGTTTTCGAGAATATCTGCAGCAGGATCTTGGTCATGCCACCGTCGACCACGCCTTCGCCGTCGATGAGGATGCCGTGCTTCTTCATCCGCTCGATAGGCTCGTCATGGCCGTTCACCCTGGCATAGGACATGTCGTAATAGGTTTCCGGCGGGCCGGGCATGAACTTCAGCCCGTTGTCGGCCAGCTTGTCGGTGGCGGCGTAGATCTCGTCGGTGCCGACCGCGATGTGCTGGATGCCTTCGCCATTGTACTTCTTCAGATACTCGGCGATCTGGCTGGTCTCGTCCTTGGATTCGTTGAGCGGAATGCGGATCTTGCCGCAGGGCGAGGTGATGGCGCGGCTGACCAGGCCGGTGATCTTGCCGTCAATGTCGAAGAAATGGATCTGCTTGAAGCCGAACAGATTGCGGTAGAAATCCCACCATTTGTCCATCTGGCCGCGATAGACATTGTGGGTGAGGTGATCGAGAAAATAGAAGCCGACGCCTTGCGGCCGCGGATCGCGCGCGCCGATCCACTCGAACTCGGCATCGTAAGCCGAACCCTTCGTGCCGTAGGTATCGATGAAATAGAGCAGCGAGCCACCGATGCCTGATATCGCCGGCACGTCGAGCGCCTTGTCGTCGCCTTCGTATGGGGTGGCGCCCTTCGAGACGGCGTGGTCGAACGCATGCTTGGCATCGACCACCCGCCAGGCCATCGAGGCCGCGCAGGGGCCGTGCTTGTCGGCGAATTTCATCGCATGCGAGCCCGGTTCGGCATTGACGACATAGTTGATGTCGCCCTGGCGCCAGACGGTGATGTCCTTGCTGCGATGCTTGGCCACCGCCACATAGCCCATGCGGGTGAACAACTCGGCCAGCTTCTGTGGCTCCGGATGCGCGAATTCGACGAACTCGAAACCATCGGTGCCGGCAGGGTTGTCCTTGCTGATCGTGGCGGGCGGGGCGTCGTGCGGGAAGGGACCCATGGTATTCCTCCGAAAACTGGCTTGGCCTGAAAAGGCCATCTCACGCCATCATAGCGCGGAGCCGGCGCATGGTGCTTGCATTCAAACGCTTGAAATGATGATGTCATGCGTGAAACATGCATGATGAGAGATAAAACCATGGATGAGGCGCGCATTGATCAGCTTGACCGCAAGATAATGGCGCTCCTGCAGGGTGACGCGCGGCTGACCAACAACGATCTCTCGGAGCGGGTGAACCTGTCGGCATCGCAATGCTCGCGCCGCCGCCAGCGGCTCGAGGAGGACGGCTACATCAAGGGCTATCGGGCGGTGCTCGACCGCGACAAGCTCGGCTTCTCGCTGGTCAACGTCATTTCGGTAACGCTTGCCACCCACAACCGCGACAACGCCAGGCGCTTCGGCGAACTGGTGGCGCGGCTGCCGGAGGTGCAGGAGGCGCACGCGCTGACCGGCGAGATGGATTATATCCTGAAGGTGGTGACGCCCGATCTCAAATCACTGTCGGAATTCGTCAACGGCGTGCTCCTGCCGCATGAATCCGTCCAGCATGTGAAGACGGCGATCGTGCTGGAGACGCTGAAGGAGACCGGTGCGCTGCCGATTTAAGGTGTGTCGATATTCAGGTGAGACCGGTCTGCAAATGGCGGCTTCCTGCGCTTCCGGTGCTCACGTACTTTAAGTACGCTCCGCTCCGGTTCTCGGAAACCACCATTTTCGACTCGGCCTGACCTGAATCTCAGCACACCTTGCGCTGGACAATTTTCAGCCCTTCGACTGCTGGATCAGCCCGTACAGATTCGTGCAGCGCGCACCCGAGCGGCAATAGGCGAAGACCGGGCCTTCGAGCGCGTCCAGCGCCTCGGCCTGGTCTTCCACGTTCTCGGCGGTGATCTGGCCGCTGATGACGGGGATGTAGCGGAAGGCGAGGCCGGCGGCTTCGACCGCCGACCCGATGCTTTTGGCCGAAGGCTGGCCGGGCTGCTCATCGTCAGGCCGGTTGCAGATGACGCTCTTGAAGCCGGCTTCCTTGATGGCGGCGATGTCTTCGGCCTGGATCTGGCCAGAGACCGAATAATCCTCGCTGATTTCGCGGTATTCCATGGCTGCATCCTCGCAATCTGGTTTGTCGAGGAGTCTTGCCACTCCCCGACGTGGCCGGCAATCCGCCGGCGGAAATCGTTCTGCAGAGATAGACGTTTCCGGCGAGGATTCCAACTCAGGCTGCCCAGGCCGGGAACGGATCGGGTAGCGCCCGCCACAGTTCGGGACGGAAGTCCTCGGTTTCGACAAGGCAGTCGTCCAGTTCAGTGCGGATTTTCGCCTCGTCCATCGGTTCGCAGCCGATGAAGACCAGTTCCTGGCGGCGATCGCCCCAGACAGGGTCGAGATAGGGGGCCATGCTTTGGCGCCAGTCCGCATGGTCGGGCCAGCGGCTTTGCGGCACGGCGGCCCACCACAGGCCGCGCTTTTCGGTCCGCACCAATGCGCCGGCCTGGCTCATTTCGCCGACATGGCGCGGCCGTGTCGCCAGCCAGAAGAAGCCTTTGGCGCGCACCACGCCTGGCCATGCGCGATCGATGAAGGCCTGAAACCCAGCCGGCTCGAACGGTTTTCGCGCCCGGTAGACGAAGGAGCGGATGCCGTATTCCTCCGTCTCGGCAACATGATCGCGAAAACCATTGAGTTCCTTGAACCAGAGCGGGTTCTGCTGCGCCTTGTCGAAATCGAAACGGCCGGTGGCGAGCACCTTGTCGAGCGGCACCTTGCCAAAATCGGCTTCGACCATCTCGGCATCGGGGTTGAGCGCCCGCACGATCAGCCTTGCCATATCGCGCTGGTGCGGGCTCGCCAAGCCGATCTTGTTCAGCACCACGATGTCGGCGAACTCGATCTGCTCGACCAGAAGGTCGACCAGCGCCCGGCTGTCCTGCTCGCCAAGCGATTGGCCGCGCTGCTTGAGGAAATCCGACGAGGAATAATCCTTGAGCAAATTGAGCGCGTCGACCACGGTCACCATCGTGTCGAGGCGGGCAACGTCGGACAGGCTATTCCCAGTCTCGTCGCGGAAATCGAAGGTCGCGGCGACGGGAAGGGGCTCGGAAATGCCGGTCGATTCGATCAGCAGATAATCGAAGCGGCCCTGTTCGGCCAGCGCGCGGACCTCCTTCAACAGGTCGTCGCGGAGCGTGCAGCAATGCAGCCATTCGACATCTCCACCAGTTTTTCGTCGGTGCGTGACAGGTCGGCGCCGTCGCGCACCAGCTCGGCATCGATGTTGATCTCGCTCATGTCGTTGACGATGACAGCGACGCGGCGGCCCTCGCGGTTCGACAGGATGTGGTTGAGCAGCGTGGTCTTGCCGGCACCGAGAAAGCCGGAAAGCACCGTGACGGGAAGGCGTTTGAAGCCGGGTATTTGATTCATGTTTTTGGATCCAGGAGGATAGGGGTGATTTACATCTTGTTATGTTATTTTATAACAAAGTAACCGATGAAAAAGGCGGAGACTGGCTCCGCCTTTCGAGAGTGGGCTTGCCTCAGCTGCCGAGAATGGCGCCTTTGATCTGGCGAATGTTGTTGTGCATCATGTCGATATAGGTCGAGCCGGGGCCATCGGCCTGCGACAGCGCGTCCGAATAGAGTGTGCCGCCCACCTTGATGCCGGTCTCGCTGGCGATTTGCTCGATCAGGCGCGGGTTGGTGATGTTTTCCACGAAGATCGCGGCGGCCTTGTCCTGCTTCACCTGCTCGACCAGCTTGGCGACATCGGCGGCCGATGGTTCCGAATCGGTCGAGATGCCTTGCGGGGCGAGGAAGGTCAGGCCGTATTCGTGCTCGAAATAGCCGAAGGCATCATGCGAGGTGATGACGACGCGCTTTGCCTCGGGGATCGACTGGATCGCGGCCTTCACTTCGCCTTCCAGCGCATCGAGCTTCTTGGCGTAAGCGGCGGCATTGGTCTGGTAGCTGACGCAGCCCTCACTGTCGGCGGCGCAGAATGCCTCGGCGATGTTCTTCACATAGATCTTGGCATTGGCGATCGACTGGAAGGCGTGCGGATCGGTGACGGTCTTGCCGCCGCCGGTGCCGGCACCCTCGGCGGCGTCCGCGTCGGCGAATTCAGGCTTGAAGTCGATCGGCGTCACGCCATTGGTCAAGGTGATGATCGAGGCCTTGGTGGCGCTGGCGTCGACCAACCGCTGCAAAAAGCCTTCGAAATGCAGGCCGTTGACCAGAACGATATCGGCCTTGGCCATGGCGACTGCGTCGGCTGGACTCGGCTCATAGACATGGGCATCGCCATCCGGGCCGACGATGGTGGTGATGTCGACACGGTCGCCGCCGACATTTTTGGCAAAATCGGCAATGACGGTGAAGCTGGCGACCACTTTCAGCGGTGCCGCGAAGGCCGACGACGCACCAAAGGCAGTTAATGTTATAACGCTCATCGCCAGGGCGGCACGGATGGATTTCAACATAGACGGGGTCTCCTTTCAGGGGCGGGGAATCAGGCCGTTCTGTGACGGTGATGGATGATGCGCGCGCGCAGAATGCCGCGCGTGCCGAACAGGATCGAGGCGAAGTAGACGACGCCGGCCGACAGGATGATGGCCGGACCGGACGGCAGCGAGGCGTGATAGGACAAAAGCAGCCCGGCGATGCAGGAGGCAAAGCCGATCAGCACGGCCAGCACGCACATCGGCTCGACGCGCACCGTCCAGAAGCGGGCGGCTGCCGCCGGCAGCATCATCAGCCCGACGGACAGCAAAGTGCCGAGCGCCTGGAAGCCGCCGACGAGATTGAGCACGACGAGGCCGAGGAAGATGAAATGCACGGGGCTGCCCATCTTGCTGACCGAACGCAGGAACAGCGGATCGAGGCATTCCGCGACCAGCGCCCGCCAGAAGATAGCGAGGCTGACCAGCGTCACCGCGACGATGCCGCCAATCAGGATCAGCGCCTCGTTGTTGAGCGCCAGCACCGTGCCGAACAGCACATGCATGAGATCGACGCTGGAGCCGCGGATCGACACCATCAGCACGCCGATGGCGAGCGAGATCAGATAAAAGGCCGCCATCGAGGCGTCCTCGCGCTGAATGGTAAAGCGCGAGACGGCACCGGCGCCGAGCGCGACGATGACGCCGGCGATCAGGCCACCAATGGTCATCGGCAGGATTTCGAGCCCATAGAACAGGAAGCCGGCGGCCGCCCCGGGCAGGATGGCATGCGCCATGGCGTCGCCCGACAGGCTCATGCGCCGCAGCATCAAGAAGACGCCGATCGGGCAGGCGCCGAGCGACAGCATCAGCGAGCCGAACAGCGCCCGCTGCATGAAACCGAAATCGGCGAAGGGCGCGATGAAAAGACCGTAGAGCGCGTCCATCAGGCAGCCCTCGGTCCGGCGCCGTGGCGATGGTCGTGATCGTGAGCGTGGCCGTGATGGTCGTGATCGTGCCCATGATCATGAGCGTGCTCGTCCGGTTCGCACCAAGGAGCGTTTTCTTCCCAGGCCTCATGAAAACGGCGGGCGCGCAGCAGGTTTTCCGGCTTCAGCGTCTCGCGCGTTTCGCCCCACGCGATCGGCTGGCGAGCCAAAAGCAGGGTTTCGGGGAAATTCTGGCGCACGAGATCAAGATCGTGGACGACGACCATGATGGTGCGTTCCTCGCCGTGCCAGCGCTTGATGAGCGCAATCAAGTCGCCCACCGTCTTGGCATCGACGGCATTGAATGGTTCGTCGAGCAGGATGAGGTCGGCATCCTGCAACAGCACGCGGGCAAACAGCGTGCGCTGCAGCTGGCCGCCCGACAGCGTGTCGATCGGACGCTTCTCGAAACCGCCAAGGCCGACCGCCATCAACGCCTGGCTGACGGAATCGCGATCTTCCTTGGTATAGCGGCCGAGCATGCCGCGTTTCGGCCACAGGCCGAGCGAGACCAGATCGACGACGCGTGCCGGGAAGGAGCGGTCGAGTTCCGATTGCTGCGGCAGGTAGGCGGCGCGCACGCCGGATGCGCGAACAACCTCGCCAGCCATCGGCTTCAGCACGCCGACAATGCCCTTCATCAGCGTCGATTTGCCGGAGCCGTTGGCGCCAACCACGGCCGTCAGCGAGCCCTTGCGGATCGCGCCGTCGAGATGATGAATCGCCGGGTGGCTGCCATAGCCAAGCGTCAGGTCGCGGAAGGTCAGGCAGGTCTGAGTCATGTCGTTCCGTGGAGCAGCGAAACCCGGCCGGGGGCAGGGGACGATTGGATATGTGATGTTATTACATTAGTCAACAAGCCAATCGGGCGGAATTGCGACCGAGGGCTCAACTTGCCGTGAGTCTCCTGCGCACTGGTCCAAGGGGATTTGGCCCGGCGGCCTTGCCCGAAGCGAACCGCAACTCTAAACAGTCGCCACCCATAACAGGAAGGAACCTCCCATGAGCATTCGTCGCATCGATGTTGGCCCGCGCATGAGCCAGATCGTCATCCACGGCAACACCGCCTATCTGGCCGGCCAGGTCGGCGAGCCCGGCGGCAACGTTGCCTCGCAGACCCGCGATATCCTGGCGACCATCGACGAATTGCTGGCCAAGGCCGGCACCGACAAGACCAAGATCGTTCAGGCGATCATCTGGCTGGCCGACATGGGCACCTTCGCCGAGATGAATTCGGAGTGGGACAAGTGGGTGCCGAAGGGCCACACCCCCGCCCGCGCCACCGGCGAAGCCAAGCTCGCCGGCCCGGAATATCTGGTCGAGATTATTGTTACCGCGGCGATTTAAGCTTTTTACCCTCCCCCTTGGGGGGAGGGTCGCTGCAAAGCAGCGGGGTGGGGGTCGGCGCCGCCCCCCACCCCGTCTCGCCAACCTTGCTTCGCAACGTCGGCTCGCCGACCCTCCCCACGAGGGGGAGGGTAAAAGGCGCTACCCCTGCGACGGCGTGAAACGCGCCACCAGCGTGTGGCTTTCCGCCGGATAGACAAACCGGACATGGGTGACCGGGTGTTCCGCGCTCCAGGTGCGGCGCTCGACCACCAGGCAGGGCGCGCCGGGATCGATGTCGAGCGCGTCGGCAACGGTCTCATCGGCGGCCATGGCACGGATGCGGTGTTCGGCCTCGCTCCACGGCACACGGCCGATCAGCCAGGGCCCGGCAGCGATTTCCCTGAACTCTTCGTTGCCGGCTTCAGGAACCGCTGAAAGATTGATCAGGCGCTGCTCGAGCGCGAATGGCCGTTCGCCGGCAAAATGCAGGCCTTCGAGCCATAGCACCGACCCTGCGGCGGACAGCCCGAGTAGCGCTCTGTCGTCTGCGTTGCTGCGCCGCTTCAAGCGCTCCAGCCGCTCGTAACGATAAAGCAGGCCAAGCGCTTCGACCTCGATCCTGATGTCGTGAAGTTCCAGCACCGCTGCCTGCGACTGCGGCTGCCGGACAAAGCTGCCTGAGCGGCGGCGGCGTTCGATCAGCCCGGCCTTTGCCAACTGCGACAGGGCCTTGTTCACCGTCATGCGCGAGCAATTGTACTCGGTCGTCAGCTCGTGCTCGAACGGGATGCGATGGCCGGGCGCCCAGGCGCCGGATAGGATCTTTTCGCTGATGTCGGACAGGATGCGCTGATGCAGCGAGCCGCCGCTGTCGGCATCAACTGTCTCGACCGTGCTCATGTCGACAGCGCCGTCATCACAGTGCGAAACCGCTCGGCGATGGCTTCGCGCCTGGCATGCCGACCGCCGCTGACCTGTTTCTGCCCATGCACCCAGACGCAGTCGACCTTGCTGCCATTGGCGAAGATCCAGGCGTCGAGGATCGCGTCGCCGGTCTTGCCGGCCAGCGAGGGGGTCTTGGCGTCGAGCGAGACGAGATCGGCAGCTGCGCCGACGGCGATCCGCGAGGCGCCGGCGCCGAGCGCGACGCTGCCGCCATCAAGTGCTGCGTCGAACAGCGCACGGCCGGTCGAGCCGCCGGCCACGGCAAGCACATTGCGGGCGCGGTGCGCAAGGCGCTGCGAATATTCGAGCTGGCGCAATTCGTCGGGCAGGCCGATCAGCACATTGGAATCGGAGCCGACACCGAAGCGGCCACCATGCTCCCCGAACAATGGCGCGGCAAACGTGCCGTCGCCGAGATTGGCCTCGGTGATTGGGCAAAGGCCGGCAATGGCGCCGCTCTTGGCCATGCCGATGGTTTCGGCGTCGGTCATATGGGTGGCGTGGATCAGGCACCAGCGCTGGTCGACATCGGCATGGCTGAGCAGAAATTCGACCGGCCGCGCGCCGGACCAGGCAAGGCAGTCCTCGACCTCCTTCACCTGTTCGGCGACGTGGATGTGGATCGGCCCATTCGGCGCCAAAGCGGCAATTTGGGTCAGTTCCTCCGGTGTCGCGGCGCGCAGGCTGTGCGGGGCGACACCAACGACGGCCTGATTCAAAGCGCGAACCGATTCGCTAGACTTCTCAACAAGCCGGGAGAACCGTTTCACATCGTTGATGAATCGGCGCTGGCCTTCGTTGGGCGCGGCACCGCCGAAGGAGGAGTGCGCATAAAACACCGGCAGCAGCGTCAGGCCGATGCCCGTTTCGCCGGCGGCGGCGGCGATCCGCTCGGCCATCTCGGCGAGATTGGCGTAGGGCTTTCCATCGCGGTCGTGGTGCAAATAGTGGAATTCACCGACGCGGGAAAAACCGGCCTCCAGCATCTCGACATAGAGCTGTGCGGCAACCGCCTCGACCTGATCAGGAGTCATCGACAGCGCGAAGCGGTACATCACCTCGCGCCAACTCCAGAAACTGTCGGCGGACGGGCCGCGAAGCTCGGCAAGGCCGGCCATGCCGCGCTGGAAGGCGTGGCTGTGCAGATTGGGCATGCCTGGCACCAGGATGGCGTGGCGCTCGTCGCCGGCCTGCGGAGTGGTACCCGCTTCGACGGTGGCGATGCGGCCTCCATCGAGTGCGATCCTGACATTGCCTTGCCAGCCCTCGGGCAGCAGCGCCTGTTCCGCAAAGATCGCCGTCACGTCCGTCTCCAAATCTGCATGCCCGAGCGACGAGACCACTTGCGTCGCGTTTCAATATGTATATACATAATCGTCATCCTTTCAAATGGAAAAGATGATGGGTAGAGCAAACGGGAAGAGCGGCCTTCGTCTGTGGCGCAATGCGCGGTTGGCGACCATGGCCGACGGCGCGGCTGGCCTCGGCGTCGTCGAGAAGGGCGCCGTTGCTGCCCGCGACGGGCTTATCGTCTATGCCGGCGCCGAAGCGGAGATGCCGGCTTCCGTCGGGCAGGGCGCCGAGATCATTGATTGCGAGGGCCGCTGGATCACGCCCGGCCTGATCGATTGCCACACGCATCTTGTCTATGCCGGCAACCGCGCCAACGAATTCGAGATGCGGCTGGCCGGCGCTACCTATGAAGAAGTGGCCCGCGCTGGCGGCGGTATTGTTTCCTCGGTCAAGTCGCTGCGCGCGGCAAACGAGGATGAGCTCGTTGCCCAGACGCTGCCGCGCCTCGATGCGCTGATGGCCGAAGGTGTCACGTCGGTCGAAGTCAAATCGGGCTACGGCCTCGATCTCGACCATGAGAAGAAGTCGTTGCGCGCCGCCCGCCGGCTGGCCAATGAACGCCCCGTCACCGTCCGCACGACGTGCCTCGCCGCACACGCACTGCCGCCCGAAGCCAAGGGTGACAAGGACGCTTTTATCGATTTGGTCGCCAAGCAGATTGTTCCAGCGGTTGCCGCCGAGGGACTGGCCGATGCGGTCGACGGTTTTTGCGAAGGCATAGCGTTCTCACCTGAGCAGATGGCGCGCGTTTTCGATGCCGCCAAGGCCCTAGGCCTGCCGGTCAAGCTTCACGCCGACCAACTGTCCAACCTGCACGGGGCAGCGCTTGCCGCCAGCTATGGCGCGCTGTCCGCCGACCATCTCGAATATACGGACGAGGCGGGCTCCATGGCTATGGCCAAGGCGGGGACCGTGGCGACGATCCTGCCCGGCGCCTACTATTTCATTCGCGAAACGAAGAAGCCGCCTGTCGACTTGTTCCGCCGCCATGGTGTGAAGATGGCGGTGGCGACGGACAGCAATCCCGGCACCTCGCCGCTCACCTCGTTGTTGCTCACCATGAATATGGCCGCGACGCTCTTTGGCTTGACCGTCGATGAATGCCTTGCCGGCATCACCCGCGAGGCCGCGCGAGCGCTTGGCCTTCTCGACAAGGCCGGCACGCTGGAAGCCGGCAAATCCGCCGATCTGGCGATCTGGGACATCGAGCGTCCCGCCGAACTCGTTTACCGCATGGGCTTCAACCCGCTCCATGCCCGCATCTGGAGAGGACAATGACCGAACTGACCTTGAAGCCCGGCAATGCGACGCTGGCCGACTGGCGTGCCATCTACCGTGGCGCCGTGCCGAAGCTGGATGATGCCTGCCGCCCAAAGATCAAGGCGAGCGCCGAGGCTGTTGCCAGGATCGTTGCCAAGGGTGAGCCGGTCTACGGCATCAACACCGGCTTCGGCAAACTGGCCAGCGTGCGCATTCCGGCCGGCGATCTCGAGACCTTGCAGCGCAACATCGTGCTGTCGCACGCAGCCGGCGTCGGCGAACCGATGCCGGTCGCAATTGCCCGCCTGATGATGGCGCTGAAACTTGCCAGCCTGGCGCAGGGCGCCTCGGGTGTGCGCTCCGAAACCATCGAGTTGCTGGAAGCGATGCTTGCCAACGACGTCATCCCGGTGGTGCCGGCGCAAGGCTCCGTCGGTGCTTCCGGTGATCTTGCGCCGCTGTCGCACATGACGGCGGTGATGATCGGCGTCGGTGAATGCTTTACCCCGCATGGCCGTTTCCCGGCTAAGGTCGCCTTCGTTTCGCATGGCCTCGATCCGGTGACATTGGGCGCTAAGGAAGGTCTGGCGCTGCTCAACGGCACGCAGTTTTCGACCGCCTATGCGCTGGCTGCTTTGTTCGAGGCCGAAGTGCTCTACCAGTCGGCGCTGGTCGCCGGCGCCCTGTCGACCGACGCGGCAAAGGGTTCCGACGCCCCCTTCGATCCGCGTATTAATCTCTTGAGAAAGCACAGTGGCCAGATCGAGACGGCGGATGCGCTGCGCAACCTGATGGCCGGCAGCGCTATCAGGGAATCGCACCGTGTCGGCGACGAGCGCGTACAGGATCCCTATTGCCTGCGTTGCCAGCCACAGGTCATGGGTGCGGCACTCACCGTGCTGCGCCAGGCCGCCGACACGCTGGGCACCGAAGCCAATGGCGTCACCGACAACCCGCTGATCTTCGCCGAGGATGATACAGCCCTTTCCGGCGGCAATTTCCACGCCGAGCCGGTGGCCTTCGCCGCCGATATGATCGCGCTGGCCGTTTGCGAGATCGGCTCGCTGTCTGAGCGCCGGATTGCCATGCTGGTCGATCCGGCGCTGTCCGGCATGCCGGCCTTCCTGACGCCGAAACCCGGCCTGAACTCCGGCTTCATGATCCCGCAGGTCACGGCGGCGGCACTCGTCTCGGAAAACAAGCAGAAGGCCTATCCGGCCAGCGTCGATTCGATCCCGACCTCGGCCAATCAGGAAGACCACGTTTCGATGGCCGCGCACGGCGCGCGCCGGCTGATCGGCATGGTCGAGAATGCGACGGCTGTGATCGGCATCGAATTGCTGGCCGCCGCGCAGGGCTGCGATTTCCACCTGCCGCTGGCGTCGAGTGCCGCTCTGGAAGCGGTGCGCAAGCTGGTCCGGGCCGAAGTGCCGCATCTCGACAATGACCGGCACTTTCATCCCGACATGGAAAAGGCAATCGCCATGGTGCGCAGCGGCGCCGCGGTGAAGGCGGCCGGCGCGGTAACACTGCCTTCGATCTCGGGAGCCTGACATGACCGACTGGCTTACAGTGACGGAAGGCACGGCACCCCTGCTGGTGTCGATCCCGCATACCGGTATCGATCTCGCCGGCCTCGAAAACCGGTTGGTGTCGCCCTGGCTCGGCCGCCGCGATTGCGACTGGTGGATCGACAATCTTTATGACTTTGCCGCCGACCTTGGCGCGACGATTGTACATACGTCGATCTCGCGCACCGTCATCGACGTCAACCGCGATCCCTCCGGCGCCTCGCTCTATCCGGGGCAGACGACGACAACGCTTTGCCCGACGGAGACTTTCGACGGCGATCCGCTTTATCTGCCCGGCGAAGAGCCGACGCCGTCGGAGATAGACCAGCGCCGCATATCCTATTTCGTGCCCTACCATGAAATGCTGGCGGCCCAGGCCGTCAGGCTGCGAGGCCTGCACGAAAAAATCGTCATCTACGATTGCCACTCGATCCGGTCGGTGCTGCCGCGCCTGTTTTACGGCACGCTGCCGGTGTTCAACCTCGGCACCAATGACGGCCAGACCGCAGACCCGACGCTGCAGGCGCTGGTCGGTCAGATCATGGCCGAAAGCGGTGACAGCTATGTCATCAACGGCCGTTTCAAGGGTGGCTGGATCACACGCTACTTCGGCAACCCGCAAGGCGGCTTCCATGCGCTGCAGATGGAACTCGCCGATCGCGGCTATTTGCGCGAACCCGAGGCCAAGGGCGAACCGGACAATTGGCCGGTGCCTTATGACGCCGGATTTGCCGCGCCGATCCGCGCCACACTGACCAAAATCCTTCAAACCGCCATTGACTGGGCCGGGCGCTGACGCGCCGCCATCCGAAAGGGACAATGATGACCAATCCTCGCCACAACATCCGCGAAGTGCGCAGCCCCCGCGGCGACAAGCTCAACGCCCGCTATTGGACGACCGAGGCGCCGCTGCGCATGCTGATGAACAATCTCGACCCCGAGGTTGCCGAAAACCCTAACGAGTTGGTCGTCTATGGCGGTATCGGCCGCGCCGCGCGCACCTGGAACGATTTTGACAGCATCGTCGCCTCGCTGAAGACGCTTGGCGAGGACGAGACACTTTTGGTGCAGTCCGGCAAGCCGGTCGGCGTGTTCCGGACGCACGCCGATGCGCCGCGTGTACTGATTGCCAACTCCAACCTCGTGCCGCACTGGGCGAATTGGGATAAATTCAACGAGCTCGATAAAAAGGGCTTGATGATGTACGGCCAGATGACGGCCGGCTCGTGGATCTACATCGGCACGCAAGGCATCGTGCAGGGCACTTACGAGACCTTCGTCGAGGCCGGCCGCCAGCACTATGGCGGCAATCTCAAGGGCAAATGGATCCTGACCGGCGGCCTCGGCGGCATGGGCGGCGCCCAGCCGCTGGCCGCCGTCATGGCCGGCGCCTGCTGCCTGGCCATCGAATGCAACCCGGATTCGATCGATTTCCGCCTGCGCACCCGCTATGTCGACGAGAAGGCGGAGACGCTCGACGAAGCGATGGAAATGATCGAGCGCTGGACCAAGGCCGGCGAGGCGAAGTCGGTCGGCCTGCTCGGCAATGCCGCCGAGATCGTGCCGGAAATGTTCAGGCGCGGCATTCGCCCCGATATGGTCACCGACCAGACCTCGGCCCACGACCCGATCAACGGCTATCTGCCGAAGGGCTGGACCATGGCTGAGTGGCGCGAGAAGCGCGTCAGCGACCCGAAGGCGGTTGAGAAGGCGGCGCGTGCCTCGATGCGTGAACATGTCGAGGCGATGGTGGCGTTCTGGAACGCCGGCGTGCCGACGCTCGACTATGGCAACAACATCCGCCAGGTCGCCAAGGATGAAGGTTTCGAGAACGCCTTTGCCTTCCCGGGTTTCGTGCCGGCCTATATCCGCCCGCTGTTCTGCCGCGGCATCGGCCCATTCCGTTGGGCCGCGCTCTCCGGCGATCCCGAGGATATCTACAAGACCGACGCCAAGGTGCGCGAACTCACCCCCGGCAACACCCATCTGCACAACTGGCTGGACATGGCGCGCGAGCGCATTGCCTTCCAGGGCCTGCCGGCGCGCATCTGCTGGGTTGGCCTTGGCGATCGCCATCGCCTCGGTCTCGCCTTCAACGAGATGGTGGCCAAGGGCGAACTCAAGGCGCCGGTCGTTATCGGCCGCGATCACCTCGATTCCGGCTCGGTCGCCTCGCCGAACCGGGAGACGGAAGCGATGAAGGACGGCTCGGACGCCGTCTCCGACTGGCCGCTGCTCAACGCGCTGCTCAACACCGCATCGGGCGCCACCTGGGTGTCGCTGCACCATGGCGGCGGCGTCGGCATGGGTTTTTCCCAGCATGCCGGCATGGTCATCGTTGCCGACGGTACGCCGGACGCTGCAAGGCGGCTGGAGCGGGTGTTGTGGAATGACCCGGCGACCGGTGTCATGCGCCACGCCGATGCGGGCTACGACATTGCCATCGACTGCGCCAGGGAGCACCAGCTCAACCTGCCCGGCATTCTCGGGTGATAGGCTGACGTTATGCGCATCCTTCGTGCCGCCGACTACCGCGTCATGCCGTGGAAGAATGGCGGCGGCACGACGACCGAGATCGCTGTCTCGCCAGACGACGCCGGTCTCGACGAGTTCGACTGGCGCGTTTCCATGGCCCGCGTCGGGGGCAGCGGGCCATTTTCCAGCTTTGCCGGCATCGACCGCACGCTGTCGGTGCTGGAAGGCGAGGGCATCGTGCTTGATGTCGCCGGTCGGCCGGCGGTGCGGCTGACACCGGCTTCCGCGCCTTTTTCCTTTCCAGCTGATCTGCCGACCAGTGCCGCCCTGATCGCCAGCGCGATCACCGATCTCAATGTCATGACCCGCCGCGGCCGCACGCTGCATACGGTCGAGCGCCTGGCGATTTCGCGGCCTGTGGAAATCGCAACCGAGGCCGGTTCTACCCTCATCCTGTGTCACAAGGGCGAAGCTGTTTTCCCCGAGGCTGGGTCAATTCGCCTCGGGCCGCTCGACACGTTGCTGTTCGGGCCGGATGCTCTCGTCCTGAAGGTTGAGCCCGCTCAGGAAACGACGCTGTTCGTCATCCGGATAACCACCGCGGCCTGACGCTTTCGCGCCAACGGTTACCGCCTGTTTCCAAACATGATCGCAATGCCGGCGAAATATAGCGTAAGCTCTTGCCGGCATCACGAAAAAGCCCGAATCCTCTCCGTCGATCGATCCGGACGGGAGCGAGGGGCGCTCGTCTTTGAGTTTGGTCGAAAGATGGACGCCCTGTCGTGGTGCGGAAACAAACTTTCGGCATAGGGGTTGATGCAACCAATTGCATTTGAACCGGTTTTAGGGCCATTGCCGTGGCGGTGACGCCGCTGAGTGCCCGCTTACGGAATTTTCAATGAATATTCAGACGAACCCAGCCCAGATCGAGAAGACCAGCGCGAGCTTCCCGGCCATTACGGAAGAGCCGATTAGGTCGACATTCCTGCCGGAGGAGCGCCTCCGGCTGCTCGGTGAAAGCCTGGCAAAAGGCGACCTCACCGACCTGTTCGGCCTGACCCCGTTCGATTTCCAGGCGCGCATCCGCGACAGTGCCAAGAAGATCCTCGAAGTCTACCGTTCGACCAATGCGGCGCAGGCCAAGGGCGAAACGATCACCCCGGCCGCGCAATGGCTGCTCGACAACAATTATCTGGTCGAGGAGACCATTTTCCAGGTCAAGCGCGACCTGCCGCGCCGCTTCTACCGCCAGTTGCCGACGCTGAAACTGCCCGATGGCGGCACCGTGCCGCGCGCGCTGGCGCTGGCCTGGACCTATGTGGCGCATTCGGACAGTTCCGTCTCGGCGACCATGTTCAAGTCCATCGTCCAGGGCTTTCAGTCGGTCGAGCCGCTGAAGATCGGTGAGCTCTGGGCGCTGCCGTCGCTGCTGCGCTTCGTGCTGATCGAAAATCTCCGCCGGCTGGCGGTCAGGGTCAATCGCACCCGCCAGATGCGCCAGATCGCCAACGATGTGGCCGACAAGGTGCTGGCGACCGACGACAGCGCCGACCGGCAGGCGATTCTGGCCAATTTCAGCGCCCACGCGCAGGACACCACCTTCGCCACCCAGCTTCTCTATCGTTTGCGCGATGGATCGCAGAATGCCGGCAAAGCCCTGGAATGGCTGGAAGGCGAGCTTGAAAAGACCGGCTCCGATGCCGAGGAGATCATCATCTCCGAGCATCACACGCTGTCCAGTGGCAATGTGACGACCGGCAACATCATCCGCGGCCTGCGCCTCATCAACGACGTCGACTGGACGGTGTGGTTCGAGGGCGTCAGCCGCATCGACACCGTGCTGCGCGAGCGCACCGATTTCGCCGCGCTCGACTTCTTTTCGCGCGACCAATACCGCACCGCGATCGAGGAACTGGCGCGCCGCTCGAACCTGTCGGAATACCGCGTCGCCGAAAAGGCCATCGAACTGGCCGGACAAGCCGCCAGTGAACGCGCCGCCAGCGAACATGCATCGGATGGCGACGATTCCGTTCCGGCTCCGTCCGCGCATACCGATGTCGGCTTCTTCCTCGTCGGCCCGCGCCGGCTGGAGCTGGAAAAGGCAATCGGCTATCGGCCGACGATCAGCCAGACAGTCAAGCGCACCTTCGCCAAGACCGGATGGCTTGGTATCGTCCTGCCTGTCTTCGCGTTGACGGCCCTGCTTCTTGTCCTCACCGGCAATGCGTTGGCCAATCTCGGCCTGTCGGTGACCTCGATCGTCCTGATGCTGGCACTGTTTGCCGTGCCGGCGAGCGAGGGCGCGCTGGCTTTCTTCAACACCGTTGTCTCGCTGTTCCTCAAGCCGACACGCCTGATCGGCTATGACTACAGGCACGGCGTGCCGCCCGAGGCGCGCACGCTGGTGGTGGTGCCGTCGCTGATCGGCTCGCGTGACGATGTCGAGGAAAACATCCGCAACATCGAAGTCCATTACCTCGCCAATCTGGTGGACGAGATCCATTTCGCGCTGCTGTCGGACTGGCCCGACAGCAAGATCGAGATCGATGCGGCGGACACCGAGATCCTCGAATATGCACGCGCCGAGATCGCCCGTCTCAACGCCCGCTATCCCTCGGAAGGCGCGCCGCGCTTCTACATCCTGCACCGCCGCCGGCTCTTCAACGCCGCGCAAGGGTCCTGGATGGGCTGGGAACGCAAGCGTGGCAAGCTGCACGAGCTTGACCTTTTGTTGCGTGGCGACAGTGACACCACATTCCTGCCGCTCGAGGTGCCGCTGCCGGAAAAAGTCGTCCATGTGATGACGCTCGATGCCGATACGCGCACCACCCGCGATGCGGTGGCGACCCTTGTCGGCAAGCTCTGCCATCCGCTCAACCGCCCGCATTTCGACGCCACCAGGCGCGTCGTCACCGCCGGCTACACGATCCTGCAGCCGCGCATCACCGCTTCGCTGACCAGCGGCGACGAGGCCTCGTTCTTCCAGCGTGTGTTTTCGGCCAATCGCGGCCTCGACCCCTATGTCTTCGCTGTCTCGGATCTCTATCAGGATGTCTTCAGCGACGGGTCCTTCACCGGCAAGGGGCTCTATCACGTCGATGCCTTCGAGGCCGCCCTGCAAGGCCGCATCGAGGAAAATACCATCCTCAGCCACGATCTGCTCGAAGGTGCGCTGGCGCGCGCCGCCCTAGTCACTGACGTCGAACTGGTCGAGGACTATCCGACCCGCTATTCGGTCGACGCCTCGCGCCATCATCGCTGGGCACGCGGCGACTGGCAGCTTCTTGGCTTCATCCTCGATCCGCGCTCCGGCGTTCCGGCCCTGTCGCGCTGGAAGATGGTCGACAATCTGCGCCGCTCGCTGACGCCGATCTTCTGGGTGATGGCGGCGATCGCCGGCTGGACCTTGCTGCCCTTCACGCAGGCCGCGCAATGGCAGGCTTTGCTGATCCTCAGCCTGTTCATGGCGCCGACCTTCGATGTCGTCAACGCCATCCTGCCCAAGAGCGGCGACCAGACGCCGCGCGGCCATTTCTCGGCGCTGGCGCGCGACGTCGCCTTCGGCACCGCCATGGTGGCGCTGAAGATCGTGCTGATGGCGCACAACGCCTGGATGATGGGCGATGCCATCGTGCGCACGCTCTACCGGTTGTTCGTCAGCCGCCAGAACCTGCTGGAATGGCGCACCGCTTCGCAGGCGCACAAGGCCGGCGACAACGATGTTGGCTCCTATTACGGCATGATGTACGGCGCCGTGATCATCGGCTTCGTCGGTCTCGCCATTCCGGTGCTGGCCGATTCCACCGGTGCCTTCGTCGCCTTCTTTTTCGCTCTGTTCTGGATCGGCTCGCCGGCGATCGCCAGTTGGATCAGTCGCTCGGCCGAAACCGAGGACCGGCTGCGCATATCGCAGGCCGATATCCATGCGCTGCGCACCGTGGCGCGACGCACCTGGCACTATTTCGAGAGCTTCGTCACAGAAGAGCATCACAATCTGCCGCCGGACAATTTCCAGGAAAGCCCGGCGCCGGTCGTGGCGCCGCGCACGTCGCCCACCAACGTCGGAGTCTATCTTCTGTCGGTCGTGTCGGCGCGTGATTTCGGTTGGATCAGCCTGTCGGATGCCATCACCCGCATCGACGCCACCATGACGACCATCGAGAGCATGCCGCGCAACCGCGGCCATCTCTTCAATTGGTACGACACCACGACCCTGAAGCCGCTCTATCCGCTCTATATCTCTGCCGTCGACAGCGGCAATCTCGCTGGTCACCTGGTGGCGGTGGCGGCTGCCTGTGCCGAGTGGGCGGAAGCGCCGTCCGTCCACCTCCAAGGTGATTTCGAAGGCATTCTCGACACGGTGACCATCCTGAGCGAAAGCCTCGATGAGTTGCCCGACGACCGCCGCCAGCTCAGGCCTCTGCGCCAGCGTCTCGTCGACCGTCTCGACGGCATGCGGCGCGCCGTCGAAACGATCAAGGCGCAGCCGGAAATGGCCTCGATCCGCACCATCAACCTCGCCGTGCTGGCGGGCGAGATCCGCAAGCTGGCCACCGCCATCCACACCGAAGCGGCATCGGCCCAAAGCGACGTCATCGTCGACTGGGCGGCAAGGCTGGAAGCCACTTGCGAGGCGCATGTCCATGACGCCCACAGCGACGACAATGCCGTCGAGGCGCTGCGCGCCAAGCTCCTGACCTTGCGCGAGCGCACGCGCCGCTTCGCCTTCGAGATGGAGTTCTCCTTCCTGATGCGACCGGAGCGCAAGCTGCTGTCGATCGGCTACCGGGTCGAGGAACACCAGCTCGACGAAAGCTGCTACGACCTTCTCGCCTCCGAGGCGCGGCTGACCAGCCTGTTCGCCATCGCCAAGGGCGACCTGCCGACCGAGCATTGGTTCCGGCTCGGCCGCCCGATCGTCGAGATCGGCTTCCAGGGCGCATTGATGTCCTGGTCGGGCTCGATGTTCGAGTATCTGATGCCGCCGCTGGTGATGAAGGAGCCGCAAGGCTCGATCCTCAACCAGACCAGCAAGCTGATCATCAAGCGCCAGATCCAGTACGGCCGTCAGAAGAACGTGCCATGGGGCATTTCGGAAGCGGCCTACAACGCCCGCGACCGGGAACTGACCTATCAGTACACCAATTTCGGCGTGCCTGGCCTTGGCCTGAAGCGCGGCCTTGGCCAGAACACGGTGATTGCGCCCTATGCTACCATCCTGGCAGCGCAGTTCAACCCGCGCGAAGCGGTGCAGAATCTGGCCCGGCTGCGGGAGATCGGTGCGCTTGGCCCTCATGGCTATTACGATGCGGTCGATTTCACGCCGCAGCGCGTGCCTGAAGGCACCAACCACGCGGTCGTGCTGAATTACTATGCCCACCATTCGGGCATGTCGATCGCGGCGGTCGCCGACGCGATCTTCGAGGGTCGCCTGCGCGACCGTTTCCACAGCGATCCGGTCATCGAATCGGCTGAACTCTTGCTGCAGGAAAGGGCGCCGCGCGACATCCCGACCGCGACCGTCAGGACCGAAGCGGACGAGCGAGCGAAAGACGAAACCGAAACCGAGAGCCCCGACACCCGCATCGTGCTCGATCCCTTGCGGGTGCTGCGTTCGACCAACGTGATGTCGAACGGCCGCTATTCGGTGATGGTGACCGCGACAGGCTCCGGCTACAGCCGCTGGGGCGATCTGTCAGTGACCCGCTGGCAGCCGGATCCAGTCGAGGACCGTCTAGGCTCCTACATCTTCCTGCGTGACGTCAGCACTGGAGACTGGTGGTCAGCAACGGCTGAGCCAAAGCGCGCGGCCGAGGAGAAGGTGCAGACCCTGTTCTCCGACGACAAGGCGAGCTTCGTCAAATCGGTCGGCACGTTGCGCTCCGAGGTCGAATGCATCGTCGTTTCCGAAGGCAATGGCGAAGGCCGTCGCATTACGCTCTACAATGAAAGCACATCCGACCGCCACATCGAGGTGACGTCCTTTGCCGAACTGGTGCTGGGTTCGGAGGCTTCCGACAACGCGCATCCGGCCTTCTCGAAAATGTTCGTCGAGACCGAAATCGCCGCCAACAATGGCGCGATCTTCGCCACGCGCCGCAAGCGCGAAACCAGTGAGCCTGATATCACCCTGGCGCATTTCGTCACCGATCCGTCCGGACCGGCGCGCGATGCCGAGGCCGAGACCGACAGGCGCGCCTTCATCGGCCGTGGCCGCTCTATCGTCGATGCCGCCGCTTTCGATCCGGGCGCCAGGCTCGGCGGCCATTCCGGCTTCACGCTCGATCCCATCGCCTCGTTGCGCCGCCAGGTGCGCGTGCCCGCCAACAAGAAGATATCGCTGACCTTCTGGACCGTGGTCGGGGCCAACCGCACCGAGCTGGAAGAGGCGATAAACCGGCTCGACCATCAGGAGAGCTTCGCCCGCCAGGCGATGCTTGCCTGGACACGCAGCCAGGTGCAGACCCGCCATATGGGCCTCAGCCTGACCGATGCCGCCAATGTGCAGAAACTGGCGCGCTATCTGATCTACCCCGACGCGTTCCTGCGCCTGCCTGCCGAATCCCTCGCCTCGGGCCTGGGCAAGCAGTCGAGCCTGTGGCCGACCAGCATTTCGGGCGACTTCCCGATCTTCCTGGTCAGGATCGGCGACGTCGCCGATCTGGAGATCGTTGCCCAGGCGCTGCGCTTCCAGGAATATATGCGCACCCGCGGCATGATGATCGACTTTGTCGTCGTCAACGAGCAGGCCTCGTCCTATGTCCAGGACCTGCAGCGTGCGGTCGAGACGCTGTGCGAAAACAGTCGTCTGCGCGGCAAGGAACTGGGTCCCCGCCAGCACATTTTCGCGGTGCGCCGCGACCTGATGGAAGAGACCACCTACAAGACGCTGCTCGCCGTCGCCCGGGTGGTGCTGCATACGCGCAACGGCACCATCTTCGATCAGATCGAGCGGGCCGAGGCGGCTGCCTTGCAGGCGCGCGACGCTCTGCTGCCGACCGGATTGCCGGCTCTGCGTGACATTTCGGCGCCGGTGACGCATGCCTTTGCCTCGCAGGCCGTTATGGATGTCCGCGCCGATGGCACGGGCCTCAGCCAATGGAACGGCTTTGGCGGCTTCGACGGCGACGGCCGGCACTATGTGGTGCGTCTGGCTGGCCGACGCACCACGCCGCAGCCCTGGATCAACGTCGTCTCCAACGCCTCGTTCGGCTTCCACACCTCGGCCGAGGGAGCTGCCTTCACCTGGAGCCGCAACAGCCGCGACTACCAGCTGACGCCGTGGTCGAACGATCCGGTCTCCAACCGGCCGGGCGAGGGCATCTATATCTACGATCAGGCCAGCGGCAGGGCCTTCTCGCCGATCGCCGCCGTGGTGCGTGATCCCTCGATGAGCTACGAGGCCTGGCATGGCCAGGGCTTCTCCACCTTCCGCTCGAAGCGCGGGCCGTTGTCGATGGACCTGACCCATGTTGTCGACCCCATCGATCCGGTGAAGATCACACGGCTGCGCATTCAGAATTCCGGCTCGGTGCCGGCCCGGCTGCGCGTCTATGCCTATGCCGAATGGGTGCTTGGCGGCCATCGGTCGCGGACCGCGGCAACCATCGTCCCGTCGCGCGACGGAGCGACCGGCGCGTTGTTGGCACAAAACCCCTACGGGCTCGATTTCAGCGAGCGCGTAGCCTTCCTTGCCGCCGATGCCGCTGTTCATTCGGTGACAGCAGATCGTTCCGAATTCCTCGGCCGGCACGGCTCCAGCGAGTTGCCGCAGGCGGTGCTGAGCGGCGCGGCGCTGTCGGGTCGTGTCGAGGCCGGAGACGATCCTTGCGCGGCGATCGCCCGCGACGTCGAGATTCCGGCCGGCGGCGACGTCACGCTGCTGTGGCTGCTCGGCGATGCCGATTCTTCTGCGCAGGCGAGCGCGCTGGTGCAGACGCATCGGGGCAAGGATTTCGACCAGCGCCTCGCCGACAACGAGCGCGAGTGGCGCGCGTTCCTCGATACCATCCAGGTCGAGACGCCGGACAAGGCGCTCGATGCCATGGTCAATCACTGGCTGCCCTATCAGAGCCTTGCCTGCCGCATCCGCGCCCGCTCGGCCTTCTATCAGGCAAGCGGCGCCTTCGGCTTCCGCGACCAGTTGCAGGACACGCTGGCGCTGCTGGCGCATGATCCGACGCTGGCGCGCGACCAGATCCTCAATGCCGCGCGGCGTCAGTTCCCGGAAGGCGACGTGCAGCACTGGTGGCTGCCGCGCACCGGGGCCGGCGTGCGCACCATGATCTCCGACGACGTGGTCTGGCTGGCCCACGCCACGGCGCGCTATCTCAGTGTGACCGGCGATGCCGGCATCCTGAAGGAGCAACTGCCCTTCATCGACGGGCAGGCGCTGGGCGAGGGCGAGCACGATGCCTTCTTCACTCCCGAAATCTCAAAGAAGACGGTGTCGCTCTACGACCATTGCGCGCGGGCGCTCGACCTTGCCATCAAGCGCAGCAGTCCTGCCGGCCTGCCGCTGATCCTTGGCGGCGACTGGAACGACGGCATGAACCGCGTCGGCGAGCACGGCAAGGGCGAGAGTGTGTGGCTGGGCTGGTTCCTGCTGAAGACGCTGGGCGACTTTGCCGCCGTTGCCAAGAGCGAAGGCGACAGCAAGCGCGCGCAGGCCTGGGCAAAGCATGCCGAGGCGCTGAAGCGGGCGCTTGAAAGCACGGCATGGGACGGCGAATGGTACCGGCGCGGCAGTTTTGACGACGGCACGCCCTTGGGGTCGCGCACCTCCGAAGAGTGCAGGATCGATTCCATCGCCCAGTCCTGGAGCGTGCTTTCGGGCGAGGGCGATCCGGCACGGTCGACGACGGCCATGCAACAGGCGACGAAGCTTCTCGTCGACGACAAGCTCAAGATCGTCAAACTGTTCACGCCGCCCTTCTCGAAGACGCAGAAGGACCCCGGCTACATCAAGAGCTATCCGCCGGGCGTGCGCGAGAATGGCGGCCAGTACACCCACGCCGCCACCTGGTTCGTCATCGCGCTGGCCGAAATGGGGCAGACCGACGAAGCCTATCGCTGCTTCTCGATGCTGAACCCGGTCAACCACGCATTCGACGAGGCTTCGGCCGAGCACTATCGTGTCGAACCCTATGTGGTCGCCGCCGACATCTATGCCGGAGACGACAAGGGCGGGCGCGGCGGCTGGACGTGGTACACCGGCTCGGCGGGTTGGCTCTACCGGGCGGCGGTGGAGGGTATCCTCGGCATCGAACGGCGCGGCAAGCAGATCACGTTCCGGCCGAAACTGCCCAGCCACTGGGATGGCTACCAAGCTTCGCTCAAGATGCTCGGTGCAGAGATCAAGGTTCAGGTCATTCGCGACAAAAAGACCAAGACGATCTCGCTTGAAGTCGATGGTTCGAAAACAAAGTCGGCTTCATTCGAACCCAAAGCCGGCACTCAGGCCGAGATCGTGGTCAAGATACCGGCGTAAAATCAACAGCTTAGGTTGGTTGTTCGCGCGTCCTTCGGGACGCGCGACGCCGCGTCTTGTTACTTGCGCGCGATCCGCGACTGCGCTCGCAAGATGCCTCTCGATTAAGCCTTGCAATACCGTCGTGATTAAAAATGTGGCAGCGCTCGGCTACTGCCATGATTTTGCCGCAAGGCTGACATTTCACCTTTTATCTCAAACCGTTAGGTGATCACGTCAGATTTCGTATCGTCGTCATCTTTTGTTCGCTAAATGGGAACGGAAGCGATAGACGGGCATTGTTTTGCGACGCATCAACCGTTACGTGTCAAGGAATGGTGCAGTGCACAATATTGGTATTGGGCACAATAGAGAGTTGGCGGAGTAGCTGAAGTGTCACTTCTGCAGATCTATTGGAGAGCGCTGGGGTATCTGGCCGCCGACAAGAAGCGCGTCGCGCTGATTTGCGGCGCCAATGTCGCGCTGGCCGCGATTGCGATCGTTGAGTCGATCCTGTTTGGTCGAGTGATCGACGCTATCTCCAGCCACGGTCCGGTTTTTTCAATGCTCGCTCTCTGGGCCGCCCTCGGCACCTTCAGTGTCATTGCCTTTGTGCTTGTGGCGCGCGGCGCCGATCGCTTTGCCCATGCCCGCCGCTCGGAAGTGCTCTGCGAGTCCTTTGAACGCGTGATCACCATGCCGCTCGCCTGGCATCATCAGCGCGGAACTTCCAATGCCTTGCACACGCTGTTGCGCGCGGTCGAGACGCTGTTCAGCCTATGGCTCGAATTCATGCGCCAGCATTTGTCCACGGCCGTTACGCTGGTCCTGCTGGTGCCGACGGCACTCAGCATGGATGTGCGCATGTCGATGGTGCTGCTCGCGCTCGGCGTGCTCTATGTCGGCATCGGCCGGCTGGTGATGAAGCGAACCAAGGCAGGCCAGGCAGCCGTCGAACGCCACTACCACAAGGTGTTCGCGCATGTGACCGACTCGGTCAGTAACGTCGCCGTGCTGCAGAGCTACAATCGCCTTGGCCACGAGGCCGAGACGCTGCGCCGTTATGTCAGGAACCTGCTCGACGCGCAAAACCCCGTGCTCGACTGGTGGGCGATCGCCAATGCGCTGCAGCGCCTGTCCTCGACCATATCGATGATGGTCGTGCTGATCATCGGCGCCTATCTGGTCACACATGGCCAGCTGCGCGTCGGCGACGTTGTTGCCTTCACCGGCTTCGCGACGCTGCTTATCTCCCGTCTCGACCAGCTGTCGGCTTTCGCCAACCAGATTTCGGAGGCCCGCGCCAAGCTCGAGGAGTTCTACAAGCTCGAGGACTCGGCTGCCGATACCGCCGAGCCGGATGGCCTGCGCGACCTCACCAACGTCACCGGCCATGTCCGTTTCGAGGATGTCGGCTTCGAATTCGCCAATTCGGGGCAGGGCGTCAGCGACGTGTCCTTCGAGGTCCAGGCCGGCCAGACCGTTGCCATCGTCGGACCGACGGGCGCCGGCAAGACCACGCTCATCAATCTGCTGCAACGCGTCTTCTCGCCGTCCAGCGGCCGCATCCTGATCGACGGCATCGATACTCGCACCGTGACCCGCAAGTCGCTGCGCCATTCGATCGCCACCGTGTTCCAGGATGCCGGGCTTCTCAACCGCTCGATCGAGGACAACATCCGTGTCGGTCGTGCCGAAGCCAGCAATGACGAGGTCCATGCCGCTGCCACGGCGGCGGCCGCGCAGGACTTCATCCTGGCCAAGAGCAATGGCTACGACACGGTGGTCGGCGAACGTGGCGGCCAGCTGTCGGGTGGCGAGCGCCAGCGCATCGCCATCGCCCGTGCCGTGCTCAAGGACGCTCCGATCCTGGTGCTCGACGAGGCGACCAGCGCGCTCGATGTCGAGACCGAGGACCGCGTCAAGGAAGCGATCGACGAGCTGCGGCGCGACCGCACCACCTTCATCATCGCCCACCGCCTGACCACCGTTCGCGACGCCGATCTGGTCGTGTTCATGGACAAGGGCAGGGTGGTCGAAATGGGTGGCTTTGCCGAACTTTCGCTGCGCAACGGCCGCTTCGCCAGCCTGCTGCGCGCCGGCGGCTTGCTCAACGACGAGGAGGTTCGCCGCCTCAGCCGCTCCGTCCAGGGCGAGGCCGCGTAACGACTTTTTCCTTCTCCCCTTGTGGGAGAAGGTGTCGCCGAAGGCGACGGATGAGGGGTGTTCCAGGGAACGCCAACGCCTCACTCCGCTGGAACACCCCTCATCCGTCTCGGCGCTGCGCGCCGATCCACCTTCTCCCACAGGGGGAGAAGGGCGGACAGTGTCGACCTGCGACACCACCGCTCGATTGCCCCGATCGCGCCGGCGGTCTATGTAAAGTCGCATGAGCGACACGACTTCACGCCTGACCGGCTGGATGGATCTTGCCAACCCGACGCGTTTCGTCGCGCTGGCCGACAAGGTCGTGCCGTGGCTGGCGGCGATCGCCGCACTCGTCCTTGCCGTCGGCCTCTATATGAGCTTCGCCGCGCCTGAGGATTTCCAGCAAGGCATCACCGTCCGCATCATGTACATCCACGTGCCTTTCGCCTGGCTCGCCATGATGTGCTACACGCTGATGGCGGTCTCCGCACTTGGCACGCTGGTCTGGCGGCATCCGCTGGCTGATGTCGCGCTGAAATCGGCAGCCCCCATCGGTGCCGTCTTCACCGCACTGGCGCTGATCACCGGTTCGATCTGGGGCAAGCCGATGTGGGGCACGTGGTGGGTGTGGGACGCGCGCCTGACCTCTGTCTTCGTGCTGTTCCTGATGTATCTCGGCATCATCGCGCTGACCCGTGCGCTCGATGATGCCAGCCGCGCTGCGTGGGCCGCCGCCATCATCACGCTGGTCGGGTTCATCAACATCCCGATCATCAAATTCTCGGTCGACTGGTGGAACACGCTGCACCAGCCGGCCTCGGTGTTCCGCCTCGGCGGCCCGACCATCGATCCCAGCCTGCTTTGGCCGCTGCTGGTCATGGCTGTCGGCTTTACGGTGCTGTTCTTCGCGCTGCACCTGATGGCGATGCGCACCGAAATCCGCCGTCGCCGGGTCATCGCCATGCGGCGGGTGGCGGCGCGCCAGGCCGAGCGGCAACCGGCCTGATTCACCTGTTGCCCGCCGGAAGCGGTCAGGCCATCAGGCCCCGCGCCGCCACCGGCAGTGTCTCCAGCACCTTCTCGCCGTCGATCAGGTTGACCTCATTGAACAAATTGGTGACGACGCAGCAATGGTCGGGCACCACGCGCACGCGCTCACCAATGCGCAGCTTCGTGTCACCGGAAAGCGTGACGGTGCCATGTTCCTCGCTGAGCCCGGTGACCCTCGCGTCGGGAGCGCCGAGCAGCTCGCCAAAATCCTTTAGTCCGAGTGTATCACTGGAAAGCGCCTTGCTGCCGCTGTCCAAAATGGCGCGTGTTGGCGTCGGGTGGCTGACCACCGTCGACAGCACCGTCAGCGCGCAATCGTCCAAGGTGCCGACGCCTTTGGCGACCTGATAGCGGTCGAGATAGATGTAGGTGCCGGGGCGATATTCGGTGACGACGGAGGCATCGGCGGAACGCCACATGTCAGGTGTGCCGCCGCTGGAAATGCGGTCGCAGGCGAGACCCGAAGCGGTCAGCGCCTGCTTGGCCTCGGCGAGCCAGGCCTCGGCCTCGGCCGCGCGGCCGGCGGCCGGATAGGTCATCAGCCCGCCGAAGGCGAGACCGCTGGCCTTGTCGATCAGCCTTGCCAGCGCAAGAGCTTCATCGGCCGTCTGCACGCCGCAGCGGCCCATGCCGGTATCGCATTCGACCAGCACCGGCAGTGGGTGGCCGGTATCGGTGAAAACCGCCGCGAGTCCTTCCAGCGTATCCGTGCTGTCCGCCGTCACCGACAGGGTTACGCGACCGTGCAGCGCCTTCAGCCGTTCCAGCTTGGCGTGCCCAAGGATGTTGTAGGGGAGAAAGATGTCGGACAACCCGGCATCGGCCATCACCTCGGCCTCGCCGATCTTCTGGCAAGTGATGCCGACGGCACCCGCCGCCACCTGCTTCTTGGCCCAATAGGGCAGCTTGTGCGTCTTGATGTGCGGCCTGAGCTTCAGCCCGTTTCTGTCGGCATGGGCCTGTGCGCGGGCGATGTTGGCTTCGGCGCGCGCGGCGTCGATCAGGATCGACGGCGTATCGAGGTCGTGGATCGTCGGCATCTTCTATCCCTGCGAGAATTTGCAGGGTTTATGAGCCTGAAACCCGGCGATGTCACGCGGCCAGCGGCGCGGATCAGTGGGCCATCCGCCCGAGGCGAAGGGCGGGGCTGGCGGCAAGATGGATCGACACCGCAGCGGCATTCGGCTATGCGATTTGTCGAAAAAATCGACACGAAGGGTCACGATCATGAAACGCTCCGCCATCAACGACATCATCCGCGAAGCCGACGCTTTCATCCGCTCGTTCGGCTACATCATGCCGCCCTTCGCCTACTGGTCGCCCGAGGAGATGAAGGCGCGCCAGGTCGATTCTTCGGCGATCTTCACCTCGCGGCTCGGCTGGGACATCACCGATTACGGCCAGGAAAAATTCAAGGAGCTCGGCCTGTTCCTGTTCACCGTGCGCAACGGCCGCTACGAGGACATGAAGAAGGGCATGGGCATGCTCTATGCCGAGAAGATCATGATCTCGCGCAAGGATCAGCTGTCGCCGATGCACCGCCACAACATCAAGGCCGAGGACATCATCAACCGTGGCGGCGGCAAGCTGGTGCTGGAACTGTTCATGCACGATCGCGACGGTGGCATCGATCCCAAGGCCGAGGTGTCGGTGCCGGTCGACGGAACCATCCACCGGCTGCCGGCGGGCGGCCTGCTGAAGCTCGACCCCGGCCAGAGCGTCACGCTGCTGCCCGGCGTCTGGCACGCCTTCTGGGCCGAAGGCAAGGACGTGCTGATCGGCGAGGTCTCGACCGTCAACGATGATCTCACCGACAATGTCTTTCGCGAACCGATCGGCCGCTTCTCCAACATCGACGAGGATGTTGCTCCAGTGCACCTGCTGGTGGCCGACTATGAGAAGTGGCTGGGGTAGGGCCGGTCAGATTCGGATTGGCCACGCGCTACCGCGCGTACTTATCGGCCTTGCGATTCCCGAGCAGCAGCTTGCGCTCGAGATGCGCCCTCAGCTCACCGTAATAGGTGGTCAAAAAGGCTCTTGAATCGATCGGCTCGACCTTGGCGCCGATCTTGCCGCCGATGGTCTCGGCAACAGCTTTCATCGCGAAATAGTCGTCGCGGCGCAGCACTTCTTCCAGCTTGTGCAACTCGGCAATGCCATAGGCGTCGAGCTGCGCCGGGCTGAAATGGAAGCGCTTGGCAACCGGGTCTTGTCGCTGCGAAAGGTCCTCGACCAGCTTGAATTTCGGCGTCTCTACCACCCAGGTTCCGGCAAGCAGGTCGCCAATGCGCAGCCGGTCGCGGTTGAACAACAGAAACAGCGAAAACAGCAGTGCCCACACCAGACCGAAAATCGTCGACAGCGTGTCGGCGACGCCGGCGCCGCCGCGCCCGGCGATGATCGACAACGGAAGGAAAACCTCGATCTCGCGCATCAGGTTGCGCGCGATGACCTGATCGATGGTGAGACCCGCGCCGCTGCGCGAGGCGACCCGAACGCCAACGATCCGCTTGCCGGGCGTCGCGGCCCGCCGCCCTGCCTCGAAGGCGATGAAATAGACGTTGCGCAGCAGGAAGATGAAGATCATCCAGATGATGAAGAGCGGCTCCGCCTCCTTCACGCCAAGGCCACCGAGGCCGAAGATGACGACGAGGCTCACCACGATCGCAGCGGTGACAATGATCACCACATCGAGCAGGAAGGCCGCGGCCCGCGTACCGGCGTCCGCCAGCTTGACCTTGAGGTCGACACCTTCCGGCGTGATCAGCGGCCTTATCAGCGCGGCAGGGTTCCTAGCCGTTGCCATGCCGCACCATCCGGAACAGGTAGAAATAGGCGATCCATAACGCCAGCATGCCGCCGCCAATGGCGTAGCGCACCGCATCGCTGGTGATCGTCTGCCGGCCGATGCCTTCGAGCAGGCCGGCAAACAGAAGCATCACCATGACGCCGACCATGGCGGTCGCCGCCACCCGCCCGGCCTGGGCTGCGGCGGCCATCCGGGTCAGTTCGCCGGGGAAGGCTATGCGCGTGCCGATCCGCATGCCTGCCGCACCAGCCAGCGCTATGGCGAACAATTCCGTCGTGCCGTGGATCGACAGCCAGCCGCCAAGTTCGAAGCCCAACCCCTTGGCCGCGTACACCTGGAACAGCGCACCCAGCATACATCCGTTCATCAGGATGATCAGCACGCTGGGCACCGCGAAGGCGAAGCCAAGCGCAAAGGCCAGGATCGCCACCTGTGTATTGTGGGTGAAGAGATAGGCGGCAAAGCCGGACAGGAAATGGCTGCCGCCGCTGTCATAAAGGACGCTGCGCAGCGTCTCGGCCGACGAGTCCGGATTGCGCCCGCCGGCGAGGCTGGGCGCAATGATGGCGTCGTACCAGCGGCTGTCGGAGGCCACCAGCCAATAGGCGGCAATCGCGCCGATCACCGTCAGCCCGACCGACACCCAGGTCTCGCGCCACAGATCGCGGATCGCCGCCGGCCAGTCGCGCAGGAAGAAATCGCCGACGCGCTGCCTCAGGCCGCGCCGTGCGCCATAGAGATAGAAATAGCCGCGCAGGCTGAGCGCCTCCAGATAGGCGATCAGGGCGCTGTCGAGGGACGTCGCGCGCGCCACCGAGAGCGAGGACAGCGCCGAACGGTAGAGCAGTGGCAGCGACAGCAGCTCGTCTTCCGAAAGTGTACGCGGCGCGCGTTTTTCGACCCGCGAAAGCAGCGCCTCGAACGCCTTCCAGTCGGCCTCGCGCTCCTGGCGGAAGCTTGCCAGCGACTGGCGTACGGCATCGGTGCCGGTGGGCAGCGTCATAAGAGGTTCTCCTCCTTGAGCTGGATATAACGCTCGACCAGCGCCGGACCGAGCCGCTGATGGTCGGCCTCGATCACATGCGCGCCAAGCAGCCGCAGTCGCCCGATCACCACTTGCCGCTCCCGAAGCAGGCCGCCCGCGGTGACCGAGCGCGCGACATCTTCCGGCGTGGTGGGCGGCATGTCGGCCAGCGTCTCCAGTTCGACATCCTTCATCAGCATGAACAGCACCAGATGCCGCTCGGTCAGCCGGCCGACGGTGCGCAGCATCAGTTCAGCGCTGATCGGGTCGACGAAATCGGTGAAGATGATGACCAGCGAGCGCCTGTCGAGCTTGGCTGCCAATGTAGTCAGGGCCAGGGTGAAATTGGTCTCCTCGCTGGAATAGTCGATCTCGGCCGCGCGCTTCTGGATCATCATGAAACTCGGCGAGCCGCGCACCGCGCCGCTTGAGACGCGCGGCTTGGCGTCGAAGGAGAACAGGCTGACGAGGTCGCCGCCCTTGAGCGCAATGAAGGCCGACAGAAGTGCTGCCGTTACCGCGCGGTCGACTTTCGGTACGCCGTCGACCGGCTCGCACATCAGCCGCCCGCTGTCGATCGCCAGCACGATGTTGTTGTTCTCCTCGACTCTGAACTCACGCGCCAAAAGCTTGCCGTGGCGTGCGCTGCGCTTCCAGTCGATCATCCGCCGGCCCATGCCTGGCTGATAGTCCTTCAGCGACTCGAACTCGCGGCCCTGGCCGGCCCGCCTTTGCGCGTGGCCGTCGGCGAGCGCTGAGCGCTGCAGCAAGGTGATCGCCTCATCGCGCGCGCTGCTGACATCAGGCAGCACCGCCACCTTGCGGTCCATCGGCAGCACGACCTGGTTCCAGATCAGCCCGAACGGGCCGTTCCAGCGCAACCACAGCCGGTCGAAACTGGCGATGCCGCGCCTCAGCGCGTCGAATTCGAGGTCGAGCGTGCCGCCATTGGCGGGCAGAGCGCCACCGGTGCCACCGACCGGCGCCAGCCGCTGATCGTGGCCGACGCGGGCCTGCAGCCTACGTGCCCGCCCGCCGAGGCTGGCCGCGACATGGAGGGTGAAACGCCCGCCGACGCCGACTTGCGGCGGCGCCGAAAGACTGGCGGTGAGTGAGGCGCGTCCGCGCCCGGCCGCCGCGTCGACCGCCAGGAAGGCGAGCAGAATGCAGATCCACAGCAGGCCGAGATACCAGAAGGAAGGCAGCGCAAGCGCGATCAGGAAGGCGGGGATGGCACCCGCCGCCGCTGCCCAGACCGCTCTGCCGCTTGGGTAGATCAACGGGGCGCTGCCGTCTGGTCGACAAGGTCCGAGACAATCTGCTCCACCAACCGCCCGTCGATCTGCGCCGCCGGCGACAGGATGACACGGTGGCGCAGCGCCGGCACGGCAAGCGCCTTGACGTCGTCGGGGATGACATAGGCACGGCCGTCCAGCGCTGCCCTGGCGCGGGCGGCCCGGGCCAGCATGGCGCCGGCACGAGGACTGGCCCCAACCTCCAGATCCGGGCTTTCGCGCGTGCCGCGCACAAGCGCCGCGATGTAGCCGACGACATCGTCGACCAGCGTGACATTGCCGACGGTGGCAAGTGCTGACTCCAGCGTCTTGCGGTCGGTCTGTGCCTTGATGCCGTATTGCTTGATGTCGTGCGAGGCGGAGCCGCCGCCGTGATGCACGATGATGGCACGTTCCTCCTGTGCATCGGGATAGCTTACCCTGTGCTTGAACAGGAAGCGGTCGAGCTGGGCTTCGGGCAGGGGATAGACGCCCTGATGCTCGATCGGGTTCTGCGTCGCCACCACCATGAAGTTCGGGCTGAGCGCATGCGTGGTGCCGTCGAAGCTGACGGCGTGTTCCTGCATGGCTTCCAGAAGGGCGGCCTGCGTCTTCGGTGGCGTGCGGTTGATTTCGTCGGCAAGCAGGAGGTCGCAGAAGATCGGGCCGCGCGTCAGTGTGAACTGCCCGCTCTGGAAATTGTAGATGTTGGAGCCGACGATATCGCCGGGCATCAGGTCGGGCGTGAACTGGATGCGGCCATAGGCGACGCCAAGTGCCTGCGCGAAGCAGCGCGCGGTCATGGTCTTTGCCGTGCCCGGCGGGCCTTCCAGCAAAATGTGTCCGCCGGCGAACAATGCCGTCAGCATCAGATCGACCGTGTCGCGTTGTCCGGTGATCGCTTTCGCCACTTCTTCCCTGATCGCATTCGCCAGGGCCTTCACATCATCGACGTTCACCGAGCCTCCTTGTCGTCCAGTCATGCAGCTCCTGCGCTGCTTCATGCATTTGAGCCAGAGTCCCAGCTTCGTTCGCGGCCTTGAAGCGACGGCTGAAGCCCTGAGTTTCGCCGTGGTCGCGGGAATCCAGCCAACGGTCGAGTGCTTCGCCTGGCAAGCCTTGCGGTGCGCCGAGCAATGCACCGGCGCGCGCACGCATCAGTGCCGCATAACGGTCGCCGAGCTCCTCGATCCGCCCGGCGCGCTTCAAAAGCATCGCCGTGGTGTCGACCAGCGCCTGTTTGCCGAAGGCAATCGCCCGGGCCTCGGTGCGCGGCGGTCCGAACCGGCCGAGCCCGTGCAGGAAGGCAAGTGCGGCGGCCGCCAGCACCGACAGCGTCAGCGCCAGGAAGGGCGGCTCGACCAACAGCCTGGCCAGATCGTATTTTCGCCCCGCGCCGTGCAGCGTCAGGTCGAACATGACCCCGACATCGTCAAGCGAGGCCAGGAGATCAAAGACCGCCGCCGCCTTTTCCGGATCCTTGAGCCCGGCGTTGTTGACTAGGTCGGGATCCGTCAGGATGTAGAAGGGCTTGTTAGCGAGTTTGGTGAGAACGGCCTTGCCGTCGCCAGCTGCAATCAATGGAGTGCTGTCCGCGATCCACTGCAGGTCATCGGGCGCGGCAACCAAATGACCTTCGATGTCGATCTTGTCGGCCGTGCTTTTGCCTTCGCCGAGCTTTGCCTTGGTGATGCGGCCTAGCCAGTCGTTGACGACCGGGTCCGGCAGCCGCTCTATCTTCATCTCCCATCCTTCGTGCGTTTGCAGCGGCAAGGTTTGCCATTTGGGCAGCACGAATAACGTCGGCAGGTCCTGCCGAAGATCGATGATGTTTTTGAGCGCCTCCGGATCACTTTCCGGCGAGATGGTGACGATGAGCAGGATATTCCTTGAAAGGTCTTTCTCGGTCTTCGCCATGTAGGGCAGGCCACCGGTCAGTTTCACCCATTCCACAAGGCCCGCATAGCCGGAACCGCCCTTGGAGAGCGGCGTCGCCCCGCCTTCCGGCTGGCGAAAATCGGGCGCGTAGGTCGACAACAGGAAAAATCCAGCCGCGGCGAGCAGGCTGGCAAAAATCCCCCAGAACAGGGTTTTTCGGCTGAACGGTTCCTGCACCGCCTCAGCGGCCGGAGCGCTCATGTCCAGGCATCCCTGAAGGCGAAGCGCTCATAGGCGCCACGCGCCTGCTGCCAGCCCTCGGCCCCGACCGGCCGGCGGGCAAACAGGGCGGCCTCGACGATGCGCGCGATCTCGCTGAACGCGTGGCGCGCCCGCGACGGCATCGATGGGGCCGTGGCAATGTCGCGCGACGTCAGCGACGGGCGCAGGAAGTCGGGCAACCGCCCCGCAATGTCGGCGACGCTGCGCCGAAGCAGAAGATGCACCGCCTCGTCATAGTCGCCGCGCGCGGCGAGCGCGTCGGCCTCGGACAGCAGAATCTGTGCCGCCGCGGCGTCCGGGCGCCATGCCTCTTCCGCCTCTGCCTGTTTGCGAGCGCGCCGCCATGGCAGGCGCCATGCCACCCCCTTCGCTTCGAGGGCGACGAGAAGCGCGATGACCGCCACTCCGATGATCACCGCGCCCCAGAACAGGTAGATCATGTAGGGGCCAATCTTCGCCAATGCGTCCAGAAAAGGCCTCAGCCATTCCGGCGGTGTGGGCTGCACCATCATCGGCAGGTCAAACTGGATCGAATCGTCCGCAAGCAGTTGCTTGTGCACCTTGGCCAGCCATTCCGCGTCCACCGGCTGTGCAACTGTCACCCGCTCGCTCCCCTGCAACCTGCGGTTCGGCCTCGACACTGGCAATACGCCTGCACAATTGCAAGTCCACTGGACGAAGCCTTCTAATCTTGGCAGATTTACTTTCGATGTCGGCCGTTTGGATGCGGCGGTGACCGGGGGGAACATCATGACCACTGCGACACTGGGACAACCCAGCCGGTTCGAGATCGGCAGGGTGTTCAACAACACCTTTGCCGTCATCGGCCGCAACATCGGGCTTTGCCTTGGCCTTGCCGCGCTGTTCGCGGGCGTGCCGGCGCTGCTTGTCAGATTGTGGACCCAGCCGCAGATCGACGCGATGTTGCATGGCGATCCGGGCGCGATGGCGGATCCCCATGCGATGTTTCGCAATTCCTACCTCAGCCTTGTCGCCTGGCTGGTTTCCTTCGTTTTCACGCTGCTGCTTCAGTCGTCACTGGTCCGGGCGACGATCGAGGACCTGAACGGCAGGCGGCCGTCCTTTGGTGACTGTATTCAGATTGCGGTCCGCTTCCTGCTGCCGACGCTGGCGATTGGCTTCCTCGTCGCCCTTGGCTCCGGCCTTGCCATGCTCGCCCTGATCGTGCCCGGCATCATCCTGTGGCTCGGATGGTCGATGTCGGTGCCGGTCCTGATCCAGGAGCGGCGGGGCGTATTCGGTTCGATGTCGCGCAGCCGCGCCCTGACAAAGGGCAACCGCTGGTCGCTGTTTGGCCTGTTTCTCATCTTGATGATCATCGCGATGGTCATCCAATGGGGGATATTGCTGGTTTTCGTCCTGCTTGGCGGGATTCTGGCCCAGCTGGGCGCGGCGCTGGTGCAGACCGTGGTCTCCATGGTGCTGTCGATCGCCGCCGCGGTCAGCTATGTCGAGTTGCGCCAGGTCAAGGAAGGCGCCAGCATCGACGAACTGGCGAAGATATTCTCGTAGGCCTCCCTTTGATGTCGTCTGCAGCGCTGGAGCGGGTTGACCGATTCCGAATCGGCCGGGTGTTGAATGACAGTTTGGCGGTCATTCGCCGCAATCCGGTGCTGTGCCTTGGGCTTGGCCTGGTTCTTTACGCGGTGCCGAGGTTCGCCTTCTCGTTTTGGTACGTCGAAGCGACTTTCTCCAGCGGCAGTGCCGGTTTCGCCCTCCTGAGCCAACACCGGATACTCGTCATTGCCGGTGTACTTTTCTATATCGGCGTGATCGTCATTCTGCAGACAGCTCTTATACGTGCGGCCATTGTGGATATGCAGGGCGAAGGACCTTCCATGGGTGACTGCCTGGGTGTCGCCCTTGCCATGTTTTTTCCAGTCCTCCTGGCCTCGTGCGCGGTGACGCTGGCCATCATGCTGGGGCTGGTTCTGCTGATCGTTCCCGGCATCCTCCTGCTGCTTCGCTGGGCGATCACGATACCGGTCTTGATCCAGGAGAAACGAAACATTCTCGACAGCATGGCGCGCAGCCGAGACCTGACCAAGGGCAACCGCTGGGCACTGCTCGGGCTGTGGCTGATCCTCATCGTGGGTGGAACGCTGGTGGGTTTCGCAGCGCCTCGCCTCGTCGTTTCCTTGAATTTCACCTTCGGCTTGATTGTCGAAGCCTTGGTGAAGGCGGCCGTGACAGTGTTTTCATCGGTTGCCACGGCGATCAGCTATATCGAACTGCGGCAGGTCAAGGAGGGCACCAGCGTGGAACAACTGGCTGAGATATTCTCGTAGTGGAGGGTGGCATTTGCCTGAGGGCGACAGCCACCTTCAATGGCAGCAGCTTGGCGCCGATTGCACGCTCGTCCGGCACAGGCATGACGAACTGATTGCCACATCCGTCTTGGCCACCGCCACAGCGAGCTTGGCCTGCAGCCCCGGCAGTTCTTCGCTCTCGCCACGCCGTTTCAAACATTCCACCAGCCCGTGCAGCGCCCAGACATTGTCCGGGTGCTGGGCGCAACGCTGCACCTTGCCGCTGAGGCCGAGATCGTCGCGATAGACCTGCTCGGCTTCTTGCGCGTGGCCCTGGTCGAGAAGCAGTGCCGCCAGCGCATGGCGGGGAGGGTGCATCCACGCCCATGGCTCGGTGTAGGAGAGATTGTCGTCCAGCTCGACCGCTTGGCGCAAATGGGCGTAGGCTTCCTCGTGCCGGCCCTGGTGGTAGGCAAGCTCGCCGTCGAGCAAGGCAGCCCCGACAGCGAGCGAGGCGCGGGTCGGGTTGCTGAGGAAACGCCGCTCGGCTGGAATGCCCGCCACATGCCGGTGGAACCGGTCGCGCTCGCGCTCGGACTCCGTGAATTGCTTGAGCGTCGCGTGCGCGACGCCCTTGGCGTAGTGCTGCATGGCCGCCGTCAGCACATAGAGGCCGGGCTCGTCGACCGCCGGTTCGTCGATGATCTCCTGCCAGCGGCCGAAGCGCACCTGCACATGCGATTTCATCGCGTGATAGCCTTCCACAGTCTGGGTGAGCTTGGGCCGGTCGGGGAGGGTGACGACGTCCCGCGCGACTAGGCTGCGCACCTTGTCGGCGGCCCACAGCGCCGGCTTGTACTGGCCAAGGAACATGCAGGTGAACATCATCAGATGCAGATCGTGGCAGCAGCCGAGCAGGTAATAGGTCGGCTCATCGGCATAGGCGAGGTAGAGGTCGTTGGCGCGGACCGCCTTTTCGCTGGCAAGCTTCGCCTTCTCATAGTCGCCGCACAGCACATGGATATGCCCCGGCATATGGTTCATGTGGCCGGCATCGGGGCACATTTCGCCGAGCCGATCGGCCGAGCGCAAGCCGCGTTCCGGCATGGTGGACATTTCCAGGAGATGGATGTGCAGGTGCAGGATTGCCGGGTGCTGCGCAATCCCGCCCTCGTCGGCGAGCCGGATCGACCGCTCGCAAACCTCAAGCGCTTCAAGCACGTCCGAATTCGGCGCCGGCGCGCCGGTCTTGAGGTTCCACAGCCGCCGCACCGTGCGCATCATCAGTGCCTCGACCAGCAGCGCCATCACATCATGGTCGTCGGGAAATTTTTCGTACACCCGCCGCATCGCGGCGGCATAGGCATCATCCCACTGTTCGAATTCCTGCGGGCTCACTTTGTGCGGCTTCTGGAAACGGCGGGCGAGCGCCTCGATTAACTGTCGTTCGACATCGCTGGCGCGAGCCGCATTGGCGCGCGCCAGCTGGACATGCTCGAAGCAACGCTTTGTCGCGCTGTTGGCCTCGGCCTCGCCGTGTTCCTTCCAGGTCAGGTTATAAAAAGGCCCGGCGGCATAGGCGATACCCCAATGTACAAAAGCGCAGCCGGGATCCGTCTCCAGCGCCTTCTCGAAGCACTTGATGCCTTCCTCATGATTGAAGCCGTAGCACCAGTTGAGCCCGATATCGAACCAGCGCTGGGTCTCAGTGGAGCGAGTGGAGATCGGGCGGCGGTAGCTGCCAAGGTTGAAGCGGTCCATGTCTTCCATTCAAGATTGGTAAGCCGCAAGCCTAGCCCGGGCCAGATTCCTTCACCATCAATGTGTGCCGAAATCCGTAGGCATGGCAAACATCGCCATCGCCATCGTTTCGAAGCTGGCGTCCCCTGACAAGAAAGGCCGCCCGGCCTAAGTCAGCCAGGCTGTGCCGTCAGGTCAACAACAGTTTAGCGTGCGTCGCTGATTAATATGTCAAGTATCTTTCTGCCAGCGGCAGGTGACGCTATCAGTCTGGAAAGAGCCACGGCAAAAGTGACCCTATCCGCGCAATCACCGGCACGGGATTTCAAACGCTCCGGAACTCAACGAATTGGCGAGCCTGTTCGAGGCAGACAATGTCTCAAATCGGGCCCGGTCGAAGCGAATTCCGCAATAATCGGGCAGCCACTTCAATATCTTTTCTATGGGACCGGCTGTCACTCGTTCACGGGTGACCTCCAGTGCAATGCGTTTCAGGGATACACCCGGTCCAAAAGTCGCCTCAAGGTTATGGGGATCGACCTCTCTTACCGATTTGGGGTCGGAAAGATCATCAAACGTCACCAGTTCCGGGTAGAGGCTGTACGGCACGAAACCTGTTCCGTGCTCTGTGCTCAGCGCGCTGAAGATCTGAGAACTGGTTTCGCTCGCCTTGAAATGGAAAGAAACCATCGCGCGCTCGGTCTCACGATCGTTGAGCACCGCAAAGAGATACCTGCCAGGCGAGACCTCCACAAAAGACGACTCTCCCTCGATCGTGCCGTGCACGTTTCCTGCGGTGATCGGGACCCATTTGGGCGCCATGCTTATGGCTGCCGAAATGGTGCTTCCCCCTGACACAAGCCCATCGGGGGTATTCACCTCAAGCACGAGCTTTTGATGCCATTCCCAACTCCGGAATCCAAGTAACCTTGGCCCTAAGAACCAGACAGCAAGAGCGGCAGTGATAACGATGACGCTACGTCTCAACGCCAGCCCTCTCTCGATGATTATCGAGTTTGCCAATATAGGCGCCATTCATGAATGAAGACTTGGTCTGGCGCCCGGCGCCATCCGCTCAATTTTGCCAGCCGGCCAGCTCCGGCAGGTCGTCAAGCCAACTTTTCTCGCTCATCAAAGCATCGCTGGCCTGCGGTGCAGCCTCTGTGGCGTTTTGGATCAGCCAGTCCATCCACTTCCGGTAGGCAACCGGATCAAGCTGGGGCGGCAGCACCTTGGCCTTGAGCAGCATCCTCTTGCGGAAACTGGTCTGCCGGCGGAGTTTGGTCGTCGTGAACTTGATGATCTTGCCTTGGTAGTCAACCGTCCAGCGGTCGCCGCCGAGATTGACAAGGCCGTCGATGGCGAAACCGGCATCGACCGGTCTATCGCGCCAAGGAAGCTCAATGGCATTCTTCCTCAGATCGATGGCCCATCGCCTGTAGTCGGCCCCGGCGCGCTGCGGCGGTAGCACACCAGCCTGTTCGAGCATCTTCCTGCGGAAGGTCGGCTGCCTTTTTAGCTGACCGGTTGTGAACTCGACGCGATGCCCACGAACCTCGACGTGCCACCGGATCCTTCCGTTGCCGACATATTTCACCAGCCTGTCGATGACGAACTCGCCTTCGGAGAGCGTCACGCAGCCCCGCTTGATGCTTTCGAGAATGAACTGGCTGTCAGTGAGCACTACGCGGCCTCGTGCAGGAAACTTATACGCAGCTTAGCCATTGGAACGCATCAGCGGCCACCACTCTTTGCGGTGAAACTGAACGCACTACATACATTTTGCCAATGGAGACGCGTCTTGAACACCTACATCGCTAACAATCAACACGACCGGCTTGTCACAGCGCTTGCCGCAATCGAACCCTCTCTGATCAGCGGCAAGATCGAGCGTGACCAGGTGGTCGAGATTCTCATGGCGCATGAGATCTGGCCGGAGAGCGTGAAGGACGACAGCGTCGAGCTTGTGAGTGACGCGGCATGATCCACACCATTGAGCTCGAAACCGCCTATGGTCGGGTGAAGGCTACCTGGCAGCGAGTCGGCAGCGCGATCGTCGTGCGCTACGGCGAGCGCGAGAAGAGACCGCAGGCAAGTGAAACAGATGCGGCCAATGACGTAGTCGCACGAGACGTCGTGCATGGCTGGATCGCGGCTGACTTGCGGGAAGAAGAATAGCCCGCCGACGGCCGGCCGGCCAACACATGCGAAGGGCGCGGATCACACCGCGCCCTTATGGTTTGCGCACTCCAGCGGCAATTTGTTTTGCCTTCACCGCCGCAACACGAGCCGGCCGAACAAACAGCCGTTCCAAAAGATCGTTCGTGAGCTCTTCCAAAACCTCCACTTCGTCGGCGGTGTATGGATCGACGTCATGCGCAGCGTCATTGCCGTCCAGCACCACGACATCTGCTAGCTCGACTATATCGGCTTCTAAAATGTTCAATGCTCCGAGTGCGTTGATTCGTGGTCGAAGCGCCTCGGCAGGAGTTCTACCCGACAGTCGTGCGTCGTGCGAGAAAATATGCTTCGTCGCTACATCGATTGTTTTCCTGAACATCGCCCCTGCGGCTTCATTTAGCTGAAGCCGCCGCGCTGTTGTTGCTTCAAGAAACAGGTCCCGCACACGGGACGGAATAGTATCCGATACCGTTAGCGGAAATGGATGAGCCGTGATTGGGCTATCGCTAAAGTGCTTTATATGGGCCTCAAGATTTCCGTCCGCAACGAAAGGATTATAGTCGGGACGCCCATCATATATGCTACCTTTTTGGCAACTTTCACACGCCGCGAATACCTCCGTAGAATTTACATCATACGTGCTAAATCCAACAACATCTAATTTTACGTGCTTTACGCCGCAGCGAATACAGTCTCTAACCAGAAAACCCATCAACATCCCCTTCTTTGGCTAAGACGTTAGCTCCCTTGCCTGTAGCACGGATCCTTGGGTCGGTCCGACTCCGATCGGAAGGCACGTATAGCCCCCCGCTCACCCAGCGGGCTTTTAGTTTGCCCCGCGCGCGACTACCTTCGCCCCAGGGGAGAGAATCATGGCGGGTAAGCGCGGCAACGGTCAACCGGTAGGTGATTGGCCGAATATTACAGAAAATCATTGGTATGCTTTGTCGATCGCAAGTGCGGTTATGACGATTGTCGCAGTGCTTGCCGCATTCTGCGCAATTTTCGCGGGCGGCTTCGACAGCGAAAGAGGTCCTAAGTTAGCTCAAGCACTGGCACCCTTTGGGATTGCCCTTTTTGCCCTTGTTACCTTTTGCACTATAAGCTGGCGGGGCTCCATCAGTGCTCGACAAGCGAACCAATCCGCAAGCGAGGGGCGCGCGAAACTCCTTCAAGAGGGAGCTAAGCTATTGAGCGAGCCCGCGAAGGCATCCCATGTGTCCGCCGGAGTAGCGACGCTGGGTGTCTTAATTGACAGCGGCGAGGAAGGCTATGCATTCCGGGCCATGAACCTACTCGCCGATTTTGTCGTAGACCATATGGTTTCCAGCCATGAGAATCGCCATCGGCCTGAAATTTCAGGTGTAATGCAAACGGGTGACAAAAATGGAGCAAATACCGGTAGAGATATTACTTTTTCACCTCCAGAGCGAGATGACGACTACCAATACGATGATTACACCACGTATTGGCATTTTATTCCCGGATTTGACGTTATCACATACTACGGTGGTGAATTTTCTTTGGATGTAAATTACAATATCAATGAGCTTCGGGGTGTAAAGTTTATAAAAACGACCATCTCGCTATGGAAAAACATATCTATCGACGACAGATTTGATAGATGCACCTTCCGGATCTGCTCCATAGCATCCGTGTCTTCAATGGCATCACTGAGCCATCATCAAGATTATCGATATGCGTTTGAGGTATGTGATTTTTCAGGTTGTATCTTCTCAGACGCGGAAATTCTCACAAAGAACTTTAAGGAAGACAACAACTATTTTATCGCGGGAAACCCGCCAACCCTGCTCGGCAGCACCACCACGATCGATTGGTCGCAGATACTCAACTGCAAAGAACAAAAAGACCTGCCAGTAAGGCTGTTTTGATGGATAGCGTTCGGGTAGTCTCGCCCATGAACATCGGCCGATGTGAATGACCAAGAGAAAGAAAAGAGCGACGATCACAACTACAGGCGCCATTAGTCGCCTCGATAGGATGATCCCGATTCTTTACCGAAATGTGGTGAATGCGATCCGCATTGAGGCCACTATGGAAGCAGGCAACGAAGTCGTAGGCCTTATGCCAGACAAGACGTTTGCCGGTGCTGACGCCTACAACGTCATCAAGCAGAGTTTGGGTTACGATCTTGCGATGCACCTAGCTCGGCTCTACGACGTTGGAAACCGAAATCGTCCGGCCAACAAGCGCGATGTGGCTTCCATTCCTCTCGCTGTCCGGCTCTTGCGTCAGAAGCGTTGCCACGCAGCGCTAAAGGCACGTGCCCGCAACTGGCTCCCTCACGGGACCTACGCGAACGTCTTTGAAGTGGATTGCGCGAAAGCCCTTTCAAGGGCATCAAAAGGCTACTCAGACACGTTCAAAGGGCCATTCGGACGCAGTGGATTGAAGACCCTGAAGGCGTCCCGCGATAACTTCATGGCACATTCACTTATGACCGACATCGACGCCAGGCTGATCTACAATCAGTTGTTCCGGCTTACTGATTGCGCGCGTGATTTTGTCGAAGCCGCTCGGCTTGCCGTGAGCGGTGACAACTCAAGCTTGGGTGAGCAAGAGGAGCTTTTTAAAAATGAGGCCAGACGATTCTGGCGGATGGCACTACTCGCGGACAGAGGCGACGACGAGACGCTCCCAGAATGGGCAAGCGCACACGCCTGAAGTGATCCATGTGGATCATCCGCTTGTATGTAACACTTAGCATTTTCTAATGTTATCTAAGTAATTGAAAAATATGGACAAAAGAAGACTGGCTGGGGAACCTGGATTCGAACCAGGACTAACGGAGTCAGAGTCCGTGGGTCTACCGTTAACCTATTCCCCAGCAGGCGCGGTCATGGACCGCGCGGGCCGAACGGCTGAGCCGCTTGAGCGCTGCCTTGTAGCCGCCAGCGGAAAATAGTCAAGCCTGCTCTGCGGTTCAAATTGGCCAATCGCACAAGTTTGCGCTGCCCCTCATCCGCCTGCCGGCGTTCGTCGTTCGAAAAGCCAAGCAGTTGGCTTTTCGTCCGCTGTGCAGACCACTCCTCGACTCCCCGTGAACGGGGAGAAGGCCGCTGGGCGCGCCTCAGCTCTCTGTCCGGCTGAACTGCGAGCGTTCGAAGAACAGCACCACGCCCAGGCCCAGAATCAGCGGGATGATCAGGTAAAACAGCCGGAACACCAGCAGCGCCGCCAGCACGCCGACCGGGTCCATGTCGGAAAGCCCGGCCAGGAACACCACCTCGAACACGCCAAGCCCGCCCGGCGCATGCGAGATCTGGGCGACCGAAAAGGAGACGAGGAAAACGCCGAGCACGACGAAATAGCCGGGATTGTGCATCTCGGGCAGGGCAAAGAAGATGATTGCGGCGGCGGCAATCAGTTCGATCGGGCCGATCAGCAATTGCCTGATGACAATCGGCAGTGCCGGATAGTGCAGCTGAAAGCTGGCGATCTTCAGCGGGCGCAGATGCAGCGCGCTGCCGAAGATGTAGGCGCTGATGAGAAACAGCATGGCAAGGCCGGCGGCGATCGCCAGCCCGTGATGCGGGGCGCCTGAGAAGCGGTCGACGATTTGCGGCTCCAGCACCAGCACAAGACCGCCGGCCAGAAGACTGGACAGCACGAAGGTGATCCAGCAGATCGCCACCAGCACGCCGACATCCTGGCCGGTCAGGCCCCTGGTGCCATAGGCGCGGTAGCGGATGACGGCGCCGGAGAAGACCGAGCCGCCGATATTGTGCGACAGCGCGTAGGTGGTGAAGGAACACAGCGTCACGAACAGCCACGATACCCGTTTGCCGATATGCAGCAGCGCGATGTGGTCGTAGCCGGCGAGCGCGGCATAGGCGATGACGGAACTCAGCCCCGCCAGCACCCAGCCGCGCGCTGGAATGGCGGCGAGCCCGTCCCAGACATCGTCGATCGAGATGCCGCGCAACTCGTGCCAGAGCAACAGCAGCGAGAAGATCACCGCGGCGAAGCCGACGACCGGCCAGAAATAGCGTCTCCAGTTCATTGCCTGACTGCCATGCGTTGCGTGTCCGCTTCCTTTTCGCTTGATGGTGGGAGGCCGGCTGCCACCGTTCATTTCAGAAATGCCTCATTGAAGCCGGCTATTCAACCGCGAACACTTGTCGCGCCGCTCGCCGGCAAGATCCGCCAGCACCGAAAGCGGCGCAACCGGCAAGCAATGAGGCATCGGCTTCGACCAGCGTTGTCTTCGCTGGCGTCCGCGCTACCAATCCAGCCTTGCGGCTACATTACGCGGCGGGGCGAAAAGGCGGTTCGCGCCCCAGCCGGCAAAATTCAGCATGCGGCTCTTGGTGATCGGGCACGGCACTGTTAGTCTGGCGGCAACTTGAAACATGCCAAAGCGCCTGCTGCGTCCGTCATCGGTTCGCGCGGCGCCGGAAGGAACGACAGTGGAAGACCGCGACACCGGCGCAGGCGCGTCGGAGGTGGGCGCGTCCAGCGCTTCCCCAGGGCCATCGGGCTCGGGGACAGCCGGTTGGCAGCAACGCCGCCCGACGGAGCCTCGCTCCGCCGATGGGCAGGCGGGCGACGCGACCCATCACCAGAAGGGCAAGCCCAAGAAGCGGCGCAAGCGAAGGCGCGGGCGCAAGGTTTTTGCGCGCGACGAAGCCCCCCAGGACAATCGATCGACAGGTAAAGCCGCTGCCCCGGCTTTGGAGTCGAAGCAGCAGGCGGCGCCGGTGATCTCGCCTGTCGCTCCGGCGCCACGCCCCGAACAGGGCACGCGCCGGCCGCCGGTGCACGAGCTTCCGGTCTTCGCGGCCCTCGATCTCGGCACCAACAATTGCCGGCTTCTGGTCGCCGTTCCCACGCGGCATGGCCAATTCCGCGTCATCGATGCCTTTTCGCGCATCGTCAGGCTGGGCGAGGGGCTCACCGCCAATGGCCGGCTCGGCCAGCCGGCGATGGACCGCGCCGTCGAGGCGTTGAAAATCTGCGGCGACAAATTGCGCAGCCGCAAGATCAGGAAAGCCAGGCTGATCGCCACGGAAGCCTGCCGCTCGGCCGAAAACGGCGTCGAATTCCTCGAACGCGTCGAGCGCGAGGCCGGCCTGAAGCTCGAGATCATCGATCGCCAGACCGAGGCGCGGCTGGCAGTTTCCGGCTGCGGCTCGCTGGTCGAGCGCGACACGCAAGGCGTCGTCCTGTTCGACATCGGCGGCGGCTCTTCCGAAATCGCGCTGATCGATCTCACCGGCCGTCGTTCGCCGCGGCTCGCCAACCACATCGTGTCGTGGACGTCGCTGCCGGTCGGCGTCGTCTCCTTGGCCGAACGCTTTGGCGGCCGCACCGTGACGCGCGAAATCTTCACCGCCATGGTCGATGACGTCGCCGACCGGCTGGCCAGCTTCGATGGTCGCGACCGGCTGAGCCACCTCAAGGCCAGCCCGAATTTTCACCTGCTCGGCACTTCCGGCACGGTGACGACGCTGGCCGGCGTCCACCTCGATCTCGAACGCTACGACCGGCGTCGGGTCGACGGGTTGTGGATGGACCGCGACAGCGTCGACCGCATGGTCGAGAGGCTGGTCGGCTGGGATTTCCAGCAGCGCTGCGCCAACCCTTGCATCGGTGCGGACCGCGCCGATCTGGTGCTCGCCGGCTGTGCTATCCTCGAAGCGATCCGCGCAGTCTGGCCCTCGGAGCGGCTGCGCGTCGCTGACCGGGGCCTGCGCGAAGGCATATTGAGCGAGCTGATGGCCGATGACGGCGTCTGGCGCAATGATGGACGTGGCAGGGCATGAATAGTCGACCCCCACTCCGTCGAGCTGCGCTCGACACCTCTCCCCCGATCGACGGGGGAGAGGAAAGGCGCGAACTTATGCAGGCTGGCTCCCTTCCTCTCCCTCCGGAGGGGGGAGAGGTGGCGCTGCGAAGCAGCGACGGAGTGGGGGAAGCCGTTCACGAAACGCGCTGCCGCCGAAAAACGGCCACAACTCAGCGAGCCAGAAAACTCAGACCAGAAATTATGATCCCGAACCGCAGGACCGCGTCAGCGAAAAGCGGCCACCGGTTTTCGCAAAAGATCGGGCAAGAAACCAGGCAATGACCAAGAAACCGGAAAAACCAGGCTCAGCCAGCATTCGTGTGCTGAAGACGCGGATCAAGAAGAAGAGTGGCCTGAAGGAATCGTCGCGCCGCTGGCTGCAGCGCCACATCAACGATCCCTATGTCCAGCGGTCGAAGGCCGACGGCTATCGCTCGCGCGCGGCCTACAAGCTGATCGAGATCGACGACAAGCATCATTTGCTCAAACCCGGCATGAAGGTGATCGACCTCGGTGCCGCCCCCGGCGGCTGGTGCCAGGTCGCGGCCGCGCGCACGAAATCGACGGCGGAAAATCCGCATGTCATCGGCATCGACTATCTGGAAATGGATGCCGTGCCCGGCGCACCGGTGCTTTTGATGGATTTCCTGGACGCGGATGCGCCGCAGAAGCTTGCCGAAGCGCTGGGTGGTGACCCGGATGTCGTGTTGTCGGACATGGCCGCACCGACCACCGGCCACAAGCGGACCGACCACATCCGCACCATGCATCTGTGTGAGGTGGCGGCCGATTTCGCGCTGTCGGTCCTGAAGCCGGGCGGCCATTTCCTCGCCAAGACCTTCCAGGGCGGCGCCGAAAACGAGCTGCTGTCCATGCTCAAGAAGAATTTCCGCTCCGTCCACCACGTCAAGCCGCCGGCCTCACGGGATGAGTCGGTGGAGCTGTATCTGTTGGCCAAGGATTTCAAGGGGCGAGAGTCCGGTCCGCCGCCAGGCGGATCGGAACGTCCAGTGGACGTTCCGAAGGACTCGAGCACCCGGAGCCATAGCGAAGGGCCGGGGGACGGAGAGTAGCGCCTTCCCTTCTCCCCTTGTGGGAGAAGGTGGCCTCGCGAAGCGAGGTCGGATGAGGGGTAGTCCAGCTTGGCAATACGCTTGCGATCAGCGCCTCGCTCCGTCACCCACCCCTCAACCGTCTCGGCGCTGCGCGCCGATCCACCTTCTCCCACAAGGGTGTTTGGACCGGAGACATCGCGAACAGGTGTGCGAGGACATCGCGAACAGTTTTGCATGCTATCGAGCCAAGGTGTTGAGGTCGATGGTTTCTATTTTCTGATGTCTGAACCATGTGTCGAAGACGCCATCTGTGTTGGTAGGCCTGAAGGCGACGGACTTTCCCGCGAAGGCCCTGCACAAGCGCATTGAGCGGCCAAGAATGGAGACGAAGCCGTGCTGCTGAACGCGGCGGATGAGATCGTCCTTAGCGTATTCGAACGGCTCGACAGTTTCGCGATACTGGCGCTGCGAGGCTTGGTAGCGATCGAGCGGCACGCCGCCGTCCAGCGCGTCGTGGGGACGCTGGGCGTTGTAGACGTGGCGCCACTGGTCGAATGCATCCTGGGCCTCGGCGAGATCGGCGAAGGGCGGTCCCTGCAGTGCCTCGGCCTTGAGCGAACGATGGAAGCGCTCGTCCTTGCCGAGTGTCTGCGGATGGCAAGGCCTGGAGTGGCTCATGGTGATGCCCGTTTCGATCAGCCAGACGGTGAGCAAGGTGAAGTCGTTGCGGCCGCCATCGCCCCAAGGCGGACCATTGTCGGTGGCGATGCGCCACGGCAGTCCGTAGCGACGGAAGGCGGTGATCAGCCGGGCTTTTACGGTCTCGGTGGTCTGGTCGGCGCAAGCCGACAGCGCGACCGAGAAGCGCGAATGGTCGTCGAGCACGGTAAGCGGGTGCAGCCGGCCGGTACGCAAGGCAACGTGCCCCTTGAAGTCCATCTGCCACAGGTCGTTGGGGGCGGCATGCTCGAAGCGAATGAAAGGCTGGGCTCCGCCGCCCAACGCCCCCAGTTCGATACCGTGGCGGCGCAGGATGCCGGTCACCGTCGAGGCCGCCGGCGTGCCAATACCTTCGCGGGCGAGCACGCGCGCGATCTTGCGCCCACCCCAGGCGGGATGCGCCACACGCACCGAAACGGCTGCCGCTTCCACCTCCGGCGCGCTGCGTGCCGGGCTCGACCGCGGCCGACGAGACTGCTCAACCAGTCCAGCCTCGCCCTCGATCCGATAGCGCGAAAGCAACTTGTGGCCACAGGTCCGGCCGATACCGAAGCGCCGGCACAAAAGGCTCACATTCGCCCCAGGCGCTAGCGCCAGGCGCACAAACTCTTCCTTCTGCTTCATCGCGCTTCTGTCCTCGAATGGCATCCCGAACCCCCTCGCGCAAAAGCGCAAAACTGTTCGCGATGTCCTCGCACACCTGTTCGCGATGTCTCCGGTCCAAACAAAGGGGAGAAGGAAGGAAGCTCACTCCCCCGGCGATCTCACCGATTCAAGCGTCTTGGGCGTAGTCAGCCGGCCATGACCCGACACGGCGTTGCCGGCGTCGGGCGCCAGCCGCATGAACGACAGCGATGCCGCCGCCGATACCGCCGCCACGATGAAGAAGGCGATATGGAAATCGCTCAGCGCCAGCGGGCCGCCATGGATCGAAGTCGAGACTTCCAGAATGCCGCCGGCGAGCGCCACACCGAGCGCGATCGACAGTTGCTGGAACACCGCCGTGATCGGCGTTGCCTTGCTGGTGTCTTCGGCCGACACCTCGGCGTAGGAGAGCGCGTTGACGCCGGTGAAGAACATCGAGCGGATGAAGCCGCCGACCAGCAATATGGCCAGCATCAGCACATAAGGCGTTTCGGGGGTGAAAAGGCCGTAGATGGCGATCGATGCCGCGGCGACCAGCGAGCCGACGATCAGCACGCGGCGGAAGCCGGCGAGGCGAAAAATCAGCGCGGTGACGAATTTCATGCCGATGGCGCCGATCGCCGAGACGAAAGTGATCATGCCGGACTGGAACGGCGTCAGCCCGAAGCCGATCTGGAACATCAGCGGCAGCAGGAACGGCACGGCGCCGATGCCGATGCGAAACAGCGAGCCGCCAAGCACCGACGAGCGGAACACCTGGTTGCGGAACAGTTCGAGCGCCAGCAGCGGATTTTTGGCGCGGCGGGCGTGCATCAGGTAGAGCGCGCCCGACAGCAGCCCGACGGCCACGGTGATCAGGCCAGTCGCCGGCGGCAGATAGGGCAGGGAGACCACCGACAGGCCGAACACGACGCCGGATGCCGCCAGCCCGCTCAGCACGAAGCCGATGAAATCGAGTGGCGGCGTTTCCATCGATTCGGTTTCCGGCAGGAAGCGGGTGGCCAGCCAGATGCCGATCAGGCCGATCGGCACATTGATCAGGAAGATCCAGTGCCAGGTGAAGTAGGTGGTGATGAAGCCGCCGATCGGTGGCCCCACCAGCGGTCCGACCAGTGCGGGAACGGTCAGCCATGACATCGCCGCGACCAGTTCGCTCTTGGGCGTGGCGCGCACCAGCACCAGGCGCCCGACCGGCGTCATCATGGCGCCGCCAATGCCTTGCAGGAAGCGTGAAACGACGAAAGCCGGCAGCGAACCTGACAGGGCGCAAGCGATCGAACCAACGATGAAGACCGCGATCGCGGCACGAAAAATGTTCTTGGCACCGAAGCGGTCGGCCATCCAGCCACTGATCGGAATGAAGATCGCCAACGACACCAGATAGGCAGTCAGCGCCAGCTTGAGCGCGATCGGGCTGGTATGGATGTCGATGGCGATCGCCGGCAGCGATGTCGCGATGACGGTCGAATCCATGTTTTCCATGAAAAGGGCGACCGCCAGGATCAGCGGGATGGTGCGATTCACGAGCGTGACCGTTTCAAATTTTCTTTCCGGCCCAATTCTCGTTCAGAAAAGGGGAACAAGCCGGTATGTGGGGGCGGTTATCATGGCTGGCCACCGATGTCGTGTTAATTTGCTGTCACTTTTGTGCGACTGCGAGGCGGCTGTCTCAGGGCGCCGGCCAGGCAGCGAAGAATGGCTTGCGAACAGCGATGCGCCTCACTATTGTAGTGAATATAACTACTATATGGACCTTATCATGGAAGAAGCCGTTTCGGCAGCCGATGCCAACCGCAGGTTCTCTCTCATCCTGCGCGGTGTCCGCGAAGGACAAAGCTACGTTGTGACCAGCCACGGACGCCCCGTCGCGCGGATCGTTCCCGCTGATCGACAGGAGGGTGTGGCCTCACGCTCGCGCGCAGCGTTGTTGTCGCGCCTCGAACGCCAGGCTGTCGTGGATGCCGGGCGCTGGACCCGGGACGAGCTCTACGAGGATGGGCGGTGAAAGTCGCACTCGACACCAATGTTCTTGCCTATGCGGAGGGGGTCAACGGTGCCGAGAAGCGCGACATCGTCCTCGAACTGCTGCGCGCCCTCCCGCAAGAGGCTGCCATTGTTCCTGTCCAGGTCCTTGGCGAGTTGTACAACGTTCTCGTCCGCAAGGCCGGAAGACCACCCCTGGAGGCCCGGGATGCCCTTCTGAGCTGGCGCGACGCGTTTCCCGTTGCCGCGACGACGCAAGACGTCATGATGATGGCGGCTGATCTGGCTACGGACCACCGCTTCAGCATTTGGGATGCGGTCATTCTGTCCTCGGCCTCGCAAGCCGGTTGTCGGCTGCTCCTGTCGGAAGACCTGCAGGACGGCTTCACATGGGGTGGGGTAACTGTCGTCAGTCCTTTCGCATCGCCGCGTCATGCATTGCTTGGCGCACTCTTGGGGCAGTCTTCGGAATAGAACGAAAACGTCGCAACGATCGGCTTTTCATCGGCGCCGCGACGTGTTACCAGCCAGCGCCAATCCTGAAAGGGAAGAACGAGTCGGCGCTGTCCATCCCGGTCCAGCGCTTTTTCCGCATTCTAAAGGGCTGGCCATGGCAAAAATCATCGAAACGTCCACCGGCGCACTGGCGCTGACCTTTGACGACGTGCTTTTGCAGCCGGGTCATTCCGAGGTCATGCCTGGCGAAACCGATGTCCGCACCCGCATTGCCGGCGACATCGATCTCAACGTGCCGATCCTCTCCGCCGCCATGGACACCGTCACCGAGGCGCGTCTTGCCATCGCAATGGCCCAGGCCGGCGGCATCGGCGTCATCCACCGCAACTTCTCCCCGGCCGAGCAGGCCGAGCAGGTGCGGCAGGTCAAGAAGTTCGAGTCCGGCATGGTGATCAATCCCGTCACCATCGGCCCCGACGCCACGCTGGCCGACGCGCTGTCCTTGATGCGCACCTATTCGATCTCGGGCATTCCGGTGGTCGAGAATGGCGGTACCGGCGGCCAGAAAATCGGCCGGCTGGTCGGCATCCTGACCAATCGCGACGTGCGCTTTGCCTCCGATCCGGCGCAGAAGGTCTACGAATTGATGACCCGTGAGAACCTGATCACGGTCAAGGAGAATGTCGACCAGGACGAGGCCAAGCGGCTTCTGCACCAGCACCGGATCGAGAAACTTGTCGTCGTCGACAAGCAAGGCAATTGCGTTGGCCTGATCACCGTCAAGGACATCGAGAAGTCGCAGCTCAACCCGCACGCCACCAAGGACGCGCAGGGACGCCTGCGCGCGGCGGCCGCCACCAGCGTCGGCGATGACGGCTTCGAGCGCGCCGAACGCCTGATCGAGGCCGGCGTCGACCTTCTGGTCATCGACACCGCGCACGGTCATTCGCAGCGCGTGCTCGATGCCGTCACGCGAGCGAAAAAACTCTCCAACTCGGTGCGCATCCTGGCCGGCAACGTCGCCACCGCCGAAGGCACGCAGGCGCTGATCGATGCCGGCGCCGACGCCGTCAAGGTCGGCATCGGCCCGGGCTCGATCTGCACCACCCGCATCGTCGCCGGTGTTGGCGTGCCGCAGCTTTCAGCCATCATGTCGGCGGTCGAGACGGCGCACAAATCCGGTGTGTCGGTGATTGCCGATGGCGGCATCAAATATTCCGGCGATCTCGCCAAGGCGCTCGCCGCCGGCGCCAGTGCCGCCATGATCGGCTCGCTGCTGGCCGGAACCGACGAAAGCCCGGGCGAGGTCTATCTGCACCAGGGCCGCTCCTTCAAGGCCTATCGCGGCATGGGCTCGGTCGGCGCCATGGCGCGCGGCTCGGCTGATCGCTACTTCCAGGCCGAGGTGCGCGACACGCTGAAACTGGTGCCGGAAGGCATTGAAGGCCAGGTTCCCTACAAAGGACCTGTGTCTGGCGTGCTGCACCAGCTTGCAGGCGGGCTAAAAGCCGCTATGGGTTATGTCGGTGGCCGCGACCTTGCCGATTTCCGTGAACGCGCCACCTTTGTGCGCATATCCAACGCCGGACTTCGTGAAAGCCACGCCCATGACGTCACGATTACCCGCGAAAGCCCGAACTATCCCGGCGGAGCCTGAACAATACGGGCTCGGGCGGAGCCTGACCGCGACGATCCTGCGGCTGCCACGCCACGCGGCAGCACTGTGTTTCATGTCGGCGGCGGTTTTCATCGCCATGACGGTGCTGGAATTCTTCTATTTCCGTCAATTGAGCGGCGGCTTGCCGTCGCTCGACATGCGCTATTTCGGTTTCACGCCCGACGAAGGCATGGCCTGGCTGACGGCGCTCGGCCGGCGCGGCGGCGAGATCATTCTCGTCTGGCACTACCTTACCTTCGATCTCTTGTTCCCGGCGCTGCTGTCGTTGACATTGGTGAGCCTGGTCCTGGCCACTGGCCGGCGCCTGAAGAGTTTCCGCGTGCTTCCGGGGCAGGTGCAGTCGATCTTCGCGCTGGTGCTGGTGCTGCCCTACACGCTTGCCGACTATGCCCAAAATATTGCGGTGGCACGGCTTCTGTCTGATTTCCTGTCGGCCAACCCGGATTCGCTGTCTTTGGCTTCCGCGTTGATCGTCACCAAATTCGCGCTTCTCGCCATCCCGCTGGTCATCATTGCCGCTTTCTGGCTGGTGGGCCAGAGACGCCAGGCTTGATGAAGGACAGGGCAAGGGACATGTCATGAACCAGACCACGATCTTCTGGCCTGTTCTGGCGCAAGTTCTGCTGGTCTATATCGTCTATGTCGTGATGGGCCGGCGCCGGTTCGTCGCGGTGAAGTCCGGCGAGGCCAAGGTTGGCCAGTTCAAGACGCGTTCGACCGAGCCTGCATCCAGCGTCACCGTTGCCGCCAATCTCTGCAACCAGTTCGAACTGCCGGTGCTTTTCTACGTGCTGTGCCTGACGCTCCACGTCACCAACGGCGTCAACTATCTGACCTTGGCGCTGATGTGGATTTTCGTCCTGACGCGCTATTTCCACGCCTGGGTACACCTGACCAGCAACAATCTGCGTCTGCGCAGCCGTTCTTTCTTCGCAGGTGCTGTGGTGCTGGCGCTGGCCTGGATCTGGTTCGCGCTGCATCTGCTGGGAGTGGTTTGAACAGTGACAATCGCCCCGGCCCTTCGCAAGGCCCAGGGCGTTCGAAGGTCGAAAAGCCAAGCAATTGGCTTTTCGTGGTTCGTGGCCTGCGGCCACCCCTTCTCACCCTACAAATCAAACACGGCGATCTTGCGCTTGTCGAACTTGATGCCGATCTCGCCGCGCACCAGCTTCAGTGCCGCTTCGCCGAAGACGGCGCGGCGCCAGCCTTGCAACGCAGGCACATCGGCGTCCTCGCCCTCGGCCGCGATGCGGTCGATGTCGTCGCTGGAGGCCAGCACCTTCGAGGCCACACCCTGTTTTTCGGCGACGATCCTGAGCAGCACTTTCAACAGCTCCGCCGCGGCATTTGAGCCTTCCGGCGGCTGAAAATTCTTCGGCAGTTTCGGCATCTGCTCCTTGGGCAATGCCAGCGCGGTATTGACCGCCCCAAGCAGGGCTGTCGCCGTCGAGGAGCGCTCCCAGCCCTTTGGCGTGGTGCGCAGCTTGGCAAGGGCCGCCGCGTCGCGTGGTGCCTGCTGTGCCACTTCGTAGATCGCGTCGTCCTTGAGCACGCGGCCGCGCGGCACGTCGCGTTCCCTGGCCTCGCGTTCGCGCCATGCCGCCACGGCCTGCACGATCGCCAGTTCCTGCGGCTTGCGCAGCCGCATCTTCAGCCGCTTCCAGGCGTCCTCGGGATGCGGATCGTAGGTCTCGCGCGAGGTCAGGACGTCCATTTCCTCATTCAGCCAGTGGGCGCGGTTTTCCCGCTCCAGTTCGGCACTCAGGTGCTGATAGACCTCGATCAGATGGGTGACGTCGGCCAGCGCGTAATCGAGCTGCTTGTCGGACAGCGGCCGGTGGCGCCAGTCGGTGAAGCGCGAGGATTTGTCGAGCCGCGCGCCGGTGATGCGCTGCACGAGCTGGTCGTAGGAAACGCTGTCGCCGAAGCCGCAGACCATCGCCGCCACCTGTGTGTCGAACACCGGGTGCGGAACCAGATCGCCGAGATGGACGATGATTTCGATGTCTTGCCGGGCGGCATGGAAGACTTTCACCACCGCCTCGTTGGCCATCAGCCTGAAGAAGGGCGCCAAGTCGATGTCCGGCGACAGCGGGTCGATCAGCGCGGTGACGCCAGGCGCCGCCATCTGGATCAGGCACAGGATTGGCCAGAAGGTCGTTTCGCGGATGAACTCGGTGTCGACGGTGACGAAATCCGATTTTTCGAAAGCGGCGAGAACGGTCTCGAGTTCTTTCTGGGTGGTGATGACGTGCATCAAATCGCTTTTGGCAGGAGTAAGGTCTTCCTAGATTTCAGCCGGGAAGGCTTTCGTCAAGCTTTGGCGCCTTCTTCATGAGCTTCCCGGGCCATCGGAATCGCCATTCCGTCTGGCCAGCCGGGCGAAAACGGTCGAGGTGCGCAACAGCGCGATAAAGCGGCCGCGCTTGCCCGCGGGCACGCCGGACCGTGCCTGCATGCGGTAGAGGATGACGGCGATGAAGATGGCATAGACGATGGCGCTGAACACGAACAGCGCGCTCGGCCCGAAATACTGCATCACTGTCGAGGCGGCGAAAGGGCCACCGATGGCGCCGAAGGAGTAGAACAGCATCAGTGCCGCATTGATCAGCACGAACTCGCCGGTGTCGGCGCGGTCGTTGGAATGCGCCGCCGACAGCGAATAGAGCGGCATGGCGAAACAGCCGAAGATGAAGATGATAATGAAGTTGAGCAGCGGATTGCTGCCGGCGATGAACACCAGCGCCAGGGCGGAAAGCATCGCGCAGCAGGTCGTTATCAACAGCACCCGGCGCCGGTCCCAGCGGTCTGAGAGATAGCCGAGCGGATATTGGATGATGGCGCCGCCAAAGATGCCGACGCTGACGAAGGTGACGACATCGGCGACCGACATGCCGATCTGCTCGGCATAGACCGGCGATAGCGTGCGAAACGCGCTGTTGGTGACGCCGACGGCAATGCAGCCGAAGCAGCCCAGCGGGGAAATGCGCCAGACGCGCGCCAGGTCGAGTTTGACCTCCTCCGGTGGCGTCGGGTTGGAACGGTCGCCGAGCGAAACCGGCACCAGCGACAGCGTGATCATGATCGACATGATGGCGAAGATGGTGAAGCCGCCGGCGCCGAAGACCGGGATCAGGAACTGGGCTGATGTCACCGAACCTGTATCGACCATCCGGTAGATCGCCAGCACGCGGGCGCGATCCTTGTTGGTGACGCCGGAATTCAGCCAGCTCTCGACGATGGTGAACAGCCCGGCGAAACAGAAGCCGCCGGCAAAGCGCACCGCGCACCACATCACAGGATCGAGGACCAGCACCAAGAGGAGAGTGCCGACCGAGGCGATCGCGGCAAGTGCTGAAAACGCCCTGATATGGCCGACCGCCTTCATGATGCGGGTGATGGCCAGGCAGCCGAGCAGGAAGCCGGCGAAATAGAAGGTGCCCATCAGGCCGATGTCGGAAGCGGAAAACCCTTCCTGTGCGCCGCGCAGCGCAATCAGCGTGCTCTGCAGCCCATTGCCGCCGAGCAGGATGCCTGCGGCGAGAAGAAGCGGGATCAGCGGGCGGATAGAGGACATGAAAAAGGCGATCACGTATCGGTGATCTCTTCTTGAACCATTGCTTAGGTCAATGCCAGCGGCATTTCCCCGCGCCAGCAGGGATCAGCCGGAATTCGGCTCAGGGAAGGCGGCGCCGGAATCCCTGATGTCCTGAGCCGAACCATTCGGTTGCTCCTGATGCGATCGCTATTCCGGCGAGGACCGCGATGAGCCCGACAATCAGCTTCGCGCTCACTTGCTCGCCCAGGAAGACGACGCCGAAGATCGATGCCGTCAGTGGATTGACCGCGACAGAGACGGCAACCAGTGTCGGCGCCGCGCGTCCAAGCGCGAATGCCCAGAGGAAGAAGATGAAGGCGCCGCAAATGATGGCGAGGTATCCGCTCGCTATCCACTGCGGTGCATTAAGCGTGGCAAGTCGTGCGAAGCCTCCGTTCGATGCCACCAGGACCGACAGGGAGACCGCACCTACACCCATGCCAAACGCCACGAACGGGATTGGCGCGGTGCGGGACAGAAATGGTCGCGACCAGACATTGTAGAGCGCCATGCAGCATGCGGCCGCGACCATGAGCAGGTCTCCGCGCCATGCGCCCGGGGGAGCGGTCGCCAGGCTTGTGCCGAGTGCGATGGCCACCCCAGCCATTGCGATCAGGACGCCGATGATCTTGCGCATGGTCGGCGTCTCGATCCTCAGAACCGCCCCGGCAGCCATGGTGAGCAGGGGCAGCGTCGAAAGCGCCAGGGCTCCGCGTGCGGCCGTCGTGTAGACCAGGGCTCCATTGAACAACACGGGAAACAGGCCGAAGAACAGCAGACCCAATGCGCCGGTGCCGGGCCAGTCGCTCTTCGGCGGCCACCTGTCGCACCGCACAAGTGCCACGGCAACCAGGACCAGAAACCCGCCGCCGAACCGGATCGCACCGATCGTCAGAGGATCGAGCGTGCCTGCAAGATATCGAGTTGCGCCAACGGCAGTGCCGCCAAGAGCGCTGGAGAGAATCGCCGCGAGCACGCCCAGAATTTCCATCGTTTCCCGACCTCGCTAGTTCGGTGCCAGCGATATCGGGCAGGCGGGTCGAAAGGAATCGAATAAGCTCAATGAGTTTGATAATGTTTCGCTATGAATATCCCCAGCCTTGATCCCGACCTGCTGCGCGCCTTCGTCGTTGTTACCGACCGCCTCTCGTTCACGCGCGCCGCCGAGCAGCTCAATCGAACGCAGGCCGCCGTCAGCCTGCAGGTGAAGCGTCTCGAGGAACGCCTCGACACTGCCCTGTTTCGCCGCTCGACCGCTCGCGTTGAACTCACGGCCGCCGGGGAGGGCTTTCTGACCGATGCGCGCCGCATCCTTGCTCTCAATGAGCAGGCGATTGCACGTGTTGCCAATCAGCGTGTGGCTGGACACGTTCGTATCGGGGTCATGGAAGACTATGGCACCAAGATCCTGCCGCGCCTCCTCGCCGACATTGCCGAGCGATTTCCGCTCGTGCAGGTCGACATGGAGATCGGTCTCACGGCGCTGCTTCTCAAACGGCTCGGTTCATCGTTCGACGCGGTCATTGCCATGCATCCGGACGGTACGGCGGAGGGCGATCTGATATGCCGAGAAAGGGCGATTTGGGCGGCCGCTGCGACCCGTGCCGTCGAGGAGATCGATCCGCTGCCCGTCGCCTTGTCCTATCCCGATTGCCTGTTTCGCGCCTGGGCCGTCGAGGCGCTCGACAAGGCAGGCCGGCCATGGCGATTGGCCTATGTCAGCCCGAGCCTCGCCGCCACGGAGGCAATCGTCGAGCAGGGCCTGGCAATCACCGTGGTCAAGGGCAGCATGCTTGCGCCCGGCTTGCGGGGCGTCCCTCCGGGTCGACATGTACCGCAGCTGCCGGGGGCCGAGATACGCCTTCATCGGGCCGTAAGGTCTTCCGCCGGCGCTGCATTGGTCGCAGATCACCTCGCAGATCGCCTGCGCCTATCGGCCCTGGGTTCATAGAGGCAGACGCCAGTCACCCCTCCGCTGCCCGCGCCAGTATCTTGTCCGATGTCGGCTCGAGGGCCTCGTCCGCCAGCGCGACAGGTTTGCCAGCGGCCGGCCGCCGGCCAAGCGACCCCGCGGTCAGCAGGCTGAGGACGATGAACGGGATGCCGATGCCAAAGGCCGAGCGGATGCCCCAATGGTCGGAGACGAAGCCGAGCAGCGGCGGGCCGAGCAGGAAGGCGACGAAGGAGATCTGCGACAGCGCCGCAACATTGATCGCCGCCGGCCGGTCCGTCCGCTGGGCGGCGGCCGAGATCGCTAGCGGGAAGATGGCGCTGGTGCCGATCCCCAGAAGGGCAAAGCCCAGCATGGAGACGAATGGCGAGGGCGAGAAAAAGACAATCAACACGCCGGCCGCCATCATCACCAGCAGCACCCGCGCCACGCCGCTTGGCGAATTGCGGTCGACGAAACTGTCGGCGAAGAAGCGCGTGGTTGCCTGGGAAAAGGCAAACAGCGCCACGGTGAAGCCGGCGACGAAGGGGCCTGACTCGAACACGGTGCGCATGTAGATCGCCGACCAGTCGATGCTGGCGCCTTCCATCAGCATGGCGGCGAGCGTCACTGCGACGAGGACAAGGATCGGCAGCGTCGGTCGCGCCAGCATCGGTGCCTTCTCGCCGGTGCCGGCGAAACGGCCCGGCGCCGGCTGGTAACCACCGAGGAACAACGCCATCGAGATCGCGACGATCGGTACGATCAGCGCCAGATGCAGTTGCGGCGACATGCCGAGATGCGCAAGCGCGGCGCCGAACAGGCCGGCGCCGAAAAAGCCCATGCTCCAGAAAGAATGCGCGCGGTTCATGATACGGCGCTTGACCAGGAATTCGGTCCGGTCGGCCTCGACATTGAGCATGATCTCGACACTGCCGATCATCAGCCCGACTGGAAACAGCATCAGGAACAGCGCCAGCGGCCCCGGCGCATGCACCGCGATGGCATAGGCAAGCGCCAGCAGCGGGACCAGGGCCAGCAGCGCACGGCGGAAGCCGACGCGCTCAAGCAGCGGCGTCGCCAGCGTCAACGCCGTCAAGGTGCCGATCGGCGTTCCGATCAGACTGAGGCCGAGCGTGCCGTCGCCGATGCCCATGGCGTGCTTGATATCGGGCAGCCGCGGAAAAATGTTGCCCATGGCGAAGGAATAGATCGCGAACCCGGCATAGACGCGGTGTTGCGGGGCAAGGTTCAGGCCAAAGCTCATCGCGGTGCTTTCAAAGGAAGGGGAGGCCGGCTTGTCGGGCAGCCTTGGTCAGTCACTCCTTGCATAAACGTGCAGAACATGCAAGAACGTGCAAAGAGAAATACGATCAGGCGAAACAGGATCAGGCAATGCTGACCGATCAACGGCACCAGCTTATCCGCGACCGCCTCGCGGCGGAGGGGAGTGTGCTGGCCGGCGAGCTGGCGAGCCGCTTCGGCGTTTCGGAAGACACGGTACGTCGCGACCTCAGGGAATTGGCGAAAGCCGGGCAATGTCGCCGGGTCTATGGTGGCGCGGTTGCGGCGGCGCCCTTTGCCGCGGCCCCCATCGGTCTGCGCGGCGGCCATGCGGTGGAGGAGAAGGCACGGCTGGCAAGCACGGCCGTTGCGTTGCTCTCCAGCGGACAGAGCCTGTTCATCGACGGCGGCACCACCAACGCCGCCATTGCCAGGGCCATTCCGCGCGACCTCAACCTGACCATCGCCACCAATTCGCTCGGTGTTGCCTCGGCGCTGTCCGAGCACCCATCGGTCGAACTGACCGTGCTCGGCGGCAGGTTTGTCCGCGACCTTGGAACCTGCGTCGGCGCCGACACGCTGGCCGCCATTGCGCAGCTCGGCGCCGATCTGTTTTTCCTTGGCTCGTGCGGCCTGGACGCCTCACGTGGTGTAACGGCGTTCGATTCGGCCGAGGCCGAGGTTAAGCGGGCCATGGCCAGGAACAGCGCCGGCATCGTCATCGCCGTCACCAACGACAAGCTCGCCACCGCGGCGCCCTATCGCATCGCCGGGGCCGAAGCGATCCGGCATCTGGTGGTCGAAAAGACCGCGCCGGCCGCGATCCTCGCCGACTTCGAACGCCAGGGCGCCGAAATCCACTTCGCCTGAACGCTCGGCGGCATGCCGGGCGCGGGGATCGCCCGCTTGCCTTGACAAATCCGGCCTCCCATGCGCTTTTCGCGCAAATTTTGGGCCGGGCTTTGATGCTTTGGCCTGCCACCCAGCACCCCGGACTTTACCAATGACCATGCACCGTTACCGCAGCCATACCTGTGCCCAGTTGAGAAAGAGCGACGTCGGCTCTTCCGTTCGCTTGTCGGGCTGGGTGCATCGCGTGCGCGACCATGGCGGCCTGCTGTTCATCGACCTGCGCGACAATTATGGCCTGACCCAGATCGTTGCCGATCCGGATTCGCCTGCCTTCAAGGTTGCCGAGACCGTGCGTGGCGAGTGGGTCATCCGCGTCGACGGCGAGGTCAAGGCACGCTTGCCCGAGACCACCAACGCCAACCTGCCGACCGGCGAGATCGAGATATTCGCCCGCGAGATCGAGGTGCTGTCTGCGGCCAAGGAATTGCCGCTGCCGGTGTTCGGCGAGCCGGACTATCCCGAGGACATCCGGCTGAAATACCGTTTCCTCGACCTGCGCCGCGAGACGCTGCACAAGAACATTATTGCTCGGACAAAAATCATCGCCGAAATGCGCAGGCGCATGGGCGAGGTCGGGTTCACCGAATTCTCGACGCCGATCCTCACCGCGTCGTCGCCGGAAGGCGCGCGCGACTTCCTGGTGCCTTCGCGCATCCATCCCGGCACCTTCTACGCGCTGCCGCAGGCGCCGCAGCAGTACAAGCAGCTGATCATGGTGTCGGGCTTCGACCGCTATTTCCAGATCGCGCCGTGTTTCCGTGACGAGGACCCGCGCGCCGACCGTCTGCCAGGCGAATTCTACCAGCTCGACCTCGAAATGAGCTTCGTCGAGCAGGACGACGTGCTCAACACGATGGAGCCTGTCATCCGCGGGGTCTTCGAGACCTTCGCCAACGGCAAGCCGGTGACGCAGAATTTCCAGCGCATTCCCTATGACGTCGCCATGCGCAAATACGGCTCCGACAAGCCCGATTTGCGCAACCCGATCGAGATGCAGGCCGTCTCCGATCATTTCCGCGATTCCGGCTTCAAGGTCTTCGCCAACATCCTGGCCAACGATCCGAAGGCGGAGGTGTGGGGCATTCCGGCTAAGACCGGCGGCAGCCGTGCCTTCTGCGACCGCATGAATTCCTGGGCGCAAGGCGAGGGCCAGCCGGGGCTGGGCTACATCTTCTGGCGCAAGGAGGGCGACAAGCTCGAAGGCGCCGGCCCTCTCGCCAAGAACATCGGCGAGGAGCGCACCGAGGCGATCCGGCAGCAACTCGGCCTTGCCGACGGCGACGCTGCCTTCTTCGTCGCCGGGGATCCGAAGAAGTTTGTCTCCTTCGCCGGTGCGGCGCGCACGCGCGCCGGCGAGGAGCTGAACCTCGTCGACCGCGAACGTTTCGAACTGTGCTGGATCGTCGACTTCCCGTTCTTCGAATGGAACGAGGAGGAGAAGAAGATCGACTTCGCCCACAACCCGTTCTCGATGCCGCAAGGCGGCATCGATGCGCTCAATGGCGAGGATCTGCTCGGCATCAAGGCCTTCCAGTACGACATGGTCTGCAACGGTTTCGAGATCGCCTCAGGCGGCATCCGCAACCATCTGCCCGAAACCATGGTCAAGGCGTTCGAGACGGTCGGGCTGGACCGCGCGACGGTGGAAGAGCGTTTCGGTGGCCTTTACCGCGCCTTCCAGTATGGCGCGCCGCCGCATGGCGGCATGGCGGCCGGCGTCGACCGCGTCGTCATGCTCTTGGTTGGCGCCAAGAACCTACGCGAGATCACCATGTTCCCGATGAACCAGCAGGCCTATGATCTGTTGATGAACGCGCCCTCGGAAGCCTCGCCGCAGCAGCTTCGCGAATTGGCGCTGCGTGTCGCGCCGACCAAGAAGGACGCCTGATCGCGAGCTTCGGGCGACACTTTAAAGAACCGTTCGAACCGATTCTTTCGATTCGATAATCCAACAAAAAAGCCCGGCATCGCTGCCGGGCTTTTTTGATCTTGAGGCCGCTTCGATCAGTCCTCGTTGGCCTTGACGCTGACGCCAAGCGTCTTCGGCAGGTCGAGCGGATTGGACATGGCGCCCGCCATGATCAGCGCGAAGGGCACCGATGCCGGCGGCTCTGCCGAGACTTCGAGGCTCTTCGGATCGTCGAGATATTTGCTGACCGCAGCCGTCACCTGCGCCGTCAATTCCGGATTGTTGAGCTGCGACATGCCGAACGGCACGATCGCCTTGGCCTGGTTGGCGATGTCCTTGGCCGACATGCCTTGCTGCTTGCCGACATATTCCAAGACCTTGCCGGTCAGCGAATCGTCGTCGAAGCGGATCGAGGCGCTGTTGAACGACAGCTGCTGCAGCAGGCCGAGCATGGCCATGCCTTGCGCCGAATTGTCCGCGCCTTCCGGCTGCGCGGCCATCTTCTTCTGCATTTCCTGCAGCGACTTGACGAAGTCCATCGTGTAGCCGCCGAGGTCGAAGGTCATGCCGAGCGTGCCGGCATTCTCGACCGAGATGTCGTACTTCGACAGCTCCATCTTGCCATCCGTCGGCTGCCAGGTGCCGGCTATCTCGAAATTGCCCGCGATGTTCTGGTAGCCGAGCGCGTCGATGACTTCCTTCGACTTGGGATCGTCGACTAGCGTCAGGTCGGCATTGAACTTTTCGGTGGTGCCGGTGAATTCCATCGCCTTGCCGTCCGCGGGCGGTGTGATCTTGATGGCAAGCCCGTCCATCGAGAATGCGGTCTTGTCGGCAACCTTGACCGTCATATTCGAGAGTTCGGCGGACTTGTAGATCATCAGCGCACCGAGTGGGCCGGTGGCGCCGTCTGCCGGAACCGTCATGTCGTGGATGACGAAGGGGCTGAGATTGAGGGTGACGCCATCCTTGCTGTGTTCGAAGGCCGACGTCGACACGGTGCCGATGTCGAAGCCGCCATTGGCGGCGGTCACACCCTCGAGCTTGACGTCGCCGATGGTGAGGGCTTCCTTTTCCGCCGCTGGCTTGATGGCAACGCCCTGCAGCACCATGCTGGTATTGTCGCCGGTGACGCCGGTCCAGGAGATGTCGACGCCCTGGGCGGCCAGCGCCGCCTTCAGCCGGTCGGCAACCGCCGTGTCCTGGGCAAGGGCCGCATTCAGCGGCAGTGTGAACAAGAAGGTCGAAAGAGCGAATTTCCGGAGAGTTGAGCGTTTGATTGTCATCGCAAGGTCCCTGAGAGTGTCCTGAAATTGTTTTTCAATTCTTCGCGCCATCACCATTCCGTGACGAACTGGACGGGAAAAAGGCGTGTCCCGGCACAATGGTCAAAAATCGCGGTGAAAGGCAAACCCGATCCGAACGCTATTGCAGAATGCAGTGAATTTGGCATGAAGGTCGGGCCGTAGAGCGTTACCGTGCTTCGCAATAGATGTGGCATGTAACAGACTGATGTTGGCCGGCAAGCTCGACCTTGCTGTTTCCTGTTGCAGAACAGCGCACAAGTCGTCCGGTCCGGTGCGCGCCTCTTGCCGCGAATCACCCGCTCGGCTAGTCCCAGCCTATGGGAAAAAGGCTTTTGCCGCCTCAAGATGGCGGTGGCGATCACATTGAACCGGTCGATCTGAAGAAGGCGCTGGAAGAGCGCTATCTCGCCTATGCGCTGTCGACCATCATGCACCGGGCGCTGCCCGACGTTCGCGACGGGCTGAAGCCGGTCCACCGCCGCATCATGCACGCCATGCGCCTGCTGCGCCTCAACCCTGATCAGGGTTTCGCCAAATGCGCCCGCATCGTCGGCGAGGTGATGGGCAAGTTCCATCCGCATGGCGACCAGTCGATCTATGACGCGCTGGTGCGGTTGGCGCAGGATTTTTCGATGCGCTATCCCCTGGTCGACGGGCAGGGCAATTTCGGCAACATCGACGGCGATAACGCCGCCGCCATGCGCTACACCGAAGCGCGCATGACCGATGTGGCGACCGAGCTGCTCGCCGGCATCACCGAGGACGCCGTCGACTACAGGCCGACCTACAATGAAGAGGACGAGGAGCCGGTCGTGCTCCCCGGCGCCTTCCCGAACCTTCTGGCCAACGGCTCGTCCGGCATCGCTGTCGGCATGGCGACATCGATCCCGCCGCACAATGCGGCCGAGCTCTGCGATGCGGCATTGCATCTGATCGAGCATCGGGATGCGCCGGTGGCGAAGCTGATGGATTTTGTCCAGGGCCCGGATTTCCCCACCGGCGGCATCATCGTCGACAGCCGCGCCTCCATCCTCGAAGCCTATGAGACCGGGCGCGGCGGTTTTCGCGTGCGGTCGAAGTGGATCCAGGAGGACCAGGGCAGGGGCACCTGGAGCATCGTCGTCACCGAAATCCCCTATGGCGTGCAGAAAGCACGGCTGATCGAGAAGATCGCCGAGCTGTTGATGGCGCGCAAGCTGCCGCTGCTCGAGGACATCAGGGACGAAAGTGCCGAGGACATCCGCGTCGTGCTGGTGCCGAAGAGCCGCTCCGTCGATCCCGGCATCCTGATGGAATCGCTGTTCAAGCTCACCGAGCTTGAAAGCCGCTTCCCACTCAACATGAATGTGCTGTCGCGCGGCAAGGTGCCCAACGTCCTGTCGCTGAAGGGCGTGCTGCAGGAATGGCTCGACCACCGCCGCGACGTCCTGATCCGCCGCTCGAAACACCGCCTGGGCGAGATCGAAAGACGGCTGGAAATCCTGGCCGGCTACCTGATCGCCTATCTCAACATCGACGAGGTGATCAAGATCATCCGCGAGGAGGATGAGCCCAAGCAGGTCATGATGGCCCGCTGGTCGCTTACCGACACCCAGGCCGAAGCCATCCTCAACATGCGCCTGCGCGCTCTGCGCAAGCTCGAAGAATTCGAGATCCGCAAGGAATTCGATGGCCTCACCACCGAGAAGAAGCAGATCGAGGCGCTGCTGGCATCCGATGCCAAGCAGTGGGCGACGATCAAGTGGGAAGTCACCAGCATCCGCGACAAGTTCGGCCCCGAGACCGAGCTCGGCAAGCGCCGCACCCAGTTCGCCGATGCGCCCGAGCACGACCTCACCGACATCGCCCACGCCATGATCGAGCGCGAGCCGGTCACCGTGGTGGTTTCGGAAAAAGGCTGGCTGCGGGCGATGAAGGGGCATCTGGCCGATCTCTCGACGCTGACCTTCAAGGAAGGCGACAGCCTGAAGCTCGCCTTCCATGCCCAGACCACCGACAAGGTGCTGGTCTTCACCACCGGCGGCAAGTTCTACACCATTGGCGCCGACCGGCTGCCCGGTGGGCGCGGCCATGGCGAGCCGATCCGCATCATCGTTGACATGGACAATGACCAGGACATCGTCACCGCCTTCGTCCACGATCCCAAGCGCAAGCTGCTGCTGGCCTCATATGATGCCAATGGCTTCATCGTGCCGGAGGAGGAAGTGGTCGCCAACACCCGCAAGGGCAAACAGGTGATGAACGTCAAGGCGCCGGACGAGGCCAAACGCTGCATCCCGGTCGGTGGCGATCACCTGGCCATCGTCGGCGAGAACCGGAAGATGCTGGTGTTCGCGCTCTCCGAAATTCCCGAGATGGGCCGCGGCAAGGGCGTGCGGCTGCAGAAATACAAGGATGGCGGCCTGCTCGATCTCAAGCCGTTCACCTTGGAGACGGGCCTGTCCTGGCAGGATTCGGCCGACCGCACCTTTACGAGATCGCGCGAGGAACTGGCCGAATGGATCGGCGCCCGGGCGTCGGCCGGCCGTATGGTGCCAAAGGGTTTCCCGAGGACGGGCAAGTTCGGGTGATGCTGCGATCTCCCCCCTCGTGGGGGAGATGGCCGGCAGGCCAGAGGGGGGCGCTGTCCCGCCAGCGTATCAAATAGTCATGGCTCCCTGCATCTGTCTCGGTTCTTGGTCGCAAAATACCAACGTCGGCGATCCTTCACGCCTCCCTCTGTCCTGCCGGACATCTCCCCCACGAGGGGGAGATTGGCAGCTTCATCCTCACCATTTGGAGTATCGTCACGATTGCTGCACTATATCAGTGCATAACGGGGAAGGGCGTTTGGGAGACACGGGCGTTTGAAGGAATCCAAGATCCAGAAACCGGAACGGCAGCAGCGCCTGTTCGGCCTGTCGACGCCGCTGCGGTCGGCTGTCATTCCGCCGCTGTCGGCGGCGCGCTGGCTGCTGGTGCTGATCGTCGCCGCTGGCGTCTATTTCTTCCACGGCTTCCTGTTCCCGGTACTGGCCGCGCTCGTCATCGCTTTCGCCAGCTGGCCGCTTTATCAGCGGCTGCTGGCCGGCGTCGGCGGCAACCGCACCATCGCCGCCACTCTGGCCATCCTGTTCATCCTTGCCTTCCTGGTGATACCGATCGCGCTTGCCGGAACCTACGCCATCAACGAGGTGCGCGAGTGGGTCGGCTGGGCGATCGAGACCAATCGGCATGGTGCGGTGACGCCGCACTGGATCGCGACCATGCCTGTCGTGGGCGACTGGCTCAACGAGCAATGGACGACCAATTTCGGTCATCCCGGCGGCATTGGTGAACTGATCCAACTGGTCAGCGGCGCCAATATCGGCAGCATCTATCGCGGCGCCTTGGCCGCCGGCGGCAGTGCCTTCGGGCTGCTGTTGACGCTGCTGTTCATGATGATCGCCCTGTTCTTCGCCTATCGCGATGGCGAGCATTTTGCCGGCCAGATCGACCGCCTCGGCGAGCGCATCCTGCCGACGAGATGGGAGCGGATTTCGCGCGTCGTGCCGGCGACCATTTCCTCGACGGTGACCGGCATGACTGTCATCGCCATCGGCGAGGGGTTGGTGCTGGGCATTGCCTACTGGCTGGCCGGCGTGCCGTCGCCAGTGACGCTCGGCGCCCTGACCGGCGTCATGGCGCTCATCCCCGGCGGCGCGCCTTTGTCCTTCACCCTTGTCTCGATCTACCTCGCGGCCAGCGGCTCGCCCATGACCGGTCTGGCGCTGTTCCTGTGGGGCGCGGTCGAGCTGTTCATCGTCGACAAGACGCTGCGCCCGAAGCTCGTCGGCGGACCGATAAAACTGCCATTCCTGCCGACCTTTTTCGGCCTGATCGGCGGCGTCAAGACCATGGGGTTTCTCGGCCTGTTCATCGGCCCGGTGCTGATGGCGCTGTTGGTCGCCATCTGGCGCGAGTGGCTGCGCGAGGTGGAACTGGTCGACGAGATGGCCGCCGACTCGGCGGTCGAAATCGAGGCCAGCCCACAGATCGAGATCCTGCCGGAACCTGGCGCGGCGAAGAAGGCCAGCGCCTGATTGCAGGCCGGCATCACCTGAATATCGACATGCCTTAAACCGGATGGTGCACCGCTAAGTCACCGCGGTGCTTGCGGCCGTCATGCAGCTGCCAGAGCGAATGGACGACCAAAGTGACGATCAGGATTCCGCCACCGATCAGGCTGTTGCGGGTTGGTGCCTCGGCAAAGATCATCCACACCCACACCGGCGCCAGCACGGTTTCGAGCAGGTAGAACATCGCCACTTCCGGCCCCGAAATGTATTTCGGCCCGGCGGCGAGGCAGAAGAACGAGATCGGCATGATGACGGCGCCGTTGAAGATGATCCACCAGGGCGCGTTGACGTGAAAGCCCTCGCCGGTGACCATGAAGGCTGCCAGGGCGAGCGGCAGAAGGACGCCGACGAGCGAGGTGAAGCCCATGTCCTTGCCGCTGGCGCGCGAGATGGTGATGGCCACCGCGATGAAGAAGGCCGAGCAAAGCGCCATGAAATCGCCGAACAGCTTGCCGGTGCCGACCGAGCCGCCGACGATGACCAGCACACCGAGGATCATGATCGACATGGCGATGATCGTCACCAGCTGCGGCCTTTCCTTCAGGAATAGCCAGGACAGCAAGCCCGCGAATACGGTGTTGAAGGCCAGGATGAACACCAGATCGGCGGTCGAGGTGTGATAGACGGCGGTGACGAAGGTGATCCCGGTCAGTCCATAGCAGATCGCCACAATCAGGCCTGACCAGCCGGGGATGAGCGGCGGTGCGTTCCGGCTGAGCGCGCGCCAGAGCGACCAGATGACCATGGCCGCGACGAACGTGGTGCCGGTGCGCAGCAGCATGATCGTCCATGCGCCACCGTCGGCGAGGCGGATCAACGGTATATCGACGGTCAGCGTCAGTCCGCCGATGGCGGTTATCAGAAGGCCCTTCTGGTGATCGTGATGGGAGGACATGCAGGAACCTTCGCAATGACATGCAGGCCGACGGCTGACCGGTGCAATGGCGCACTTTCTCCAGCCAACCGGCTGAAAGACCAGCATCCCCTGCCTTGAAACAGTTTAAGCGCGGATCGTGGAAAAACTCAGCGTGAAACCGCTTCGTTGGTGTAGCGCTCCCAGCCCTTGGGGCCGAGATGCTCCTGCGGCATGAAGCGCATCTTATAATTCATCTTGCGCGAGCCGTTGACCCAGTAGCCGAGGTAGACATGGGGCAGGCCCATCGCCCTGGCGCGGGCGATGTGGTCGAGGATCATGAACGTGCCGAGCGAACGCTCCTCGAATTCGGGATTAAAGTAGGAATAGACCATCGACAGCCCGTCGGCCATCTTGTCGGTGAGCGCCACCGCGATGAGCTCACCCTGACCCTTGCCGGTGATGAAAGTGTCGGGCCCGCGCCGCCGGTATTCGATCACCTTGGTGTCGACATGGGTGTCCTCGACCATCATGGCGTAGTCGAGCACCGTCATGTCGGACATGCCGCCGCGGCGGTGGCGGGCATCGAGATAGCTGCGGAACAGCGAATATTGTTCGGTCGAGGGCTCGGCATTGTGCATGGCGCCGACGAGGTCGGAATTGTGCTGCAGCACGCGCTTCATGTTGCGGCTGGCGGTGAATTCCTGGGCGAGGATGCGCACCGACACGCAGGCGCGGCACGTCTCGCAGGCCGGCCTGTAGGCAATGTTCTGCGAGCGCCGGAAGCCACCTTGCGTCAAGAGGTCGTTCATCTCCGACGCCTTGTCGCCGACCAGATGCGTGAACACCTTGCGCTCGAACTGGCCGTCGAGATAGGGGCACGGCGACGGCGCGGTCAGGAAGAACTGCGGCGACTGGGTCGGATGCTGCGTCATCTAAGTCTTGGAAACACTCCTTCGAGTCGCTCTACCTTTGGCGCGGAAAGCGAAAAATTCAACAGGATTGTGAAGGTACGCGCAAGCGGATGCCTTCACATTTGCGCCGACGACGCGGGAGCGCCCCCGAAAACCGCCTTTAACGGCCGCCGCGGCTGACCACCGTGCCGAGCAGAAGGTCGTGCAGCGTGCGCTTGCGGTCGGAGAACAAGGTCACCAGCAGGACCAGCGGCGACAGGATGACATTGCCGGCCCAGAACAGCACGGAATGGACGACCGCGGTCAGGCCGTCGATCGGCCGGCCGTCGAGCCGGTCGAGGCGGATGCCCATCACCTTCATGCCGGTGGTCGCCTGGTCAGCGCTGCCCAGCGTGTTCCAGATGTAGAGGATGGCGACGGCCGGCACGAGGGCGCCGAACAGCATCCAGCCAAGACCCAGGGTCAAAAGCCCGAGGAAGAACACCAGTATGGCGAAAGGAATGGTGAGCAGCGCGACGATGATATAGTCGAGCACGAAGGCCAGGATGCGCCTTGTGCGCACCCCTTCATAGGCCCTGACATCGTCAAGCCGGGTGTTGATGATTTCGCCGTCGAGAACGCGCGCGTTCATGTCATTTCCTCGTAACAAGGCCCGACATAGGGTGCGGACCGCTCGATGATGAAATGGTGAAGGCCTGTGTCGGAATCAAGGTCGGCGCTTTCCAGAGTTCAGGGATCGAGCGACGCAGGACACAATCCGAATCGGTTGAATTTGCCGCGCGGATGGCATTAGCTTGTTGCGGCGCAACAAAAGCACTCTGAAGCAGAGGCGAGGGGACGGGGAAATATGGACTACGACATGCTGGTCATCGGCAGCGGCCCTTCTGGCCGCCGCGCCGCGGTGCAGTCGGCCAAGCTCGGCAAGTCGGTGCTGGTGGTCGACCGCGGCCGGCGTCTTGGCGGCGTCTCCGTGCACACCGGCACCATTCCCTCGAAGACGCTGCGCGAAACCGTGCTCAATCTCTCCGGGTGGCGCGAGCGCGGTTTTTACGGACGCGGCTATCGGGTCAAGCAGGATATTTCGGTCGGCGATCTGGTCGAGCGCCTGCACAAGACGCTCGATCACGAGGTTGAGGTGCTGCAGCACCAGTTCATGCGCAACACGGTCAAGAGCGCGCGTGCCTCGGTAAAATTTCTCGGCCCCAACAAGGTCAGCCTGACCACTGACACCGGCGACTACAGCGAGGTTGGCTTCGCTCATGCGCTGATCGCGGTTGGCACGAGGCCGCACCGACCGCGCGACGTGCCTTTCGACAAGACCCGTGTTTTCGACAGCGACGAGATGCTGGAACTCGGCCAGTTGCCGCGCACGCTGACGGTGATCGGCGGCGGCGTCATCGGCGTCGAATATGCGACGATCTTTTCCGCCCTCGACGTGCCGGTGACGCTGGTCGAGCCGCGCAACACCATCCTCGATTTCGTCGATCGCGAGATCGTCGACGATTTTATCCACCAGATGCGCGACCGCGGCATGACGATAAGGCTCGGCAGCGCGGTGAAGGAAATCCGCTCCAAGCCGGAAACGGCCGAGGTGGAACTGGCCGACGGCCGCACCATCCGTTCGGATGTCGTGCTCTACGCCGCCGGTCGCACCGGCAATGTCGGAACCTTGGGCCTCGACGTGGTCGGCATCGACGCCGACTCCAGGGGCCGCATCAAGGTCGACCCGCAGACCTTCCAGACCAGCGTGCCCAACATCTACGCCGCCGGCGACGTCATCGGCTTCCCGAGCCTCGCCTCGACCTCGATGGAGCAGGGCAGGGTGGCCGCCTGCCACGCCTTCGGCGTGCCGCTCCCGCCACCGCCGGAAACTTTCCCATATGGCATTTACGCCGTGCCGGAGATCTCCACTGTCGGCCAGTCCGAGGAACAGGTGCGTGAGAGTGGAGCCGCCTATGAAGTTGGCGTGGCACGCTTTCGCGAGACCTCGCGTGGACACATTATGGGCGTCAATACCGGCTTCCTGAAGCTGCTGTTCTCGATCGAAACGCGCCGCCTGCTCGGCGCGCATATCGTCGGCGAGGGCGCCACCGAGCTCATTCACATCGGCCAGGCGGTCATCAATCTCGGCGGCACGGTCGACTTCTTCGTCAACAACACCTTCAACTACCCGACGCTCGCCGAAGCCTACAAGATCGCCGGGCTCGATGCCTGGAACAGGATGGGACGGGGGTAGAGCTAGTTTTCTGTTCCGGCGCAGCTCCGGACGGAAAACCGTTTCATGCTTGCTTAACCGTCCATCTGGTCGAGCAGCGCCAGCATCACGTCGGCCGAAGGCATCGGCAGCACCGCTTCGATTTCCGCTGGTCGCACGCCGGCTATGGCATCGGCGTCCCCCGCCACGGTGCCGAGCGGTCCGCGGAACCCGTGCTTGGACCAGGCGAGTTGCTGCAGCTTCGGGCTGGTCAGCGCCTCCAGCAGCCTATCGACCGCCGGATCGATGACGATCAGCGGATGCGCGGAATACACAGTCGGTCTGGGGTAGAGGATTTCGGGCTTGGCGCCCATTCCGGCCTGCACCCTTTGCCAGCGCGCCGGATCGGCGAGCGCCCATTCGACCAGCTGGTTCTCGTAACCGACCACCATCGGCTCGGCGCCGAGGCCGCCGGCGATATATTGGTCGAACAGTTTTCCCGATGATGACGACTTCAGGCCCATGCTGCGGAAGATCGCCTTGGCTTGGTCGCCATGCTGGGCCAGCAGTTCCTGCGTCGCCACGTCGCCGCTCATCAGGCTGAGCACCAGGCCGGCGAACATGAATCCGGAATTGGAGCGGTTGGGGTCGGTGGAGACGATGCGCGCCCGGCCATAAAGCTCGCCGATGCCCCCCGTCGCGGCCCTTCCCGCGCAAGGTCGGGGAAATCGTGTTGCGTCTCAAGCCGCGTCGTCCGCATCCACATCTTTCAGCCGGCTTACTGTTTCCAGTGGCTCGCTGGGGCGTTATGTGAATGGATGGGGTCGTGGAAGCGCGACGGGAGGTTGGACATGCTGGGCTGGTTCCGCAAGCTGCTGCCGCGCGAAGATCGCTTCTTCGACCTGTTCGAACGGCATTCCCGCACCGTGGTCGGCGGCGCCGAGGCGCTGGAACAGCTTCTCCAGGGCAAGGACATCGATCGCTGGTGTCAGAAGATCATCGATCTCGAGGACGAGGCCGATCATATCACCGCCGAAGTCCTGTTAGCGGTGCGGCGTTCCTTCATCACGCCCTTCGATCGCGGCGACATTAAGGATCTGATCCAGTCGATGGATGATGCCATCGACATGATGCACAAGACCGTCAAGACAGTGAAGCTGTTCGAAACGAAGGAATTCGACCCGCTGATGCAGGAGATGGGCGGCGTCATCGTCGCCGCCGCCAAGTTGGTCGCCGAGGCGATCCCGCTGCTGAGCAAGGTCGGCACGCACACCGTGCGCCTCAACGCTATCGCCGAAGAGGTCATGCGCGTAGAAAGCCGGGCCGACGATTTGCACGAGCAAGGGCTGAAGGACTTATTCAAGCGGCATGGGCGCAGCGACCCGATGGCTTACCTGATCGGTAGCGAGATTTACGGTCAGCTGGAAAAGGTGGTCGACCGTTTCGAGGACGTCGCCAACGAGATCAGCGGCATCGTCATCGAGAATGTTTAGGTGATGGAAGCCACCATTGCCTTTCCCGTGCTGATCGGCCTTGTCGCCGTGGCGCTGTTCTTCGATTTTCTCAACGGCCTGCACGACGCCGCCAATTCCATCGCCACCATCGTCTCCACCCGTGTGCTGAGGCCGCAATATGCAGTGCTGTGGGCGGCCTTCTTCAACTTCATCGCCTTCATGTTCTTCGGTCTGCATGTCGCCGAGACCGTGGGGAAAGGCATCGTCGACGTCAGCATCGTCACGCCGGCGGTGATTTTCTCAGCCCTTGTCGGCGCCATTGTCTGGAACATCGTCACCTGGATTGCCGGCATTCCTTCGAGCAGCTCGCACGCGCTGATCGGCGGGCTGGTCGGCGCCGGCGTTGCAAAGGCGGGCATCGGTGCCATCGTCTGGTCGGGACTTGGCAAGACGGTCGCCGCGATCGTGCTGTCGCCGGCGACCGGTTTTGTCCTGGCGCTCGTGCTCATCCTGGTGGTTTCGTGGCTGTTCGTGCGCCAGACGCCGTTCGCCGTCGACAGCACTTTTCGCGTCCTGCAGTTCTTTTCCGCCTCGCTCTATTCGCTCGGGCATGGCGGCAACGATGCGCAGAAAACCATGGGCATCATCGCGGTGCTGCTCTATTCGCAAGGCATGCTTGGCGAGAAATTCTACGTGCCGCTTTGGGTCGTCCTCACCTGCCAGTCTGCACTGGCGCTGGGCACACTGTTCGGCGGCTGGCGTATCGTCCACACCATGGGGTCGAAGATCACCCGGCTGAACCCGATGCAGGGCTTTTGTGCCGAGACGGGTGGCGCGATCACTTTGTTTGCCGCCACCTGGCTTGGCGTTCCAGTGTCGACCACGCATACCATCACCGGCGCCATCATCGGCGTCGGTGCCGCCCGCCGCGTCTCGGCTGTGCGCTGGGGCATCGCCGGCAACATCGTCATCGCCTGGATCGTCACCTTGCCGGCGACGGCGGCGATTTCGGCCCTCACCTATTTTGTCACGCGCCGGTAGTGGGTCAGTTTGAAATTTGAAGCTTCACTGCGGCGTCTCGAATTTCATGCATGGCTTCGATAACCAAATCCAATTCGCCGACGTCCATCGGGCAATATTGGTAGTTGCCAGGTGAGATCAGAGCCAAGACCACATATGGCCCATCACGCTCCGTTTTAAGCCGAAGTGAGATTTTCACAGCACCAAGGCTGGCAATGTCAGTGTCAATCTGCTGTGCAACCCGACCAGTGGTAGCCCGCCGTATGCCGCGATAAAATCTCTTGAAGTCCATTTTGTGTCTATACGTTGCGCTTCTTATATTGCCGCGAGCGGTCGGTGATCCACTACCCGATCAGGAGCGGCCATTCAGCCAAGTATCGCAATGTGCTATGATTCGGCACATGGGAAAGAAAGCAAAGCAGAAGGCCAAGCAGGCGATTGATGCGCCGTTAGAGGACGGGCTTGAAGCGGAAGCCGCCTACTATGCCCGCAAGGTCGGCATCACTAGAGATGAAGCCGCCAAGATCATCCGGAAAGCCAACGCGCCGAAGCTGTCTATCGTCCGCAAGGAAAAGGCCAGATAGCCGCTTAGGCGGTCTTCTTTTTGTACGGGCCGCGCGCCACCGGCTTCTCGGTTTCCTTCGCTTCGCTCAGCGCCACGATGTCTGCGATCTCCCAAAGCTTGCCGGTGACGCCGCCGAGTGCTTTGAGGCCGTCGCCGCGCGCTGAGCGGTCAATCCGCCTGTGCAATGGCCATTGGGCCCGCCAGCCATTGCCTGACGATGGCGGCGTCCGGATCACCGATGTCATGGCCTGATGGGATGATCCGGGCGTCGATTTCGCTGCCGTGCCGGTCGAGCAGCGTCACCAGCGCCGGCGCGAAGGGTCCGTAGGTCTCGTCGGCGGCGCCGGCGATGATCAGCGTCCGTGTTCCCATGAGATCCGTCGCCGGCACGTGGTCAAGCACAGGCATCGGCCTCATTAGCGCCGCCCTGCGGATAATACCCGGATGAAGCAGCATCAGGCTGGAAACCAGATTGGCGCCGTTCGAATAGCCGAGAAAAGTTGCGCAGGTGAGATCAAGTCCATGGCGCTTGGCGGCCTGGTTGGCGAATGCCGCGAAGCCAGCCGTTTCGGCCAGGATGCTCTTCTGTTCGAAACGCGTCGGGGTTATCCGCTCGAACCAGCGAAAACCGTCCTCCTGGGGGATGCGGCCGCGCGCCGCGACCAGCACCGCGGCCGGCGCGATCCGCCTTGCCAGCGGCACCAGAGTGGTCTCGTCGACACCCGACCCATGCAGCAGGAACAGGCATTCACGGCTGTTGCCGCCAGCGCCCAGGAGACGATAGGGAAAGGCCAGATCCGTGAGCAGCGGGCCGGTTTCGACGCCGTCGCCGCTCATCCCGCATCCTCTTGATTATATGAGGTTCCGCTCAATTTGCCGGCTTCAAAACGCAATATTTTCGTGCTCCGCGAAAGTTGATTGAACCAGGCGCATTCCGGCCCGTTTCTGCGCCGATACACTCCGCGTGGGAGGAATCGAAGCGGTGCGCCGGGGGTCGCATTGCTGGACATGAACAACCAGCTTTGAGGCCTTTTGTCGATGACTACCCCTGTTTCGCCCGAACGCGATACGCGTATCGATGTACTGCGCGCATTGGCGCTGCTGACCATTTTCGTCGACCATGTGCCGGGCACCGCCTTCGAGACCCTCACTTACAAGAATTTCGGTTTCTCGGACGCGGCCGAGGCATTCGTGCTGATTTCCGGCATCTCGGTCGCGCTCGCCTACGGCATGAAGTTCCGGCCGGGTGGCCGGCTTCTGGCCACATTGAAGATGTGGCGGCGGGCAGGCATGCTCTACGTCGCCCATATCGTCACGACCATGGTGGTGATCGCCCTGTTCTGCACCGTCGCTGTGTTCACCAGGCGGCCGGAAATGCTGAAGCTGATCAACATCGAGCCATTGATGAGGAACACGCCGGAAGTGCTGGTCGGCATCGTCACGCTCGGCCATCAGCTCGGCTACAACAACATCCTGCCGGTCTATGCCGCGCTGCTTTTGATGGCACCGGCCTTCGTCCTGTTGATCAGCTACCGGCCTGTAGCGGCACTTGTCGTGTCCGGGGCGCTGTGGCTCATCGCCGGCATCTGGCAGATCGCCCCGCCCAACTATCCCGAGCCCGGCTTCTGGTTCCTGAACCCTCTGTCCTGGCAGTTCCTGTTCAACATCGGCCTGGCCGCCATGCTGCATGTCAGGCGCGGCGGTGCCATTCCGGTCAACCGCTGGCTGGTCGGCGCGGCCGCGGCCTATGTGCTGACGGCGCTGGTCTGGGTGCACAGCCCGCTCTGGGGGCAGATAACCTGGTTCAAGCTGCCTGTGGTGATCGGTGGCTTCGACAAGACCTTCCTGTCGCTGCCGCGTCTGCTGCATATCCTGGCGGTCAGCTACCTCATCGTCGCCTTGCCGGCGCTGTCGAACCTGTTCCGCACCAGTCCTGATCATCCTTTGGCGATACTGGGCAAGCGCTCGCTGCCGGTTTTCATCGCCGGCACGGTGATCGCCATGGTTGCGCAGGTGATGAAACTGATCAATCCGGGCGGGCTTGCCTATGACAGCCTGCTGCTGTCAGCCGGCATCGCCATGCAGTTCGCGCTCGCCTTCTATCTCGAATGGCTGTCGACCATCGGCGGCTCGGGCAAGGTCCGCACGACGCAAAGGGATGTCACGCCGGCCCGTGCGTCTTTCGGCGTCTCCGCGGTGGCAAGAGCCAATCGCTGAGGCGCGTGCGGTTCAGCCGCGCGGCGAAGCCGACGAGGCGCGCACGATCAGTTCGACCGGCAGTTGCTGGCGATTTGTCGTGCCGTCGTTTTCGAGGATCGCCTTGACGGCGAGACGGCCCATCTCGGCAATCGGCTGGGCGACGGTGGTCAATGGTGGCTCGGATACCGCCGTTTCCGGAACGCCATCGAACCCGACGATAGAGACGTCATTGGGGACGTTCAGCTTGCGCGCGCTCAGCCATTCGAGCGCCACCAGCGCCATTCTGTCCGACATAGCCAGTATCGCCGTCGGGGGGTGGGCAGAGCCGAAGATGGTCTCGAGGCCCGCCTTTGTGCTGGCCGCATCATTGGCGGTTTCGTAGACGGGCACACTGGATGTGTCGATGCCGGCCCGCGAAAGCTCCTTGAAATAGCCGGTGAGGCGGTCGCGCGTTCCCGCATACACCGCGGTCTGAACCTGCTCGGACGAAACAAGGCCCGTCCTGCCGTCGACAAAGGGCAACGCCAGCACGGCAAAGCGGCGGTGTCCAAGATCGGTGAGATGGCGCGCCGCCATGGCGGCACCAGCGACGTTGTCGATGCCGATCGCCGCGACCGCCCCATCCTCGGAGTCCAGATCGAGCGCCACGAAGGGCAGTTTGCGCTCACGCGCCAGTTCCACCAGGCGCGAACCGCCTTCGATGCAGAAGACGATAAAGCCGTCGACCAGGGCGCTCTGGATGTTCCAGGCGAGCTGTTCGTTGTTGGCGGCCGAGACCAGGGAGATACCGGCTCCCGTTGCGTCGCAGGCCTGCGAGATGCTCGCCATCATGACACGGGCGAAGGGATCGTCGAAGAAGTAGGAGAGGGGTTCGGCTGTGGCGACGCCAATGGCGTTGACCTTGCCGGCCCGCAACAGGCGACCCTTGGGATCCGGCCCGCCATAGCCCATCGCTTCGGCCGCCGCCTTGACCCGTTCGCGAACTTCCTCGCGCACGATCTCGGGGCGGCTGAAGACATTGGATGCGGTGCCGTGCGAAACCCCTGCCGCCTTGGCGATGTCGGCCAGCCGGACGGGTCTTTGATTGCCTGCGGTGAGTGACGCCATTGTGCGTGCCTCCTGACATGCATTTAGCACGTTCCCGATTTGCATCTAGCACTTTCGTTGGATCGATTCAAATTTCGCTTGACCGGAGATGGCCGGGGATTTATGTTTGAATCGATCCAAATTGGCAGATTTGTTCTGCTGAATGACAAAGGGGAGGTGCGCCATGCATCCCGTCAACTATCTGTTCGAAGACATCTACCGCAACGACTGGAGTATCGGGTCGACTACCAACAAGCCCAGGCGCCGGGGCAGGACCGGCCCATGGATTCGCGACCTTCGCTTGCTTGTGGAGCGTAAACGGATCTGATCGGCGCGGCTCTTTTGCGACTGTCGATTGGATCGATTCAATTCAAGGGAGAAAAACCATGCATCCCATCAAGCATCTGTTCGAGGACATCTATCGCAACTACTGGGGCATCGCGCCGGCCGCCGAGCGGCCGGAGGTGCGGCGCCTGACGAAGCCGGCCGCGCGCAATCGCGATCTCTGGGTCCGCACCGAACGCCCCCGGGATTGATCCTATTTGGCCTCAGGAGCGCGGGCGTACCAGGGCAGAGATTGCTATCCCCAGCCAGCCGGCGATGAGCAGGGTGCCCCCGATTGGCGCCGACATCGGAAACAGTCTCGATCCCAGGAAATCGCGGGCGAGAAGATCGCCCGCGAAAAGCAGGAGCCCGACAAGCAGGACGACGCTCGCGATCCGCAGGCAGCGATTCGCGCCAATGAGGCCGACAGCGAGGAAGACCGGCGCGTGCATCAACAGGAACGACGCGGCCGTGCCGGTGAAGGCGCCACCGAGGTGCGCCGCGGCCGCCGACAGCGCCACACCCGCCGCGCCGACAAGGCCGCCGGCAAGCACAAGGATACGGCTGGGTTCGGCGGAATTCATGTCGGCTAGCTCCTTGTTGCGTGAAACGGCGAACCGCCAAACCCTCTCAGGACTCACTCGCTTCCAGCGCCATATGCCGTGTCCGCCGCGACTGGACAATCCAGTTGTAGACGGCGCCGCCGGCCATCAGCACCGATGTGGCAAGAAACACCGCCCGCATGCCGAAGTGACCGCCGACGAAGCCGCCGGTCAATGGTCCCGCAACCTGCCCGACATACTGCGCCGAGATCGCCAGGCCAAGCACGTTGCCGCCGACGCCGTCCGGGATGTTGTGGCGGATGACGCTGGTGATGCAAGGCAGCAGGCCGCCGAGCGCCAGGCCCATCAGGAAACGCAGGCCGATCAGTTGCCAGCCATTGGTGACGAAGGCCTGCGGGATGAGCAGCAGGGCCGAGACGGCCAGGGCTCCGACGACGACGTTCCAATGGCCGACACGGTCGGCAAGCTTGCCCAGCCATGACGCCGACAGGATGGTGCCCAGCGCCGCCGCCGACATCACCACGCCGGCGACCATCGTCACCTGGCTCTGGTCCGCGATGAGCTGCTGCACATAGACGGTGATGATCGGCTCGATCGACATGGTGGCGAAGGCGAGCAGCATGCCGGTTGTCAGCATGGCCACGACCGGGCGCTTGTCGGGGATCTGCGACCAGCCGCTTTTCGGCTTTGCCGTCGACGCGGCTTTGGCCGGCTTCGGGCGCGGGGTCTCCTTGATGAGGAAGGTCGTTGCCAGGAAAGCCAGGAAGATGACGCCGCCGGACAACAGGAAGGTGGCGCGAATACCGATCACCGGCGGCAGCGCGCCGCCGAGCAAGGGGCCGACCAGCGAGCCTGCCGTGATCCCTGCCGACAGGACGCCAAGTGCCCAGCCCGAGCGGTCCTTGGGCGTCTGCATGGCCACCAGTATGGTCGACCCTGAGGAATAGCCGCCGGCAAAGCCGATCAGCAGGCGCAGCAGCACCAATTGCCAGACCGTCTCGACCATGCCCGTCAATGACATGCAGATCGCCATGCCGAAACTGGCGCGCACCAGCATCACCTTGCGGCCGTAGCGGTCGCCAAGCCGCCCCCATAACGGCGCGACCAAGGCTGCGGCGAAGAAGGTGGCGCCGTAGGCGATGCCGGACCACTGCACGATCGCCGCATGGCCCTGCGCGCCGAGCTGTTCGACATAGAGCGGCAGGAAAGGCAACAGCAGCGTCATGGCGATGAGCGTGCTGAACGAGCCCGCGAAACAGACGGCGAGATTGCGCCGCCAGTGGATGTTGTAGCCGCTCTGTTGCGTGTCTTCCTGTGCCATGTCCTGCCTGCCCGATATCAGCGCTTGTTGCGGATACCATTTTGGGATACCAAACCGGTATCCGTCATGAACTCCAACCCGGCTGCTGTCAATGCGGCTTCGGAGAAGGCCAGCGCGATGTCGCAGATGCAGAATGTCGAACGGCAGTTGCGCGAGATGATCCTCGGCCTCGAGATCGGTCCGGGTGAGAAACTGACCGAGCGCTGGATCGAAGCCCGCTTCGGCGCCTCGCGCACACCGGTCAGGGCGGCACTGCTGCGGCTGGAGACCGAGGGGCTGGTCAGCAGGGATGGCCGTGGCTGGACGGTGTCGCCCATCAACCTGGCCGAGCTCGAGCAGATTGCGGTCTATCGTGAAGCGGTCGAGGTCGCGGCTTTGCGGCTGACATGCGCGCGCGCTGACGGCAACGCCATCGACGTCATCGAGGCGATGCTCGATTCCTGCGACGAAAACACGCCGCGCGAGGAATGGCATCGTGTCGGCATGGATTTTCACATCGAACTGGCGCGCCTGTCGGGCAATGAATTCCTGTTCCGGGCGGTGCGCGATGCTATGACGCGGCTGTCGCGCGCCCGCTGGCTGGAGGTGCGTGATGAGGCTGCCCTTGGTCGCGCCTGGGCCGAACATCGCGCCATTCTGGCGGCAACGCGCCTTGGCGAGGCCGATGAAGCGGCGCGCCGGCTTTCAGCCCACATCGTCGGCAGCCGCGACCGGCTGGTGACGTCGCTCGCCAACGACCGACGCGGTCTTCGCGCCAGGGGATTTGCCGTCGTCGCCGCTTAGCGCTGTAAGGGCAGGGCAAAAGGGCAGCGGCCGGACACTAGGCGCACTTTCGGCCTCGCTTCACGGACGCCGATGGCGTAAGAGCGGCGATGGAAAACAACCGATTTGAAACACCCGTGACCGTCAAGTCCGTCACGGCGGGAAGCACCCAGCTCCTGCGCACGGCCCGCGAGGCTTCCGATTACCTGCTCAACAGCTGGCCCGGCAAGCGCAGTCCCAAGCATCGCGCAGCGCTGCAGGCCTGCCACGACGCGCTGGCCGGCGACAAGCCGGCCATGAACGCCCGGCGCGCCTTTATCGCCGCGGCGCGTGAAGTGGACGTTTTTGTCAGCGACAAGGCGCCCGCCTGACGCAGGGCGACAATCTGGATTGAGGCAAGGCCCGCATGTGCGGGCCTTTTGCCGTCATTCCGCTGTTTCGTTTTCGATCTCGCCCTCAGGCTTTGAACGTTCGCGCGCTGCAACCTTGGCCGCCAGCTTTTCGGCCTTCTTCGCCGCCTTCTGCCGGTCGCGTTCCTTGCGTTCCTGATCGTAGTTTGGTGCTCGCGCCATATCGGCTCCTTTTCATCGCCTTGCGGCTCTGACCCTGCCTAGGAGCATTAGCCGTCAAATACAACAGCTGAAGCGACAGTGCGGGCGCAGCCTCAGAGATCCGAGGGGGCTTGCCAGATCGGCGCCACAATGATGTAGGAAACGCGGGGCGCCAGCGTGTTGGGAGCTGCTCGTTTGTTTTTGATCAAGTGAACCATGGCCACAATCGCGCGGACGTCGGCAAAGGTTTTCTACTATGCGCGAAACGCGGCGCGCGATATCGTTCCACAAACCCTGTTCCGCCGCAGGCTGGCCATTCGCCTCGAAAAGGCCAGGCTTTGCGATGAGGCGGCGCGCCGACGGTTGAATTACTACAACAAGCTGCAGGATGGTTTCGCGCCAAGCGCCAATGCCATGCGCATCAGCAAGCTGCCCTTCACGCCGACCATGTACTATTACGACCTGAAGGAATTCGCCCGCTACTTCGATCCTGGATTGCTCATCGACATCGAATTCGGCGATGTCAGGAATGTGCCGAAGGTGCCGACGATCGTGAAGGACCGGCCGATCCGTGATGACGACGAGAACGCGGTCATCATGAAGCTCGACAAGTTCCGTCACTTCCAGATGCCGGCTGACGCCATCTCGTTCGCCGACAAGCTGCCGGCCGTGGTCTGGCGCGGCGATCTCAACAATCCGATCAGGACACGGTTCCTGCAAGCGGTGCGCGACCTGCCGTTCTGCGATGCCGGCTCGCACAAGCCCAACGCGCCGGCCGAATACGCCAAGCCCTTTCTCAGCATCAGCCAGCACCAGCGCTATCGCTACATCGTCTCGCTCGAAGGCAATGACGTGGCGACCAACCTCAAATGGATCTTGAACTCGAAGTCGCTCTGCCTGATGCCGCCGCCGACATACGAAACATGGTTCGCGGAGCGGCAACTCGAAGCCAATGTGCACTATGTGCCGCTCCAAGCCGATTTCTCCGACCTTGCCGAACATGTGGCCTATTTCGAACGGAACCCGGCGAAAGCAGAGCGCATCATCGCAACCGCGAACGCCTATTGCCGGATATTCAACGACGAACAGACCGAACAGGCGATCTCGCTTCTGGTGCTCTACAAATATTTCGTGCTGAGCGGTCAGATCAAACCGGATGCCGAGGTCTGGCGTTTCATCGAGGGCTAGTGCATGTCGCTCAAAAGAACGACATGCATCAACACGAAGACCTGAAGCGCGTCACCTGAATTCGCTTCGACGTGACGCGCTTGGGCGCTGCTCGCCTCTGCTGTCAGACGCCGCTTCGGTCAATCACGAGGTCGGCAGCACCAAAACGAGCCTTCGCCGTCAATTGCTGGTGCCAATAGGGGTAGAGCAGGGGCGGCCGGCTGACCGTGTCGAGGCGCTGGCGTTCGTCAGGGCTGAGCCCCAGGCTTGCCGCCGCGAGATTATCCTTGAGCTGGACATCGTTACGGGCGCCGATCACCAGCGAGGAGACGGTGGGGCGGCCGAGCAGCCAGGCAAGCGCCACTTGCGCCGCCGATACGCCGCGGGCCTTGCCGATCTCGACCAACTCATCGACGATCCGCCACAGCCGGTCCTCGTCGCGGATGGGCGGCTCGGACCAGCCGGCCAGCTGCCGTGCGGTCGGGCTGTCGCGGCGGTATTTGCCGGACAGCAAGCCGCCGGCGAGCGGGCTCCAGACCAGCACGCCCAGGCCCTGGTCGACCGAGATCGGCAGCAGTTCATACTCGGCCTCGCGGGCCTCCAGCGTGTAGTGGATCTGCTGGGTGACGAAACGCTGCTGGTGATGGCTGTCGCTGATCCCGATCGCCTTCATCACCTGCCAGCCGGACCAGTTGGAGCAACCGATATAGCGCACCTTGCCCTGGCTGGCCAAAGTGTCGAGCGCGGCGATCGTTTCCTCGACCGGGGTAAGGCCATCCCACTGGTGGACGAAATAGATATCGATGACGTCGGTCTTCAGCCGCTTCAGGCTCTTTTCGCATTCACGGATCAGATGGTGGCGCGACAGGCCTTCGTCGTTGGGTCCGCTGCCGATCCGCATGCGCGCCTTGGAGGCGATCAGCACATCGTTCTTGCGTTTGCCGCCGAGCGCCTCGCCGATGATCTCCTCCGACAGGCCGTTCGAATAGACATTGGCGGTGTCGATGAGGTTGATGCCGGCGTCGATGCACATGTCGATCATCCGCTTGGCTTCGGTAAGATCGCTGTTGCCGACCGCGGCGAACGGGCCTGCGCCGCCGAAGGTCATGGTGCCCAAAGTCAGTGTCGAAACCTTCAGGCCGGAACGGCCAAGGGTGCGGTATTCCATGTCGGTCCTCGCGATTGTGTTGAATTGGGGCGCCGCGAAGGGCAGCCCGAAATGCGACCGGGGATTTGTAGGACAATTCGGCCAGCTTGTCGCCATGCAATGATGATGGATCGACTAGACATCGCCGACTCCACAGCGCGCCAATCGCGCTTGGGCTGCAATAAAACCGTCACTGCCGGCCTATATTGAATCGGCTAAGGTGTTTCCATTCCAGGCCGCAGGCCAGCAGTTTGGGGTGCCGGACATGAACCGACAGGCTTGCAAGCGGAGCAACCGATATGACCGAGCTAAGACAGAATTCTCCCGCCAAGGACTGGCTCGAAGCCGAGCTCGCCGACACGCTCGACGAAGATTATGAGCTCGAAATGTCGGAGCCGGCGCTGTCGATGGAGATCGCCAAGATCTACAAGAACGCGCATCCGCCTTCGATCGACCGCATGCAATATTTTCGCGACCTGATCAGCTTGCAGTCCGAATTGATCAAGCTGCAGTCCTGGGTCGCCTATCACAAGAAGAAGCTGGTGGTGATCTTCGAGGGTCGCGATTCCGCCGGCAAGGGCGGCGTCATCAAGCGCATCACCCAGCGGCTCAATCCGCGCATCTGCCGCGTCGTGGCGCTGCCGGCGCCGACCGAGCGCGAGAAGTCGCAATGGTATTTCCAGCGCTATGTGCCGCATCTGCCGGCCGGCGGCGAGATCGTGTTGTTTGACCGCTCCTGGTACAACCGCTCCGGCGTCGAACGAGTGATGGGATTTGCCGATGGAGGTCAGGTCGAGGAATTTTTCCGCGACGTGCCGGAGTTCGAGCGCATGTTGGTGCGCTCGGGCATCACTGTCGTGAAATACTGGTTCTCGATCACCGACGAGGAACAGCAGATGCGCTTCCTGATGCGCATCCATGACCCGATGAAGCAGTGGAAGCTGTCGCCCATGGATTTGCAATCGCGCGTGCGCTGGGAGCAGTACACCAAGGCCAAGGAAGAGACCTTCGCCCGCACCAACATTCCCGAGGCGCCCTGGTTCATCGTCGAGGGCAACGACAAGAAGCGGGCGCGGCTGAACTGCATCGATCATCTGCTCAAGCAGATGCCGTATGAAGAGGTGCCGCACGAGGACATTACGCTGCCGGAGCGCGTCTTCAACCCCGAATACGAGCGCCAGACGCTGCCGCGCGAGCTTTACGTGCCGGAGAAGTATTGAGTGATTTCTTCCTTCTCCCCGTCACTATACGGGGAGAAGGTGCCCGAAGGGCGGATGAGGGGCGGCGCCGATCTTGACAATTGAACGCGGGCGGAAGCGATGCGCGGGTGTTGCCATTTGCTATTGGCGGTGCCGTCGGAAACGCAATCTTCAACCGGTCGCGCCGCCCCTCATTGCCCTGCCGGGCATTTCTCCCCGTATAGTGACGGGGAGAAAGAGCTGTAGCTACGTCCGCTTGATCACCACATGCGTGGCAAGCGGCGTCGCCACCTGCTCGCTGCACTGGTAGCCTAGCTTCAACATATCCAGGCCGGCAAAAAGGTTCTCGCCTCTGCCAAGCAGCACCGGCGAGATTGCCAGATGCATCTCGTCGATGAGCTTTTCCTGCAAATACTGGCGGATGGTGGCGACGCCGCCGCCAACCCGCACATCCTTGCCATCAGCCGCCGCCTTTGCCTGCTCGAGCGCCGAATGGATGCCGTCGGTGACGAAGTGGAAGGTGGTGCCGCCTTCCATGGTGATGGGTGCCCGCTCGTGGCGCGTCAGCACGAAAACCGGCACATGGTAGGGCGGGTTGTCACCCCACCAGCCTTTCCAGCTGTCGTCAGGCCATTCGCCGCGGATCGGCCCGAACATGTTGCGGCCGAGGATCCAGGCGCCGACATTTTCGAAACTGCGAGCCGCGAACGCCTCGTTGATATCGGTGGTGCCGCCATCTTGTCCGAGCACCATCTCACGGAAGGTGCGGGTGTCGACAAACCACTTGTGCAAGGATTCCCCTCCGACGCCGAGCGGATTTTGCAGATTCTGATCGGGACCGGCGCCATAGCCGTCGAGCGATAGGGTGAATGCGTTGACGCGAAGTTTGGGCATGGAGATCCTCCTCGATAACCAATTATGTTTTGCAATCGGTTTTCTTGTAGCAAACCGATTGCAGGTCACAAGCGGTGTTCCCTACGATGGAGACACGTCCTGACATCGTCGCCAAGTGACGTCCGGAATTTTGCGTAGCGATACGCTGCGGTGGCCACTGGTGGTCGCCGAAGCAGACGCAATATCAGGCTATTCGCCGGTGAGTTCCATGAAGCGGATGTGGTTGCTGAACGGGTCGATGACCTCGACCGTCAGCCGCCCGTCTTCGTGCTCGAGACCGGGCTTCATATAACGGTAGTCCTTGGCCGCAAGCTCTTTGTGAAAGTCGCGGATGGCTTTCATGTACACCACCATGTTGCCGCCCGGCGTCGCGTCGCCGGCATGTTCAGACAAATGCAGGACCAGGTTGCCGCGCGAGACCTGCGTATAAAGCGGGAAGTTGTCGCCGTAACGGTGCTCCCAGTCCACTGCGAAGCCGAGGTAGCCGAGATAGAATTCGTGCGCCTTGGCGACGTCGAAGATGCGCACGATCGGCGCCGTCCTTTCGAAAATGATCGTTTCCTGCCGGGCCGCCGGCGCATCGATTTTCGCCGACAGGATGTTCCAGGTCGCCAGTCCGAACTGGCGCGCGACGATCTCCAGGGCCTCGCTGTGGCTGATCGTCAGGTCGCGGGCGGCAAGCGCCTCCCGCATGGCTTTCGCCATGGTCTTGGCATCACGATAGGCAAGCATGTCCGTTTCCTCGGGTCACGGCGAAGTCTTCGTCAGTGCCCGCATTGCCGACGCCTTCGCCCGACGGTGAAACGGGTCAGGAAGCATCCTCTGGAGGCGTTCGCCATACCTCTCGGCGAGGTGCGGGCTGCCGGCCGCCTCCGGCCGTGCCGCCATCGTAGCCGGGTCACGCCGATCTTGTCAGCGGGAATTCGAAAGAACCACCGGCCGGTCGAAAGAGTGGTGACAGCTACTGAAAGGCCTTGCCCGGGAAGTCGGGGTTACCCCTTCAGCATCTGCGCCACTTCCGGCGCGAAATAGGTCAAGATGCCGTCGCAGCCGGCGCGCTTGAAGGCGAGCAGCGATTCCAGCATCGCCTTCTCGCCATCGATCCAGCCATTGGCGCCCGCCGCCTTGATCATCGAATATTCGCCCGACACCTGGTAGGCGAAGGTCGGCATCTGGAATTCGTCCTTCAGCCGGCGGATGATGTCGAGATAGGGCAGGCCGGGCTTGACCATCAGCATGTCGGCGCCCTCGGCGATGTCCTGCTCGGCCTCGCGCACCGCCTCGTCCGAATTGGCGTGGTCGATGTAGTAGGTCTTCTTGTCGCCCTTGAGCAGGCCGGCGGTGCCGACCGCCTCGCGGTAGGGGCCGTAGAAGGCCGAGGCGAACTTGGTTGCGTAGGACATGATCGCCACGTCCTGAAAACCGTTGGCGTCGAGCGCGTCGCGGATGGCGCCGATGCGGCCGTCCATCATGTCGGATGGCGCGATGATGTCGGCGCCGGCCGCCGCCTGGATGACGGCCGCCGCCGCGACCTGTTCGACCGTTTCGTCGTTGACGATGATGCCGTCGCGCAGGATGCCGTCATGGCCGTGGCTGGTGAACGGATCGAGCGCCGCGTCGGTGATGATGCCGATCCCGGGCACCGCGTCCTTGATGGCGCGGGTGGCGCGGTTGATGATGTTCTCCGGGTCGAGGATGTGCGAGCCGGTCTGGTCGCGCAAGCCGAGTTCGACATTGGGGAAGGTGGCCAGCGCCGGAATGCCGAGCTTTGCCGCGCGTTCGGCCTCCTTGACGGCAAGGTCGACCGACAGGCGGAAGACGCCCGGCATGGCGGCGATCGGCTCGCGTACATTCCTGCCCTCGACGACGAAGATCGGCCAGATCAGGTCGTCGACCGAAAGCCGGTTCTCCTGCACCAGGCGACGTGACCAATCGGCCTTGCGCATGCGGCGCAGGCGGCGGCTGCCGGTGATGTCGTCGACGCTGCGCGCGCCGGCTGGCTTGGTCGGGGTGAATTTGTTCATGGCCAAAACTCTCGTTCGGCGGCTTTTACCACGAGCCCTTGGTGCTGACCAATGCGACACGATTGTGCCAGCTTTCCTTCGCCCCGTTTACCGAGAGGCAGCGTGGATCTCTCAAGGCTGGCCATTGCCCGAAAGAATCTGTGCAGCGCCTCCGATTGCCACGCGGAACGCCACGTCGAAGCTGACGCCACGCACCTGCCAGCGATAGGTCTTGCCGTTGTTGGCCAGCCGCCAATCGGCGATCCAGCCGAGCTCTTTGTCGCTCCACACGATGCTGCCGACGAGCGCCTGCGCGCCACCAACCTGTTTGGCCAGCAGGTCCAGCCTTGCCATGTCGTCGGTGCGCAGCGCTTTTTCGCCCAGGTCGGCTATCTGCGCAGCCTTCGGAAATGCGACATGCATCAACAGCGGACCGGTGGCATTGGCGAAAGACTCGCGCATCGTCTCGCCACGCTCCTCCTCGGCGCTGAGCACGAAATGCCGAGCGCCCTGTTCGGTGGTGAGAAAGACGGCGAGCGTTGGTCGCTCGCCAAGCCAGGGCCTGCTGCCGAGCGAAGCCAGCAGCTTGTCGACCGTGGCGGGCTTGTAGAGACAGGTCAGATCGTGCGGTCGGTCGTGCGTGCCCTGTTCGTCATGGATCGGAATGCCTTCCAGCCGGTCGTGGTAGCGGAAAGTGTCGACGAAGTCGCCAGCCCTGTCTCGTAGTGCCAGCATTTCCGGCTTTTTCGGCAGCCGCTGATCGCCTGAGACCCTGACCAGGACCCGGTCCAGGCAGTCCCTGAAGCCTATCTGGCGGTTCACCTCGCCCTGGCCGGTGACGATGGTCTGCGACTGGTAGAGATCGTTGGTCGTGATGGCGAATGCAGCGCGCGGCGCAAGGCCGGCGATCACCAGCCCGACCGTCAAAAGCGCGCGACGAAGAAATCCGGACATGGCCAACTGTCCCCCCGAAGCCGTCCGCGCGCAATATCGGCGCGTCGTTTGCGACGGCGGCGATCTTCGTAGCACCGGCCGCCGCCGGTCGCAAAGACCGCGGCGGAAAGGCTGCTGCCATTGACGCACCCATGCGCCGCCTTTAGCACTTCAGTCCCGCCGGCGCGGGGGAGGGATTCTTTCACGATGGATTTTGGCGGCGGCGACGAGATCCGCTTCGAACATCTGGGCCGGGCCGGCGTCGTCACGCTGACGCGGCCGCAGGCGCTCAATGCCGTCACCCATGGCATGGTCAAGGCGCTGAGCAAGGCCCTGCGTGCCTGGGAGCGCGACGACGGCGTGGACGTCGTCGTCGTCAAGGCCGAGGGCAGGGCGTTTTCGGCAGGCGGTGACATCCTGCACATCTATGAAGCCGGCCGGGCTGGAAAGCCGCCGGTCGAGTTCTTTGCCGACGAGTACCGGCTGAACGCCCGCATCAACAGCTTCAAGAAACCCTATGTGGCCCTCATCGACGGCATCGTCATGGGCGGCGGCGTCGGCATTTCCTTTCACGGCTCGCATCGGGTGATGACCGAAAATGCCCAGTTCGCCATGCCGGAGGTCGGCATCGGCTTTTTCCCGGATGTCGGCGCCAGCCATTTGCTGCCCGACCTTGGCGGCTCTTTCGGCATGTATCTGGCCCTGACCGGCAACCGCATCCGCTATGGCGACGCGCTGTGGTCGGGGCTCGCCACCCACACCATCAAGGCCGAAGACCAGGCGAGCTTTCTTGATCGGCTGGCGCTGACTGGCGATCCGGAATCGGTGTTGCGCGGTTTCTTCGTCCAGGCGAAGCGGGAGACCGACAGGCCGACGCTGGAGGCGATCTCGCGCCATTTTAACCAGCCGTCGCTGCAGGATGTCGTCGATAGCCTGGACCACGCGGCAGGCACCGACGAGTTCGCGGCAAAGACGCTGGCGACGATCCGCATGCGCTCTCCGACCAGCCTTCGCGTCGCCTGGCGGCAGATCAGCGCCGGGCAGACCTTGTCGATGGACGAATGCATGAAGATGGAGTTCCGCATCCTCGACCGCATGCTTGCCGGCCACGATTTCTACGAAGGCATCCGCGCCGCCATCATCGACAAGGGATCGAAGCCGCAATGGCGGCCGGCAAGTCTCGATGCGGTCGGCGAGGCGGATGTCGACGCCTATTTCGCCCCGCTCGGTGAACGGGAACTCCTGGCATGAGCGAGGTCACTTCGAGACGGGTCGTGCTTCAGCCATCGACGGTCGAGGTGATCTTCGCCTGGTTCCAGCGCGTCATCGCCGGCTACTGCCTGCTGTTCGGCATCCTGTACTGGATCAAGCTGATCGGCTTCTACCCGGGCCCGCTCTGGCGCTTCGACCTGATGCCCGTACACTGGCAGGTGGCGGCGGTGATGCTCGCCGTGTTTTTCCCCTTTGCCGCGGCGGGCTTGTGGATGCTGGCCTCCTGGGGCCCAGTGATCTGGTTTATCTGCGCGGTCACCGAGACCGTGATGTATGCCGGTTTTCCCGAGCTTTTCGGCCATCGGCTGCTGATCGTCGTCTCGCATGCGGCGGTGGCGCTGCTCTACGTCGTCTTTCGCGTCGTCATCTGGCTGCAGAAACGCCCTGTACGGCACTAAGCCGTTGAGGGCATTGGCGACTTGGCAAACGCCGGCTTTGAGCCCCGCGATATCTGCCTAAGCCTTTAGGTTAATTATCCTTGCTCGGGTGACCGTTCGTTAAGCCTCTTTCGAAACCTCTTACCGGTAAGCTCTTGTTAGCCCTAGCGTTTAAGTCGAATTTTATGAGTATTCGATAGTGTCGCGATCAAGGTGAAAAACAAAAAATCACCAGGGCGACAAACGAGAGGCAAAGACAATGATCAATTCGCGTCCGGCGGCGAAGACCGCCAACGTATCTGACGATCGCCGCGAGGCTATCCGTTCCCTGTACATGGAATCGCTGCAGCTCGTCGAGCGGCTGCACCGCCGCCTGCTTGATGTGATCAAGGACGAATTCGACCGCAACGGCCGTTCCGACATCAATGCCATCCAGGCGCTGCTGCTCTTCAACATCGGCAATTCCGAGCTGACCGCCGGCGAGCTGCGCTCGCGTGGCTACTATCTCGGCTCGAACGTGTCCTACAATCTGAAGAAGCTGGTCGATCTCGGCTTCATCAACCACCAGCGCTCGCGCATCGACCGCCGTTCGGTCCGCGTCTCGCTGACCCCGAAGGGCAACGAAGTCGCGGACGTCGTCGCCGGTCTCTATGAGCGCCATGTCGGCTCGATCGAACAGGTCGGCGGCATCAACACCGACGAGTTCAAGCAGATGAACCGCGCCCTGCAGCGGCTCGACCGCTTCTGGAACGATACGATTGCATACCGGATGTAAGACACCGCATCAGATCTGGCCCGCGCCATAGAAGCGCGGCCGAAATAGCGACCTTCAGTCAGGGCCGGTGCCGAAAAGCACCGGCCTTTTCTTTTCGGATTTGGCTGCAGACATGTGTCGGGCTACGGCATTGGTCGACAGAACTTTGAGGGGCACTGGCAGCGCCGATTGCAGTCTGAATTACCTCGCGGAGTTCTGGAACAGCAGGGCGACCGCGCGGCTCCAGCAGAACTCTTCCCGCTCTGGCGCAGTTGATCCGCGCTTAGGAATATACGTGTTGTGTAGCGGCAGACATCGACCCTATCTAAGCAATCGATGTCGTGGCAGACAACAACGGTTCGGTGCCGAAAAACCACGCCCCTTTCATTTCGCCTTGCCGGGCGGCCCAAATTGGGCGCAAGGCCACGTTGCCGCCATATTCCAATGGAACCGAGGGTGGCAGTGATGCTGTCGTGAAGACCATGCGTCCACCCGCAACCGTATCGCGCCTCGTGCGTTTCTCGCCAACGTGATACGGGCCATGGTTGGCTAATTGTTAAGATTGCCAATTTTAGAGTGCGGGCGAGATCGCCCGATGATCGACGCAGCAAATGATCGAACCGCTACCTATGTCTGGAACGTCCATGAGAACCAGTCGCCGTTTTTTCCTTTCCGGAGCTTCGTTGCTCGCCGCCGCCATGGTGGCCGGCCGTGCGAACGCGCAGGATGTGATCGGGGATATCCTGAAATCCTCGGCCCGCGGCAATTGGGACGACCAGTTCGACGCCCGCGCCAGCGAAGGCGGCAAGGTGGCCTCGACGCTGCCGATCTTCAGCCCGCAGACTGTCGCTTTCACCGAACAGGCGGTTGCGCAATATCAGAACATCGCCGGGCAGGGCGGCTGGCAGCCGGTTCCCGACACCAAGAAACTGCAGCTCGGCGTTGACGATCCCGATGTGGTGCCGTTGCGCAAGCGCCTGATGGTTTCGGGCGACCTGTCGCAGAGCGCCGGCATTTCGACGGCCTTCGATTCCTATGTCGACTCGGCGGTCAAGCGCTTCCAACTGCGCCACGGCCTACCCGCCGACGGCGCGATGGGCAAATACACTTATGCGGCGATGAACGTTTCGGCGCAGATTCGGCTTGGCCAGCTGCAGACCAATCTGCAGCGGCTGAAGGAGAAGGCCGGTACGCTGGGCAGCCGTTATGTGCTGGTCGACATTCCGGCGGCGCAGGTCGAGGCGGTGGAGAACGACCGCGTCGTGCTTCGCCACACCGCAATCGTCGGCAAGATCGATCGCCAGACCCCGATCGTCAATTCCAAGATCAACGAGATCATCGTCAATCCGTACTGGAATGCGCCGGTGTCGATCGTGCGCAAGGACATCATTCCGCTGATGCGGAAAGATCCCAACTATTTGAAGAACAGCCATATCCGCCTGTTCGCGCCGGATGGCAGCGAAGTCGATCCGATGAACGTGGACTGGTCGACCGACGATGCCGCCAAGTACCGGTTCCGCCAGGATCCCGGTTCGGAAAACGCCATGGCCTCGGTCAAGATCAACTTTCCGAGCCCGGACGGTGTCTACATGCACGACACGCCGCAGCAGAGTCTGTTCGGCAAGATGATGCGCTTCGATTCCTCCGGCTGCGTGCGCGTCCAGAACGTGCGCGATCTCGTCACCTGGGTCCTGCGCGACACGCCCGGCTGGGACCGCCAGCATTTCGAGGCAGCGATCAAGACCGGCCAGAACACGCCGATCCAGGTCACCAACCCGGTGCCGGTGCACTTCCTCTATCTCTCGGCCTGGTCGACCGGACCCGGCGTCGTCCAGTTCCGCGACGATGTCTACGCGCTTGACGGCGCCAGCGAGCTGCAGATTACATCTTCGCTCTAAGCGTCTGATAATTATAGCGAAAGGCCGCTCAAAGGGCGGCCTTTTTATTTGCGGGAACGTTGGTTGTTTCGACGCAATTCCCAAGGGAAAGCGCCACGCGCTTTTCCCGGGAAAACCGCTTCACACTTTTCCTGGAATTGCTTTAAATCAGCCGCTGATTGACCAGCCGCGCCACCGCTTGCGCGCGATTGACGGCGCCGAGCTTGCGCCTGGCATTGTCGACATGGAAGCGCACCGTCGCTTCGGCAATGCCGAGGATGACCGAGATTTCCCAATCCGTCTTGCCTTCGGCGACAAGCGCCAGGCTGTCGCGCTCGCGCACCGTCAGCCGGACGGCGGCGGCGGGTGGTGGCGTTGTCAGGCTCATCAGCCGTTCCGTCAGCATGAGACCGGCCATCTGGATGGCAAAGCTCTCGTCTGCCGTGAAGTCGCGCTCGTGGAAGCCGAGGTGCAGCGAGGCTATGGCGCCATCCGCTCCGTAGGAGGTGGAACACAGCGCATCATTGATCCCGGCCTCGCTGAGCGCCTCCCAATAGACGCCGAACTCAGCGCGGTCGCGCGGGGCAAAGTCGGAGAAGCGGTAGCGCGTGCGGCTTTCGCGGATCGCGCCGAGCAACGGGTTGCACTCGAAACAGACATAGTCGAAGGCAGGGCTGCCCGGCCAGTTCGCCGGCGCCAGCCGCGTGATGAAGCCGCCGGCCGCCCAATGGCTGGCCGAAGTCAGCGTCGCTGACGGCCTCCGGTAGAGACGGGTCTGCAGATAGGAAGCGCCAAAACTTTCCATCGCCGCGAAATAAGCGGTGCTTGCGCCCTCGGCCGTTGCCGACGCCAGGGCCGGTTCGGCATGTGCCATGATCCGCGACAGCATCGATCGAACCCCCGCTCGCCAGCCGTAACGCAGCGTGACACAGCCTTATATAAGCTGCAAGGCTGCCGCCCGGCGAAAGCCACCTGTCAACCCCGCGCTATCGGGAGGTTGATGCTGGACTATGCTCGATTATCCAGAAAAGGAGCGGCGCTGGCTTCCGGCATTCATGCCCGAATGTTTGGACACCGGCGCGCAGCATAGGCACGCCGACCGTTGGGGGGTCGGCGTGCGGCCGGCCACCTGGTGCCCCTAGGCAGCCTTGCGCTGACGCCAGGTGCCGGCCTTTTTCTGGCATCGGCTTCTTGCTGGCCACTCGTTCTGCTGTCCTCTCGGCCATCGCTCCGCCAGCGCTGTCTGGACGCGACGCCGATGATTGCGCATGGTCCCGCAAACAGCCGGAATCGAGCCATGCAAACCGCCATCTTCATTCTCGTCGTGCTCGTCTTCGTCGCCGTTTCCGGCGCGCTGGTGTGGCTGGTGCGGGTGCCGCTGCCGGTCCTGCAGATCGCCATAGGCGCCGCCCTTGCCTGGCCGGTGCGTGGCATCCATGTCGAGATCGATCCGGAACTGTTCCTGCTGGTGTTCATTCCGCCGCTGCTGTTCAGCGATGCTTTTGGTGCACCCAAGCGTGAGCTGATGGCATTGCGCGGGCCGATCCTCGACCTTGCCATCGGCCTTGTCTTCTTCACCATCGTCGGCTTTGGCTATGCCTTGCACTGGCTGGTGCCGAGCATTCCGCTGGTGGTTGCCTTCGCGCTCGCGGCAGTGCTGTCGCCGACCGATGCGGTGGCCGTCTCCTCGATCGTTGACAGGAACGTCGTCCCGGCGCGCCTGATGCACATTCTGGAAGGCGAGTCGCTACTCAATGATGCGTCGGGCCTGGTCATGTTCCGCTTTGCCGTGGCGCCAGCATTGACCGGCAGCTTTTCCTTTGCCGCCGCCTCGCTGAGCTTCCTCTATGCCGTCGCGGTCGGCATCCTGGCCGGCGTTGCGGCGCTGTTCGTCGCCGCCAAGGCGCTGCAACTCTTGAACCGCATCGGCGGCGTGCCGGCCGAGGCGCAGGTGCTGATCACCATCCTGCTGCCCTTCGTTGCCTATCTCGGCGCCGAGCATTTCGGGGCCTCGGGCATCCTGGCGGCGGTGACCGCCGGCCTGCTGACAGGAAGCACCGGCATATTCCGCTTTCTCGGCGTCTCGGCGCGCATGCAGACGATTTCCTTGTGGACGACGTTTTCCTTCGTCTTCAACGGCGCGCTGTTTATCGTGCTCGGCCTGCAGCTGCCCGAAATCATCCGCAAGGTGCCGCCGGAACTGTCCAGCCGCCATTGGCTCTTGGAGCCGGTCCTGACGGTTCTGCTGCTGACCCTTTGCCTGATAGGCCTGCGCTTCGTCTGGATCTGGATTGGCGACATCGCGGCGACGCTTGCGGCGCGGCTCGGCAAGCGCGAAGCCGAACCGTTCGGCCTGCGCGTGCGGCTCGCCGGATCGGTGGCCGGCGTGCGTGGTGCCATCACGCTGGCTGGCATATTGTCGCTGCCACTGGCCCTGCAGGACGGGTCACCATTCCCTGCGCGCGACCTGGTCATCTTCCTTGCCGCCGGCGTCATCATCTGCTCCCTGGTGATCGCCAGCCTTGCCTTGCCGGTGATTGCGCGCGGCCTGGTCGAGCCCGGCGAAGATGCCGGCGATGCCGAGGAACGCATGGCGCGTGTCGGCGCGGCGAAGGCGGCAATCGCCCGCCTTGAGAGCATCGCGCAGACGGATGAAGAGGAGGGCGATGTGCCAGGCGTCAGGCTCGCCGCAGCCAACGGCATTGTCGCTGCCTACCAGCGGCGCATCGCGGCGTCCGACGAGGCGAATGAAGCACGCGCCGAGGTGCGCGAGGCGGGAAGGCTTGAGATCGATCTCACGCTCGCCGGCATCGCCGCCGAGCGTGACGCCTTGCGCGCCATGCTTCAGCGCGGCGAGATCAATGATCACACAGCGCGGGCGCTGTTCACCGAGATTACCCTGACGGAAGCCCTTTTGAACGGCAGGCAGACGCAGAAATAGGACTTGCGATGCCCAGGGGCTGTGGATTTGCAGTCTCTGCCGCAAACCGGCCAGCAAATTTCGCGCTGCAAACGTGGCGGGTCGAAAACAACTGTGTTAATGGCGCGGCAATGCATGTCGCCCAAAGCTGTGCAGCGGTTTTGGGGCAACGATATGCATAAACACATTGCCCCCGAACCGGAGGATTTCAGGCCATGGCAACAGCAGCGGCAGCGTCGAACAAATTCGAATCCTTCTTCGAAACCACGCTGGAAGACGCCGATCCGGAGATTTTCGGCGCCATCCGCAACGAACTCGGTCGCCAGCGCCACGAGATCGAGCTGATCGCCTCGGAGAACATCGTTTCCCGCGCGGTGCTCGAGGCGCAGGGGTCGATCATGACCAACAAATACGCCGAGGGCTATCCGGGCAAGCGCTACTATGGCGGCTGCCAGTTCGTCGACGTGGCCGAGGAATTGGCCATCGAGCGGGCGAAGAAGCTGTTTGGCTGCAATTTCGCCAACGTCCAGCCGAACTCCGGCAGTCAGATGAACCAGGCGGTGTTCCTGGCGCTGCTACAGCCCGGCGACACCTTCATGGGCCTCGACCTCAATTCCGGTGGCCATCTCACCCATGGCTCGCCAGTCAATATGAGCGGCAAGTGGTTCAAGGTCGTTTCCTATGGCGTGCGCAAGGACGACCATCTGCTCGACATGGACGCGATCGAGAAGACCGCGCATGAGACCAAGCCGAAGCTGATCCTGGCCGGCGGCACCGCCTATTCGCGCATCTGGGACTGGAAGCGCTTTCGCGAGATCGCCGATGCGGTCGGCGCCTATCTGATGGTCGACATGGCGCACATTGCCGGCCTCGTCGCCGGCGGCGTGCACCCGTCGCCGCTGCCGCACGCGCATGTGGTGACGACGACCACGCACAAGTCGCTGCGCGGTCCGCGTGGCGGCATGATCCTGTGCAATGACGAGGACATTGCCAAGAAGATGAACTCGGCGGTGTTCCCCGGCCTGCAAGGCGGCCCGCTGATGCATGTCATCGCCGCCAAGGCGGTGGCCTTTGGCGAGGCGCTGAAGCCGAGCTTCAAGGTCTATGCCGAGAGTGTGGCCGCCAACGCCAAGGCGCTGGCTTCGAGCCTCAAGGAGACGGGTCTCGACATCGTCTCCGGTGGCACCGACAACCATCTGATGCTGGTCGATTTGCGCCCCAAGAACGCCACCGGCAAGCGCGCCGAGGCAGCCCTTGGCCGCGCCAACATCACCTGCAACAAGAACGGCATCCCCTTCGACCCGGAAAAGCCTTTCGTCACCTCGGGCGTGCGCCTCGGCACGCCGGCCGGCACCACGCGCGGCTTCGGCCAGGCCGAGTTCCGCGAGATCGGCAAGCTGATCGCCGAAGTTCTGGACGGCCTGAAGGTCGCCAATTCCGACGAGGGCAATGCCGCGGTCGAAGCGGCGGTCAAGGCCAAGGTCGTGGCGCTGACCGATCGTTTTCCGCTCTATCCTTATCTCGGTTGACCATCCTTATCTCGATTGACCGGGCGCGAAGCGTCATCTCTTATTCGCCGGCGGTGCGTCACCCCTGATCGGGTGACGCATGGAACTGGAGAATTGATGATGCGCAATTTTCGTCTCGCCTCACTCGTCACTGTCGGTTGGCTGGCCGTTTGCGGGTCCGCGTCGGCGCAGACGCAGCCAGCCCCGGAGATGCCTGCCACCAGCACCTTCGGCAAATGGACAGTCATCGTCGATGTGCTCGACACCGGTCAGGATGCGAGCAAGACGTGTGCGGCTTCGACGGCGTTCTTCGATGCAAATGGCAATTCGGGCACGCTGACCTTGTCGATCTCAACCGGCGATGCGCTGCCGCCCGATGCCTATCCGGCTATCATGCTCACCGTTGACAACAAGGAGCTGCCGACCGGCAAGAAGATCGCGGCGACGTTCGGCGATCCCGGCGTCAAGGTTTCGGCAACGGTCTATTCCAACGATGCCGTCATCGGCCGTCCGAGCTGGACGGTCGACAATCAGGCCAAGACCAGTCTCGCGCTGCTGCGAGCCATGCGCCAGGTCATCTCGCTCGATGTGACTTTCGGCAAGAACGTTGTCGCCAGCATCCCGATGGATGGCTTCACCAAGGCCTACCGCAACCTCGGAACATCCTGCGGCTTCCCGACCAAGGACGTCGCGCCGTGACGCAGATCGCCGGGTCGGAATAGGGGGCGCGGATGGACATTGTCTGGAAGGGTGTGGTCGGCGGACTGGTGACGACGCTGATCGTCTGGGCGTCCAGACGGGGCAATGTCCTGCCCGGGATACTGCCTTTGGCGCCGACCTTTGCCGTCATTGCCTTGCTCGCCGTGGGTGCCAAGGGTGATCCGGGCGGTTTCCGCGATGCCTGCCTTGCCGGTATGAAGACAATTCCCGCCTATCTTGCTTTCCTCGGCGCCTGCTGGCTGTTCATTGACAAGGTCGACTATCGCCTGGCTGTTGTCGGCGGCATCGCCGTCTGGCTGGTTGCCGCGCTGGCAATCTTCCTCGCGCCTCGCTATCTCTGAAGAAACGGAACTGCTTCAACCCGAACCGGAAAGGCTCTAAGCCTTTCGCCTCACCAGATTCGCGAACCCAAGGCTTTTCATGCGCTGTCCCTATTGCCAGTCCGAAGATACGCAGGTGAAGGATTCGCGCCCCGCCGAGGACGGCGCGGCGATCCGCAGGCGGCGTGTCTGCCCCGATTGCGGCGGCCGTTTCACCACCTTTGAACGCGTCCAGTTGCGCGATCTGGTCGTGGTCAAGAAGTCGGGCCGGAAAGTGCCGTTCGACCGCGACAAGCTGCTGCGCTCGGTCGAGATCGCGGTGCGCAAGCGCAATGTCGATCCCGAGCGCATCGATCGCGCCGTGACCGGCATCGTGCGCCAGCTCGAAAGCTCCGGCGAGACGGAAGTGGCTTCCGGTGAGGTCGGCAAGCTGGTCATGGAAGCGCTGAAATCGCTCGATGACGTCGCCTATGTGCGTTTTGCCTCGGTCTACCGCAATTTCCGCGAGGCCAAGGATTTCCACGAGCTGCTGGGCGAGCTGAAGGGCGACGAAGACAAGAGTAGTGAAGAGGAAGCCGGCTGAGCATGGCAGCATCGCAACTGAGCGGGGCCGAGCAAGCGGCCCTTGACCGCCGTTTCATGGCCGCGGCCCTGCGGCTGTCGCGCAGGAATGCGGGCCGGACCTCGACCAACCCATCCGTGGGAACGATCATCGTGCGCGATGATGGCGCGGGGCCGATGATCGTCGGCACCGGTGTCACCGCCGTCGGCGGCCGGCCGCATGCCGAGACCGAGGCGTTGGCCGAGGCCGGCGAGCTGGCGCGTGGCGCTACGGCTTACGTCACTTTGGAGCCCTGCGCTCATCACGGCCGCACCCCGCCTTGCGCCAATGCGCTGGTCAATGCCGGCGTTGCACGCGTCGTGGGGGCTGCCAGCGATCCCGATCCGCGCGTCTCCGGCAAGGGCTATGCCATCCTGCGCGCCGCCGGTATCGAGGTGGTGGAGAAGGTGTTGGCGGGCGAAGCCGCCGAGCAGATGGCCGGTTATCTCATTCGGTCGCTCAGAAAGCGCCCGGAAGTGATTCTGAAGCTTGCGCTTTCCAGCGACGGCAAGATCGGCAGGGAAGGCGCCGGCCAGGTTGCGATTACAGGCGATATCGCCCGCCGCGAAGTCTACCTGATGCGGGCCGAGGCCGACGCCATTCTGATCGGTATCGGCACGGCGCTGGAGGATGATCCGGCGCTCACGGTCCGCCTGCCGGGGCTGGAGAACCGCTCGCCTGCCCGCATCGTGCTCGACCGGCAGATCAGGCTGCCGGAGACTTCGAAACTGGCTTCGGGCGTGGATCGCGTGCCGCTCTACGTCGCCGCTTGCCTGGAGGCCGATCCGCAGCGGCGGGCGGCGCTCGAACGCGCCGGCGTGCGCTTCATCGGCACCGAAACGCATGAAGGCGGGGTGGCATTGCCGGAACTGCTCGAGGATCTGGCGGCACTCGGCATGGCAAGCGTGCTGGTCGAGGGCGGCGCCAGGGTGGCCAGCGCTTTCCTGGCCGATGGGCTGGTCGATCGTATCGTGCTGTTCCAGGGGCCGGAAGCGATCGGCGAGGACGGCATTGCATCGCCGATCGACGCTGACCATATCCCGGCTGGATTTCGCAAGCTGCGCGAGATGCGGTTCGGCGAAGACGGCTACGCCGAGTGGGTAAGAGACCTCTAGGGATCAGCATCGATGTTTACCGGAATTGTCACCGATATCGGCACCGTGGCGGCCGTCAAGCCGTTGAGCGAAGGCGTCGGCCTGCGCATCGACACCGCCTATGATCCCGAGAGCATCGCTATCGGCGCCTCGATTTCGTGCGGCGGTGTCTGCCTGACGGTCACGGCTTTGCCCGACCATGGCTCGAACGCGCGCTGGTTCGAGGTCGAGGCCTGGGAAGAGGCCTTGCGGTTGACCACGGCCTCGATGTGGAAATCCGGCAGCAAGGTCAATCTCGAACGGGCGCTGAAGATCGGCGATGAGCTCGGCGGCCACATCGTTTCAGGACACGTCGATGGAACCGCCGAGATCGTCGAGCGCAAGGATGAGGGCGATGCGGTGCGTTTCACGCTGGAGGCGCCGCGCCATCTGGCGAAATTCATCGCGCCAAAGGGTTCTGTCGCGCTCGACGGCACCTCGCTCACGGTCAACAAGGTCGAAGGCACCCGCTTCGACGTGCTGTTGATCCACCATTCGCTGACCGTCACCACCTGGGGCGAGCGCAAGGCCGGCGACCGCGTCAATCTCGAGATCGACACCATGGCCCGCTACGCCGCGCGGCTTGCCGAGGCGGCGAAAGAGGGGCTTTGATGGCTAAGGACAAAATAAGTTCCACGCGAGGAAAAAAGCCGAAGCGTGAAGCACAGACCGATGCGAACAACGAGGAGCATCAGCAGCTCAATCTGTCGACCAAGGACCGCAGGGTCTTCGTTGAAGCCCTGATCAATCGGCAACCGGTGAACGATCGTCTGCGGGATACGGTGCGTCGCTACCGTCAAGCTATCGGCGTTTGAGCACCGCAAATCCGTTAAGTTCAACGGACCTCTGGCACCTCCCACAATCTTCCGCTTGCGATCAATCCGGCTTCGGCCTAAGTCACCGGCAACCCCCCCGGAGATTTTTATGGCAGGCACATCCCAACACGGCAAAGCCTTCATTCGTCCGAAGGCGAAGGCGCATCTGCTCATTGTCGAAGCGCGCTTTCACGACGACCTTGCCGACGCGCTGCTCGACGGCGCCACAAGCGCGCTTGATGAAGCGGGCGCGACCTACGACGTCGTCACCGTTCCAGGTTCGCTCGAAATTCCCGCAGTGATCACCTTCGCGCTGGACGGCGCAGCGGAAGGCGGCACCAACTACGACGGCTTCGTTGCGCTCGGCACCGTCGTTCGCGGCGACACCTATCATTTCGACATCGTCGCCAATGAATCCAGCCGCGCGCTGATGGACCTGTCCGTGCAGGACTCGGTCTGCATCGGCAACGGCATCCTGACCACCGAAAACGATGCACAGGCATGGACGCGGGCCAAGCGCTCGGAAGGCGACAAGGGCGGCTTTGCCGCGCGCGCGGCGCTGACCATGATCGCGCTCAAGGAACAACTGGGAGCGCGATCGTGAGCGAACCCGCTTCGCCCGGACAGCCCGCGGTGCGCCACGCCAACAAGCGCGGCGCCGCCCGTCTGGCCGCCGTGCAGGCGCTCTATCAGATGGATGTCGCCGGCAGCGGCGTCTTCGAGATCACCGCCGAATATGAGGCGTTTCGCCTTGGCAAGGAAGTCGACGGCGCGCTCTACCGCGAGGCGGATGCCCAATGGTTCCGCGCCATCCTGACCGGCGTCGTCGAGAACCAGAAGACCATCGATCCGGTCATCCGCCAGGCGCTGACCGATGACTGGCCGCTGTCGAGGCTCGATTCGACGCTGCGCGCCATCATGCGCGCCGGCGTCTATGAACTAATGAAGCGCGAAGACGTGCCGGTAGCGGTGATCGTTTCGGAATATGTCGACATCGCCAAGGCCTTCTACGAGGAAGACGAGCCGAAGCTGGTCAATGCCGTGCTCGACCGCGTGTCACGCCGGGTGCGCGGCGAGGGGCGCGGCAAGGACGCATCGTGACGGCCATCGCCGTCGAGGCGCCTAAGGATGCGCGGCGCACCGCGCTGATCCTCGCCGCCTCGCAGGCGATTATCGGCTCGGCGGCACCCATCGCCATCTCCATGGGCGCACTGGCCGGGCAATATCTGCTCGGTCCCGACAAATCGCTGGCGACGGCGCCGATCACCGGCTTCAACCTTGGCGTGGCGCTCGGCGCTTTGCCCGCCGCGGCCATCATCCGCAGGCTGGGCCAGCGCGGCGGCTTCATGACTGGAACCGTCGTCACCGCGCTTGGCGGCCTGATTGCAACATTGGCGCTTTTCCACGGCAGTTTCTGGTTGTTCGCTTTCGCGCTGCTCGTGATCGGCATCGGTGGTGCTTTCGTCCAGCAGTTCCGCTTCGCCGCCGCCGACAACGCGCCGCCGCAGTTCAAGGCGCGCGCCATCTCCTTCGTGCTGGCCGGCGGCATCGTCACCGCCATCCTTGGGCCGCAGATCGTCATCTTCACCCGTGAATTGTTCGCGCCGGTGATGTTTGCCGGGTCGTTCGCCTCCATCTTGCCGCTGGCAGCCGTGGGCGCCATCATCCTGTCGTTTCTGCGGCTGCCGGCGAAGGCGGTGGGCAAGGTCGACATTGCCGACGGTGATGCCAGACCCCTGTCCGAAATCGTCACCAAACCGCGCTTCGTCGCCGCGCTGTTTTGTGCCGTCGGCAGCTATGCGCTGATGAGCTTCGTCATGACCGGCGCACCGCTGGCCATGGTCGGCTGCGGCCTGTCAGAGGATGATGCGACGCTGGGCATCTCCTGGCACGTCATGGCGATGTTCGCGCCGAGCTTCTTCACCGGCTCGCTGATCCATCGCTTCGGCGCCGAGCGCATTGTCGCCACCGGCCTCCTGCTATTGATCGGTTGTGGTGCCGTTGCCTTGTCGGGCCTGGCGCTGTGGCAATTCTGGACGTCGCTGATCCTGCTCGGCCTTGGCTGGAATTTCAGCTTCATCGGCGCCACCGCCATGGTGGCGGCAAGCTACCGGCCGTCGGAAAAGGGCAAGGTGCAGGGCTTCCACGACTTCGCCCTGTTCGGTTCCGTCGCTTGCGCGTCGCTGCTGTCGGGCATGGTCTACAACGCCTGGGGCTGGGAGATGCTGAACTGGATGATCTTTCCGGTCACCGTTCTGTGCTTCGTCGCACTCGGTGCGCTCAAGATGACGGCTCTGCGCAAGGCGAGCGCCTGATCCTCGAACTGCTGTCGACTTGGCATGATGCTGTCAGGATTGCTTCGGTTGAATTTGCCGATCCGAAACAAAATTATTGCGTCTGTACCTATTGTTATGAAACCGTGTGCCCCGACTGGCCGTTGAAGCCATGCTCATATGCGGCCAACCGCATTCCGGTTCACAGCAAGGGGTTTTCACAATGTTTTCAGTCAAGGTTTTCGCCAGCGCGGCATTGGCGCTGGCCATCACGGCGGCTTCCGCCAGTGCCCAGGTGGTCGTCTCCTCGAAGATCGATACCGAGGGTGGCGTGCTCGGCAACATCATCCAACTCGTTCTCAACGCCAACAACATCAAGACCACTGACCGCATCCAGCTCGGCGGCACGCCGGTGGTGCGCAAGGCGATCACCGCCGGCGAGATCGACATCTATCCCGAATACACCGGCAACGCCGCCTTCTTCTTCGAGAAGGCCGATGACCCAGTCTGGAAGGATGCCGCCAAGGCCTATGAGACGGCCAAGAAGCTCGACTATGACGCCAACAAGATCGTCTGGCTGTCGCCGGCGCCGGCCAACAACACCTGGGCGATCGCGCTGCGCAAGGAAGTGACTGATACCAACAAGCTCGCCACGCTGTCGGACTTCGGCAAATACGTCGCCGGCGGCGGCAAGGTGGTGCTGGCGGCCTCGGCCGAGTTCGTCAATTCGGCGGCAGCACTGCCGGCCTTCCAGACCACCTATGGCTTCAAGCTGAAGCCCGAGCAGCTGATCACGCTCTCCGGTGGCGATACGGCGGCGACCATCGCCGCTGCGGCCAACCAGACCAGCGGTGCCAACGCCGCCATGGTCTATGGCACCGACGGTGGCATCGCGCCGTCCGGCCTGGTCGTGCTCGAGGACGACAAGGGCGTTCAGCCGGTCTACCAGCCGGCGCCGATCATCCGCGAATCCGTGCTCAAGGAACATCCTGAGATCGAGACGCTGCTGAAGCCAGTCTTCGCCAAGCTCGACCTCGTCACGCTGCAGGAACTGAACGGCCGCGTGCAGGTCGGCGGCGAGCCGGTCAAGGGCGTCGCCGAGGACTTCCTGAAGAAGAACGGCTTTCTGAAGTAGGACGATTCCGGCGCGCCGCTCGCATGGCGCGCCGGAACGACCGACGGGGGAGGGCGTGAATATCCGCTTCGACAAGCTCGGCGTGGTCATTGCCGCGATCGCGGCCTATGCGGCGTTCCTCGCCCCCTTTGCCACGTTCCGCGCCAACCGCATCGTTCCGGGTCAGGCACGTTCGATTCTCGAGGCGTTGCCGGCAACGACAGGATGGTTGCTGCTCGCCATCATCGTCGCTGCAGCGCTCATTGCACTGTTCAGGACACCGCTCGTGCTGCGCCTCGCCGCTGGCGTCGTCGCGCTTGCAGCGCTCGCGCTCCTCATCGGCGTCGCCGGCACATTCTTGACGCCGGCCGGCAACACCTTCGCCAGAGTATCGCCAGCCTCCGGTTTCTGGATCCTCATTTTTGCCTTTACGCTTTTGCTGGCCGATGTGCTGACAAGGCTGAACCTGTCGCCCGTGGCGCGAGTTGGCGTGCTTATCGTCGCGGCTTTGGCGATCGGCCTGCTGTTGATGTCTGGAAGCTGGGACAATCTGTCGATCCTGAAGGAATATTTCAACCGCGCCGACAGTTTCTGGGCCGAAGGCTCCAAGCATGTGACGCTGGCGCTCGGTTCGCTGGCCGCCGCGGTGATCGTCGGCCTGCCGCTCGGCATCCTCTGCCACCGCGTCGAAAGGCTGCGCGCCGGCGTGCTCAACGTGCTCAACATCATCCAAACCATTCCCTCGATCGCGCTGTTTGGCCTGCTGATCGCGCCGCTCGGCTGGGTCGCTACGCATGTGCCGGGGGCGGCCGCGCTCGGCATTCGCGGCATTGGTACCGCACCCGCCTTCGTGGCCCTGTTCCTCTATTCGCTGCTGCCGGTGGTGGCCAACACCGTGGTCGGTCTTGCCGGCGTGCCGCGTGCTGCCAACGACGCTGCGCGCGGCATGGGCATGACCGACCGCCAGCGCCTGTTCGGCGTCGAGTTTCCGCTGGCCTTTCCGGTGATCCTGACCGGCATCCGCATCGTGCTGGTGCAGAACATCGGCCTCGCCACCATCGCCGCTCTCATTGGCGGTGGCGGCTTCGGCGTGTTCGTCTTCCAGGGCGTCGGCCAGACGGCGATGGACCTGGTGCTGCTCGGCGCCGTGCCGACGGTCGCGCTCGCCTTCGCCGCCGCCATCATCCTCGATGCGGTGATCGAAATGACTGCCACCAAGCGCAGGGTTGAAACGGCATGATCGAGATCGAAGGCATCACCAAGGTTTATGACGCGACAACGGTGGTCAACGACGTATCGATGGTCATCGAGCCGCGCACGGTATGCGTCATTGTCGGCACATCCGGCTCGGGCAAGACGACGCTGCTGCGCATGATCAACCGGCTGGTCGAGCCGACATCAGGCATCATCAAGCTCGACGGCGCCGACAATCGCTCTGTGCCCGGTTACGAACTGCGCCGCAGCATCGGCTATGCCATCCAGGGCCACGGCCTGTTTCCGCATCGAACCGTGGCGCAGAACATCGCCACCGTGCCGGTGCTGCTCGGCTGGGACAAGGACCGCATCGACGCCCGCGTCGATGAACTGATGACGCTCTACCAGCTTGATCCGCAGGCTTACGGGCCGCGCTACCCGCACGAACTGTCCGGCGGCCAGCAGCAGCGCGTCGGCGTTGCCCGCGCGCTCGCCGCCGAGCCCAACGTGCTTTTGATGGACGAGCCGTTCGGCGCGCTCGACCCGATCATCCGCACCAAGGCGCAGGAAGACCTGCTGGCGATCCAGAAGCGCTTCGGCACCACCATCATCCTTGTCACCCACGATATGGAAGAGGCCGTGCATATGGGCGACAAGATCGCCGTCATGGATGCCGGCAAGCTCGTGCAATACGCCAAACCCGCCGAGATCCTGGCAAACCCGGCCAGCAGCTTCGTCGAGACGCTCGTCGGCGCCAGCGAAAGACCCTTCAGGCTGCTGTCGCTCGGACGTGTTCGCGACGCCGTGGAGAATGGCACCGCCGATGGCGAAGCCATCCCCGGCGAAGCCAGCCAGCGCGACGCGTTGGCCGAGCTGTTGTGGTCGGGCCGGCCGGCGCTGCCGGTGAAAGGTGCCGACGGCACGCCGCTCGGCCGGGTCACGGTGGACGGGCTGGTCAAGCGCGCGGCGAGGCCGGCATGAAAGCCTGGCTGCCGGCGCTGCTGCGACTTGCCCTTGCAGTGCTGCTCGTCGCCTTCCTCACCAACCCCGGCTGGTTCGAGCCGTTGCTGAAACCGTTGACGGAGAACAATGCGCCGGTGATCTACAATCAGGGCAGCCTGCTGACCTTGACGCTGCTGCATCTGGGCACCGTGCTGATCGCCACGGTGGCTGCAACCATCGTTGCCGTCGCGCTTGCCATCCTGGTCACGAGGCCCGCTGGTGCGGAATTCCTGCCGCTGTCGCGTAGCCTGGTCAACATTGGCCAGACCTTTCCGCCGGTGGCGGTGCTGGCGCTTGCCGTCCCGGCAGTAGGCTTCGGCGAATGGCCGACGCTGATCGCGCTGTTTCTCTATGGCCTGCTGCCGATCTTCGAGAACGCGCTGACCGGGCTGACGACGCTGCCGGCCAATGTGATGGAGGCTGCGCGTGGCGCCGGCATGACCGGCTGGCAAAGGCTCACCAAGGTCGAGTTGCCGCTCAGCTCACCGATCATCCTGGGCGGTATCCGGTTGTCGGTTGTCATCGGCCTTGCCACCGCCACCATCGGCTCGACGGTGGCTGCCAAGACGCTAGGCGAGGTGATTATCGCCGGCCTGCTGTCCAACAATCTCGCCTTCATCCTGCAGGGCGGCCTGATCGTGGCGGCCCTTGCCGTGCTGATCTATGACGGACTGTCGGCGGTCGAGCGCTATGCGGCGCGGCGGATGGGACGCGAGGCGCAGTAGTCCCCAGGGAAGCCGATGGTTTTGTTGGCATGATCCCCTTGCGTCATTTCAATCGATCTAAATCAAGGGCCATGCAGGCAGGGCTGTCACGGCTTTTGTCTTTTGGGCGAAAGCCGGGCAAAAACCGAACAATATCTTGACGTTCCGAGCCCTGTTTCGCATACACCGATGCGAAGAGGTGGATTCCGTGCGCGGATTCCGGTCTTTGTCTCAACGGCCCAGGGAGGGGTTCTTTTGGGCCAGCAATCGAGGAAAATTCGGCAATGACCATACTTTACGCCGTCATCGCCTGCGGCTTGCTTTCTGTCCTTTACGCCATCTGGGCGACACGGTCGGTCCTTGCGTCCGATCAGGGCAATGCACGCATGCAGGAAATCTCTGCCGCCATCCGCGAAGGCGCGCAAGCCTATCTGGCGCGCCAGTACACCACCATCGCCATCGTCGGCGTGGTGGTGCTCTTGCTCGCCTGGTGGCTGCTTTCGATCACCGCCGCGATCGGCTTCCTGATCGGCGCTGTCCTGTCGGGCGCCGCCGGCTTCATCGGCATGCACGTTTCGGTGCGGGCCAATGTGCGCACGGCACAGGCGGCCTCCAACAGCCTCGCCGCCGGTCTCGACATCGCCTTCAAGTCGGGCGCCATCACCGGCATGCTGGTTGCCGGTCTGGCGCTGCTCGGCGTGTCGATCTACTACCTGATCCTGACCGGCCCGATGGGCCTGCAGCCCAATGACCGCATCGTCATCGACTCGCTGGTCTCGCTCGGCTTCGGCGCTTCGCTGATCTCGATCTTCGCCCGTCTCGGCGGCGGCATCTTCACCAAGGGTGCCGACGTCGGCGGCGATCTCGTCGGCAAGGTTGAAGCCGGTATCCCGGAAGATGATCCGCGCAATCCGGCCACCATCGCCGACAATGTCGGCGACAATGTCGGCGATTGCGCCGGCATGGCCGCCGATCTGTTCGAAACCTATGCCGTGACGGTCGTTGCCACCATGGTGCTCGCCGCCATCTTCTTCGGCGGTACCGCCGCTCTGCAGACTGCGATGCTGTATCCGCTCGCCATCTGCGGCGCCTGCATCCTGACCTCGATCGTCGGCACCTTCTTCGTCAAGCTCGGTTCGAACGGCTCGATCATGGGCGCGCTCTACAAGGGCCTGATCGTGACCGGCCTGCTGTCGATCGTCGGCCTCGGCATCGCCACGTCCGCTACAGTCGGCTGGGGCGAGATCGGCACCGTTGCCGGCATGATCATCACCGGCAAGAACACGTTCATCTGCGGCCTGATCGGCCTCGTGGTGACCGGCCTCATCGTGGTGATTACCGAATACTACACAGGCACAGGCAAGCGTCCGGTGAACTCGATCGCCCAGGCGTCGGTGACCGGTCACGGCACCAACGTCATCCAGGGCCTCGCGGTCTCGCTGGAATCGACGGCGTTGCCGGCCATCGTCATCGTCGGCGGTATCATCTCGACCTATCAACTCGCAGGTCTCTTCGGCACGGCGATCGCGGTGACGACGATGCTCGGCCTTGCCGGCATGATCGTTGCGCTCGACGCCTTCGGCCCGGTCACCGACAATGCCGGCGGCATTGCCGAAATGGCCGGCCTGCCCAAGGAAGTGCGTCACTCGACCGACGCGCTCGACGCGGTCGGCAACACCACCAAGGCGGTGACCAAGGGCTATGCCATCGGCTCGGCCGGCCTCGGCGCGCTGGTGCTGTTCGCAGCCTATTCGAATGACCTGAAGTTCTTCGCCGCCAATGGCGACAAATATCCCTACTTCCAGGGCATGGGCGAGGTTTCCTTCGACCTCTCCAACCCCTACGTCGTCGCCGGCCTGATCTTCGGCGGCCTCATCCCCTACCTGTTCGGCGGCATTGCCATGACTGCTGTCGGACGTGCGGCAGGCTCGATCGTCGAGGAAGTGCGCAAGCAGTTCCGTGAAGATCCGGGCATCATGGCCGGCACCTCCAAGCCGAATTATGCGCGTGCGGTCGACATTCTGACCAAGGCGGCGATCCGGGAGATGATCATCCCGTCGCTGCTGCCGGTGCTGGCGCCGCTCGTCGTCTATTTCGGCGTGCTTTTGATCTCGGGTTCGAAGGCGTCCGCCTTCGCCGCCCTCGGCGCCTCGCTGCTCGGCGTCATCGTCAACGGCCTGTTCGTCGCCATCTCGATGACCTCGGGCGGCGGCGCCTGGGACAATGCGAAAAAGTCCTTCGAGGACGGCTTTGTCGACAAGGACGGCGTCAAGCACCTGAAGGGCTCCGAGGCGCACAAGGCTTCGGTGACCGGCGATACGGTGGGCGATCCCTACAAGGATACCGCCGGTCCGGCGGTCAATCCGGCGATCAAGATCACCAACATCGTGGCGCTCCTGCTGCTGGCCGTGCTCGCGCACGGCTGAGCTGAGCAGTTGACACATGAAACCCGCGGGGAGCGATCCCCGTGGGTTTTTGTTTGTCTTGGATCAGGCACGGTGCTTCAGCCACCGTTCGGCTTGGCTCCGTCGCTCTCGGCGAGCTTGCGGTAGCGGGCCAGCAAGTCATCCAGTCCCGGTTCCCGTTCTGGCATAGGCGGCAGGCCGCGTATCTCACGCAGCCTGGGAACACAGGAACCACGTCCGTACTTGCGGCGAAACTCGACGGATCTCGGATGGATCCCGCACGCGGCCCAAAGCCTGCGTTTCAGATAGCTGAATTTCTTCAGGCGAGAAGGGGCCGCCGCCGCAGCAAGGATTTTGATGCGCAGGTCGTTCGGCATACGCATGCCGCTGGCGAGTTCTTCCTGCTCCACCGCCGTGTCTTCGACATAGCTGCCACTGCGCTGGCCGGAGAAGATACTGAGCACCGTCAGGTGTGGCATGGTCGCGATCACGGCCCCCTTTCGCCAGGCTCGGAAGAGCCAGTCCTGCGAACTTTCGCAGGGGCACTCGCTGGCAGGGCGCCAGGGGCCGAGCCAGCCCAGCGATGCCCGCCTGGCCATCTGTGCCGATCCGTATCCGGCTGTGATGACGGGATCGTAAAACCCGCCTTTGCCCATCCCGTAGATTAAGGTCTTGAGAGGATCGCCTTTCATCCGCGCAGGTTCGATGATGGCGCCGCGAGCGATGATGATATCGGCGCCGGTCGCATCGATCCAGCCGGTCATCGCCGCGAGATGGTCCGGAAACCAGAGGTCGTCATGGTTGAGCAAGGCGACGAACCGGCCACGTGCCCTGGCGAAGCCGATATTGTTGGGGCCGGATTGCTCGCCGAAATTGACCGGCAGGTCGACATAGACGATGCGCGGATCGGCGAATTCGGCGATGAGCGCCGCCGTGTCGGGGCGACAGGCATCGCCAATCACCAGAATTTCGAAGTCCTGCAAGGTCTGGCCCAGCACGCTGCGCAACGCCTGTCGCAAGGCGGCGGGGCGGTTGTGGGTTGCAATCACCACCGAGACGAGCGGCGCGGTCTGCCCGGTTGCATCGGACTGGCCGGATCGATCCACGCTACACCAGTCTATAGGGGATGTGATCCGTGTCCGGCGGCAGGCGCCAATGGTCCGGCGCGTCGTACGCATAGGCCTTGTCGACGAGGTTGAGCAGCAGGGCGATCTCTGGTCCGAGAGCCGTCACGCCATGCCACACGCCGGGCGGGATGACGACGATCGCCGGCCGCAACGCGCCGACGATCTTGTGCCAGACCGTGCCGAAGCTGGGCGAAGCCTTTCGGCCGTCATAGAGCGATATGCGCACACTGCCGACACAACAGAAAAGCCGATCCTGCGTGACCTTGTGTGCGTGCCAGCCGGTCACCGCACCCGGATACATCGTGCGCTGGAAGACCTGGCCGACGGGCAATCGATCGAGATCCCACTCGTCCCGGAAAACCTCGGTGAGATAGCCGTTGGACGTCGCGACCGGCCTGATTTCCTTGATCCTGACGCCGTCGATTGCCGGAGGATCGATGGCAAGCCAATCAGGTGTCACGGTCTGCCGATCGGGTGTTCCCGTGGCCATCCAGCCGTCCGATGTTACACGTTCGCCACTGCTCATTTTCAAACCCCAAAGCCCGGGGATTTGGATACGGGCTTGCCCCATTGCTGGCAAGCCGGGCCTGCCTTGGCCAAACAAAAACCCGTGAGATCGCTCCCACGGGTTTTCGGTCGCCTGAGATATGCCGCTTTCCCCGTGGGGAAGCAGAGTCTGATGGATCAGGGAGTGCCGCCGCCGGGGATGCCGGGCGCCAGCTTGCTGGCGCCGTTGATGATTTGGCTGAGGAAGTTCTGGTCCTTGCCGCCAGTCGGCGTGGTGCGCGAGATGAAGTCGAAAATCTTGCCGTCCTTCAAGCCATAATTGGCGATCTGGGTGACGCGGCCATCGGCGCCGAAATAGACCGCCAGCACTTTCTGGTCGACCAGCCTGGGCTTGTCGAAGGCGACATAGCGCTTGCGCGTTTGCGAGATGTAATAAAACGCCTCATTGTCGAAAGTCGCCGTGGTCGACGGCGTGCCAAGCGCCAGAAGCACCTGCTCGCGGCTGGAGCCGACGGGCACCGAATCGACGGCCTGCTGGTCGTAGACATAGCCTTGCGTGAGCGTCTCGCTCGGACTGAGGTCGCCGAACATCTTGTTGGTATGACATGCCGAGAGCGCCGATACGACGAGCAGCAGCGAGATCGCGCCGGCGGGCCTGGACGAGAAGGTCGACTTGAAATTCAGCGCGCGCAACAACAATTCTCCATTATATCGCCGCAACTTGCGCTGGGCCGCAAAACCGGTAAACCAGCTTGCTTGCCGATGCAACAAGGCCAATTCAACAAACGGTCCCCGGAGACCATCCCCATGTTCCAGCGCCTTTTTGGTCGCGAACGCCACGCCAACCGCGCCATCACGGACGCGCTTTACGCACAAATCGTGGCGGCGGCGCGGCAGAGTGTATTTTATTCCCACTGGAATGTGCTGGACACGCCGCTCGGCCGTTTCGAGATGCTTTCGCTGCATATGTTCCTGTTCCAGCATCGCTTGCGCGGCGAGGACGGTGTGGCGCAGGAGATCGCCCAGGTGCTGATCGACGAGTTCTTCCTCGACGTCGACCATTCGCTGCGGGAGCTGGGCATTGGTGACGTCGGCGTGCCCAAACGCATGAAGAAACTGGCGAAGATGTTTTATGGCCGCACCGCCGCCTATGATGACGCGTTGGAAAGAAACGATCGCGACGGGCTGATCGCGGCTCTTGCTCGCAATGTCCGGCCCGATGCCGGCACATGGCCGGAGGCGCCGCAATTGGCCGACTATGTCGCCGACGCCTGTCGGCAGTTGGCCGCGCAGCCGTCCGAATCAATCGTTTCCGGCACGGTGGCGTTTCCGCTCGCCAAGGGAGGTGCTTGATGAAACATGCTGATCCGCAAAGCCCAGTTTCCTTTTTCGCGAATGTCGCCCGTCTGCCGCAGAAGGGCCTGCCGGTGGTGATCGAGGCCGACGCCGCCCAGCGCGCGGCACTTGCCGAGGAGCACGAACTGCTATCGGTCGAAGCCTATCGCGCTGAACTTCTTGTGACGTCCTGGAAGCGCAATGGCGTCAAGGTCAGCGGCCGTGTCGAGGCCGATATCACGCAGGCCTGCATCGTCACGCTCGATCCCGTCCAGGCGCATATCGACGAGCCGGTCGAGGCGCTGCTGCTGCCCGAGGAGTCCAAGCTTGGGCGGCAGGGATTCGAAGGCGGTGGCGAGATCCTGCTCGATGCGGACGGCCCTGACAGTCCCGAAACATTCTCCGGTGACATCATCGATGTCGGGGCGCTTGCCGAACAGTTCTTCGGATTGGCGATCGACCCCTATCCACGCAAGGCGGGCGCGTCGCTGGATGCCGGCGGTGAGACTGAAGGGGTGGAGAATGAATTTCAGCAAAAACTGCGATCCTTGCTGGGAAAATCCTGAAAACCTCGCCCGCGACGGAAAAGTCGGTTGTGTGAAAACCCAAAACCGCTATTTTCGCCGAACCTTCGCGATCACTAAAGCGACCTGCCGCATAACCGTGAGATGAATACCGCGTGATCAGGATTTCCATCGATGCCATGGGCGGCGATCACGGACCAGCCGTGGTCATTCCGGCGCTCATGACGGTCGCCACCCGCCGTCCCGACATCCGCTTCGTCATCTACGGGCGTGAGGAGCTGGTGCGCCCAGAACTGGCCAAGTTTCCCAAATTGGCCGAGGTGAGCGAATTCTTCCACTGCGAGATCGCGGTCAGGATGGACGACAAGCCGAGCCAGGCGCTGCGCCATGGCCGCTGGAAGTCGTCGATGTGGAAGGCGGTCGAAGCGGTCAAGTCGGGCGCCGCGGACGCCTGCATCTCCGCCGGCAACACCGGCGCGTTGATGGCGATGTCGAAATTCTGCCTGCGCACCATGGCCACCATCGAGCGCCCGGCGATCGCGGCATTGTGGCCGACATTGCGCGGCGAAAGCGTGGTTCTGGACGTCGGCGCCACCATTGGTGCCGATGCGCACCAGCTCATTGATTTTGCCATTCTCGGCACCGGCATGGCGCGCTCCGTCTTCGGCATCGCCCGGCCCACCGTCGGCCTGCTCAATGTCGGCGTGGAAGAGATCAAGGGCCAGGAAGAGGTCAAGGAAGCGGGACGCATGCTGCGCGAGGCCAACATGGCCTCGATGAACTATCATGGCTTTGTCGAAGGCGACGATATCGGCAAGGGCACGGTCGACGTGGTGGTGACGGAAGGCTTCGCCGGCAACATCGCGCTGAAGACGGCCGAAGGCACCGCGCGCCAGATCGCAGGGTATCTGCGTGCCGCTATGAGCCGCACGCTGATGGCCAAGATCGGCTATGTTTTCGCCAAGGGCGCCTTCGATCGCCTGCGCGAAAAGATGGATGTCGGCCGCTCCAACGGCGGCGTCTTCCTGGGGCTGAACGGCATCGTCGTCAAAAGCCACGGCGGTGCTGATTCGGACGGTTTTGCCGCGGCGATCGAGCTCGGCTACGACATGGTGCGCAACAATCTGCTCGACCGCATCGAAGCCGACCTGGACCTGTTTCATGCGCGCAACCCGCATGCATTGTCATCCCGGAAATCCGACGTCGTTACCGACGCGAAGGAATAGGAAAGAACTTTGATCAGATCAGTCGTGCGCGGCACGGGCGCCGCGCTGCCCCGCCGCATCATGAAGAATGCCGATTTCGAGGGCATGGTCGAGACCTCGGATGAGTGGATCGCCCAGCGCACCGGCATCCGCCAGCGTCATATCGCGGCCGATGACGAGACGACGGCTTCGCTTGGGGAGGCCGCGGCCCGCGCCGCCCTTGCCGATGCCGGGCTGACGCCTGATGACATCGACCTGATCGTGCTGGCGACGTCGACGCCCAACAACACATTCCCGGCCACCGCGGTCGAGATCCAGAACCGGCTCGGCATGCATCACGGCTTTGCCTTCGACATGCAGGCGGTGTGCTCGGGCTTCGTCTATGCGGTGACGACTGCCGATCTCTACATCCGTGGCGGCCTGGCCAAACGCGTGCTGGTGATCGGCTCGGAGACGTTCTCGCGCATCCTCGACTGGAGCGACCGTTCGACCTGCGTGCTGTTCGGCGACGGCGCCGGCGCACTGGTCCTGGAAGCAGGCGAGGGGGCCGGCACGATTGCCGACCGCGGCGTTCTGGCCGCCAGCCTGCGCTCTGACGGCGTGCACAAGGACAAGCTTTTTGTCGACGGCGGACCATCCACGACAGGAACCGTCGGCCACCTCAGGATGGAAGGCCGCGAAGTCTTCAAGCACGCGGTCGGCATGATCACCGATGTCATCGAGGCGACCTTCTCGGCCGCCGGCATATCAGCCGACGATCTCGACTGGTTCGTGCCGCATCAGGCCAATAAACGAATTATTGACGCTTCGGCCAAGAAGCTCGGGATTGCAGAACAAAAGGTGGTGGTTACCGTCGATTTGCACGGTAACACCTCGGCTGCTTCCGTGCCGCTGGCGCTGTCGGTGGCCGTTGCCGATGGCCGCATCAAGAAGGGCGACCTGGTCCTCCTGGAAGCGATGGGCGGCGGCTTCACCTGGGGTGCTGTTCTGGTTCGCTGGTAAGTGCCGAACGGCCCGGTTTCGGTCCTTGACCTTGCCGGATCAATTACTTAGGCTCAGCCGTTGTTGTGCCGAATTTTATGTTTGAGCTGATGGGACGGTCGCATGGGGGGAAAGACACTTACGCGTGCCGACCTGGCGGAGGCCGTCTATCGAAAGGTCGGTCTGTCGCGCACTGAATCCGCCGAACTCGTCGAAGCTGTGCTGGACGAAATCTGCGAAGCCATCGTTCGTGGCGAGACGGTCAAGCTTTCGTCCTTCGCGACATTCCACGTCCGCTCCAAGAATGAGCGCATCGGGCGCAATCCCAAGACCGGTGAAGAGGTGCCGATCCTGCCGCGCAGGGTGATGACCTTCAAATCGTCGAACGTGTTGAAGAACCGCATCTTGCGCTCTCATCAGAACAGCAAGGCCAAGGGCGGCAAATAACCTACATTGTCCGGTTGAAAACCGGCCCCGCCATGACGCCGGGCTTGAATATTGCTTCACAAACCGCTGAAATAAGGCCCGATTCGGCAGTATGGCCGGATTGGTGTTTGGTGTATGATTCATTCCGCGCAAATGGAATGAGCTTCTCTCTTTGTTGAAGCCTGATCTCGCTGAATACCGTTCCGGGTCACGCTCCAGCGTGAGGATTTCGCCCATGGACAAGAGCCCTGACGCCTTCCGCACCATCAGCGAGGTCGCCGAAGATCTCGACCTGCCGCAGCATGTGCTGCGCTTCTGGGAGACACGCTTCAACCAGATCAAGCCGATGAAGCGCGGCGGCGGCCGCCGCTATTACCGGCCGCAGGATGTCGAGCTGATCAAGGGCATCCGCCACATGCTTTACGACCAGGGCTACACCATCAAGGGCGTGCAGAAGCTGCTGCGCGAAAACGGCAATCATTTCCTCGTCGCCATCGGCAATGGCGATATGGCCGCCGTCGAGGCGATCTCGCAGCGAAAGCAGGCCGACCAGGTGCCGCTGACGCCGGCAGCGCAGCCGCGCGGCGGCGATGATGAGCTGGTTGGCCAGCCAAGGGTCAAGCCCAGCCGCCGCTTTTTCGGCCTGGGCAAGAGCGATGAGGAAGGTCCGGTTCCGCCGGACGCGTCGAAACTCTCGCGTGACAATCGCGCGCTGCTGCAGGAGGCGCTGTTCGACCTGCTGGAATGCAAGCGCCTGCTCGACCAGGTGCGCTGACCGCCGCCAAAGGTGCTTTGAAGCCTCAAGACCGGAACCCGACTTGGGGTGAGGCGTTACGTTTCCTTCTGCAAGACATCCTTCTGCAAGACAAGGAAACGCATGATGGCATCATTTTCAACCCTTTCGGACATCGACCTCGAAAAGCAGGTCGCGGCCCTCTCGAGGGAACTCGCGGCGTTGCGCAAGGCCGTGTCAAAGCGTGGCGGCGCTTACTATGAAGACGGCCGCGATGCCGCTCTCGACACGTATTCCGATCTTGCAGGGCGTCTGCGGGATGCGATGCCGGCAATTCGCAAACAGGGCAGGGTGATCGAGAAATCGGCCCGCGACCATCCGGCGGCGGCCGCCGCCGTTGGCCTTGTGGTGCTCGGCCTGGTCGCCAGCCTGCTGTTCAGCCGGCGCTAGGCCCCGACGTCGTCATTTGCGATGCCGGCCCGGCATCTGGCGCGGAGCGCGTCGGCATAGAGGCGCACAACCCCTTTGTGGGGGCGGCGCAGGAAGGCGGATTGGTCGAGCCGCCAGAGCCGTTCGATTTCGCCGGCGAACGCCGGATTGGTGGTGGTGCCATAGCCGGCGCCGGGATAGACGACGATCTCGCCGGCGTAGAGACAATGGTCGGTGACCAGGAAGTCGATGCGGATATAGTCGAGGTTGCCGGCGATGGTTGGCGCGATCGATACCGCCTGGCGAACATAGTCCAGAAGCTGCGCATTGACGGGCACCGCCTGATCCTCGTGGGGATAGTCCGGGTCGCGCCCGGGCAATGGATTGGCGTCCCGGTCCAAAAGCAGCGAACGCTTCGCGGCTTTATCCTCGACCCAGGCATGCGTTACCTCACCGCCGCAGACATGCACTTTGATGTCGGTTGCTATCCTTGCGCCGGAGAGCGCCAGCCGCTCTTCCACGAAAACGGTGGGAACGACAGGCCAATAGGCCCATTCGCCATTGCGGCGGCCATAGCGTTTTCTCAGCCAGTGCCTCGTCTTGGCGACGATGAGGCCGTGATTGGGGGCGCCATTGGCAACGAATATGTTCATCGCGCAGCCGTGGTTTGTCTTGACGATGACATCGCCGGCCAGCAGGTCGAGAGGAATGTCGGCAGGGTCGCGCCCGGACCAGAGCGTGCGTGGCAAGGCGAGTTCGGGGCAGGCGCCGCGGATATAGGCCTTGGCCGCCAGCTTGTCGGTCAGCGTCACGAACAGCGGGTTGCGGTCGAGGATCTTTCGCCAGAGCAACAGCTCATGGTAGCGCACGGGCGCGGCCGGATTGGGCAGATAGCCCAGTTTCAGGAAGAAACGCACGACAAGGGCGGGGTGGCGAAGCGTGAGCCACAATCGGGCGACCGACAGGGCAATGCGGTCTGTCCGGGAGATATCGGCCTTGGCCGTCATCGGGGATACCTGGCCCTGTTCGCGAACGCCCTATCCGGCGCGGTGCACCGGTCAGCAACATGCCTTGCCGTATCGCGATTTGGCGCCGCGTGAAAGATTTCGCTTGTCGTCGCGGTATCGGCGCCGAAAATCCTGGGCCAGCAGGATCGTCAGGCGAAATTCGACAGGCTCGGTTTGAAGTCGGGCTGGCAGTGCACAACCACGAGAAGACCAGCCTTGAACAAGAAGCCAAGGCCAGTCTTCTCGTTGGCAGTCGGTATGCTTAGGCCTTCTTCACCATCTTCTTCACGTGGTGGTGATGATGATGGTGGTGGTGCCAGTGATGGTGGCGATGATGATGGTGGTGACGGTGATGATGATGCTTTGCCATCGGGGCGGCTTCTGCGCTGGTTGCACCGATCATCGGCACAGTGAAAGCAACTGCAGCTGCAAGCCCGAGGGCCGAGAGGAGGGATTTCTTCATGGATCGTTTCCTTCTTTCGCAGGCAGATGTAGATCGGGTCGATAGCCCGGCTGCCGCGTATCGGATTACGCTCCTGGTTTTTTTCGTCAGTATTTCCCGATTGTAGAATTTTGTTTCTGGACTGTTTCTAAGGAAGCCGGCTTCCGTCACATCTTTGCGAGGGCCGAAAAGCCGGCTCTTGCCGCCTGTTTTGGCTACATCGGCGGGATCACGCCATTGTTTCCCACCACGACGCGGCTGGAACTCAGCGTTCCGTCAGCCTCACGCTGGGCGGTAACGAAGATCGTCGCGCCCGGCTTGAGATCGGTTGGCGTGGCCGGGGCGAAGGTCACGACGGGCGTGCTGTCGGGGATCGAAATCTTCTTGGTCTGCCCGTTGTCGTAGGTCAGCGTCACGGCGCGCCCGCTTATGTCGGTGACGTCGGCCACGGTGCCATTGGTCATGCGGCTGTTCGGCTGCAGGTCCCAGGGACGGTCTCCCTCGCCAGTGCCTTTCAAGGCGGCGGGGAAAATCACCACTTCCAGGGCGCCGCTGCCGCCATCCGATTTCGAGACGGAGGCGATGCCGAGGAAATCGCCCTGCTTGATGTCCTTTTCAGAGGCGCTGGCGACGCCGGAGATCTTCCAGCCGGTATTGAGCTTGATCGCCGATGTATCGCCCTGGCGGGTTTTAACGGTCAGCAGCGATGGCTCGAAACTGACCACCGTGCCGCGCACGCGCAAAGGGTCCGCCGCTTGAGCGCCGCCTGCAGCAGCGACGGAAAGGCTGGAGATCGCGCCGAGCACGACCATGAATGTCTTGAAGTTCATTGCAGAGATCCTTCTGGGAACGGGCCGGCTGGAACCGGATGGCTTTCACGCCGGCGCATCAGAACAACGAACAGGTGGGCTGAAACCTCCGGGCAAAAAGGTGCCGGGGTGTTCAAAAGAACTTGATGGCGCGGGTGAGATCGCCTCGCAGGCATTCGGTTCACGATAGCGTGACGGCCTTTGGCTCTTGGCAAATCGCTGGCGAGCGGGCATGTTCCTGCTCGTCTCAGGCAACACTCCATTTTGATCAAACGCTTTCAGCCACCGGAGTTGCCAATGCCCAACAATGCAAAAAGCCATGCCCTCTCCGAACCGTTCGCCAGCGAGATCGGGCCGGATTACACCACCCTCAGAGCCATGCGGGAAACCCGCGGATACAGCGTGGAAGAGCTTTCCCTGACCTGCGGCCTGTCGGTCGAGGAGATCGAGGATATGGAGAACGGCCGGGCGGCCGATCCGTCGAAGCTGCGTCGTATTGCATCCGCGCTTCGCATGCCTCAGGACACTCTCATCGCTTCCGCCACACCGACGCCGGCCGCACAGGGCCGACCCCTGGCCTAGACCAGCACCAGGCATGCAGGAGAACCCGCCAAGGCCCGCTTGGCGGGTTTCTTGTTGACACCACGGCGTTATCAGGCAGGCCGGACTTGCCGATTTACAGATCGCACGTGTTTATACCTGCGGCATCCAAATCTGCGCCAATTGCATCCGCCGTGCGTCGGCTTTGAATCGTGGGTTTTCTGATATGAGCCTGGACTCTGTTCGTGCCTTCTTCGCCGCCCATGCGCCCGATATCGAGGTCATCGTCACGCAGGCGAGCTCGGCGACGGTGACGCTGGCGGCGGAGGCGCATGGCGTGCTGCCGGCGCAAATCGCCAAAACCATCTGCCTGCGCGTCGGCGAGCGCACCATGCTGGTCGTCACCAGCGGCATCGCCAGGCTGGACAACCGCAAGTTCAAGGACCAGTTCGGCGGCAAACCGCGCATGCTGGACGCGGAGGAAGTCGTCGCCGCCACGAGCCATCCGGTCGGCGGTGTCTGCCCCTTCGGCCTGCCGTCGCCGCTGCCGGTCTACTGCGACGTGTCGCTGCGCGAATTCAACGAGGTGGTGCCTGCGGCAGGCGCCACCAACGCGGCGGTACGGATTGCACCGCAGCGGATGGCCGAGATTATCGGTGCTGAATGGGTCGATGTCTGCCAGGGTTAGGTGACACTTATCATCATAGAGGCGTGTTTGCTGGGAAGCCGGCAAGCTTGGCCGTGTCACGGGCCTGCAGAGCGGGGCAGCCAACATTCTCGATCAGCCGCAGGCAGGTCAATCTGCCACCGCGGCAGTGGCTGTTGGCGGGTCGGCGGGCTGCCCGGATGGAGCTATTGGTGCGAAAACAGGGAACTCACTGTTCTCATAAAATTTCCTCATCGCCGGTCCGATGCCATAGGTAACCTGTTCTCCCAGGCTGATAAGGTTAGGGATCATCTCGCGGATGCCTTTGGCGAGGCTCTCAAGTTCCATCTCCAGTGGCGCCAAACGAGAGACGTCTGCCTCTGTCAATCCCGACGTGATAACGCCGTCTGCGGCCGTGATGTGATGCGTAATGTAACTCTTAACGAGATCCCGTTTTTCGCTGTACACCTTGACCACCTCGATCAGGTTTCGATGCTGCATGAAAAGCGTGACGGCAGACTGCATAAGGCCACTGTTTTTTGCGGCGATCAGAGGCGACAACTCAGCAGCATCGACGTCATAAAGCTGGTAGCTTCCAACAATCGGCAGAATACGCTTCCATAGAGGTTGCGATGTCAGATTCCGGTCGTTCGCGTCTGAAAGTGACGAATCGATTGACCGCTGGATGGCAACAACATCGCTTAAGATCAAGGACGCCTTCACCATCAGGCGGAGAGCGTAAGATTGCTGCTCGGCGTTTCGAGCTCGAATGTCCCTGTCCAGAGTTTCCTTCGATGTCTGCCTTGCAAGCACGAGAGCCACGAATGCGCTCATACCGGATCCCAAGACCGCACCACCGAAGCCACTTAGCAACGTCGCATATTCAGCCGTCGATGCGATTCTGTCGGCCAAGAAAGCAAAGATAACCGCTCCTGACATCGCCCCGAAAACGCCGACGGAAAGCAGCTCGACAACAGAATTTTTGACTGTAACAAGCTTCTGCATCTTCCCCACCTTACCGGAAAATCGGTCATCCAATGTGAAACAATGCCTGTGCGGCTACCAGACAAATACCCTGACCAGTTTTGGAGCGATCAATTGGTCAGGACTGTCGGGCTAAGTCGCTGATTTTCTTTAGTTCGGGCACCGGAAATTCAGCAGAGGACCCTCTGACCGTTGCTCAAGAACCGCGCCTGGCTTTCAATTCGCAGGCGGAGCTTTCAGGCATTGCGGGCACAATTCCTCGACGACAATTCCGGCGTTGATGAGAGCCTGGCTATGATGGGAATAGTCGCTGTCAACGGAATTGACTATTGGAGAGCCGGCAACCGATGCAGCCAAGGCTACAAATTTTCGATCGGCCTTATCAAATTTCTTTAGTGCCTCGTCGGCAGGAAAAGCGGTGTAGACCCGCGCAGCGTTTTCCTCCAGCGGCACGATGCGAACTTTGGATGGATCGTATTGGCGATCTGACAGATGCCGCAAGAACGCATCTCCGGTGCCAGGCATGCCACTCCCGCTGAGTTTGGCTCGATAAGCCGACATCACAGCGCCTGCCTCGTCCAGCAGCACGATCTCGCCTTTCACGATCTCCTCCAACCGATTGATCGAAGCGAGGATGCAGGCATCGTCTGCTTGCGGCGCAAGTCGTTGAGTTGCCGATTTCGTCGCCTCATTGGCGACGATCGGCACGTTCTCGTCGACAACTATCACGATCCGCTCATTCGTTTCAGAATTGCCGCCTTATCCCGAGCGGCAATCTCGCCGAATTGGTCACCGAAGAAATCGGGCGGCCAATTTTCGGCAATTATCGGCTTGACGTACCACGGCTCACTTTGATAAGATTGCCTCAAATTCAGAGGCAATCCCATGAAACTCACCGACCCGATCTACACTGACGAGAACAAGGCCCGCGAACACCTTGAGAGCCTTCATTGGCCCCATGGTCCGAACTGCCCGCATTGTGGCAATGCCAATCCGGACCGCATTACCAAGCTTCAGGGCAAGTCCACTCGTCCGGGCGTCTACAAGTGCAAGGAATGCCGCAAGCCATTCTCCGTGACGGTTGGCACCCTGATGGAGCGCAGCCACATCAAGATCAACGTCTGGCTTGCCGCGATGCACCTGTTGACCGCATCGAAGAAAGGCATGTCCGCTCACCAGATGCACCGCATGCTTGGCATCACCTACGAAAGCGCTTGGTTCCTCTGCCATCGCCTTCGTGAAGCCATGCGCGACGATCCTAAGTCGTCCGGTCCGCTTGGCGGCAAGAACAAGGTTGTCGAGGTTGACGAAGCCTATGTCGGCGGCAAGGCAAAGAACCGCGCCCACCGCAAGCCCGCTCCAAAGAAACCCGTCCTTTCGCTGGTCGAGCGTGACGGGCGCGTTGCCTCATTCCATATTGCCAATGTGACCGCCGAAACGGTGCGCCCGATCATCGTGACCACCGCCGACCGCGCCAGTGCATTTATGACTGACGAGAGCACCGTCTATCCGAAGATCGGCAAGGAATACGCCAGCCATGGCACCGTGAACCATTCGGCAAATGAGTATGTCCGCCTTGGCAGTTTCATGCACATCAATACCGCCGAGAACTTCTTTTCGATCCTTAAGCGCGGCATCAATGGCGTGTATCATCAGGTGAGCGAAGCTCATCTGCACCGCTACCTTGCCGAGTTCGATTTCCGTTACAACAACCGCGTCGGCCTTGGCGTCACCGACACCGAGCGCTGCGAACGTGCCATCAAGGGCATGGTCGGCAAACGTCTGACCTATCGGCGGGTTGACGAAGCCAGTCACGCCTAAGCAGAAGGCGCGAAAGCTTCTCCGTTTAAGGAAACGAAAAGGGAACAAAAAACCGTGTGGGAAACCCTGAAACGGGGGACTCCACGGTTGATTTGGCCTTAAAGTTGGAAACGGCGGTGATTCGTAGTCACCGCCGTTTGATGCAACCCAGCCACAGGACGGCTAGGCACATGTTCAATCGCCAAACTAAACCTACCGGTGATTCCGTCAAGCCGTCCTGTGGCCCCACACAAGGACTTTTTCTAACATGGCAGGACGTTTTCAAATCAAGTGCATCAACAAGCCTAATCGCGACAGTTCCGTCGAGCACATAACCCACGTTGGCGATGCTGGAATCCCGTGGAAACTGCCCGTCGAGGTGGTTATCGCTCGGATCGAAAGCAGCGGCCCAGACCACGAAGATTTTTACGTTAGGGTCGGGACCATAGAAGCCAACGTAATCGTTGTCAGCCCCGCTGGGCACCGGAAGCACATCCGCACCACGCGGGATTCGACGGTGCGGGATAACCTGCTGAGCCTTCCTGAGTGCCAGTGATCATGGCGTAAGGCGACTTTATGCCGCCCGGCTCCAGTGCCCACTCAAGGGCTTGCTGGGCGGCATAGAGTTCACCGGCACGATCGCCACCTACGGCAATTGCAGCGCGAATCCGGTCAATCTCTCTTTGAATGAGGCTCATCGCGCTTTCCGTTCGCTGATTTCTTTTCGTTTGGCTTGCCGTGCTTGGGCTGTGGCGGCGTATTCAAGACGCGCTTCGCCAACTCGTCGCGGCGCTCGTCGGCCTTATCCTGGTCTTTGTCTTTAGGAGATTCTGTCATGAACCAGTCCGCTGTAGAAAAAGCTAAGGGGCGACTTCGCGTTGCGCAAAAGGCGCTGGCCGCATTGCGGTCCAGTCGCACTTTTGATGACTTCTCTGATAGTTGGTATGTGGTCCTGACATCCTCCAAGAACGTTTATACCGTTCTGGAGCAAGGGGCAAAGGGATCGCCACAGTCGATGCAATGGCTTGGATCCAAGAAACAAGTCCGCAAAAGCGACCCCCTGCTTCAATATATGTTTGAAGCTAGAAACGACGATGAACACGGGCTCGGCTCTGCCGTGCATCTCGAACCTGAACGACACGACATCGGTATTTCCGGCGAGGGCGACAGCAATTCCATCCGCCTTGACGGCGGACCGTTTCGCGATGTTGTCATGACTAATTTCGCAACAGCGATCGGGTTTGTGGGAGGCCCGCCACCTGCCGACTTGCGAGTGACATCTCTTGATGGGAAACCCGTTAAAGTTCGGCGTACACCATCGACCACAGTTCTGGTTCCCATAAGTGCAAGGGGCGACCGAACATACAATCCCCCGACCCACCATCTTGGTGTTCCACTCCAATCAACGTCCCCGGTCGCCGTAGCCGAACTAAACGTCACTTATCTAGAAGGGCTGGTGGCCGAAGCCGAGAAGCTTGCATAAGCCATCGCGCGGTAGATCGACTCTAACATGTGCCGCACATCACCGTCATATTGATGCTGGCGGAACTCGTCCAATCCCGCATCAATCATTTCAGGTGTGACATCAATCAAACGCTCACCTAGTGCCGGCCTGTCACCACGAATCATAGGACTTAATTCCTTGGTACGTCAAGCCGATAATTGCCCAATTTTCGATGGAGCCAAAGAGGTTAACCTCAAGTGGTTCCAACGACGACGCGCCATTCTTTGATTGTGTGAAGTACATCTTGACGTCTCGGGGCGTCAATTCGGGGTAATTTGATTTGGCACCTTCGGCAATTCTGCGCAGAATCCGTTGGAGAATATGTTCGCTATGACTCTCGATAATAATTTGTATGCCACGAACTTTGCTCGCCGTGATGATCACGTCTGCAAAAGCGGATTGAACGGCCGGATGGAGATGAATTTCCGGCTGCTCAAGAATCACTGTGGATCCTTTGGGAGCGTAGTAGAGCAAGACGAGAGCGGGCAATATTTGCGAGATGCCGAAGCCGACGTCTGTTATCAGCGTCTCGGCAGATTTCGAGTCGCGTCGGACGAAGGCGCGATATAGGCCTGATCCTGCCGCAACTTCCTTTACCTCGAAGCTCTCAATGAGGCCCATTTCTTTGAGCCACCAAGCGACCATCTCCTGAAACGGTCGTAGGCGCGACTTGGGTTTGACGTTGCGCTCCTCGTTGTGTGCTGTGGCCGCCAGAATCGCGTCGATTGTCCGCTCGCCCCGGCGTCCGACATCGACCGGCGTGGAACCGGCCCAAATGTATTGTCGCTTCGGGAAGTCACGCAGAGGTCCCAGATGGACGATTTCGTCCATCTGCTGGACATACGCAGTTTCGAACTCACTCAGGAACTGCGAGTTTTGATAATAGGTTCGAGCCTGATCGGGAAATGCATGAGACTTGGTGGGGGCCGGCAACGTCCACACTCGGCCGGGAACGCGTATGAAGCGGAAGTCGGCGCCTGATGCACTCAGATGAAACTCGGATCTGTTAGGATCTCGTTTGAGTTCGAAGTGCGCTCCCGAGAAATCGTATGACAGATCTTCTGCGACAACGGCTTGATTGCGAAGACCAACCTCCGATGAAATGGAGAGGTCATTGCCTCGCAAAAGAACGTCAATTCGCTTTCCCGACGGGTCTGAAATCTTGATCTCGTCCTTGGCCGACCAATCAAGTTTCCAACGGATTCGCGATTCCAGATCGTGTCGGTAGACCGCGGCTGGGAAAGATCCCAAGTCGACCAGGGAGTCGTCACCACCAAAATCGAGAGCCAGGTTCCGGTCGGGCGAGTCCTTCGTTTGCTTCAGCATCAACAGGAACTGGATGATACTGCTTTTGCCAGACGAGTTCGCGCCGAAGAAGGCGGTAATCGGAGCGAAATCGACAGTCGCTTCACGCCATGATTTGAAGTTTTCGAAATGAAGTCTTCTGAGCATACACCATCCCCCGGTCTGCTGCGGATGGCATCCCCGACCGTGCAGAGGAGCCAACTTTGAGTCAGGCCATCAAGAAAGGCAAGGTGCCGCTGGCTGATTCGGATATCATTCAGGATTGCCGGGCGAAGCGAGAGCCAGCGACTATACCCCGCTTGTTACCCTGGGCGCTTGTCTGCGGCATCTGCTCGGCAGGACTTTGGGGATAAGTCCTTTGTTGTAAAATGGTCGGAGTGGCCGGATTCGAACCGACGACCCCTTGACCCCCAGTCAAGTGCGCTACCGGGCTGCGCTACACTCCGGACCGGTCGCGATGTATCGTGATAACCCCGTTCGGGTCAACCGAAATTCGGCGTTTATCGCGCGATCGGCGATACGCCCGGAAATGCCGGCTGCAACAGCCGCTGATGGCGGTATTCCAGCGCGATCGCACCCCAGATCAGGCCGAGCAGCAGATACATATGACGCCAGTGGTCGATGTCGATGAAGGTGCCGAGCCCGATATTGCCGATGAAGGCGACATAGGCGCACAGGAGATAAGGCTGCCACGGCCGGTCGCGCAGCAGGATGCGGAACCCGGCTGCTATGGTCCAGCCGACGAGCGTCAGGAACGACACGAAGCCGAGCCAGCCATAATCCATCAGCATTTTCAGCCAGATGTCGTGCGTGTCCTCGCCGAACATCTTGCCGAAGACCAGCGGCCCGATGCCGAACGGACGCTCCATCGCCATCTGGAAGCCGATTCCATAGCGGGCGAAGCGCCCGAGGCGGGCGGTGTCATAGCTCTGTTCGAGATGCGCGCGGTTGGCGAACATCTCCGACACCCCGGGCAGCTGCAGGATGACAATGATGGCGATCGTCAGCAAGGACAGTGCGGCGATGGTCATGATCACCACGCGCAGCCGGAACTTGCCGCTGGCGCTTTGCAGGAACAGGCAGCCGGTGAGCAGCACCGCCGACACGGCGAACATGCCCCAGGCGCCGCGCGAGAAGGAGAAGAAGATGCCCAATGTGATGGTCAGCAGCGGCACCGCCAGCAGCGGCATGCGCGAGACCGAACCTGTCAGGATCAGATAGAGCAGATAGATGCCGGGCAGCACCAGGAAAGGCCCAAAAACGTTCGGGTCCTGGAAGGCGCCGGCGGCGCGATCGTATTTGGTGAACATTTCGGCGCCGGGAAAGGCGTGAAAATAGCCTGCTATGCCGAGCAGCGAGGTCGCCACCGCCGAGACGGCATAGGCATTGAAGATCAGCCGGTAGAGGCCTGGCTGCGTGGCGGTGACGGATGCGAAGAACACCGCGCTGAAGGCGAGAAACAGCGATACGGAGAGATAGAGCGGCGTGAAGGCGAGGTCCGCCATCTGCGTCATGGAAATCATGCCGCCAATGTTCATCGTCACCAGCAGCACCAGCAGCGGCATGGCCGCGCGCGAAATCCGCAAGCCGAAGAGCGCCCAGATGGCGATCAGCCCGGCCATGTAGATTTCGTAAGGCGCCGGCTCGCTGATGACGAAGCCGGACAGAAGGATGCCGAACACCACCGCACTGGAAGAAATCAGCGCGATCAGCTTGGCGTTGACCGCGCCCAGTGGCAGCTCGTGGGAAATCGCGCTCAATAGGCGTTTTCCGTGTTGAGCAGCCGGATCGGCGTCAGGAACAGGATTCTGAGATCGAACAGCAGTGACCAGTTCTCGATGTAGTAGAGGTCGTATTCCGTCCGCATGCGGATCTTCTCGTTGGTGTCCATCTCGCCACGCCAGCCGTTGATCTGCGCCCAACCGGTGACGCCGGGCTTGACCTTGTGGCGGGCGAAATAGCCGTCGACCACCTCGTTGTAGAGAAGGTTGTGCGACTGCGCGGCGATCGCATGCGGGCGCGGGCCGATCAGCGACAGCGAGCCCAGCAGCGAATTGACGAACTGCGGCAGTTCGTCGATCGAGGTCTTGCGGATGAAGCGGCCGACGCGGGTGACGCGCGGATCATTCTTGGTCACGGTCTGCTTGGCGGTCGGATCCGACCGGTCGGTGTACATCGAGCGGAACTTGTAGACCTCGATGATCTCGTTATTGAAGCCGTGCCGCTTTTGCTTGAACAGCACCGGTCCCTTGCTGTCGAGCTTGATGGCGATCGCGGTCGCCAGCATCACCGGCGAGAAGACGATGATGCCGATTAGCGAGAAAACGATATCGAAGGCGCGCTTGGCGACCGAATCCCAGTCATTGATCGGCTTGTCGAAGATGTCGAGCATCGGCACCGAGCCGATAAAGGAATAGGCGCGCGGACGGAACTGCAACGCGTTGGAATGCGCCGACAGCCGGATGTCGACCGGCAGCACCCACAGCTTCTTCAACAGCTGCAGCACGCGCGTTTCGGCGGTCAGCGGCAGCGACACGATCAGCATGTCGATGCGGGCGATGCGGGCGAACTCGATCAGTTCCGAAATGGTGCCGAGCTTGGGATAGCCGGCGACGATCGGCGGCGAGCGCTTGTCTGAGCGGTCATCGAAGATGCCGCAGATGCGGATGTCGTTGTAAGGCTGCTTCTCGACCGAGCGGATCAGGACTTCCGCCGCCTTGCCGCCGCCGACGATGACGGCGCGCCGCTCCATGCGGCCATCGCGTGCCCAGCGCCGGATCAGTCTCGACATCACCAGCCTGAGGCCGAAGAGGAGGACGAAGCCGACGACGAACCAGGTGCCGAACAACAGCCGCGAATAGTCTTCCGACATCTTCATGGCAAAGGCCGTCAACGCCATCAGCGCAAAAGCGCCGGCCCAGGCCAACAGGATCCGGCCAAAATTGGCGATCGGCCGCATCAGGGAGACGACCTGGTAGCAGTCGGTGACATCGAGCAGCACCACGGCGAGAAACGACGCGGCGGCCATCGTCACCGGATATTGCCAGGCGAGGTAATTGAAGAACCCGACATAGTAGAAATAGACGCACAGCCCCGAAAGGAACAGCACCCCGAATTCGACCATGCGCAGGACGCCGCTGACCATGATCGGCGACATCGTATCGCGCCGGTATTGCGATGCGACCTGTCGGGCAACGTCATTCATGCCGCCGGGCGCATTGCCATCGGTAGGGCCGTCGAATTTACGCACCGCTTCAGGTGAAAAGCGGCGCGCGGGATCGATCTCATTCATGGAACAGTCCGCAAGCTTCCCCAGGGTGAATAGCAAAAGAGAGCTAAGAAACCCTTGAAACAACACGTGGCTTTGGAAAGGCTTGGGGGTTACCTGTCGAGCGCGGCGAAATAGGCCTTCTCGATTTCCGCGGCCATGACGTCGGCGCCGAAGCGTGCCCTGAGGCCGGCGCCGTCGGGCATCAGTTTGCTGTAGGCGGCAAGGTCGGCCAGCGCCTCGCTCATCTTGTCGGCGAGTTCGACCGGATCGGGGCGGATCAGGGCAGGGGAGCCGGCACCGAAAATCTCCGGTATGCCGCCGACGGAGGTGGCGATCATGGGTCTTGCCGCGGCAAGGGCCTCCAGCACGATATAGGGCATGGCTTCCGCGCGGGATGGAACGACCACCAGCGCCGCCAGCGCGAAGGCTTCTCTGGCCGGCATTGGCGGTAAGAAGCGGACATGGCCTTGAAGCCCCAGGCGCTCCACTTGCGCGTGGTAGCGCGGCAGGTCGTCACCGTCGCCGACCATAACCGCGCTCAGCGCCCGGCCAAGCCGGGGACCGGCGGCGACCAGGGCATCGATGAAGATGTCGGGTCCCTTCAGGTCCCGCATCATGCCGATATAGAGCAGATCAGCCGCATCGGATGCGATGATGACCGGTTCGAATTCGACGGCGCGCAGTCCGTTGTAGACGAGCGTGTTCGGGATCGGCGGCTCGCCCACCTTCCTGCGATAGGTTCGCCGCTCATAGTCCGAGACGAACAGCAGGCAATCGGTGAAGCGCGCCATGGAGCGCTCCAGCGCGAAGAACAGCTTCCCGGTGGCTGTCGTTTCGTCATAGTGGAGGGAGCCGCCATGCGGCGAATAAAGGCGGGCTACGCGAGACCTTGATACCCGCAACAATGAGCCGAACAGACGGGCATAAGCGCCACCCTTGGCGCCGTGCCCGTGCAACACGTCCGGCCGCAATTCCTTGATGATCCTGTAGGTGCGCCGGGCCGAGGCGAGATCGCCCGGGCCGACATGGCGCTGCATCGGCGTGCGATGGATGCCGAGCGCCAGCATATCCTTCATCTGCTCGAACAGGCGCTCCTCGAATTCGCCGCCGGTGGTCGAATCGCAGACGATCCCGACCACATGACCGGCGGCGACCTGCGCTTCCGTCAGGTCGCGCACATGCCGGAAAATTCCTCCGACGGGTGAACGAAAGCAGTGGACGATCCTGAGCTTGTCCGCCACGTGGTGTCTGTCAGAACAGGCGTTCGCGGACGTAAACGGTATCTCCGGGCAGCAGCGGATCGGATGTGACCACGCGGCCGGTCATCACCTTGCCGTTGATGTCGCGGGTGATGTCGACGCTTTCCTGGTTGGCGCGCGGCGAGAAGCCGCCGGCAATGGCGATGGCCTTCTGCACGGTCAGGCCGGGCACATAGGAATACTGGCCGGCAGCTCCCACTTCGCCCATGACGAAGATCGGCCGGTAGCGATCGATCTCGACCGAGACATCGGGATCGCGCAGATAGCCTTGCCGCAATTTGTCGGCGATCTCCTTTTCCATCTGCTGCGCGGTGTGGCCACGCGCCGGTATGGCACCGACAAGCGGAAAGGAGAGGTAGCCGGACTGGTCGACACTGTAGGTGTTGGTCAGTCCGTCCTGCTCGAACACCGTGACGCGGATGCGGTCGCCGGCGCCGAGACGATAGGGCTGGTCAAGGACTTCGTGGAAGGCAGCCGGCGTCGGCCGGTAGCTGGAGCAGCCGGCGAGCATCGATACGGCAAGCAGAGCGTGAAAGAGGGGAGCAGTGCTTTTCATGACCGGATACGTACCTTCGACTGGCCGCTGCGGCGTCGCAGCAAACATCTGGGATCGGGTCCGTTATCATCCTGTTAGGGTTAATGGCCGGGTAAAGGAGCCGGCCGATACGGCTCGCGCCGGCAAGGGTTTTGCCATTTTTATCGATTTTCTTGGGTGCCTGCAGTAATCCCTAACGGAGTATTACCGCGATCTTAACGGCTGAGTTACCATAGTTGTTTACGGTGCATCCTGACCCAGTTTCGGAGTAGGGATGCATGTCCGTTCAGTCCGCGGCCGCAGATGTCGACGTCGACCTCAGGCAGCTCTTCGCCAGCCTGGCGAGGAACTGGCTGCGCATATTGCTCTTCGTCCTGGTGGTGACGGGCCTGGCGTTTGCCTTCGCATCGTTCGCGACAAAGCATTACAAGGCCCAGACGCAGATCGAAATCGCCCCGCGTGAATCCGTCTACACCCGTCCGGCCGGCAGCAACAATGACGGTGACAAGCCGATCCTCGACGAGCAGGGCGTCGCCACCCAGGTCCAGATCATTTCGTCCAACGAAATCCTCAAGCAGGTGGCGGAGAAACTCGGCCTGTCGCGACTGCCTGAGTTCGACGAAGCGATCAACATGTCGTACCTGAGCCGCGTGCTGGTCCTCCTTGGGCTTAAGAACGACCCGACGGATGTTCCTCTCGACGAGCGTGTCCTGAAGAAGATGCGCGAGAAGCTCAACGTCTTTGGCGTTGAAAAGACCCGCATCATTGCCATCGAGTTCTCCTCCGAGGATCCCAAGTTCGCCGCCGCCATCCCCGATGCCATTGCCGCTGCCTATATTGCCGGGCAGGGCGCGGCCAAGAGCGAATCGAACAGCGCCGCCGCGGACTTTCTGGCGCCTGAGATCGCCGACCTGTCGAAACAGGTCAGGGATGCCGAGGCCAAGGTCGCGGCCTACCGCGGCCAATCAGACCTGTTGATGGGCGGCAACAATGCCACCCTGGCCACCCAGCAGCTGGCCGAGCTGTCGACCGAATTGTCGCGGGTGCGCGCCAATCGCGCCGCGGCCGAAGGCACAGCCGACAGCGTGCGCAAGGCGCTGCAGAATGGCGGCTCGCTTGACTCACTGCCGGAAGTGCTGTCGTCCGACCTGATCCAGCGTCTGCGGGAGCGGCAGGTCGAGCTGCGCGCGACCATCGCCGATCTGTCGACGACAATGCTCGACAACCATCCGCGCGTTCGCGCCGCGAAATCACGACTGGCCGATCTCGACGCGCAGATCCGCAGCGAAGCCCAGAAGGTCATGAAGGGCCTGGTGATGCAGGCCGACGCAGCCAAGGCGCGCGAGAGCCAGCTCATCTCCGACGTCAATCAACTGAAGGCAGCATCGGCGCAGGCCGGCAACGAGCAGGTCGGTCTCGACGCGCTGCAGCGCGATGCCGCCGCCAAGCGCCAGCAGCTCGAACTCTATCTGACCAACTACCGCGAGGCAGCTTCGCGTCAGGACCGCAACTATGTGCCGGTCGACGCCCGTGTCTCCTCACCGGCTTCGGTTCCCTCCGAGCCGTATTTCCCCAAGGTCGGGCCGATCGTTGGTGCAGCCGCCGCGGCTTCGCTTCTGCTGGCGGCGGTCTTCACGCTGCTCAAGGAACTCTTCTCGGGCCGCGCCATGCGCCCGGCCACGGGTGCCCGTTTTGCGCCGATCGACGAAGTGGCGATGCCGGCAACTGCCCGGCAGGAGCCGGCTGCTCCCCTGGAGCCATCTGTCCGTCTGGAGCCGGCCGTCGCCAGCGAATTCGCCAATCGTGCCGCCGAGACGCCATGGCCCGAAACGGTCATGGATTCCGAGATGGTGCAGCCGCAGCCCGTTGCCGAGCCCGAACCTGTTGCCGCGACCGAACCTGTGGCCAAGGCTGAGCCTGTCGCGGAAGCCGAATCGGTCTCCGAGCCGGAGCCTGTCGTAGAGGTCCAGCGGCCACGCTCGGTGCTCGGTGAGATCGACATCGAGAAGGCCGCGGAAAAGCTGATCGCCAGCGGGGCCGCGCGCGCCATATTCGTGTCGCCCGAAGGCGACGAGGCAGCCGCATCGGCGATCCTGGTGGCACGCGAGGTGTCCGACGCCGGCCTGCGCGTCCTGTTGCTCGACCTGACCGCCTCGGGCGCCGCCTCGAGGCCGATGTTGGACAGCGGGCTTTTCCCGGGCATCACCGATCTGCTCGCTTCGCAGGCGCAGTTCAGCGATGTGATCCATGCCGATCTCTATTCCGACTGTCACGTCATTCCCGTCGGCACCGCCGATCCGGTCCGCGCCATGCGCGCCGCCGACCGGCTGCCGATCATCATGCAGTCGCTGACCACCGCCTATGATCTCGTAGTGGTCGAATGCGGGCCGGCCGATGCGCAAGGCATCAGCCGCCTGGGCGGCGATGCCACGGAAGTGTTCCTGTCCATGCTCGAGCCGGACGACGAGGTGACGAAGGCCGCGGTCAAGTTGATCGAGAGCGGCTACCCCGACCTGACGCTGGTGACGCCGCTTGGCCACGAGCCGCCGGGCACGCCGGGCCGGCGCTCCGCGGCCTGACAGAATCGCTGTTCGGCGAGGCGCTCGGCCTATCCCAGCTCCAGCGTCGTCACGCCGAATATCCTCTTGGCATCGAGCTTGGGCGGCGTGCCTTTGTACATGCGGGTGGTGCTGAAGGTCGGTGAGAAACCTGCCGCCTCGAGCGCCGCGATGAAGTCTACCTGGGTGGCCGGGGCGTCGATGTTCAATTCGCCGCCGTCGCACGCGCTCGCCAGCGCCCCGAGCAATTCGAGTGCGGTCTGCACATCGTCGGCGAAGAGCGGGCCGACCTTGAAGCCGCTGCGGCAGGGGCGGGCCACCGCATAGCCGGCCGTTCCCCGCGATGTGATCGCCGCCAGGGCATGATGTGGCGGCTGCAGCCATTGCTGCAGGAAGGAGCGCCGGGGCGCGGGAAAGCAAAGCGCGTCGTACCAGGTGATGTCGGGCCCCGGCTCCGCGGTCACCATGCGAAGCCGCCCGGTGTCGACGGGCAGGGCCGCAGGGCGCCCGCTGTAGCGGATGGTCTCGTAGATCGGCTTGAACCCTTTGCTCCGGTAGTTGGCCTGCTGCTCTTCGACGCCATCGAGTCCGACGGTGCGCCCGGCCAGCCTGTCCATGCCCGCGGTCCACACCGCCTTGCCGTAGCCCTTGCCGCGCATGTCCGGACGGCAGATGTAGAGGCCGATGAAACCAAAATCGTGCCCATAGGCCACCGCCGAGATCGCGGCGACCATGTCGTCGCCGACAAAGGCACCGATGAACCCCTCCGGATCCGCCGCCTGGAACATCGCCGCGTCGTAAAGACCGGGGTTCCAGCCCTCGTCAGCCGCCCAGTCGATGAGGTCGGCCAATTCCGCCAGCGACAGCGCGCGGATGATCGGTTTCATGGTGCTCACTCCGCGGCGACAGCTCCCGGCGCGAACGATTTCAGCATACCACGATAGGGCTTGGCCAGCGGGCTGGCATAGGCACCGCGCTTCGATGTCGACAAGCCCAGCGCAATCAACGCTTCGGCCTGCTTGATCGCGGCGCCGACACCGTCGATGACAGGCAGTCCGAAATCCGCCTGCAACTGGTGGGCAAGGTCGGCCATGCCGGCGCAGCCAAGCACGATGGCTTCGGCGCGGTCTTCCTCCACGGCGCGAGCGATCTCGTCGCGCAGCTTGCCGATTGCGCCCGATGCCGGATCTTCAAGCGCCAGCACCGGAATGTCGGCGGCCCGCACACGCGCCCGTCCCGCCATGCCATAGCGCTGCACCAGCCCCTCCACCGGCACGCGCGAGCGTTCAGTGGTGGTTACGACGGTGAAGCGTTGGGCGATGAAGGAGGCCATGCTGAGCGCCGCCTCGCAGATGCCGATGACGGGAATGGCGGCCATGGCCCGCGCGGCGTCGAGGCCGGTGTCGTCGAAACAGGCGATGATCGCCGCCTGCGCGCCGCGCCGCTCGCCGGCGGCGATCTCCATCAAAAGGCCCGGCACGGCCAGCGCTTCGTCATAATAGCCTTCGATCGAGGCAGGCCCCGTCGACGAAGTGACGGGGATGATTTCGGTCCAGGCGCCGGCGACCGCGCGCGCCGCCGCGCCGATGGTCTCTGTCATGCTGGCCGTCGTGTTGGGGTTCACCACCAGGATCTGCACGGTCACGCTCTCGCCCGGCGGCGGCCGACATAGAGGATGGCGCCCAGCGTCGCCAGAATCACCAGGAAGGAAAACACGGTGGTCACCGTGCCCAGCGCGTAGAGCACCGGCGTGGTGACATTGGTGGTCATGCCATAGATCTCGAGCGGCAGCGTGTTGAAGGTGCCCGATGTCATCAGCGTGCGGGCGAACTCGTCATAGGAGAGCGTGAAGCCGAACAGGCCGACGCCGATCAGGCTCGGCGCGATCATCGGCAACACGACATGGACGAAGGTCTGCCAGGAGGTGGCGCCAAGATCGCGCGCGGCCTCCTCGTATGCTGGCGAGAAACGGTTGAAGACGGCGAACATGATGAGCACGCCGAACGGCAAGGTCCAGGTCAGATGCGCGCCGAAGGCCGACGTATACCAGGCTGGGCGCAAGCCGACCTGCTGGAAGACGACGCCGATGCCCAGCGAGATGATGATGGAGGGCACGACGAGACTGGCGACCGCCAAATAGAACAGCGCGGTGGCGCCGCGAAATTTCTGGCGGAAGGCAAGGCCGGCGAGCAGCGACACGATGACAGTGACGACCATCACCATCAAACCCAGCACCAGCGAGCGCTTGAAGCTGCCGCCGAAATCGCCGACCGCCTGGCGCTCGAACAGATTGGCGAACCAGTGCAGCGACACGCCGTTGAGCGGGAAGGTGAGGCCGCCGGTCTCGCCCTGGAAGGAGAGGATCAGGATCGCCGACAGCGGGCCGTAGAGGAACAGCACGAACAGCGCGAAGAAGGCCGCCAGCACGTAGAATTCGAGGGTGCGTTTTTCGTGGCTCACGTCAAAGCTCCCTGCGGATGTCGACGATGCGCAGGATGCCGGCGACCATCAAGAGCACCAGCACCAAAAGCACCACGGCGTTGGCGGCGGCGGCCGGATACTGCAGCAGCGACATCTGGTTCTTCATCATCAGCGCCACCGACGCGCTCTGGCCGCCCGACATCACCTGCACGGTGGAGAAGTCGGCCATCACCAGCGTGACGACGAAGATGGTGCCGATCGCCATGCCTGGCTTGGCCAGCGGGATGATGACGTTCCAAAGCACCTGCCAGCCGGAGGCGCCGGCATCGCGCGCGGCCTCGACCAGCGAGCGGTCGATGCGCATCAGCGTGTTGAAGATCGGCGTTACCATGAACAGCGTATAGAGATGCACCATCGCCAGCACGACCGCGAATTCGGAGTAGAGCAGCCATTCGATCGGCTTTGGCACCAGCCCCATGTGCACCAGCGTCGAGTTGATCAACCCGTTGCGGCCGAGCACCGGGATCCACGAGATCATGCGGATGATGTTGGAGGTCAGGAACGGCACGGTGCAGACCAGGAACAGCACCATCTGCATGGCCGTGGTGCGGATGTGGAAGGCAAGGAAATAGGCGACCCAGAAGCCGATGAACAAGGTCAGCGCCCAGACGATGGCCGCGAATTTGATGGTGTTGAGATAGGTCTTCCAGGTGACCCAGGAGCCCAGTACGTCAGAATAGTTGGTGGTGAGAAAGTCCGGATACATGGCGGCGAAGTCATAGTCCCAGAAGGACACGACGACGATCATGATGATGGGCAAAAGCAGGAACGCACCGAGGATCAGCGCCAGTGGAGCCGACTGGAGGTAGGGCGTGACGGCACCGATGGAGAAGCGGCGGCGTCGGACTGGTTTCGCGGCGGCGATTGCGGGGTGTTCGAGCGCGACTGTCATCTAGGCTCTCGGTTTTGGCGATGCGGCCTGAGCCGCGTTACCCCTTCTCCCTGCAAGGGGAGAAGGGGTAGAGGAGGGCGCTTGTTCCCCTTACGCCGCGATGAACTCGTTCCAGCGCTTCACCATGTAGCGGTCCTCGTCCATCACCGAGTTCCAGCAGGCGACCTTGCCCATGCGCTCCTCGAAGGAGCCGCCATCGCGCACGGCGCCGGCCTTTTCCATGACGGTGCCGTCCGGCGCCTTGATCTCGCCCTTGGCCGGCTTGCCCTCGATCCAGTAGCCCCACTCGTCCTCGGTCATGAACTTCTTGGCCGAGACCATGTTGGCCGAGTAGTAGCCCTGGCGGTTGAGGTAGCCACCGACCCAGCCCGACGTGTACCAGTTGATGTATTCGTAGGCAGCGTCGAGCTCGGCGCCCTTGAGGTGGGCGGCAAGGCCAAGACCACCGCCCCATGAGCGGTAGCCTTCCTTGAGCGGCTGGAAGCGGCAAGGAATGCCCTTGGAGCGCACGGCGGCGACCGCCGGCGACCACATGGACTGGATGACCACTTCGCCCGACGCCATCAGATTGACGCTCTCGTCGAAGGACTTCCAGAAGGCGCGGAACTGGCCGCCCTGCTTGGCCTTGATCAAAAAGTCGATCGTCTTGTCGATCTCGTCCTTGGTCATGTTGCCCTTGTCGGCATATTTGATGTTGCCGCTGGCTTCCATGATCATGGCGGCGTCCATGATGCCGATGGACGGGATGTTGAGGATGGCGGTCTTGCCCTTGAAGGCCGGGTCCATGATGTCGGCCCAGCTTGTGATGTCGCGGCCGACAAGGTCGGGGCGGATGCCCAGCGTGTCGGCATTGTAGATGGTCGGCACCATGGTGAACCAGTTGGTCGGCGCCTTGGCGAAGGTCTTGGAGTCCTGCGCCTCGACGAAGCCGACGGTATGCGGCGCTGTGCCCTGGGCAATGACGCTGTCGGGGGTGAGTTTGCCGGTTTTGAACAGCGGCACCAGCTCGTCGTAATATTTCAGCTTGCTGACATCCATCGGCTGCAGCACGCCGGTGGGGAACACCTTCTTGCAGATCCAGTATTCGATGTCGGCGATGTCGTAGCTGTCGGGCTGGGTCACGGCGCGTTGCGCGGCGGCGTCGGAATCGGTCGCCGTCATCTCCAGCGTGATGCCAAGGTCTGCCTTGCACTTGTCGGCAATGGCGTTGAGGTTCGACACGCCGGTGCCGAACTGGCGCAGCGTGATGTTGGACTGCGCCCAGATGGTCGGGAAGCCCGTGATGACGCCCGAGCCGGCGGCGAGGCCGACGGCGGCCGCACCCGTCTTGAGCAGCGAGCGGCGCGAAATGCCGGTCTTCGTTTCGATGGTTTTTGTCATGTCTATTCCCCTGTCTTGTTTTGCTTGGTTGATTTCATGAATGAAGGCGGCCGAGGACGATCGCGTCTTGCGGATCCCAGGCCAGCGGCACGGCGTCGCCGATGGCGACGGGTTTGGCGAAGAAGTCGGAATCGTCGACGATGACGGTGAAATCGTCGATGCCGGCGCCGGTGACGGAAAGCTTCACGGTGGCGCCGCGATACTCGATGTTGGAGACGATGCCGGTGAAGCCGAGGCCGGGCGAGCGCGCGTCGCCGATGCGCACATGGTCGGTGCGGATGGCGATGTCGATCGGCGTACCCGCCTCTTGGCGGTGGCCGCTGGCGGCAAGCGAACCACCGCCATTGACGTCGAACACGACCATGCCGTCGCGCGCGCCGGTGACCCGGCCGGAGATGACATTGTGGTCGCCCATGAAGCGCGCGACGAAGGCCGTGGCCGGCCGCTCGAACACGTCGCGCGGCGGTGCCGCCTGTTCAATGCGGCCGTCATTCATCACCACGATCAGGTCCGCCAAGGCCATCGCCTCCTCCTGGCTGTGGGTGACATGGACGAAGGTGATGCCGAGCGAGGTCTGCAATTTCTTCAGCTCGGCGCGCATGCGGATTTTCAGGAACGGGTCGAGTGCCGACAGCGGCTCGTCGAGCAGCAGCGCCTCGGGATCGGTGATTAGCGCGCGGGCGAGCGCGACGCGCTGCTGCTGGCCGCCGGAAAGCTGCGCCGGACGGCGCGTCGCATAGGCCTCCATCTGCATCAGTTTGAGCATGTCGAGCGCCTTGGCGCGGCGCTTTTCCTTGTCGACGCCCTTCATCTTCAGGCTGAAGGCGACGTTGTCGATGAGGTCGAGATGCGGAAACAGCGCGTAGGACTGGAACATCATCGCCGTGCCGCGCTTGGCCGGCGGCAGGTCGGTGACGACGGTGTTGCCGAGCCGGACATCGCCGGACGAAATGCTTTCGTGGCCGGCGATCATGCGCAGCGTCGAGGTCTTGCCGCAGCCGGAGGGACCGAGCAGGCAGCAATAGGTGCCCGCCGGTATCTTCAGGCTGATGTCCTCGACGGCGGTCGTCGTTCCATAGATTTTCGAAACGGACACGATGTCGATCTCGGCGGCTTTGGACATTCAGGCTTCCCTTTTGGTCGCATTAACCAATGCATCATGCGTGCCAATATTGGAGCGACCGGCCAAGCATTTGAATTGTCTGAAAAATCAGGATTCCCGATCATTGCCTATCAGGCGAGCCATCTTGTGCATTGCACAAATAATGGGCGATTGTGCGCGATCTGCATAAGAATCGTATGCAATCTTTTTTGCCTTCGTGTCCACTTTGCCTCTCGTACGACAAGGATGAGTCGCGTTAGAAGGGTGCGGGAACATCGCCATGAACATCGCCGACCAGATCTATTCCGCCACCGACAGCGCCACGCAGGATCGCGCCCAGGCGATCCGCGACCAGCTGCGCGACGCCATAGTCGATCGTCGGCTGGCGCCGGGCACCAAACTGTCGGAAGGCGAGGTCGGCACGCTGTTCGACGTCTCGCGCACTGTCGCTCGCGCGGCCTTGCAGATGCTGTCCTTCGAAGGCCTGGTGCGCACCGAGCGCAACCGCGGCGCCTTCGTCGCCAACCCGTCGCCCGAGGAGGCACGCCAGGTCTTCGCCTCGCGCCGGTTGATCGAACCCGGCATTGCCATTGCCGCCTGCGGGCGTGTCACATCAGCCGACATCGTCGCCTTCAAGGCGCAACTCGACGAGGAGGGCCGCTTCATCGCCGAGCACGGCCCGAACGCGCGGCGTTCCGAAATCAAGGCGTCCGGCGATTTCCATCTGCTGCTGGCCTCCGTCGCCGGCAATGCCATCCTGCAGCGCTTCATGGAGGAACTGGTTGCACGCTCCTCGCTTGTCATCGCCCTTTATGGGCGATCCGGCGTGTCAGCCTGCGGGCACAGCGAGCACACGGAAATTGTCGGCGCGCTGGAAAACGCCGATTGCGAGCGAGCGAGCCAGCTGATGCTGCACCACATCGATCACATCGAGGCTGATCTCGATCTGCGCGTCAGGGCCGGCCCAGCGCTCAGGGAAGCTCTCAAGTTCTGACGGCTGGCGCAATTCCGGGAAAAGTGTGTGGCACTCGCTTCAGCAATGCCGATCGAGGGTTTCCTTGGCGCAAAGGATCACTGTGACAAGCCCGATCTGTAAGCAGCGATTTTACCGCGAAGAGCTTCTTCAATCACAAGCAGCTCAGATGAACGGATAGCCGTACCTAGATGCATCATAGACGTGATTGCAAACGTCGGCTGCTTCGCAAGCGTGATTGTCCCTTCGGTGGTGATGGTTGGCCCACTGTAGAGGATACCGAGCAATTTGTGCCGAATCGCGTTACCGAATTTGAAGTGTCCTGCGAATTTATCGAAATGCGGTGCACCTCGATCGAAAAGGAAAATCGGCGAGCCTGACGAACCAGGATAACAAGCCATGTCCACCATAAATTCCGCCTTGCCATTGTAAAGCTTTGCCGGATGGCTTGCAGTGAAACCTGTTCTGGTGATGGGGAGAGCATTGGCCTCGTCGTAGAGGCCGTTTGGGCACCCCACCATCGTAACGCCCTCAATTGCGTCAAAGTCAGCCCACTCGGTATCGGTTGGCAACTCTTTAGCTTCAAGGACGGCATAGAAGAGAGCCAAACCCTCTTGGCCGAATCGGTGGAGGAGGTCTGTTATAACCAAGTAGCAAAGGTCAGCCGTCGGGTGAAAGACGATAGCCTCCTGGTCGAGTATCAAGCCTATTTCTCTCACCGCTCCAGACGGACCATCTTCGCCTAGATGCATTTGGAAGCGCAGAGCGTAAGCGCCTTTGATCACGTGCTTGTTTGTCACGATGCCGACCGAAAACTTGGCGCCGCCGTCGAAAAAAATCTTATAGAAAAAACCGGTCCCATAACCGGTTGTGAGGCCTCCGGCGTCAAGGGTCGTCAGCCTAGTTGCTGAATAGAGCATGTGCTCTGCGGGCGACCAAAGCATTGATACCTCACATTACTATTTGAAACGCCGCATAGATAATGCCGACCAATTGGATTTCGCAACAGATTTGTACCACGGGCTGGCGCTCGCTATTCGATCGATTACGACAAAGCTGACCTTACCAGGACTATAGGCCCAGCCGAGATCAATCCCGTCGGGCATCGTTGTCGCTGTCGTCCTCGCCAGCCACGGGCGCTGCCTGTCCGGCGGCCTTGCGGCGCAGCATCTTGGTCAGTTTCCAGATTGTCGGGCTGTTCTTGACGAAAGCCTTCAGCCGCGCGCCCTGGCGAAGCGTCTGTGCCAGCGCGCGGCCCTTGAGCGTCAGCGGCACCAGCACCTCGAAATGCCGGGTTTCGATATCGCACCATTGCCGCTTGTAGGGCTCGTCGCCAACGGAGAAATCATAGACAGCAAAGCCGGTCTCGCAGGCTTCCTGGATGTTGTCGAAGAACAGAAAATCGCCGGGACTGCTGTGCGCGAGATCGTCCTCGGCAATCGCGCCGAATTCGCAGATCAGGCGTTTCCCAGAACGGCTCGACCCGGTGATGGCGCGCAGCTTGCCGGCGACCTCCAGTCCATGCAGCACGAAAGAAGGCTTGTCCTCGGCCAGGGCTTGCGTGAACAGCCCCCGGAAGAAGGCGCGTGTCTGATCGTCACCAAAAACGTTGGCAATGCCCATCTTGCGAAAGCGATGCTCCTTCATCTCGAAGAAGGCGTCGAGCAATCTCTCCACCTCGTCCGCGCTGCGCGCCTCGATGCGCCGGTGGCTGCCGACGGCCTCGAACTTGCGCGTCTGCGATCGATGCTTCTTGCGTTTGCGCTTGCCGCTGGCGCGCAGCAGCAAGGCATCGAAGCCACCGGCAAGATCGACGGCCAGCGAAAGATTGGGGCTGGCAAAGTGATCGAGCGATGCGAGCGGATTGGCGATGCCGTCGAGATCGGGCAGCAACCGTTCCAGTGCGATGAGATCGATATCGGGGCGGGCCCTGGCAATGGCCGCAAACATCGAGCGGACGGCCGCACTATCCGCCCTGGCCAGCCATTGCGGGTCGGCGGCGGCGAAATTGCCGTTGGCGTGGCGGCCGCCCATGAAACGGGCAACCCGGAACGGCCCCTGGCTTACGACCTCCAGCGCCAACGCGAAGACCGGCTTGCCTTCGAGAGAGAGCGTTACGACGAGGAGATCGGGTTTGAGTTGCGCGGCCCAGTTCAGGATCCATGTCGCGCCCTGTGCCGGCGCATGGAGCGCCGAGCGGCAGAACCCCGCATAGGCCGCGAGCCCTTCGGCTGCGGCAACGGAGACCGACAGCTGCGCTGCATCCTTCGGCAGCGCTCGTTGCGAAGCTTCGGTCGCCGCGAGCCGATTGCCGTCAAATGACGCCATTGCGTCAACCATACCTCAATCCTTAAGGCGTATTGATCCCGATTTGGGGGAGCGCTCAGGCGTGTTCCGTGCTTGGATCAGCCTAGGCGCAAAAGGTGAATGAATGATCGACGGTGGGGAGGCAATCCGGAAACTGGCGCTCAACGTCGCCCGCTATACCGGCCTCGCACCGCTGGCCAGGCCGTTTGTCGGCGGCATCGGCGCCATCCTGATGTTGCACCGCGTGACGGCGACACCGGAAAAGCCCGACAGCGTCAACCGGCACCTCAACATCGCGCCCAGTTTCCTCGACGCCGTGATCGCCGATATGAAGGCGGACGGCTATGCCTTCGTCTCGATGGACGAGGCGGTGGAGCGCATCAAGGCAGGGGGCAAGGGCGGCCGGTTCGCCACCATCACCGCCGACGATGCCTATCGTGACAACATGACAGAGGCCCTGCCGGTGCTGGAAAAGCACGGCGCGCCGATCACCATCTATGTCGCGCCGGGGCTGATCGACGGCACCGCCGATCTGTGGTGGGATGTTGCCGAGGACATCGTCAACGCATGCGACCGCCTGACGCTCGCGACCTCGAATGGTCCCGCAGTAATCGATTGCGCGACCCCCGCCAGGAAAACCCAGGCCATAGCCCGGCTGCACGCCTACTTGGCCACCGAGGTCCGCGAGGAGGATTTGCGGACCGTGCTGCGCGATCTCGCCAGTTCAAAGGGCGTCGACGCGGACGCCCCGCGCCTGCGGACACTGATGAACTGGGATGAGATCCGCAGTGTCGCCGCGCATCCGCTGGTGACGATCGGCGCTCACACGATCAACCATAGCAATCTGAAGCGGCTTTCAGAGGCCGATGCGCGACACGAGATCGGCGCTGTAAGGGACATGTTGCGGACCGAACTCGGCAGGGAGCCGCACCATTTCGCCTATCCTTATGGCTATGCCAGCGCTGTCGGCTGCCGCGAAGTCGGCTTTGTCCGTGACGCCGGCTATGTCTCCGCCGTGACCACCCGCCATGGCGTGCTGCGCGCCGAGCATGCCGGCTTCCTGCATGCCTTGCCGCGCATTTCAATCAATGGCCGCTACCAGAATCTCGCCCACATCCGCACCATGCTGTCGGGTGTGACGACGCCGCTCGCCAATGCCGGCAAGATGGTCGTCACCATCTGACGACTGTCTGGCCCGGTATCGACGATCGACCTAGCGAACATCCGCAACGTTTCAGCATTTGTGGAAGTAGCGGTAGGTATCCGGCGCGCTCATCCATTTGAAGTTTGCCGTCAACCCGCCATGCGCGTTGATCCAGCCGCGGATGTCGGATGCGTAAGCGTTCCACAACACGCCGGTCATGTCGGTGCGGTGGGCGAGGTGGAAGCCGAAACTCGCCGCCGGCATCACGCATATGTGGCCGCGGGGGATATAGCCGAGCAGCACCGTGCAGGCGGATTGGCACTTGCCGACGATGCGCACATTGACGCCGCGTGCCGCCAACGCCTTCCAGCGCTGGCTGTAGGCGGCGACGCTGCCGCCATGGTCGTCCGAGACGTTGATGGTTTCGGCCGCGGCGATCGAAGCGGCGAGCGAGGCGAACAGCAAGATCAGCCCCGCGAACATCCCTTTCAGCATGCCGGCCTCCCCAGGTGAGCGCCGTCAGGATAGTCCTTTGCTCGTTGGCTGATGAATCACGATCGCGTTTTCACAGGGATCGTAGGCTGGGTTTCAGCGCTTGACCCGCGGCTCCAGCATCAGCCATTTGATGATGCCCATCGCCGGCAGCACCCAGAGCAGGCCGCTGAACAGGAAGAACAGGAATTGCACCAACGGACCCGATTCCGACAGCCGGGCGACCGCGAAGATCGACGCGACCAGCGCATAGATGATGACCAGTGCCACCAGCAGGAACATTCCGATCAGCTTTTTCAGGCGAATGGGCATGGCTTGGCCTCGTTGATTGCTATCGCTTAGGCCGAACGCAAGACACGCGCAACCCGCGACATCAGGCGCGACGGCGTGCCGCGCTGCACGGTCTTGCCAGCACGGGTGCGATGGTTCACCAATCCGCGACATTGAACCGGACGGGACAAGATCATGGCTGCCATATCAGCTGCCGCGCCATACGTTGCCCGCGACCGTGACCTGCACAACCGCGCACTTGTGCGCGGCTGGCTTTACGCCGTGCTGCTGGTGCTGTTTGCGCTGGTTCTGGTCGGCGGCGCCACGCGACTTACCGAGTCCGGCCTGTCGATCACCGAATGGCAGCCGATCCACGGCGTCATCCCGCCGCTCAACGACGCCGAGTGGCAAGAGGAATTCCAGCGCTATCAGCAGATCCCGCAATACACCGAGCTCAACAAGGGCATGAGCATCGAGGCGTTCAAGTCGATCTTCTGGTGGGAGTGGGCGCACCGTCTGTTGGCGCGCAGCGTCGGCCTGGTCTTTGCCTTGCCGCTGCTGGTCTTCTGGGTAACGCGCCGCATCGAGCGCGGCCTTGGGCCAAAGCTGGTCGGCATTCTGCTTCTGGGCGGCCTGCAGGGCGCCATCGGCTGGTGGATGGTCGCCTCCGGCCTGGTCGACCGGGTTTCCGTCAGCCAGTACCGGCTGGCGACGCACCTGACGCTGGCGGCGTTGATCTTCACCGCCACCATGGTCGTCGCGCGTGGGCTGGCGCCGCATTCGGAGCCTGCGGCCGATCGTTCGACGCAGCGGCTGGCCGGCTTCATCGTGCTTCTGGCGCTGATCCAGATCTATCTCGGCGGTCTGGTCGCCGGGCTCGACGCCGGCTTGAGCTACAACACCTGGCCGCTGATGGACGGCAAGATCATTCCGGGCGATCTGCTGATCCTCGAGCCGGCATGGCGCAATTTCTTCGAAAGCCCGAAGACGGTGCAGTTCGTCCACCGGCTCGGCGCTTATACGGTCTTCGCCGTCGCGCTCTGGCACATGATCGCCACGCGTCGGCGGCTGCCGGGCTCAACCCATGCCCGCCGCGCGACGCTGTTGTTTGTGCTGGTGCTGGTGCAGGCCTCGATCGGCATTGGCACGCTGCTGATGCATGTGCCGTTGCACATGGCGCTCACCCATCAGGGCTTTGCACTGATCGTGCTGGGCTTTGCCGCCGCGCACTGGCGGGGCACAAAAGGGGCTTACCCCTTGCCGCAAGAGATCGCGCTCAGGAGCTGATCCCTAGCAGGCTGTTGAAGAAGTGCACTTGCGAGCGACGAAGTCAGCTTCGTCGCCGCCATGGAAGCAGATTTGTCCGTTGATGGAGCCGTCTGGTTGGATTTCAGCCCAGCCATTGCCCTGGGCTTCGTCCATTTCGTCATTGCCTTGCCAGGAGAAGGCGACATCGTTGCCGTCGCCCGCGCCGATGATCTGCCCGGTGACGCAGCCGAAGGCGAATTCCCCGGAGCCATCGGCCGCGAACTCAATGTAGGCGGGCTCCATCATGTCGCGATAGTCCTCGACATAGTCGGGCATCGCGACAATCCGCCAGCGGCCGGTGAGGCTCATACCGGCGCTGCCAGCAGCTTGGGCAAGCGGACCAGATTGTAGGCCGCCAGGTTCAAGGTGAAGGCCGCGCCCACACGGGCGCATCCTCGCAGCTTGACCTTGGCCATGCCGGCCGAGGCCTTGATCCAGCCAAACACTTCTTCGATCCGCTTGCGGCAGCGCTGGCTGACCGCATAGCCGGCATGGGAGCGCGTGCGACCATCGATCGCCGTCACGCGAGGCTTGCCGGTTTTGCTCAGATGGCCGTCGATGGCGATGTGCGGCGTGATCTTGCGCTCGCGCAGATCCCTGATGAAAGCGCGCACGTCATAGGCCTTGTCGGCACCCAGTGTGATGCGCCGCCGCGACGGTCTGCGGTCCAACATGGCGAGCGCGGCATCACGCTCGCTCGTGCCCGTGGCCTGGGTGATGCCGCCATCGACCGCCAGCCCATGGCGGTTCTCCATCAGCGCATGCCCCATGTAGCAGAGCTTCGCCGGCTGCCCGTCGCCCTTCTTGTAGAGCCGCGCCTGCGGGTCGCTCGTGCTCTGGTGTGTGTCGTTGGAGCGCTTCTCCTTATGAAAGCCACGCTCGGCATTGCGACCTGCTCCATCCGGACCGTTGTCGTCTCCGTCTTTGCGGCGGAAGCTCTTGATCGAAGCCCAGGCCTCGATCAGCGTCCCGTCCACCGAGAAGTGATCCGACGACAAAAGCCGCTTCACCTTTGGCTGCGCCAGCACAGCGCGCAGAAACTTTGCCGCGATCTCACCTTCCAACAGCCGATCCCGGTTCTTGGTGAAGCTCGAATGATCCCAGGCCGGATCGTCAACACCAAGCCCCACGAACCAGCGAAACAGGAGATCGAACTCCATCCGCTCCATCAACTGGCGCTCCGAGCGAATGCCGTAGAAGGCCTGCAGCAGCATCGCACGCAGCAAACGTTCCGGTGCGATCGACGGACGGCCGAGCCCGGGCGGATAAAGCACCGCAAAATCGCCATCCATCGCGACAAGAGCCGCGTTAACGATCTCCCGTATCACCCGCAGCGGATGATCACGTCGAACCCGCGCCTCAAGATCGACATACGAAAACAGAGAGCCTGTCCGTTCGTCCGAGCCGCGCATCCACAAATCCCCAAATCATCCGGGGAGAAGTGAATCACGCTCCAAACAACCGCGCCAGCACTTCTTCAACAGCCTGCTAGAGCAATTCCAGGAAAAGAACAGTCCGCCGTTTCCGTGAAACGGTGAACTGATCGAGCCTATCGGCCCGTCACATCCAGAATTCGTTGGACTGCGTGGTTTTCTCGCCGTCGAATTCCGCCTGGCGCACAGCGGCGGCGGATGGTGTTGACTGGCTCTGAGCGGCTTTCGCTGCCTTGTCGGCGTCGGCGGCTCTGAGCGCGTCAAGCTTGGCCTGGGCAACGGCGATATCCTGCCGCACCTGGGCGGCCTTGACCTCATCGGTGATCGCCTTGGCCTGGTCTTCCAGGTCCTGGATCTGCTTTTCGAGCGCGGCCTCCTGGGCTGCATTGCTCGAGGAACTGGACGAGGAATACTGGGTTGCGGAGGAAGAACCCGAGATCGCGCTAACCATGAGGAATCCTTGGGTGGGAGCCAGGACATCTCAGTAGTCCAACATGGTAAATAAGTGTTTACCAATGCCCTCGCTTGATCAAAAACCTGCCCGCACCGCCCGGATCGCCTCGGCGATCGACAATTCGCGGTTCTCCTCGACTGCATTGTCGTCCTCGTGGTGCCAGGCCGCGGACAGGCAGCCATAGGCGATGGCGTGGTCCAGTATCGCTGCCGGTGATTGCCCCAGTGTGCTGGCAAAGACTTCGGCCATGTGCGCGATCCGCAGGGGATCGAGGCAAAGCGCATCCCGATCAAGCGGGTTGTAGAACATATTGGCGGCATCGAAGCCGGGATCGCCGAGCACGCCCTTCGGGTCGATCACCAGCCAGCCGCGCGGCCCGTGCAGGATGTTGTCGTGATGGAGATCGCCATGCAGCGGCCTGATATCGTGCGGATTTTCCAGCAACCGTTCGGCGATGGTGGCGGCCTCGACATAGAGGCTGTCGTCGCTGTCGTCGCGGTCGGTTTTCGCCTTCTTGAACAGGCTCGAAAAACGCTCCCTGAGTGGCTGAAGCTCGGGCGGGTAGGGGTCTTTCCCAGGCGAGAGCAGCCTTGCCATCACCTCGGCCGCGATCGCGGTCGCAGCGTTGTCGCCCTGTTCATCGAGAACCCGCGTAAGCAGGGTGTCGCCGGCATATTCGAGCAGCATGCTGTGGCCGTCGCGGCCAAGCAGCCGCACCGCGCCTTCGCCGCGCCGCCAGGCGAGAAGATGTTCGCCACGCAATTCGTCGGCAACATCGTCGAAAGGCTTGAGCGCCTTGACGACGGCCGGTGAGCCGTCTTGGCGTCGCACTTTCCATATGCGGCTTGAAAAGGTTTCGGCAATGAGTTCGGGCGCGCTGATTTTCCAGCGCGCCGGGAAGGCTGGTGCGTCCATCAAAGCCCGAGCATCAGGTCCATGTTCTGGACGGCAGCACCCGAGGCACCCTTGCCGAGATTGTCGTAGACCGCCAGCAGCAGCGCCTGCGCGCGTTTGTCGTTAGCAAAGACATAGACCTTCATGCGGTTGGTGCCGTTGTAGATCTCGGGATCGATCTCCGGCATGCGCTCCAGATGCGCATAGGGTGCCACCTCGACCACGCCGCCCTTGATGGCGGCAAAATGGTCGGCAATGGCCGCATGAAGCTCCGCACCCGTCGGCACATGGTCGAGGCCGCCGAGCTGCAGCGGCACCACGGTGATCATGCCCTGGGCGAAATTGCCGACCGCCGGCTGCATGATCGGATCATGCGACAGCTTCGCATAGGCCCGCAGTTCCGGCACGTGCTTGTGCTGCAGGGTGAGACCATAGGGCAGGAACTCCGAGGCGTCCTCGCCCTTGGCGACGTAATCCTCGATCATCGGGCGGCCGCCGCCCGAATAGCCCGAAATGCCGTTGACGGTGATCGGAAAATCGGCCGGCAGCAGCCCGGCGGTGACCAGCGGCCGCAGCGTCGCGATCGGTCCTTGCGGCCAGCAGCCGGGATTGGCGATACGCTTGGCCGAGGCGATGGTCTTGGCCTGATCCTTGTCCATTTCGGCGAAGCCATAGGCCCAGCCTTCGGCGACGCGATGCGCGGTCGACGCATCGATGACCTTGGTGGTGTCGTTGGCGATCAGCGAGACGCTCTCCTTCGCCGCATCGTCCGGCAGACACAGGATCGCGATATCGGCGGCATTGAGGAATTCGGCGCGCGCCGCCGTCTCCTTGCGGCGCTCGGCGGGAATGGAAATGATCTCCAGGTCGCCACGCTCGGCAAGCAGCGCCCGGATCTGCAGGCCGGTGGTGCCGTGCTCGCCGTCGATGAAGATTTTCGGTTTCATTGCCTGATCAAATTCCCTGATATCTCAAGACTATATGCCGTTACCATGATTCACGGCGGCACCGTTGTGATTGCCGTTGTTCATCTCTTCCTGCCGTGCCTTCCGCTCCGCCAGCAGGCCGAGATACTGCATGGCCACCATCGAGCCGGCGATCGCCGTTATATCGGCGTGATCATAGGCCGGCGCAACCTCCACGACATCGGCGCCGACAATATCGATCTGGTTGAGCTGCCGCAGCGTCGACAGGATCTTCGCCGAAGACGGTCCGCCGGCCACCGGCGTGCCGGTTCCGGGCGCATAGGCCGGGTCGAGGCAATCGATGTCGAAGGTGAGGTACGTCTTCTTGCCGCCGGTGCGGTCGACGATGGCGTAGGCGATGTCGGACGCACGCATCTCCTCGATTTCGTGGCCGTAGAGGATCTTGATGCCGAACGTGTCGGGCGCGTGGGTGCGGATGCCGATCTGGATCGACCGATCGGGGTCGATGATGCCTTCCTTGACCGCGCGGCCGACGAAGGATCCGTGGTCGATGCGCTTGCCGTCATCCTCCCACGTGTCCTGATGCGCGTCGAACTGCACCAGAGCGAGCGGTCCGTGGATGGCGGCATGCGCCTTGAGCAGCGGCCAGGTGACGAAATGGTCGCCGCCGAGCGTCAAAAGGAAAGCGCCTGATTTCAGGATCTTGGCCGCTTCGCGCTCGATCGTGCCGGGCGTCTTCTGATGGTTGCCGGAATCCAGCAGGCAGTCGCCATAGTCGACCACCGCGAGATGCTCGAACAGATCGCGCGAGAACGGGTACTGCGGGTCATTGTCGAGGATCGCCGAGGCGTGGCGGATCGCCTGCGGCCCGAAACGGGCGCCTGGCCGGTTGGTGACGGCGGCGTCGAACGGAATGCCCCACACCACCGCGTCCGCGCCCTTCACGTCCTTGGTGTATTTGCGCCGCATGAACGACAGCGCGCCGGAATAGGTCGGCTCAAGGGCGCCGCCCGTTTTGGAGCGGGCGGTGAAGGCATGGTCGATGTTCTTGGTCGCCATTACTGGTCCTCGTTTTCATCGGGGTGCAACAACTACAGAACCGGCATGGAAGATGCCAGTCACAGCTTGGGGAGACGAAGCGGCGCCGCCCGGGTGCCACGGCAAGACAGGATTTGTGCCATCATGACGCAGACCGCGTTTCTTAATCCGTCCGATGCCGTGGTGTCGACCCACACCGGCACGATCGCCGGCGAACGCTTCCAGGTTCTCGATTCGTGGCGCGGCATCTGCGCACTGCTGGTGGCACTGTTTCATTTCCCGACCGCTTCCGCGATCTCGCAGAGCAGATTCATCGGTTCGTCCTATCTTTTCGTCGACTTCTTCTTCGTCCTTTCCGGCTTCGTCATCGCCAGCAGCTATGGCAATCGGCTGAGCCAGCCGGCACAGGTCGCCCGCTTCGCTTTGGTGCGTTTCGGCCGCATCTACCCGCTGCATCTGCTCATGCTCGCCGCTTTTGCCGGTTTCGAACTGCTGCGGCTGGTGCTGCCGCAACTGCATGGCACCGGCGCGGCTCCCTTTACCGGCGGCTTTGACTTGAAGAGCCTGCTGGCCAATCTGCTGCTGCTGCAAGGAATGGGCTTCGAGGATCATCTGACCTGGAATGCGCCAAGTTGGAGCATTTCGGCGGAGTTCTTCGCCTATCTCCTGTTCGCGGGCGTGGTCTTCATCGCCGGCGCGCGTGCGTGGGTATGGTTCGTCGCCGCCGCCATCACCGCGCCGCTGTTCCTGCTCGGCTTCTCCACGCATCATATGGATGTGTCCTACGATTTCGGCTTCATCCGCTGTCTCTATGGCTTCTCGCTTGGTGCCCTGCTGGCCTGGTTTCAGCATGATTCCATTGCAGGGGCGCGACAGCTCCTCGCCAGGAACGGCCCGCGGCTGAGCTGGACCCTTGCCGAAATGGTCATGGTGGCGGTCATCGTCCTTTTTGTCTCGCTGGCGGGCAGCAATGATTTCGGCATCGCCGCACCCCTGGTGTTCGCGCTGGCGCTGTTTCTGTTCGCCCATGAGGGCGGTTGGATTTCCGCCTTGCTGAGAACGCCCTTCATGCTGACGCTCGGTGCGCTGTCCTACTCGATCTACATGGTCCACATCTTCGTCCAGGGGCGCCTGATCAACGTTGCCGGGCTCGTCGAGCGCAAGCTCGGCCTGGGCCTCGTCGGCGACATCGTGCTGCGCGGCTCGCCGGCGACCGGCTTCGGCACCGGCTGGACCGGGACCGTGGCGATCGTCGTCATGCTCGTCGCCACCGTCGCCGCCTCGTGGATCACCTGGCGCCTGGTGGAGATGCCGGCCATGGCCTGGTTCCGCCGGCTGTCGAAGCGCATCTGACGCCGGCTTCTTGCGAAAGCCGCTAGCCGGCTCGTTCACCTGGATGTCACGGGCATCGCCTATCCCGGCTTCGATCCGGCAAGGAGCGATTCTCGATGCGGACCATCTGGCTGAGCCTTCTGCTTTCTGCGGCACTTGCGGCCGTTTCCGGTCAGGCCTTGGCCAGCGAAAGCCGCGCCAGGCAGATCCTTGACCGCTTCGAGCATGCCAATCAGTGGCGCGACCATGTCATGGTGGCCGCGCATCGAGCCGGCAGCATGCAGGCTGGCAAGACGCTTTACGCGGAAAATTCGATTGCCGCGGTGGAAGGCTCGATCGCCATGGGCGCCGAGATCGTCGAGGTCGATATCAGGCGCTCGAAGGACGGCGAGCTCGTCGTCATGCATGACAGCTGGCTCGACCGCACCACGACCTGCAAGGGCGAGGTGGTCAAGTACACGCTGGCCGAACTGAAGACCTGCCGGCTGGTGGTCGAGGGCACCCACGCCGTCACCGACGAGAGGGTCTCGACGCTGCGCGAGATGCTGATGGCAACCAGGGACCGGATCCTCATCAATCTCGACAACAAGCTCGAAGTCGGCGACCTCCCGGGCATGATCGCGGTGGCGCGCGATCTCGGCATGGCCGACCAGGTCATCGTCAAGGAGAACCTCTGGAACCAGAGCAGGATCACCACGGTCAAATCAGCCATGGCTGCCATCGGCGGCGGCTTCCAGTTCATGCCGATCATCGCCGACGACGCGGTGCATGATGCCGGTTTCGCCGAAACGGTCGACCACGCTTTCTCGCCGCGCGCGATCGAACTGATCAACTGGCGGGCGGGCGCCGAAACGCTGACCGAAACCGGCGGACCGCTGTTCAGCACGCGCATGCGCGCGGCCGCGGTGCGGGGCAACTGGCACATCTGGGCCGACACTTACGCCATCGTCAACAAGCCGGGCGGATTCCTCGCCGGCGGCCGTGGCGACGAACTGGCGGTCCAGGCCAGCCTGCCGCGCGAAGCCTGGGGTTTCTGGGCCGATCGCGGCGCCACCATCATCCAGACCGACGAACCGAAGGCGGCCATCAATTGGCTGGCGGCGAACGGCTATCGCGTGCCCTATGCCGGGACCGGCGAACGCCTCGAGCCCGCCGCGACCGCCAGCATCAATTGATTGGCCGTGATCGGCATCCCCGCCTGGTTGTCGCAGGCTGGCCTCTCCTGACGGAACGGTGTCAGTGACAAACCGTTACCCATGGGCATGTCCGATACCATCACTTTCAAGCCCCACGCCGCCTATGCCGCCACCGTCGCCGCGACCAGTCTCGGTTTCGTGGTGGTGCAGCTCGATGTCTCCATCGTCAATGTCGCCCTGAACAGGATCGGCGCGGCGCTGTCGATGGGCATAGGCGGCCTGCAATGGGTCGTCGATGCCTACACGCTTGCCTTCGCCTCGCTGCTGCTCGCCGGCGGCGCGCTCGGCGACAGGATTGGCGCCCGCCGCGTGTTCGTCGGCGGCATGGCCTTGTTCAGCATCGCGTCGCTGGTCTGCGGCCTGGCGCAGAGCGCCTGGGTGTTGATCGCGGCGCGTGCCGTGCAAGGCGCGGGCGCGGCCTTGCTGATGCCGTGTTCGCTGGCGCTGCTCAACCGCGCCTATGCCGCCGACAAGCCACGCCGGGCGCGCGCTGTGGGCTTGTGGACGGCAGCGGGCGGCATCGCACTGTCGGCCGGACCGGTGCTCGGCGGCTTCATGGTCGCGTCGCTCGGCTGGGCCAGCATCTTCCTGGTCAATTTGCCGATCGGCGTTCTCGCCATCTGGATGGCTTACAGGTTTCTTCAGGAAATGCCGCCCAAGGCGGAGAAGCCGCCGATCGACTGGGCCGGGCAGGGGCTTGTCGTGCTGACGCTGTTTTCGCTGACCGGCGCCTTCATCGAAACCGGTTCATCAGGCTGGAGTTCGTTGCCGGTCATCGGCGGACTGATCTTGGCGGTGGCGGCAGGAAGCCTGTTCCTGCTGGTCGAGAGCCGGACCAAAGTGCCGATGTTTCCGCTAAAGCTGTTTGCCAGCCGCATCCCGGCGGTGACGAGCCTCGTCGGGCTGGCGGTCAACCTGACGCTCTACGGCACGATCTTCATGCTGAGCCTGTATTTTCAGCAGGAAAGGCATTTTTCGCCCGAAATGACCGGGCTCGCCTTCCTGCCCTTCATGGCGGCGGTCACGGTGTCGAATGTCGCCGCCGGACGCATCGCAGCAACCTATGGCTCACGATTGCCGATGGCGATCGGCCTGCTCATCGGTGCGGCCGGTTTCGGGTTGATGGCGCTGATCCAGGCCGACACGTCCTATCTGTCGCTGCTGTGGCGGCTGCTGTTCCTGCCGGTCGGCATCGGTCTTGCCGTACCCGCCATGACCACGGCGCTGTTGTCGTCCGTGCCGACGGCGATGTCGGGAACAGCCTCGGGCGTGCTCAATACCGTGCGCCAGTCGGGCGGAGCGATCGGCGTGGCGCTGTTCGGCTCTGCCTTGGCGCTGGGCACGATCCACGGCATGCAGATTGCCTTCCTCGCCTCCGCGCTCGCGGTGGCGTTCTCGGCGCTCTGCGCCTTCCTGTTCATCCGCGACGCCGACCACTCCGCCGGATAGGGATGCGCCATGCAAAAAGGCCGCCCGGAGGCGGCCTTCGATTGTCCAAAATTGCGGAGCGCTTAGCGCTTCGAGAACTGGAAGCTGCGGCGGGCCTTCGCCTTGCCGTACTTCTTGCGCTCGACGACGCGGCTGTCGCGGGTCAGGAAGCCACCCTTCTTGAGCACGGCGCGCAGTGCCGGCTCGTAGTAGGTCAGCGCCTTCGAGATGCCGTGACGAACCGCACCGGCCTGGCCGGAGAGGCCGCCGCCGACGACGGTGGCGACGATATCGTACTGGCCTGCACGGTTGGAGGCGATGATCGGCTGGTTGAGGATCATCTGCAGGACCGGGCGCGCGAAATAGGTCGCGAATTCCTTGTCGTTGACGACGATCTTGCCGGAACCCGGCTTCACCCAGACGCGCGCAATGGCGTTCTTGCGCTTGCCGGTGGCATAGGCGCGGCCCGACTTGTCGAGCTTCTGGACGTGGACGGGGGCTGCCGGCTGGGTATTCGTGTTGCCGGTGGCGGCGCCCAGTTCTGCGAGCGAGGAAAGCTCAGCCATCTTATGCGACCTTCTTGTTCTTGGAATTCAGCTTGGCCACGTCGAGGACTTCTGGCTGCTGGGCGACATGCGGATGCTCGGCACCTGCATAGACACGCAGGTTCTTCATCTGGCGACGGCCGAGCGGGCCACGCGGGACCATGCGCTCAACGGCCTTCTCGACGACACGCTCGGGGAAACGGCCCTCGAGCAGCTGGCGCGCGGTACGCTCCTTGATGCCGCCGGGGTGGCCGGTGTGCCAGTAATAGACCTTGTCGGTGAACTTCTTGCCGGTGAACACCACCTTGTCGGCATTGATGACGATGACGTTGTCGCCGTCGTCGACATGCGGGGTGAAAGTCGGCTTGTGCTTGCCGCGAAGATGATTGGCGATGACAGTGGCGAGACGACCAACGACGAGACCTTCGGCGTCGATCAGGATCCACTTCTTCACCACATCCGCAGGCTTCTGCGAAAAGGTTGTCATGTTTTCTGCTCTCGGTTCTGACCTTCAAAGGGAAGGCGTTTCTTGTTGCTTGGATTGGCGAAGAGACGCTTGCCCGCCGCCAATAACAAAACGGCGGCCTTTGCGGGCCGCTGCTTCGTGAGGGCTTATAGGCGAGGGCGGTGACCGCGTCAAGGCAACGGAAAAGTCTTGTAGCGCGTAAAGCGGTGTAGAAACAGTGTGTTAGCTGAAAGGTATTATTTTACCACACCGTCGCTGCGCTTCGGAGGGATCGAATAGGTGCCCGTCGCGTGCGCGATCGTCTGTCCTTCCGGACCGGCGACGATGTCGATGTCGAACACCATCAGGCTCTTTCCCAGCTTCAGGATGCGGCAATGGCCATCGATCGGCCCGGCCTCGGCCTTGCGCACGAAGTTGATGTTGAGGTTGGTGGTGACCGAGAGCGCGTCCGGCCCGGCATGGCTGAGCACGCAGACATAGCCGCCAATGTCGGCCAGCGTGAACAGGGCAGGGCCCGACACCGTTCCGCCGGGACGCAGATGCCGCTCACCGGCATTGAGCCGCACGGTGCAGCCGCCTGGGAAAACGTCGATCGCCTCGTAATATTTGAACTGCTCGTTGAGTTGCGGATAGACGGTTTCCATCAGCACATTGACTTGTGATGCGGTCAGTACCGGCTTGAGATTGGTCTGGGCGGGCATGTCGGTCTCTCGTTTTGCGCCAAGCCTGTATGGGCGCAGCCGGGCGTTTCTGGCAACACCTTCAATCCCCTGGCGCAAGCGATGGGTGTTGGATGAAAGCCGATCCGATATTAGATAGTCTGTGAGCCTCGACCGGAATCGCGGAGACCTTCCATGGCCGAAATCCTTGCCATCAAGCCTGCTGCCATTGACGGCCCGGTTGTCACACAACTGGACAAGGGCGTACTGCGCCTGACACTCGCCAATCCTCCCGCCAACGCCCTGTCGCTGGCGGTGATGGCGGCGCTGACGGCGGAACTCGAACGCGCCAGGGCCGACAAGGCTGTTCGTGTCATCGTGCTGTCGGCTGCCGGCAAGGTGTTCTGCGCCGGCCATGATCTCAAGGAAATGACGGCACGCCGCGCCGATGCCGATCGCGGCAAGGCCTTCTTCGAAGAGACGTTTGCCGCTTGCGCCGCGCTGATGCAGGCGATCGTGCGCCATCCCCTGCCTGTCATCGCCGAAGTCGACGGCCTGGCGACCGCCGCCGGCCTGCAGCTTGTCGCCAGTTGCGACCTGGCGATCGCTTCGCACGAAGCGACCTTCTGCACGCCGGGCGTCAATATCGGCCTGTTCTGCTCGACACCGATGGTGGCGCTGTCGCGCAATGTCTCGCGCAAGCAGGCGGTGGAGATGCTCCTGACCGGCGAGACGATCGACGCGGCAACCGCCAAGGAATTCGGCCTGGTCAACCGCGTCGTGCCGCGCGAATATCTGAATCAGATCGTCACCAAATACGCGCAAACCATTGCTTCCAAATCATCTTTGGTGGTGAAGACCGGCAAGGAAGCCTTTTACGCGCAGGCCGAAATGGGGCTGGCGGATGCCTATGCCTATACCGGCCGCGTCATGGTCGAGAACATGCTCGCGCGTGACGCGGAGGAAGGCATCGGCGCCTTCATCGGCAAGCGCAAGCCGGAATGGACGGACGAGTAAGATGACGCGAGGTTGGCCGTGAGCGATTTCCTCGATATCCTTCTCACGAGTTTGCTTGGCTGGGCGGAAAGGCGAAAATATCAGAACTTTTGGGTTTCTGTATGGTTGGTTCTATGGGTATTAAGTACTGTTTTGGTGATTTACTTAGCGTACAAACATATTGATATGTAAATATCGATCATATTAGCCCGCGAGCATGCAGAAATGGAACCGCGCATCTCCATCATCACCATCGCAACGGACGATCTCGACCGTGCGGTGCGCTTCTACGAGGCGATGGGCCTGACCCGTCATGCCGGCATCACCGACGGTGTCGCCTTCTTCCAGATGGGTGGCGCCATTCTTGGCCTGTTTCCGCGCGTCAGCGCCGAGGAGGATTCGGGTATCAGCTTCGCCAAGGCGCCTTCCGCCGTCTATCTCGCCTACAACACCCACTCCGATGCCGAAGTCGATGAGGTACTCGCCATGGCGGAAAAGGCCGGCGGCCGTATCGTCAAGCCGGCCGGCCGCGCCTTCTGGGGCGGTTGGTACGGCTATTTCGCCGACGCCGACGGCCATGTCTGGGAAGTGGCGCACAATCCGGCCTTTCCGATCGCGGAAGACGGCACGATTTCGCTGCCTGAATGATGTTGCCCGCGATGCTGACCAAGTGATGGCCTACCGCAAGCAGCTGACGCGGCTCAAGGCGCCCTATCTCAAACGCATCCTGCTCGATCCAGAGCGGGTGTCGGACTGGGAAAAATACCCCTGGAACCTGCCGCTGTTTCGCGGCCGCGAATTCGAACTCGAATTCACCACGCCGATCACCATCATCGTCGGCGAGAACGGCACCGGCAAATCCACGCTGCTCGAGGCGATTGGCGCTTTGGCCGGCTATGACGAGGCCGGCGGCGGCAAAGGCTATCGCCCGGTCGACCATTTCGGCGCCATCGACAAGAGTGGCGCTGCATTGGCAAACACTTTCCGTGGCCACTGGCTGCCAAAAGTCACCGCCGGCTGGTTTTTTCGCGCCGAATCCTTCTATTCCGTGGCCCGCTACCTCGACCAGGCAGCGCTGGAAGATCCGTTCAAGCCACCGCCGCCCGACTTCCTGTCCTGGTCGCATGGCGAAGGCTTCATCCGCTTTTTCGAGGAACGCTGCCGAAGGCAAGGCATCTACATCCTCGACGAGCCGGAAAGCGCGCTGTCGCCGTCGCGCCAGATCGAGCTGCTGAAGATGCTGCGCCGCATGGACCAGTCGGGCACCGCGCAGGTGATCATGGCCACGCACTCACCGCTATTGATGGCGTGTCCCGGCGCGCGGCTGTTCCGCATCAGCCGGTTCGGGTTGGACCCGACCGATTTCACCGACACCGATCATTTTCGCATGATGCGCGACTTCTGTAGCGATCCTGACATGTTTATGGAGGAAGTGCTGCGGGAGGACGACGAGTGACAGTGCGCATGACTGACGACGATCTCAATTGGCGGATGGAAGAGGCGTGCCGCGACGCTTGGCCGGCAGCAACGGAGACGGTCGTCGAAGGTTGGCTTCTGAGACGATCGGGCGGCAGGATCCGGCGCGCGAATTCCGCCAATCCCTTGCGTGGCAAGCGCGGCGCGCCTGACGCCATGATCGACGCTGCCGAGGCCTTATATATCGGTCACGGCCAGACGCCGCTGTTTCGCGTGCCTGATATCGCCAACGAGCTCGAAGCCGCGCTCGACGGTCGCGGCTACCAGCTGGAAGGCGGAACGATCCATCTCTATGCCGGGATCGACGATTTGGCGGAGGTTCACGACGAACATGTCACGATTTCGCCGATACCAGGCGAGGACTGGTTCGCGGCGCGGTTTCGCATGGGCACCTATGACGACACTGACCGCCGCGTCTTTCGCGAGATGACCGGGCTGATATCAGGCGATCGGGCGTTCGTGTCGTGCGAGCGCGACAACGAAATTGCCGCCTTGGCCTATGGCGTCATCCGTGATGGGCTGCTTGTGGTGGAGTCTGTCGAAACCGATGCCAGGTTCAGGCAGCAGGGCCTGGGCCGCAGGACGGTTGGCGACCTGATCGGCTGGGCTCGGCGAGCAGGTGCATCGGCGGCATGCCTGCAGGTCGTCGCCGACAACACGCCGGCTCGCGCGCTTTACGCCTCACTCGGCTTCAGCCGCGAACTCTATCGCTATCACTACCGCAGGAAGGCGATTGCCGCATGAATCACGATAGCTACGACAACACCTACATCGCCGGCATCCTCAATTCGGTGAAGACCATCGCCATGGTCGGCGCGTCCGCCAACGACGTGCGGCCGAGCTTTTTCGTGCTGAAATATCTGCTGGCCAAGGGCTTTTCAGTGATTCCGATCAATCCTGGCCAGGCCGGCAAGGAAATCCTCGGCCAGATGACCTATGCCAGCCTCGCCGATATTCCCGGGCCGATCGACATGGTCGACATTTTTCGCGCCGCATCGGCCGTGCCCGGCATCATCGACGAGGTGTTGCGGCTCGATCCCTTGCCGAAAGTCATCTGGATGCAGCTTGGCGTGCGCCATGACGAGGCGGCCGCCCGCGCCGAGGCGGCCGGCATCAAGGTGGTGATGAACCGCTGCCCCAAGATCGAATACGGCAAGCTGTCGGGCGAGATCGGCTGGACCGGTGTCAATTCCGGGGTGCTGTCGTCGAAGAAGCCGCTGATGCGCCAGGGCTTCCAGAGTTTCGGTGTGCGTCAGAAATAGACGGGGGCGAGAAGCGCAAAATTATTCCGGCAGATACCGCATTTTCCTGCGGCTTGGCCGAAAGTTCCACGCCGAAGGGTATTTTCTTCTTTGCATTCCGAGCTGGGCTTCGCCAAGAATGCCCGGCGAATTTCAGAAGGTTCTTGAGGGAGGTTTCAGTGACCCGTACGCCCGGTTTCAACACGCTTGCCGTCCACGCCGGCGCCAAGCCCGATCCGGCCACTGGCGCGCGCGCCACGCCGATCTACCAGACGACCTCCTTCGTCTTCGACGATGCCGACCACGCCGCTTCGCTGTTCGGCCTCAAGGCCTTCGGCAACATCTACACCCGCATCATGAACCCGACCCAGGCGGTGCTTGAAGAGCGCGTCGCGGCCCTCGAGGGCGGCACGGCCGCCCTTGCAGTCGCATCCGGCCACGCTGCGCAGGTGATCGTGTTCCACAATCTGATGCAGCCGGGCGACAATTTCGTCGCTGCGACCAGACTTTATGGCGGCTCGATCAACCAGTTTGGCCACGCCTTCAAGAATTATGGCTGGGAGGTGCGCTGGGCCGACACCAACGACATCTCGACCTTCGAGAGCCAGATCGATGACCGGACCAAGGCGATCTTCATCGAGAGCCTGGCCAATCCGGGCGGCACCTTCGTCGATATCGAGAAGATCGGCGACATCGCCCGCAAGCACGGCCTGCCGCTGATCGTCGACAACACGCTAGCCTCGCCCTATCTGATCCGGCCGATCGAGCACGGCGCCGACATCGTCGTCCATTCGCTGACCAAGTTCATCGGCGGCCATGGCAATTCGATCGGCGGCGTCATCGTCGACGGCGGCACCTTCGACTGGTCGAAGTCGGGCAAGTACCCGATGCTGTCGGAACCGCGCCCCGAATATGGCGGCCTCGTCCTGCACGAGACCTTCGGCAATTTCGCCTTCGCCATCGCCGCGCGCGTGCTCGGCCTGCGCGATCTCGGTCCGGCGATTTCGCCCTTCAACGCCTTCCTTATCCTGACTGGCCTCGAAACCTTGCCGCTGCGCATGCAGCGCCACTGCGACAATGCGGTCACCGTCGCCGGCTGGCTGTCCAACCACCCCAAGGTCGCCTGGGTGAATTATCCCGGCCTGCCCAGCGACAAGAACAACGCGCTGCAGAAGAAATATTCGCCGCTGGGCGCCGGCGCCGTGTTCACCTTCGGCCTCAAGGGCGGCTACGAGGCCGGCGTCAAATTCGTCGAGGCGCTGGAACTGTTTTCGCACCTGGCCAATGTCGGCGACACCAAGTCGCTGGTCATCCACCCGGCATCGACCACCCACCGCCAGCTTTCCGACGAGCAGAAGGTCAAGGCCGGTGCCGGTCCGGACACGGTGCGGCTTTCCATCGGCATCGAGGACGTCACCGACATCGTCACCGACCTCGAACAGGCGCTCGCCAAGGTCTGATTTTTTGGGCAGGAGTGAGTGAGTAGTGAGTAGTGAGTAGTGAGTAGTGAGTAGTGAGTAGTGAGTAGTGAGTAGAAGGCGCTCCGTCGATGCGCGGGTGGCTGGCCACCAATCACTACTGACTACTCACTACTCACTGTTGGAGGAGGCAAAATCCTGTCCACGCATTACCTAACAATATCGATTGACAGCGTCGAACCCGAATCCAGCGCGCCGGCGCCGGATCGCCTGATCTCGGGCGATCCGAAATTCCGTACCTGGAATGTCGAGGAGCGGGACGGCGGCCTCTATGCCGGTATCTGGGAATCGACTCCGGGCAAGTGGCGCATCGTCTATGACGAATGGGAGTTCTGCCACATCCTGTCCGGCGTTTCGGTGATCGCGGAGGACGGTGGGCAAGCGCGCACCGTCAAGGCCGGCGACAGTTTCGTGCTGAGGCCGGGCTTCAAGGGCAGCTGGGAAGTGCTTGAAACGACCCGCAAGGAGTATGTGATCAAGCTGTGATCACTTCGCCGGAAACTGGCTGAGGCAGGCTTCCGACGCCTTGTCGTGCGCCGTCAGCAAATCGGCGTCCTGTACCTCGACATCGGCGTCCGAAATCTCGTCGCGATAATATTGGGCCAGGAGGTCGAGCCCCTGCTGGCTGACGCCATAGGTCGGGATCTCCCGGGCCAGACACCCGCAAAGCGCGAGTGCGCGGTCAGGCGAGCCGGTCTTGTGGTTGGTCAGGATGAAAACCTGCGCCGGGCAGGCATCGAGAAATGCGCCGAAGTTCAGTTTCTGCTGCGGCTGGTCGCCATGGTTGAAATAGGCCGGCGGCCATTGGCTTTTGCCGCTCGCGACATCGCAGCCGGTGGCGACGTCCTGGGCGCTTTTCGACAGGGCGAGCCAGGCATCCTCCTTGTCGCCTATAGGATACTGGACATCCTGCCCAGCAAGCGAAGCCGTATAGGCGTCAAGGTCGGCCTGTTTGAGGCCGACGACCTGAAATCGGTTCAACTGACATTGGCATGCCGTGGCCACCTGTTCCGCTTCGCCCTCGGCAGGCTGCTCGCCCAACTTGCTTTTCTGGCAGGCGGCCACGAAGGCTGCGCCGTCGAGCGTCGAAGCTGGAAAGGTGGAAGCGTCGACATAGCGCGTGCCATTCCAGCCGATCGTCATCGTGTCGGACTGGATGTCGAAAAAGCCGTTTCGCTTGAAGGGACTGAGCCCGATCTTGTCCTGCTGCACCAGCCGCGCGCCGGGAATGCCGCCGAGAACTTCCTGATAGCCGTCGCCTTCCAGGACGAATAGGAAGTTGCCGCAATTGATGCCGTCGCAGCCCGGCGCGTAGCGGTAGGCGAAGATTTCAGGCAAGCCGTCGAGGTTGAGGTCGACCTCGATGGCGAAGGACGCCATCGGCAGGCCCTTCGATCCGGTCTGCCGCTCCAGAAGGCCCATCGCCATTTTCTGGGCGATGGCCAGGCTGTTCTCCCAGGGGATGTTCTCCGGCTGCTGCTGGGCACGCGCCGCCCCCAGGCAGCCGCATAGCAACGCCAATGCGAACGCCGTCGCCGGTCTCCAAGACAGTCTCATCGCGCAGCCCCAGGCCCGCGATCGTTCAGAAGCCGACAGCGAGCGTTTCCAGCCCATGGAAGTGGTAAGTGTCGCGGAAGCGCGGGCTTTCGGCAAGATGCAGTTGCGGGTGCCGTTCGAACAAAGTCTTGAGCGACACCTGCAATTCGAGCCGCGCCAGCGGCGCGCCGATGCAGAAATGAATGCCGGCGCCGAAGGACACGTTCTTCTGGTCGGTCCGATCCGGCCGGAAGGCCTGAGGTTCGGCAAAGGCGCGCGGATCATGATTGGCCATGCCGAGCAGCAGCCCGATCGTCTGGCCCGGCTGCACGACGATGCCGGGCGCAATCTCGATCTCCTGATAGGCATAGCGCATGAACATGTGCAGCGGTGCATCAAAACGCAGGCATTCCTCGACCGTTGCCGCGGTCGCTTCGGGCGAGGTGAAGAAGCGTCGCGGATCGCCGCCTTGCGCCAGGATCGAGCGCACCGCATTGCCGGTCTGGTGCACGGTCGCCTCATGGCCGGCATTGAGCAGCAGGATGGCCGAGGAAACCATCTCGTCCTCGGTCAGTTTTTGGCCGTCCTCCTGCGCCGAAATCAGCAGCGACAGCAGGTCGTCGCCGGGATTCTTGCGGCGCTTGGTGACGTAGCCACGCAGGAAATCGGCAAATTCGGCTGCGGCGCGATTGGCCGTCTCCTCGGTCTCGCGCGTGCGGCCATGGATGTACATGGCGACCATCTGATGTGACCAGTCGAGCAGTTGCGGCCCCATCTCGACCGGCACGCCAAGCATTTCGGCGATGATGGTGATCGGCAAGGGCGCCGCGAAGGCGGGCAGAAGGTCGACGGGGCCGGTCGGATCAAAGCGGTCGATCAGCTCGTTGGCGAGCACCTCGACACGCGGCCGCAGCCGCTCGACCTGGCGAGAGACGAAGGCACGGTTGACCAGCGTTCTCAGTCGCGTGTGCACCGGCGGTTCCAGCTCCAGCATGGAGTTCGCTTCAACACCATCAAATGCCTTGAGATGGCTGCGATCCTGGCCGATGGCGCGGCTGTCGGGAATGCCGGCCGGGTTCTGGCGGCCGAAGCGTCGGTCGCGCAGCAGCCGGTTGACGTCGTCGAAGCCGCCAAAGCACCAGAAGCCGAATTCTTCCCAGTAAAACGCATTCGAAACGCCATGCAGGAACGCATAGGCCTCGTACGGGTTCAGGAAGAAAGCCGGCTCGTGCGGGTCGAGCCTCAACTGGCGAGAGGTTGGATCAAGGGCGAGGTAAGGGAGCGTCAAATTGGTCATGCCAGACCCATAGCGCGGCTTGCCAGCCTCATTCCAGATCGTATGTTGGCGCGCGACACCCCATGAGTTGAGCCAGCCGGTGCGGCTGCGGAAGGTCTGAACGGATGAATGTGATCGTTGTCGGCGCGGGTATTGCCGGTCTCTCCACGGCATGGTCGCTGGTCAAGGCCGGCCACAGCGTCTCGATCGTCGAACAGGGGCCGATCCCCAATCCGCTGGCCGCGTCGGGCGACCATCATCGCGTCATCCGCCGCGCCTACCGGGCCGGAAGTGGCTATGGCCGGCTGATCACCGAGGCTTATCAGGCCTGGGACGAGATGTGGGCCGATCTCGGCGAAAGCCACCTCGATGCGCGCGGGTTTGTCTGCATTTCGCGTGAGCCGGGCGACGAGGCAGAAGAGTACCGCGAGGGTCTGGAAGAGGGGAATTTCCCTTTTGAATTGCTGGAACCGGATGCAGCCGTGAAACGCTGGCCGTTTTTGCAAGCCGGCTCGTTCCGTTATGCTTATTTTTCGACCGAAGGCGGCGCGCTGCATTGCCGCAAGATCGCGGCGGGACTGGCCAAATGGCTGCGCGCCAATGGCGCCAATGTCTACGAAAATAGCAAGGTGACCAAGATCGATGCCGAGGCAGGCCATATCGTGCTGGAAAGCGGCGAGACCATGCGGGCCGACCGCATCGTGGTCGCTGCTGGCGCCTGGGTGCTGAAACTGTTTCCGGAACTCGACGGTGAGTTGAAGACCTATCGGACCGCGCTCGCCTATGTCGAACCGCCAGCGGACCTCAAGGCCGCCTGGCAGGCCGCACCGGTCGTCCTCGACATTGGCGGTTCGGTCGACGGTTACGCGATTCCGCCCTCCGGCGGCGCCGGCATGAAATTCGGTTCCGGGTTGCACAGGGTGCCCACCAGCGACGCCGACTGGAACCGTGACCCGGTACCGGGCGAGGGCGAAGCGATCCGCAACCTGTTTTCGCCACCGATCGCGCGGATCGAGGAATATGAGGTGACCGAGGTCGTCACCTGCGCCTACACCTTCACCGCCGACGAGAAATTCATGGCGCACGAGAAGGGCAGATGCCTGATCGTCTCGGCCTGCTCCGGCCACGGCTACAAATTCGGCGCGGCCGTCGGCAGGCGCGTTGCGGCGGCCGTCGGCGACGGCGACGTCGCGGGGCTGAAGGCATGGCTGCGGGCTGAAGTACCCTGACCTAATCCTGGCAATGCCTGGGAATATGCACGCGCCGCCAGCCTGACGACCCTTCCCTGACCACTACGCGCCGCGCGACGGTCTGGTAGGAGGCGGGAACATCGATAATGCGCCTTTGCTCCGGCTGCACCAGGACTTCCTCGGCGATCCGGTCGTATTGCGCCGGAATGACGACACGCCGCGTGCGCTCAGGCTGGATCACCTCCGTCTCGGCGACGCGTTCATAACGTGCCTTGTGCCAGGTCTTGCACAGCACCCTGCGGCCATGGATGACGCGCCATTCCCAGGAATAGCCGCCATCATCGACTTGCACCGTGTGGTAGACGGTGCGGGTGATGGCGGGCACGACCTCGTAGGTCACCTGCGCCGGAACGGTCATCACCACGCGTTCGCGCGTGCCGTAGATGGGTGGGGTGTAGTCGACCTGCTGGCCGGGCGGACTGAACATCACGTCTTCGTAGACCGTGTCGTAGACGGCGGGCGTACGGACCGGTTCGTAACATTCCACGGCACGGCCGCCGGCCGCCGTCTGCGAAGTCGTGCCGAGCATGGCCAGCCCGGCAACGGCGAAGGATGCGCTTCTCCTGAACATGACACTCCCCCTGTTTGAACCTTACACACAAGTTCAACGTTGAATTGTAGGGCAAGCGCTCCCGGAGAAAAGCGGTTTTGCCGTATTTCGTTAAGTGACGCGGTTAAGAAACTGCTACGTTGCGGACCGGTCCCGCCTGCTCCAGGCCGGCGCAGGCGTCCAGCGATGCGAATCCTTGGCCGTAAAGCTTGATTCGACTTACCCAGATGGCTAGGACGGGTCGGCCTTGCACAAGGATGAGCCGGCATCCTATCTACGGAACAACGATCCAGAACCGATTCTGCCCGATATGCTCATTTCCCGGCGCCGGAATCCCACCTTTGAAAAGGGATAGTCCATGAAAAACCCCGTCGAAACCTACATGAACCTCGTTCCGATGGTGGTCGAGCAGACCAATCGCGGCGAGCGGGCCTACGACATTTTCTCGCGGCTGCTGAAAGAGCGCATCATTTTCATCACTGGCCCAGTCGAGGATGGCATGGCGACGCTGGTTTGCGCGCAGCTTTTGTTCCTCGAGGCGGAGAATCCGAAGAAGGAAATCAACCTCTACATCAACTCGCCCGGCGGCGTCGTCACCTCGGGCATGGCGATCTACGACACCATGCAGTTCATCAAGCCGGCGGTGTCGACGCTCTGCATCGGCCAGGCGGCCTCGATGGGCTCGCTGCTTCTCACCGCCGGCGAGAAGGGTATGCGGTTTGCCACGCCGAATGCCCGCATCATGGTTCACCAGCCTTCCGGTGGCTTCCAGGGCCAGGCTTCCGACATCGAGCGGCACGCCCAGGACATCATCAAGCTGAAGCGCCGTCTCAACGAGGTCTATGTCAAGCACACCGGCAAGAGCTACGAGGAGATTGAACGCACGCTCGACCGCGACCATTTCATGACCGCCGACGAGGCCAAGGATTTCGGCCTCATCGACAAGGTCATTTCGTCGCGCGAGCCGGCTGAGGCCGCTGCCGCATAGGCGCGCGTGGCAGTTGGATGGCGGGATAACGTGCTTTTAGCGCAGCTTGCGGCATTTCGGCCACAATTGGCTGTTCCCTCGACGGTTGGGATTGCCTACGTTAAGGCTATGTTGATTTTCGACGGCTTAGCTTTGTGTGGGGTTGCTGCGAATCATTGCCACGTTTTCTGATTTGTGTTTCGTACGGAATACGTTGCGGGAGCCGGGACACTGGCGGCGGCGGATTCCCGCGATAAATTAGAGTATGCGCCCTTTCAGCCAGACCATCGGCGGGCGGCCATGAAAGGACAGGAAAATGAGCAAGGTCGGCAACAACAGCGGTGACTCGAAGAACACGCTTTATTGCTCGTTTTGCGGCAAAAGCCAGCATGAGGTGCGCAAGCTGATCGCCGGTCCGACGGTCTTCATCTGCGACGAATGCGTCGAGCTCTGCATGGACATCATCCGCGAGGAGAACAAAACCTCGATGGTGAAGTCGCGCGAGGGCGTGCCGACACCGCAGGAGATCCTCAAGGTTCTCGACGACTACGTCATCGGCCAGCCCTACGCCAAGCGCGTGCTGTCGGTGGCCGTCCACAACCACTACAAGCGCCTCGCGCATGCCGGCAAGAACAACGACGTCGAGTTGGCCAAGTCCAACATCCTGCTGATCGGTCCGACCGGTTGCGGCAAGACGCTGCTTGCGCAGACGCTGGCCCGCATCATCGACGTGCCCTTCACCATGGCGGACGCCACGACGCTGACCGAAGCCGGTTATGTCGGCGAGGACGTCGAGAACATCATCCTGAAGCTGCTGCAGTCGGCCGACTACAATGTCGAACGCGCCCAGCGCGGCATCGTCTACATCGACGAGATCGACAAGATTTCGCGTAAGTCCGACAATCCCTCGATCACCCGCGACGTGTCGGGCGAGGGCGTGCAGCAGGCGCTGTTGAAGATCATGGAAGGCACCGTTGCCTCCGTGCCGCCGCAGGGCGGCAGGAAGCACCCGCAGCAGGAGTTCCTGCAGGTCGACACCGCCAACATCCTGTTCATCTGCGGCGGCGCTTTCGCCGGGCTGGACAAGATCATCTCGGATCGCGGCAGAAAGACCTCGATCGGCTTCGGCGCCATCGTCGCCTCGCCGGAGGATCGCCGCACCGGCGATGTCTTCCGCCTGGTCGAGCCCGAGGATCTGCTGAAATTCGGCCTCATCCCGGAGTTCGTCGGCCGTCTGCCGGTTCTGGCGACGCTTGAGGACCTCGACGAGCCGGCGCTGATCCAGATCCTGACCGAGCCGAAGAACGCGCTGGTCAAGCAGTACCAGCGGCTGTTCGAGATGGAAAATGTCGACCTGACCTTCCACGAAAACGCCCTGTCGGCGATCGCCAAGCGCGCCATCGAGCGCAAGACCGGCGCCCGCGGCCTGCGCTCGATCATGGAAGCGATCCTGCTCGACACCATGTTCGAACTGCCCGCGCTCGAAGGCGTGCGCGAAGTGGTGATTTCGGAAGAGGTGGTGACCGGCAGCGCCCGGCCGCTCTACATCTACTCCGAACAGAAGGAAAAGAAGGGCAATGTCAGCGCCTGATATGGCACTCGACCCCATATTTTTGTGGAACGGCGCCGTTGCGGCGCCGTTTTGCTGTGAAGGACATCCGTCCGTGGCGATGGAGTGGATTTGCAGGCGATGTTAACTCTTGATCTTTGCCCCGCGTGCATCCACCTAACACGAGAAGGCCGAGGTGCCGAATTCTGTGCTGTAAAACTCCCGTCACAAACGGTGGTAGGCGGAACGATCCCCGGTCGTTAATATGAGATTCGCGGTTGGCCTGATGGTGGCCGCGACATGAAAGGTTGGACAATGGCCAAAATATCCAAGGCTCCCAGCGACGGCGTCTTCGCAGTCCTCCCACTGCGCGACATCGTGGTGTTTCCGCACATGATCGTTCCGCTCTTTGTCGGGCGCGAAAAGTCGATCAAGGCGCTGGAAGAGGTGATGGGTCAGGAAAAGCAGATCCTGCTCGCCACCCAGATGAATGCCGCCGATGACGATCCCGAGCCCGATGCGATCTTCGACATCGGCACGCTCGCCAATGTGCTGCAATTGCTGAAGCTGCCCGACGGCACCGTCAAGGTTCTGGTCGAGGGCGCTTCGCGTGCGAAAATCGTCTCCTTCACCGACCGTCCCGACTTCCACGAAGCCCGCGCCACGGCGCTGGTCGAGCCGGAAGAGGAAGAGGTCGAGGTCGAGGCGTTGGCCCGCTCGGTCGTCACCGACTTTGAAAACTACGTCAAGCTGAACAAGAAGATCTCGCCTGAAGTGGTGGGTGCTGCCAGCCAGATCGACGACTATTCCAAGCTCGCCGATACGGTTGCCTCGCATCTCGCCATCAAGATTCCTGAAAAGCAGGAAATGCTGGCCACGCTCTCGGTCAAGGAGCGGCTGGAAAAGGCGATGGGCTTCATGGAAGCCGAAATCTCCGTCCTGCAGGTGGAGAAGCGCATCCGCTCGCGCGTCAAGCGCCAGATGGAGAAGACGCAGCGCGAATACTACCTCAATGAGCAGATGAAGGCGATCCAGAAGGAGCTCGGCGAAGGCGAGGACGGCCGCGACGAGGCTGCCGAGATCGAGGCGCGCATCAAGAAGACCAAGCTCTCCAAGGAAGCCCGCGAAAAGGCGGAAGCCGAGTTGAAGAAGCTTCGGACGATGTCGCCGATGTCGGCGGAATCGACCGTCGTGCGCAACTATCTCGACTGGCTGCTGTCGATACCGTGGGGTAAGAACTCCAAGGTCAAGCAGGACCTGGCTTTCGCGCAGAACGTGCTCGATACCGATCACTTCGGTCTCGACAAAGTCAAGGAGCGCATCGTCGAGTATCTCGCCGTCCAAAGCCGCCAGAAGAAGCTGAAGGGGCCGATCCTGTGCCTCGTCGGCCCTCCCGGCGTCGGCAAGACCTCGCTCGGCAAGTCGATCGCCAAGGCGACTGGGCGTGAGTTCATCCGCATGGCGCTGGGCGGCGTGCGCGACGAGGCCGAGATCCGTGGCCACCGCCGCACTTATATCGGCTCGATGCCCGGCAAAGTCATCCAGTCGATGAAGAAGGCGAAGAAGTCCAATCCGCTCTTCCTGCTCGACGAGATCGACAAGATGGGCCAGGACTTCCGTGGCGATCCGTCATCGGCACTGCTCGAGGTGCTTGATCCCGAGCAGAACTCGACGTTCATGGATCACTACCTCGAGGTCGAATACGATCTGTCGAGCGTGATGTTCGTGACGACGGCGAATACGCTGAACATCCCGGCGCCTTTGATGGACCGCATGGAGATCATCCGTATCGCCGGTTACACCGAGGACGAGAAGATCGAGATCGCCAAGCGGCACTTGATGCCGAAGGTGATCCGCGATCACGCGCTGCAGCCGAAGGAGTTCTCCGTCAGCGAGGACGCGATCCGCGGCATCGTTCAGACCTACACCCGTGAAGCGGGCGTCCGGAGCCTGGAGCGCGAGCTGATGAAGCTCGGGCGCAAGGCGGTGACCGAGATCCTGAAGACGAAGAAGAAGACGGTGAACATCACGGCGGCGAACCTCGCCGATTACCTCGGTGTCCAGCGCTTCCGCTTCGGTCAGGTCGAGGCTGACGATCAGGTCGGTGTCGTCACCGGTCTTGCCTGGACGGAAGTCGGCGGCGAACTGCTGACGGTCGAAGGCGTCATGATGCCCGGCAAGGGCCGCATGACGGTGACCGGCAACCTGCGCGACGTGATGAAGGAATCGATTTCGGCGGCGGCCTCCTATGTCCGCTCGCGGGCCATCGATTTCGGCATCGAACCGCCGTTGTTCGACAAGCGCGACATCCACGTCCACTTGCCGGAAGGCGCCACGCCGAAGGACGGCCCGTCTGCGGGTGCTGCCATGGCGACAGCCATTGTGTCGGTGCTGACGGGTATTCCGGTCCGCGCCGATGTGGCGATGACTGGCGAGATAACGCTTCGCGGCCGCATCTTGCCGATCGGCGGCCTCAAGGAGAAGCTGCTCGCCGCACTGCGCGGCGGCATCAAGAAGGTGCTGATCCCGGAAGACAACGCCAAGGATCTGGCGGAGATTCCGGACAATGTGAAGAACGGCATGGAGATCATTCCGGTCTCGCGCGTCGGCGAGGTGTTGCGGCACGCGCTGGTGCGTATGCCGGAGCCGATCGAATGGGTCGAACCGGTCAATCCGCCGGCCACGACCGACAGCGCCGACGATGCCGGAAAGTCGCTTGCGCATTAATATTTGCTAAAGTTGCAGTGCACAAACGGAAAGCCGGGCCTTGCGCCCGGCTTTTTCATGTGAAAAACCCCGGATTTCCGGGCTTTTTCCGCTTTTTTCCTGCCTTTTCGACTTGGTTGCGGGGACGCTTCTTTCTAAAGTCCGTTTCCTGCCGGATGAGTCGTTAGTTCCGGTGTTCTCATGGAAGGGAATTTTTATGAACAAGAACGAACTGGTGTCCGCTGTCGCCGACGCCGCGAGCATTTCGAAGGGTGACGCGCAGTCGGCGGTCGATGCGGTATTTTCCGTGATCACCGGCGAACTGAAGAAGGGCGGCGATGTCCGGCTTGTCGGCTTTGGCAATTTCACCGTGTCAAAGCGTGCGGCCTCGACCGGCCGCAACCCGCAGACCGGCGCCGAAGTGAAGATCCCGGCACGCACCGTGCCGAAGTTTTCCGCCGGCAAGGGCCTCAAGGACGCAGTCAACTAAACGCGTTTTTCTTTTTCAGAGACAGAAAAGCCGGGCTCGCCCGGCTTTTCATTTTTTGGCCCGACGCCGACGCGAATGGTGGCCGAGTCATGCGGTCGGCGCATCCGCGCGCACAAAGCCTTCCTTCTTGAGATCGGCCCAGAGGGCTGCTGGCAGTTTCGCGTCGAGCAGCGACCGGTTGCTTTCGACCTCGCTTGGGCGCTGGCCACCGGGGATCACCGAGACGACCGAGGGATGCAGCAGCGGGAATTGCAGCGCCGCCTCGATCAGCCTGATGCCATGGCGCTTGCAGACAGCCTCGATGCCGGCGACCCGCTCGAGAATGTCCTTGGGTGCTTCGGAATAGTTGTAGTAGGCGCCGGGCTTCGGTCCTGTCGCCAGGATGCCGGAATTGTAAGGGCCGCCGAGGACGATGCCGATGCCGCGTTTCTCGCAGAGCGGCAGGAAGGTGGCAAGCGCCTCCTGTTCCAGCAGCGTGTAGCGCCCGGCAAGCAGGAACAGGTCGAAATCGCCGCGCTCGGCCAGGGTTTGGGCAACCTGCCATTCGTTGATGCCGCCGCCGAACGCCTTGATGACACCCTGGTCGCGCAGCGACAGCAGCCCGTAATAGCCCGAGCGCATGAATTCCTCGATGCGCTGGTCAGACGCCTCCTTGCTGCCATGGGTGAAGATGTCGACATCGTGCACGAACAGGACGTCGATCCGGTCGACGCCGAGCCGCTCGAGCGAGGCCTCGAACGAGCGCATCACGCCGTCATAGCTGTAGTCGTAGACTTCCCTACGCGATGGCGTGTCGAAGAACTTGCCGATGCCCGTGCGCTGCTCCGGCGGGCAGGCGCGCATCAGGCGGCCGACCTTGCTCGACAGCACATAGTCGTCGCGCTTCTTGCCGCGCAGGAACGGGTTGAGCCGTGTTTCCGACAGGCCGAGCCCGTAGAGCGGCGCGGTGTCGTAGTAGCGGCAGCCGGTCGCCCAGGCGGCATCGAGCGTGGCATTGGCATCCTCGTCGGAGACGGCGCGGTAGAGATTGCCGAGCGGCGCCGTGCCGAAGCCGAGCTCGGTAAAGGTGATGCCGCCATTGCCGATGCGGTCGAAATGCCGTGTCTTCATGTCCTGGTGTGTCCTGGCTTGATTTGTCTGCCATGACACTATCATGCCTGTGATCAGGCAAAAGCGCTGCGCAGTGTTGGACACGCATTTTCGCGGTTGCTAGCATGAACGAAATCAAGCTGTTCGTGGAAATCCGAGGGCAGGTTTGCGGTGAGCGACAAGAACGAAAACCTGTTTAGAACCGCGCTCGACGAACTGGGCGCCGTGCTGGCGCGCGTGGATGAAGGCCAGATCGACGCCGCCTGCAAGCTGTTGGCCGAAGCCAAGCAGATCGTCGTCTATGGCTGTGGCCGCGAGGCCTTGCAGGTCAAGGGTTTTGCCATGCGGCTCTATCATCTCGGCCTGCCGGTCTCGGTGGTCGGCGACATGACCACGCCGCCATTGGGGCCGGGTGACGTCTTCCTGGCCAGCTCCGGACCGGGAGAAACCTCGACGGTGCTCGCCTTGATGCGCGTCGCGCGCGATGCCGGCGCGACCAATCTGCTGCTGACCGCCCAGGCCGGCGGCAGTGCGGCAAAACTGGCCGACACCACGCTGCTCATCCCGGCGCAGACCATGGCCAATGACCAGGGGGCGCAAAAGACTTCGGTCCTGCCGATGGGCTCGGTGTTCGAAGGGGCACTGTTCCTGCTGTTCGAGGTGATGGTGCTGAAGCTCAAATCGCTGACCGGTGCGTCGCCCGAAGCCATGCGTGCCCGCCACACCAACATGGAATAGACCATGCGCTATGAACTGATGCTGCCGCACCAGATTCGCAAGGCGATCGCCGAGAACTGGCCGGTCGCGCTGCCGCTCGGTGTGCTCGAATACCATGGCGAGCACATGGCCGTCGGCATGGACACGCTGGCCGTCATCAAGACGCTGGAGCTGTTCGAGAAGGAGAGGGACGTCGTCATCCTGCCGCCCTTCTACTATGGCGCGGCGAGTTACGCGGTGGCGCCACCGGAAGGTACAGGTTCGGTGCAGGTCGGCGGCAATCAGCTGGCGCCGTTCGGTGAGGAGCTGTTCTACAGCCTGTTGCGCATCGGCTTCCGCAACATCCACGCCATCATCCATCACCAGACGGAGAACTTCGCCGCCGGCATGCCGACCGATCTCGCCTTCAAGACCGCCGGCAGGCAGGCGATCTTCCGTTTCCTCGAGAAGCAGCGCGGCGAGGGCTGGTGGGGCTCCGAGACGATGGCCGACTATTATGCCGGACATGCCGCGGGTGAAAATTTCTTCAACTGGGTGCAGGTGCATCCGCTGATGCCGGCCGCCATGAACGGCAAGTACCCGTTCGACCATGCCGGCATCGGCGAGACATCGCTGATGCTGGCGCTATGTCCGGAGGCTGTCGATGCCGCGCACTTCGCCGACAATACCAGCTGGTACACGGCTGATGCCAAGGACGCGTCGGCGGAACTCGGGAACAAGGGCGTCGCCATGATCATGGATCACCTGCGCGCGATCCTGAAGGCCTAACCCCGGCTTTTCAACCGCTCCGCCCGGTAGTCGGCGATCGACTTGTCCGGATCGCTCTTGGTAGCCACGGCCCAGATGAACGTGCCGGCGCCGGTTATCGCCAGGATGACGTAGAGGGCTATGCCAAGCGCCAGGTGATTGGCGTAAAAGCCCACCAGGGCCATGAGCAGGCCGCCGCAGAGCATCGCCAGCACAAAGCCGGCGATGACGGCACGACCCTGCCAAGCGATCGGCATGACACCCTTGCCATAGCGGTCGTAGCCCTTGTAGCCGACACGGATGTTGCGTGCGAACCAGTATTGGGTCGTCACTTCACGGCTCCCGCCGTCATGCCCATGATGAGATAGCGTTCCAAGGCAATGCCGATGACCGCCAGCGGTGCAATCGCGGCTGTGGCAAGGGCTGCCATCGACCACCAGTTGATGCCTTGCGAGCCGGTCTGGCTCGCCACCATGACGGGAATGGTCTTGGCATCGGTCGAGGTTAAAAGGGCCGCGAAAAAGTACTCGTTCCAGCACAGCACCATCGCCAGGATGAAGGCGGCGACCATGCCCGGCAGCGCGATCGGCATGACGATGCGGAAAAAGGCGCCCCAGATCGACAGGCCATCGACGAGGGCTGCTTCCTCCAGCTCGACGGGGATGGAATTGAACTGGTCGCGCATGATCCAGATCACGATCGGCAGCACCATCAGCGTGTAGAGCAGGATCAGCCCGATGCGCGTGTCGAGCAGCCCGACCTCCCGGTAGAGCACCAGGAAGGGCAAGGCGAGCACAACAGGCGGCAGGATCAGCTGCGACAGGAAGAAGAAGGAGATGTCCTCGTTCTTGAACCAGGCGAACTTGTAGCGGTAGCGCGTGAGGCCGTAGGCGGCGAGGCTGCCGATGACGATGGCGAGGCTCGACGCGCCGACCGAGGTGATGACCGAATTCATGAAGCGCTTGAAGAACTCATCGCGCACCGTGGAGGTCTGGAAGATCGAATCCGGCGACAGGCCGAGCGAACGCCAGCCCTTCCAGTCCGGCTGGAAGTCGACGAAGGGGATCAGATGCCCTTGCGTGACGTCGACCGCCGACTTGAACGAGGTGGTTAGCGTCCAATAGATCGGGAACAGGCAGATGAAGGCCCAGAACACCAGCGCGCCATAGATGAAGACGCGGCTGGTGATGAAGCTCGCCGGAGAGCGGATTTCGGAAACGGTGTATTCGGTGGTTTGAACGCTCATGATCCCACCGCTCAGTTGACGTTGCGCACGAAGCGGTTGGCGAATTTCAGCAGCCAGGTCACGAACACGACGATGATGACGAGATAGGCCATCGCCAGCATGGTGCCGTAGCCGACATTCGAGCGGTCGCGGTATTCGCGGTAGATGAAGCTGGAAACGGAATCGGTGGCGCCACCAGGCCCGCCCGAAGTCACCGTGATGATGATGTCGGCCAGCTTCAGCTTGAAGATGATGCGCAGGATGACCGCAGTCACCGAGACCGGCAGCATCAGCGGAAAGGTGACCTGCCAGAAGGTCTGCCACGCATTGGCGCCGTCGACCCGTGCGGCTTCGAGGATCTCACGCGACATTGCCTGCAGGCCGGCCAGTAGCATGATCATCATGAACGGGATGAAGGTCCAGGCATCGAGCACCATGATCGAGATGCGGGCGGTGATCGGATCACTGAAGAAGGCCGGGTTTTCCCAACCGAGATAGCGCGCCAGTGTCGCTGCCGGCCCGAAGCGATATTCCATCAGCGACTTGCCGACCATCCACGACACCGCGACCGGCGACAGCATCAGCGGCATCAGGAAGACGACGCGGAAAAACTTTCGCGCGCGGATTTGTGCGTTGAGCAACAGCGCCAATCCGAAGGCAATCACGTATTCGACCAGAATGGCGAGCACGTAAAGCACCATGTTGAACAGCGCATTGCGGTAGTAGGGATCGCCCAGCATCTGCCAGAAATTGTCGAGCCCGTTGAATTTTCGGCCGGCGAATGAGCTGAGGTTCCAGTCGGTGAGCGCTATGTAGAGACCGAACAGCGTCGGGAAGATCACCATGGCGATGGTGAAGAGCAACGCCGGCAGCAAGAACAGCGCGCGCTGGCCGTCCTCGCCACGCGTCAGCACCTGGCCGATGCCGAGTGCCACGCCCCACAGCACATAGGCATAGACGACCGGGCGCCATGTCTCGAAGCCGATCGTGTCGACCTCGCTCTTGTAAAGGATTTGAACAAAGATCGTTGCCAGGAGGCCGAACGTCGCCGCGGCCATCAGTGCCCTGCCGAGGCGTTTGCGGCCAGGCGGAATCAGATCGATTGGTGCGGAATTTGCCGGCCACGCATTCGTGGTCGAAGTCTGGTCAGCCACGCCTCTCGCCTCTTCTGCAGAAATGACCGGCAGGAACCGGTCAAAATTCGGCCCGGCGACGATGTGCCGCCGGGCCGTGATCCTATCATGGGTCCGCCTACACGCCGAGCGAGGCCTTGTAGAGCTTGATCTGCTTTTCACGGCCGATCTGGTCGGTGAGCTTTTCCCAGGCGGCTGCAATGGCATCGGCGCCTTCCTGTGCCTTCATCTTGCCGGCGAAGGTGTTGGCCAGGATATCTTCGGCAGCACTGTAGTACTGGAAGATGCCGGGGATGCGCGGCTCGATCGCGCCGTTCGGATGGTTGTAGGAGTTGAACTGGGAATCGAGGTAACTCGTGATGAATGCCTTGTCGTAGCCGGCGGCCACCCATTCATCGATGTCGTGCTGGCTGTTGCGGTAGCACTGGAAGCCGGACGGATACATCGCCGTCCAGATCGCAAGATCCTTGCCGCCGAGATGTGCCGCTGCGCTCCAGGCGGCCTTTTGCTTCTTCGGATCGCTGTCGACGCGGGCCATGACATAGACGCCCCAGCCGAGATAGGCGAGGTTCGGCGCGTAGTTCGGTCCGCCCGGCAGCTTGTCCCATTTGCCCGTCTTGGAATTGTAGACGTCATCCGACCCCGGCAGGATGTCGAAGCCGCAAAGGTTGCCAATCACAGACGAATCGTTGGTTTTGACGTTGGAGCCGATGTCGCCCCACCAGGGGATCATTGAACCGGTTCCAGCCAGGAACTGCTGGAAACCGGTGGTGTTCGGGTCGGCGTTGATCTGGTCCGCCGGTTCGGAGGGTAGGGCGTCGATGACGTCCTGGATAGCGCGCACCCAGGCCGGATTGTTGATGCGCGGCTTCATCGTATCGGCGTCGAACAGCCACGCCTTGTCGTCGGGATGCTTGGCGTAGGCGCTGGCGCGGCTGCCGAGGAAGTAGAAGCCGAAACCGCCCCAGGGCTTGGGCGCATCGAGATAGCCATAGACATCCTGGCCCTTGAATTTCTTGCCCTTGAGGAACTTGGTCACGGCCTGCACCTGTTGCCAGGTCTTCGGTACGCCCCATTCGCCGGCACCGCCGCCGTCCTTCCACTGCTTGGCGAGATCCGCGTCGGCGAAGACGTCGGTGCGGTAGTTGAAATTGTGCGTGTCGCCGTCAATCGTCACGCGATATTGCTTGCCATCCCAGGTGCCGACCGGCGGCTTCAGATAATTGACGAGGTCGTCGATATCGATCTGTTTCTTGACCCAGTCGGGCATTTCCGAGGTGAGCCCCTTGCCGCAGACATCGCCTTCGAAAGGCGCGCCCATCTCGGCAATGTCGAAGTCGACGGTGCCGGTGGCGATCGACTGCTGCAGGCGGGCATTGTAATCCGCCTGCGCCAGATCGATCCAGTTGATCTTGGCGCCGGTATAGGTCTCCCATGGCTTCAGGAAGCCGCGGAACAGCACATTGTGCAGGTTCTGGTTGTTGAGGCCCATGAAGGTCAGCTCAACGCCGGCGAATTCGCCTTGCTTGACATTGGCCTTGGTCGCCTCGAGGCAGAGCTCGCCGACCTTCTGGAAATCGGCATCGGTCGGCTGGCCTTTGCCAACGCCCGGAATCTGCAGGATCTTCGAGCGAAGTTCACTTGCCGCGGAGGCAGGACGCGTCAAGGCGCCGAGTCCTACGCCGGATGCCGCTGCGATCGCGGCCATGCTGGCCGCGCCCTTCAGTATGTCGCGCCTGGTAGCGCCGGCACGGACCAGTTTTTCGTAAAGATCTACTCTCATCGACTATTCCTCCCAGGATCAGTGTGAACGGATGTGGCCGCCTGTCGGACGCTGAAGCACAACGATGCTCCCGGCTCGGATACGAATTAGGCAGGACCCCACCCTGCGTCGATTGAAGTTCCGATTGCGGATCGGTGCCGACATTTGGACCAGCGCACGCCACTATTCTCACAACCAAACGCCGTGTCAACGAGAACAGGTTTTTATCTATAAGAGACCGACTTGCCCTGACAGGTCGCGTTGGTTAGCTTCTGCGCCTACGGCCAGTTGGAGCCGATGGGGGAGATATGGCTCAAGTCGCAATCAGCAAGGTGGCCAAAGCGTTTGGAACCGTCAAGGTTCTGCACGAGGTCAGCGTCGACATCGCTGACGGACAGTTCGTGGTGCTGGTCGGCCCCTCGGGTTGCGGCAAGTCCACGCTGCTCAGAATGGTGGCCGGGCTGGAGACCGTTTCCGGCGGCACGATCGCCATCGGCGACCGCGTCGTCAATCATCTGCCGCCGGCCAAGCGCGACATCGCCATGGTGTTCCAGAACTACGCGCTCTATCCGCACAAGACGGTGGAGCAGAACATGGCCTTTGCCCTCAAGCTGCGCAAAACCGATCCGGCCGAGGTCGCCGAGCGGGTCAAGCGCGCCGCCGACATCCTCGATCTCAATCCCTATCTGAAACGCTATCCCCGGCAGCTCTCCGGCGGCCAGCGCCAGCGCGTGGCGATGGGGCGCGCCATCGTACGCAATCCGCAGGTGTTCCTGTTCGATGAGCCGCTCAGCAATCTCGACGCCAAGCTGCGCGTGCAGATGCGCACCGAGATCAAAGAACTGCACCAAAGGCTGAAGACCACCACAATCTACGTCACCCACGACCAGATCGAGGCCATGACGATGGCCGACAAGATCGTCGTCATGCGCGATGGCCGCATCGAGCAGGTCGGCGCGCCGCTGGAGCTGTTCGACCGGCCGGCCAATCTGTTCGTCGCCGGCTTCATCGGCTCGCCGTCGATGAACCTGCTCAAGGGCGTCATGCGCAAGGGCGGCAAGCCGGGCGTCGACATTGCGGGCACATTGTTCCCGATTGGCGACAATGCCGCGCAGGACGGGCAGGCCGTCGTCTACGGCGTCCGTCCCGAGCATCTGGAAATCCATCCCGACGGTGTGCCGGCGAAGATTTCGGTGGTCGAGCCGACCGGTTCGGAGACGCTGGTGTTCCTGCGCTTCGGCGAGGGCGAGATGGTGGCGCTGTTCCGTGAACGCCACGACTTCAAGCCCGGCGACACGCTGACGCTGAAGCCGAGGCTCGACCAGATCCATCTTTTCGACGCCGAGACCGGCAAGCGTCTCTGATCTCAAACGGACTTCACGAGGACCATCATGCTCAAAGGCATCAATCCGCTGCTCAATGCCGACGTGCTGCAGGCATTGCGAGCGATGGGACATGGCGATGACCTGATCATCGCCGACACCAACTTCCCCTCCGATTCGGTGGCGAAGCAGACCGTGCATGGCAAGCTGCTGCGCATCGATGCATCGGCCGCGGAGGTAGTGAAGGCGGTGCTGTCGCTTTATCCCTTGGACACATTCGTCGATGACTCGGCCGCGCGCATGGAAATCGTCGGTAAGCCGGACGAGATTCCGCCGGTGCAGAAGGAAGTGCAAAAGGAGATCGACAAGGCCGAAGGCAAAGCCTGGCCGATGATTTCCGTCGAGCGCTATGCTTTCTACGAGCGCGCCAAGCAGGCCTATTGCGTCATCCAGACCGGCGAACGCCGTTTTTATGGCTGCTTCGCCTTCCGCAAGGGCGTCGTGCCGCCGGATGCGGAGTAGCAGCATGGCCTCCGGCAAGCCTGTCGTCATATTGGGTGTCTTTGTCGCCGACACCGCTTATCGCGCCGATCGCCAGCCGCGCATGGGCGAGACGATCCTCGGCAACTCGTTCAAGCTAGGCCCAGGCGGCAAAGGGTCGAACCAGGCGGTGGCCGCCGGCAAGCTCGGCGCCGACACCACCTTCCTGACCCGGCTTGGCGTCGATGCCTTCGCCGACATGGCCAAGCGGACCTGGAAGGACGCTGGCGTGAAAAGCGCCGTCATCGACACGCCCGACAGCTATACGGGCGCCGCCTACATCTTCGTCGAGGAGGGCAGCGGCAACAACGCCATCATCGTCAGCCCCGGTGCGGCCATGCTGATCTCGCCAACCGATATCGAGGCCAATGCCGCCCTGATTCGTGGCGCCGGCGTCTTCGTCACCCAGCTCGAACAGCCGATCGACGCGGCGATGCGAGCGCTGGAGATCGCACGCGGGGCAGGGGTGACGACCATCCTCAATCCCGCTCCCGCGGCAAAGCTTCCCGACCGCATCTATACGCTCTGCGACTATCTGACGCCCAACGAGACCGAGACGGAGGAATTGACCGGGCTGAAAGTCTCTTCGGTCGATGAGGCGCGCGCCGCCGCCGGCAAGCTGCTAGAAAAGGGCGTCGGCACGGTCATCGTCACGCTCGGCGACAAGGGCGCGCTGCTGCACACCAAGGTACGCTCCGAACATGTCCCCGCCATCAGCGCGGGGTCGGTTGTCGAAACCACCGGCGCGGGGGACGCCTTCAACGGCGGCTTCGCCGCAGCACTTTCGCGGGGCGTGGAGCCGCTGCAAGCGGTGCGCTTTGCCTGCGCCGTTGCTGGCATTTCGGTGACCCGTCCTGGCACCGCGCCGTCGATGCCGACGTTGCAGGAGGTCGAGGCGCTGCTGGCGAGGGTTTGAGCGCGACAGCGCTCAGAATGCCAGAATGCATCTCTGCGCTGATCATTCTGAGCGCGTCTTCGGAGATCTGCCTATCGGTGTCGTTAGACCAGCATCGGCCTGCCGACACTTCCAGTATCGCGGCCAACAAGCCTGCCAAAAACCTCGCCAACGCGGGTCCCTTCTGGTCATGGTGGCGCATTAGCAACAGATAATGTTAATCGGCAATCCGGTCTTGCGCCATTGGCAAAGGTGTCCCGTAATGGGTCATTGTATTTGGCGCCGCAATTGCATTGCCAGCAATGCCGCGGTCAACCATCAACCCGGTAATCGGGGGGCAATAGGGGGCCCCGCCGCTCCGCTCGCGGAGCGGCGGGTCTTTAACGGCCGAAAGGCGCCGAACCGCCAAAACGTGGGTGCTGTGCAATATGTATTTTCCGCAATTCTTGGTGGGTATGTTCGCGGCGTCCTTCACCATGGCGATCTGGGCTGAGATAGAAACCGGCTCCATCTGGAAAGCGCTCGGTTGGGCTATTCTTGCGCTCATCATTCTTCAGGTGGGATACATCGGCCTGGCCCTCGGCCAGATCTTCAAACGGGGATATAAGGGCGCAGCGGCGGACCTTGCATCGGCAAATTCCACGCCACCGCTCCGTGGCGAGTTGGGAAAAGTTCGGCAGGGATGGAATCGAGCGCGTCCGCGGTAGCCGGTTCGAGCTCGCGGCGAAACTTGCCGACCGGGGGACAGCTGCCCCGCACATGCGAGAAGAGATTTTTGACATCCAATGTCGACATTTCTCCGAAGCCAAGGATTTGAAACCCTTGAGAGAAATGGCGCGAGTGACGGGGCTCGAACCCGCGACCTCCGGCGTGACAGGCCGGCACTCTAACCAACTGAGCTACACCCGCGCATTGACGAGCACGTGTCAGCCGTGTTCGTCGTTGGGCCGCTGGATAAGGGGTTCGCCACCGGGTGTCAAGCGCACCAAACCATCATAACAGCAAACTGGAGAAGGTTTTTTGACAGCCGGCGTTTTGTTGACAAATCCGGCCCGCGAACAGGGCGTCGCCTGTTCATTTGGCCTTGCGAAGCCGGTCCCGACCGCTTAAAGGTCCGCGCCGGAGCGGGCGATTAGCTCAGTTGGTAGAGCGCTTCGTTTACACCGAAGATGTCGGCGGTTCGAGCCCGTCATCGCCCACCATTCCAATCATCCCAGCATTCCAGTCGCCCCAGCATTCCAGTCGCCCCAGCATTTCAGTCGCCCCAGCATTGCAATCACATTGTCCATTCACGCCACGTCAGTGGTGAAGGTCGCGCGCAGCTGGCTGTCCATCGGCGGCCGCATCGCAAACCCGCCTCAGATCGGCGCGGATGTTCTCGGTGTTCAACAGCTCGGCTGCTTCCGGGTAGCCCTCAGCCAGCAACTCGGCAACAATCTCGGCTGGAGAGTTGTGGATGCCACCTTCCGCCAAAGCATGAGCCCGCTGGTAGATATGGCTTGTTCTGATTTCGTCGACCATTCGCAAACCCCTCGGTTGACTAGCACTGATAGACAACCCTTGAGGTGCGGATGTGTTCCATGCACTTGCGAGGGAATACTTGCCGACTGATGCGCCGAGCGACGGCTTGTCCTTATTGCCTCTGATCAGGAGGCGGCCGATCCAATACCGTCGATGCAAAGATTATGGCGGCACCATCCGGAAATCCTTGCCCTCCGGCAGCAATTGCCCGCCATCGACGACAATGGTCGTGCCTGTGATGTAGCTGGCGTCGTCCGAGGCGAGGAAGAGGAAGGCATTGGCGACGTCGCGCGGGCTGCCGAGTCGGCCGAGCGGGATGGAATCCTCCATGTTCTTGATATAGGCGGCGCCGCGATGCTGCTGGATGGCCTCGGTGAGGATGTTGCCGGGTTCGACGCCGTTGACGGTGATGCCGTAGCCGGAGAATTCGAGAGCGGCCGAACGGATGAAGCCGTTGATGCCTGCCTTGGTCGCCGAATAATGGCCGTGGCCCGGACTGGTGACATGCGGACCGGTGATGGAGGAGGTGAACAGCATACGTCCGTAGTGCTGCGCCTTCATCGGCACCAATGCGGCGCGGGTGGCATTGAAGGTGCCGCGCAGATTGACGGCCATGACCCGGTCCCAGTCGTCGGTGCTGGTGTTCTCGATCAGCTGCCAGGGATAGATGCCGGCATTCTGCACGATGATGTCGAGGCGGCCGTGATGCTTCAGCGCCAATGCCACCGCGGCCTCGGCGTCGCGCATTTGCGAGATGTCGGTGCCGATGAAAGGGGCGCCAAGCTCATCCGCGGTCGCTTGTCCGGCCTCGACCTCGGTGTCGGCGAGCACCAGCCTTGCACCTTCTTCGGCGAAGCGCAGAGCGGTACCTTTGCCGATGCCGCTTGCGCTGCCAATGATCAGCGCGACCTTGTCGTTCAGCCGATCGGTCATGCGAGCCACCCTGTCATGCGAGCCGTCCTGTCATGCGAGTCTTTGGCGAATGGTTTGCTTGAAGGCGTCGAGCAGCACGGCGGCCAGCACCAGCAGGCCATGGATGACCTGGGTGAAGTTGGCCGGCAGCCCCATCAAATTGATCGCCGTGTTGATGGCCGAGAGCAGAAGCACGCCGGCATAGACGCCGGGCAAGGTGCCGACGCCGCCTTTCAGGCTGACGCCGCCGATGACCACCGCCGCGAAGGCGTTGAACAGCAGGCCGACGCCGAGATTGGCGGTGGCGCCCGAGGTGCGGATCGCCAGCAGCCAGCCGGCGAGGCCAGCGATGGCGCCGGCAAGCACGAAAGCGATGATGAGGTTGCGGTTCACGCGGATGCCTGCGCGGAAGGTCGCCGTTTCGTTGCCGCCGATCATCACCAGGTGGCGGCCGAACGGCGTCTTGGCCATGATCAGCGAGAAGACGACGAAACAGGCGATGGCGATCCAGGCGGTGAGCGGCAGGCCGATCAGCCGCTGGATGCCGAACCAGCGGATCGCTGGCGCCAGATCCTGCGCCGAACGGCCACCCGAAATCACCAGCACCAGGCCGCGGACCCAGATGTAGGAGGCCAGCGTGATGATGAAGGCGCTCATCTTGACCTTGACGACCAGAAACCCGTTGAAGGCGCCGATCAAGCCGCCGACGGCGAGCGCCAGCAGCAGCGACACCGGGACCATCAGCCATTCCGGGTGCAGTTGTACGCCAAGGCCGATGCCTGACGAGCAGAACAGGATACCGACCGCCATGGCGCTGAGCGCCGCCACCGATTCGACCGACAGGTCCATGTGGCCGGCGATGATGACCAGCGCCAGGCCGATCGACATGACGCCGAGCACGCTCGAGGCCTCGATGATGTTGGCGAAGATGCCGAGCTGGAAATAGTTCGGGATGAAGATGGAGAAGACCACCAGCACGAACAGCAGCATGAACCAGACGAGGTTGTCGAGGACGAACTCCAGGGCATGGCGGGTGCGAGGGTTCATGGGTTGATCCGGCTGGCGCATGACCCGAAAATCAATTCGATCTTCGGAAAGGCGCGGATTGGAATTGCGGAGGATCGGCTCCGGGCCGAGAGGGCCCGGAGCGTTTCAGGCAAAGTGCCTATTCGACCGACTTGACGGTGTCCGTCGGCGGCTTCTGGTTGCCCCAGAAGGCCGGATTGTCGACGTTTTCCTTGGTGATGGCGGCGCCGGGGATCTTGATGTTCGGACCCCAGGCTTCCTTGGTGACGACCGACTTCAGGCCAAGCACGTCATAGTCGCCGGGCTTGATCTCTTGCTTCTTGACCACCTTGTCCATGAACATGGCGACGGCCGCGGCCTGCGCGTAGAGCGGCTGCTCGACTTCGACGTTGAGCCAGCCCTTGCGGATCAGGTCGAGGCCGACCGGAGCGCCGTTCGAGCTCATCAGCATGACGTCGCCCGGCTTTTTGCCTGCAGCCTCGAGCGAGGCGACGGCGGCGACCGAGAGGTGAGCGGCATGGCTGAAGATCAGGTCGATGTCGGGGTTGGCCAGCATCTGATCGGCGACGATGGTGCCGGCGTTGCTGGCTTCCCATTGCATGGCCGGAAGCGAGATGATCTTGACGTCCGGAAACGCCTTCATCTTCTCCTCAAAACCCTTCTGGATGTCGAGCGTGTAGGGATCGCCGGGATCACCGAGCACCTGCAGCACCTTGCCCTTCACCGATCCGTTCTTGGTTTTCAGCAGCTTTTCGGCCTGGTCGGCGGCGACGTGGCCGATCTCGACGGTGCCCGCGACCGACGTGAAGTCGGAAGGCGTCGAGGTGATCTGGCGGTCGAACTCGACCACCGGGATACCAGCAGCGCGTGCGGCCTCGATCGACGGTTTCAGCGCATTGAAATCGACCGCGGCCAGGATGATCGCCGCCGGCTTGAGTGCGATGACGTCGTTCATCTGCGATTGCTGGGCGTCGGTCTTGTTGTCGGCGTTCAGCGTCTTCACCTCATAGCCGACCTGCTTCAGGAACAGTTCCAGCGCGCTCACCGAGCCGGTCTGGAACTCGTCGAGCAGTGTCGGCACCATGTAATAGACGATACCCTTGGACTGGGCGAATGCCGGCGTGAGCGTGGCAAAGGCCAGTGCCAGGATACCGAAGACAGCAAGAAGTACTCGCTTCATGTCGTTGGCTCCCTGTTAAGCCGGACCCCTCTTGTCCCTCAGCCCGCCGGTCCGGCACCGGCAAGCGTCTCTCCGGTGATCATGTTGATCACCGCATCGGGACTTGTTTTGTTGCGTGCGACATCGCCGGCCACGACGCCTTGCCGGATCACCACGATCCGGTCGGCGACCTGGAAAGCCTGCTGCATGATGTGGGTGATGATGACGACGCCGATGCCCTGGCTCGCCACCTGGCGGATCATGTCGAGACCGCGCCGCGTCTGCTCGACGCCAAGGGCGGCGAACGGCTCGTCGAGCAGCACCAGCTTGCCGCCCCAATGCACGAAACGGTTGAGCTCGATGGCTTGCCGCTGGCCGCCCGAGAGATGCTCGACATTGGTGCGCAATGAGGGAATGCGGGTACCAGCGCTGGCCAACGCCTTGCCAACGACGGCCTCCATGGCGCGCTCATCGAGCACGGGAATGCCGAGCACCTTCCTGGTGATCTCGCGGCCCATGAAGAAATTGGCCACCACGTCGACATTGGTGCAGAGCGACAGGTCCTGGTAGACGGTTTCGATACCCGCCGCCTTGGCTTCGGCCGGCGACCTCGCCAGAAACTCCTTGCCTTCGAACAGCATGCGGCCCGAGGTCGGCTCAAGCCCGCCAGCGATGATCTTGACCAGCGTGGATTTGCCAGCGCCGTTGTCGCCCAGCAACGCCACCACCTCGCCCTTGCCGATGGAGAAGCTGATTCCCTTCAGCGCTTCGATCGCGCCATAGTTCTTGGTGACGTTGTCCAGCACCAGCAGCGGTTCGCTCATGCCGCAATCTCCTTGGCCGTCAGAAGATCGCGGCCGCGTTCGCGCTCGGCGGCGAACATCTGGCCGAAGCGCGGCGACAGCACGCCCGAAACCGCAAGGGCGGCGGCGCCACGCAACACCGAATGTTGCCCGCCGCGCGCGACCATGACCCGGGGCGTCGTTCGGTCTTTGCGCGCCGAGACGGAGTTGTGCAGGCGGCCAGTCGAAGCGGCCAGCCGTTCGAGCAGATCGGTGGACGCCAACCCGCCGAGGATGACCGTTTCAGGATCGAACAGGTTCTCGATGACGGCGATGGCATTGTGAAAGATCGGCGCGACTTCCGCGACCCAATCGGCCTCTGTGCCGTTCCAGCGCTGGAGCGCCTCCAGCGAGAGGTATCTTTCGAGACAGCCGCTGTTGCCGCACGGGCAAGGCTGACCGCCGGGAACGACAGGGATGTGCCCGACCTCGCCGGCATTGCCCCAGGCGCCACGCTGCACGCTGCCGTCATGCACCATGACGCCGCCAAGGCCGACGCCGAAATAGAGGTAGTAATATTCAGAGAATTGGGCGCCGAGGCCGTAGAGCCGTTCGCCCATGGCCGCCGCCGCCATGTCGGTCTCGAAGAAGGCCGGCAGTCCTGTCGATGCGGCCAGCCGCTCGCGCAGCGCCACATCCTTCCAGCCGGTCATGGTGGTCGGGCCGACAAAACTCATGGATTCGACACCGAATGGTCCGGGCAGGGCCAGGCCGACCCCGAGGACCCGCCCGCCGGCCCGCAATCCGGTCAATTCAGACACCATAGCCCCGATCAGGTCGAAGGCGTGGTCGGGCGTCGCGTTCGGCGCCTCGCGGTAAGTGCTCTCGATCACGTCGCCGCTCAGATTGATCAGGGCGGCATTGATGCCGAGCGGGGTGATGTGGATGCCGACGGCATAGCCGCCCTCGGGATTGATCCGCAGCGTCGCCGGTGGCAGGCCGCGCCCCTTGGGTTCCTCGCGCACGGAGAGGATGTAGCCCTGTTCTTCCAGTTCGCGAACGATGGTCGATACGGTCTGGACGGTGAGCCCGACGCGGCTGGCGATCTCGCCGCGGGCGATCGGCCCATGCAGGCGGATGGACTCAAGCACGATGCGCCGGTTGTACGGCCGCCCGAACTCCTGATTGGTCCCCCGCAATGCCATGCCTTGCGCCCCCGGTTGACGTTAGGTTCGCATCAAAGATTTATTCAGTCAAATGGAATTCAAAAATAAAACGGGAGCCGCGTTCCAATCCGGGAGAGCCGCAAGTCGCATCCGGCTTAGAACCTGTTCACGTCCCGCCCTTGGCCGATTGCCGCCCTATCGAAACCGCTTCAATGCTGGGCAAGCCTCGCAACCGTTGAACAAAGCATGGAGCAAAGATGATCGAATTGCCGTTTGCCCGCGACGAATACCAGCAGCGGCTTCGCAAGATCCGCGCCGAGATGGCGAAGCGCGGTCTCGAACTCCTTGTCGTCAACGACGTTGCCAACCAGCACTACATCACCGGCTATGATGGCTGGTCGTTCTACACGGCGCAGGTGGTGCTGGTCCCCTTGGAGGAGGTCGAGCCGGTCTGGATCGGGCGCGCCATGGATGCGGCGGGTGGTCTCCTGACGGCCTGGATGAAACCCGAGAACGTGGTTGGCTTCCCGGAAGATCATGTTCAGCGTGCCGATCGCCATCCGATGGACTGGATCGCGAACTGGATCGTCGCCAAGGGCTGGGGTATCAGACATATCGGCATCGAACTCGAAGCCTATTATTTCTCGCCGAAAGCACATGCCCGGCTGGTCGCCGGACTTCCCAATGCGAAATGGCACGATGCCGATCTCCTGGTGAACTGGATCCGGGCGGTCAAATCGGCGCCCGAAATCACCTATCTGCGCAAGGCTTCGACTTTGGCCGAAGCGGCCGTCGCACGGGCCTTCGAGGTGATCGCGCCCGGCGTGCGCGAATGCGACGCCATCGCCGCCATCCAGGCGGCGCAGATCGCCGGCAGCCCTGACTTCGCCGGTGATATCACGGCCCTTCCGCCGACCATCCTCGGCGGCGAGAATGCCTCGGCCCCGCACATCATGTGGAGCGACAGGCGGTTCGGAGACAATGAGACGATTGCGCTGGAACTCGCCGGTGTCTGCCGCCGTTACGCGGCCGGACTGGCGAGAACGATGCAGCTCGGCAAGACGCCGACGCGTGTCGCGGACACGGCAAAGGCGGTGATCGAGGGCATGGACGCGGTACTCGACGCGATCAGGCCGGGAACGACTGCCGAAGCCGTCGAGGGCGCATGGCGCAAGGTTATCCAGCGCTACGGGCTGAAGAAGGAGTCGCGCATCGGCTATTCCATCGGCGTCGCCTATCCACCGGACTGGGGCGAACACACGATCAGCCTGAGACCCGGTGACAAGACAGTGCTTCAATCCGGCAACGTCGTTCATTCCATCCTTGGCATGTGGATGGACGGCTGGGGCATCGAGATCAGCGAGACCATTCTGGTGACCGAAACCGGCCATGAGACACTGACGAAGTTCCCGCGAGAGATCCATGTCAAATCCTGAGGGTTCGGCCATGGCAGGCGGTGCTGCAAGTCTCGGCGCGGTCGATATCGACGCCGGAATTCTCGATCGGATGATCGAGATCCGGCGCCATTTGCACCGCAATCCGGAACTGTCGAACCGCGAAGCCGACACGCAGCGTTATCTCAGGCAGATGCTGGCCGGGCAGGGAATAACCGACATTCGCGACGTCGCGGGCTTTGGCCTGGCGGTGGACATAGTCGGCACCGGCAAGCCGTCGAACCGAAAGATTGCCATTCGCGCCGACATCGATGCCTTGCCGATCGAAGAAGAGTCCGGTGTCGACTATGCTTCGACCAATCCGGGCGTGATGCATGCCTGCGGCCACGATGCCCACGCATCGATGGGTTTCGCGGTTGCCGCGCATCTGCATCGATCAAGGGCCGATTTTGGCGGAACCGTTCGCCTGATCTTCCAGCCGGCCGAAGAGGACTCACCGTCGGGCGGCAAACGTGTGGTGGAGGAGGGGCTGCTCGACGATATCGACGCCGCGATATGCCTTCACGTCGACCCCTATACGCCGTCAGGTAAGATTGCGGTCAGCTCGGGTCCCTACACGCTGGCGTGCGATACGTTCGATGCCATCGTCATCGGCGAGGCGGCACACGCGGCCAAACCCTATGAGGGCGTCGATGCGATTGCCGTGGCCTGCTCCATGGTCGGGGAATTGCAGAAGATCGTCTCGCGCGAGATCGATCCTTACGATCCCCTGGTCATATCGGTCACCGGCATCAATGGCGGCAGCGCCTACAATGTGATCGCCGGCAAGGTCGCCCTGAAAGGCACCATTCGCAGCGGCAGCGACGCGACCCGTGAGCGGGCCTGGCGGCGCGTTCGCGAAATACTGGAGGGCATAGCCGTAAGCCACGGCGCCAGTGTGCAACTCGACATCCATAGGGGTGAGCCGGGGGTCATCAACGATGTCGAAATGGCGGAGCTGATCGCCGCCAGCGGCAAGACCTGTATCGGCGCCGACAATGTTCTCAACACGCCCGGGTGGACCATCGCGGACGACTTTGGCTACTTCAGCGAGAAGCGCCCGTCGGTCTATATTCGCCTCGGAATCCGCAACGAGGTGGTCGGCTCGGTCTATCCGCTTCACCATCCCAAATTTCGCGTCGACGAGGCCGCCTTGAAAGTCGGCGCGGCCACGCTGGTTGCGGCGGCGACCAGATTTCTGTCGACGGAAAATAACGACTGATCAAAACGGTCCGAAGGTCGGCTCGTGCACGGCTTGCACGAGCCGGTGAAATGCCTGTTCAGTATTTGATGACCCGGCGCTCGACCAGCACCACGGCGCAGAACAGCACGATCGACAGGCAAGATGACAGTACGATCGCCGCGTAGAGCCGGTCCGACTGGTAGTTGAAACTCGCCTGGATGATGAGCGCGCCGAGCCCCTTGTCCGAGCCGATCCATTCGCCGACGATGGCGCCGATCACTGCCGTCGCCGACGCGATGCGGAGCGAGGAAAACAGCATCGGCAGCGCGCGCGGCAGCCGCAGGCTCCAGAAAATCTCCGAACGTGTCGCCGACAGCACCCGGAACAGTTCGTGCTCATTGTCGCTGGCTGAGTCCAGGCCGCGGATCATGTTCACCAGCGTCGGGAAGAAGCAGATAACCGCTGCGATGACGATCTTCGGCGTCATACCAAGCCCGAAGATCAGGATGATGATCGGCGACAGCGCCAGGATCGGAATTGTGTTGAAGAACAGCACGATCGGAAAATAGGTGGCCTGCAGGATGCGGTTGTGCACGAACAGAACGGCCAGCAGCACGGCGGCCAGATTGCCGATGACGAAGCCGGCCAGCGCCTCGATCAGCGTCGGCCTGAGATTGTCCATGAGCAGTGCGAAATTCTTCTGGAAGACGCCTGATATGGCGGTCGGGGTCGGCACGATATAGGCCGGCACGCCGAGCAGCGGCAGCAGATACTGCCAGGCGAGAAGCAGCGACGCCGCGCCGAGAACGGGCAGGGCTATTGCCATTTGCGGCGAGAGCGGTGCGGGCCTCATGAGGCCTGCTCCAGCGCGGTCCGCAGCTCCGCCATGGCGGTGACGATCGCCGGGTCTTCGCGCGAACAGCGGTTGCCGTCCTGCTTGAGCGGCCGCAGGTCCAGATCCTTGATCAGCCGCCCTGGGTTGGCGGCGAGAACGATGACCCGTTCGCCGAGATAGGCGGCTTCGGCGATCGAATGGGTGACGAACAGGATCGTCGTGCCGGTGCGCCGCCACAGGTTGAGAAGCTCGTCGTTGAGCCGGTCGCGGGTGATTTCGTCGAGCGCCCCGAACGGTTCGTCCATGAGCAGCAGCTTCGGCTGGCCAAGCAAGGCGCGGGCGATCGCCACACGTTGGCGCTGGCCGCCGGACAGCTGGTGGGGCAGGCGTTCGCCGAAGCCGGCAAGGCCCATCAGCTCCAGCAATTCCTCGCTGCGGTCCTCGATTTTGCGCGTCAGGCTGCCTTGCCCGACACCAAGCGGCAGGCGGACATTGTCGCGCACGGTGCGCCAGGGCAGCAGGGTCGAATCCTGGAAGACGAAGCCGACATCGCGGCGCGAGCGCACCGCATGCGGCGTGTCGCCAAGCACGCTGATCGTGCCGCCGAGCGGATCAAGCAGGTCGGCGACCACGCGCAACAAGGTCGACTTGCCGCAGCCGGACGGCCCGAGGATCGACAGGAAGGAGCCGGCCTCGACGGTGAGGTCGAGGCCGGAAAGCACCTTGACGGCCGCCTGGCGGCCGCCATAGCCGACATCCAACCTGCTGGCTTCGATCGCGCTCGCCATCAGGCGGCGGGCGCGTCGAGCTTCGGCCGGTCGGCGGCCGAAAATTCGAGGATCTTGGTGGTGTAGACGTCTGCCGCCTTCGGGCGTCCGTTCGGGTACTGGCCGACCTTGTCGAGGAGCGCCAGCTGCTCTTCGATCGAGGCGGGGTCGAACGTGCCCCAGCCGTCCTTGGCCGTCGCGCCGTCGAAGGAGAGTTTGAGCACGAGGTTGACGGTCTTCTCTTCCCAGCCAAGGTCCATTTCGGGATAGGCGGCGACCATTTTCTTCACCGCTTCCTGCGGGTTGGCGTGCACCCAGCCCCAGCCCTTGGCGACCGCGCCGATGAACTTGGCCAGTGTGTCCGGGTCTTTTTCGATCGCCGCGTCGGTGGCGAAATAGACATCGGCATAGGAATTCAAGCCGAGGTCGCGCACCAGAAGGTCGATGCGGTCGTCGCCGACAACGCTCAGCGCCTGGGTGTTGGTGATCCAGCCGCCAATGGCGTCGACATCGCCGCGCACCAGCGGTCCCTTGTCGAAGCCGACATTGATGACGGTGAGGTCGGACGCGCTCATGCCGTTCTTGGCGAGGATCTCGTCCATGACGAAACGCGCCGTCGGCTGGATGCCGATCTTCTTGCCCTTGAGGTCGGCCACGCCCTTGATTGGATTCGTGGCCTTTGAGGTGAGCGCATAGGGGCCGGTGCGGAAGCCGCAGGCGATGATCTTCACCGGCACGCCGCTGGCGCGCGCGGCAAACAGCTGTGGCGTTTCGGAGAATTGGCCAAGCTGTGCCGCGCCCGAGATCACTGGCGGCACGGTCGAGGCGTTGGGGCCACCGGGGCTGAATTCCACGTCGAGCCCGGCATCCTTGAAGTAGCCATTGGCGACGGCGGCGATGTCGCCTATCTGGCCGTTGGACATCAGCCAGTCATACTGGATGACGACCCTTCCGGCGGCCTTCGCGCCCGGCGTCAGCATCAGCTGCATTCCGCCCGATGCCACGGCAACAGCTGCCAGGCCGGACTTCATGAAGCCGCGGCGGTTCATGTCGTATTTCCCATTCATTTTTCGCTCCTGTTGCAAGACTGTCTCGTCTCTTCATTGCGCGCCGTTCCCTTGGCGCGGTGTCGTCTACGGCTGTTCGTCGTGGTAGTCGCCGGGGCCGCCGTCGAGCCAGGCGTAGAGTTCCCAAAGCGTGTCGTCCGGGTCGGTGAAATAGGCGCAGCGCGCATTCCAGACATAGTTTTCCGGCGGGCCATAAAACGGCACGCCCTTGGCCGTCAGCTCGGCATGCAACCGGTCGATCTCGTCAGGTGCATTGAGCTGGACGGCGACGCAGACCTTGTGCGCATGGCGCGGCGACCTCAGTTTGGATACGCCGGTATGCCGGCTGATATGGTCGATCTCCCAGGCGGCCAGTGTCACGCCCTCGCTGTGAAAGTCGGCGAAACCCTCGGCGCGGCGGCGCAGGCGGAAGCCGAGCTTGTCGACATAGAAATCCACCGTCCGCTCGATATCCTCGACGAGAAGGCAGACATCGGAGATGCGGGTAAGGCTTGCGATGGCCATGCTCATTTCCCTCCGCCCGTGCGTTCGCCGCGCGCGGAAGGCAGCTTGACGCCGACACGGTTGGCCGCGCCGATGATGTGCGCGCGCATCGCAGCCTCGGCTTTAGCCGGGTCGCCAGCGACCAGCGCCTCGTAGATGCGCACGTGCTCGCCGACATTGACTTCCACCAGATCGTGCAAGGGGTTGGTCTGCCGTGCGTAATAGATCGAGCGGCGGATCTGCTCGCAGACGAAGGAAATGAAGGTGTGGATGTAGCTGTTGCCCGTCGCCCGGGCGATTTCGCGATGAAACAAAAGGTCGGCGTCGATGCTGCCGTCCTCCCAGCGTTCCTCGCCGCTCATGCGGTCAAGTGCTGCCTTGATGGCGTCGAGATGCTCCTGCTCGCGGCGCTCGGCGGCAAGTGCCGCAGATTCGGCCTCGAGGATGCAGCGCAGCTCGAAGAGCCGCTCCATGTTCTGCCCCTCCTTCAGCGTCTCGCGGTCGATGCGGATCGCCGCGCGTTGCTCCGGCGCCAGGACGAAGGAGCCGATGCCTTGCCGTGCCTCCACCATGCCGTCGGCGCGCAGTTGCGCGATTGCCTCGCGCACCACGTTGCGGCTGACGCCGAATTTTTCGGACAGCTGCTGCTCCGTCGGCAGCAGGCTGCCGGGGTTGAGGTCGCCGGACTCGATCTCGCGGCTGAGGAACGCGGCGACCCGATGCGGCAGCGCCTCGACAGTGCCGATGGCGGCCAGTCGTTGTTTCATGAAAAAGTCTCCGTCGCGGGAAAGAGGCAGCCGGGGTTCATAAGCTTGTTCGGATCGAGAGCGTCTTTCAGCGTGCTGACGAGCCGGCGCTGGACTGGTAACATTCCAGCCCAATAGACGCGCTGGCGGGTCCGCCCGATGCCGTGCTCGGCGCTGATCGAGCCGCCGAGTGCGTTGACGATGTCGTACAACTCGGCGGTGATGGCGGCGCCCTTGGCTCGGGCGTCGGGCTCGGCGAGGTCGAGCGGCGGCAGGACGTTGAAATGGATGTTGCCGTCGCCAGCATGACCGTAGGCCTGGGAAATCCAGCCCGGATGTTCCATTGCGACAAAATCGCGGGCCTGGGCGATCAGTGCGGGGATGTCGGAGATACGCACCGACAGATCGGTGCGCACATGGTAGCCGCGCTTGGTCTGGCCCTCGACCAGCCCTTCGCGAATGGCCCAGAATGCCTTGGCTTGTGCGCCGCTTTCGGCCAGGACGGCGTCGGTGACCAATTTTTCTTCCATTGTGCCGGCAAGGAAATCCATCAGCAGCGCGCGCAGGTCGATGGCGGCACTCGACGACAATTCGATCAGCACATGAACAGGGGCTGTAACCGGCGCGACGATGTTCGAGTCGACGAGGCGCGCCAGCTCCATGCATTCCGCGCCGATGATCTCGAAGGCGGATATCAGATCAGAGCATCTGCGTCGGGCTTGTCTGAACAGAGCTATCGCCGCTTCAAATGAAGGAAGGCCCAGATAGGCGGTTTCGACACGGCCCGGTTTCGGAAACAGCTTGACCTCGACGCCAGTGATGATGCCCAGCGTCCCCTCGGCGCCGATGAAAAGCTGCTTCACATCATAGCCGCGATTGTCCTTGCGCAGGCCGGAAAAGCCGCTCCACAACGCGCCGTCCGGCAGCACCACCTCCAGGCCGACAATGAGGTCGCGGGCCATTCCGTAGCGCAGCACATTGACGCCGCCGGCATTGCTGGAAGCGTTGCCGCCGATCTGACAGCTGCCTTGTGCGCCGAGCGCCATCGGAAACAGGCAGTCCTGCTCTTCGGCGGCATCCTTGATGTGTTGCAGGATGCAGCCGGCATCGGCCTGCAGCATGAAATTGTCAGCATCGACAGAGCGGATCCTGTTCAGCCGCTCTAGGCTGATCACCACCGCGCCGGGAGCCGTGCCGATGTCGATCGCGCCCGCGACAAGCCCGGTGTTGCCGCCTTGCGGGATCATCGCCAGCCCGAGCGAGCCGCACAGCTGAACCGCGGCCTGGACCTCGGCGACCGATGCTGGTTTCAGCACGGCAAGGGCGCCGCCATGATGATCGCCGGACCAGTCCACGAGGTATTTCGCCATGTTAGCCGCATCGGCGGCCACACCGCCTTGCCCCAGGAGATGCTCCAGGGCGGCAAGGACGTCAGGCGAAATGCCGTGAATGGTCATTATCGGATTGGCGCTGGTGTTGTGGCGTATGGTTATACATATCATCCTACAACTGGAATTGTGTCAACACCGGCAGGCCGAACGGCCGTGGACAAGTCGCTTGCCAGCGCGTTGGGGTGAGGTGCCGGCGAGGTCGCTGCTCAGGCAGGAGCCGAAGCCGCCGGCTGGCAGTCGAGGCCAGCACGGATAGCGATGACCCCAGATCCGGATTGCTTGCAAAGCGGGGCAGATTGGGTTTGAGAGGTATTGGTGCCAATCAGGTCAGGACGGGCGCGCCTCAGAGATACTGGGCGACCTTCTTGCCGACGGTGAGGAAGCGCAAGGGATCGATCGCTTCGCCATTGTGGCGCACTTCATAATGCAGATGCGGGCCGGTCGAGCGGCCGCTGCTGCCGGTCTTGCCGATGATGGCGCCGGCGTCCAGCTTCTCGCCCACGGTCACGTCGATTTCGCTGAGGTGCCCGTAGCGCGTCGCAAAGCCATTGCCGTGATCGACCTCGACCATGCGGCCATAGCCGCCATTCCAGCCGGCCTTGGTGACGATTCCGGGCGCCGTGACCTTTGCGTCCATGCCGATGGGGGCCCTGAAGTCCATGCCCGAATGCAGCGCGGCGGTGCCGAGGATAGGATCGGTGCGCACCCCGAACGGGCTGGTGACGGAGTGGCCGGGGGCAGGGTTGGCAAGCGGCAGCCGGCGCGCTTCCTTCTTGAGATGGTCGAGCGTGTCCAGGGCTTCGTCCAGTTCCTTGACCTTGCTGTCGAACATCATCGAACTGTCGAGCGGGATCAGCGGTCCGCCGACATCGCTTTCGTTCTTGCCGAAATCGCTGTCGACCGGCAGGCCGGCCGCCTGCAGCACCTGCTGGATGGCATCGGCGCTCTTGTAGGCATTGTCCGCGAGCGTGCTGATGCGGGTGAGTTGTTCGTTCTCGATCGATTTCAGCGACTGGTTGATCGACACGAACAGCCTGTCGGCGCGATCGGCGGCGGAATCGCTGGGCAGCGGGTCGGTGCGGGTCGACCACAAGGAGAACGGCCTGGTGTCGGCGGCGCCAAGGTCGGCGCTCAGGCTGGCCACCGCGTAGTTCTGCGCCGGCTGGCTGATGCTGCCGGTCACCTCGGCGTGCTTGTCAGGCTTGGTAGCCGCTGCCGGATCCTCAGTGGGCACCGTTCCGACGTCATTCTCTGCACGTTCGAGCAGCGGGCCGAGACGGCCGTGACGCTGGCTGAGCTGCGTCTGGCGTTCAAGCAGTTCGCTGACCTTGGTTTCCATCAATTGCTGGTCGAGCAGCTGGCGGCTGGTGATGCGGTCGACCTGGGCGCGAAGTGCTGAAATGCGGTCTTCGTAGGCCTGCTGCATGCGCGCCTGGCGCGCGGTGGTGGCGCCGATCAGGTCGTCGCGCAAAACGAGATAGGACGTGGCCAGGAGGTAGCCGATGGCAATGGCGGCGAGTGCTGAACCGATGAATGCCGCGAGCCATGGCCGGATCGTGAAATGCCTGATCTCGTTGCCGCGGGCGATGATGACCGTGTGAGGTTCCTTGCGCCTACCGAAGACTGCGGACTGACCGGTTGCGTTCACGGGACCAAGCTTTCGTTTACGACACCACGACTGCTTGATTACACATTATTAGGGTTAACAAAGGCTTGCCGGATCGATTGCGCGGCAATGAATGCACGCGGCGCGGGCAAGAGGTTGCATGAGAGTGGCCATTGAGGGCGGCCATCGTGCCGCGGCATCATTGGCGATGAGCACCAATCTGCTGCCAGCAGAACGGCCTGTCGCTCGCGGCCCAAGGTCTAGGGTTCCTTAACTGTCTTCGATTGCTCTTAATTGACGGTTTTCGATTAAAAGCGTGCCCGGGTTTGGGATTCACCATGGCGGCAGGAATACTGGGCGATCTGGTTGGCAAGATCCTCGACAAGATCTCGGGCACCAGTCTGCTGGCGACCGGGCTTTTGCTGCTGACTGCCCTCGTCAGCGCGCTCGTGGCCTATTGGCGCACGGTCGAGGAGAAGAGCTGGAAAGAGTTTTTCGAGTTCGTCATCCCGCACGAGGTCGTCACCCATCCCTCGGCGAAGGCCGACCTGCTGTTCTGGGTGACGAAGAAGGCCTTGATGCCCTTCCTCATGCTGCCCGCTGGAATTGTCTTCGTCACGGCGGTGGGCTACGCGACCAACTGGCTGTTTTCGACACTGTTCCAGTTCCAGCCGCCTCTGATCGAGGGACCGGCAGGGCCGGTGACTGTGCTGATCTTCACCATCACCATGCTGCTCGCCTACGACATTTCCTATTATCTCTATCATGTTGCCCAGCATCGCTATCCCGTGCTTTGGGAATTGCACAAGGTGCATCACTCGGCCGAGGTGATGGTCGGGATCACCAAGGACCGGGTCCACCCGCTCGACGAGCTGATGAATCGAGCCTGGGACGGCGTCATCGTGGGCGTCTGCTTCGGCATCTGGTCGCTGATTTCCCTGAACCTTGTCGAACTGACCGTCTTTGGCGTCAACGTCTATGTCATGCGCAACATCCTGATGATGGATTTCGTCAGGCATACGCATTTCAAGATCTCGTTCGGCCCGCTCAACAATTTTATCCTGTGTCCTCATTTGCACCAGCTGCATCACAGCGTCGATCCGCGCCACTACGACAAGAATTTCGGGCTGCTCTTCTCGTTCTGGGACCGGCTTTTCGGAACATTGTGTGTGCCGAGGCCCGACGAGGACTTCAAGTTCGGGCTGGTCGACCGCGATGTGCGCGACTACCAGTCCCTTGCCGGCCTCGATGTCATGCCGCTGAAGCGGATGTGGGGGCACATTGCCCGGCGCATCCGGCCTGGAAAGCCACGGACCTCGCGATCATCGGAAGGGACACCGCCATGAACGCTCCCTTCGTGCTCGCCATCCCGCGGTCACGCACCTTCGAAGTCGTGACATCGGCGGCGCGCCTGGCCGAGATCGCACCGGCCTGGATCGCGCTCTGGCGGCGAGCCGGCGGGCTTGTCTTCCAGCACCCGGACTGGATAGCAGCCTGGTGGCGCACCACCCCGTATCAGGAACGGCGCACGCTCAGGATCGGGCTTGCCTGGAACGGCGACCGGCTCGAGGGCGTGATAGCGCTCGCTACTTTCAAGCGCTCCGGCATCCGTATGCTCGAATGGGCGGCGAAGGATCACAGTGACTATGGCGACGCGCTGTTTGCCCCCGGCAGCGACCCGCAGGCGCTCTCTAGCCTCTGGCAGTATATTCTTGATCAGGGCGGCTTCGACCTCATCTATCTCAACCGTCTGCTGCCGGATGCCGGTGTTCGTGCCCTGCTGGACCCGGCCTCGCGCCATGGCATGGCGCTTCGGCCCAACCACCGCAGTGAAATCAGCTACCGTGTCGCGGGTCCCTGGCAAAGTGAGGCGGAATGGTTCGAGACACTGTCCAAGAAAGCCCGGCAGAACTACCGTCGTGGCCGCAAGTTCATGGAGGAAGGCGGTACATTGCGTTTCCGCCTGCTCGATGCGGACGATCCGCGCGAGCCGGTGCTCGCGCGGGTTGCAGCGCTGAAGCGCCTCTGGCTCGCCCGGCATGGCCGCGTTTCGGACCTGTTCGACGAGGGCTCGCCCGTTCTCGCCGCGCTTGTTTCGGTGCTGGCCGAGCTCGGGCTGTTGCGCATCTTCGTGCTGGAGCTTGACGACACGATCGTCGCCGTCTCGATCAATTTCGAGCAGCACGGCACGATGATGGCTTTCGTCACCACCTACGATCCCGAATATGAGCGCGCCTCGCCGGGTATGGTCCTGATGATGGATTATATCCAGTGGTCGCTCGACCGTGGCCTGGCCAAAGTTGATTTTCTTTGCGGCGGCGAGGATTTCAAGCGACGCTTCGCCACGCAATCAGTCACGCTGTCGTCGATGATCGGCGCGCATGGCCTGCGCGGTCATCTCGCCGCGCTGGCCGATCATGTGAACCATGTTGCGAAATCCTGGTGGGCGCGGCGGCAGCCGAAGCCAGAAACACCCGACGAGTAGGACGGGCTCGTGTGGGCCTTCGCGACGCTCAAAGCGCGCGAACGGCCTCCAGCACCTCTTCGGCATGGCCCTTGACCCGGACCTTGCGCCAGATCCTGGCGATCCGCCCGTCACGGCCGATCAGGAACGTCGCCCGCTCGACGCCCATGTATTTGCGGCCATACATCGATTTCTCGACCCACAGGTGATAGGCCTCGATCACCTTGCGCTCCTCGTCGGCGGCGAGGTCGATGGTGAGATTGTACTTTGATTTGAACTTGTCGTGCTTCTTGACGTTGTCGGGTGACAGACCGATCACGACGGCGCCTGCCTTCTCAAATTCGGGTTTCAGCTGTGAAAAGCTGATTGCCTCTTGCGTACAGCTCGTCGTGTCGTCCTGCGGATAGAAATAGAGGACGATGGGTTTACCGGACGAGGCCGAAAGGCTTAGAGACCCGCCACCATCTCGCGGCAGGTCGAATTGCGGCGCAAGATCGCCCACGTCGAGGTCAGCCATATCGATGCCCTTGTTTGAGGTTACGCGCGAAGCCACACCGATATAGTGTCGACCGGGGATTCGTCCACGAGCGAATTTGTACAACGGAAGATTGCGTGGATCTGGAGCAACCGCAGCACGAGAAGATAAGGTTCAGGCGTGACGAGATCACCGACCTGGGGGCCTTGCCGTCCGCGTGCCGCGTTCCGCCGCTTGGTCAGGCGTCGATCGGCCGCGGCTTCCGCATCCTGTCGCGCGTGTTTGCCGGCGTGGTCGCGTTCATGCTGCTGGCCGCGATGGCCGTCTATCTCATCGGGCTTTCCGGCATCGGGTCGGACCGGCTGCGCATCGAGGCGGAAACCGCCATCGAGAAACTCGCCGGCGTCGATGTCCATGTCGCGGTCGGGCCGGCGCGCATCACGCTCGACAGTTCGAGCTTCGTCGCGCTCCAGGTGAGCGATGTCAGTCTGGAGACCAGCGACGGCAAGCCCATGGCCGATGCCGGTCGTGTGCGCTTCGGCGTCCGTCTGATACCACTGCTGTGGGGGGATGTGCGGCTGACCAGCGCCAGGATTTCCGATGCCCATATCGTTGTGGCGGCGATGCCGTCCGGCGGCGACTGGACAGCGCAATTGCGCAATGAGGACGGCCTCGTCGATCCGGAGAAACTATCCGACGCGGTGTTCGGCAACATCCATCGCGCGCTCGACGCTGTGCGGGAAGATTCGATGCGCAGGATCGATCTCAGCAATGTCGAATTCGTGCTGCCCGACACCGGGGCGATCAAACGGGTCAAGATCGCCGACGCCACCGTCGTACAGTCGGGGCCAGGCGGCATGGAGTTCTCCTCCGAGGCGGATGTCGATGGCAGAAAGGTCACCGTTGCCGCTTCCGCCAGCCGCGATATCGCGGCGCACCGGGTGACGGCGCTGAATGCAAGCATCGATCTGGCAACTGCCGAAACCGCTGCCAGCGCCGGCAAGCTGGGCACGGTGGCTTTGAAACTGACAGGATCGGAAGGAGCCGGCGCCACGGCATCACGGCTGACGGCCGCCCTGTCGTCGACGGGTTCCGTGCTCGATCTCGGTACACGCGGCTTGCTGCCGGCCGATTTCGATGTAGATGCCACACTTGTCGACGGCAGCAACAAGATCCAGGTGGACAAGCTGCTTTTCAAAACCGGGCGCTCGACATTCGATTTTGCCGGCTCGATCGGGCCCAAGCCCTCGACCGGCGCCGCTGGTGAGGAGCCTTCCTATCGTTATGACCTGACCAGCGACGGTTCGACTCTGGCGCCATCGGAATCGCCCGAGCCCGCGCTGACCTTCCTCGCCCGCATTGCCGGCGTCTATCAGACCAAGAGCCACAAGTTGGTGGCCGAGCAGATCGCGGTTCGGTCCGACGCTCCCGGCGAGGTGCTCGGTACCGCGGCCGTGGCGTTCGTTGACGGCAAGGCCCCCGGCATCAATCTGGCGCTCAACGTCCATGACATGCCGGTCTCGCACGTCAAGCAGCTATGGCCGTGGTTTTCGGCGCGCAATGCGCGGCTTTGGGTGCTGAACAATCTGTTCGGCGGCCGCGTCGTCGACGCCAATCTCCAATTCCAGGTCGTGCCGGATCGCCTCGGCAACGGCGTGCCGCTGTCGGCCGACGAGGTGTTCGGCCGCTTCCAGATCGAAGGGTCGCGTTTTGACACCGCCGGCCGCATTCCTCCGATACGCGACGCGGTCGGCGTCGTCGCCTTCCACGGCAATGACGTCGATGTTTCGCTCTCCTCGGGCACAGTCTTCATGCCCAGCGGCCGCACCGTGGCGGCCAGCAACGGCACACTGACGGTCAAGGCGGCGAACCGCCCGCCGGTCATCGGCGCACTCGACATCGACGTCGAGGGGGAGGCGCCGGCTGTCGCAGAACTCGCCTCCTACGAACCGATCAATGCCATGCGCCATGTCGGCTTCCTGCCGGAGGATCTGTCCGGCAGCGTTACCGGCCATGTCAGGGCTGACATTCCGTTGCAGTCCGGCGTCGACACCTCGAAACTCGACTGGCTGGTGTCGCTCGACTACACCGGCCTGTCGCTGGCCAAGCCATTCGATGGGCAGACGGTGACGGATGCCGACGGCTCGATCACGGTCGATCCCGAAAAGGCAGTGATCTCCGCCAAGGCATCGCTGAACGGCATTCCTGCCGAACTCGATCTTGTCGAGCCATTGGCGGATGATGGGCCGCCGCGCAGCCGCAAGGTGGCGCTGGTGCTCGACGACAAGATCCGTGCCGCCGCCATGCCCGGCCTAACGCCGCTTCTGGGCGGAACGGTGAAGGTCGCGATCGACAAGAGCGGCAGCGGCAACCAGAACGTCTCGGCCGACCTGACCAATGCCAGGCTGGACGTTCCCTGGGCCGGCTGGAGCAAGGGGGCAGGGGTTCCAGCCAACGTCACCTTCGTCATGACCAAGGCAGGCGACACCACGACACTGTCCGATTTCAACCTCGACGGCAAAACCTTCTCCATCGACGGCAGCATCGTGCTGGTCAACGGCGCCCTGTCGTCGGCGAAGTTCAGCAAGGTCACCTTGAACCGGGGTGACGATGTCGCGATTTCGGTGAAGCGGTCGGGCAAGGGCTATGCGGTCGACATCAATGGCAACGCGCTCGACGCCCGTTCGCTCATCAAGCAGTTCACGTCCGATGTGGACACCGCAACCAAGACGACCGGAACTGACAACATTTCCGTCAGCGCCGACGTCGAGCAGCTCACTGGTTTCCATGACGAGCAGCTGTCCAACCTGAAGCTCGATTACAGCGCGGCCGGTTCGCGGGTGAACGGGCTGAAGGTCAGTGCCACGGCAAGTTCGGGCGCGGCCATCACCATCAGCAACACCACCGGCGACGGCCGGCGCTCGCTCAACGTGCAGTCGGCGGACGCCGGCGCGATCCTGAGATTCCTCAACATCTACGAGCATATGGAAGGCGGGTCGATCACGCTGGCGCTGACCGGGGCCGGCGATGGGCCGATGAAGGGCAAGGTCGACACCAGCAACTTCTTCGTCGTCAACGAACCGAAACTCGCTTCCATCGTCTCAACCACGCCGGCCGGCGACAACCGCAGCCTCAACCAGGCGGTCAAGGGCAATCTCGACACGTCGCGGGTGAAGTTCGAGCGCGGTTATGCCGAGATCGAGAAAGGCAGCGGCTATCTGAAGCTGGCCAATGGCGTGCTGCGCGGTCCGCGCATCGGCACGACGTTCCAGGGCATCCTCTATGACCAGAACAACAATATGGACATGACCGGCACCTTCATGCCGGTCTATGGCCTCAACCGCATCTTCGGCGAACTGCCCATCGTCGGCGCGCTTCTGGGCAATGGCCGCGACCGCGGCCTGATCGGCGTCACCTATCGGCTGAGGGGCAATGCCAACAAGCCGGTGCTCGACGTCAATCCGCTGTCGGTGATCGCACCGGGCATCTTCAGGTCGATCTTCGAGTATCGGTAAAGCCCGCCGTGTGCCGCCATAACCGCGCCAGGTTCCAGCCTTGATGTCGCACCATCGGCCAATCACGGGCTTGGGACTTGCAAAAGCCATGCTTTGCCGTCAGCCTGAGCGGGCTATGGCTCGGCTTTCGCCAAAACATCTTTTGGTCATGCTGCTCGCGGTCTTCCTGGCTGCAGGGTTCAGCCTGTCCACCGCCCAGGCCAGCATCATGTCAGTCCGCATGGCAGGTGCAATGATGATGCCAGCCGATACGGGCATGGGCAAAATGGCCGAGACACCCATGAAGGGCGATTGCAATGCCTGCCTTAAGGATACGGGCGATAAAGGCGGCCCGATGCAGTGTCCGCCGATCTGCATAGCGCCAGCGCTTGCCGTGTTGCCGCAGGATTTCAGGGTAACGCCGGCTCCCTCGGTGCAGCAGCCATCGGCCTTGGCCGCTCCGTTCCTGCACGGGCGAAGTTCCCTGCCCGATCCTTACCCTCCCAGACCCAGCGCCTGACGCCGTTTCAGCCCAGACAAGGCTGATTCCCGGCGCCTGATCGCCTGCGCGCGCATCGTTGCGCCGTGGGCGCGCATGACATCCAGGTCGATGCCGGCATGCCCGCCATCGATCGAGATCGCAAAGGGCTAGAAGGGTGAATGACGATTTCAAATACCACATTTCGCGCCGAGGCTTTCTCGTCGCGGGGGCAGGGCTTGCCGTGTCCACTTCGCTACGTCCCGCACGCGCCTCCGCCGTCGACGAACGCTCAATCAAGATCGCACCCGGCCGGACGCGGCTCAGTGGCGGCGACGGTCCATCAACCGCTGTGTGGACCTACAACGGCAGCGTTCCCGGGCCGACGCTGCGCCTGCGGCAAGGTGAGCCTGTTCGCTTCACAGTCGAGAACGGACTTGAGGAAGACACGACCGTCCATTGGCACGGCATCCGCCTGCCCAACGCCATGGACGGCGTGCCCGGCCTGACCCAGCCACCCATCAGGCCGGGCGAGACCTTCGTCTATGAATTCACGCCGCCCGACGCCGGGACCTTCTGGTATCACCCCCACACGGACAGCCTGGTGCAGCTCGGCCGCGGGCTCGCTGGACCGCTCATTGTCGACGAAGCCGAGCCTGTTCTCGTCGATCGTGATCTTTTATGGCTGCTGCAGGACTGGCGGCTCGCCGCCGACGGGCAGATTGCCGGCGGCTTCGGCAGCGCGATGGATGCGTCGATGTCCGGCCGCGTCGGCAACAGCGTCACCATCAACGGCGCGGTGCCGGCCGACCTCGCGGTAAGTGCCGGCGAGCGTGTCAGGCTGCGGCTCGCCAATGCCGCGCTTGCCCGCATGATGGCACTGCGCTTTGAAGGTCACCGGCCGGTCGTCGTCGCCATCGACGGCCAGCCCTGCGACCCGCACGAACCGGAGAACGGCCGTCTGCTGCTGGCGCCGGCGATGCGCATCGATATCGTGCTCGACATGCAGGGCGACCCCGGCAGCCGGCATGCCGTAATCGACGACTTTTATGACGGGCTTGCCTATACGCTGACCAGCCTTGCCTATGACAAGGTGTCTCCGCTCCGGGCGCATCCACTCGATGCGTCTGTCGGCCTGCCGCGAAATCCGTTGCCCGAGCCGGACCTGGCGAACGCCGTGCGCCAGGAGATCGTGCTGCAAGGTGGCATGATGGGCGGCGGCAAGCTCGCCGGCGTCGGTGGCATGATGGGCATGGGGATTCCGGGCATGAACGGTGGCGCCGCCTGGGCGATCAACGGCATGTCGATGACCGGCGACGGCCATGCCGGCATGGCGCCGCAGTTCACGCTTGAACGGGGCGCCTCTTGCCATCTCACCATGCGCAACGAAACCGCCTGGTGGCATCCCATGCATATCCACGGCTTCAGCCTGTCGGTGCTGTCGCGCAACGGCGTGCCGGTGCCGCACCGGCAGTGGCAGGACACGGTGCTGATGGCCCCCAAGGATGCGATCGAATGCGCCTTCGTCGCCGACAATCCCGGGGACTGGATGCTGCACTGCCATGTCGCCGACCACCAGATGGCCGGCCTGATGACCGTGTTCCGCGTGAAATGAATTTGAACCGCACCATCAAAGGAGAACTGCAAATGAAACTGACCTATCGCCTCGCCGCCCTCTCGCTGCTCATCGCAACACCGCTGCCCGCATTCGCGGCGACCATCAACGCGGTGATGTACAAGAACCCGCAATGCAGCTGCTGTGAATCCTATGCCAACTACCTGGAGCACAACGGCTTCAAGGTCGACATCAAGCCGGTCAACAACCTTTCGCAGATCAGCAGCGATGCCGGCGTGCCCGCCGACCTCGAAGGCTGCCACACGCTGATGGTCGACGGCTATGTCGTCGACGGACTGGTGCCGGTCGACATCGTCAAGAAGCTGCTCACGGAACGTCCCGCCATTGCCGGCATCACACTGGCCGGCATGCCGGCAGGCGCACCCGGCATGGGCGGCGAAAAAAGCGAGACCTGGACGATCTATGCCTTCACCAAGGACGGCAAGGCGCCGACAGTCTACGCGACGGAGTAAGCACGTGAACAAGAGCAAAGAGGCCATCGTCGTGATCGGCTTGCTGCTGGCGATTCCGCTGCCCATCAGGGCGGCGGAGGCGCCGCAGAATCTTGCCGTTCTGGAAGCGCCTTCAGCGGTGCCGGCGATCAGTTTCATGGATGCCGCCGGCCAGCCGAAAACGCTCGCCGATTATTCCGGCAAGGTGGTGTTGCTCAATATCTGGGCGACATGGTGCGCGCCTTGCCGCAAGGAGATGCCGACACTTGACCGGCTGCAAGCCAGGCTCGGAGGGCCGGACTTCGAGGTCGTCGCACTGTCCATGGACCAAAAAGGCCCGGACGCCGTGAAGAAATTCTATGCCGATATCGGCATTACACATCTTGCCCTCAACATCGACACTTCGGCCAAGGCCATCTTCGCGCTCAGCGCGGTGGGCCTGCCGACGACGCTGTTGATCAATCGTGATGGCAAGGAAATCGGCCGGCTGATCGGCCCGGCCGAATGGGATGCACCCGACATGGTCGACTTCATCCGCGGCCGTATCGCCGCAAAATGAGAAGGAAATGATATGAGCACCACTGAACTGACCCAGGCCAGCGAGACTTCGTCGCGCCGCGACTTCCAATCCACTCTCCGCTCCACTCTCGGCGGGCGGCGGGGCCTGATCGCCGCCGGTGCGGCCGTTGTTGTCGCCGGCCTTGCCTTCAAGTGGTCGTGGCTGGTCGCCGCCGGCATCGCGCCGGTGCTGCTCAGCGTCCTGCCTTGCGTGGCCATGTGCGCGCTTGGCCTGTGCATGAACCGGATGATGGGCGGATCGCAATCAGCGACCCGAGTCACTGACGAAGAGATAGGCCCGCTCCAGCTTGCAGCTCCATCCGATGAACCGGGAGCCGCGAATCCCGCCGCTTCTACCTCAGTCGGACCAATTCCCTTGGCCGATAAAGGCTGCTGCCAAAGGGCTCGGTGAAAGGAGAACCACCTTGCGTACGCAAACACCGGCCCGGCTGACGGCACCGGATTCGACCCAGATACAAGAGCTAAAATGATCCCGGACACACCCAACGATGGCCAGGCGACCGAGCTTCGTCATCTGAAACATGCTCAAAGGCTGGTGCTAGGCTTGTCGCTTGCTGTGGCGATGATCCTTGCAGCAGCCCTCTCCTATGAACTCTACCTGGCATTTTCACGCCAGGACGTAACCGGTGCAGGGTCCGAAGCTGGAATAAGGTCCGCTGAAAACTTGCAGCTTTTATTCCGGGATCGCCCCGCCGACCTGCCGGACATCCGGTTCGTCGACGGCGACGGCCGCGCTCTTTCGCTGCATGATTTTCGTGGCCGTCCCGTGCTTCTCAATATCTGGGCGACCTGGTGCGTACCCTGCCGCAAGGAAATGCCCTCGCTCGACCGCTTGCAGGCAAAGTTCGATCCGTCACGGTTTCTCGTGCTGACGCTGTCGATCGACACTCGGGGCGTTCCTGCCGTCAGGCAGTTCTACCAGGAGCTTGGGCTGAAATCGCTCGGGATCTATGCCGATCAATCCGGCGCTGCCCTGGGTCTCGTCGGAGCCCCGGGCCTGCCTACGACCCTGCTTCTCAACGAACAGGGCCAGGAGATCGGGAGGAAGATTGGCCCGGCCGAATGGGACGCGCCTGCCAGCATCGATCTGCTTCGCCAGCATATGCGCCTGCCAGCCGACGGGAGCGCGAAATGACCCGCCGCATCAAATGGATCTTCGCGCTTTTCGCTGTTCTCGCCGCCTTCGACGTCGCCGCGCTGGCCACGCTGATGATCGTCCGGCCGCCTCCGGGGGCCGCGATATCTTGGAAGGGCGGGTCGACCGGTACTCCGGATATAGGCGGTCCTTTCACCCTGACGGCGACGGACGGCAGGATGGTGACCGACCAGACCTATCGCGGAAAATGGCTCGCCGTCTTTTTCGGCTACACATCGTGCCCCGACGCTTGCCCGACCGCGCTCAGCAACATGGGTGTGGCACTTGAGAAGCTTGGGAAAGATGCCGGGAAAATCCAGCCGCTGTTCATCACCGTGAATCCCGACCGCGACACCAGCCAGGTGATGTCGGGCTTCCTCGAGTCCTTCGACCACCGCATCATCGGGCTCTCGGGCACGCGGGCGCAAATCGATGCCACGGCCAAAGCCTATCGCGCGTTTTATCAACTGCACAAAGAGCAAGGCGCCACCTACACCGTCGACCACAGCGCATATTTCTATCTCATGGACCCGGACGGCAAATTCGCCGACGTGGTCGAGGGCACCACGCCCGGCGAACAGATGGCCGACAAGATCGCCAAGCTGATCGCCGATCGTCCAACGTAGGAGTGAATCAGTGAAAACCATTTACGCAGCGCTCATGCTGGCCCTGGGCCTGCTAGTCGCAGGCAGCGCGGTCGCAGGATCGAACCAGGTCGTGGTCGAAAAGGCATGGGCACGGGCGACGCCCAAGATGGCGGTGACCGGTGGCGGCTATCTGACGGTAACAAATCACGGCCCCGGTGAAGATCGCCTGCTGGAGGTGACGAGTCCGGTTGCTGAAAAAATCCAGTTTCACACCATGACGATCGACAACGGTGTGGCGAAGATGACCCGGCTCTTGACCATCGAGCTCCAGCCCGGTGTCCCGGTGGTCTTCAAGCCTGGCGGCATCCACATGATGCTGCTTGGGCTGAAGCACCAGCTCAAGGAGGGTGAGACCGTACCGCTCACCCTGACGTTCGAGAAAGCCGACGCAGTCGAAGTGGATGCCCAGGTGTTGGGGATCGGTGCGACGGCGCAACCTGGGAGTGCCGGACAATGACCATGCTACATGGAGAAACACCTATGATTACCAGACAAGCGCATCGGTGTGGCTGGCTAGCCCGCACCCTCCTGCTTGCCGCACTAGCGGGATGGTTCCTGCTCAATGCCGGCTTCCCAGGGGCACAGCGGCCCGCGTTCGCCGCCGGCGAAATGTCTCAGGACCAGTTCGACCAGCGGATCCATGATTATATCCTGGCACACCCTGAGGTCCTGGTGCAGGCCCTGCAAAGCTTGGACGACCGCCAGCGTGAAGCAGAGGCAGCCCAGGCGAAGCAGGTGCTCAAGGCGCGCGCGGACGACATCTTCCGCGACAAGCAGAGCCCTATCGGCGGCAACGCTGACGGCAATGTTACCCTCGTCGAATTCTTCGACTACAATTGCCCCTATTGCCGGCAGATGGCACCGATCATGGACCAGGCCGCGGCCGACGATCCGCAGCTCAAGATCGTCTACAAGGAATTCCCCATCCTGGGTCCGGATTCGATGTTCGCGGCCAAAGCGGCGCTCGCGTCGGAACGGCAAGGCAAATATGGGGCGTTCCACAAGGCGCTCTTTGGATCCAAGACAAGGGTGACAGAATCGGTCGTGCTCAAAATCGCCGCCGAGGCCGGACTCGACGTCGCCCGCATGAAGACCGACATGCAGCAGCCCGACATCCAGGCATTAATCGATCGCAACACGGAGCTGGCACAGGCGCTGAGGATCACGGGAACGCCGGGCTTCGTCGTTGGCGATCAGATTTTTCCGGGTGCAACCGATCTTGAGACGATGAAGAAATTGATCAGGCAAGCAAGGGCCGGCAAATGACCAGCACCCCAAACCGGCGCACCATTGTTCTTGGCGTGTTTGGCGTCGCTATGGTTGCGGGCTTTCTAACGCAACCCGATTTGGCAATCGCCGCCGACGATCCGGAATTGGCCAAGCGGTTCAAGGATCTCAGCCAGAACGGCAACAGCACCTGCTCGGCCAAATTCACGGAGTCGATCGCGACCATGCCGGCGGTGTCGCGGATCACGGGCTCATGTTGCAGCCCGATGGAAATGAAACGCTATGTCGAGCAGGTGAGGGGGCTCGCCAAGTATCGCGCCATCCCGATGATCCCCGGCGATCCGTACGACATAGCGGCGGCGACAGCGCAGCGGATGATGCCCTACTACGATCTGAAGCTCACCGGCGACGAGCAGAGGGCCTATGACTACGCGATGGCCAATTCCGAGGAGAAAGGCCCCTGCTGCTGTCCATGCTGGCGCTGGAAGGTGTATGGCGGACTGGCGAAATACCTGCTCCACGAGCACGGTTTCACCGGCGAGCAGATCGTCGACGTGTGGAACCTTTCCGATGGCTGCGGCGGGGGGATGTAAGACTGCCGGAGGCATGACCGTCAACCGGAATCACGGTCGCCTTGACAAGGGTTGACAGCGACCTAACTCACCACGCAATTGCCAGTCGGCACCAGCGAAGTCGCGCGTTAGCCGGCCTTGGAGGATGATGGCCATGATGGGGGGTTCAGGTAGCATGTGGATGATGGGCGGTATGGCCCTCATCTGGGTCCTGGTGTTGGTCGCCCTTCTGCTCGCGATCGCGGCGCTCGTCAAATATCTGCGAACCTGACCGGATTGGCAGGGTGCAGGTGATGACGCAGCTCACATCCACCCTTACCTGTCCGCATTGCGGATTTCGGGCTTGTGAAACTATGCCGCGCGACGCCTGCCAGTTCTTCTACGAGTGCAAGGGGTGCGGGACGCTGCTTCGGCCAAAGGCGGGGGATTGTTGCGTTTTCTGCTCCTTTGGAGATGTGCCGTGCCCACCGGTCCAGGAGGTGCAGGGACGGCTCGCATCCCGTGGCGACGGAGATTGTCGCGGCTGACGACGTCCTCCGGCGAAGTTAGCGCGACGCCGGCCTTACGCTTGCGGAATCCTCTGCAGCTTATCTGCGGTAGTGCTAATATATGATGGTCATGCACTTTCGTGCGTGACCATCATCTAGGGAGGATGCGATGAAAACCATGAATCGCAGGTCTGCAATAGCTCTCGGTGTGACGGCCGCCGCGGTATCGCCTTTGTTCACCCTGGCAGCATCTGCAAAGACCAAGAAGTACGGCCCGAAGGATGGCAAGGAGATTGCGCCCGGTGTTAGAGTGGTTGAGGTCGGCACCGGCAATTCCGACATTCCCGCCTATAAGAGCATCTCGATTGTCGATGTGGTCTTTCAGCCCGGAGCACACGCGCCTCAAACCGTGATGGACAACGACATGGTATGCACCATTACTTCCGGCGCATTCACCATCAAGAAAGCGGACAAGGAATTCAAGCTCAAGGTGGGTGACGTATACACCTGCTCCAAGGGCAAGACCGATGAGGCGACGAATACAAGCAAGGAGGTCGGGGTGCATCGCATCGCCATGCTGATACCTGCCTAGAGCAATTCCAGGAAAAGTGTGAAACGGTTTTCCGTCCGGAATTGCGTCAAAACAAGGAGATAGAGCGGTTCGCCGTTTCTGTGAAACGGTGAAACGCTCTAGGAATCCCCCGGCCGGATGATCGGTCGCATCACATCCGGCCGCCGCCTTCAAGTAAATACGCTCCGGTCTGGTTCTCGAACCCCCGGAAGCTTTCGCGATTGCGAATGATCCGAATGCCGCACTCCTGACAGATGGTCAGCTCGGCCGGACCAGCACGTGTTTCTTCTTGCCGAGCGAGAGCTTCACGACACCTTCCGGACCGAGGTCCTGAAGCGTGACCATGCGGCGGTCGTCGCTGACCGACTGGTCGTTGATGCGGACCGCACCGCCCTGGATGTGCCGCCGCGCCTCGCCATTGGACGATGCCAGCCCGGCGGTGACCAGCAGCGACAGGATGCCGACGCCGGCTTCGAGTGCTGCCTTGTCGGCCCCAACGGTCGGCAATGTGTCGGCGAGCGCCCCTTCCTCGAAGGTTTTTCGCGCGGTTTCCTCGGCCTGGTTCGCGGCCTCGCGGCCATGGACGATCGCCGTCGTTTCCGTGGCCAGGATCTTCTTGGCCTCGTTGATCTCGGAGCCGCCGAGTGCGGCCAGCCGCGCGATCTCATCGAGGGGCAGGCGGGTGAATATCTTCAGGAAGCGCTCGACATCGGCATCCTCGGTGTTGCGCCAGTATTGCCAGAAATCATAGGGCGAGAAGAGATCGCCGTTCAGCCACACCGCACCCTTCGCCGACTTACCCATCTTGGCGCCGGACGATGTCGTGAGCAGCGGCGTGGTCAGGGCGTAAAGCTGCGGCGTGCCCATGCGATGGCCGAGATCGACGCCATTGATGATGTTGCCCCACTGATCCGACCCGCCCATCTGCAAACGGCAGTTCTGGCGCCGGGCGAGTTCGACGAAATCGTAGCCCTGCAGGATCATGTAGTTGAATTCGAGGAACGACAGCGACTGCTCGCGGTCGAGCCGCAACTTGACGCTGTCGAAGGTCAGCATGCGATTGACCGAAAAATGCCGGCCGACATCACGCAGGAACTCGACATAGTTGAGCTTCATCAGCCAGTCGGCATTGTTGACCATGATGGCGTCGTTCGGGCCGTCGCCGAACCGCAGGATGCGGCCGAAGATGCGCTTGATGCCCTCAATGTTGGTCGCGATCGCTTCCGGCGTCAAAAGGCTGCGCTGGTCGTCGCGGAAGGACGGGTCGCCGATCATCGACGTGCCGCCGCCCATCAGGGCGATCGGCCGGTGTCCGGTCTCCTGCAGCCAGTACAGCATGGTCGCCGAGATCAAATTGCCGATATGCAGGCTGGTGGCGGTGGCGTCATAGCCGACATAGGCTGTGACCGTCTCCTTGGCGAAAAGCTGGTCGAGGCCGGTCTCATCCGAAATCTGGTGGATGAAGCCGCGCTCGCTCATCGTGCGCAGGAAATCGGATTTGAAGGCAGGCATGGTTTCTTTCCCGAAAGCGTCCGCCCGGTCCGGCCGGGCATGTGTGAACGGGCGCGTTTAGCATTCAAGCGCGGTGAGCAAAAGTAGATTCCGGTTTTGCGAGAGATCGCCCATGCGCCAAGGATCACAAGATGTCCTGACGATCACCCGTTGTTGAAACGGTGCGGCGAGCCGTCCGGCACGAATGCTTGCTTCATCGTTTCGGCTGGCGTAATGAGGCGCCGCGCCAAAGGTTCTTGCAGCCCACGACCTCGAGCGGCACCGCACGGCATCCACAAAATGCCATATTCGACGACAGAGCCCCGACGCGACATGCCGGACGCATTGATATCCATCGTCATTCCTTGCAGGAACGAGGCGGCAAACCTGCCGCTCTTGATCGATGAGATCGAGGCGGCGATGACCGGGCGCGACTTCGAACTCATCATCGTCAATGACGGCTCGACCGACGAGACGGCGGCCGTGCTGGCCGAGCAGGTGGCGCTTCGCCCGTTTCCGGTACGGGAATTGCGGCACCGGAAATCCGCCGGCCAGAGCCTTTCAGTGCGTTCGGGTGCCTGGGCGGCGCGTGGCGGCATCGTCGCCACGATCGACGGCGACGGCCAGAACGATCCGCAATACATTCCGGTGCTGGTCGACGCCTTGCGGCAGGCCGGCCCCGATTTCGGCGCCGCCCAGGGGCAGCGCCTCAAGCGCCGCGACAGCAAGGTCAAGCAGCTGGCGTCGCGCTTTGCCAACTGGCTGAGAAACGCCATCCTGCATGACGAGACGCGCGACACCGGCTGTGGCCTGAAGGCTGTGCACACCGATGTCCTGCGCAAATTGCCGTTCTTCGACGGCACCCACCGCTTCGTCCCGGCCCTGGTCATCCAGGAGGGCTATCGCGTCGTGCATTGCGATGTCGTTGATCGCTCGCGCCGCCATGGCAAGTCGAACTACGGCATTTTCGATCGCGGCCTGCAGGGCGCGCTCGATCTCGGCGGTGTCTGGTGGCTGCGCCGCAGGCGCCGCAGAATGCCAAAAGTAGAGGAAATCAAGCGTGTTTAACGTGCTTCAGGAACTGGGAACCTGGCTTCACCAGGTTTTCATCAAGCAATTCGATGCGTGGATCCTGCTCGGCTTCGTTGCGCAGTTCTTCTTTACCATGCGCTTTGTCGTGCAGTGGCTTGCCTCGGAAAAGGCCAAGCGCAGCGTCGTGCCGGTCGCCTTCTGGTTCTTCTCGCTGTTCGGCGGTGGCCTGCTGCTGATCTATGCCATCCAGCGCCAGGATCCGGTGTTCATCGCCGGCCAGGCGATGGGCATGTTCATCTACATCAGAAATCTCTGGCTGATCGCCAATGAGCGCAAGGCGGCGATGACCAAGGTCGATTGAGCGGCCGGCCACATCAAGAAATGACCAGACAGGCGCAAGCATGGCATTGAACCGGAACTACATTCTTCTCTTCCTGTTCAGCCTGGTGATGACGCTTTCGGGGCTGGCATCCCTGCCGCCGATCGACCGCGACGAGTCGCGCTTCGTCCAGGCGACCAAGCAGATGGCGGAAAGCGGCGACTATGTCGACATCCGCTTCCAGGACGCCTCGCGCTACCAGAAGCCGGTCGGTATCTACTGGCTGCAATCTGCCGCCGTGACGCTGAGCGGCAAGGGCGCCGAAGCGCCGATCTGGGTCTATCGTACAATCTCGGCACTCGGCATTGCCATTGCGGTGCTGGCGATCGCCTGGACGGGGACCAATCTTTTCGGCGCCAATGCCGGCATCGCCGCAGGCCTTGTGATGGCGGCGATCTTCGCCACGGCCTTCGAGGGCCGTGACGCCAAGACCGACGCGATGCTGCTGGCCTGCTGCGTGGCGGCGCAAGGTGCGCTGGCGCAGATTTATCTGGCATCGCGCCGTAATGAACCGGTCGCCGGCCATCTCTGGTGGATTTTCTGGATCGCGCAAGGCGCGGCGATCCTTATCAAGGGACCGATTGCGCCGCTTTTGTCGGCGCTGACCATCGCGGTGCTGTTCGCCTTCGAACGCGATGGGCGCTGGCTGTCGAAACTCAGGATTGGACGCGGCCTGTTGCTGGTCGTGGTGATAGCGCTGCCCTGGCTTGCCGCGATCACCTGGAAGAGCCACGGTGCTTTCCTGCAGCAGGCTGTCGGCAAGGACATGCTCGGCAAGGTTGCTTCGGGCGAGGAATCGCACGGCCTGCCGCCCGGCTTCTACATGCTGACCTATTCGCTGTTCATGTGGCCGTTTGGGCTGATCGCGGTCGGTGCTGGCCTCCAGGCCCTCAACCGTCTGCGCGACGATGTCAGGCTGCGCTTCTGCCTCGCCTGGTACATCCCCTTTTGGCTCGTATTCGAACTCATTCCGACGAAGCTGCCGCACTATGTCCTGCCGGCCTATCCCGGCATGGCGCTGCTGATCGGCTGGCTGCTGACATTGCCGCCGGAGGATGCCAATGCACCGCTCAAGCGCTGGCAGCAATGGTTGTGGTGGTCGACCGCATTCGGCCTGGTGGTGGTCAGCCTCGGCCTTGCCGCGGTCTGCATCGGGGCACCGATCTACCTCACCCACACCTTCTCCTGGTGGAGCATTCCGGCCGCCGCCGCCGCACTCGGCACGGGCTATTTCGCTTTTTCGCGGCAGTTGCAGGTGCCGCTGCCCCGCATCGGAGCCACCGCCGCCTGTGCCGGCATCACCTATGCCTTGCTGTTCGGCGTCATCGCGCCGTCGCTGAAGCCGATCTGGCTGAGCCCGGCGATCAAGCAGGCGGTGCTTGCCAACAAACCTTGCGACACGACGGTGCTGGCCTCGGCACGGTACCAGGAACCGAGCCTGGTGTTCCTGGTGGGCACCAAGACGGTGCTGACCGATGTCGGCGGCGTGGCGCAACATCTGCTTGCCGATCCTGCCTGCGCGTTGGGGCTGACGCCGATCGAGGACGAGCAGAAACTGAATGGCATGCTGTCGGTGCAAGGCAAATCGGTCAACCGTGTCGCCGAGATCGACGGCCTCAACTATTCGTCGGGAGACAAATTGTCGCTTGGCCTCTATCGTGTCGCCCCATGACGGCTCGTCGATGCCCATGACAGCAACAATGGGGTCGAATTCCCAATGCTCGTAAAATCGCGCCCTTCCGTTTCCAGTTGGCTCCTTGGGGTAGGGCGCCGATCCCTGAGCAATTTTCGCGACACAATGCAGATCGTGAGAAGGCGCTTTGCCGTTCGTCCGGTGCGTTACCCCAACATTGCATGGCCGGTTTGGGGGCTGGTTTGGGTGTTGCTGACGGCGGCGGCATTCGTTCGCCTCGATACACCGGCAGGGATGGTTCATGGCCAATGGTCGGGAGCCAGGCTTGCCGAATTCCTGACCCAGTTCGCTCTCGGCGGCTGGTACCTGATCCCGTCAGCGCTTTTGCTCGTCGCGGCCAATCTGATCGATTGGCGCAGCCTTTCACGGCGATCGCTGATGCTCGTCTACAACTGGACTTGCCTGGCTTTTCTGGTGCTGAGTGCCGTCGGCCTGTCCGGGCTGCTGGTCAATGTCCTGAAATATGCGATCGGCCGGGCGCGTCCGCTCTACTTCCAGGATTTTGGTGTGCTCGCCCTGCATCCCTTCGCCTTTGATGCGCGCTTCGCTGGCTTTCCGTCCGGCCATGCCACGACGATGGGGGCGGTCTTCGGCGTTCTCCTGCTTTTGTTTCCGAGGCGTTGGTATATCGCCCTGGTGATAACCGCCTGTTTCGCCTCGACCAGGGTTTTCGTCGGCGCCCACTATCCGAGCGACACGGTCGCCGGCTTTGGTCTTGGCTGCGCCTTTGCGCTCGCCTGCGGGCTGGTCTTTGCCCGGCTCGGCTTCATCTTCCGTCCGGCAGCGTCGGGGTTGCCGGGTCGCAAGAAGACGTTTCGGCTGACATGGTTCGGTAGGCGACAAGGGTCCAAGCCGAATGCGCGTTGAAATGCCCAAGAAAATGAATTTCAAATTGGATGTTGAGGGCGAAGGTCCATTGACTGACCGTCACACGGCAGAGTTTTTAGCAAATGAGCATTTTGATGAAATTTATATACGCCGTCAGAAATTATTTTCAGTCGCTGATGCAAAAAAATTGAGGCAATTCGATCTGTATTCAATATTTCAATTTGGTGCGATACCACTCGTGCTGCTGTTCGCTATTTAATTTCACGGCCAAATTTGACGGAGCTAGTTTTGTTCGGATTGAAACCATCTGGACGACTAAGTGGGTTTGAAAATGCGCGCAATATGAAATATTTTAGTTGCCTCTATGGTTTGAACGGCAGCGATCTATTGGAAATCGCAAAACTTCCAAATTTACAAAAATTGGTTGCACAAAGGGCGCACATAACAGAAGATTCAATATTAGCGCTTTTAGAGAAACCGCTACTGACAGAGGTGGATTTCGAAGACTCGAATTTTGACGACAATTTTGCAGGATTGGTAGCGCGATCGACGACAATTACGAGTTTGGAGTTAGGCTGTACTAAAATCACAAAAATCGGCTTGGAGAAGCTTTGCTCGATGACTCAATTGAAGAAACTTGATATTTGGTCAGTAAATATCGTCGAGTCCGATATTGACATGTTAGCACAACTTCCAAACCTAGATTATTTGTCAATTGGCGGTCATGATGAACAGACAATTTTCACAGTGGAAGGCACTTTACCTAGATTATATAAACTGCCTTCACTAAAGAAAATTTGGTTAGACGGATTTCGTTTAACCGGGGATCAACGGAATACACTCAATGAGCGGTATGAAGAAGTCACAGTGACATAGGTTGTAGGTCTTTGATTCTTTGCAGATGGCATCTGTCGCGGTCAGATCAAGCGCACAGATCAGCCCGCCCTACGCTCTGTGTATGGCCTTTGTTCAATGAAATAGAATTATCAATTCTGTTTCCAAAGCTGGTTCGCAGGTCGTACCAAACGTCGGGTGTTGACCACTAATTGCCGTCCAGGCCGCCGTACGATCTCACCAGGCTGGCCATATCAGGCGACTGGTGCTCTTCATTTTCCAGGCCTTGCGCAACGCCCACACGGTCGGCGACCGGTCGGTTCTGGCTGACCTTCCACTTGCCGTGTATTTCGCTGATTTCGATTTCCAGCCCGATGATGCCCTTGATCTGCGACTGGATGAAGGGCGCCGGCGCGTCGGTCACCGCCCAGGGGGCCTCGCGAGGGCCTTCCTGCGATAGGGTCAGGTCGGCGATCTGCTGTGCCAGCCAGTCCTGGTCGTCGATCACTTTTGCCGTGCCGCGCACCTGCACGATGGCATAGTTCCAGGTCGGCACCACCTTGCCGGTCTCGCGCTTGGTCTCGTACCAGGACGGCGTCACATAGGCATCGGTGCCCTGGAAAACGATCAGCACGGGCGATGCCGGATTGTCGGCGATGAGACGCCAGTGCGGGTTGGCCCTGGCCAGGTGCGCCCGCAGTCTGCCGTTCGGCGACGCTTCGGCGTCGAGCAGGAACGGAATGGCGTCGGCGACCGGGCCGTCAGGCCCGTTCGAGATCAGCAGGCCGAGCGGATGCGCCCTGATCAGTCCGTGCAGCACGTCGGGCCGCGTTTCCTGGAAATGGGGAGGCTCGTACATCGGCGCTGGCGCCTTTCCCTGTCTATCTCAGCCGCTTCGGCCGCGGATCGGACAATTCACCCGCCAGTCGGCGATCGAGATAGTCGGCGCATTCCTCGATCAAAAGATCGGCGTCGTTGGCGAAAAAGTGGTTGGCGCCGGGCAAAATCTTCTGCGTGATGGTGATGCCCTTTTGCGTGTGCAGCTTGTCGACCAGGCCCTGCACATCCTTCGGCGGCGCCACCTTGTCGGCATCGCCATGGATGATCAGGCCCGACGACGGGCAGGGCGCCAGGAACGAGAAGTCATAGGTGTTCGGCTGCGGCGCGATGGAGATGAAGCCCTCGATCTCGGGCCGGCGCATCAGGAGCTGCATGCCGATCCACGAGCCGAAGGAATAGCCGGCAACCCAGCAGCTCTTGGAATCCGGATGCAGCGACTGGACCCAGTCCAACGCGGCGGCCGCATCCGACAATTCGCCCGTGCCGTGGTCGAACTCGCCCTGGCTGCGGCCGATGCCGCGGAAATTGAAGCGCAGCGTGGTGAAATCACGCTTCTGGAACATGTAGAAGAGGTCGTAGACGATCTTGTTGTTCATCGTGCCGCCGAACTGCGGGTGCGGATGCAAGACGATGGCAATTGGCGCGCTCTTTTCCTTGGAGGGCTGGTAGCGTCCCTCCAGGCGACCGGCCGGACCGGTGAAAATGACCTCAGGCATGAAATACTCCACTTGGTATACGAATGCGCGGCGCCCGGAACGTGTCTTCCTCTGGCCTTGACGCAGGGCGAGCGTCTTCTTAGAAGCTAGTTTAGAACTATTCAAAACTGAGTGGCCTGACGTCGAGCCCGGCAACCCGCGCCGCAAGCCGCGTAAATAGGACGGCTCGCCTTGGAATTTCAAGGAAATAACGCCATACGACAAACCGAATGGCTTCTGACGGGACCAACTGGACGAAAATGGCCGCAAAACGCGCCTATCTCGACTATAATGCCAGTGCGCCGCTGCTCCCAGCGGCACGCGAGGCTATGGTCGCGGCGCTCGACGTCGCCGCCAACCCGTCATCGGTTCATGCCGAGGGGCGCGCCGCGCGCCGCCTGATCGAGACCGCAAGGCGCGAGGTCGCGACTCTGGTCAATGCCCGGCCCGAACATGTCGTGTTCACATCCGGTGCGACCGAGGCCGCCTCGACGCTCCTTTCACCGGACTGGCAAATGGGACGCGGCAGCGTGCGCATGAGCCGGCTCTACGTCTGCGAGGCCGATCATCCCTGCCTGTTGAACGGCGGACGCTTCCCGGCGGCGCAGGTGACGCGCATCGGCGTCGATGCCAACGGCGTTGCCAATCTTGCAGCCTTGGCCGCGGTGCTTGCCGATCACGACAAGACCGATGGTCTGCCGCTGGTTGCGATCCACGCCGCCAACAACGAGACCGGCGTCATCCAGCCGATCGATCGGATCGCGGCGATCGTCAAGGCCGCGGGCGGCATCCTTGTCGTCGATGCGGTTCAGGCGGCGGGCCGCGTTTCCATCGACATGTCAGCGGGTTACGCCGACTATTTGATTCTGTCTTCGCACAAGATTGGCGGCCCCAAGGGCGTCGGCGCCATTGTCGCCGCCGCCGATCTGATGATGCCGAAACCTCTGATCAATGGCGGTGGCCAGGAAAAGGGCCATCGCGGTGGCACGGAAAACCTCGCCGCCATCGCTGGTTTTGGTGCTGCCGCACGCGAAGCGCTGGCCGGATTGCCGGCGATCGACGCGGTGCGCAAGCGCCGCGACGAGATCGAGGCCATCGTGAAAATGCTGGTCCCGGACGCGGAAATCTTTGGAACCGGCGCGCCAAGGCTTGCCAATACGACATTCTTCGCTATTGCGGGCGTCAAGGCCGAAACCGCGCAGATCGCCTTTGATCTCGCCGGTGTGGCGCTGTCGGCCGGCTCCGCCTGTTCGTCGGGCAAGGTCGGACCGAGCCATGTGCTGAAGGCCATGGGTTTCGGTGACAGTCTTGGCGCCTTGCGCGTGTCGATCGGTTCGACGACGGGTGTCGAGGACATCGAGCTGTTCCGCACCGCGCTGGCGGGCATCGCCGCACGGCAAGCCGCCAGAGAAAAGGCGGATAGAGAAGAAGCCGCGTAGCGGTTGGACGATTTTGGGCCTTTCGGCCTGGTAGAGCCGTGCGTTTCATGCTGGCCGGGTGAATTTCCGGTCGAGGCGCACTATATGGAACTTACGCTGCCGCGAGCGCTTCTTCGGCGCTCATTTCGGCGGTGCCATAGTTTGAAAACTGTCGGGCCTTGACCCCGGCGTGGATGGAGAACGCATATGCCTGCTGTGCAGGACACGATCGATCGGGTCCGAAAGATCGACGTCGACCAATACAAATACGGATTCCAGACCGAAATCGCTGTCGACAAGGCTCCCAAGGGCCTGAGCGAAGACATCATCCGTTTCATTTCGGCCAAGAAGGACGAACCGTCCTGGATGCTGGAATGGCGCCTGGAAGCCTATCGGCGCTGGCTGACGCTGGAAGAGCCGACCTGGGCGCGCGTCCACTATCCGAAGATCGATTTCCAGGACATCTATTATTACGCGGCACCCAAGAGCACGCCGGGCCCGTCGTCGCTCAGCGATGTCGATCCCGAACTGCTGAAGGTCTACGAGAAGCTCGGCATTCCGTTGCGGGAGCAGGAGATCCTGGCCGGCGTGCAGAAGACCGACGCCTCCGATCTCGAGGAGCCCAGCGACAACGTCTACAAGTCGGGCCGCGTCGCCGTCGACGCGGTGTTCGATTCCGTCTCCGTCGTCACCACCTTCAAGAAGGAGCTGGCGCAGGCCGGCGTCATCTTCTGCTCGATCTCGGAAGCCATCCGCGAGCATCCGGAACTGGTGCAAAAATATCTCGGCTCGGTCGTGCCGACCTCGGACAATTTCTACGCCACGCTGAATTCGGCTGTCTTCACCGACGGGTCTTTCGTCTTCGTGCCCAAGGGCGTGCGCTGCCCGATGGAGCTGTCGACCTATTTCCGCATGAACGAGAAGAACACCGGCCAGTTCGAGCGCACCCTGATCATCGCCGAGGAGGGGGCTTACGTCTCCTATCTCGAGGGCTGCACGGCGCCGCAACGCGACGAAAACCAGCTGCATGCGGCGGTCGTCGAGCTGGTGGCGCTCGACGATGCCGAGATCAAATATTCGACGGTGCAGAACTGGTATCCCGGCGACGCCGAGGGCAAGGGCGGCATCTACAATTTCGTCACCAAGCGCGGCGACTGCCGTGGCGACCGCTCGAAGATTTCGTGGACGCAGGTCGAAACCGGTTCGGCGATCACCTGGAAATATCCAAGCTGCATTCTGCGTGGCGACGACTCCTCCGGCGAATTCTATTCGATCGCTGTGTCGAACGGCTATCAGCAGGTCGATAGCGGCACCAAGATGATCCATCTCGGCAAGAACACCTCGAGCCGCATCATCTCCAAGGGCATTGCCGCCGGCTTCTCGCAGAACACCTATCGCGGCCAGGTCTCGGCGCACCGCAAGGCGACCAACGCCCGCAACTTCACCAACTGTGACAGTCTGCTGATCGGCGACCAGTGCGGCGCGCACACCGTGCCTTACATGGAAGCCAAGAACTCGACGGCGCAGTTCGAGCACGAGGCGACGACGTCCAAGATTTCCGAGGACCAGAAATTCTACGTCATGCAGCGCGGCATTCCCGAAGAGGAAGCCATCGCGCTGATCGTCAACGGCTTCGTCAAGGACGTCATCCAGCAGCTGCCGATGGAGTTCGCGGTCGAAGCGCAGAAGCTGATCGGCATCTCGCTTGAGGGCTCGGTCGGCTGACCGGACAGATATTCAGGAAACAAAAGAATGCTTGAGATCAAGAACCTGCATGCCCGCATCGTCGATGACGGCACCGAAATCATCCGCGGCCTGAACCTGACGGTGAAAGCCGGCGAGGTCGCCGCCATCATGGGCCCGAACGGCTCGGGCAAGTCGACGCTGTCCTACATCCTCGCCGGCCGCGAGGACTATGAGGTGACCGAGGGCGACATCCTCTACAACGGCCAGTCGATCCTCGAGATGGATCCGGCCGAACGCGCCACGTCAGGCATCTTCCTCGCTTTCCAGTACCCGATGGAAATACCGGGCGTGGCGACGATGGAATTCCTGAAAGTGGCGATGAACGAGCAGCGCAAGGCGCGCGGCGAGGAGCCGCTGAAAATCCCGGAATTTTTGAAGCGGGTGAAGGAAGCCGCAGCATCGCTCAGCATGGACATGGCGATGCTGAAGCGGCCGCTCAATGTCGGCTTCTCCGGCGGCGAGAAGAAGCGCGCCGAGATCCTGCAGATGAAGCTGCTGGAGCCGAAGCTGTGTGTGCTCGACGAGACCGATTCCGGCCTCGACATCGATGCGCTGAAGATCGTTTCCGACGGCGTCAACGCTTTGCGCGCGCCGGACCGGGCGTTCCTGGTCATCACCCACTACCAGCGGCTGCTCGAACACATCGTGCCGGATAGCGTGCACGTGCTCTACAAGGGCCAGGTCATCAAGTCCGGCGACAAGTCGCTGGCGCTCGACCTCGAAGCCAATGGCTATGCCGGCGTGATCGGCGAAGCCGCGTGAGATGCCAGAAGGCAAGGTCAAACTGATGAATATGCACACACAACCGCAGCGGACACCGGCCGAAACCGCGTTGATCGACGCGTTCGGCGACCGGCTGTCGCTGCTGCCGGGCGATGGCGCGGTGATGCTGAAGCGCGACGACGCCATCGAGGCGATCAAGCATGGCCTGCCGACGCGGCGCATCGAATCCTGGCACTACACCGACCTGCGCCGGCTGTTGAACGTGGTGCCGGACTTCGATGCCGCTGCCATGGCCAAGGCTCTTGCTCCGATCGTCGAAGGCTCCGCCGTGTTGCCGGTTCTGAACGGCAAGTCCGATGCGAAGGTGCCGACAATTGAGGGCGTGACCGTCCAGCGCCTGTTGGAAAAGCTGACCGACGGCAGCATCGCGCCGGGCCTCGATTCCTATGGCAGCGACGATGCGATCGGTGCGCTGAACACGGCTTTCGTCGCCGATGGCTACTTTGTCGACATCGCCGATGGCACGGAACTCGAAAAGCCGATCGAGCTGCAGAATGTGCAGGCCGGCGGCCAGACCCATGTGCGCTTGGCCGTTCGCGTTGGCGCCGGCGCCAAGGCCGTGATCGTCGAGCGTCAGGCGGGTGATGGCGCCGCCCTGATCAGTTCGGTCAGCCAGCTCGTGCTCGGTGAGGGCGCCGAGGTGACGTGGCTGATCGTCCAGGAGCAGCCGGAGACGGCGACGCATCTGGCGCAGTTCAAGGCCCATATCGGCAAGAACGCGAAGCTGACACTGTTCGTCATGAACGCCGGCGGCAAGCTTGTTCGCCAGGAGATCATGGTCAGGACGACGGGTGAAGGCGCCGACTTCAAGCTGCGCGGCATCAACCTGCTTGCGGGCGATACCCACTCCGACGTGACCATGGTGCTCGACCACGCCGTGCCGCACACGACGTCCACCGAGGTCATCCGCAATGTGGTGACGGGCAAGGCCCGCGGCGTTTTTCAGGGCCGCATCAACGTCCATCAATATGCGCAGAAGACCAACGCCAAGATGGCCTGCAACACGCTGCTTTTGTCGGACGATGGCGAGTTCTCGACCAAGCCGGAGCTCGAGATCTTCGCCGACGACGTCGTCTGCGGCCACGGCGCGACGGTGACCGAGATCGACCACGACCACCTGTTCTACCTGATGGCGCGCGGCGTCGACGAGAAGACCGCGCGGGGATTGCTCGTCAAAGCCTTTGTCGCCGAGGTGATCGAGGAACTGGACGACGAGACGATTGTCGAGGCGCTGGAAGCGAGACTCGACGACTGGTTTGTGACGCACGGGTGAGGAGCGGTCGGCGTAGCCGGCAAAAAGCCAACGATTTGGCTTTTTGAGCGACGAACGGTGAAGGCTCGGTCCGCCTTCGGGCGGATCAAAAGGTCCAGTGGACCTTTTGAAGGGCGTGAACGCCCGAAGGGCAGGGAGCCATAGCGAAGGGCCGGCTGACACTGAAGCCTGGCATTGAAAGACAGACGATGGACCAGAAAGTCGAAAACATCCCATACGACGTCGAGGCGATCCGCCGCGACTTCCCGATCCTGTCGCGCGAAGTCTATGGCAAGCCACTGGTCTATCTCGACAATGGCGCCTCGGCACAAAAGCCGCAGGTGGTGCTCGATACGATCCAGCACGCCTATTCCCAGGAATATGCCAACGTCCATCGCGGCCTGCATTTCCTGTCCAACGCGGCGACCGATGCCTATGAGAAGGCGCGTGAGACGGTGCGCCGCTTCCTCAATGCGCCGAGCATCGACAACATCGTCTTCACCTCGAACACGACGTCGGCGATCAACACCGTCGCCTACGGCTATGGCATGCCAAACATCGGCGAGGGCGACGAGATCGTGCTGTCGATCATGGAGCACCACTCCAACATCGTTCCCTGGCATTTCATCCGTGAGCGGCAGGGCGCCAAGCTGGTCTGGGTGCCGGTTGACGATCTCGGCGTCTTCCACATCGAGGAATTCGAGAAGCGGCTGACCGACCGCACCAAGCTCGTCGCCATCACGCAGATGTCCAATGCGCTGGGCACGGTGACGCCGATCAAGGAGATCGTGCGCATCGCGCATTCGCGTGGAATTCCCGTTCTCGTCGACGGCAGCCAGAGCGCCGTGCATATGCCGATCGACGTCCAGGATCTCGACTGCGACTTCTTCGTCTTCACCGGCCACAAGGTTTACGGCCCTTCCGGCATCGGCGTGCTCTACGGCAAGAAGGACATTCTCGCTGGCATGCGTCCGTTCATGGGTGGTGGCGAGATGATCGAGGAGGTGACGGAAGACATCGTCACCTACAACGAGCCGCCGCATCGCTTCGAGGCCGGCACGCCGCCGATCGTGCAGGCGATCGGGCTCGGCGCGGCACTCGACTACATGGATAGCATTGGCCGCGAGCGCATCGCAGCCCACGAGGAAGACCTCAAGACTTATGCGCATGAGCGGCTGCGCGCCATCAACTCGCTGCGCATCTTCGGCGACGCGCCGGGCAAGGGCGCCATCATCTCCTTCGAACTGCAAGGCATTCATGCCCATGACGTATCGATGGTGATAGACAGGCAGGGCGTGGCAGTGCGGGCGGGCACCCATTGTGCCCAGCCGCTGTTGAAACGCTTTGGCGTAACCTCCACATGCAGGGCATCGTTCGGCATGTATAATACCAGGGCCGAAGTCGACGCTTTGGCCGAGGCGCTTGAAAAAGCGCGCAAGTTTTTTGGGTGACGACCATGGATGATGCAAGCATCGCTGCCGAAACCACTCCGGAACCCGCTGCCAACAGCGTCGTGTCGGCCTCGGCCATTCCCGCCGACGAACTGGCGCGGCTGACCGACGACATCGTCTCGGCGCTGAAGACGGTCTACGACCCGGAAATCCCGGCCGACATCTACGAGCTCGGCCTCGTCTACAAGATCGACATCGAGGACGACCGCTCGGTCAAGATCGACATGACGCTGACCGCCCCCGGCTGCCCCGTCGCCGGCGAAATGCCGGGATGGGTCGAAAATGCCGTCGGCGCCGTCGAAGGCGTGTCCGGCGTCGAGGTCAACATGACCTTCGACCCGCCCTGGTCGCCCGACCGCATGTCGGAAGAGGCGCAGGTGGCGGTGGGCTGGTACTAGGCAGGCAGAGGCTGGCGCACTTGCGCCAGGGGTAAAACTTCACCATTTTAGGTGAGGAATCATTCGGCAGGCCTTGAACCTGCATGGAATGGAGAAGGAAAAAGAATGGGACGCTTCGCCGTCATCACGATGACCGAAAAGGCCGCCGACCGGGTGCGCGAGATCGTGGCTACCCGTGACAACGCGCACGGCATCCGCCTCGGCATCAAGAAGGGCGGCTGCGCCGGTATGGAATATACGGTCGATCTGGTGACCGAGCCCAACACCAAGGACGACCATATCGAGCGCGACGGCGCCCATGTCTATGTCGCGCCGGAGGCAGCCCTTTTCCTGTTCGGCACCGAGATGGATTTCGAACAGACGACGCTGCGCACCGGCTTCACCTTCCACAACCCGAACCAGAGTTCGGCCTGTGGCTGCGGCGAATCCGTCGAACTGAAGCCGGCCGATCTCAAGGCGCTGGCAGAGGCACGCGCTTCGGCCTGATTTTTCCTTCGCCCCGTTTACGGGGAGAAGGTGGCCCGAAGGGCCGGATGAGGGGCAGCGCTAGCCTCTCCAAGTTCGCGCCGCCCCTCATCTGCCTGCCGGCATCTTCTCCCCGTAAACGGGGCGAAGAACGCTACTCGACCCACATCCCCGTCCGCTTGTGCCAGTCCGCGATTGATTCTTCGGGATAAACATCGAACGCCTTGTCACCCTTGCCGATATCGGGTTCGACCCAGTTCGCCTTGTATTTCAGCATCAGATGCACCTTTTCAGGCGGTTTTGGCAGGTCGCTGTCGATCGCCGAGGCGAAGGGATGCACCAGCTCCGGCCAGGTCGGGTCGTAGAGCCAGAGCGCCGACCCGCATTTGCGGCAGAAATTGCGCTCGCCGGTCGAGACCTCGCAATGGGGATGCTCGTCATCTTCAATCTCGGCCCGGTAGACGCCGAGGCTGCGCTTACCCCTGATGTTCAGCGTCTCGTAGTCGGCGCCGAGATTGATGGCGAAACCGCCACCGCCCTGCTGCTTGCGGCAGATCGAGCAGTAGCACAGCATGAACGGCACCGGTGTGTGGCTTTCCACCTCGAAACGCACGGCGTTGCAACGGCAGGATCCCTTGAGCAGAAGCGGCATGACAAAAACTCCGACGGTTCTCAACCTGTCAGCATGATCTTGGTTGCGCGATGACAATGTCAAATGCCGGTGACATGATCGCGGCATGGACAATGAACGCATCGCCGAACTGTTCGCGGGGCTCGGCCCGGTCAGCATCCGCCGGCTGTTCGGCGGCAAGGGCATCTATTTCGACGGCGTCATCGTCGCCATTGTGCTGCGCGGCGAATTGCTGCTCAAGGCCGACGAGCAAAGCGCGCCCGACTTCGAGGCTGCCGGCTGCAAGCAATGGACCTATACCGGCTCACGCCACGGCAAGCTGGTCGCCATGCCCTATTGGAGCATTCCCGACAGTGCTTTTGACGATCCCGACGAGATGACGGTCTGGTCGCGGCGCGCCTATGAGGCAGGGCGGCGGGCTGGGAAGTGATTTGACCTAGCAGGCTGTTGAAGAAGTGCACTTGCGAGCGACGAAGTCAGCTTCGTCGCCGCCATGGAAGCAGATTTGTCCGTTGATGGAGCCGTCTGGTTGGATTTCAGCCCAGCCATTGCCCTGGGCTTCGTCCATTTCGTCATTGCCTTGCCAGGAGAAGGCGACATCGTTGCCGTCGCCCGCGCCGAATATCTGACCAGTGACGCAGCCGAAGGCGAATTCCCCGGAGCCATCGGCCGCGAACTCAATGTAGGCGGGCTCCATCATGTCGCGATAGTCCTCGACATAGTCGGGCATCGCGACAATCCGCCAGCGGCCGGTGAGGCTCATACCGGCGCTGCCAGCAGCTTGGGCAAGCGGACCAGATTGTAGGCCGCCAGGTTCAAGGTGAAGGCCGCGCCCACACGGGCGCATCCTCGCAGCTTGACCTTGGCCATGCCGGCCGAGGCCTTGATCCAGCCAAACACTTCTTCGATCCGCTTGCGGCAGCGCTGGCTGACCGCATAGCCGGCATGGGAGCGCGTGCGACCATCGATCGCCGTCACGCGAGGCTTGCCGGTTTTGCTCAGATGGCCGTCGATGGCGATGTGCGGCGTGATCTTGCGCTCGCGCAGATCCCTGATGAAAGCGCGCACGTCATAGGCCTTGTCGGCACCCAGTGTGATGCGCCGCCGCGACGGTCTGCGGTCCAACATGGCGAGCGCGGCATCACGCTCGCTCGTGCCCGTGGCCTGGGTGATGCCGCCATCGACCGCCAGCCCATGGCGGTTCTCCATCAGCGCATGCCCCATGTAGCAGAGCTTCGCCGGCTGCCCGTCGCCCTTCTTGTAGAGCCGCGCCTGCGGGTCGCTCGTGCTCTGGTGTGTGTCGTTGGAGCGCTTCTCCTTATGAAAGCCACGCTCGGCATTGCGACCTGCTCCATCCGGACCGTTGTCGTCTCCGTCTTTGCGGCGGAAGCTCTTGATCGAAGCCCAGGCCTCGATCAGCGTCCCGTCCACCGAGAAGTGATCCGACGACAAAAGCCGCTTCACCTTTGGCTGCGCCAGCACAGCGCGCAGAAACTTTGCCGCGATCTCACCTTCCAACAGCCGATCCCGGTTCTTGGTGAAGCTCGAATGATCCCAGGCCGGATCGTCAACGCCAAGCCCCACGAACCAGCGAAACAGAAGATCAAACTCCATCCGCTCCATCAACTGACGTTCCGAACGAATGCCGTAGAAGGCCTGCAACAGCATCGCACGCAGCAACCGTTCCGGGGCGATCGACGGGCGGCCGAGCCCGGGTGGATAAAGCACCGCAAAATCGCCATCCATCGCGACAAGAGCCGCGTTAACGATCTCCCGTATCACCCGCAGCGGATGATCACGTCGAACCCGCGCCTCAAGATCGACATACGAAAACAGAGAGCCTGTCCGTTCGTCCGAGCCGCGCATCCACAAATCCCCAAATCATCCGGGGAGAAGTGAATCACGCTCCAAACAACCGCGCCAGCACTTCTTCAACAGCCTGCTAGCGCTGGCTGCTATCGAGGGGGCACGTCGAGGCCGCCCCCTCATCCGGCCGCTTCGCGGCCACCTTCTCCCCGAGGGGAGAAGAGACGAGCATCATCGCCGGCAGCTCCTCTCGCCTCGGGGAGAGGTCGGATTGCCCCGAATTGCTCTTTGCAATTCGGTCTTGGCAATCCGGGTGAGGGGGACTTTCTTGGCAGCTCCTACAGCGCCTTCGCAATCCTCGCCGCCAGCCGCGCATTGTTTTCGACCAGCGCAATGTTGGTCTTCAGGCTCCGGCCGCCGGTCAGTTCGAGGATTTTTCCCAGCAGGAACGGTGTCACCGCCTTGCCGGTCACGTTGAGTGCCTCGGCGGCCTTTTGCGCCGCTTCGATATAGCCGGCCATCTCTTCTGCCGGGATTTCGTGATTCTCGGGCACCGGGTTGGCGATCAGCATGCCGCCGCCAAGCCCCAGTGCCAGTCGCGTCCGGTAGAAATGCGCGATCTCTTCTGGGGTGTGCAGGGTCAGCGGCGCGCGGAAGGGCGACTGCCGCGACCAGAACGCCGGCATGGTCTCGCAGCCATGACCGACAACAGGCACGCCGCGCGTTTCCAGAACCTCCAGCGTCTTTTCGATATCGAGGATCGCCTTGGCGCCGGCCGAGACGACGATGACCGGCGTGCGTGCCAGTTCGTCGAGATCGGCCGAGATATCAAAACTCTTTTCCGCACCCTTGTGCACGCCGCCAATGCCGCCGGTGGCGAACACTTTTATCCCGACCATTTCAGCTGCGATCATCGTGGCGGCGACTGTCGTGCCGCCGGTGCGGCCTTGCGCCACGGCGAAGCCGAGGTCGGCGCGCGACAGCTTCATGGCGTCACCGGTCATGGCGAGCGATTCGCGCTCGCCATCGGACAGGCCGATCTTGACGCGGCCGCCGACCACGGCGATCGTCGCCGGCACGGCGCCGCCGTCGCTGATGATCTTTTCGACATCTGCCGCCATGGCGCCATTGTCGGGATAGGGCATGCCATGGGTGATGATGGTGCTTTCCAGCGCCACCACCGGCCGTCCGGCGGCCAGAGCCTGCGCCACTGGCGCGTGGATATCGATGAAGGGGCGGGCGGTTTCCGGGGTCATCTGGATCTCCAATTCGCGGTGCGGCGCATCCATCGGGGCACTCGGCAACACTGCGGCGTTATGAATTTGCCGGTCTCATGCCACTTCCTGCGCGTCCGGCACAAGGGCCAGCGCTTCCGCGAAGCTCGCCGCGGTGAAATCGGGAATGGCATCGGCGCTTTCGATGGCAAGCGTCGCCGCGGCGACGCCGTCGCGCAAGGCCTGGCGCAAAGGCAGGCCGCGCAGCAGGGCTGCGATCGTCGCGCCCGCCAGTGCATCGCCGGCGCCGGTGACGTCAGCGACTTTTCTTGGGGCAGGCGGCAGGATTGAAAAAGCACCCGCTTCATCGAAACCCAGCACCGGCGCGCTGCCTGCCGTGACGACGCCGCTGGCAAGACCGCTGCATCGCAAGCCGTCGATGACATCTCGCTCGGCGGCATTTGCGTCGACGCCGGCCAGCACAATGGCCTCGCGCCGGTTCATGAAGATCAGCGCCAGCGCGCCAAGCACCGGTATCAGCCGCACCACCTTGGCCGGCGAAATGGCAATGGCATACACCGGCTTGCCGGCGGCAAGCGAAACCAGCCGTTCCAAAGCCGAGGACGGCAGGTTGGCGTCGCATAGGATGGCATCGGCGGCAGCGATCGCCTCGCGGACCTTGGAGCGCCTCATCTGCTTGGGGAACGCCAGATCGTACAGCGCCATGTCGGCGAAGCCGACGATCAGCTCGCCCTCGCGGTCGATCAATGCCGTATAGCTCGGCGTCGTGCGGTCGAGGAAGACCGCTGACAGATCGGCGATGCCTGCCTGCGCGATGGCTCTCGAAATGCTGTCCGCCGCGGCATCGCCGCCGCGCATCGACATCAGGGAGCCCGATACGCCACGCCGCACCGTGCTGCGCAGCGCGTTGAAGACGCCGCCACCGACATCCTCGCGCATCGTGCCGGGATTGGACGCGGCCGGCACGTAAGCGCCGGACACCTGGCCACGCCGGTCGATATGGGCGCCGCCCACGGCCAGTATCTTTGCGGATTTCACCATGCCGGCGATATGCCCTTTGTTATTGCAGCCGCACAAGCGCTAGGCTGCAGAATCGAGTTTTCGCATGCAAGGCGGCGATTCGGCGACCGAAACAATGGAACCGCCTGGCCCAATGTGCGATGCGTTCCTGTTCGATCTCTTGGTACGAAAAAAGAACAAATCCGGATATCATTTGTTTTTCAGATATTTGATCCCTCTTGCCAAACGAGAACAAAAAAGGTACAAAATGGCAGGGATTACGGATTGTCCGGCCTTCATTGACGACCAAGGGGTGATGTATCATGGCTCAGAATTCTTTGCGGCTTGTAGAGGATAAGGCAGTGGACAAATCAAAGGCTCTGGATGCGGCGCTGTCGCAAATCGAGCGGGCTTTCGGCAAGGGCTCGATCATGCGGCTCGGCGCGAACGAGCAGGTCGTCGAGATCGAGACGGTGCCGACCGGCTCGCTTGGCCTCGACATCGCGCTTGGCGTCGGTGGCCTGCCGCGCGGCCGCATCATCGAGATCTACGGGCCGGAAAGCTCGGGCAAGACGACGCTGGCGCTGCACACCGTGGCCGAAGCCCAGAAGAAGGGCGGCATCTGTGCCTTCGTCGACGCCGAACATGCGCTCGATCCGGTCTATGCCCGCAAGCTCGGCGTCGATCTCGAAAACCTGCTGATCTCGCAGCCCGACACCGGCGAGCAGGCGCTGGAGATCTGCGACACGCTGGTGCGTTCCGGCGCCATCGATGTGCTGGTGGTTGATTCGGTGGCGGCGCTGACGCCGCGTGCCGAAATCGAGGGCGAGATGGGCGATTCGCTGCCGGGTCTTCAAGCTCGTTTGATGAGCCAGGCACTGCGCAAGCTGACCGCTTCGATCTCGCGCTCCAACACCATGGTCATCTTCATCAACCAGATCCGCATGAAGATCGGCGTCATGTTCGGTTCGCCCGAAACCACGACCGGCGGCAACGCGCTGAAATTTTATGCGTCGGTGCGCCTCGACATCCGCCGCATCGGCTCGGTCAAGGACCGCGACGAGGTCGTCGGCAACCAGACCCGCGTCAAGGTGGTCAAGAACAAGCTGGCGCCGCCCTTCAAGGTGGTCGAATTCGACATCATGTATGGCGAGGGCGTGTCCAAGACCGGCGAGCTGGTCGATCTCGGCGTCAAGGCCGGCGTGGTCGAGAAGTCCGGCGCCTGGTTCTCCTACAATTCGCAGCGTCTCGGCCAGGGCCGCGAGAATGCAAAACTGTTCCTGCGTGACAATCCCGATACCGCACGCGAGATCGAACTGGCGCTCAGGCAGAATGCCGGGCTGATCGCCGAGAAATTCCTTGAAAACGGTGGCTCTGAGGGCAACGGCGACGACGGTTTTGAGGACGAAGCCGGCGCGATGTAGGGCAATTGCCGGAGTTCGGCCATAATCCCGGTCTATGGTCTGAAGCTTAAGTAACTGAGTTCTGTAGTATCGCGTTCAAACCGCCGGCCTTCGCGCCGGCGGTTTTCGTTTTTGGCTAGCGCGGACGGCTGACAAGCTCCTGGATTGGCCCAATTCCGTGTTTCTGGACAGGCTGGGGCGTGCCCGCTAAAAGGCCAAATCTATTTCTGGAAAGCAGAGACCAGTTTCCGCCGGCCGCGCCGGCGGTTTTCGCGAAAAGGCAGCAGTCATGAGTGGCGTGAACGAGATCCGGTCGACATTTCTCGACTATTTCCGCAAGGAGGGCCACGAGGTCGTCGCCTCGAGCCCGCTCGTGCCGCGCAACGATCCGACATTGATGTTCACCAATGCCGGCATGGTGCAGTTCAAGAACGTCTTCACCGGTTTGGAGAAGCGGTCCTATTCGCGTGCCACCACCGCCCAGAAAAGCGTTCGCGCCGGCGGCAAGCACAACGACCTCGACAATGTCGGCTACACCGCGCGCCACCTGACCTTTTTCGAGATGCTCGGCAACTTCTCCTTCGGCGACTATTTCAAGGAGCGTGCCATCGAGCTCGCCTGGAATCTCATCACCAAGGAGTTCGGGCTGAAGAAGGACAAGCTGCTGGTCACCGTCTATCACACGGACGACGAGGCGGCCGGCTTCTGGAAGAAGATCGCCGGCTTCTCGGACGATCGCATCATCCGCATCCCGACCTCGGACAATTTCTGGGCGATGGGCGACACCGGTCCTTGCGGGCCGTGCTCGGAAATCTTCATCGATCGTGGCGAGCACATCTGGGGCGGTCCTCCCGGCAGTCCCGAGGAAGACGGCGATCGCTTCCTCGAATTCTGGAACCTGGTGTTCATGCAATATGAACAGGTGACGAAGGAGGAGCGCGTCGACCTGCCGCGTCCATCGATCGACACCGGCATGGGCCTGGAGCGCATGGCGTCCATCCTGCAAGGCGTGGAAAGCGTCTTCGAAACCGACCTGTTCCGGCACCTGATCGATGCGGCGTCCTCCGCGCTTGGGCGCGCTCCCGATGCGGAAACGGTGGCGTCCTACCGCGTTATTGCCGATCATCTGCGCTCGTCCTCCTTCCTGGTCGCCGACGGCGTGTTGCCGTCGAACGAAGGCCGTGGCTATGTGCTGCGCCGGATCATGCGCCGCGCCATGCGCCACGCGCAGCTGCTCGGTGCGAACGAGCCGCTGATGTGGAAGCTGGTGCCGGCGCTGGTGCGCGAGATGGGCCAGGCCTATCCCGAACTGCAGCGCGGTGAGCAGCTGATCACAGAGACCCTGAAGCTCGAAGAGACACGCTTCCGCAAGACGCTGGTGCGCGGCCTCGGCCTGCTCTCCGAGGCGACGGAAACGCTGCACGCCGGCGACATGCTGGACGGCGAGACGGCTTTCAAGCTCTACGACACCTACGGCTTCCCGCTCGACCTGACGCAGGACGCGCTGCGTCAGCGCAACATCTCTGTCGATCTTGCCGGCTTCACCAATGCGATGGAGCAGCAGAAGGCCGAGGCGCGCAAGCATTGGACCGGCTCCGGCGAGGCTGCCACCGAAACGGTGTGGTTCGCCGTGCGTGAACAGACCGGCGCCACCGAGTTCCTCGGCTACGAGACCGAGCAGGCGGAAGGCCTGATCCAGGCGCTGGTCAAGGACGGCAAGACCGTCGACAGCGCCGGCAAGGGCGATGCGGTCGCGGTGGTCGTCAACCAGACGCCATTCTATGGCGAATCCGGCGGCCAGATGGGCGACACAGGGATCATCTCGGGCGAAGGCTTCTCGATCGAGATCTCCGACACGCAGAAGAAGGCCGACGGGCTGTTCGTGCATCTCGGCAAGGTGGCAAGCGGCACCGTCAAGACGGGCGCTGCGGTCGAGCTCAAGGTCAACCATGCACGCCGCACCAGGCTGCGGGCGAACCATTCGGCGACGCATCTGATCCACGAGGCGCTGCGCGAGGTGCTCGGCACCCATGTCGCGCAGAAGGGCTCGCTGGTCGCACCGGAGCGCCTGCGCTTCGACATCTCGCACAACAAGCCGATCTCGGCCGAGGAGCTCGAAGAGGTCGAGCGCATGGCCAACGAGATCGTCGTGCAGAACAGCCCGGTGACCACGCGGCTGATGTCGGTCGACGACGCCATCGCCGAGGGCGCCATGGCGCTGTTCGGCGAGAAATATGGCGACGAGGTACGCGTCGTGTCGATGGGCACGGGGCTGCATGGCGCCAAGGCCAACCGGCCCTATTCCGTCGAGCTCTGCGGCGGCACTCACGTCAGGGCGACCGGCGATATCGGCCTGGTCCGCGTTGTCTCCGACAGCGCGGTCGCCGCCGGCGTGCGCCGCATCGAGGCGCTGACCGGCGAGGCGGCGCGCAAACATCTCGACGAGCAGGACAGGCGCTTGAAGGCCGCGGCAGCCGTACTGAAAATCTCGCCCGCCGACGTGCCGGCGCGTGTCGAGGCTTTGCTCGAAGAGCGCAAGAAGCTCGAGAAGGAACTGACGGAAGCACGCAAGAAGCTGGCGCTCGGCGGCGGTGCCGCGGCAGGTGCGCCGTCTGAGAACGAGACGGTCGCGGGCGTCGGCTTCCTTGGCAAGGCGGTCTCCGGCGTCTCGCCGAAGGATCTGAAGCCGCTGGCCGACGCCGGCAAGACCTCGCTGGGTTCCGGCGTCGTCGTCTTCGTCGGCGCCGGTGAGGACAACAAGGCGAGCGTCGTCGTCGCCGTCACCGACGATCTGTTAAGCCGTTTCAGCGCCGTCGATCTGGTGCGCGTGGCCTCCGCCGCGCTGGGCGGGCAGGGTGGCGGCGGCCGGCCAGATATGGCCCAGGCGGGCGGCCCGGATGCCTCGAAGGCCAATGATGCGATTGCGGCTGTAAGGGCGGCACTCGAAGCCGCCTGAAAGCCACGACATGAAAATTCTCGTCCTCGGTGGCTATGGTTTGATCGGGGACGCCGTCGTTGGCCGTTTGCTTCGCGACGGTCATCATGTCACCGGTCTCGGTCGTGATGTCCAGGATGCCGGGCGACGCCGGCCGGCGGTATGCTGGATCGCGGCGGACATGTCGAAACTGCTTGCCGCTGAAGATTGGCTGCCGGTGGTTGCGGGGATCGACGCGGTCGTCAATGCGGCGGGCGCCTTGCAGGACGGCCCGCGCGACCGCCTCGATGCCATTCATCGCGGCTCGGTGGTAGCGCTGGTCGCGGCCTGCGAGCAGGCCGGCGTGCGCCGTTTTGCACAAATCTCGGCGATCGGCGCCGATCTCACCTCATCAGACGCTTTCTTCAGCACCAAGGCGCAAGGCGACAAGGCCGTCACAGGCTCTTCGCTGGAGTGGACCATCCTGCGGCCGGGCCTGGTGATCGCGCCCGCCGCCTATGGCGGAACGGCACTTCTGCGCGCCCTTGCGGCATTCCCCGGCTTTGTTCCGGCCGTCATGCCGCGCCAGCCGATCCAGACCGTATCGGTCACTGACGTTGCCGAAGCGGTGTCACTGGCGGTCGCCGGATCGCTACCGCCCCGACTTGCCGTCGATCTCGTCGAAGCCAATGCCAGACCGCTCGCCGATGTTCCGCTGGCCCTGCGTGCGTGGCTTGGTCTGCCGTCGGCGAGAGTCGTGCCGATGCCGGCCATTCTCGGCCGGCTGGCGGGCGCCGTTGCCGACATGCTTGGCATTCTTGGTTGGCGGTCCCCATTGCGCAGCGCGGCCCTTGCCGCAGTGGCGCGCGGCGTGACAGGCAACGCCGCGGTTTGGAACCAGGTTTCCGACCGTCCGCTTCAGCCGCTGGAAGCAACGCTGGCCGACATGCCCGCAAATGTCCAGGAACGATGGTTCGCCCGCCTTTGGCTGGCGAAGCCTGTCATCTTCGCTTGCCTCTCCCTGTTCTGGCTTGTTTCGGGCATCATCGGCCTGATCCGGCAAGAGGCGGCGGCGGATATCCTTGTTTCGCACGGCGTGTCAGCGAGCTTCGCCCATCTGTCGGTTCTGGCCGGAGGTGCGGCCGATATCCTCGTTGGCACGGCTGTCGTGGTCCGATCCCTGGCCCGGCGCGCGCTGCTGGCGATGATTGCGATCACGCTGTCCTACTTGGTGGCGGCGACGCTTCTTGTCCCAGGTCTATGGCTTGATCCACTGGGACCGCTGGTCAAGACGATCCCCACGCTTTGCCTGGTGCTGGTGGCGCTCGCGGTGCTCGACGAGCGATGAACCTCTGGGCTGACATATTGCGCTGGGCGCATGTCATCGGCGCCACGGTTCTGTTCGGCACCGGTGCCGGTATCGCCTTCTTCATGCTGATGGCGCAGCGCACCGGCCGCGCCGATCTCGTCGCCCATGTCGCGGGCACGGTCGTCATCGCCGACACCATTTTTACGGCGACCGCCGTCATCGTGCAGCCGATCACCGGCGTGTTGCTGGCGCAGGCAGTCGGCTGGCCGCTCTCCGAAGGCTGGATCGTCCTGTCTTTGCTGCTTTATGTCATGACCGGTCTGTTCTGGCTGCCGGTGGTCTGGATTCAAATTCGGATCCGGAATCTGGCGCGGCAGGCGGCCATCGAAAACGCGCCGCTGCCGGCCGAAGAGCAGCGCCTGTTTCGCATCTGGTTTGCTTGCGGCTTCCCGGCTTTCGCCGCCGTGCTTGCCATCCTGTGGCTGATGGTCACCAGGCCCGAGATAGGCTTTTAGTCCTTCGCCTTCTGTCGGCTCGTCTGGCGGGCGCTCAATCTGCCTTTTCGGTCCTGGCGAAGCTCACTCGGGCAGCGACGCGCTCGTACCAATCCTGGATATCCGCGAACCGTGCCAGCAAATCTTGCCCTTCGGCAACCTTGACGAAATAGGCAAGGATCGGTGCGGCGTGCAGGTCGGCCAGCGTCGGCTGGTCGCCGAGCAGCCAAGGTCCTTTTGCCTTCAGTGAGGTCAGCACTTTCAGCACGGTCTCCGCCTGGCTCAGGCCGCCAGCGATCAGGGTCTCATCCGGCTCGGCCTTTTCCAGCCGCTCGACGGCAACGTCCCAGACCATGGCGCGGTAGCCATAGGCGTCGAGCATGCCTGTCATCTGGCCCATCCTGGCACGGCCGCGCGCATCGGCAGGCTGCAGCGCCGGGCCGTCGAAGGCTTCGTCGACATAGCGGGCAATCGCGTTCGTCTCGAAGAGGCGGAACCCGTCATGCTCGAAGGCCGGAATGCGGCCGAAAGGATGGTGTTCAAGATACCCCGCGGGGACGCCTTCAGCAGCGAAGATATCGAGCGGCACCAGCTCGTAGTCGATGCCTTTCTCCTCCAGCGCCATCCGCGCGATGCGAACATAAACGCTGTAGTCCGCGCCGTAGAGGATTGGCTTGGTCATGCTCTTATGCCTTGGCTCTAAGTGGCCCAAAAAGCGAAGGCTCCTTTCGGAGCCTTCGCTTTTTGGAAATGCGAGTACTTACGCCATCGCCTTCTGCAAATTCTCGTCGATCTTGTCGAGGAAGCCGGTGGTCGACAGCCAGGGCTGGTCGGGGCCGATCAAGAGCGACAGGTCCTTGGTCATGAAGCCGGACTCGACCGTCTGGATGCAGACCTTTTCCAGCGTCTCGGCGAAGCGCTTCAACTCGGCATTGTCGTCGAGCTTGGCGCGGTGCGCCAGGCCGCGCGTCCAGGCGAAGATCGAGGCGATCGAATTGGTCGAGGTTTCCTCGCCCTTCTGGTGCTGGCGATAGTGGCGGGTGACGGTGCCGTGCGCGGCTTCGGCTTCCACCGTCTTGCCGTCCGGCGTCATCAGCACCGAGGTCATCAGGCCGAGCGAGCCAAAGCCTTGCGCCACCGTGTCGGACTGCACGTCGCCATCATAGTTCTTGCAGGCCCAGACATAACCGCCCGACCATTTCAGGCTCGACGCCACCATGTCGTCGATCAGGCGGTGCTCGTACCACAGCTTCTTCGCCTTGAACTCGGCCTCGAATTCAGCCTCGTAGACTTCCTGGAAAATGTCCTTGAAGCGGCCGTCATAGGCCTTGAGGATGGTGTTCTTGGTCGACAGATAGACCGGATAGTTGCGCAGCAGGCCGTAGTTCAGCGAGGCGCGGGCGAACTCGCGGATCGACTCGTCGAGATTGTACATGGCCATGGCGACACCGGCGCCGGGCGCGTCGAACACATCATGCTCGATCACCTGGCCGTCCTCGCCGACGAACTTGATCGTCAGCTTGCCCTTGCCGGGGAAGCGAAAATCGGTGGCGCGGTACTGGTCGCCGAAGGCATGGCGGCCGACGATGATCGGCTTGGTCCAGCCCGGCACCAGGCGCGGCACGTTCTTCATGATGATCGGCTCGCGGAAGATGGTGCCGCCGAGGATGTTGCGGATGGTGCCGTTCGGCGACTTCCACATCTTCTTCAGCTTGAACTCCTCGACGCGCTGCTCGTCGGGGGTGATCGTCGCGCATTTCACGCCGACACCGTATTTCTTGATGGCGTTGGCCGAATCGATCGTCACCTGGTCGTTGGTGGCGTCGCGGTGCTCGATGCCGAGGTCGTAATATTCAAGCTTCAGGTCGAGATAAGGGTGGATCAGCTTGTCCTTGATGAACTGCCAGATGATGCGGGTCATCTCGTCGCCGTCGAGTTCGACGACCGGGTTCGCCACCTTGATCTTCGCCATGAAAGAATGCCTCGTTGCTGGGAATGGGACGGCCTTGCGCGCATGGCGTTCGGCCGGGGGATGCCGCCCGTATATCAAAGCGCTTTTGGCCGCGCAAACGGCGATCGGTCACGAATGTGAGGCCATGGCCGCCGTCATTTGCGAATGCTTCATTTTCGCGGCCGAATATGGCAGGGGACGCTGAAATGCCGCAAACAGCAGTTCATTGACAATCATGCCCGTCACCAAAGATCCCGATAACGCTTCACCCGCCGGTCCGGCCATCATCCTCGTCGAGCCGCAGCTTGGCGAGAACATCGGCATGGTCGCCCGCGCCATGGCCAATTTCGGTCTGTCGGAGCTGCGTTTGGTCAATCCGCGCGACGGCTGGCCGAGCGAGAAGGCACGCGCCGCCGCCAGCCGCGCCGACCATGTCATCGACGCCGTGAAAGTGTTCGACGATCTGGCCTCGGCGCTTGCCGATTTGAACTTCGTTTTCGCCACCACCGCCAGACAGCGCGACGGCTTCAAAGCCGTACGGGGTCCGGTGGAAGCGGGCAGGGTGCTCCGCGCCCGTCACACCCTGGGGCAACGCACGGGCATCCTGTTCGGCCGCGAGCGCTTCGGCCTCTACAATGACGAGGTCGGCCTTGCCGACGAGATCGTCACCTTTCCGGTCGATCCTGATTTCTCCTCGCTCAACATCGCCCAGGCGGCCTTGCTGATGTCCTATGAGTGGATGAAGTCGGGCCTCGAGGACGAGACCACGACCAATTTCACCGGTCCGGAGATGAAGCCGGCAAGCAAGGAAGAATTGCACGGCCTGTTCGCCTATCTCGAAGGCGCATTGGAAGCGCGGGGCTATTTCCGGCCGGCGCCGAAGAAGCCGAAAATGGTCGACAATCTGCGTGCCGTGCTGACGCGGGCGGGCTTCGCCGAGCCGGAGCTGAAGGTGCTGCGTGGCATCATCTCGTCGCTCGACAGGTTCTCGCCGGTGATGCCGCGTGGCGATGGGTCGCCGGGCGATGATCCAAGGCGGCTTCCGGCAGCCGCGCGCGCCGGCAAGGCCGAAGCGGACCGCCCGGCACACAAGCCCGCCGGTGACGATGAGGACGCGCCGCCGCTCGGCGGCAAGGGAACCGACAATGACTGAGCAGCCGATCCTGATGTTCGATTCCGGCGTCGGTGGGCTGACCGTGTTACGCGAAGCGCGCGTGCTGATGCCGGACCGGCGCTTCGTCTATGTCGCGGACGATGCGGCTTTCCCGTTCGGCGCCTGGGAAGAGCCGGCACTGCGCACCCACATAATCGACCTCTTCGCCAAACTGCTCGACCGGTTTGCGCCGGTGATTTCGGTCATCGCCTGCAACACCGCCTCGACGCTGGTGATCGATGCGCTGCGCGACAGATTTCCGGGCCATCCTTTTGTCGGCACCGTGCCGGCGGTCAAGCCGGCGGCGGAGCGCACCCGTTCGGGCCTGGTCTCGGTGCTGGCGACGCCGGGCACGGTGAAGCGGCAATACACGCGTGACCTGATCAGCAAGTGGGCGCAGAAATGCCATGTCCGCCTGGTCGGTAGCGACAGGCTGGCGGGACTTGCCGAAGCCTATATGCGCGAGGGCTTTGTCGACGAGGAAGCCGTGCGCGCCGAGATCGCGCCCTGTTTCATGGAACATGACGGGATGCGGACCGATATTGTCGTGCTGGCCTGCACGCACTATCCGTTCCTGGTCAACCGCATGCGCAAGACCGCGCCCTGGCCGGTCGACTGGATCGATCCGGCCGAAGCGATCGCCCGGCGGGCCTTTTCGCTGCTGCCGCCCGTCGATGGACCGCTGCCGCAAGGCGAGCCCGATATTGCCGTCTTCACCTCCGGCAAGGCTGACTTTGCCGTCAGCCGGCTGATGCAGGGGTTTGGACTGGTCGTACGCTAGACGGTGGCGGAAACGTCTGCCGTTCAAGCAGGTTCAAAGACGATGCTGCGCTGATCCGGATCTGCCGAGACCAGCCTTAGCGTCAGACCATCACCCTGTTCGAGCCCGGAGGCCTTCAGGCTGGCAACGACAGGCATGTCGGCAAGCTGGACGCGCACGCCATGGTTGACGTCGGTCACAACGGCCTTGAACGTCTCACCCTCGCGTCCCCTGAGCATAACCGCCTCGGCAAGGTCGATGGCCGCATGGTTGATCTGCGAAGCGCGGGCGTCCGCACGCCCCATCACCTTCGGCAATCCAGTGAACGCGTCGGTGACAGCCTGCGGCACAGGCTGGCCATTGGCGATAGCCAGCGCGCAGCGCACGACATAGCGATCGGCCAGCCGCCTGAGCGGCGCGGTGGCATGGGCATAGGTCGCAGCCATCGCCTCATGCCAGGGGACGACGCCCTCCTGATAGGGCTGATAGGACGCGCCGGAGCCGGCATGGCGGATTTCCAGCATCAGCGCCGCCTGTTGCCTATTGCTCGGATCAAGGGTCCGCTGATAGTCGCGCAAGCTGGTGGAGGCCGGCCAGGATAGCCCGAGAGCCTGCGCCGCATTGCGCAGCCTTTGCACTTTGGAAGCATCCGGCTCCGACATCACCCGGAACAATCCGGTCTTGTGTGCCAGCATGGCGTCGGCGATCGCCATGTTGGCAGCCAGCGAAAGCGCGGCGTTGTCTTGTTCGGATTGCAGCAGCGGTCTGAACGAAAGCTTGAATGTGCCGTCGGCGAGCCTTTCAACCTCCTGCTCGGGTGGGTCGACGCGCGACGCGCCACGACGCTCCTCGTTCATTGCCATGCGCCGCGCCATTTCGGCGAAGCCGGCCGGAACGTCGGCGGCCTTCACGCTGTCATAGGCGAGCTTCGCGCGGCTTTGAATGATTGCCCGCTCCGCAACGTCCAATTTTGTCGCACCGTCCTCTGCGATGCGGACCGTGAAGATGACCGCTGGACGCGGTCCATCCGGCAACAGGCTCGCTACACCTTCGGCAATTGCCGGCGGGTAGAGTCCGGCCTTGCCGTCCGGCAAGTAAAGCGTCTCGCCCCGCGTCCAGGCTTCGCGATCCAGCGCGTCGCCGTCCTCGACGAACCAGGCCACGTCGGCAATGGCATAGTGCAGCAGAAGATCGCCGCCGCTCGCCTCGATCGAGAACGCCTGGTCAAGATCGGTGGAGGCAGCCGGATCGAGCGTGACGAAGGGCATATCAGTTCGATCGGCATGCTGGTTCGGCACACGTCTGGCCGCCGCCTCCGCCGCGGCCATGACCTCAGCCGGAAATCCATCCGGCACGTGGAATTCGGTGCGGATTTTCGCCAGGCCGGTGGCGAGCGCTTGTGAGGGGTCTGTCAGAGACTTCATTCAGCCGTCCTACACCAGGGCTCTGGACACGGAAAGGCTGCCAACAAACCGGCTGCCTGACGAGCCGGCAGCAGACGGTCGAAGAACTGGGCTGGAACTGCCGCCCAAGCTCGGCGTTTCTCCTGACAGCAAAGGAGAACCCGCCATGCCAGCCACCTCGAAAGCCCAGCAGAAAGCCGCGGGCGCCGCGCTCTCCGCCAAGCGCGGCGAGGCGAAAAAGAGCGAACTCAAGGGCGCTTCACGCGAAATGTATGAATCGATGAGCGAGAAGCAACTGGAGGAATTCGCCGAGACCAAGCGCAAGGGCCTGCCGGAGAAGAAGTCGAAAGACTGAGTGTGTCGTTCGCGAAACATTGACCAAACAGACAGGCCCGCAGCGGAACTGCGGGCCTGTTTCTTCAAGCAAAGTCTCTAGGCAATGTTTTGCCTTACCAGCGATGGCAGCGCCGTATCCGCTCTACGATCACCCTGCGGTGGCCATGCCGCCACACCACCCTCTTCTTGACGATGATTCGGCAGACCTGTTTATGGCCGTGCCAATGGCGCGCCATGGCCGGTTCCGGCGCCACCGCCATCGAACCTGCAAGCACCGCGGCGCCTGCCAAAGTAAGGAAGAACTTCTTCATGCTAATTGGACTCCTCTAGCTCCAGATCCCTTCCTGGTGCCGTTGGCGCAAACCTCCCGCCACATCCGGCATCGCATAACGCCCCGAACGCTATAGGGTTGCGTTGCGCCGCGCCACTCACAAGCTTGACACCGGTTAAATCTCGGTTTAACCAGCCGCCAACGCCGGGCAGCGATGTCCGGTGTTTGTTTTGTATGCGCAAGACCGGTTGCCTTGGTTTCTGGTTTTGTTTGAACTGACGTGTCCCGTGGGTTTTCCGCCGCGTTGCGTGGGAAAACCCTGTCAGGTCTCGAAAACGGAGGCCAGAGGAGGGCGCGTTTCCTTCACCCGGACCATGAGGTGCCGGGTGTGTTGTTTTTGAAAAGGGAATGCGATGAGCAAGCGCGAATCCGCGAAGTACAAGATCGACCGCCGTCTCGGCGAAAACATCTGGGGCCGCCCGAAGTCCCCGGTCAACAAGCGTGAATACGGCCCCGGCCAGCACGGCCAGCGCCGCAAGGGCAAGCTTTCCGACTTCGGCCTGCAGCTGCGCGCCAAGCAGAAGCTGAAGGGTCACTATGGCGACGTTTCGGAAAAGCAGTTCCGCAAGGTCTATGAAGAGGCCGACCGCCGCAAGGGCGACACCTCGGAGAACCTGATCGGTCTGCTCGAATCGCGTCTCGACGCGGTCGTCTACCGCGCCAAGTTCGTGCCGACCATTTTTGCCGCCCGTCAGTTCGTCAACCACGGCCACGTCAACGTCAACGGCAAGCGCGTCAACATCGGCTCGTACCGCTGCAAGCCGGGCGACGTCGTCGAAGTGCGCGAAAAGTCGAAGCAGCTGGTCATCGTCCTGGAATCGGTCGGCCTCGCCGAGCGCGACGTGCCGGACTACATCGAAGCCGATCACAACAAGATGGTCGCGACCTTCTCGCGCATCCCCGGCCTGGCGGACGTTCCGTTTGCCGTCCAGATGGAACCGAACCTGGTCGTCGAATTCTATTCGCGCTAAGCGAACGCTTTTCTGCGATATCGGAAAAGGCCGCCCCTCCCCTCGAGGCGGCCTTTTTGTTTCGTGCTTCCGCTTTGCGGTTTCGATTCTCCGGCCAATGCGCTAATCCGGGCGGAAGTCACCTCCGGGGCCGCCGCGCCATGAATATGCAGCCAGAGATAGAGACGCTTGAACCGGTCGCCGAGGGTGGCTCCCACCCGCTGTTCGCCGATGTGCCGTCCTCGGTCGAGTTCAACAAATTGCGCAAGCGGCTGCTGCGGCTGGCCCGCCAGGCGATCGAGGATTTCTCGATGGTGGAGCCGGGCCAGCGCTGGCTGGTCGCGCTGTCGGGCGGCAAGGATTCCTATGGCCTGCTCGCCATGCTGCTGGACCTCAAATGGCGCGGGCTGCTGCCGGTGGAATTGCTGGCCTGCAATCTCGACCAGGGGCAGCCGAATTTCCCAAAACACATCCTGCCGGACTATCTCAACGCCAACGGCATTGCCCACCGCATCGAGTACCAGGACACCTATTCGGTCGTCACCGACAAGCTGCCGCAGGGCAGCACCTATTGCTCGCTCTGCTCGCGGCTGCGGCGCGGCCATCTCTACCGCATCGCGCGCGAGGAGGGGTGCTCAGCGCTGGTGCTCGGCCATCATCGCGAGGACATTCTCGAAACCTTTTTCATGAACCTGTTCCATGGCGGCCGTCTCGCCGCCATGCCGCCAAAGCTGCTCAACGACGAAGGCGACGTCATGGTGCTGCGGCCGCTGAGCTATTGCGCCGAGATCGACCTCGAAAAATTCGCCGCCGCGATGCGGTTCCCGATCATCCCTTGCGACCTCTGCGGCAGCCAGGAAGGCCTCCAGCGCAACGCCATGAAGGCGATGCTGGACGACATCGAAAAGCGCATGCCCGGCCGCAAGGACACGATGATCCGCGCGCTGTCCAACACCAGGCCATCGCATCTGCTCGACAGGAAGCTGTTCGATTTTGCCGCCCTGAACCAGACCCTCATCACAGGACAAGACGCACCCGATGACATTTGACGACAACGCGATCGACTGGCTGGCCAGCCTGCTGGCCGAGGCAGCCGACACCGAAATCATGCCCCGCTTTCGCCGGCTGGGCGAGGGTGACATCAGACAGAAGACCTCGGCCGCCGATCTGGTGACGGAAGCGGATGTCAACGCCGAGCGGCTGATCACTGCCAGGCTGCGCCAGCGCTATCCCGAGGCCATGGTCGTCGGCGAGGAAGCCTGTTCCGACAATCCGGCGCTGCTCGATGGTCTGGGTGACGCTGATCTGGCCTTCGTCATCGACCCTGTGGACGGCACCTTCAACTTCGCCTCCGGTGTGCCGCTGTTCGGCGTCATGCTTGGCGTCGTGGTCAAGGGTGAGACGGTCGCCGGCATCATCCACGATCCGGTCGGCAAGGATTGGCTGATCGGCGCCAAGGGCGCCGGCAGCCATATCCGCCATGCGCACGGCACGCTGGAGAGAGTGCAGGTTGCCGCAAGCGCGCCGATCTCTGAGATGACCGGCGCGGTCTCCTGGCAATACATGGCGGAGCCCGACCGCACGCGGCTGGCCTGCAACCAGACCAAGACGCTGTCGCAGTTCAACTATCGCTGCGCCGCCCACGAATACCGCTTGCTCGCGAGTGGCCATGGCCATTTCGTCGTCTACAACAAGCTGATGCCCTGGGATCATCTGGCCGGCGTGCTGATCCATGCCGAAGCCGGCGGCCATGCCGCGCGGTTCGACGGCACGGCCTATCTGCCGTCACATGTCGGCGGCGGTCTGCTTGTCGCGCCCGACCGGGAAAGCTGGCAGGAGTTGCGCCGCGAACTCTGGGCAGAAATAGGATCAACTTCTGCGGCCAGCGCTTGACCGTCAGGTTTGCGCGGCCGAAGAGTTGGTGCTTTCGTTGGGGGCTCTCTCGAATGAAGTCTCGGTTCGCAATTTTTGCGGTGGCTCTTGCCGCAATCTTGTTTGCAAACGCCAACGCGGCAATCGCGCAAGAGCGCCTCTGCCACAGTCCCGATCCCGTCGACACCATCAAGGAGATGTCGGACGCTATCTACGCCTGTTGGAAGCCGCCACCCGGAGCCGCGGGCATGTCCCTGACGCTGCAGTTCTCGCTTCGCCGCAACGGCACGCTGATCGGCAAGCCTCGCGCCACCTATTCGGATCTCGGGACCGATGCCCAGCTCAGCCGAGCCTTCGTGGCATCCATCCTCAAGGCACTCGACGATGCTCTGCCATTGCCCTTTTCGGACAGTATGGGCGGAGCCATCGCGGGACGCATGCTTGCGCCTCGCTTCACGGCGGCGATTGAAGGTGCATCCTGATGCACGTCGTCTAATGCAGGTCGGTGATATGCCCTGAAACGGGTGGGTTGTGCGGCTGGAACATCTTGCCGCGCTCGGCGATGAGGATCATGAGCAGCGCCGCGACCGAGACGCTGCAGAAGCCGGCGGCAAGCGGCGTCACCGTGCCGTTGAAGGCCTGGCCGATCAGCGTGCCGAGGATGCCGCCGAGAAACGTCTGCATGAAACCCAGGATGGACGATGCCGTGCCGGCCAGTTGCCCGAGCGGCTCCATGGCCAGTGCGTTGAAATTGGCGCCAAGCGCACCGAAGGGAAGCATGGCGCTGGCGAAGAAGGTGACGAACAGCCAGAGCGGCATCTTGATTTCCAGCGAAACCACCAGCCAGGCCAGGCTGATGACCAGAAACAGCAGCAGCGCGCTCTGCGACAGGCGGCGCATGCCGATACGGCCGACAAGGCGTGAATTCAGAAAATTGGAGAAGGCGAGCACGCCTGCGACCCCGGCGAAGATGACCGGGAACATCTCGCCGACGTTGAAGATGTCGACATAGATCTGCTGCGCCGAGGCGATGAAGCCGAACATGGCGGCAAAGACGAAGGTGCTGGCAAAGGCGTAGCAGAGCGCGATGCGGTTGGTGAGCACGATACGGAATCCACCGACGACGGAGGAGACCGTCAGCGACCGGCGATATTCGGGACGCAGCGTTTCAGGCAGGCGCAGCAACGACCACGCCGACACGATCAGCGCGCCGACGGCCATGGTGACGAAGATGTAGTGCCAGGTCGCGAACAGCATGATGAACTGGCCGATGCCGGGCGCGATGACCGGTATCGCCATGAACACCATGAAGATCAGCGACATGACTTCGGCCATGCGCCGGCCCTCGAACGTATCGCGCACGATCGAGACCGCGATGACGCGCGTGGCGGCCGCGCCAATGCCTTGCACGGCGCGGCATATCAGCAGCGTTTCGAAGCTCGGCGCAATGGCGGCGGCAGCAGCCGCTGCCACGTAGATGATCAGTCCGGCGACAAGCGGTGAGCGGCGGCCGAAACGGTCCGAGATCGGCCCGAAGAACAACTGCCCGCCGCCAAAACCCAGAATGTAGGCGGTGACCACATATTGCCGGTGGTTTTCATTCTCGACGCCGAGCGAGGCGCCGATCTGCTGCAGCGCCGGCAGCATGATGTCGATGGCCAGCGAATTCAGCGCCATCAGCGCTGCGCACAGCGCAATGAACTCCCAGCGCGGAATAGGCAGTTTGCTTGCCGATTGCTGCGCTGTCGATTGCTGGTCCACGGCAAGTCCGATCTCTCAAACGAAAACGCGCCGGCGGGCCGGCGCATTGGCTCGTCTTGGTCCCCGGTATCAGGAACACACAAATTGCCGAGGCGGGGCTGCCCCGGTGCTCAGTGCGTGTCAGGCGGCGCCTTTGACGCTCACGCCTTTTTCGACCAGGAAGGTCTGCAATTCGCCGGCCTGGAACATCTCGCGGATAATGTCGCAGCCGCCGACGAATTCGCCCTTGACGTAGAGCTGCGGGATCGTCGGCCAGTTGGAATAGTCCTTGATGCCCTGGCGCAGTTCGGCCGAGTCCAGGACGTTCACGCCTTTATAGTCGGCGCCGATATAGTCGAGGATCTGGACGACCTGGCCGGAAAAACCGCACTGCGGGAAACCGGGCGTGCCCTTCATGAAAAGGACGACGTCGTTGCCCTTCACTTCATTGTCGATGTAGTCGTTGATACCGCTCATGGAACATCCTTTCACGCCTGTGGGAGTCAGGCTCGAAGCATGTCCTTCAAATAAACCCATAGGTTGCCCGAAACAAGACATTAGCCGCGCCATGGCCGAAATGGCGCAAAGGATGGGCCGTGTTGGGCCAAGCGGGTATCGGCTGGAACGGCCTCAGTCGGGAACGCTGGTCTGCAGCGCCAGTGCATGCAGCACGCCGCCCATATTGCCCTTCAGCGCGTCATAGACCATCTGGTGCTGCTGGACGCGGCTTTTTCCCCGAAAGCTCTCGGCGACGACTTCGGCCGCATAATGGTCGCCATCGCCGGCGAGGTCGCGGATCGTCACCTTGGCGTCCGGAATGCCGTCCTTGATCAGTTTTTCGATGTCGTGGGCGTCCATTGCCATTGCAGAATTCCTGTTTCGGGCGGGCGGCACCGTGGCGGCCCGTGCGATGAGAGTCGGGATAAACCTAAAGCCTTTCCGGCCGCGATTGAAGCCGTTCCGCACAGCACCGGCGCGATTGTCACCTAGGACGCATTCCCGTCCGGATGGACAGCATCGGCTGTGGGGTCGTCGTCACGCATCGAGAAGGCCCGGCCAAGGCTGAAGACCAGCAGGTAGAGCGGGATGTTGACCACCAGGTTGGCGATCGGCAGATAGCCGGTCATCCGCCAGGCAGGCGAGAAGAACGGCTGGCCGTAGCCGTCACAGACCAGCGAAGAGCCGTACTCCCACAGCGCTCCCAGGATGGCCGCGACGGCGAAAAGCTTGATGCAGGTGACGACCCGGCTTGTCCTTGCGGGCTCCGGCAAAAGCCGGCTCCAAAGCACCAGACAAACGATCGGAACCGCATAGATGAGGTTCTGCAGCACCAGCATCGGAAGCGCGCCGTTGGCCGCGCCAAGGAACTCGGCACGCGTTTCCAGCCGCGGGCAAACCTCGCTCGAGGTCGTCGACAGCAGGAAAAAGACGAACGGCCCGAGGAACCAGAAGAAGAACAGCGACGGCCAGAAAACGACTGCAAGCAGCGCCCGGACAGCCAGTCTGCTCAACTGGCCTGATCCATGAAGCGGGGGAACCAGCCTTCGTGGGCGGCAGTCAAGTCGCTGACCGGGATCGCCCTGGCGTCGCCGAGCTTCAGCGTGTTGCCGCCGGTCGAGCCGATCCACGGCGCGAAAATGCCGAGTTCGCCCTGCTGCTTGCGGATGGCGTCCCATTCCTCGCCATGCGGGTCGATCGACAGCGTCAGGAGATAGCGGCCCTGATCCTCGCCGAACCAGACCGGGATCGGATCGGTGCCGACAAGCCCGGGAACGGTCGCGCCGATGCCCGACGCCATCGCCATTTCCGCCAAAGCGACAGCGATGCCGCCGTCGGAAACGTCATGCGCCGCGGTGACGATGCCGGACGCGATCAGCGAACGGACATGGTCTCCGACGCGCTTCTCATGCGCGAGGTCGACCGGCGGCGGCGGGCCATCCGTACGGCCATGGACGTCTCTGAAATAGACGGACTGGCCAAGATGCGTGCCCCAGGAGGCAGGAGCGCCGACCAGCAGGATCATCTGGCCCTCAGCCGCAAAGCTGATGCGCACCATCTTCGACCAATCTGATATCAGGCCGACGCCGCCGATGGTCGGTGTCGGCAGGATGCCCTGGCCGTTGGTCTCGTTGTAGAGCGAGACATTGCCCGACACGATCGGGAAGCCGAGGGCGCGGCAGGCATCGCCAATGCCTTTCACTGCGCCAACCAGCTGGCCCATGATCTCGGGTCGTTCCGGGTTGCCGAAATTGAGGTTGTCGGTGGCGGCCAGCGGCAGCGCGCCGGTGGCGGTGAGATTGCGCCAGCATTCGGCCACGGCCTGCTTGCCGCCCTCATAGGGATCGGCCTCGCAATAGCGCGGCGTCACGTCGGAGGAGAAGGCGAGCGCCTTGGTCGCATGGCCTTCCACTCGCACCACGCCGGCATCGCCGCCGGGAAGCTGCAGCGAATTGCCCTGGATCAGTGTGTCATACTGCTCCCACACCCAGCGGCGCGACGACAGGTCCGGTCCGCCGAGCAGTTTCAGCAACGCATCGGCGACATCGGCCTGCGGAACGTCATTGGCAGCGAGCGGCGCCGGCTTCTTTGGCTCGACCCACGGGCGGTCATATTCCGGCGCCTTGTCGCCAAGGTCCTTGATCGGCAGATCGGCGACCTGGTCGCCCTGATGCAGCACGCGGAAGCGCAGATCGTCGGTGGTCTTGCCGACGATGGCGAAGTCGAGGCCCCATTTGTGGAAGATCGCCTCGGCTTCCTTTTCTTTCTCGGGGCGCAGCACCATCAGCATGCGCTCCTGGCTCTCCGACAGCATCATCTCGTAGGCGCTCATGCGCTCCTCGCGCACCGGCACCTTGTCGAGGTCGAGTTCGATGCCGAGGTCGCCCTTGGCGCCCATCTCGACCGCCGAGCAGGTGAGGCCGGCCGCACCCATGTCCTGGATGGCGATGACGGCGCCTGAGGCCATCAGTTCGAGGCAGGCTTCCAGCAGGCATTTTTCGGTGAAGGGGTCGCCGACCTGCACGGTCGGGCGCTTCTCGTCGATCTTGTCGTCGAATTCGGCCGACGCCATGGTGGCGCCGCCGACGCCGTCGCGGCCGGTCTTGGCGCCGAGATAGACGACCGGCAGGCCGACGCCCTTGGCTTCCGACAGGAAGATGGCATTGGTCTTGGCGAGGCCCGCGGCAAAAGCGTTGACCAGAATGTTGCCGTTATAGCGGGCGTCGAAATTGACCTCGCCGCCGACCGTCGGCACGCCGAAGGAGTTGCCGTAGCCGCCGACACCTGAAACCACACCGGCGACGAGGTGCCTGGTCTTGGGGTGATCGGGAGCGCCGAAGCGCAGCGCGTTCATCGCCGCGATCGGCCGCGCGCCCATGGTGAAGACATCGCGCAAAATGCCGCCGACGCCGGTCGCCGCACCTTGGTAGGGCTCAATGAAGGAAGGATGGTTGTGGCTTTCCATCTTGAAGACGACGCAGTCGCCGTCACCAATGTCGACCACGCCAGCATTCTCGCCCGGCCCCTGGATGACCTGTGGCCCGGTGGTGGGCAGCGTGCGCAGCCACTTCTTCGAGGATTTGTAGGAACAGTGCTCGTTCCACATCGCCGAGAAGATGCCGAGTTCGGTAAAGCTCGGCTCGCGTCCGACGAGGTCGAGGATGCGCTGATATTCGTCGGGCTTCAGCCCGTGCGCGGCAATAAGCTCCGGGGTGATCGGCACGGAATTGGAAATGGTCATGGGCGGCGATTTATGTCCATGGAAGCGGGGATTTTGAGTCCCCTCATATCGCAAGCTTTGCGGCTGATACACCCGTCGAGCGAGGAAAAAGACAGAAAGCAACAAGGTGATGACCGGGGTAGGCCGCATCAGGGTCCTTGCAGGCGTCCGTCGGGCCAGCGGTCATCGGCGAGATTACCATGAGGAATGCAAAGCAGAATGGGGAACGCTATGGCTCTCCGGCCGTTGGGTCTGCGACCATTCAGGAGATCCGGACCATGGCTACCAAGCAGGGCAAGAAAGACAATCGCCTCTCGGACAAGGAGGCCATGCATATTGCCGAGACCACCGACGTTTCGCCCGGGCAGGCCAAGGAACTGGCCGAAAAGCACGGCAAGGACAAGGCCAGGAAGGAAGCCAGCAACTTCAAGGCCGAGGGCTGAGCCGGGCCCAGCTCTCTCAGGAGAAGCTGTCGTAGCCGGCGCGGCCCTCATCGAGGAGCCGTCGCAGGACCGCAACGCCGTCGGCGACATCGCCGCGCTGCCTCGGCTGCGACACGCCGAAGCGGATGCCGTGAAAGACCTGCTCGGAGCGGCCGGCCTTGAACTCGTCCTCATCGTCGATCAGCACACCATGTTCCAGGCAGGCATTCTTGAAGGTGCCGGACAGCCACGGGTCGGGCAAAGTTAGCCAGACAAAGGGCACCTTGTCGTGCGACTTGAACGCGAAGCCGGCCAAGGTCTCGCGCACGATCGTGATGCGGGCGCTGATTTCGGCGATGCTGCGCTTGCGGATATCGCTGGCCTGACCGGAAAGCACCAGACGGGCATTCACCTCCGCCAGCAGGAAGGGCATGCCGCCGGTCATCATCTTGTGGGCGACACGGATACGGTGGCGATAGGCGGGCGGGCAGGAGAGCCAGCCGCCGCGCATCCCGGCCGCGACCGACTTCGACAGGCCGCCGGCAACGATGGTGCGTTCGGGCGCAAATTCGGCAAGCAGCGGTGTCTGGTCGTCGGTGAGGTTGCCGTAAAGGTCGTCCTCGATCAGGACGACATTGTATTCGCGCGCTATCCCTGCAATGGCCTCGCGGCGCGCTGCCGAGAGCGTCACCAGCGTCGGATTCTTGGCCGTCGGCATCAGGAAGATCATCCTGGGATGCTTTTGCGCGCAGACGCGCTCGAAATCGGCCGGGTCGAGACCTTCGTCGTCCGATGCCACCAGTGCCGTGCGTCGGCCGATCAGCCCGGCGCTGCGGGAGATCTGCGAATAGGTGAGGTGCTCGAAGGCGACATAATCGCCCGGCGTGGTGAGTGCCGCGATCGCAGCCATCACCGCGGCATGGGTGCCGAGCGTCGGAACGATGCTGTCGGCGGCCGGGTGGAAGGCGTTTCGCGACAGCCAGCGGGCACCAGCTTCGTACCAACGGTCCGGAAAATCGCGCGTATAGCTTGAAATTTCATGGGGATGATCCTGCGCGGTGCGCGACAGGACATCGGCGACATCAGTGCCCTGGCCGACATCGGGTGCCGCCGTGCTGTCGAAACGCAGCTTGTCCTGGGGCGCATCGACGTAGCGCGTGCCTTCCACGCCGACGTCGGGAGCTTCTGGTTTCACGCCGTCGGCGCGCCGGCCAAGCACATAGGTTCCGCGCCCCACTTCGCCGCTCACCAGCCCGCGCTCACGCAGCAATTGATAGGCCCGGCCGACCGTACCGACGGTGGTGCCTATGTCGTAGGCGAGGTCGCGTTGCGGTGGCAGTTTTGTTCCGGCACCGATCACACCCTGGTCGATGCCCGCTTCAACCGAGTCCGCAAGGCGTTGATAGAGCGGCCCGGCACCGGCGGTCAGATCTGGAAGCCAATTTGTCATGGTGACAATTTTCTATATTGCACCGGAATGTGAGTCAATACATATCAGTCGCGCCCCAAAAAGGGTGCAATTGAGACTTTTGGCAGAAATGAAATGGATACAATCGCGACAATCCGTCAGTCAAGAGCCGCGTTTCCAGGCGAAACGCTACGCCCGTCCGGCCAGCGAGGCTTTGTCGGCCGTCTGGTGTGGGTGGTCAGCTCGCTGGCGAAATGGATCGCCCGTTTGCTGGAGCGCCGGCGCGGCCGGCTGGCATTGCTGGAAATGACCGACGATCAGCTCAAGGACATCGGCATCTCGCGCTGTGATGCCCATCGTGAGGGTATCAGGCGTTTCTGGGAATAGAGGCCAATCTAAAGCGCGTCGCGTCTGAGCGGATTCATGCGACGCGCTTTAGCAGGCTGTTGAAGAAGTACTGGCGCGGTTGATTTGAGCGTGATTCACTTCTCCCCGGATGATTTGGGGATTTGTGGATGCGCGGCTTAGACGAACGGACAGGTTCTCTGTTTTCGTATGTCGACCTTGAGGCGCGGGTTCGCCGAGACCATCCGTTGCGGGTGATACGGGAGATCGTTAACGCGGCTCTTGTCGCGATGGATGGCGATTTTGCGGTGCTTTATCCGCCCGGGCTCGGCCGTCCGTCGATCGCACCGGAACGTTTGCTGCGTGCGATGCTGCTGCAGGCCTTCTACGGCATTCGCTCGGAGCGCCAGTTGATGGAGCGGATGGAGTTCGATCTCCTGTTTCGCTGGTTCGTGGGGCTTGGCGTTGACGATCCGGCCTGGGATCATTCGAGCTTCACCAAGAACCGGGATCGGCTGTTGGAAGGTGAGATCGCGGCAAAGTTTCTGCGCGCTGTGCTGGCGCAGCCAAAGGTGAAGCGGCTTTTGTCGTCGGATCACTTCTCGGTGGACGGGACGCTGATCGAGGCCTGGGCTTCGATCAAGAGTTTCCGCCGCAAGGACGGAGACGACAACGGTCCAGATGGAGCGGAGCGCAATGCCGAGCGCGGCTTTCATAAGGAGAAGCGCTCCAACGACACACACCAGAGCACGAGCGACCCGCAGGCGCGGCTCTACAAGAAGGGCGACGGGCAGCCGGCGAAGCTCTGCTACATGGGGCATGCGCTGATGGAGAACCGCCATGGGCTGGCGGTCGATGGCGGCATCACCCAGGCCACGGGCACGAGCGAGCGTGATGCCGCGCTCGCCATGTTGGACCGCAGACCGTCGCGGCGGCGCATCACACTGGGTGCCGACAAGGCCTATGACGTGCGCGCTTTCATCAGGGATCTGCGCGAGCGCAAGATCACGCCGCACATCGCCATCGACGGCCATCTGAGCAAAACCGGCAAGCCTCGCGTGACGGCGATCGATGGTCGCACGCGCTCCCATGCCGGCTATGCGGTCAGCCAGCGCTGCCGCAAGCGGATCGAAGAAGTGTTTGGCTGGATCAAGGCCTCGGCGGGTATGGCCAAGGTCAAGCTGCGAGGATGCGCCCGTGTGGGCGCGGCCTTCACCCTGAACCTGGCGGCTTACAATCTGATCCGCTTGCCCAAGCTGCTGGCGGCGCCGGCATGAGCCTCATAGGCCGCTGGCGGATCGTCGCGATGCCCGACTACGTCGAGGACTATCGCGATATGATGGAGCCCGCCTACATTGAGTTCGCGGCCGATGGCTCCGGTGAATTCGCCTTCGGCTGCGTCACTGGTCAGATATTCGGCGCGGGCGATGGCAGCAATGTCGCCTTCTCCTGGCAAGGCAATGACGAAATGGACGAGGCCCAAGGCACTGGATGGGCTGAAATCCAACCAGACGGCTCCATCAACGGACAAATCTGCTTCCATGGCGGCGACGAAGCTGACTTCGTCGCTCGCAAGTGCACTTCTTCAACAGCCTGCTAGGTCTTTGTCTCTATGCATGTCGTTCTCCCAAAACCGGGGCCACTTTTGGGCGACATGCATTAACGGGCCCGTTTAGCCCCGCGATGGCCGATACCGCGATCGATAAAAACGGCGACGATACAGATCACCAGGAACAGCGCCGTGATGGCCAATGCCGCAATGGCGACACTGGCTGCGCCGTTCTTGGCGACATCGAGGAAGGGGTAGGGCACCTCGCCGGCGAATGGCGCCCGCGCCAGCGCGTAGGCCAGATAGGCGATGGGATAGAGCACCCACCAGGATATGTCGCTCCATCTCGTTTTGCCGTCGGCGCCGGCTATCAGCCACCACAGCACGAACAGCACCGGCGTCACGTAGTGCAGCAGCACATCGCAGAGCAGGAACAGGCCTTGCGGCTGCCAGAGCCGCGCCAGAACCGTGGCATAGACGATGAAGACCAGGGTGATCGAAACCGCGACCCCCGCACGCATCCGCGGTCCGGCGAAGGCCGGCAGCCACGCATAGAAGCTGGGTGACAGCAGGGATGTGCAGACCAGCACGGCGCCAATGTTGGTCAGGATGGTGAAGAAGCTGAAGTAGAAGACGATCGAGCCGAGCAGGCTGCGGCCGGCTTCCATCGACGCCGGAATGCTGATGCAGAACTGCAGGACGAGGCCGGCCAGACCGATGGCCAGACCCACCACCTGCAGGAAGCGGCCCATGGTCAGGCGGTCGCGGCGCAGGCCGGATTGCCGGCTTGCCAGCGAGCAATGTCCGAGCCGATGCGCGCGCCGAGCGGATCGTTCATCAAAGGCCCGAAGGCGTCGACGCGGCCCGAATTGCCTTGCGCCTGCACGACCAGCAACGGCTTGCCGCCATAGTGCTTGGCCGGCACCAAAAGGAAACGCGGCGTGCCGCTGAACGAGTTCAGCTCATTGGCCATCTGATACTGCTTGAAGGCCGGATCCTTGCTGGCGATCCAGCATTTGTGTGCGGCGATTGCCACCTGTTCCATGGCCAGCAGCGCCGCGCTCTTGCCCGAGGGGACAGGCGTGCTCTTCGGGGTCGATTGGCACGACGCCAGGGCAAAGCCTGCCGCGGCGACGAAGGCGATCGTCCTGGTCTTGCTCAAGCGGCACCCATCTCGAGTTCGGACAAGAAGATCTTCAGGCCGTCGGTCATCTCGCCCCATACCCGCGACAAGGCCGGATGCTGCGATGCGATCTGCTCGTAGGCATCGAATTTGGGATAGGCGTCGAGCAGGTCGTGGCGGCCTGTCATGGCGCGGAAATTGTTGAAGATGAAGCGGGTCGGCGTCAGCCAGGCATCGGCGAAGCTGATGTCGTTGCCGAGTGCGAAGGGGCCTTGCGCCATGCGCGCCTCGATCGCCGCCAGCCCGTGGTGCAGGCGGGCGAATTGCGCGTCGATCTCGGCATTGTTGCGCTTCGGCACGAAATGCAGCTCGAAAAGCTTCATCGTCGGGGTGAGAACGTCGAGATCGGTGATGCGGGCGAACATGCGCACCAGGGCGCGGTCCTTGGAATCGGGCGGCAACAGCGCCGGCTCCGGAAACCGCTCCTCGAGATATTCGGCGATGACCACCGATTCGACGATGGTTTCGCCCGAGCCGGTGATCAGCACCGGAATCCGGTTCATCGGCGAGATGGCGCGAAACGCTTCGGGGATCGGAAAACCCGGCGGCGGCGCGATGATCTTCAGCGGCACGTCCTTGATATAGGCCAGGGCCCGCACGATCGACGAGTAGGGCGACAACGGCCGCGAATAGAGTTTCATGACCGTCTCTCTCCCCAGAGCAATGGACGTGATGTCCTTGTAAATTTTACTGCATTTGCGGCTGAAATCGTCAAGCGGCGATGCCGAGTGCGCCTTCGAAAAGGGCACGGCCGTCGCTGCCGCCATGGGCGGCTTCGATCAGGTTTTCAGGATGCGGCATCAGGCCGAGCACATTGCCTTGTTCGTTGATAATGCCGGCAATGTCGTTGATCGAGCCATTGGGGTTGGTACCCTCGGCATAGCGGAACACCACCTGGCCTTCGCCTTCGAGGCGGGCAAGCGTTTCGGCGTCGGCGAAGTAATTGCCGTCATGGTGCGCCACCGGCGAGCGGATGATCTGGCCCGGCTGATAGCGGCGGGTGAACATGGTGTTGGCGTTGGTGATCTCGAGCTTGATCTGCCGGCAGACAAATTTCAGCGAAGTGTTGCGCATCAGCGCCCCCGGCAGCAGGCCGGCCTCGACCAGGATCTGAAAACCGTTGCAGACGCCGATGACCGTGACGCCCTTGGCGGCCTTTTCGGCCACGGCCCGCATCACCGGCATGCGCGCGGCGATCGCGCCGCAGCGCAGATAGTCGCCGAAGGAGAAGCCGCCTGGAATGGCGATCAGGTCGACATCAGGGATTTCGGTGTCGGTCTGCCAGACGGTGACCGGCGGTTGTCCCGAAATCTTGGTCAGTGCGGCGATCATGTCGCGGTCGCGGTTGAGGCCAGGCAGGAGGACGACGGCTGATTTCATTTTGGTTCGTAAGGCCTCTGGGCTTCGGCTAGTTCGCGCAGGTCGAGACGTCTGTCTATGCGTTCAAGGCGATCGTCTTGTCTGGCGAGAAATGCCATAAACGTTGTGGATATCGCTTTGCGTGGCCACCATGTGACCCCGCATCACATTCAATTCCCGTTTCGTCTCGGAGACATCCTGACGAAGCTCACCGATTTCGTGATGCACGCGCTTCAGAAGCTCGAACATCAGTTCATTCGTGACTTCCGACATAGTGCCTCCGACACAACCTCAGGTAAGTGTCACACTATAATTCTCAATCACCGTATTCGCCAGCAGCTTGTCGCACATGGCTTTCAGGTCGGCCTCGGCCTTGGCCTTGTCGTTCTCGGCCAGTTCGACGTCGAACACCTTGCCTTGCCGCACCGCGCCGACGCCGCCGAAGCCCAGCCCGGACAGTGCGTGTTCGATCGCCTTGCCTTGCGGGTCGAGAACGCCGTTCTTGAGGGTTACGGTAATGCGGGCCTTGATCACGCTGGACATGCTCCTGTTCTAATATCGGTCTTGGTTCAGTGCGGCTTGCCTTTGACGCCATCGGTCGAGGCGACAAGCACCGGGCCGGTCGGGCGCGGCGGTTCGTTCTCGTTCATGATGCCGAGGCGGCGGGCAACTTCCTGGTAGGCTTCGACGAGGCCGCCCATGTCGCGGCGGAAACGGTCCTTGTCGAGCTTGTCCTGCGTCGCCACGTCCCACAAACGGCACGAATCCGGCGAAATCTCGTCGGCAACGACGATGCGCATCATGTCGCCCTCGAACAGGCGGCCGCATTCGATCTTGAAGTCGACGAGCTGGATGCCGACGCCCATGAACAGTCCGGAGAGGAAGTCGTTGACGCGGATGGCGAGCGCCATGACGTCGTCGATCTCCTGCGGGCTGGCCCAGCCGAAGGCGGTGATGTGCTCTTCCGACACCATCGGATCGTCGAGCGCGTCGGCCTTGTAATAGAATTCGATGATCGAGCGCGGCAGAACGGTGCCTTCCTCGATGCCGAGGCGCTTGGACAGCGAGCCGGCGGCGACATTGCGCACCACCACTTCGAGCGGGATGATCTCGACTTCCTTGATCAGCTGCTCGCGCATGTTGAGCCGGCGGATGAAGTGGGTCGGAATGCCCATGCGGTTCAGATGGTTGAAGATGTACTCGGAAATGCGGTTGTTGAGCACGCCCTTGCCGTCGATGACCTCGTGCTTCTTCTTGTTGAACGCGGTTGCATCGTCCTTGAAGAACTGGATCAGCGTACCCGGTTCCGGTCCTTCATAGAGGATCTTGGCCTTGCCTTCATAAATGCGGCGGCGATTTTTCATCTGATTTTTTCTCTGGATTTGCGGGCAGGCGGCAAGCGACCAGTTCCTGTCCGTCCGCCTAAATTAGTGCGGCGACGGCGGGGTTCAATGCCGGGTCTATCCCAATCACATCGTTTGCTCAATCGGCAAATCCTTCCAATCAACCGCTTTCGGGACTGAAATGCCGCAGCGCAGCATATGACGAAGCGTATTGACCGGCTCGCGACCTTTTGGTTTGTGCTTTGGCAACACACATATCACTTGCCAACGAATCGGATTTGACCCGGAGGGACGCCATGAGCAGCATGAAAGACCGCGAAGAGGGCTTCGAGCGCAAATTTGCATTCGACGAGGAGCTTCGGTTCAAGGCCTCGGCGCGCCGCAACAAGGCACTCGGCCTGTGGGCTGCCGAAAAGCTCGGAAAGTCGGGCGCTGACGCTGATGCCTACGCCAAGGAAGTCGTTGTTTCCGATATCGAGGAAGCCGGCGATCACGACGTGTTCCGCAAGATCCGCAAGGATTTCGATGCCGCCGGCGTCGAGCAGTCGGACCATCAGATCCGCCGCACCATGGACGAGCTGATGGCGCAGGCGATCGAGCAGATCAAGAACACCTGAGCAGTTCATGCTGGACCAATCGACCGCCCGGCCAAGCCGGGCGGTTTTTCTTTGCCTTTGCCCCGGTTTCCGGCTGAAACTGCCGACGTTAACGAGGAAAGAGATTAGATGTCGCTTAAGTCCCGCCTTGCCGCCGATGAAACGCTGATCACCGCCTGGTCGGGTGTGCCGGACGCCTTGACCGTCGAGATCCTCGCCAAACAGGGCTTCGATGCCATCACGCTCGACATGCAGCATGGCGGCCATCACGAGGACAGTGTGCTACGCGGTCTCATGCCCGTGCTTGCCGCCAACAAGCCGGCACTGGTGCGCATCCCCGTCGGCCGCTTCGACATGGCAAGCCGGGCGCTCGATTTCGGCGCCGAGGCGGTCATCGCGCCGATGGTGAACTCGGTGGCCGACGCAAAGTTGTTCGCCGCGGCGATGAAGTATCCGCCGCTCGGCGAGCGCTCGTGGGGGCCGACCTATGCCTTTCCGCGCCACGGCAAGGGTGATTATACCGAATGGCTGCGCGACACCAATCAGCGCACGATGGCTTTTGCGATGGTCGAGACGCGCGCCGCACTCGACGCGCTCGACGGCATTCTCGACACGCCGGGCATTGACGGCATTTTCCTCGGCCCATCGGATTTCTCGATCGCCTGGAGCAACGGTACGATCGTCAATTCGACGCTGGAAAGCATGATGGAGACGATAGCATCGGTCGCCGAGCGCACCCGCAAGGCCGGAAAACATGCGGCGATCTATGTCGTCGAACCGGCAATTGCCGGCCGAGTCGTATCGATGGGCTATCGCCTGCTCGCCACCGGGTCCGAGCACGCGCTGATTTCGCTGGGGGCAAAAACCTTGCTGAAAGGCATCAAGGATTCGATCGGCGCCTGAAGCGGCGCACCCGAGATACTACGCCTTCAGGTCCGTCAGGAATTTGGCGAAGGTCATCGACCCCTCGGGCCAGGGGCCGAAGCCTGAATCCTGGTTGAGATGGCCGGTCTCGCCGGCATCGATGAACAGCGATCCCCAGGCGCCGGCAATGTCCTCAGCGACATCGAAGGCGCAGAACGGGTCGTTGCGGCTCGCGATCACGACCGACGGAAAAGGCAAGGGCTCGCGCCGATAGGGGCCGAAGGTCATCAGGTGCTTTGGCTTGATCTTGGGATTGGCGACATCGGGCGGCGCCACGAAGAAGGCGCCGGCGACCGGCTTGACGAATTGCGGGATGGCCTGCACGGCCGCCGCGACGCCAAGCGAATGCGCAACGATGACGACGGGCCGCTCGGCCTCGTTGACCGCTTTGGCCACGCTCGCCGTCCAGTCCTCGCGCACCGGCTTCGACCACTCCGTCTGCTCGACGCGCCGCGCCGTCGACAGTTTTGATTGCCAGCGGGTCTGCCAATGCTCAGGCCCCGAATTGGTGTAGCCCGGAACGATCAGGATATCTGCGTCTTTGACTTTCATGGCGCTGAGATAGCGACCGCGACTGCCTCATGCAACTGTCGATGGGCACGTTCCTGGTCACAATGGTGAACACCATGTTCGCTTTTCGCTGTCTTGTGTGAACGATCGCGATAGACGATCTGTCTTCAGGAGAGAAACAGCCGTGGAGGACCGGGATTTTGGCGCTGACACGACGTACAATGATTGGCGGCGCCGGGCTCCTGGCTTTGGGAGCTTCATCAAGCGTTGCCGCAACGGAGACAATGATGAGCGAACTGCCATTTGCCGCCACCACGCCGGTGAGCGTTGCCCGCGTCGGCCTGAAGGCGCGTGATGCCGAAAGTCTTGCCGCCTATTATCGCAAAGTCGTCGGATTGCAGGAATTGAGCCGTGCCGACGGCGCGATCACGCTCGGCGCCGGCAGCCGTCCGCTGCTGGTCCTCGAGCCGGACACCTCCGCCAAGCCGGACGATCCGCGCAGCGCCGGCCTGTTCCACACGGCTTTCCTGCTGCCCAGCCGCGCCGATCTCGGCCGCTGGATCAACCACGCCATATCAGACAAGATCGCCATCGAGGGCGCTTCGGACCATCTGGTCAGCGAGGCGCTGTACCTGACCGACCCCGAAGGCAATGGCATCGAGATCTATGCCGACCGCCGGCCGCAGGACTGGAAATGGAATGGCGACAAGATCGCCATGGCGACCGAGCGGCTGAACATTCCTGCCGTCGTCGGCGAAGTGCCAGCGGGTGATGCGGGCTGGCAAGGCGCGCCGGAAAACAGCATTGTCGGCCATGTCCATTTGCGCGTCGGCAGGCCGGAAGAGGCTGAGGCCTGGTGGAACCAGGAATTCGGCTTCGACACGGTGGCCAGATATGGTGGCCAGGCAGTGTTCCTGTCGTCCGGTGGCTACCACCACCACATCGGCGCCAATGCCTGGCAGAGCTCCGGCGCTGGCCGCCGAGACCCGAGCCGGTCCGGTCTTGCCTGGGTCGAGATGCGTTCGGACAATGCGAGCAACGAAACGACCCGTGAGGACCCGTGGGGCACGGTGATCAGGACTGTTCCTGGAAAAGCGTGACCATCAGCAGATTGGTTAGGCCTTTGATTTTGGAGGCACAACCAGAAATAGGGGCCAGCGATGTTCTGGCCCTTCAGCCTCGGTAGCCGTTGACAAGGACTTGCCGGTATATGTCTTGTCAGGGAAGGCATTGAGAAGAATTGCTGCGGTTACCTTGTCGCAGAATTTCATCACCTGGCTGGCGCAATCCTGGCACCATTTATCAAATTGCTCCTGTGTAATACCCGGAGCAATTCTCAAGCGCTTCGGCAGTGTGAATATTTGCTCTCCCAATTCGCTAATGCTGTTTCCCTGTTGAGGGTGGGCGAAATGTCTGTGTTGCGAATCCTTATCGAAATTCGATAAGTCGAAATCAAGCCCGTCTTTTGCGAAATGGTGGGCCGACATGTGGCGGTACGCCTTCGCTACCTGAAGGCATTTGTTCATACGCAGTCGCTTCTCAACTACCGGCCCTTCAGCGCGCGCCAGTGTCAGCTTTCCGCAGAAATGATCCAGCGTATCAATAGCTTCATAGAGTACGCTCGCAAGCTTCTAGTGCCCCACAGCCAACGAACGAATTGCATCGCAGCCAAGTCTGGATCTACTTCTCCGGCATCAATTGGCGAGCGCGCCATCAATGCCCAATAGAATCTGATATCGTTAGATATAAAGGATGCGGCTAACAAAAAATTTCGTTCGTCCGAGCTCAAGGAGCCAAGCTCTTTTGTACTCAGAGAGACCACGCCGAAGTTGGCTGTATAGCGCGATGCCATCGCAATTAGCCGAACACTCGCCTGAAAATCGTGTCGACGTGTTTGGTGTGGTAGCCCAGGTCGAATTTCTCGCGGATCTCGGCCTCTGGCAATGCCGCCGTCACTTCCTTGTCGGCCAAAAGTTCCTCAAGAAAATCAGCACCTTGTTCCCAAACCTTCATGGCGTTGCGCTGCACCAGCCGGTAGGAGTCTTCACGCGACAGGCCGGCCTGCGTCAGCGCCAACATCACGCGCTGTGAATGCACGAGACCCCTGAACTTGTTCATGTTCTTCAGCATGTTCTCGGGATAGACGACCAGTCTGTCGATGACACCGGTCAGCCGCGACAGCGCGAAATCGAGCGTCACCGTGGCGTCCGGGCCGATCATGCGCTCGACCGAGGAGTGCGAGATGTCGCGCTCATGCCAAAGCGCCACGTCCTCCATCGCCGGCAGCGCCATGGAGCGCACCATGCGGGCAAGGCCGGTGAGGTTTTCCGTCAGCACCGGATTGCGCTTGTGCGGCATCGCCGACGAGCCTTTCTGGCCGGGCGAAAAATACTCTTCCGCTTCCAGCACCTCGGTGCGCTGCAGGTGTCGGATCTCGGTCGCCAGCCGCTCCATCGACGAGGCGATGACGCCGAGCGTGGCAAAGAACATGGCGTGGCGGTCACGCGGGATGACCTGCGTCGAAACCGGTTCGGGCTTCAACCCGAGTTTTGCCGCCACATGCTCCTCGACATAGGGTTCGATGTTGGCGAAGGTGCCGACCGCTCCGGAAATGGCGCAGGTTGCGATGTCCTCGCGCGCATGCACCAGCCGCTCGCGGCAGCGCGAGAATTCGGCATAGGCCTGCGCCAGCTTGATGCCGAAGGTTGTCGGCTCGGCATGGATGCCGTGGCTGCGGCCGATGGTGACGGTGTCCTTGTGCTCGAAGGCGCGTCGCTTGAGCGCGGCAAGCAGGCCGTCAATGTCCGCGAGCAGGATGTCGCTGGCCCGCGTGAGCTGGACGGCAAAGCAGGTGTCGAGAACATCCGAAGAGGTCATGCCCTGGTGGATGAAGCGCGCGTCGGGTCCGACGAATTCGGCGAGATGGGTGAGGAAGGCGATGACGTCATGCTTGGTGACGCGCTCGATCTCATCGATCTTCTCGACGTCGAATTTCGCCGCATTGCCCTTTTCCCAGATGGTTTTCGCAGCCGCTTTCGGGATGACGCCGAGCTCGGCCAGCGCGTCGCAGGCATGGGCCTCGATTTCGAACCAGATGCGAAACCGGGTTTCGGGCGACCAGATGGCGACCATTTCCGGCCGGGAATAGCGAGGGATCATCGGTCAGTCCTGATGTATCTAGAGCAATCCAGGAAAAGTGCGCAGCGGTTTTCCGTCCGGAATTGCGAAAAAGAAGGAGTTAGAGCGGGTCGGCGGTTCTACCAAACGCTGAACCGCTCTGGGTTAGCCCGCGTCCTAACAGAGGCGGACAAAATGCTCAACGCCGCTGCTGTGCAAACCAGAGGCTCACGGCAAACAAGGCGACGAAACCAAGCGGAAAATAGAGCCGGATGCCCAGCACCACGAACTGGTAGGACGCCACCGCCATCGTGAAAACGAGCTGAAACCCCCAGGTGAGGGTGAAGACGGGTGCATGCCATTCGGCATAGTAGGACCGGTATTGCAAGGCATAGAGCCCGGCGGTCAGCCCGATCGTCGCGGCGGCAAGGCACACCATTGCCGAAGCGATAGCGACCTCCCAGCCTCTTCCGAGCGAGACCAGCCGTGCCGCGAACAGGCCAATCGGAAAGGCCAGGGCGCCGCCGCCCGCAAACAGCAGCGACACGGTGCGGATCTTGTCCGGCGTCACCCAATTATCCAGCAACAGGTTGGCGAGCGCACTGGCGCCCATCGTGGCGGCCCATAGCAAGGCGCCGCAAAGTGCCGTGCGCGGCGTCGGTATCGCGTTGTACAGGCGGCCAAGGGCACGATTGCGCCTTGCGGGTTGGAGAATGGGTGTCACAGGCGGCCGGTCACGGCGATCCAGCGGAAGTCCGGCCCCTCGAAGCCGTATTGGCGCACCGCGATCAGCACCGCATAGGCGCTGAGGCTATCCATGGAGAATGTCTGGACCGCACCGATGCGGTAGCCGTTCGGGCAGCCGCGGCTCTTGGGGATCGCTTTGTCCTCGTGCAGCAATTTGGTGATGCCGCCATCCTGGGCTTCGATGCGCAGCAGCCGGAAGCCATTGATCTCGCCCTGGCTGTCGCAGCCTTCGGTGCTGTTCATGCCGATCTCGTCCAGCCGGAACTCGAGCGGTTGGTCGACGGGAGAGAAGATCGGGCGCGGATTGACCACCATGCGGTGCGGATCGGCCGAAAGCTCGGTCACCGGGTTGAAACCGGCGGTGATGCCGCGGTTGGCGCTCAGCTCGGCCTGGCCGACAATGGCCTCACCTTTCTGCCGGGCCTGAAGGCGGGCCGCGTCGAGCGTGGCGTTCTCGTCGTCAAGCCGGACCCGGATCGGCGTGCCCTTGAGGAAGCTGTCATTGCTGGTGTCGATGTAATAGCGGTTGGCATAGGGAAAGCCCGACCCGTCCTGGACGCCATACTCCTCGAAGGCGAACACGCCGCCGTCCTTGGTGAAGCCAAGGATTTCAAGCTCGGCGACATCGCCGGCCTGGGCAGTGATCGACGTCGCAAACTGCGCGGCCAGGGAAACGGCAAACAGGAAAAGCATTCGCATCTTTTTCACTCCGGCAGCCGTGATCGTTTCAATCCCTAGCACGGCCGAATCAAAACGTCGTGCGGGTCAAAAGCCGATGCATCCAATCGGCCCGTCATTTGTTATTGTCGGCAGTCCCAATGGAGAACCACCATGACCGACACCAGCAAAATTCGTGAGCATATGGAAGTCGTCGGCGCCGATGGCGTGCATGTCGGCACTGTCGACAAGGTCGACGGCCAGCGCATCAAGCTGACCAAGGCCGACAGCGGCGAGGGCGCTCACAAGGGCCATCACCACTACATTCCTCTGGCCCTGGTTGCCGAGGTCGATGGCAAGAAGGTGTGGCTGTCGGCGAATTCCGATGTGGCGGTGACGTTCGAGGAAGAAAAGTCCGATCCGGTCTGATAGGGCGACCCGCTAGCGACGCGACGACCAGACGGGAAACAGGTCGTTGTCGGCTGGCGTCGCGGCAAACACGCCGCGGCTGATGGCGCGCGCCATGGTGGCGCCGGCCGCGGCATAGAGGTCGATTGCCGCATCGGCTTCGAGCCGGATGCCGCTCTTTCCTGTCGCTAGCGCGAACACTAGGTCGCCGTCGGCCGGCGTGTGCGTCGGCCAGATGGCGCGCACGAAGCCGTCATGCGCCGACATCGCCAGGCGTTTTGCCGCGGCCTTGGTGAGGACCGCGTCCGTCGCAATGACGGCGATGGTGGTGTTGCCGCCGATCTCCATCTGCCTGCCTGCCTGCTTGTCGCGGTATTTCAGCAAGATGCTCTTGGCATCGTCCGGCATTGGCCAGGGGTAGCCGAGCCCGCCGAATTCGTCGCCGATTTCGAATGGTGCTGCCCAGAAATGGTGGGTGCGGCTGACAGTCACCGAGCCGGTCGGATTGACGGCGGCCAGCGCACCAATGGTGACGCCATTGTCCAAAAGCGTCGAGGCCGAGCCCAGGCCACCCTTCAGCCCCGCGGTGAGCGCACCGGTGCCGGCGCCGGCCGTGCCGAGCTCGAAATCGGTGGCGGCGGATTGCGCTGCCTCATAGCCGAGGTCACGGTAGGGGGGATAGCGGCCCCAATCCTTGTCGCCGCCATTGCGCAGGTCGAAGAGGATCGCCGACGGCACGATCGGCACGCGAAAGCCGCCCATTTCGAAGCCGATGCCGCGTTCGCGCAGCGCCGCCTGCACGCCGGACGCAGCGTCAAGGCCGAAAGCCGAACCGCCCGACAGCACCACGGCGTGGATCGCCTCGATCGAATTGTGCGGTTCGAGCAGGTCCGTCTCGCGCGTGCCCGGCGCGCCGCCGAGGATCTGGACACCGGCCACAGCCGGTTCGTCGCAAAGCACTGTCGTCACGCCGGACTTCAGCCTGGCGTCGGAAGCATTGCCGACGTGCAGGCCGGCAACGTCGGTGATCAGATTGCGCGGACCGGTGCGGAACATCAGTTGCTTTCCAAGGGCACGAAGCGCGTGCCGTCGAAGCGGAAGACGCGGTAGGGGCTCTGGCTGAGGTCGCCCTTGGCGTCGAAGCGGATCGGTCCGATCGCCGTGATGAAATCATGACCGATCAGCGCCTCAGTCAGCGGCTTGCCTGAGCTTCCGGACAAGGCCGACGCTGCCTTGGCAATCTCGACCGCCGCATAGGCAGGCAATGTGTAGCCGTCAGGCACGATTTTCTGTGTGGAGAAACTTTCCAGCACTTTTGGGTCGGCGACATCGACCCATTCCGGCGGTGCGATCATCAGCGTGCCCGTGACATAGGGTACATCGCCGGGCGGTGTGCGCAGATTTTCGCCGCCGGCAAAGGTGATGCCGGCTTCGAGCTGGCCGGCATCGCGGCCCATGATGGCGATGTCGTCGCCGTCGCCGCCGGCAAAGACATGCGTGGCGCCGGCTTTCTTCAGCCGGCCGACAAGGCCGATCTGGTTGTCGAGCTGCGGCCGGAACGTGTCGACGAAGACCGGCTTCAGCGCCGCTTGCTCGGCCGCCGCGCGAAAGGTCTCGGCCATCTCGCGGCCATAGATGGTGCCATCGTCTATGATGGCGAACAGCTCGTTCTGCCACAGCCGGGTGAGGGTGGAGGCAACGGCGTTGCGCTCATCGTCGCCGCGCGGCCCCAGGCGATAGACCGGCCAACCGGTCTTGGCACGGCGGTCGGTCAGGCTTTCGGTGCGCACCCCGACGGTGATGACAGGGATGTTGGCGTCCTTGAGGATCGGCATCGCCGCCTCGATGGCCTCGGTGCAGAGGAAGCCGACGACGACACTGACCTTGGCCGCCGCGAAGTCCCTGGCCGCGGCGGCACCACCATCGGCGGTGCAGGCGTCGTCCTCGGTCTTCAGTTCTATGCCGTTTGCTTGCGCCGCGAGCCTAGCCCCGGCCTCGATCTGCTTGCCGAGGACGGTCGACGGTCCCGACAACGGTGCGGCGACGCCGATCGTGAGCGTCTGGGCGCTGGCGGCACCGGCCAGGAGCAGCCAGGCCAGTGCGGCGGATATCGTTGCCCCGGGTCGCATCCTGCCGAAGAGTTCCTCCCAAGCCCGCGACATCGCGCAGGCGCCAATTCCCGCCAAGACCTAAAGGCTGCCCGGCCTTGGTGCAACACGCGAATTCAGGGATATGGGCCAAGCACTTCGCTTGTGGCATGTCATGTCTGGCCATATATGTCAGGACGATACTGGCCATGGAATATTCCCGGTGCTGAAGAAGAACGATATTGGGCCGCAGGCCTATCGCGACGCGATGAGCCATTTTGCCGGCCACGTCCACGTGGTGACCACCGACGGGCCGGCGGGGAAGCGCGGCACGACGGTGATTGCCGCCTGTTCGGTGTCGGACACACCGCCGACCATTCTGGTCTGCCTCAATCGCGAAAATACCAAGAACGAGCTGTTCGTGCAAAACGGCCGGTTTGCCCTGAACACGCTGGCCTCGCACCAGGAGCCGCTGTCGATCGGCTTTTCCGGCATCACCGGCCTGCCGCTTGAAGAGCGTTTCGCACTCGGTGAGTGGGATGTGATTTCCACCGGTGCGCCGACGCTGAAGGGCGCACTCGCCGTGTTCGACTGCGAATTGATCGACACCAAGGACCTGGCCACCCATCGTGTGCTTTTTGGCAAGGTGACAGGCCTGCGCATGGGCGATAATTTGCGGCCGCTGATCTACCACGCCCGCGGTTACCATGTCCTGGACAGCGGAGCGGCGGCGTTCACGGAGAAAGAATGACCGAACTGAAACCGCGCCCCGTGCCGCGGACGATCGACGAGACGCTCGATCTCCTGACCGGCGCGGACTATGTGGCGGACCGGTCGCTGGCGACCGTGCTTTTCCTGTCGCTGCGCATGAACCGGCCCTTGTTCCTCGAGGGCGAGGCCGGCGTTGGCAAGACCGAGATCGCCAAGGTGTTGGCAGAGGCGCTTGGCCGCCGGCTGATCCGGCTGCAGTGCTATGAGGGGCTCGACGTTTCCTCGGCCGTCTACGAGTGGAATTACGCCGCGCAGATGATCGAAATCCGCATGGAGGAGGCGGCCGGCAAGGTCGACCGCTCCGCCATGGAGCGCAACGTCTTCTCCGAAAAATACCTGATCCGCCGCCCGGTGCTCGATGCTCTGACCGGCAAGACGGGGGCGGCCCCGGTCTTCCTGATCGACGAACTCGACCGCACCGACGAAGCCTTCGAAGCCTTCCTGCTCGAAATCCTGTCCGACTTCCAGGTGACGGTGCCCGAACTCGGCACCATCAGGGCGGAAGAGCCGCCGATCGTCATCATCACCACCAACCGCACCCGCGAGATCCACGACGCGTTGAAGCGGCGCTGCCTCTATCACTGGGTCGATTATCCCAACGCCGAGCGCGAACTGGAGATCGTGCGCCGCAAGGTGCCGCAGGCCAACCAGCGGCTTTCGGCGGAGGTGGTCTCCTTCATCCAGAAGCTGCGCCAGATCGAGCTGTTCAAGGTGCCGGGCGTTGCCGAGACCATCGACTGGGCCGGCGCGCTGACCGAACTCGACAAGGTGGCGCTCGATCCCGAAACCGTGTCCGACACGATCGGCGTGCTGTTGAAATACCAGGACGATATTGCCCGCATCGGTTCGGGCGAGGGCCGGCGCATCCTCGACGAGGTCAAGGCCGAGCTCGCGGCGGCGCAGTAGCGTGATGAACGCGTCCCGCCCCGACCCCAGAGAGGCGACGCCGGACGGGCGCATCGCCGACAACATCGTCTATTTCGCCCGCACCTTGCGCAAGGCGGGCATGCGGGTCGGGCCGGCCTCGGTCAAGGATGCCATCGAGGCGGTGCTGGCCGCCGGCATCGGCTCACGCGACGATTTCTACTGGACGCTGCATGCGGTGCTGGTGTCCAGGCATGAGGATCACCCGGTCTTCGACGAAGCCTTCCGGCTGTTCTGGAAATCGCGCGAACTGATCGAGAAGCTGCTGGCGATGTTTTCGCCAGTGGCGCCTGACGCCAGGGAGAAGCAGAAGCCGCGCGCGGCCGAGAACCGCGTCAGCCAGGCGATGTTCGAAGGCCACCAGAAGAACCAGCCGCCGCAGGAGATCCCCGAGATCGAGGTCGATGCCCGCTTCACCTTTTCCGGCAACGAGGTGTTGCGCGGCAAGGATTTTGCCCAGATGAACGCCGCCGAGATGGCCGATGCCAAGAAGGCCATCGCCGAGCTGCGATTGCCTTTCGATATGGTGCGGACCAGGCGTTTCAAGGCCGACGCGCATGGCCGCCGCATCGACCCGCGCGCCATGATGCGCTCGGCCGCGCGCACCGGCGGCGAATTGATCCTGCCGAAATTCCGCTCGGCCCGCGAAGTCCACCCGCCGCTGGTGGTGCTGGCCGACATTTCCGGTTCGATGAGCCAGTACACGCGCATCTTCCTGCATTTCCTGCATGCGCTGACGGAAAAGCGCCGCCGCGTGCACACCTTCGTCTTCGGCACGCGGCTGACCAACCTGACCCGGCAAATGCGCCACCGCGATCCCGATGCGGCACTTGCCGACTGTTCGGCGGCGGTCAAGGACTGGTCGGGTGGCACGCGCATCGGCGACACGCTGGCCGAGTTCAACCTGGTATGGTCGCGGCGCGTGCTGGGGCAGGGCGCGGTCGTGCTTCTGATCACTGACGGGCTGGAGCGTGACGATGTCGCCGGCCTGTCCGAGGAAATGGAGCGCCTGCACAAATCCTGCCGGCGGCTGATCTGGCTCAATCCGTTGCTGCGCTTTGACGGTTTCCAGGCGCGCGCCCGCGGCGTCAAGGCGATGCTGCCGCATGTCGACGAATTCCGTTCGGTCCACAATCTCGATGCGCTCGCCGACCTTTGCGCCTCGCTCGACAAGAAGTCAGCACAATCCGTCGATCCGCGGCGATGGATGGAAGCTGGCGCGAAGCACGCCGCATAGCCATATGTTTATCCACCGGAAAAACAGACTCTGAGAGAAGCGATCATGGACGACAGCATCTATCTCGATGAGGCCCGCGACCCGCTGATTATCGCGGAAGGCTGGATGAAGGACGGCAAGGATGTCGCCATTGCCACTGTGGTCGAGACCTGGGGTTCGGCGCCGAGGCCGGTCGGCAGCCATCTGGTCATCGACGCCGAAGGCAATTTCCATGGCTCGGTCTCGGGCGGTTGCGTCGAGGGGGCGGTGGTGAGCGAGGCAATCGACGTGATCGACTCAGGGAAAGCCAAAATGCTCGAATTCGGCGTCGCCGATGAGACCGCCTGGCAGGTCGGCCTGTCCTGTGGCGGCCGCATCAAGGTGTATGTCGAGCGGTTGGGCTGATCTCAGATGGACCCATACGCCCTAAAAACTTTGAATGCCGAGCGCCGCGCCCGCCGCGCGGCGATCCTCGTCACCGATCTCGGTGATGGGCGCGACCGCATTGTGCGCGAGGGCGACCAGGTCGCCGGCGATCTCGGAGCCGCGATCGCCAAGGCGTTTCGATCGGGCAATTCCGGCTCGGTCGAAGCCGAGGGCCGGACCTTTTTTCTCAACGCGCATCTGCCGCAGCCGCGGCTCGTGGTGATCGGCGCCGTCCATATCAGCCAGGCACTGGCGCCAATGGCCAGGATCGCCGGCTACCCCCTGGAGATCATCGATCCGCGCACCGCCTTCGCCACGCCGGACCGCTTTCCCGATGTCGCCTTGCATGCCGAGTGGCCGGAAGATGTGCTGAAACGCCAGCCGCTCGACAGCTACACCGCGCTTGCCGCCGTCACCCATGACCCGAAGATCGACGATTTCGCGCTAAAGGCGGCGCTCGACGCCAATTGCTTCTATGTCGGCGCGCTTGGCAGCCGCAAGACGCACGCCAAGCGTGTAGAGCGCTTGCTGGCGCTGGGCGCCAGTGCCGACCAGATCGCCCGTATCCATGCGCCGATCGGGCTCGACATCGGTGCCGCCAGCCCGGCCGAGATCGCTGTCGCCGTTCTCGCGCAGACCATCTATGCCTTCCGCTCGCGCGGCCTCGATGCCAAAGGCGCAGTGGCGTGAAATTCGGTCCGATTGCGATTGACGAGGCCGAAGGCGCGGTGTTGGCGCATGCCACCGCTGCCGGCGAAAAGCGCTTTCGCAAGGCGCACAGGCTGAGCGCCGAAGACGTCTCCATACTCAAGCGGGCAGGCGTCTTGCAGGTCGTTGCCGCCGTGCTTTCCTCGGGCGATCTCGGCGAGGACGCCGCGGCGCAAAGAATTGCCGAAAGCATGACTTTCAACGGTATCGAGGCCAGGCCTGCCGCGACCGGTCGGGTCAATCTCCACGCCAAGGCATCAGGCATCTTCACGGTCGATGCTGCTGTCATCGATGCCATCAACGCCGTCGATCCGGCCATCACCATCGCCACGCTGGCGCAGCATGCGCCGGTCGAAAAGGGTCAGATGGTGGCGACGGTGAAGATCATCCCCTTCGCGGTCGCCTCCAGCTTGGTCGACACTGTTACGAAAATCTGTGCCGGCGGCGAGATCTTTGCCGTCAACGCCTATCAACCGGTGCGCGTCGGTGTCATCCAGACGGTTCTGCCGGGCATCAAGCCCAGTGTGCTCGACAAGACATTGCGCGTCACCGAAGCGCGGCTGGCGCGCTCGGGTGGCAGGTTGACGGCGGAGCGTCGCACGCCGCACGAGATCGCACCCGTGGCGGAGGCCGCCGCCTCGCTGGCGCGCGACAACGACATGGTGGTGATCTTCGGCGCCTCGGCGATGAGCGATTTCGCCGATGTCGTTCCGGCGGCGATCGAAATGGCAGGCGGGACTGTCATCCGCGCCGGCATGCCGGTCGATCCCGGCAATCTGCTGGTGCTGGGTACACTAGGTGGCAAGCGGGTCATCGGTGCGCCCGGCTGCGCCCGCAGCCCCAAGGAAAACGGCTTCGACTGGGTGCTTGACCGGTTGATCGCCGGGCTCGACGTTACCGCGAAGGATATCGCCGGCATGGGCGTTGGCGGGCTGTTGATGGAAATCCCGACACGGCCGCAGCCGCGCGAACCACTGCCGGCCAAGAGCCGGCTCAAGGTCGCCATCGTGCTTCTGGCGGCTGGCCGGTCAAGCCGCATGGGCGGACCGAACAAGCTCATGGCGCTGTTCGACGGCAAGCCGCTGGTGCGCCGCACCGCCGAGCGCGCGCTCGGATCGAAGGCTTCGGGCACGGTCGTCGTCACCGGTCATCAGCGCGAGCGGGTGCGCGCAGCTTTGTCGGGCCTCGACGTCACCTTCGCCGACAATCCGGATTTCGCCGATGGCCTGTCCACCTCGCTGAAGGCCGGTATTGCCTATCTGCCCGAAGACACCGCCGGCGTGATGATTGTTCTGGGAGACATGCCTGGCGTTGTGTCAGACGATCTCGACCGGCTGATCGATGCCTTCCGCAAGGCCGGAGGCAATTCGGTGGTCCGCGCCTCGCATCAGGGCAAACGCGGCAACCCGGTGCTTTTGCCGCGCTCGCTGTTTCCGGCCATCGCTCATCTCGAAGGCGATACCGGCGCCCGCCACTTGGTCGAGGCCGAAGGGCTCGACGTCATCGATGTCGAGATCGGCGAGGGCGCGTCTGTCGATGTCGACACCCGCGAGGCGCTCGAAGGCGCCGGCGGCGTGCTGCAGGATTGACAAACCCAGGCTGAATTACGCATGCGTGGGCCATGGCTTTTCGTTTCCTTGCTCCACTCAACGCCTTCCTGGCCGCGGCATTTTTTGTTTGCGTCGCCGGCCACGCCAACGCGCTCGAACTAAAACCCTTCAAGGACGATCTCTTCGCCTACCCGCCCGCGCTCTCGTCCGACAGCAACGGCGCCTATACGGTCATCGACTATCGCGAAATGCGCGACATCAACCAGCGCGACGAGGTGCCGGAAAAGCGCGTGCATGCGCAATACACCGACACCGGTGTGCGCAAAGTGCAGCAGGACCTGATGCTGAAGACCGACGCCGGCGATGTCAGGCACGTCGCGGTCGGCAAGACGGAAGGTGCCGCCGTCATTGTGCTTTACCTGCACGGGCAGGGCGGCAGCCGCAAGCAGGGCGTCGACGATTTCACTTTCGGTGGCAATTTCAACCGCATCAAGAATTTGATGGCCGGCAATGGCGGGCTCTATCTCTCGCCGGATTTCCCCGATTTTGGCGACAAGGGCGCCGCACAGGTCGCGGCCCTGATTGACCACTATGCCGAACAGTCGCCGGGCGCGAAGATCTTCGTCGCCTGCGGCTCGATGGGTGGTGCGCTGTGCTGGAAGCTTGCTGCTCGCAACGATACCGGCCGGCGCATCAACGGGCTGTTGCTGCTCGGATCGCTGTGGGACGACAGTTTTCTCGCAAGTCCCGCCTTCAGGCGTCATGTCCCGGTCTTCTTCGGCCAGGGCAGCCATGACGTGGTCTTTCCCGTGGCGAACCAGGAAGCCTTCTTCCGCTCCATCATCGCCAGGTCGAAAGCCTATCCCTATCCGACCCGCTTCGTCCGCTTCGAGACAGGCACGCACGGCACGCCGATCCGCATGGTCGACTGGCGCGGCACGCTGAACTGGATGCTGTCGAAGGCGCCTTGATCGACGCTGCCGGGAAGTCCCTTAGCGTTCAAGGCGCGGTGTTATAGTCGACGACCGTCTGCGGGTTTTCCTCGCCGTCATAAGACGCATCGACATCGTACTGGACCAGCGAGAAATCGCCGTTGCGGAACAGATAGGTTCCCGAGTCGGAGGCATCGCCGACGCCACGCCACTTGTTGAAGGTGGTGATGGTGTGGGTGTCCGGATCATAGTTGGAATTGACCGCCCAACCGGTCGTCTCGAAGCCGACGATGCTCATGCCCAGCAATTTGCCATCGCTGTCATTGTTCTCGTAACGGATGTCCATCTTGGGTTCGGCGAACTGCAATTGCTGCACAGCCGACAACTCGTCGGTCATGTAGTACACCGAACTTTCATTGTAGGCCGCGGCCGAACAGGAGAAATGGAACAGCCGTGTTTCCTTGTCGGGGTCGCCGGGCTTTGCATCCTTGTCCTTGTACTTGATTGAGAAAATCTCCGGCTCATCACCCAGGAACTGCTTGTCGCACTGGTTGCCATAGGTCGCCAGAAATGCCTTCTTGGCCTGCTCAAGTGCCGTATCCTTCTTCGGCCGCGGCGGGCCTTCGCCGCAGCTTGGCGGCAGCGCTTCCTCGAAGTTGGCGGGTGAGGGTTTCAGCGCGCCCTTTTCAATGTGGATCGGATCGAAGGGTGGCACGGCCTGGATTTGGGCATTCACCTGGCGCAGCGTATAGCAGCCGGCAAAGACCTTCTCGCCGCCGCTCTTGTCGGTGGCACGGATGGCGACCGGGACGTTGTAGAAGATGCTGCCGGCGGCACCTTCGTCTGAAATGGCACCGGTCGCGACTTCCACCTTGTCGGTACCGTCATAGCCCTTGACGAAACTGTCGAAATCCTTAGCCGGCTTTGCATCGCCGTAATAACCCCAGGCCCGGGCGAATTCGTGCCGGTTGATGGCGCTGTAGAGCGAGCGGATGACCGCCTCGGCGCTAGACCGGTCGTCGACATAGGGCGCTTCGGGCGCGTCGTCGGCGGCCAACGCCGCTTGGCCGGATATGGCAAGGGAGAGAAGGGCAGTCGCTGCGAGAAGGACGCGTCTCATCGGGAATCTCCGCTCGATAACGGAAATTCTACCACAGCGATTGCGGCGGCGTGGTGACGCGGAGCCCACGGCGCTTGAAGAATCGTGCGCGCAGGCGCTAGGTCCCCTGCGCCGCCGTTCAGGCCGGACAGGGAGATTTGACGTGACCATATCGATGTATGAGGCATCCGTGCCCGTGTTTTCAGCCAGGCTGAAAGCACTTTCCAGTGTGCTGGCGGCTGCCGAACAGAATGCGCTTGACCGCAAGATCGACCCGCAGGTGTTTTTGACGGCGCGGCTTGCACCCGACATGTTCGCCTTGACCAGGCAGGTGCAGATCGCCACCGACCATGCCAAGGGCGCGCCGTCGCGGCTCGCCGGCCGCGAGGTACCGAAATACGAGGACAATGAGGCGAGCTTTGCCGATCTCGAGGCGCGGATAGCCAAGACGCTCGCGCTTCTGGCGACTTTTTCGCCAGCCGATATCGACGGTTCCGACGACAAGGTGATCGAGTTGAAGCTTGGTGGCCGCGAAACGACGTTGGGCGGCATGCAGTATCTGCTGCATGTGGCCATGCCCAATTTCTATTTCCACCTGACCACCGCTTACGACATCCTTCGCCACAATGGCGTGCCGCTGGGCAAGGCGACATTCCTCGGATCGCGTTGACACTAGGCTTTGAGATGTCCCGGATTGGTCCGGGACATCTCGCTAGCTGCTTAGCGGATGGACATTTCGCGGGCGATGCGCGGAAAATCGGCGGGCTTGATGCCGATATCGGCGCGGTCGGCATTGCTCATCGAATGAAGCAGCGCCAGTGCTGCGCGATATCTCAGATGTTCCTGCGGGCGCGGCCGGGCGAACATTTCCGTGAAGAAACCCATGATTCAGGCTCCTGGTTGGTCCTCCACGCCAGCCAATATAGGGGAATCGTGACAATTGTGCAGTGCAGCATTTGCATGCCTGCTATGTCCGGATGATTTTCATAAAATTTCTTTGCGGCCCACTGAAACTTCTGCGCCGCACGAACCGTAGGCTTCGACGCTGGCACATGGCCAGTTTTTCCTCGCCACTCCTGGCGAATTTCCGGGCTGCATGAAAGTGCAGTCCGGCTTTTTGTCTGAGGCGCCGGTCACGACCCTTCGAAAACTAAATTCGTTAAGATCAATGGTATGTATTTTTAACGAGCCGGTTCTATGGTCTGGAAACCTGACAGTCAGGCAAGGGGGAGGCTGACATCGCTACCAGCGCCAAGCGTGATTTCGCTTCGCTGCTCGACGACCTCTTCGTTGCCTCCGACAAGGGCGACGGCATCGAGGGCGACGAGGCCGGCGCGCGTCCGTCCATTCCTTTCGACTATTTGTCGGTCGCCGATGAACTCCATTCCGGCCGCATCAAGGTATCGGCCGCCGAGTATCGCGAGGCCGGTGCTGATCTGGCGAGCGAATTCGCCGCCTTGCTCGAACACGCCAAGCTGGCCCTCGCTGCCGAGGACCCGAAGCCCGAGGAAAGACTGCCGCCGATCGATCCGGAATCGATCGCGGCCGAACTGGGATTGAACCAGCCCAAGAGCGCCGCCGATTTCGGCCGCATGCGCCGCAGCTTTGCTTTCACCAACCATCCCGATCGCGTCGCCCCGCACCTGCGCCAGCGCGCCATGATCCGCATGCAGGTCGCCAACATGCTGATCGACGAGGCCAAGCGCCGCGCGGTGACCGGTGCCCGCCGCTAGCTGAACACTGCTGGCTCACGCAAAAGTCGGCATGGCGAGGCTTGGAGAGCGCCTCCGCTTTCCCTATAGATGCGGCCTCCTCCCTGCGCACGCTTTCCCTCCGGAGCAGAATTCCATGCACAAACGCCGTCTCGGTCGGACCGATCTTCTTGTCACCCAGATCTGCCTGGGCTCCATGACCTGGGGCCAGCAGAACACCGAGGCCGAAGGCCACGCACAGATGGACCTGGCTTTTTCGCGTGGCGTCAATTTCATCGACACCGCCGAGCTCTATCCGATCCCGCCCAAGGCGGAGACACAGGGGCGAACCGAGAAGATCATCGGCAGCTGGATGAAGGCCAAGGGCAACCGCGACAAGGTGATCCTTGCCTCCAAGGTCGTCGGCCGCACGGCCAGCGATTGGTTTCGCGGCGACAGGCCGTCGCAATTGGTGCGCGCCGATATCTTTGACGCCGTCGACAAGTCACTGGCCAAGCTCGGCACGGACTATCTCGACCTTTATCAAATCCACTGGCCGGAGCGGGACATCCCCTGGGGCGCCAATCCGACGCGTGTCGGGGCAGTGGGGCGGCGCGCCGATGCCGACGGCGCGCCGGCCAACGAAACGCCGATCGCCGAGACGCTTGGCGTCTTCGATGAACTGGTGAAGGCAGGAAAGATCCGCCATTTCGGCCTGTCGAACGAGAGTTCCTGGGGTGTCATGCGGTTCCTTGCCGCGGCGGACAAGGGCGTTGGCCCGCGACTCACCTCGATCCAGAATGCCTACAATCTCGTCAACCGCACCTTCGAGGTGAACCTTGCCGAGGTCTGCGAGCGCGAACAGGTGTCGCTGCTGCCCTATTCGCCACTGGCGCAAGGCTACTTGACCGGCAAATACGACCATGGCGCGCGCCCGCACGGCTCGCGCTCGCAACTGTTCAATCGTGGCCAGCGTTACGAGACGCCGAATGCAGCCGAAGTGCTGCTCGAATACAATGAGCTGGCGCGCTCCTTCGGCATGGAGCCGGCGCTGTTTGCCAACGCCTATGTGTCGAGCAGGCCTTTTGTCACGTCGAACATTGTCGGCGCGACGACCATTCCGCAGCTCGAAATGGCATTGTCTTCGGCGGATGTCGTCTGGACGGAAGAGATGCAGAAGGCGGTGGACGCGATCCACCAGCGGGTCGGCAATCCCTGCCCTTGAACTGCTCGGCGATAGAATTATCAAGCAATAACAGAGGGGTGGAGACGATGGTGGACTTTCCGATCGAGGCCGTGCGTGGAAAATTTCCAGCGCTTTCCCTGACCGACAAGGGGCGCCGCCGCATCTATCTCGACAACCCTGCCGGCACGCAGGTGCCGCAGGCTGTCGCCGATGCGGTGTCGCGCTGCCTGCTGACGACCAATGCCAATCTCGGCGGCTATTTCGAAACGACGATCGCGGCTCAAGCTGTCGTCGACGAGGCGCATCAGGCGATGGCCGATTTTCTTGGGGCGGCGAGCCCTGAGGAAATCATCATCGGCGCCAACATGACGACGCTGACCTATCACATGTCGCGCACGCTTGGCCGCACGCTGAAGCCTGGTGACGAGATCATCCTCACCCGCATGGATCACGAGGGCAATGTCTCGCCCTGGCTGCAACTGGCCGAGGACCTTGGTCTCGTCGTGCGCTGGCTGCCGTTCGACGAAAGGAGCTGGCAGGTCGAGGAAGCGACGCTGGCCGGGCTGCTATCCGACAAGGTACGGCTGGTCGCATTGAATTATGCCTCGAACCTGACCGGCTCGATCAACCGGGTTAAGTCCCTGACTGCCATCGCAAAACAGGCTGGCGCGCTGGTCTATGTCGACGCCGTGCAGTTCGCGCCGCATGGCCTGATCGACGTGCAAGACCTCGGCTGCGATTTCCTGATCTGCTCGGCCTACAAATTCTTCGGCCCGCATATGGGCATATTGTTGGGACGGCGTGAAATCATCGATGGCCTGAAGCCCTACAAATGCCGCTGTTCGTCCAATGGCCTGCCAGAGCGGTTCGAGCTTGGCACGCCGCAGATCGAGCTGATGGCCGGCCTCACGGCGGCGGTCGAGTACTTTGCCGAACTGGGTGCGGCAGCGGGCGAGGGTGCTTCAAGAAGGCAGAAGATCGCCAAGGCGTTCGAAGTCGCCATCGCCTATGAAAACCCGTTGGCGCAAAGGCTGATCGACGGCCTGTCCGACATTTCAGGCCTGACCATCCATGGCATCACCGATCCGAAACGGCTCGGTGATCGCGTGCCGACGGTCTCGTTCACCGTCGACGGCATCGTGCCCGAAACAATCGTTCGGCAGATGAACGCCGAAAACATCTTCCTGTGGTCCGGTCACAACTACGCCTGGGAGATCGTCCACCAGCTCGGCATTCCGGCCGAACAGGGCGTCGTGCGCATCGGCATCGCGCATTACAACACGGCGGGCGAAATCGATGAGACGCTGGAGAGCGTGCACCGGGTGATCGCCATGCTCAGGCAGCAGCGATCCTGACGCAATCCTGGATTCTTATCGTGCCTTGCCGCCAAAGCCGGTGAGGAAGGCGGTAAGATTGTCGCCGAGTTCGTCGCAGAGATAGCCGCCTTCCTGGACGATGACCGTCGGCAGGCCGAGCTTGGCGATGGCCTCGCCGATGCGCGAGAATCCCGGCGTCGTCACCGAAAGCCCGCCGAACGGATCGCCCTCAAAGGCGTCAAGACCGAGCGCGATCACCAGCGCTTCCGGTGAAAAGGCGCGGATACGCTGGAACGCCACCTCGAGTGCCTCCAGAAACGCCGCGTCGGCGGATTTGCGCGGCAAGGGCAGGTTGAAATTATAGCCGAGGCCCGGGCCTTCGCCACGTTCGTCGGCGTGACCCCAGAAGAACGGATAGAAGCGCACCGGATCGGCATGCAGCGAGACGGTGAGCACATCGGGCCGGGCATAGAAAATGCCTTGCGTGCCATTGCCGTGATGCAGGTCTAAATCAAGGATCGCCACGCGCGCCACCTGTTTGCGCAGCACTTGTGCCGCAACGGCCGAATTGTTGATGAAACAGAAGCCGCCGGCGACATCGGCAAAGGCGTGGTGACCGGGCGGACGGCACAGTGCGTAGGCGGCCGATGCTCCGGCCATCACTGTTTCCGCCGCCTCGACCGCGCTCCAGGCGCTCCACAGCGCGCTCTGCCAGGTTTCGCCCGAGATCGGGCAGGCGGTATCGGCCATATGGTAGCCGGCCTGTCCGACGGCGGAGGCGGGATAGGAGCCGCTGCGAGCGATCGGATGGATGTTGGGGATCACTTCGGCCGAGGCGCCTTCGATGCGCTGCCAGCGTTCGAAAATATGTTCGAGGAAGTCGAGATATTCGGGCGTGTGCACCGCCGAAACCGGACCGAGGCCGTGATTGCGTGGCCGCTCGATCGTGCAGCCGGCAGATTTTGCGCCGGCTAACAATCTCTCGACACGCTCCGGTTTTTCCGGATTGGGCTGCGCGGCACCGCTGGAAAGGAAGGCCTTGGGGTCGTGTCGCTTCTGCTCCTCGGCATAAAAGGCTTTCATTCCCGCTCCCCATTTTCCGGCGCGTCGGCGAAGGCAAAAAAGGCCTCGCCGAGGATTTTCTGCGTCTGTTCGTAACTCGACCAGGCAATGCCCAGCCTTTCATAGAAGGCCTTGGCGCCCTCATTGTCGGTGTCGACCGAAAGTCTGAGATAGACGCCACCGTCCTTGCGGCATTCAGCAGCAACGCGCCGCAGCAACCGCTCGCCGATCTTGCGGCCGCGAAACCTATCCTCGACATAGAGGTCCTGCACATAGACGCCAGGCCGCCCCATCCAGGTCGAGAAGATCGGGAAATGCAGGCACAGGCCGGCGAATTGGCCGCCCACCTCGGCAATCAGCGTCGAGAAGGCGGGCTTTTCGCCGAAGCCGTAGGTGCGGAGATCATCTGATGTGGACGTGATCTCCTGATGCGCGCCGATATGGGTGCCGAGGCGCAAGAGTGCGGCGTGGATGGTTTCGACATCATCGACGGTGCCGTGGCGGATGACGGTATCGCGGCTCGCGGTCTGGATCTTGTCTGCCATGGATCAGGCTGAGCCGCGCTTGTTCAGGAGATCGTCAAGGTCGCCGATATTGTCTTCCGAAAAGACGCGAATGCCATTGGCTTCCAGGAGAGCGGTGGTCGTGCCGCGACCGGCTACGTGCTTGCCTGAAAAATTGCCGTCAAAGACGAAACTGCTGCCGCAAGACGGGCTGCCGTCGGTAAGAACCGCGTAGCGACATCCTGTTTCTCGGGCGAGTTCGAGCGCAAGCTGCCCGGCTTCGAGATAAAGTGCGGTCACATCATTTCCCGTCTGCTCGACCACTCGACCCTGGCCGTGAAGCACAGCGTCGGCTGCACCGCGAATTTCCGCCGGAGGACGTGGCGTTGAGAAACCTGCGGCAACCTCTGGGCAGATTTGCACGACCCGCCCTTCCTCCTGCCAGCGCATCAGGACCGGATGGTTGTTGAGCCGGTAGGAGCCGTTATAACGGACGTGGCTGCCGAGCAGGCAGGCGGAGACGAGAACCCTTTCCATATCAGCTCCTCCCTTGCTTCTAGAAAGCTACCCGATCGCCGCCTTTCAGAGCCAGCATCTCACGCGCTTCGGCCGGCGTGGCAACTTCCAGCGACAGCCCATCGAGAATGCCACGGATGCGGCGCACCTGATCGGCATTGGATTTCGCCAGCTGGCGGCCGTCATAGAGACTGTCTTCCAGCCCGACACGGACATTGCCGCCCATCGCCGCGGCGATCGAGATCAGCGGCATCTGCTGGCGGCCGGCGGCCAGCACCGAGAACTGGTAGCTGTCGCCGAACAGTTTGTCGGCGATGCGTTTCATATGGATGAGATTGTCCGGATCGGCGCCGATGCCGCCCAGAATGCCGAGCACGAACTGGATGAACAGCGGCCCCGACACCAGGCCGCGGTCACGGAAATGCGCCAGCGAATAGAGATGGCCGACATCGTAGCATTCGAATTCGAAGCGCGTGCCGCAGCCCTTACCCAGCCTTTCCAGCACGCCCTCCATGTCGGCGAAGGTGTTCTTGAAGATGGTGTCGCGTGTGGCTTCGAGCAGCTTTGGCTCCCATTCGTGCTGCCATTCCCTTGGCTTGTCGAGCATCGGGAACAGCGCGAAATTCATCGAGCCCATGTTGAGCGAGCACATTTCGGGCTCGGCGCGCAGTGGTGCTGCCAGCCGCTGGTCCAGCGTCATCAGCGAAGAACCGCCGGTGGTGATGTTGATCACCGCATCGGTCGCCTGCTTGATGCGCGGCAGGAACTGCATGAACACGTCCGGATCTGCGGTTGGGCGGCCATCTTTGGGATCGCGGGCGTGCAGATGCAGGATCGAGGCACCGGCTTCCGACGCCGCGATCGCATCCGCCGCGATCTGGTCCGGCGTCACCGGCAGATAGGGCGACATTGAAGGCGTGTGCACCGAGCCGGTGACGGCGCAGGTGATGATGACTTTTCGCGGCGCCATTCTTCTAGCCCCGGCCTTCGACCGGCAGGTCGAGCTCGGCGGCCAGAGCCTCCAGCGAGTCGCCAATGATGGAGACGATCTCGCCGACCTGTTCGCTGGTGACGATCATCGGTGGCGCGACCATGAAATTGTCGCCATCGACACCACCCTTGACCCGGCGGCCATAGATGATCAGCCCGCGATCATAGGCGAGGTCGAGCAGCCGCTGCGTGGCCTTCTTGCTCTGGTCAATCGGTCGTAGCGTCTCCGGATCGGCAACCATTTCGGCACCGGTGAGCAGACCCTTGCCGCGCACGTCGGCGATGAAGGGAAAGCGCCTCGCCAGTCCCTTCAGCCCGTCCATCAGCACATCGCCCATGGCGGCGGCATTGGCGATCAGGTCGAGCCTGTCCATTTCGCCAAGCACGGCGAGCCCGGCAGCACACGCCAGCGGATTGCCGGCATAGGTGTGGCCATGCTGGAAGCCGCCGGAAGCAAGCAGCGGCTGCACCAGCCGCATCGGGGCGGCCAGTGCGCCGAGCGGCGCATAGCCCGAGCCCAGCCCCTTCGACAGCGCGACGATGTCGGGCTTGCAGTTCCAGTGGTCGCCGCCGAGGAATTTGCCGGTGCGGCCGGCGCCGCTCATCACTTCGTCATGGATGAGCAGGATGCCGTAGCGATCGCAGATCTCGCGGATGCGCGCATAATAGCTGTCCGGTGCCACAAGAGCGGCCGTGGCAGCGCCGCCGATCGGCTCCATGATGAAGGCGACGACGCTTTCGGGACCTTCGGCGAGGATCTTCTCCTCCAGCATGTCGGCATAGCGGACGCCGCGCTGTTCCAGCGAAAGATTGTCGCGGTCGCGCCAGGCGGTCGGCGCCGGCACGGTCGGCATCACCCGCATCATCGGCTCGAAGGTTTCGGCCAGCGCGTCGTCGCCGGTGACCGACAGCGAACCCAGCGTGCCGCCATGATAGGAGGGGAAGCGGGTGATCACCTTCCAGCGGCTGGCCTGGCCGGTGGCGACCGCCCATTGCCGCGCCAGCTTGATGCAGGATTCCGTCGCTTCGGAGCCGCCCGAGACGAAGAAGATGCGGTCCATGCCGTCCGGCAGCTTGCCGGCCAGTTCACGCGCCAGTTCCTCGGCCGGCTCGTTCTCGAAATGCAGCCGATAGGCAAAGGTGGCGCGGTCCATCTGCCGTTTCATGGCGTCGAGCACATTGCGGTTGGAATGGCCGATATTGGCCACCATCGGCCCGCTCGAGCCATCGATGAAGCGGCGGCCGTCCTGCGTCCACATATAGATGCCTTCGGCGCGGTCGATCAGCGGCCGGCGCAGGCTGGAGAGGTAGAACAGATGCGATTGGCGCCGGGCGTCGACATCTTGAGCGGCAGGCTGGACTTTCGACATGTCAGGACTTTCCGAGGTAACGATCGAGGATATTTTGGGTGACGCGTTCGACCATTGGGTCTTGTCTTAGCAGGCCGGCGACCCATTCGCAGCTTCCGGCATGGAACACCTCGCCCTTGCCGCGCGGGAAATTAACGATCATGCCGTTGCCGCGTTTGACTTTTTCGAGGTTGGCGTCGCTCGCCTCGCCGAACAAAGTCTCGGCGGTGAAGCGGCCATCCTCGTCGGTGAGGAACTGGTCCTCGATCGGAATGTCGGCGCTTTCCTCAACTTGGCTAGCCATGCCGACGGCCAGAACCTGCAAGCCATCCGGCGCGCCGCTGTCTGATGTGGGGTAGGGCAGGCCGCCGCGGATCTCGAAATCGAGCCCATCAACCTCATAGCCATAGACATGGCTGTCGGCGCCCAACAGGTCGCCATAATAGATGCCGGTGCCGGCAAAGGCCCAGTGTTCGGGCCGGTAGACCGGGAAACCGCGCACGCCGCGCGGCGCGCAGCCGCCCCAGCCGGCATAGACGCCGCGTGTCGCGTTGAGGCCAAAGGTCGCCGAACCCGGTCGGCCGATTTCCGGTGCTTCCCAGGAATTGGTGGCGCGGGTGACGTCGCCGCCGCGATAGACGGGATCCTCCTTGCGCGCGCGGTATTTGTAGCAGACCTGCCGACGACCCTCGTCCTCCAGCCGCGTCTGCCACATGAAATTGCCGGCAAAACGCGCCGCATGGCCGCCGCGTTCGACGTAAGTGTCGACCGCATCGCGCATTTCCCAGGTCCAGTACTCGTCGTGCCCTACGAAGACAGCGCAGTCGCAACCGTCGAGAATATCAGGTGAGAAATGCAGATCGTGCTGGCTGGCGAGGTCGATTTCATAGCCCGCCCGCTCGGCGAAGCGGAAGAAGTGGCTGTCGTAGCTCGCCCAGCCGGACGAGGCGTATTTCTTCGAATGGCCGGTGGCGAGCGCCCATTCCATATGCGGATAGCGCGGCACTGTTTTCGGCGGCACGGCGACCTCCAGCGGCACGCGCGGCGCGTCCTTCGGCAGCACGACGAAGCCACGGCACCAGGGGCGTTGCGTCGACACGATGGGCGAATACTGGTCGCGGTTTGGCCCGGTAATGCCCTGATAGTGGTTGGAGCCGCCAAAAGTGTTGTAGGCAAGCCAGGTGCCCGTCGCCGCCACCTGCAGTACGCGGCCGGGCTTCCTGCCGGGTTGGGGAGAGACAATGAAAAGATGGTGGCTGTGGATCGGCTTGCCGTCATGGCCAGCGGCAGTCAGCGTTACCCGATAGGCACCGGACGGCCAGTCGTTCTCGACACGGAATTCGAAGGCGGCTTCCCAGCCGCAACCCTCAGCGGAACATTGGTCGGGCGTGTCCTGCCAGCACGCCGCAATGCCCGATTTCTCGAACACTTTCGTCTCGGTGCCGCCGTCACGAACGATCACCATGTTGAATGCTGGAGCCGTCGAACTGACATGCAGCGTCACCGTCTCACCGGCGCGATAGGAAAAATGGTCGCTATAGCACCAGATCTCGCCGCGCTCGCCATCCATGCCTGGCCATTCATAATAGTGGCCGCGCACCGCGTGGCGGCGCTGCTCTGGCGTCAGTCCGAAATCGGGGAATTCCGTGGGTAATCTGGTCATCATCGTGCTCAGGCGGAAAGATATTTCTTGAGGAAGCTGCGGGTGCGCTCCTTCTGCGGCGCGCGAAAAATGTCAGCCGGTGGGCCTTCCTCAACGACCACGCCGCCGTCCATGAACAGCACCCGGTCGGCCACCTCGCCGGCAAAGCGCATCTCATGCGTTACGATGAGCATGGTCATGTGTTCGGCGGCAAGCTGTTTCATCACCGCGTTGACCTCGTCGACCAGTTCCGGATCGAGCGCCGAGGTGGCTTCGTCGAACAGCATCACCTTGGGCTGCATCGCCAGCGCACGGGCAATCGCCACGCGCTGCTTCTGGCCACCCGAAAGCCTGGAGGGATAGGCATCGATCTTGTCGGCAAGCCCGACCTTGGACAAGAGGCCATGCGCCAAGGCCCGGGCGTCGGCTTTCGCCATGCCCTTCAGGATCACCGGCCCCATGGTGATGTTCTCGATCACGGTCAGGTGCGGGAACAGATTGAAGTGCTGGAACACCATGCCCATCTGCTGGCGCACCTTGTTGATATGCCGCTCGAAGGCCTGGCCGTACAGCTTCTGGTTGACCTGCACGCCGTCCAGCCAGACTTCGCCGCCATTCAACGTCTCAAGATGGTTGATGGAGCGCAGCAGCGTGCTCTTGCCGGAGCCGCTCGGCCCGATGATCGCCACGATCTGCCCACGCTCGACCGACAAATCTATGCCTTTCAGCACCTCGACGACGCCGAAGGATTTGCGTGCGCCGCGGACCTCGACCATTGGCCGCTGCGTGCTCATCGGGAAACCTCCACATGTCTTTCAAACCGATGCAAGGCCGCTTCGAGCACGAGGTTCAAGATGTAATAGAGCGCGGCGGCCGTGATGTAGAACTCGAACGGGCGGAAGGTTTCGCTGATCGCCAACTGGGCCGAGTGGACCAGCTCCGCGATGCCGATGACCGAAACGATCGAGGACTCCTTCAAGAGCGCGATCAGGTTGCTGCCGATCGGCGGTGCCGTGTTGCGGATGGCTTGCGGTATCACGACATGGCGCAGCGTCCGCCACTTGCCGAAGCCGATGCTGCGCGCGCCCTCGGTCTGGCCGACGTCGACCGCCACGATGCCGGCACGGATGACGTCGGCATTGTAGACGGCAAAGTGCAGGCCAAGCCCGACGATGCCGGCGGCCAGCGCCGGGATGTCGATGCCGATCTGCACCAGGCCGAAATAGATCAGGAACAGCTGCAGCAGCAGCGGCGTGCCCATGAATAGCCACATGAAGCCGCGCACGGGATAGGCGAGAATTGCCGGCGCATAGAGCACGATGACGGCAAACAGGATGCCGAAGACGAAACTGAGCGCCCCTGCCGAAACGGTCAGCACGGCGGTCCACCAGGCGCCTGTCAACAGCAGGTCCCAGTAGGGTAGGACGACGGTGAAATCGAGACCTTGCATTGTGCTCTCCCGTCAGACGATGGCGAAGCGCTTGTCGAGCAGGTCGACGACCCGGGCAACGGCGTAGACCATGATCATGTAGAGCAGGGCCGCGACGCCGAAGATCTCGAACGGCTTGTAGGTGGAGCCGATGAAGCGCTGGGCGGTGTAGGTCAGCTCCACCACCGAGATGGTCGACACCAGTGCGGAGCCCTTCAGCAAGGCGACCGTGTTGACGCCGAGCGGCCTTATCATCAGCCGCGCTGCCTGCGGCAACACCACCTTGCGAAAGGTCTGGAAACGGCTGAAGCCGATCGTGCGAGCAGCCTCTGTCTGGCCCCGGTCGACCGCCACAAGCGCGCCGCGGATCGATTCCGCCATATAGGCGCCGATGTTGAGGCCAAGGCCGATCACACCAGCCGCGAACGGATCCAGATTGATGCCGATCTGCGGGCCGCCGAAATAGAGCACGAAGAGCTGGATCAGGCAGGGCGTGCCGCGAAACAGGCTGACATAGGCAGTGCCGACGGCGCGCAGGGTAGCGGACCTCGACATCCCGGCGGTCGCGGCCAGTGCTGCCGCGGCCAGTCCCAGAAGCAGGGCCAGCGCTGTCAGTTCCAGCGTCACCAGCGCGGTCTCCACGAAGAAGGGAAGACGCGCAGCATCAAGGAGAAATCCATGGATCAGCCCAGCAGAAATGGCGCGTGGCCTCAGGCGAATTTGCATCGCCTGAGGTTCGAGGAAATTAGCGGATGTCGCTGCCGACCCACTGCTTGGAGATCTTCTCGTAGGTGCCGTCGGCCATCATGCCGTCCAGCGCCTTCTGCATGGCGGCCTTGAGCTCCGGATTGTCCTTGCGGATGGCGATGCCGATGGCAACGCTGCCGCCCTCAATGTTCGGCGTGTCGAGCTTGCGCACCTTCTCTCCGGTTTCCTTGACGGCAACCATGACCGGGATGTTGTCGACGACAATGGCGTCGACGCGGCCGGCCTTCAGCTCCAGCAGCAATTCCGGCAGGCCCTTGTAGGTGCGGATGTCCCAGCCGCCCTGTTGGCGCGCCCATTTCTCGTGCGTCTCGCCGAGCGTCACGCCAAGGGTCTTGCCCTTGAGGTCGTCCAGGCTCTGCACTTTGGAATCCTGATTCACGAAAACCGCGCGGCCGGCGTGGTAGTAGGGGCCGACGAAATCGACCACTTTCTCGCGTTCGGGCGTGATCGTCATCGAGCCCACCACGGTATCGTATTTGTTGGCGAGCAGGCCGGCGATGATGCCGTCCCAGGCCGTGGTGATGATGGTGCCCTTGACGCCGATGCGCTCGGCAATGGCCTTGCCGATATCGGCGTCGAAGCCGACGACCTCGTTCTGGTCGTTGACGAAGTTGAAGGGCGGATATTGCCCGCTCATGGAAATTTTCAGTTCACCCGCCGCCTTGATCTTTTCGAGATCGTCGGCCCTTGCCGAAACGGTGGTGAAGGTCGACGCAAGCAGCAGCGCCGTGACCGCAATGCAGGAAAATACCCTGTTCATCTGATTTTCTGTCCTCTGGATGGAGCGCGAAGGCTTGTTCTTGGGAGGCGTTAGGGCGCTCTCCTGAGGCCAAGGATTGCCTTTGCGCCAGCATTGCGCAAATAGATAATGGGAATAGGGAGCATAGATTTCAGGAATGGCTTTGCCGCGCCCCGAACGTCTGGTCTGGGACCTCGACTGGAACCTTCTGCGGACGTTCGTCGTCATCGCCGAAGTGAAGAGCATCACCCGTGCCGCCGAGCGGCTCAATCTCAAGCAGCCCAGCGTCAGCAACGCCTTGCGGCGCCTGGAGGACCGGGTTGGCCGGCGGCTGGTCGAGCGTGATGCGACACGCTTCGAGCTCACCGAGGTCGGGCGGCTTATCTATGAGCAGAGCGTCGAGGTGTTCGGCTCGATATCGCAGCTGCCGCTCTTGATGCGGGGGATCAGCGACGACGTGACCGGCCACGTCATGATCGCCACCGCAAGCCATGTCGTCTCGCCGCTGTTCGATCGGGCGCTGGCGGAGTTTCATCGCAATTACCCGCGCGCCAGCATCACCATTTCGGTTTCGGCAAGCACGGAAGTCGCCAAGCAGGTGCGGGAACGCCGCGCCTCCTTCGGCATCTGCCTCGTCAGCCAGCGTGATCCGGCGCTGGATTATGCGATGGTCTACCGTGAATTCTTCGGCTTCTTCTGCGGTCCGCAGCACAGGCTTTATGGAAAGACCGGACTGACGCTGGCAGATCTGAAGGGCGAGCCCTCGGTCTCCTTCCAGACCGATCATATTTCGGACGCGCTGCGACCGGTCGCCTTGCTGCGCAGCGAAGCCCGGCTGAACGCCGATGTCGTCGGCGTCTCCTCGAGCCTGGAGGAAGTACGGCGCATGATCGTCGCCGGGCTCGGTATCGGGCCGCTGCCGCTGCATGTGGCGCAACGCGACGTGGCCGATGGCATGCTATGGCGGCTGCCGCCCTACGATGCGCCGCCGGCTATCGATATCTTCCTGCTCACCAATCCCGACAAGGCGATGAATCGGGCCGAGAAGGCGCTGCTGTCGGGGCTGCAGGCGCTGATCGCCGAGACGCCGTTTGAGGAGCGCATCTACAACGGTTGAACGGCGGAAGCCGGCCTATTCGACGAGGTAGGCTGCCGCACGGTCGCGCATCGGCTCATCCAGCGCCACGGAGGCACGCGCGACAAGGTCGAAGCGCACGCTGGTGGTCCGGCTCGATGCATGGACGATGCCGTCGAGCGATCCCGACATGACCTGTTCGAAGGTGACGGAGGTGCGGCCGATCTTCACCACATGCGAGCGGATGGTGATCAGCGAGCCGGCTTTCGTTTCATGGCGATAGTCGATTTCGGCGCGCACATCGGCCCATCCGGTTGCCGCAGCCTGGCTGCCATCCTGTCCGGCGATATGGCCAAGAAGCTGGAAACTGGCATCGTCGAACATCGCCGCGTAATGGCGCACATTCATGTGTCCCATCACATCGCACATCCAGGGATGCGCGACGCCGACAAAGGTGACGAGAGATTTGCTCATGGGAAGTTCCGCGCCTTCGTTGACGATCGCGAGACGCCATATCGAAATGCGCGACGACAGGCAAACCGGCTCCTTAGGCCCGGTATTCGTTAGCCGCGCCCTTGGCCGCCTTCAGCAAACCGACTATCTCAGGGGAGGCGGCATCTCCGCCACGGGGACAGGCATGCTCAGAGTGCAAAAGGTCAAGGTCGACGACATCTACGTACCGACGGCGCGGAAGAAGACGCTGCACCCCGAGACCGTCCGCCATCTCGCCGAGGACATTCTGGAGAACGGCATGAAGACGCCGATCCAGGTCCGCCACGACGGCAAGCGCCATATCCTCGTCGAAGGCCTGCATCGCCTGGAAGCGGCCAAGTGGCTCGGCGAGACCGAGATCGACGCCTATCTGGTGCAAGCCAAGCGCCACTGACGCGGGCTCGGTTCGCGGTTCCCCCAGCGCATAATCTCCAGAATTTTTTCGCCGGCCATGTCGGGTTGCGTTCTGCCGGCTCGTCCTTGGGCGGAAGTCAGATCAAACCGAGGAGACCACCGTGACCACCAAGCTCGACATCGCCCCCGCCAATGACCGCGAACTGGTTGTCGCCCGCATCATCGATGCGCCGCGCGAGAACGTCTATCGCTGCTGGACCGACCCGAAGCTGATCACGCAGTGGTTCGCGCCAAAGCCGTGGACGACGCCGCGGGCCGAAATGGATGTGCGCACCGGCGGCTCGAGCCTTGTCATCATGGCCGGCCCGGACGGCAATGAATTCCCCAACCCCGGCGTCTTCCTGGAAGTCATTCCCGGCAAGAAGATCATCTTCACCGATGCCTACACGCAGGCATGGGAGCCATCGGAAAAGCCGTTCATGACCGGCGTGCTGACCTTCGAGGACGAAGGCGAGGGCAAGACCCGCTACATCGCGCGCGTCCGGCATTGGAGTGTCGCCGACCGCGAACAGCACGAGGCGATGGGTTTTCATGTGGGTTGGGGCCAGTGCACCGACCAGCTCGAAGACCTCGCCAAGACGCTTTGAAATCGGATCGCCCTGACGACGACCGCGCCCCGCTTAGGAAGCCCTGGCGCGGCGTGGCTCACGCAAATGCTTGATGCCGCTCATCTCGACAAAGTTTGTCGCCGACTCCCAGAGGTAGTCGCCATAGAGAAACGGCTCGAAAGGCTCAGTGCCGCTCAGTGGCAGTGGCGCGATCTCGGCGTCGACACGTGGCTCATAGAAAAACGGGATCGAAAACCGAATTGTCTTCGGCGCGATCACCCGATGCCGCGTCGCCCGCACACGTCCACCGGTCCAGCGCTCCAGCAACTGGCCGAAATTGACCGCCAGCGTGCCGTTGGCAGGCGGCACGTCGATCCATTCGCCTGCGAGGTTTTTTGCCTGCAAACCCTCGACGCCGTCCTGCGCCAGCAAGGTGACGAAACCGGAATCGGCATGCTCGCGGCCGATGATGGTGCGTGTCTCCCCCTTGTGGACCACCGAGAAGTCGGGCCCGCTGATGTCGACACCGGCATTGGCGTCGCGCAAGGGATAGCGGATCAGGCGCAGCGTCGAGATGCCATCCTCGAAATAGGGATCGAAGATCGTTTCCGGTAGTCCAAGCCCGCGTGCGATCGACCGCATCAGCGCGTTGCCGACCATCCCCATCGCCCGATAATAATCCGCCGCAGCCGTGCGCCAGCCAGGCAGGGCGTCCTCGGCCGGCAAGGGCGTCGGCTCGCACAACGGATCGTCGGATGCCGAAACGCCGGCTGCATCAGCGATATCCGGCCCCATGTCGATGCCTTCCTTGTAGGAAACGGCTGCCGGCTGCAGCGGGAACCAGCCGCGATAGACATTCTTCCTGGTGCGATCGAAATTCCAGCGCAGCAATTTCTGCTTCTCGGTGTCGGGAAGGGCGAAGATGTGCAGCAATTGCGCTCTGCCGTCCGGCGTCAGCCAGGCGTCGCCGGGAAAATCCCGGACCGCCATAAAACCGATCCCCGAGGCAGCAGCCATGATGCGGGCGTCGGCGCGGTCGCGGGCGGTCGAGGGCGGCCCGAACAGATCCGCAATGCCGATGGTTTCGATGTCTTGCGCCACAGTGAACTCCATCGCATTCCGATTATCGATGGCATTGTATCAAAGCTATTCAATTGACCCTGTCGGCCGTGCGACTACCTTGTCACTTATTCTCCTCATCATGGATCAAGGCGATGGCTAAACATCAGGGCGGGTGCCTGTGCGGAGCGGTGCGCTACAGCACCGAAGCGGCTCCCATCAACGAACGCATCTGCCATTGCCGGCTTTGCCAGAGGGCGATCGGCGCCGCCTTCAACGCGCGCGTGCTGTTTCGCATCGATGATGTGACGATCGAGGGGCCATTAGCGACGGTGAACACCTCGCCCGATCTCAAGCGCGGTTTTTGCCCGAGCTGCGGCACGACGATGTTTTCGCGGCGCGATTCGGCCGGCATCATCGGCATCACCACCGGTTCGCTTGATGATCCCACGGTCTTCAGGCCGCAGATGCACATTTTCACCGCCTCGAAGCAGCCTTGGGTGGTGCTCGATGACGGCCTGCCGCAACATGAAGGCGCTCCGCCGCCAGGTTGAAGTTTCTTCCTTCTCCTCTAGGGACCCAGGGGGAAAAGGAAGCGCGCGCCCATGACCAAAATTTAATCCAAATCAACACGCGATAGCCGGCAAAACGTCATTGGCGAGCCATCATTGTCTTCCTATCTATGCTGCGCGGGCCGGCATTCGAGGAGACGACGGATGAACGACAGCATCAGCACCCTGGACGAGCTTTTGAGCGATCCGATGGTCCTGCTTGTCATGGAGCGCGACCGTGTGCGCCCGGAACAGGTACGCATGCTGCTCGAAAGGGTTCGCAACCGGGCGCCCGATGACGCACGCGCCGATCAGCCGGTCGTTCCGCCGGCCCATATAGTGGCCAAAAGTTGTTTCCAGCAATGGCTGCGCAGTTAGGCGCACGGTCAGTTGGAGCTGGCCGGCAAATAGCTGTAATGGCTGCGGAAATAGGCGATTCTGAAGCCCAGGCGAGCATAGTTGCGATAGGCCGGGCCGTTGCGCTCCTCGTGCGGCGCCTCGATGTCGGCGACGAACAGTTTCGCGCCGGCCGCAATCCCGTCGCGCACCAGCGCTTCTCCAAGCATCGCGTCGAGATCGAAGCTCGGCGCCATGATGCCCGGCACCGGAGCTTCGATGCCGCTCCAGGCCGCGCCGTCGGCGCCGATGAACAGCGAGCGCACCGCCGCCACTGCGCCATCCCGCCTGGCCATGTAGTGATGCCAGCCCTGTCGGCCGACCAGAGCCAGCAGCCAGGGTGAGGTGGGCAGCCGGTAGCTTCTGTCGATGAAGCCGGCCCATTCGCTTGCCGATGCCTTCGTCACGCGTTCGACTGAAACCCCGTCAGCCATGAAGAGCGGCTCGGATGACAGCGGTTCCGCCTCGCGATAAATCCGCTCCCAGCCGCCCTGGCGCTGCAGGCCGCGCGCCTCGAGCCAGCATCTGAGGCGTGACGGTTCGGCGTGTGGATTGACATAAAACCAGGGCCGCGAAATGCCGGCGGCGCGGTAGTGCGCGAGCAGCGCGTCGAGCTGGCTTTCGGAGGCCGGGCTGTCGACGCCGAAATTCTTCACGCAGTTGAAATGGACGAACGGGATCGTCGTGCAGGTGGTCCAGGTGAGGTCGCCTTCTCCCGCGATCGAAAGGCCTTGCCTTGCGGCGAAATCGGCCGGCGCGGCGGCATAGAGGTCGAGCCAGGCGTTCACCTCGGCGCGCTCGATAATACGGCTGAGGTCGCGCGAGACATCCTTGATCGCGATGCCAGGCGGGTGCGGTTCGGGCAGGGGCTGCAGTTCTGACAGGGCGGTCAGCATGGCTCTCCTCCGTCATTTATCTTACAGTGTAAGATTAGCGAAGAATAATATGAATGCGCGGCTTGTCAAGCGGCGCCTTACAAATCCGTAAACTTACAAATCCGTAAATAGGATTCCGGGGATCGCCAGACTATTGCTCGGCGGGGATTGCCCCCTCATGATTGTTCGACAGAAAGGCTCGATATGGCTGACATCTGCACTCAAGGCGTAGACACCGGCTTCGTCGGCCTGGGATATGCCAAGGTCGCCTTTCTCGGCCTGGTGCAGGGCATCACCGAATTGCTGCCGATTTCCTCGACGGCCCATATGCGCATCGTGCCGGCGGTGCTCGGCTGGCAGGATCCGGGCTCGGCCTTCTCCGCCGCCATGCAGCTTGCCGCCCTTGCCGCCGTGATCAGCTATTTCTGGGGCGACGTCAGGGATCTCCTGTTCGGCTCGCTCGACGCTCTCACGCGACGCGACTTCGCCGACCGGCATTTCCGGCTGGCTTCCTGGATCGTGCTGGCGACGATCCCGATCGTCATTGCCGGCGTCGCGCTGTCGGGTGTGCTCAACGCCTGCAATTCGCCGCTGCGCAGCCTGAGCGTGATCGGCTGGGCCTGCATCGCCATGGCGATCCTGCTGGCGCTCGCCGAGCTTTTCGCCCGCCACAAGCGCACCATGGCGGAAGCGTCGTTGGCCGACGCACTGCTTGTCGGCGTGGCCCAGATCGGCGCGCTGATACCCGGCGTCTCGCGCTCGGGTTCGACCTTGACGGCAGCACTCGGGCTCGGCTTCAAGCGGGCCGAGGCGGCCCGCTTCTCGTTTCTGCTCGGGCTGCCCGCAATCGCGCTTGCCGGCCTCAAGGAGCTGTGGGAACTGCACAAGGTTCACCTCGACGCTCATGGCTGGTCGGTTCTGGCCACCGGGCTGGTCGTCGCCTCGCTCTCCGCCTTCTTCGCCATCTGGGGCCTGATGCGCGTGCTGGAACGCTTCTCTGCCTGGCCCTTCGTCATCTACCGTGGCCTGCTCGGCGTCGTGCTGCTGCTGGGCGTGGCGATGGGATGGCTGGCTTGACCAGGGCCAGTGTTGCGCGCGGGCAACCACTTGGATGCATGCACCGGCCCGCGGAGATGTGATCGGCCGGGTTCATTGACTTCGGAAGATAACAGCCCTTAACATTCTGTTAACAAAACAGATGGGTGGGGCCGGATGGCATCCTCGATGGGTTGGCGCCGCAAGGCGAAGGGGTTGGGGCTGGCGGTTGCCGTCACCGCTTTCTGTTTGGCGGCGGGTTCCGCCTATGCCGCGCCTGCTTCCATGGTTGTCGGCGGCTCGACCTCGCAGCCGATCGGCCACTATGATTTTTGCAAGATCCACGTCGCCGAATGCTCGATCCGCTCGCCCAACAGCGTACCGGAACATCTGACCAGCAAACTGCTGCACGATATCTCGGCCGTAAATCTCTCGGTCAACACGCGCGTCAAGCCGATGAGCGACATGGACAATTACGGCAAGGACGAGTGGTGGGCCTATCCCGACAACGGCTTTGGTGACTGTGAGGACTACGCGCTGGAAAAGCGGCGAGAACTCAACAGCCTGGGTATTGCGGTGGCCAATCTTTTGATGACGGTGGTTCGCAAACCGGATGGCGAAGGCCACGCCGTGCTGACGGTGCGAACCGACAAGGGCGACTTCATCCTCGACAATCTGACCGACAAGGTCCGCCTCTGGAACCAGACGAGCTATCGCTACCTGAAAAGGCAGGCGAGCGACAACACCGGGCACTGGGTTTCCATTCTTGGTGGCGACGAACAGCTGGTCAGCTCAGTCAAATAGCTCCTCGCCCGGCCGCTGCCCCACATACTGATCCATGCTCCCCGAACCGGTCTTCATAGTGCCGGTCGACGGTGCTATCCACGGCCGCTCGTTGAAGCTGGCAATCGGATAGGCGCATGGATTTTCTGACGCTTTTCAACTCGGCGCCCCTGCTGCTGGGCCTGGTCAAGGCTGCGCTGCCGCAGGCGGTCGCCACCGCGATGGCATTCGGCCAATGGTTCGTGGCGGTGCCACCGTGCCGTGACTTCGCCTTCGAGGCGACCAGCTATCTCATCTGCGAGGTCGATCCGAAACTGTATTCGATCGAACTGTTCTGGAAGGATCCGGCCGGCAAGCCCTTTCAGTCGCTGCACAATCTCGACAACGCCCAGCGCGCGGCCGGCCGCACGATGCTGTTCGCCATCAATGGCGGCATGTATCATCCCGATCTCAGGCCGGTCGGCTTCTATGTCGAACGCGGCCAGGAGATGGCCGGTGTGAAGACGGGATCGGGAAGCGGCAATTTCTCGCTGCAGCCAAATGGCATCTTCTACATCAGCGCCGGCAAGGCTGTCGTTCGGGCGACCAGAGACTTCGTCAGGAAGCGACCATCCACCGATTATGCCACGCAATCCGGGCCGATGCTGGTGATCGACGGCCAGCTTCATCCGAAATTCCAGTCCGACGGCACCTCGCGCAAGACCCGCGATGGCGTCGGTGTGCGCAAGGACGGTGTCGCGGTCTTTGCCATTTCGAACGGCACGGTGAATTTCCACGCATTCGCCCGGCTGTTCCGCGATGCGCTCGGCTGCGACAATGCGCTGTTTCTCGATGGCACGATATCGAGCCTGTTCGCGCCCGCGATTGGCCGCAACGATGATTACTGGAATCTGGGGCCGATGATCGGGGTGTTCAGAAGGAGGGGTTAGGCTCGAGCGCTCCGAAGCTTGAAAACGATCACCGCGATGACGATCAAGGCGACCACGGCGATCGCCGCCAATCCGAACAGGCTGGTCACATCGAGCTCGGGGATGCTGCCGGCGCCCTTGGCCACCAGCCATCCCGGCGACAGCACGACCGGAGCCCAGATGATCGCCGACAGAATGTTAGCGATCTGGAAGCGGCGCCGGTGCATGCCCATCATGCCTGCGACCAACGGCACGGTGGCGCGGACCGGGCCGAAGAAGCGGCCGATGAAAACCGCTGCAAAACCATAACGGTGAAAGAACAGGCGCGCCCTGGCGACCTCGCGGCGGTAGCGGTTGAGTGGCCATTTGTGGACGACACCGCGCCCCAGCCATCTGCCGAGGAAGTAGGAGATGGTATCGCCAAGCGCCGCCCCGATCATCGCACCGAGAAGTACCGGCAGAGGCTGTACGATGCCGGCCCCCACCAGGCCGCCGACGATGATGAGCACCGTGGTGCCAGGCAAGAGGATGCCGACCAGCACCAGCGACTCGCCAAAGGCCAGCAGCCCGACCACGAGGCCGGCCCAGGCCTGATGGTTCTCGATGAAACAAACGCTCTGGTCGATGAACGACTGCACGCAGGCTCCCTGTTAAAAGCGTTTCTCAGCTGCCGCTGTCGAGCAGGCTTCTGAGTTCGTCGAGCTTGTCGTTGACGAGCCAGCCGTAATAATTTTCGACCGGGAGTTTGCGGCCCTTGCCGCCGGCCACCGCCGCGCGCAAATCGGCCGCCCGCTGCCGGGGCTGGCCGACATTGTAGAGCGTGGCCGTGATGCCCGGATTGCCCGATATGTCGAAACCCTGTTCCTTGTAGGCGTCGATGGCGTCGCGCACGATCGCGGCGATGTAGACGATGCTGCGGTCGGGATCCATGACATCGCGATAGATCGCCTGCGGATGATCCGGCGTCAGTCTGTCGTAGCCGCTGACCTTGTTGACCAGGTCGGTCACTTCGAGCGCGGTCAGTGGGCTGATCTGGCCGAGGCCGAATGTCTGGCCGGCAAAGAAGGGCTGGAAGAACGCCTGTTGGAAGGTCATTGCATCGTAGGTGACGCCATCGACCGTCTTGCCGCGGAAGTGTTCGACCCAGACACTGTCGCGGCAGCTCCACAGGGCGGCACTGTCCTTGGCCTCGGCGCAGGCCGCGAATTCCGGCCGCTGGACAAAGGTCTGCACCGGCACGCCCTTGTAGCGGAAGGCAAAGTCGAGGCCGGAATAGGACAGGGCTTTCACATAATAGGTCTGGACCGAACCGACAGCGGTCACATTGTAGGTATGTTCGCCGACCAGCGCGCCGACGATATGGATGGGGTCGATATCGTAAGCCGCCGCCACCTGCTTGATATGCGCCACCAGTTTCTTCTCGCGCTTCAGCAGCGCGACGATCTTCTCGTATTTTTCCGCGTAGGTGGTCTTGAAGGCGCGGGTTCGCGTCGCCGATGCATCCGGGATCGTCGGTTGCGTCTCGGAGCGATTGCCGGGAGGGACGACGACCAGTGCGCTGGCATGCGCGGCCATAAGCGCGCCGCCGCAGGAGAGGGCCGCGAGCAGGGGGACCAGGAGAAGCCGCTGCAACGCAATCATCGGACGCCTTTTTGGGATCGCTGGAAATGCCGGCGGCAAACGCCGCATATCCGTCTCAACAGCCACATCATGGCGCTGTCAAGGCTTGGCCGGCCGTCGACGGCGAATGTCTGAAACGGGTCACAGTCATGGTAAAAAACTTGATTCAAACTTTATTGGTAATTTCTCGTTCATAACTGGCTTGGTTGTCCGTCGGCTGTCGCCTTCGGTCTGTTGTGTTTTGAGTACAGGTCCAGATGCGGTTACCAGGCGTCGTCAGTTTCGTGATCGCAGCGCTGTGCCTTGCCGGCTGCTCGTCGACATCGGGCATGGACGCGCTCGATATGCAACAGCCGTCGAACGAGACCACCAGCTCGGTGGTGCGGCCAAGCGCGCCGATCGCATCCGTCCCTGTGGCCAAGGCCAAAGCACGCAAGCTGGCCGAGGCAGCGCCCGTGGACGAACCTGCTCGGCCTTTTGGCCTGGCGGAAGAAGAAACGGCGATGCTTGCGACACCTGAACTGCCCGACAGTCCTGAGCTGCCCGACAGTGCCGAGCCGCCGGTTGAAGCGGCTGCGCTGGTGTCGCCGTCGAAGCTATTGAGCCGCAATGGGCCGCCCATGTTTGCCGGGTCGATCATGCGTTACGGCTTTCGCGACGCCAAGCCGATCAATTTCGGCCGGTCATCGCCCAGGCATCTCGCTGTCCACGGCGTCGATGTCTCGCGCTGGCAAGGCGACGTCAACTGGGGGAAGCTGCGCGCACAGGGCGCCAACTTCGCCTATATCAAGGCGACCGATGGCGGCGACCATCTCGATCCGATGTTCATGAAAAACTGGCGCGGCGCCGACGCCGCCGGGCTGAAGCGCGGCGCTTACCATTTCTTCTATTGGTGCCGCGTCGCCAGCGAGCAGGCCGACTGGTTCATCCGCAACGTGCCGAAGGTCGACGGCGCGCTGCCGCCGGTGATCGACGTCGAGTGGAACGGCGATTCCTCCTGCAAGCGGCGCCCATCACGCGAAAAGGTGCTGGAGAAGATGCAGGTGTTCATGGACAAGCTGGAGCGTCACTACGGCCAGCGGCCCATTATCTACACATCGCCTGACTTCTACCGCGATAATCTCCAGGGCGCCTTTTTCGACTACCCCTTCTGGGTGCGCGCGGTGGCACGGCACCCGTCAAAGGTCTATCCCGACCGCAAATGGCTGTTCTGGCAATATTCCGGCTCCGGCCTGTCGCATGGCGTGACCGGACGCATCGACCTCAACGTCTTCCATGGCGACGAGCGGCAATGGCGCGCCTGGGCCGGCGGCGGTGGCCGGCAGATGATGGCTGACGTGGATTAGGGCTTCGCCGTGAAACGGTGAACCGCCCCAGTCCCTCAGTGTCGCCTCGGGCTGACCCTCATTGGAGCTGGCGGCTCCCGCCATTCCGTTCCTCGCTCAGCCGCAACCTCGCCCTCAAGCTCATGATCTCGGCAAGCGCCGCGTCGATCATGGTCAGTAGCGTCAGCGTATCGTGCTGGGTTGGATCGGCCCTGACATAGGCGAGCTGGTTCACGATGTCGTTGTCATCGTCGGCTTCATCGCTCATGCCCGTCTCCCGACTTGCTGTCTCGAGGATGTCTCCAGCCCTTTTTAAGCCGATCGGTTCGGCCGTCAAATTACCCTTCCGCAATGCATTTTGTCCGGCAGCACTCCCCCATGTCCGGGCTTGCAACTTTCGGCGGTAATTTCAGAGTTTTGCTAACCAACCGCTCATGTTGTTCCTTAGCGGTGTTGCAACGTCCGCCCGGTAACATCCACGTGATTAAGGCGTGGAGGGGTCGATGCGCAATCCGGTTCTGGCGGTCGCTTTTGTGGCCGCCCTTGGCTACGGGGCTTTCAACACGCTCGGGCATATGCCTGACAGCAAGCCTATAGCGATCCCGGAGGCCGCACCCGGCGCCTTGCCGATGTCGCCGCGCCCGATCAAGGAAAACGTCGTCGCCTATTCCACCGCTGATCAGGCCATGCAGGCAGCCAAGAAGGCCGGCCACGAGACGCTGCCGCGCTTCCACCAACTGATCGATGCCGCTACGCCCGGTACCTACACGGTGAAATTTCCGCTGACCCAGAACGGCGCCACCGAGCATATCTGGATGCAGCTGGTCGGCTTTGGCAACGGCAAATTCATCGGCTTGCTCGCCGATGTCCCGGTCAACGGCAACAAGTACAAGATGGGCGACGAAATGGCCGTGGCCGAGGCCGATGTCGAGGACTGGATGGTGAGGAATGGCGGTGACGTCTATGGCGGCTACACCGTACGCCAGGCGCTGGTCGACATGCCCAGGGACAAGGCCGCGCAGTACGGCATCACGTTCAAGGATTGAGGCGCAGCGCTTCACCGCTCATTGATCATCGCCTCGATGTTGTAGCCGTCCGGGTCAAGCACGAAGCAGGCGTAGTAATTCTCCGCATAGTCGGGGCGCGGGCCGGGTGCGCCATTGTCTTTGGCGCCGGCCTCCAGCGCTGCCCGATAGAACGCATCGACCTCTGCCCTGCTGCCGACGCGGAAAGCGACATGCAGATGGGTGAGCGGCGGCGTCTCGCCGGTTCGCTGGATTTCGAACAGGCAGCCATTGCCGGCATCGAAGGCCCAGAACACCCCTTCCTTGCCGAAGGACAGGCGATATCCCAGGGGCGCAAAGGCGCGTTCATAGAAGAGCTTGCTCTGCCCCAGATCACCCACTTCGATGGTTATGTGATCGATCATTTTGTCCTCTGTTGCGACTGCACCTTGTAGGCCTGTGCTTGGTGCGCTTCGTGTTCTCGAATCTCCGCGGTCTGGGCCAGCACCCAGTCCCGGAACACCTTGATCTTCGGTACGTTGCGTCGGCTTTCCAGGTGCACAAGCCAATAGCCGTCGCCGTCGGACCCGACGATGTCGAAAGGTTTTATCAGCTGCCCCTTCGCCAAAAGCGCGCTGTAGAGGTTTTGGGTGAGGATGGCAGCACCCTGATCGGTCAGTGCCGCCATGACATCATAAGCCTGCCCGCCAAGCGCCGGACCGGGGATGACATGAGCGGGATCGAAGGGCACGCCGGCTGCTTCGAACCAGATTTTCCACCAGGGATCGTCAGGGCCGCATAGCGGCACCTTGTAGAGATCCTCGGGCCGGCGGATGCCGCCGACGCTCTCGGCCAGTTTGGGGCTGAGCATTGGCGTGTAGTCGGCCTTGAACAGATAGTGGGCGGTCAGGTCAGGCCATTTGCCGGTGCCGGTCCGGATGCCGATATCCATGCCCTCGCGCCCGAAATCGACCAGCCGGGACGATGTATCCACCTTCACGGCGAGGTCGGGATGCATCAGCTGGAATGTTCCAAGCCACACAGCCAGCCAGTTCGATGCAAATGTTGCCATGGTCGTGAGCGATAGCACGCCGCTCGCTCCACCCTTGGTGGCGACCCAGGCATCCGCCAGGGCCGAGAACGCGCCCGTGGCGTGCGGCGCCAATTGCTGCCCGGCCTCTGTCAAGGCGATCTGTCTTGTTTTTCTTATGAAAAGCGGCGTCCCGGCGCGTTCCTCCAGCACCTTGATCTGATAGCTGGCCGCTGATTGGGTCATGCCGAGTTCCTCGGCCGCCTTGGTAAAGCTGCCCAGTCTAGCTGCGGCTTCAAAGACCCGGATGGCCCCTAAGGGCGGCAGCTCCCAACTCATGACGCATCAATCCTCCTGATGCATGGTACGCGACGTTCGATTGGAAGCCAAGCACGGAACACGGCATACTCTGGTGATCAAATCGAACCCGAAAGGACACGGCAATGACCCTCTACAACACGCTTCGTCGTCCGATGCTCGACCTCTTCACCGCGCCGTTCAGACCCCGCAGGCGCGGCTTGCTCGACCAGCGTTCGCTGTCGGATCATTTTCTGCGCGACATTGGCGTGCTCGACGGGCACGTACCTCCCGGCACCAGTCGCTGAAGACGTTTTTGACCCACACGGATGCAGGGGAGGGAAAGATGGATGTGTTGTCGCAGGCTCTGGCGAAGAGCCGTCAGACGATCAATGCTTATGAGGATTATGCGGAACGCTACGATGCCATCGTGCGGCATGTCCCCAACGAAAGAGAACAGGCATCGCTGAAGCGGCTTGTGGCGATTGCCGGCACAGAAGGCCAGATTCTGGAAGTCGGGTCGGGAGCGGGCTACGATGCGGACTTTCTGGAGGACTTGGGCGTCAAGGTTCGCCGCACCGACGCAACAAAGCGGTTTCTCGAGCTGCAAGCCGCGCGCGGCAAGCATGGTGAGCTTCTCGATCTTCTCACCGATGATCTCGGCGGCCCCTATGACGCCGTCCTGGCCCTGGCCGTCCTGATCCATGTGCCGCGCGACCAGACAGACCAGGTGCTTGCCAGGATAGCCGGGTCACTGCGGCCAGGCGGCGCCTTCCTCGTGTCGATGCGCAATGGCGATGGCGAGACATCAGGCAAATACCATACGGTCTACTGGCGCCGGGACGATTTTGCGGCCCGTCTCGAAGCCGCCGGGCTGGTGCTTCTCAGGGACGATTTCAACCTGGGCCGCAACAGCGAAGAATGGAACACGTTCCTGGCTGTAAGGCCGGCATGAGGGGATCTTTTCCCTTCTCCCCTTGCGGGAGAAGGTGTCGCCGAAGGCGACGGATGAGGGGTGCTCCAGGGAACGCCAACGCCTCACTCGCACCCCTCATCCGTCTCGGCGCTACGCGCCGATCCACCTTCTCCCACAAGGGGAGAAGGAGAGGGCGCGCGTTACGCCCGGCCGATCACCTCCCGACCTTGCGAATAAGCGAGACATTGCCGCCGCGGTGCTGTCTAGTGCCGGTTCCTGCACTCCGGGGGGATCAGGGTGGAGCTCAAAATTCTGCTTGTCGGCTTTGCCTGCGCGGTCGCGGGCATGTTGTCGCTCATCACTTTCCTGAAATGGTGCGAGGTAAAGGCGCTGAGCCACTGGTTGCCGGCCCCGGGAAAGATCATCTCGTCGCGCGTCGAGGCGCGGGAGGTCAGAAGCTCGGGCGTTGGCTCGGACAGCAGCGATACCACCGAGATGCGCAATTTTCCGGCGATCACCTTCGAATACAAAGTGGGTGGCAAGAAATTTCAAAGCTCGCGCTACAGCGTGAAGGAGAATTTGGGGAATTTCGAAGTCACCGAAACCCTTGCGCAGTTTCCCCGCGGCGCCGCGGTGACCGTCTTCTACAATCCGGCCGATCCCAGCAAAGCCGTGATCGAGCGCACCATGCCCGATGGCGCCTTCAAGTTCATGTTCCAGCTCTCGGCGGTGCTGGTGATCGGCGCACTGGTGCTGGTGTTTTCCGTCGGCGGTTTGCTCGAGGCGATCCGGCCGCATCTGCCCAAGCCACAGAATCTCGGCGCGGCGGCACTGCTGCTGTTCATGGGGCTGTTTGCCCTGCGCATGGGTTTCGCCCAGAAATCGTTGGCCGAGCAGGGCCTGGGTGCAGCGCTGCGGCCTGGGATGCCTTTACCTTGACAGGATGCAGAGATGACTAGCGCCATGAGATCGATCGCCTGGGCCTGCACCCTTTTTGCATCCGCGACGATTTCGGCTTCCGCCAGATCCATTTCGAATTCGCCGGCAACGCGCTCGCCATCAAATACAGCGATGGCGGCGCGGCCGATCCTCTGGTCGAGGTGTTCGTCATCAAGCCGAGCGAAACCGCCGAGGCTGCGTTGCTGCGTCTGTTTGTGGAAAAGACCGACAAGGCCATCAGTGCCCGCTGCGTGCTGGCGCCCTACACCGAGGGGACCGTGCCCGCCGGCGTCAAACGCTACACATTCAGCCCCGACGCGGCCTATGCCAAAGAGTTGAAAGCACTTGCCAATCTGGAAGAAGTTCCTGAGCCGCCCTGCGGCGACTGGGGCGAAATGCCTGACGGCATCCAGTATTTCGAGGTGCCGGTAGGCAAAGGGCGGAAAGTGCTGTTCGTCCGGGCGGGGCAGGACGAACCGCTGTTTGATGAGCAGACGCTAAGGGTGTTATAGGCGAGGTGGATGCCCACCGAAACCGACCATGACCGCACCGTGCGCTCGAATCCGCGATCTAATGGTTGATCGTGCGTCACGCTTCGGACAAGTTTGATCGCCTATGACCACCATAACAGACAATGAGATGTCCTATGGCGCTACTGACGATTGGCTATGAAGGTTCTGAAATTGACGACTTCGTATCCGTACTGAAGGCAGAGAAGGTCGAATTGCTTGTCGACGTGAGAGATCTACCTCTGTCAAGAAAACCAGGCTTCTCCAAAAACTCGCTTAGGAACCATCTAGAAAACTCTTCGATCGACTATAGGCATGAAAAAATCCTCGGTGACCCCAGGGAAGGACGGTTGGCCGCTCGAAGTGGGGATCGTCCGCGGTTCGAGCGTATCTTCAGAAGCCATATCGCGAATGAGGCAGCCGGAAAAATAATCCGTGAATTAGCACTGCACGCAGAAACAAAGAACATCTGTCTAATGTGTTTTGAAAGAGATCACAAAGACTGCCATCGTTCCATTATTTGTGAAGAGATATTGAAAATTAAGAAGAGTTCAATTAAAAATATTGGTGTACCGAAAGGCTTCCGTCTAAAGGCTGCGTGATTGGCATCTCTCTCTCAGCGTGACTCTGCGGTGATTCTGGTAAAGGCGGCGCCGCGAGTTGGAGAAACTCATGGCGAGCTAGTCTGTTGTGCAGGGTTAGATTTCAGCGGTAACTGGATTCGGCTATACCCAGTAGCTTTTCGGACCCTAGAAGATGCTCAGAAGTTCGGTCGATGGGATACCATTGAGTATGGCTGGAGCCTTCCTAAAGGCGACCAAAGAAGCGAGAGCCGAAGGCTGGAGCACAAGTCTCTCGTAATAACAAGCAGTTTATCTGAAAAATCCCGGGCTCAATTCTTAGCTCGGCACGTTGTTCCAAGTCTCAATACCGAACTGGAGAGAGGTCGAAGTCTGGCACTTATTCGGCCGAAGAATGCTGAATTCGTGATTGAAAGAAAAGATCGCGCTACATTTGAGGAAGAGAAAGCGCGATTTCAGATGTGGCACGATCAGGAAGCTAATAGCCTGTTTGGATTTCTGGGTAAGAGTTTAGTTCCGTATGAGCCAGCTCCATTTCTTTTCAAATATAAGTACGAAACGGCGGATGGATCGCGGGAAGGAACTTGTCAGGACTGGGAGATAGAAGCCACTTTTCTCAAGTGGCAACGGCTTTATGGCGAGACGGACACGCTTCGGAAAATGACGGAAAGATTTGGGGCTGAGTACTCGAGAAAAGGTTTTGTTCTCGCGATGGGGACCCACAAAGCCTATCCGCAATGGCTAATTAACGGTGTGATCCGGCTCGACCACGGGGTTGAGAACGAGATCCAAGGGTCGCTTTTTTAACCGTTTAAATGAAATCGACCCGGTCTTGCGACCGGGCCGATGATATTGCGTTTTAGTGTTTCGAACTTGCTCAGCTGCACCCGCTCGTAGCGCCGCACGTGTCGCACTTCTCGCAGGTCCCGTTCCGCACCATGGTAAAGTTCTGGCACTCGGAGCAGGAATTGCCGGTGTAGCCTTGCAGCAGTGACCTGGCGCGGCGGTCGGCGGCGAGTTTCTTCGCCTCGGCCGCTTCATTGGCTGCGGCGTCGGTGAACAGCGCCGCCGTGGTATCAGAGGCTACGGAAGCAGAGCCCGCCGCTTCCTCGAAGGCGATGTCTTCCGCCAATTCCTTGGCCCGATCCTCATAGTCGCGCTTGTAGGCGATCGCCTCGTCGCTGGCGGGCTTCAACGCCAGCACGTTGGAGCCGGAGAAGGCGGTCGGCGCCGAGCGGGCAGGGGTTCCTGCGGAACCGGCGAAGCCTTTCGGCTCGTTGCCGATCGCCCTGGAAACCAGCTTCACCGGCGAACCGCGGGTCAGGCCCTTGGAGACGGCGTCGGTCTTGCCTTCGCTGATGTTGCGGCCAAGTGCGGTGTTGGAAAAGTCCGACTGGTCGACATGGGCGAGGTCGTTGCGGCCGAGATAGGAAATCGCCAATTCCCGGAACACGTAGTCGAGGATCGACGTCGCGCTCTTGATGGCGTCATTGCCCTGCACCATGCCCGCCGGCTCGAACTTGGTGAAGGTGAAGGCATGCACATATTCGTCGAGCGGCACGCCGTACTGCAGGCCGAGCGAAATCGCGATGGCGAAGTTGTTGAGAAGGCCACGCAGCGTGGCACCCTCCTTGTTCATGTCGATGAAGATCTCGCCGAGGCGGCCATCATCATATTCGCCGGTGCGCAGGAAGATGGTGTTGCCACCGATCTTGGCCTTCTGCGTATAACCCTTGCGGCGGCCGGGCAGCTTTTCTTGCTCGCGCGACACGCGTTCGATGATGCGCTCGACGATCCGCTCGGTGATCTGCGCCGCGCGCGCTGCAGCCGGGGCCGCGATCAGCTGCTCGACCGCATCGTCCTCGTCCTCCTCGCCATCGGCGAGCAGCGAGGCATTGAGCGGCTGCGACAGTTTCGAGCCGTCGCGGTAGAGGGCGTTTGCCTTCAGCGCCAGCTTCCACGACAGCATGTAGGCGCCCTTGGCGTCTTCCACCGTCGCATCGTTGGGCATGTTGATGGTCTTGGAGATGGCGCCCGAGATGAAGGGCTGCGCCGCCGCCATCATCTGGATGTGGCTGTTGATCGAAAGCGAACGCTTGCCAATCTTGCCGCAGGGGCTCGCGCAATCGAACACGGCGAGGTGTTCAGCCTTGAGGAACGGCGCGCCTTCCAAAGTCATCGCACCGCAGACATGGATGTTGGCGGCCTCGATGTCCTTCCTGGAGAAACCCATCGCCGGCAGCATCTCGAACGAGAAGTCGTTGAGCTGCTCGTCGGTGAAGCCAAAGGTCTCCTTCACCCAGTCGGCGCCGAGCGTCCACTGGTTGAAGACGAACTTGATGTCGAAGGCCGACTTCAGCGCCGCATTGAGCGCCGCGATCTTGTCGTCGCTGAAACCCTTTGCCTTGAGCGAGCCGGGATTGATGCCGGGCGCCTGGTTGAGGTTTCCGTGGCCGACCGCATAGGCCTCGATCTCGGCGAGCTGGGCTTCGGAGTAGCCGAGCGTGCGCAGCGCTTCCGGCACGGCGCGGTTGATGATCTTGAAGTAGCCGCCGCCGGCGAGCTTCTTGAACTTCACCAGCGCGAAGTCGGGCTCGATGCCTGTGGTGTCGCAATCCATGACCAGGCCGATCGTGCCGGTCGGCGCGATGACGGTCGCCTGCGCATTGCGGTAGCCGTGCTCCTCGCCAAGTTCGATGGCGCGGTCCCAGGCGGCTTTCGCATGCTCGACAAGCGCCTGCTGCTTGAGATCGGAAGCGACCAGCGGCACCGGGTTGACGGCCAGCTTCTCGTAGCCGTCCTTGTCGCCATAGGCGGCGCGGCGATGGTTGCGCATGACGCGCAGCATGTTCTGGGCGTTGCGGTCGTAGTCAGCGAAGGCGCCGAGCTCGGCGGCCATTTCGGCCGAAGTGGCATAGGCCATGCCGGTCATGATCGCGGTAAGTGCTGCGCAGATGGCGCGGCCCTCATCCGAGTCGTACGGAATGCCCGAGGTCATCAGCAGGCCGCCAATGTTGGCGTAGCCAAGGCCGAGCGTGCGGTATTCATAGGATTGCTTGGCGATCTCCTTCGACGGGAACTGCGCCATCATCACCGAGATTTCGAGGACGATGGTCCACAGCCGCACCGTATGCTCGTAGGCAGCGATGTCGATCGTGCCGTCGGCATTGCGGTAGGGCAGCAGATTGATCGAGGCAAGATTGCAGGCCGTGTCGTCAAGGAACATGTATTCCGAGCACGGGTTGGAGGCCCGGATCGCACCCGCCGAAGCGCAGGTGTGCCAGTCGTTCATCGTCGTGTTGAAATGCAGGCCGGGATCGGCAGATGCCCAGGCGGCGTAGCCGATCTTTTCCCAGAGATCCCTGGCTTTCAGCGTCTTCAGCACCTTGCCGTCCTTGCGGGCGGTCAGGTGCCAGTCGGCGTCCTGCTCGACGGCGCGCAGGAAATTGTCCTTCAGCGATACCGAATTGTTGGAGTTCTGGCCCGAAACGGTCAGATAGGCATCCGAATCCCAGTCGGTGTCGTAGGTCTTGAACGACATCGAGGTGTAGCCCTGCTTGGCGAACTGGATGACGCGGTAGATGTAGTTCTCCGGCACCGCGTCTTTCTTGGCCGCCTTGATCTCGCGCTTCAGCGCGGTGTTGATAGCCGGATCGAAGCAGTCGTCGCCATTGCCTTCGCAATTGACACAGGCCTTCATGATCAATTCAAGATGCTTCTTGACGATCTTGGAGCCGGTCACCAGCGAGGCGACCTTCTGCTCTTCATTGACCTTCCAGTCGATGAATTCCTCGATATCGGGGTGGTCGGCGTCGACAATGACCATTTTCGCGGCGCGGCGCGTCGTGCCACCCGACTTGATGGCGCCCGCGGCGCGGTCACCGATCTTGAGGAAGCTCATCAGGCCGGACGAGCGGCCGCCGCCGGACAGCTTTTCGCCTTCGCCGCGCAGCAGCGAGAAGTTCGAGCCGGTGCCGGAGCCGTATTTGAACAGGCGCGCCTCACGCACCCACAGATCCATGATGCCGCCCTCGTTGACGAGGTCGTCCTGCACGCCCTGGATGAAGCAGGCATGCGGCTGCGGATGCTCGTAGGAGGACTTCGACTTGGTCAGCTTGCCGGTGAAGGGGTCGACATAGAAGTGGCCCTGGCTCGGGCCGTCAATGCCGTAGGCCCAGTGCAGGCCGGTGTTGAACCATTGCGGCGAGTTCGGCGCGACGCGCTGGGTGGCCAGCATATAGGCAAGCTCATCGCGGAAGGCGCGCGCGTCTTCCTCCGACGTCTTGAAGTAGCCACCCTTCCAGCCCCAGTAGGTCCAGGTGCCGGCCAGCCGGTCGAAGACCTGGCGGGCATCGATCTCGGACCCGTAGCGCTCGGCTTCCGGCAGCTTGGCAAGGTCGGCCTCGTCGGCGACGGAGCGCCACAGGAAGGAGGGGACGTCGTTCTCCTCGACCTTCTTCAGCCGCGCGGGGACACCGGCCTTGCGGAAATATTTCTGCGCCAGGATGTCGGCGGCGACCTGGGAGAACTGCGCCGGCACATCGATATTGTCGAGACGGAACACCACCGAGCCATCCGGATTCTTGATCTCGGAAAGGGCCTTGCGGAATTCGATCTCCGCATAAGCTGATTGGCCTGGCTTGGTGAAGCGACGCTCGATGCGCATTGGTCCGGTCCTTTTGTCTATATATAGCGCTTTCGTCAGGGGATTTCTGCCCCCAAATGCGAAACACGCATGTCCGCCGTGTGCCGGCGTTCGAAAACGGCCGGCTCTCCCACTTCGCAGTCTCCGCCGCGTGCTGGTCAAAACTCCTTGCGAAGCGCCTGTCCAACTCGCAGACGGACCCCGCGGGTCCCTCAAAACTGATTTTTTCCGAGTCCCTCACTCCAGGGAAATTCACACTATCTAGCGTCGAACCTACCTGCAAACACTAAATATAGTATTAACAGACAATTTATTCCAGTCCGACAATTCTCCCTTTCGTCGCCCCACCACCCCACAATCCCAACGCTTCCGCCGGCCTCGTAAACAGGCGGAAATGCGGGCAAAAACGCACATAATCCGGGAAAAAGACCGGGCTCAGAACTTTCCGGTCGCACTCTCAACAGGAGCGCATGGCCTATAAAAGGCGACTCGTTTTGCGCCGTCAAGGATTCGTTTGCGTAGCTTTTGTGACCCCAACATCTTGTGTGTCACACATGTGGATAACGGGGATAGAAATGCGCCGCTGCGATTGTCATTGCAGCAGCGGGTTTGCGCGCCGTTGACGCTCAGTAGGCGCTCGTCCGAGGTAATCTGGGTGGCAGCGAAAGCCTGTCAGGCCGATATGCCAGATATCAGCCGTAATGCAGCTTCGGCTTTGGCTCGGTGCCAGTGAACTGTACACCGATCCGATCGTTGCGGCGCCAGCGGACTTCGCAGCGATAGGCGATGCCGTCGAGCGGCACGTAGAGAAGGAAACGATCGGGAACCCGCGACTCGAGCGGTATCTTCAACTCGGCGCCGCCCGCATGCTGGTTGCGCAGCGTAACGGCGACTTCCGAGTTTTGAATGCCGGTGATGACGGAACCGCCCTTGAGCACACGTGGGCGGTGCTCGCGCTTGGAGGCGTCGGAATCTTGCTTAAGGGGGTCTACAGAGTTTGCCATCGATCAATCGCCAGATTGGCCGGTTCTTAGCGAAGAAAAATTAGCAAACCATTCATGCGGCACATCACCTGATTGTGAATCCGCCGTAGAACACGCGCAAGATGTCGCTTAGGAGAATCTGTGCGGGTCGGCGCAGAAATAGGCGATGATCTGGCAAAGGTCTGGTTCATTGACCATGCGCACCGCTTCGCTGGAATTGACCCATTTGCGGGTGCGCGAATGCTTTTCCTTCCAGCGGTCGGCGATCTTGTCGACGTGCAGCGGAAACACCAGCACCTCGCAAGGCACTTCTTCGCCTGATGCCAGCACCTTGGCATAGAAGTAACGGCCGGCTTCGAGATGGGAGATGTTTCCGCGCAACCCGGCTTCCTCGCCGGCTTCCCGCGCCGCCGCCTCGCAGAGCGGCTCCCTGGCCTCCGGCCAGCCCTTCGGCAACACCCAGCGGCCCGTATCGCGGCTGGTGATCAGCATGATCTCTACGCCATTCCCGGTATCGCGCCAGGGCAGGGCGGCAACCTGTAGACGGCACGGCGCGGTGCCGAAGAGTCGCCGGACCCTTTCAGCCAGATGGTTGTGCGTCGTTGGCCTTGTCAACATCGGAGAAGCTAGCCCCAGCCTCCAGAATCGTTTGCCGCCTTACGAATCTTACGGCTAATTATCAGCAATAAAAGTAAAAACTTTGGTCGGGCTGGCCGATTTCCGCCAACAAGGGTCGATTTCACAGGATATCTTGCTCCGCGGACCCGTCCACGGAAGCAAAAATTGTCGTCGGCGACGGTTTAACTGGAAAAAGCGGCGTGTTGCGAATCAGCCGGCGTGATCGTCGGCGATCGGCTTCTGATAGGTGAAGCCCATATCCCAGGGGAAATAAATCCAGGTGTCCTGGCTGACCTCAGTGACGAAAGTGTCGACCAGGGGCCGGCCTTTCGGCTTGGCGTAGACGGTGGCGAAATGCGCCTTGGGCATCATCGCGCGCACGATACCGGCGGTCTTGCCGGTGTCGGTCAGGTCGTCGATGATCAGCACGCCGGCGCCATCGTCGGCAAGCAGCGCGGGCGTGATTTCCTTCAGCACCTGCAACTGCCCCTGGCTGGTGTAGTCGTGGTAGGAGGCGACGCAGACCGTCTCGATGATGCGGATGCCGAGCTCGCGCGCAATGATCGCCGCGGGGACCAGACCGCCGCGGGTGATGCAGACGATCGCTCTCCATTGTCCCTTGTTGGCGCCGGAGAGCCGCCAGGAAAGTGCACGGGCGTCACGATGGAACTGGTCCCAGGAGACCGGGAAGGCTTTTTCGGGAAGGGACATTTTTCGCGCACTCCGCAGCACGCGAAGGCCGCGTGCACAAAAACAGGGGAATGCGCGCGGAATTAACTGGAAACCCTTGGACTTGGCAAGGGCGACCGGCAGCGATGGCTGTGGACTTATCGCGACAGGAAGGCTGCCACCTGCGTTGTGCGCAACACTGTGCGCGTCACCCCGCCGAACAGGAGCTGGCGCAGCCAGGAGTGGCTGTAAGCGCCAAGCACCAGGAGGTCGGCGCCGGTCTCGGCGACCCTGTTCTGGATCATGTCGTCGATCGAGGTGCCGCCCGATTCCTGCACCGACACGCTGACGTTGGCGCCATGGCGCGACAGGGCCGACGCGATTTCGGCACCGGCGGCTTCCGGGCTTTCGTCAAGGCTGTCGGGCGGATCGATGACCAATATGTCGGTTTTCTCGGCCTCGATGATGAAGGGCAGGGCGTCAAAGGCGGCGCGGGCGGCTTCCTTGCTGCCGTTCCAGGCGAGCAGAACATGTTTGAAGGTGGTGACCAGCGGGCCAGCGCTCGGCACCACCAGCACCGGCCGGCCGGCATCATAGACCAGCGTGTCGACATCGGCGCTCGGATCGCCGCCGGTCTCGCGCTGGGCGGCGACAATGAGATCGGCGGCGCGCACGCTCGAAATGCCGGTCAGCGCGCTGTCGCCGGAGAAGCTCTCCAGGCTGCGCCATTGGAAGGAGAGGCCGGAATCCTCGATGCGCCGGAGAAAGACGGCCTGCAGCTTGTCGGCCCGCTCCCGGTTCATGTCGGCCGAGACCTGCAGGAACTCGGTATCCGGGAAGCCGGTCGCCGACGTGTAGGGCACCGGAAGCGCCTCGGCATGGATGCCGATCAGATGGCTCTCGAAGCGGCTGGCGAGCGGAATGGCGCAGTCGAGCACGCGCTCGGCGTCCTGCTCGTTCTGCAGAATGGCAACGATGGTCTTGAAGCGCATGGTGATCCCTCAATCTGGCGAGCCTTGGAGCTCGCGTGCAGGGAAACGTCGGCGCGCCGTGCTTGGTTCCGGCTTCAAGCCGATCAGCTTGCCTTGGCGGCGAAACCCGCCACCATCGCCTCGACATCGGCGCGCGCGGCCTCGAGCGCCTCCTGGCTGCGGGCGCGAACGACCAACTCGGTCCAGAACTTGCCGTCGCCATACTTTGGATAGGAGCCGATGATCGTGTCCGGATGCGCCTTCTGGATCTCACCCAATGGCCCGCCGACAAGTCCTTCGCCGAACGGACAGTGCACCGTCGCCGACAGCATCTTCGTGCCGGTCTTCAGCGTCGGCACGACATTGTCGAGCATGGCCTGGAAGATCGAGGGCACGCCGGCCATGACGTGGACGTTGCCGATGCGGAAGCCGGGCGCCACGGACACCGGGTTGTCGATATGGTCGGCGCCGCGCGGCATCCGCGCCATGCGCTTGCGCGCCTCGGTGTATTCGATGCCGCGCGCGGCGTAGCTCTCGCCCAGCATGGCATAGGCCTTGGCATCGTATTCGCAGGGAACGCCGAACGCCTTGGCAATCGAATCGGCGGTGATGTCGTCATGGGTCGGGCCGATGCCGCCGGTAGTGAACACATAGGTATAGCGCGCACGCACGGCATTCACCGCAGCTATGATCTCGTCTTCCTCGTCGGGAACGATGCGCACTTCCTTCAGGTCGATGCCGACAGCCGTCATGATATCGGCGAGGTGGCCGATGTTCTTGTCCTTGGTGCGGCCGGACAGAATCTCATCGCCGATGACAAGCATGGCGGCTGTAACGATTTCAGGCATGGAGGGCTCCAGGACGGGTCGCCTGAGATAGCGCGGCGCGTGCCTGTCGGCAATGCCACCCGGGCGGTGAACAATCGCCCCTGTTCGATGCGAGGTTGCGGCGCAACCGGCTGCGGGTAAGCTCAAACTGGTTCTGGTCCGGGTGAACAATGCTGATATCGATCCTGTCGTGGCTGCTGGCCCTGTTGTTCCTGCTGGCGGTCCTGGGGATCGTCTGTCTGGTGCTGGTGACGCTGTGGATCGCGGCGAAGGCGCAAAGACTGGTTCCGCCGGTCGGAAAATTCATCGAGATCGACGGCAACCGCATCCACTATGTCGATGTAGGCCACGGGCGGCCGATCGTCTTCCTGCACGGTCTTGGTGCGCAACTCCATCACTTCCGGCACACGCTGTTCGGACATTTCGGCCCGGGCTACCGGCTGATCGCGCTCGATCGGCCGGGATCGGGCTATTCGGTACGCGCCAACGGTGCCACCGGCCGCTTGCCCGAGCAGGCAGCCCTGGTGTGCCGCTTCATCGAAAAATTGGGATTGGAGAGGCCGCTGGTGGTCGGCCACTCGCTGGGTGGCGCCGTCACGCTGACCCTGGCCGTGGAACACCCCGAGGCGATTTCGGGCATCGCCTTGCTGGCGCCGTTGACGCATCTGGAAACCAGGGCACGCCAGCGGTTCGACCTGCTCTACATTCCCTCGCGCCTGCTGCGCTGGATCATGGCCTACACCGTGGCCATACCGCTGAGCCTGCGCTATGCGCGGCCGACGATGGAGTTCATCTTCGCGCCGCAGGCTTTTCCCGCGGACTACATGGTCGACGGCGGTGGCTGGCTCGGGCTGCGGCCAGTCCATTTCCAGGCAACGTCCGCCGATGTCGTGGCCGTCGAACAGGATCTCGGCCGCATCGAGCAACGCTATGGCGAGATTGCCATGCCCGCCGGCATCCTGTTTGGAACCGCCGACCGCGTCATCGACATCCGCATCCATGGCGAGCCGATGCGAGGCAAGATCGAAGGGCTCGATTTCGAACCCGTTGACGGCGTCGGCCATATGCCGCAGTTCGTCGAGCCCAGGCGGGTGATCGATTTCATCGAGCGGATTGCCTCCCGCGCGTTTCCATCACCACAGCCTCACGACAATTTCAATGAACCAACCGGCTGACTGCCGGGTTTACCCCGTGTCGCACCCAAGGCGACCAAGACACGGAGTAATGCAATGTACAGGAAACTTCTCGCAGCATCGGTTCTGACGATCGGTCTCGCCACGTCGGCGATGGCGCAATCGTCGGACGCCGCATATTCCAACCATCACAACTGGTGGCCGTTCGGCAACGAAGAGTCTTCAGGCGTCGACCAGAACACGACTGGAAGCATCAACGGCGACCGCTCGGGACTGGATACCCTTGGTAGCTCGGGCTCGGCCGGCCCTTGTGCCTACAACACGGCCGGTCCTGACGCGAATGCTCAGGGCAACGTGAACGATCAGTATTGCGGTAAATAGTTCAGCCGCTGGGCAGCCGCTGACCGTCGGACGTCGTCTCTCCTGACGTCTGCGGTCGGCGCCCTGCCTGTTCGTGCCGGCAAGTTCTCTTCAGACTTTTCCTGGAATTGCTCAGTCGGACACCTCGGTCTGCGGCCGGTCGCGGCCATCCGCCAGTTCCTCATGCCATTTGCCGTCGGCATCCTCATACTGGATGCCGTCCGTCGCGCCTGCCACCTGCTGCTCGGCCGAGGCGATCTCGGCGGCGCGCAGCGCATCCTGATGGGTGGGAAATGTCTCCGAGAAGGTCGAACCGACCTTGTAGGCCCAGCCGCCGTCATGCTCGACGATCTTGTAAGTCAGCTTCGCCATCAAAACCTCCGGTTGAAAGGTCCGCCTGCTCAATGCAGCCGGTCGTCGGACAGCCTGTCGTCGGGCACCAGCACTTCCGATTCCCTGGCGGCTTCGATCAATGCCCGTCGCGCTTCCGCTGTCGAACGATAACCTTCCAGCACTTTGAGGCAAGTGTCGAGAGCATCACGATGGCGCGGGCCGCGATTGAGCGGCCACACCGTCATCAGGCACTCCGCCGCTTCCTGGGTGCTGCGGATATGGCGATATTTGCCGACATGGCCGAGTTCGACCACCACCGGCGTTTCAAAGGGTTTGTTGTCCATCATGGCCGCAACGCAAAACAGCCAATTTGGTTGCAAAAGTGGCGCGGAACCTGCGCCCAAAAGTCGCGTCGCGTTTGCGACGCGCTTTAGCTCTTTGTTCGATGCATGTCGTCGTCCCAAAACCGGATCCACTTTTGGGCGACATGCACGGGCGTCTCAGTAGTCGCAATCGTTGCGCAGCCAGCGTGCGTTCGCCCAGCCGGTCGTGCCGCCGATTTCGACCTGATACCAGTTGCCGCGTCGGTCGAAGATTTCGGTGTGATCGCCATTGAACAGCTGGCCGATCATCCGCGATGACGAGTTTGGCCGTGTCCGCACAGCAAGAAAGCCGCTACCGGTCGCCAGATTGTAGCGGCCGGAGAGGCCGTGCACCGTACCCTCGCAATATTGCGCAACGCTCGGCGTCGATGCACCGAGCCAGAACCCGGCGACAGTCACAAGCGCTGCAGCCGGCAAAAATGCCCTGAACGACATGATTTCCTCCCAAGCCCGGCCGCGCCCGCCGCAGCCTCACCCAACGTAACAGTTTGCGGCCAGAATTGAAGCAGGCTGTTGCAAACGGCTGGGCAGGATCATGCCGGTATCAGGAGGATGGGGCGATCAGCCCGCCGCTTTCATCCAGTGTTCCATCGTCGTCACCGAGCGGGCGAGCTGCGGCGCCGGATGGATCTTTTCGCTGAATGTGGCGGCCGCGCGCCAGCCCCAGCGTGGATCGGCGAGGAAGGCACGCGCCAGCGCCACCATGTCGGCGCGACCTTCGGCGATAACAGCCTCGGCCTGCTTGGGATCGTCGATCAGGCCGACCGCGCGCGTCGGGATGCCGGCGCCCTTGCGCACGGCTTCCGCCAGATGCACCTGATAACCGGGGCCGGTGGGCAATTTCTGCAAAGGCGAATTGCCGCCGCTGGAACAGCAGAGATAGGCGACGCCCTCGGCCTTCAGGGCCTTCGCCACCTCGATCGCATCCTCGACGTCGAAGCCGCCATCGACCCAGTCCTTCACCGACAGCCGCGTGCCGAGCATCAGCTTCGGCACCGCTTTCTTCACCGCCCTGGCGATTTCGACGACAAGACGCATCCGGTTTTCCAGCGAGCCGCCCCAGCGGTCCGTCCGCTGGTTGGACAGCGGCGACAGAAACTGGAAGATCAGGTAGCCATGCGCGGCATGCAGTTCGATGAAGTCGAAGCCGGCGCGTTCGGCCCGCCTTGCCGCTTCGGCGAAGCGCTCGATGAGTTGCAGGATCTCCTCGTCCTCCAGCGCGTGCGGCACGTTCCAGCCGGTGTCGTAGGCGATGGCCGAGGCCGAGACGGTCTGCCAGGGATCCTCGTTTGGCTGCAGCGGCCCGCCGCCTTCCCAGGGCTTGCGGTTCGAAGCCTTGCGGCCGGCGTGCGCCAGCTGCGTGCCGAATTTCGTGCCCGGCGCGGCGACGCGTCGTGCCGCGTCCAGTGTGCGGCGGGCTGCGGCTTCGTTGTCGTCGGAGTAAAGCCCGAGGCAGCCATGCGTGATGCGCCCGCGCCGCTCGACATCGGTCATCTCCACCGTGACCATGCCGGCGCCGGACATGGCCAGGTTCATCCAGTGGTAAAGATGCCAGTCGCTGGCCGAGCCATCCTCGGCGGAATACTGGCACATCGGCGCGACGGCGATGCGGTTGGGAAAGCTCAAGCCGTCGAGCGTGATCGGCTGGAAAAGCGATGTCGTCATGAAAGGACTCCGGAGAGGAACGCGCTATTTAGGCAACGGAACTCTGCCATACCACACACGAGAGAGTGAAGCGCGCTCTGGACCAATGGCTGCCCCAATTGCGCCGGCGCCGGTTCGCGGCTACGCCTGCGCCCGGCAGCAAATACCGAGGTGTCCAATGGAAGATCGCATTCGCATCCGCTCGGAAGAGGTTCTCTCCGACGACTGGGCAGTGCTGAAAAAGACCGTGCTCGACTATCGCCGGCGCGACGGCCAGTGGGAGACGCAGGTCCGCCAGACCTATGATCGCGGCGATGGCGCGGTGATCCTGCCCTACGACCCCGGCCGTTCGACGGTGCTGCTGGTGCGCCAGTTCCGCTATCCCGCCTACGTCACCGGCCACCGTGAGCCGCTGATCGAGGCCTGTGCCGGGCTGCTCGACGAAAACGATCCCGAGACCGCCATCCGCAAGGAAGCCGAGGAAGAGCTCGGTTACCGGCTGAACAAGATTGAGCGGCTGTTTTCGCCTTACATGAGCCCGGGAAGCGTCACCGAGCGGCTGTGGTTCTTCGTTGCCCGCTATTCGCCCGCCGACCGCATCTCGGCCGGCGGCGGCGCGCCGGAAGAAGGCGAGGACATCGAGGTTCTGGAAATGCCGCTCGACGAAGCGCTGGCCGGCATCGCCGACGGCCGCATCGTCGATGCCAAGACGATCATCCTGATCCAGCACCTGAAATTGTATCCGATGAAGGCCTAGTCCGTCGAAGCTAGCCGAACACTTGCCTTACGAGCTGGGCTGCGGACAGGCCGGCACGTCCATTTCACGGATGAAGTTGCGCAAGGCCTCCATGTCCCGGGACAGAGGCCGATCGTCGGAATAGTGAGCGACGTTGTCCCGGACCATTTGGTAGATGGTGTCGGTACCAGGTGCGCGTGCGCCTCGCTGCGCCAGAAAATCATGTGCCTGCGCGGCTGCCATGAGTTCGATCGCCAGGATGTATTCCGCGTTGTCGATAACCGCCAGCAGCTTGTTGGCTGCGACGGTTGGATGAGCAAGAAAATCCTCTTGCAGGCCGGATGTGACGCCGCCGTCGGTCGCCGCCGGGGCGGCCAAACGCCGATTGACGTTGCTGAGCGACGTGGCCGTGTATTGGGCGATCATGAAGCCGGAATTGGCTCCGTCCTCATCGGCAAGAAAGGCCGGCAAATTGTTGACAAGTGGATTGACGAGACGGTCGATCCGACGCTCGCTCATTCCAGCCACCTGCGCCAAAGCGATGGTCAGGCCGTCAGCGGCCTGCCCAAGGGCAGGCGCCACCGCATGCGCTTCTGAAACAACCTGAGGATCGTTCAAAGACCCGAATACGGCGGGATTGTCGGTGACAGCGGCCAATTCGCGGTCGACCAGCTCGGCGGACCGGCCCAAGACCTCCCGGGCGGCGCCATGAACATGCGGCACGGCGCGAAGACTGAGCGCGTCCTGCGTGCGGCTGCCATGGGCCAGCGCGATAAGCTCGCTGCCATGGAGCCAGCCACGCAGCGATTTGCCCACGTCCTGAATGCCGGGTGAGGGCCTCATCGCCAGGATTTGCTCGCCAAAGGCCGGCATTTGCGCGCCTGCGGCTTCAAGCGTCAAAGCCGCCGCAGCGTCGGCCCATCCCAACAAACGCTCCGCGCGCAGCACGGCGATGCTTGTCAGGCCGGTCGCGCACGCGGTGCCATTGACGAGGCTCAAGCCTTCCTTGGCGCCAAGCTCCAATGGCTCCAGACCCATTTCAGCCAGGGCCTCGAGCCCGCTCATCGAGCGACCTGCCACGGTTGCACTGCCTTCACCGATCAAGACCAGCGCTACATGCGCGTTGTGCGTCAAATATCCAGCCGATCCCCGGGACGGCACGTCGGGAACGCAATCGCGCTCGATAAAGGTGAGCAAATTACGGACGATCGCAGGGCTCACGCCCGAATGGCCATGCGCGAAATTTGCCACCTGAGCGGCAATGATGGCGCGCACGCCACGTCTCGGCACGAGGTCACCTACGCCGCACGCATGACTGCGAATGATATTGCGCGACAGTTTCTTTTGCAGGGCAGGCGCCACAATCTTGCTTGCCAATGCGCCGACCCCGGTATTGACGCCATAGGCGCGGATGCCTTTTTCGACGATGGCCGCTACGATCTGGTTCGCAAAAGCGATCCTCTCCCACGCTGCCTGGCTAAGCGCCAGGGATTCGCCTTCGCTCACCCGAGCGATATCGCGCCAGCTGGCGTTTCTATCTATCGTTATTGTCATTGCCCGTTCCGAAATAGCGCTGCGGATGCGCAAGCGCTGTTGGCCCACTCGAAAGGCGGCGGGAGAAACTTACTCTTGGCTCCGTACCGCACAACCGCGATGCACAATGGCGATGGAATCGGCGACTGATGCGACTGGAGCGACGTCGTGGGTTATAAATTCTGATCCAGGTGGCCTGCCACCCCAAGCTCGAAGAGCGAAGGGTGGTGCGGACGACGGGAATCGAACCCGTACGATCAGAGATCGAGGGATTTTAAGTCCCTTGCGTCTACCAATTCCGCCACGTCCGCAGGCCAGCCCTTTTCAGATGCCTGACACAGGCCGTCAAGTCGTGTTCTTGAGCTGCCTGAACGCGCACCCCAGAGGAGGGGGCGTGGCGATACTGGTGCGATCGCGGAATTATCCGTGCCGCGCGCAATGAGTAGGGTGTTTGCACGGCGGACTTGATCCGCCGAGGCCGGCGTCTACCAGGCCCAACCCATTCCCCCGCCCACTGGGGGCGCCGGCCGCCCCTCTCGTCGAAATTGCTGGTCACCTCACAGCCGTCGCTCGCCGATCGCTGTTGGCCGCGCTCAGAATTTGTAGCTCAGATTGACGCCGACGGTGTTCAGCTTCGTGTCCTGGTCGCGGCCGACGAAATCGCTGGACCCGTTATAGTGTTCGGAGCCGAAATCGTAATACCGATACTGCGCGCCAACGACGAATTTGTCGGTCAGCGCGTAGTCGACGCCGGCACCCACGGTCCAGCCGACATTCGTGCGTGTCTCGGAGAAGGCGGAGCCTGCTGATTGCGACGTCTCGATCCCGGCGAAGGCGACGCCGCCTATGCCGTAGACCAGCACACGATCCATCGCATACCCGGCCTTGGCGTTGACCGAGCCGAACCATTTGATGTCGGTACCAACGACATTTCCGGGCCCGCCGAGCTCCGCCGTGCCGTCGATCGTGGAATAGTTGAGGTCGGCTTCGGCGCCGATCACCGCCTGGTCGAACTGCCACAGGCCGGCGACGTGTCCGCCGACGAAACCGCCGTCGACGTCAGGTGAGACGGAAAACACTCCGCCGTCGTTTCCCGAGATGTCGGACCGACCCCAGCCATAGCCTGCCTGCAGGCCGGCATAGTATCCGGTCCAGTCGAAGCCAGGCGCGGTCATCGGAACATCGACTGTCGGGTCGGCTGCGAAAGCCGGCAGGGACAGTGCGGCAAGAAGACCGGCACTTGCGACGACAAGGCGATACATTCGAGCTCCCCGGACGAAGAGTCGGAAAGATCCTCAAGGCAAGGTAACCCTATCTGCCGCAAAACGAAATCGGATTTCTGGCAGCAGCCGATGCGATCCGCCGCGTCGCAGTCGGCAGGCCGTGGGCACGCGGCATTGCCGTGCGAAGCGTCGCTGTGCAAGATCGGCGGTTTGCAGGGAGAAAATCCTGATGAATGCCCTGGTCCGCCTGATCGCCGCAACTGCCATCACCTTGTTCGCCAACGGCCTCGCCATGGCCGAACCCTTGACGCTCGGCATCGCCAAGGCGGCGGTGATATCTGATCCGGTTTCGGGACGAGAATCACTCAGCCTCAAGATGACACTGGATAGCGCGAAGCTGTTCGCCGACTTCACCAGGGTGAACATCGGAAAGGTGGTCGATCTCAGCATCGACGGCGCCGTGGTGATGTCGCCGCGGCTGATGGAGCCGATCATCGGCGGCGAGATCATGGTCGGCGGAACATTCGCACCGGGCGAACTAGAGCGGATCGCCGAAAAGATCTCATCCGGTGGTGTCAGCGTTACGGTCGATGCGAGAGCCGAGCAACCGGGCGGGTGAAACAATCGCTGTCCGCAAACTGGTCCTTGGATATCTGTTCGTCTCTCCCGATATCAGTCCGGGCGGCAAACTGAAGGAGCATTTCATCGTGGACGTGCCCGGGCCTGACAGAATGACAATCACCTTGATCGGCGGCCCCACCGCGCTCATCGAGATCGCCGGAATCCGCTTTCTGACCGATCCGACTTTCGACGTGCCCCAAGCTTATGACGCGGGCGCAGTCCGGCTGGTCAAGCAGTCCGGTCCGGCCATTGGTATCGACAGTTTGCCGCCCATCGACGTGGTGTTGCTCAGCCATGACCAGCACCTGGACAACCTCGATCATTCAGGTCGCGCTTTCCTGCCTCGCGCGTATCGAGTGCTCACGACCGAGGTTGGTGCAAGGCGCCTGGGCGGCTCGACGGAGGGGCTGGCTCCCTGGCAGAGCGTTGAAGTTGATGTATCGGATGGCCGGCGCCTACGTGTGACGGCCACGCCCGCGCGGCACGGTCCACATGGCATTGAGCCGATCAGCGGCGATGTTGTCGGCTTCGTCTTATCGCTCCATGGCGAAGGTGGCCCGAGTGTCTACATCTCAGGCGACACCGTCTGGTTCGACGGCGTGGCCGAAGTCGCGCGCCGTTTTGACGTCAGGGCCGCAATCCTTTTCACTGGCTCGGCCAGGCCACGCGGCGCCTTCCATATGACCATGGACAGCAATGACGCGATCGAGGCGGCCAATGCCTTCTCCGATGCGACGATCATCGCGATCCACAATGAGGGTTGGCAGCATTTCACCGAGACGCAAAGCGAGCTTGCCCATTCCTTCAAGGCGCTCGGTATCGCAGGGCGTTTGAAGCTTCTGGAACGTGGCATTGCCGTCGACTTGCAATTGTGAGGCTGTTCAAGCCGGTCGTCACCTCTGGCTACGCGCGCCGACATTTGCGAGACTGTTCGTAACCGAAGGAATCGCCTGATGCCGACTGCAAAGACCGCCAGTGCCGCCAAACCAAGACCGTGGGCCGATATGGCGACGCATCTGGTCGACGTCGCCATGGGCCGCAAGCCCGCCGATCTGGTCATCCGCAACGGCCGCTGGCTGAACGTTCACTCCGGCGAGATCATCGCCGGCACCGACATTGCCATTGCCGGCGGCCGCTTCGCCTATTGTGGGCCGAATGCCAGCCACGCCATCGGCCAGGGCACCAAGGTGGTCGATGCCGGCGGGCGCTACCTCGTGCCCGGCCTCTGCGACGCGCATATGCATGTCGAGAGCGGCATGGTGACGGTGACGGAATTCTGCCGCGCCGTCATCCCGCACGGCACCACATCGATGTTCATCGATCCGCACGAGATCGCCAATGTGCTGGGCTTGCCTGGCGTGCGGCTGATGCATGACGAAGCGGTGGCGATGCCCATCAACGTGCATGTGCAGATGCCGTCCTGCGTGCCTTCGGCGCCTGGGCTGGAACACGCAGGCGCGGAACTGACGGTCGCGGATGTCGCGGAAGCGATGACATGGGAAAACATCATCGGGCTCGGCGAGGTGATGAATTTTCCAGGCGTCGCCGCCAATGATCCTGTCATGTCGGGCGAGATCGCCGCGACTGTGAAAGCGGGCAAGACGGTCGGCGGCCACTATGCCTCGCGCGATCTTGGCCTGCCGTTCCATGGCTATGTCGCCGGCGGACCCGAGGACGATCACGAGGGCACGCGCGCCGAGGACGCCATCGCCCGCGTGCGTCAGGGCATGAAGGCGATGCTGCGGCTGGGCTCGGCCTGGTACGACGTCGCCTCGCAGATCAAGGCGGTGACCGAAGGCGGTATCGATCAGCGCAACTTCATCCTGTGCACCGACGACAGCCATTCCGGCACGCTTGTCCACGAAGGCCACATGGACCGGGTGGTGCGCCACGCCATCCAACAGGGGCTGAAGCCGGTGACGGCGATCCAGATGGCAACGATCAACACCGCCCAGCATTTCAGGCTGGAACGCGAGATCGGTTCGATCGCGCCGGGGCGGTTGGCCGACCTGCTGATTGTCTCCGATCTCGCCGCAATGACCATCGATGAGGTCTATGCGCGCGGCGTCAGGCTGGCCAAGGGCGGCAAGCTCGACATCGACATTCCGGCCTATGACTACCCGAAGACGGCGAAAAACACCGTCAAGCTGGGCAAGAAGCTGAAGGCCGGCGATTTCGACATCGCGGCCCCCAAGGGCGCTAACGAGGTGCGGGTGCGCGTCATCGGCGTCATCGAGAACCAGGCGCCGACAAGGGCGCTGGAGGCGGATCTTCCTGTCGAGGACGGGCTGGTTGCCATGGATCGCCGCAACGATGTCTGCCAGATCGCGCTGGTCGAGCGGCACAAGGGCACGGGCGGCGTCACCAACGCTTTCGTTTCCGGCTTCGGCTATATGGGCGATTGCGCCATGGCGTCTAGCGTGGCGCATGACGCCCACCACATCATCTGCGTCGGCACCAACAAGCAGGACATGGCGCTGGCGGTCAACCGGCTGGGCGAAGTCGGCGGCGGCGTCGTGCTGTTCTCCAAGGGCAAGGAACTGGCGCTGGTCGAAATGCCGATTGCCGGGCTGATGTCGGACGAGCGCGCCGAAATCGTCGCCGCCAAAGCCGAAAAACTGACCGAGGCGATGCGCAAGATGGGCTGTTCCCTGAACAACGCCTACATGCAGCACTCGCTGCTGGCGCTGGTGGTCATTCCGGAGTTGAGGATTTCCGACGTCGGGCTGATCGACGTGACGACGTTCCAGAAAGTCGATCTGTTCGTCTAGGTATGTCGATATTCGGATGATGTCGGCCTGCGAACTACATACGACGAGGCAGCATGACCACGGCCAAGAGAACCTTTACGCGGCGCGAGCCGAAGCAGCAACGCTCGCAGCAGACCGTGGACTGCGTGCTCGAGGCGGTCCAACTTGTGGTGAAGCGTCACGGGACCCAGGCCATCACCACGAATCGCATCGCGGAGGCCGCCGGCGTTAGCGTCGGGTCGCTTTATCAGTACTTCCCCGACAAGCGCGCAATCTTCACCGCCCTTCATGACCGACACGTCGACGATGTACGGCAGGTCATCGGGCAGACGACGGCTGCCTACGCCTCGGCTCCGCTGCAGGAATTCACGCGCGAACTCGTCCGAGGTCTGGTGAACGTGCACGTGGATGCTGCGGAACTGCACGAGATTGTTTCGTCCGCCGTTCCGGAGGGCGCTCTTGGCTTCAGGAACGCGCTGCATCACACGTTTGGGCGAGTGCTGTCACGCGCCGACCAAAAGCGATACAGCCTCGACGAGACGGAGCGAATGCTTTTTGTCCTTCCACGCATGGTGGAATCCCTTGTGCACGGAGCGGTCCACCAGGTGCGCGCGCTCTCGCGTGATGTCGTTAGGAGCGAGGCGCTCCGTACCGTACTGGTCTACGTGAATTCTTTTTAGCGCACCGCACCGAAACACTACTGAAACGACGCGGCGTTCTCGGCGGCCCATTGAGCGAACGGGATTGGTTCCCGCCCAGTTACTCGTTTTACCCCGTCCGTCACCGTGTCAAGTCGGCCCTCGCGCACCGCGCGCCAGATGTCCACAAGGGCATCGACGTAGGGGCCTTTCCCGGCCCATTCGACGGCGTCGGTGTACGCCTGCCGGTCGGATATTTCCTCGAAGCCGACGGGCTTGCCGATGGCTCTGCCTATCGTGGCCGCCATCTCCCCATAGGACAGCGCCTTACGGCCGGTGATCACCAGTGCCTGGCCGTCGTGGTCGCGCGTGGTCAGGGCGGCCGTGGCGACGGCAGCGATGTCGTCTGGATGGATGAATGCGATCTTGCCCCGACCCGTAGACGAGCGCAGCACGCCCTCGCGGCGGATGGATTCCGACCAACCGAGCGCGTTGGACATGAATCCGGCCGCCTGAATGAACGTGAACGCCACCCCGCTTGCCCGAATGGCATCCTCGCCGCGTGCATGCCACGGACCGGTGCCAATCCCGGTTCGCACGTCCAAGGTAGAGAGCTTGACGATGTGTCGTACGCCTGCGTGGCGGGCAGCGAAGGAGACCGCGCGATCTCGCTTCTCGAGATCCGATCCATCAGTCAGGAGGAATATGCCGTCGACCCCAGCCAGCGCAGTGGTTAGCGAGGAGCCTGGCTTTTCGAGGTCTCCGGTATGGATATCGACCTGGTCACCGAAAAGGGCCCTGGCCTTCTTCGCGCTGCGCACGAAAACGGACGGGCGTGCTCCGCAATCAACGAGGCGCTGGGTCACCCGAGAGCCGATGTTTCCTGTGGCGCCGATGATGAGATGTTTCACTGGAGCTGGCTCCAGCCACGGATCACCTCGAAGGCCATTCGCTTCTGGCCCGCCAGAGTGAAATGCAGACCATCGTCCATGAGCAGGTCGGAGGGAGGGGGGCTCCCCAGCGTTGAGAAGGCGTCGATAACCGGCCCGTCGCCCTCCCGGACGATCTTGGCGACGCGCGCCAGGTCTTCGTTGCGGAACCGAACCCCGAACCGGGCCAGGCCCCGATGGGCCGCTACCTGCGCTTCATTGACCGCAGGCGGAGTAATCCAGACGCAGTTCGCCGTGGTCTCTCCGGAAACGCGCTGCCGCAGCTCGGCAATGTTGCGTGCGGTCTCCTCATGATGGACGAGGGTCTTCGTGGGGCGCGGGCCTTGCGTGCGGGCATCATTCGTACCGAAGAGGAAGAGTATCCAGTCGGGCCGGGAATTGATGACATTTGCGACCCGCACGAGACCGTGCGTGGTCGTCTCGCCTGCGACTGCGCTGATGATCACCGAAATCCCGTCGGTACCGCGGCGCCTCGCCAGCATTTCCCTAAGGACTACCGCCCAAGATTGGGGATCGGACGTCAAGCTGTCGCCGAACGCCACTACCTTGTCCCCTTTCCGCAGGGGAAGGCGATCGACCATCGATGCCACGGCTGGGTCGGCAAGCAACGCGCCGGCTGCTTCCGAGGCCTCCTTTTGCATGCGGCCGAGTTCGGTCGCGTAGATCTCAACCGGCAGGCCGAGGAGGCCGGCATGAGCTTCCCTGTCGAGGCTGGGGCCTTCGGGGAGGGAGGCCAAGGTCGCCTCGGGCTGGATGACCTTCAAAAGCCAGCGCACTTGCTCGTCCGACATGGGGTTGACCTCGCAGTTGGATCCGTTTGCAGAACGAGAAAAAGGTAGCCGCACCTCTGGGACGTCGCTACTCGCGTTTGCTGGTTCATTAAGTTGTTGTAATTGCTTTGAAATCCTGCGACCCGCAGAGCCTTCATCAGATTCAGGGATCGTCTGGGAAGCACCTTTCACGTTCGGCGCCGAGAGTCCGCATTTGGCCGATATCGTTGATTTGGTCGGGTGTTGATCGGCCTTGGCCGCGTGATTCCGTCGTGCTGCTCGGATTTGGAGGGCGAGACGATGATTGGCACCCAGATTGCGCAAAGCCGCCATTCAATTTTGCAAGAAATCAAGCCAAACATGCCGACGTTCCTGCAAAGCAAATACTTGCCGAGCGGCTCAATCGCCCAGAAAACAAAGCCGTTCGGGATATTTCACGGGCGACTAAGTGCGCTCCGCTCCGGTTCTCGGAAGCAGCCATTCTCGGCTCGGCCTGACCCGAATCTCAACATACCCTTGCGCTTGTTGGTGGCGCTCACCCGCCGGTGACGATGGTCAGCACCTTGAACGGCGTGGTGATGACGACCTCGGCGACCGAACCGACGGCCTTGCCGAGGCCCTGGCCGAGATTGTTGAGCTGTGCCGGATCGGGTTCGTCCGAGGCCAGGCCAGCCGGCGTGCGCAAGCGGTCGCCGAGCAACTGCACCAGGATCGGATTGTCGGCGAATTTCGCATGGTTGAGGCCATCGTCGCCGCCCTTGGCCTTGGTCAGGTCGACCACGGACACGCCGTAGCTGGCGAGATCGGCAGCATTGCCATAGTCGCCGACACGCGGCTTGTCGCCGGAGATGAGTGAAGACAATTTGAGCGCCCGGTCATCGCCTGACAGCAGCACGGCAAAGGGCTTGTTCGGCTTGCCGTAACGCATCATCTGCTTCTTGAACACGTCGACATCGATGTCGGGCGAAGCCAGGATGACATAGCCGAGTTTGCCGCCGAGATCGCGGTCGCCGCTGATGGCGAGCTGGCGCAGCGCCTCCATCGTCAGCCAGGTTCCCATCGAATGAGCAATGATGTCGATGCTCTTGACCCGCGTCTTGGCGAGCATCCTGAGCGTCGCCTCGAGATCGTCACGGGCGGCGTTGGCACTGTCCTTGTCGTAGATGTAGCCCGTGGTCTTGGCGCTCGACGCCCAGGAGAACAGCACGGGCGTGCCCGGATATTTCGTGTCGTGGGCGATCTGCGTCAGACGGTAGATGCCGTCGTCGAAGCCGTTGTTGAAGCCATGCACGAAAACCAGCGCGCGGTCGCCGCGCATGGCGATGTCGGCGCCGACCGCCTTGGCGAATTGCGGCGCGCCTTCGTAGTAGGTGACGTCCTTGGCGGTGAAATCCTTGGCCGGATTGCTGTTGGCGGAACCCTTGGCACGCTCGATAGCGCCGACCTGATGGCTCGTCGGAACCGTGACATCGACCCGGGCGAAGCTGGTGGTCAGCGAACGATCGCCGTCGAACACCTGCCGCGGCTCCTTCGTCGCCTTCTGGCGGGTGGTGGCGACGAATATCTCATGCGTGGCCGCGATGGCGGAAGCCGGCACCGCGACCGTCGTCTTGTTGAGCAGATCGTGCGTATTTCCAGCGCAGCCGGCGACCAGCAGCGCGAAAATTATGGCGACGACACTCTTCAAACGCACGGTCACGCGACGGCTCCCGTAGAAGGGGACGTCAAAAGCATGACGTCACCAGTCATTCCGATAGAGCCAGAGACCGGCGCGGTCCAGTTCAAAGTGGCCTGGTGCCTCAGCAATGCTGAACAGGCACGGCGAAATCCGCGGCGGCGCATCTATTGCCCGAGCTGGGTGATGCGGTCAGTCACGTCCCGGTCGCTGGCGAAGCCGTCATCCTCACGCAGCCGCTGGCCGATCATCTTCACCAGGGTCGGATTGTCGGCGAATTTCGTGTGGTTGAAGCTGTCGCTGCCTTTGACCTTGGAGAGATCGACCACCGTCACGCCATAGGAGGCAAGGTCGGCGGCATCCTTGTAGTCGCCGACGCGTGGCCGCGAACCGGCGATCAGGCCGGAAAGCCTCAGCGCGCGGTCGTCGTCGGACAACAGCAGGATGAACGGCTTGTCGGGCTTGCCGTAGCGCCGCATCTGGCTCTTGAACACGTCGACATCGATGTCGGGCGATGCCAGCACCACGTCGCCCAGCTTGCCGCCAAGATCACGGTCGCCGCTAATGGCCATCTGGCGCAGCGTTTCCATGGTCACCCAGGTTCCCATCGAATGCGCGACAATGTCGATGCGCCGCGCGCCGGACTGCTGCAGCATGCGCAAGGTCACTTCAAGCTGGTCACGGGCGGCGCTGGCACTTTCCTTGTCGTAGACATAGTCGGTGGTCCTGGCGCCCGAGGCCCAGGAAAACAGCACAGGCGTGCCCGGGTAGCCGGAATCGTGGACGATCTGGGTCAAGCGGTAGACGGCGTCGTCGAAGCCGGTGTTGTAGCCATGCACGAAGACCATGACACGGCCGCCGCGCGCCGCGATATCGGCGTTGAGCGCGCTGGAGAATTTTGGCTGCGTGTCGTAGCCGACAACCTCGGAAGCCATGAAATATTTGGCCGGATCATCCGACTTGCCGCGCGAACGCCGTTCGATCTGGCCAGTCTGATGGATGCCAGGCACGGTGACGTTGACGCGGGCGTAGTTCAGCGTGGCCGAGCGCTCGCCGTCGAAAACCTTGTTGGGATCGTCGGATTTCTTGCGCGTCGTGGCGATGAAGATCGAGTGGTTGCCGGCGATTTCCGTCACCGGCGTGGACATGACTGCGCTGCCAAGCAATTCCTGGGTTTGCGGGCCGGCGCAGCCGGCAACGAGCAAGGCGAGAGCAACAGTAAGAATCTTCTTCAAAGGCACGTCTGAAATTTCCACTCCGGCCGAAAGGCCTATCCACCCCCGCGACACCTCCCGGACAGGGAGAGTGCGGCAGAACTAAGTCGTGTCCAGCCGAAATGTGGTCAGCGGCTGGCTACAGCCATCGCACTGTTGCGCGAAAGCCAAAATGGCGGAAGAAACGCCGGAATGTTGGAGAATGGCAGCACCTCCGGCTTGAGGCGGATGCCGAGCGCATCCGCCATGAAGGCGCGGCGCGCTTCGATGCGGCTCCAGGCTTCGGGATAGCGCGCTGCGATCTCCTCGCGCAGTGCTTCGTCGGCGAGCGCGATGCCATCCTCGATATTGGTGGTGAAATAGTCGCTGCCGGTTGCCGGGATGATATCGACCTGGAGCGCCATGCCCGATCGCAATTTGATGTCGGAGCCGGAAAACACCGGCGAATGCATCCACTCGTCGATATGGACGAGATGGCCGGGATTGAGGGAGACGCCGAAGAACGGATCGCCGATGCGGTCATGCACCGCCTTCCACAAAGCGCCGCCCGTCGTGCCGATGCCGATCGCTTCGTACCAATCGACGACGGCCGCGAAATACGGTGCGACCAGCTTTTCGACGTAGTCGCGGATAGCAGGAGGCAACTCTGAGGCATCCTCGGCGAGGAAGCCGGCACGGGCATTGAGCGCGCCCTGGATGCCATAGGCCATGGTGATCGGGTCGCCGCGCCGGATGATGTCGAGGCGAGGGCTGGGCAAACCATAGGCGGCGCGCTTTCCCGCCGACAGCATCGGGTGACAACAATGCGGCAGGCCGTTCATGCCCATCAACCGCGCCGCCTGCAGTTCGGTCATGCCGGGCTCGATGCCTTGCAGGACATTGCGCAGCCCTTGCGAGGTGAAGGTCGCGGCAAACTCAAAGGCGGCCAGTTGGTCGGCCTCGTTGATCGCGCGCAGGCCGTCGGTGGGGTTCATCAAAAGATTGGCGGCATTCACAGCCGCGCCCTTGTCGCCAACAAGCGTGCGCAGCGTATCGGCAATGAAGGACGGCAGGTCGAGCGTCGTCTCATCGAACCCGGCGTCGCCGGCGCCAAAAGGCTTCCCGCCGATGGCGCCGATCGTCTGGCCGGGCTTCAGGCCGCAGCCGGCAAGGATGTCGGGCAGCGCGTCCGAGCGGTCGCGTGGCTGCGCCGGCAGCGAGAAGGTCTGGTAGAGCACGCGCTCATAGGGCCCGTCGCAGATTTCGGCATAGCCCCAGCCCTCATTGCCGACGAGAAGTCTTGGCTGCCTGCCAGGAACGACGACCAGCAATGTCTCCTCGAAGCGCGGATCGTAGCCTGAGATATAGGCGACATTGGCCGCGTGTTCGCGGTCGCCATAGATGGCGAAGGCATCGAAGCCGGCCTTGGCGCCGCGCGCGATCAGCGCTTCGATGCGCGCTTCATAGGTATTTCGGGCAACCAGCGGCATCACCGTCGGTTCGCCGAATTCCGGCAGCGACATGGATTTCAGGCCAACCGATGCGACAGGCATGAACAAACGCTCCCAAGTGCTTGCAAGGATTCTGCGAATGCCCTTTGCGGGAAGAGCATGGAGGGCCGGACAATGGCGTTGCGGGGCCGGATATGCAATAGGCAGGATCGGCTGTGCGAACTCAGGATGCAACAGACAGACACTGTGCGGCCAGGTCTGATGACAGGGGTGCGGCACAAGGTGACTTTCCGATGACCAATTTTTCCTCTCGCGTCGCCGTTGCCGCCGCGGCGATCCGCCAGATCTTTCCGGAAACGCCGCTGCAGGAAAACGACTATCTGTCGAAAAAGACCGGCGCCCGGGTGCTGCTGAAGCGCGAGGACCTGTCGCCGGTGCGCTCCTACAAGATCCGCGGCGCCTTCAACTTCTTCCGCAAGGCGCTTGCTGCCGGCAATCAGGCCGAACTCTTCGTCTGCGCCTCGGCCGGCAACCATGCACAGGGTTTCGCCTTCGTCTGTCGCCATTTCGGCAGACGAGGCGTGGTGTTCATGCCGGTGACGACGCCGCAGCAGAAGATCGACAAGACCAGGCTGTTCGGTGGCGAATTCGTCGAGATCAGGCTGGTCGGCGACTTTTTCGACGACTGTTACCGCGCCGCCTTCGAATTCACCGAAAGCTCCGGCGCCCACATGGTGCCGCCCTTCGACCACAAAGACATCATCGAGGGGCAGGCGACGGTCGCCTACGAGATCGCGGACCAGATGCCGGGCGCGCGCATGCCCGACATCATCATGCTGCCGGTCGGCGGCGGCGGGCTCGCCGCCGGCGTGACGCACTATTTCGCCGATCAGGGCCGCGACGCGCGTTTCGTCTTCTGCGAGCCGGCCGGCGCGCCGAGCCTGCATGACAGCCTTGCGGCTGGAAAACGGCTCAAGCTCGCCAAGGTCGACAATTTCGTCGACGGCGCGGCGGTCGCCGAGATCGGCCGCGAACCCTTGCGATACCTCAAGGAGTTTGCCGCCGACACAGTGCGGCTGATCCCGGAAAACCGGCTCTGTGCGACCATGATCGAGATGCTCAACGTCGAGGGCGTCGTGCTGGAGCCGGCCGGCGCGTTGGCGATCGATGCGCTGAAGGATTTTTCGCGGAAGGAGATCCGCGGCAAGACCATTGTCGCCGTGGTTTCAGGCGGCAATTTCGATTTCGAGCGGCTACCGGATGTCAAGGAACGGGCGCTGCGCTACGAGGGCCTGAAGAAATACTTCATCATCCGCTTCCCGCAGCGGCCGGGCGCGCTGCGCGACTTCCTCGAAATGCTGGGGCCGGACGACGACATTGCGCGCTTCGAGTATCTGAAGAAGTCGGCGCGCAATTTCGGCTCGGTTCTGATCGGCATCGAAACCAAGGACCGTCGCAATTTCGACCTGTTGAAGGCAAACTTCGAGGCCGAGGGCGTCCAGTATCAGGACATCACCGACAACGAGACATTGGCGGGGTTCATCATATGAGCGGAAAGGTCTTCGTCGCCCTGTTTTCCGGCATCAATGTCGGCGGCAACCGCATCGTCAAGATGGCGGAGTTGCGCTCGTTCTTCGAGGGGCTCGGCTTTTCCGATGTCGCCACCTATGTGCAGAGCGGCAATGTCGTGTTCCGGGCCGGCAAGGGCGACGCGGCCGCGCTGACCAAACAGGTCGAAGCGGCCTTCGAGAAGAAATGGGGTTTTCATTCGCGCATCATGGTGCGCGATCTCTCCTGGTTCGAACGGCTGGTGAGCGAAAATCCCTATCCGGAAGCGGCCGCTGACCACACCAAGCTCCATGCCTATGCGCTGGAGCGTGAGCCGACCACCGATGAGGTGGCACGGCTGGCTGAAAAGTGCACCGGCCCCGAGCGCTTCGAAGTCAAGGGAGACGTGCTCTACCTCAGCGCGCCGGACGGGCTCGGCAAATCGGTGTTTGCCAACCTCATTCCGCGCGTTCTGAAGGTGCCTGGCACCGCGCGCAACTGGCGCTCGGTGCTGGCGCTGCTGGAGATGGCCGGTCAGGCCGGTAAGAATTAGGCCGATTACGCCGTCGGAGCGGGCTTCCAGTCGAAGGTCAGTTCCTCTCGGAAGGCAAAGCGCTTGATGTGATCGGCGACGACGCTTTCCAGGCGCTCGATCGACCCGGCTTCTTCGGTTGATACCACAATGTGCAACGCGGTCGCGTCGGCATCCATAACGGTGCGGCCGAGCGACAGATCGATCGTGCCATGGGTGGGATCGAATTCGACAGGAAATTTGTGCGCCCAGTGCTTGCACAACTGCTGCAAATAGCGGCGGGCATGTTCGGTGGCGACATCGGCACGGCTGGTCGGCATGAGTGGATTCTCCAGAAGGGCAGGCGCCCATTGTTCGACATGGCGCCAGACTTGCCAGGCTGGCGCCATGTTCGGGTAGATAGGTGCCTTCGTGGGAAACGGCAAAGGCGGCCGAGCAAATCCCGCCCGGTGTCAGGTCGACGCCTACCAGCTTCCCGTGTTCGCCATCGAAGCCCAAGGTTCGGCCTTGGCTTTCGACGGGCCTTTCTGCAGAAGCTCGATGGAGATGCCGTCCGGCGACCTGATGAAGGCCATGTTGCCGTCGCGCGGCGGCCGGTTGATGGTGACGCCGTTGTCCATCAGATGCTGGCAGGTGGCGTAGATGTCGTCGACCTCATAGGCGAGGTGGCCGAAATTGCGCCCGCCCTTGTAGTCTTCCGGATCCCAGTTGTAGGTGAGTTCGACCAGCGGCGCCTTGTCGTTGATGCCGCTCTGTTCGTCTTCGGAGGCGGCGAGGAAGATCAGCGTGAAGCGGCCCTGCTCGTTTTCGTAGCGGCGGACCTCCTTCAGCCCGAGCTTGTTGCAGTAGAAATCGAGCGAGGCATCGACATCGGCGACGCGGACCATGGTGTGCAGATAGCGCATGTGTTTTCCTCGATTTGTTGGGTTGCGGCGCAACATAGGGTCGGCCCGGTCAAAGGGCAATCTCCGGCGGTCGGCGATGCCGGCAAAGAACAAATCCGGTATTCCCGCAATGAACCGTGAAAAAAGGCAGGGAAGGTCTTGCACACACCGGAAGCCGCAGTGTTAATCTGGTGTCAAGAATCAGTTGCGGTGTTCTTGAAAAAAGGGGGCATTCTTATGGGGGAAAAGGCCTCTTTGACGGGGCGGGCCGAAACCCTTGGCGACGCCTTGACGCGCGACGAAGGCGGCGATGCCGCCGACCTGACCGAAATTGCCGGCGCCATCAAGTGGTTCGATGTGGCCAAGGGCTACGGGTTCATCCTTCCCGATGACGGTGTTTCGGGCGATATCCTCCTCCATGTGACATGTCTTCGGCGGGACGGCTTCCAGACAGCCTTGGAAGGCGCGCGCGTGGTCTGTCTTGTCAAGCAGGGCGATCGGGGACTGCAGGCCTTCCGCGTGCTTTCCATGGATGTCACCACCGCCGTCCATCCCGCGGAAATGCAGGAACAGCGCACCCATGTCGCGGTGACGCCGGAGAGCGGGCTCGAACGGGCTTTGGTCAAGTGGTTCAACCGCACCAAGGGCTTCGGCTTCCTGACGCGCGGCGAGGGCACCGAGGACATTTTCGTCCATATGGAGACCTTGCGCCGCTACGGCATCACCGAGCTTCGGCCGGGACAGGTCGTGCTTGTCCGTTTCGGGCGCGGCGACAAAGGCCTTATGGCCGCCGAAATTCACCCCGATATGGGCACCTTGCCGGTTTCGCACTAGAACCTGAACCATCCCGATACATCGAGCTGGTTCAGCTTCTACCTCCTCTTTGTTTGACCATGATCTTGTCCGAAAACCGGTTCCACTTTTCGGGATCATGGTCTAGGACGATTTCCGGTCGAGGACTTTGCATGGCTCACAGGAACTGGCTGACGGCGGGCGTGCTTTGCGCCATTGCTGCCGTGATCGTGGCCGCAGGCGCTTTCTTCTATTCGGAACGGCCGACCTCGGCCGACAGCCGGGCGATGATCCTTCCGGTCGATCCGACGCCGCTGGTCGTGGTGACGAAAGACGGGAAGCGCTCCTTTTCGATCGAAATCGCCGACACCGATGCAGAGCGCGAGGCCGGGTTGATGTACCGCCAGGACATGGCGGACGACCACGGCATGCTTTTCGTCTTCGAGATACCGCAGCAGGTCAGTTTCTGGATGCAGAACACGCCGATGCCGCTTGACCTGATCTTTGTCGGCCAGGATGGCAAGATCCGCGCCATCAAGCACGGCGAACCGCAATCCCAGGCTATCATTTCGCCAGGCGTACCGGTGCGCTTCGTGCTCGAACTCAAGGCTGGCACCGCCGCCAGGAACGGCATCGAGTATGATGATCTTTTGCGCCATCCGGCGGTCGGCACCGTATCTGGCCCCGGTGTGCCGCCGGCTGACAAGGGCGATTCTCCGAACGTCGATTCCAACTGAGCGCCGGGGATCGCCTTCCGATGCAGTTTTTTTCCCATGACGGGTTCGATCTTGCCTTCCTTGACCGCCAGCCGGCGTCGGGCGAGGGCGATCCTGTGCTCATGATCCACGGCTTCGCCTCGAGCCACTATGTCAACTGGGTGTCGCCCGGCTGGTTCAAGACGCTCAACGATGCCGGGTATCGCGCCATCGCCTTCGACAATCGCGGCCATGGCTCGTCATCGAAGAGCTATGACGAGGCCGACTATACACCGGCGAAAATGGCATCCGATGCCGCCGCCCTGCTCGACCATCTCGGCATCGAACGGGCTCATGTCATGGGCTATTCGATGGGGGCGCGCATCGCGGCGTTCCTGGCGCTGTCCGATCCGGACAAGGTGGCGACGCTGGTCTTTGGCGGCCTCGGCATCGGCATGATCGACGGTGTCGGCGACTGGGATCCGATTGCCGCGGCCCTGCTTGCCGACGATCCGGCTGCCACCACCCATCCGCGCGGCCGCTCTTTCCGCGCCTTCGCCGACCAGACCCGCAGCGATCGCCGGGCGCTCGCCGCCTGCATCGCCAAGTCGCGGGAGTTGCTTGATGAGGACGATATTGCCCGCATCGCCCAGCCGACGCTGGTCGCGGTCGGCACGACGGACGACATTGGCGGCTCACCGGACGAGCTCGCCGCCTTGATGCCGAACGCCAGGGCTTTCCACATCGAGGGCAGGGACCATATGCTGGCGGTCGGGGACAAGACCTTCAAGCAACGCGTGCTGGAGTTTTATGCTGAATATCCGCTTTGAGCGGTTGGCCGGGGGGCAACAGTGGCACAATGGGGTAGAAGCACGGCCGCCATGCCTGGCGCCGTCGCCCGCAAAACGTTCGGCAAACGTTCGGTCATCCTGGCGTTGTCGGCGTTCGCGGCAGGGACACTTCCGATAACCATCTTGGTGGCGATGCCGAGCGACACGTCGCAGCTCGTCCAGAACATCGCCACGGGCCTCTTCATGGCGGTGTTCCTGCTGGCCGCTCCGCTGGCGCATATCACCGGCGTGGTCTTTGGCATCATGGCACTGGCGTGTTCGGACGACAGTCGCTCGCTTGGCCTTCTGGGGATCATCCTCAACGGCCTGTCGGTGATGGCAGGGCTTGGTGTTCTCGCGGCAATGGCATCGACAATAGGCGCCTTTACTTGATCTTGCGCCCTCTCGCGGCTTGAACCGACTTCGCCAGCACGCACAGCAATTCGAACATCATCGTCGCGCCTGCCAGCGCCGTCATGCCGGCAAGATCGAATGGCGGCGCCACTTCCACGACATCTGCGCCGACAATGTTCAATCCGTCGAGCAGTCGGACCATCTCCTGCGCCTCACGGGTGGTGAAGCCGCCAAGCTCGGGCGTTCCTGTTCCCGGCGCCATCGACGGGTCGATGCAGTCGATGTCGAAGGTCACATAGGTCGGGCCGGTTCCGGCGATGGCGCGCGCTTCTTCCATGACGCTGGCAGCACCCCGCCTGACGAACTCCTCCATGTAGATGATGCGAATACCCCTGGGCGACCGCCCAGTCATGCTCGCCAGGCTCGTAGATCGAGCCGCGAATGCCGATCTGCACGACACGCCTGGGATCGAGCAGGCCCTCTTCGATGGCGCGGCGGAAGGGCGTGCCGTGCGTGTAGGGATTGTCGCCGAAATAACGGTCATTGGTGTCGGAATGTGCATCGAAATGGATCATGCCGACCGGCCGATCCTTGGCGACGGCGCGCAGCACCGGCAGCGTCGTCAGATGATCGCCGCCGGCGGACAGCGGAATGGCGCCTGCCGCCACGATCGCAGAGATGCCGTCCTCGATGCGCTTCAACCCGTCCATGAGGTTGATCGGATTGACCGAGAGATCGCCGACATCGGCGACGTTGGCGATGCTGAACGGTTCGATGCCCGAGACGTGGTGGGCGCGCCGCATCAGGCTCGACTGGTTGCGGATCTCGCGCGGGCCGTGCCGCGCGCCGGCGCGGTTGGTCGTGCCGCCGTCCCACGGTATGCCGACCATCGCGATGTCGAGCCCCTCGGCGCTCGCCACCGCCGGCAGCCGCATGAAGGTCGAGAGCCCGGCAAAACGGGGAACGGCCGACGCGTCGACCGGCTGGAAGAAATTGCTGCTCATAATATCGGCACCTCAGAAGAATTCACGTTTGACGATTTCGGCGATCCGCGTCTCGCAGTCGTCGACCTTTTGGGCCACATGCAAGTGTGCCAGGTGATCTCAGGCGAAAAATCACGAGGGTTTTTGCAGGGTCTCCAGTGAGCGCGCCATGTTCAGCCTGGCCTGAGGCTCGAAGCGCTGGCGAAAATCCTCGGTGTGGAAGATGTGCGGGCGGGCCAGGAAATCCTTCAGCACGGCACCTCGTCCGGCACGCCACATCGGCTCCTCCACCCAGCCATATTCGCGGCGGACCGCGCGTTCATAGGCGTCGAACGCACCCGGCGCGGCACCCAGGATCGACAGATCCATGTCGAGGAAGAGGCCGGCGTCGCGTGTGGCGGTCGCGTCATCAAATCGGGGCAGCTGGTGGGTGGCGGTGGCGAGGATCATCGCACTGATGCGGCCCAGGCGCCCGGCATCGGTGCGGCCCGCGAGCTTTTTCTCGGCAAGGGCGGCACTTCTGGCCTCATTGTCCTTGGCCTTGCTGTCGTAGATGGCGTCGTGGAACCAGATCGCCGCTTCGACGGCTTCGGGGTCGCCGAGCAGCCCTCGATAGTCGCCGGCCAGCGCCAGCATCGCCTCGATATGGGTGAGGTTGTGGTAGTGACGATCCTCGGCCCTGTAGAGCGCCGAAAGCTCGGTTTTCAGGGCCGTGTCGATCAAGGGCAGGTCTTTCATCTTTATCATCCGTCCAGTTAATCGATCTCAGCCCCTCTGAGTCAAAAAGCCAATCACTTCGAACCTTGCATGGGCCGAGGCTCTGAGGAATGTTGCCAGTCGAGAAATATCCAACCCAGGGAGGCTGACATGACCAATACCCCCAGCAGCGAGACTCCGAGACCGGGGACGATCGACATGAAGCTGGAGGCCGTCATCATTGCCGTCGCGGATGCCGACCGGTCCAAGCGTTTTTATGGCGGCCTGGGTTGGCGGCTCGACGCCGACTTCGCCGCCGGCGATGCGTTTCGGGTCGTGCAGTTCACACCACCTGGTTCGCCGTGCTCGATCCATTTCGGCAAGGGTCTGACATCAGCCGCGCCAGGCTCGGCAAAGGGGCTTTATCTCGTGGTGTCCGATATCGAGGCGGCGCATGCCGAACTCGTGGCGCGGGGCGTCGAGGCAAGCGAGGTGTTCCACCGCGCGGGGCCCGGGCAGCCGCCGATCAGCGGCCGGCATCCGGAAGGGCGCAGTTATTCCTCCTATGCCACGTTCAGCGATCCGGACGGCAACAGCTTCATACTGCAGGAAATCACCCAGCGATTGCCTGGACGCGTGGATGCCAGCGACACGATATTCACGTCGTCGGGCGAGTTTGCCGCGGCGCTGCGGCGTGCGGCGGCAGCACATGGCGAACACGAGAAACGGACTGGCGGACAGCACGATGTGAATTGGCCCGACTGGTATGCCGAATACATGGTGGCGGAACAGGCCGGCACGCAGCTGCCGACTTGAACGGCGGCCATCACAGCGCTGTGCCGTCGGCGCCGCGCTGACCTTGAGCCCGCCACCGGATCGTTCTACACCTTCCCGGCAGCCAGGCGAGGAAGGCCGCTTCCGGCGGCTCGGCGATCAAGGGTTCGTTTTCCATGGCTGCTTGAATTCCCGCGAACCAAATCCATTTGACACAGCACTAAGGAAAATTGAGTTCAATCGTGCTATGATCTGGCTTATATGTGCGGCCAAACAACGGGCAAGCACAACAGGGCAAGCCAGCAGGACGCAGGACGAGACGTCGATGAACAGCATCAGCATTTCCCGCCACAGCGCGTTGCAGCCGGTCGATCCGATCTGGCGTTCGATCCGCGACGAAGCGATGGACGCGGTCAACCGCGATCCTCTGCTCGCCGCCTTCCTCTATTCGACGATCCTCAACCAGGAGAGCCTGGAAGAGGCCGTCATCCACCGGATCGCCGAGCGGCTTGCCCATCAGGATATCGGCTCCGATCTCATCCGCCAGACTTTCAAATCGATGCTGGCCGACGACAAGGACTGGCCGACGACCGTGCGCGTCGACATCCAGGCTTATTACGACCGCGACCCGGCCTGCGACCGCTTCATCATGCCGGTGCTCTATTTCAAGGGCTTTCACGCCATCCAGACCCATCGGCTGGCGCATTGGCTGTGGACCCAGGGCCGCAAGGACTTCGCGCTCTACCTGCAGAGCCGCTCGTCCTCGGTCTTCCAGACCGACATCAATCCGGCCGCCCGCATCGGCAAGGGCATCTTCATCGATCACGCCACCGGCCTCGTCGTCGGCGAGACCGCGGTCATCGAGGACGATGTATCGATCCTGCACGGCGTGACGCTGGGCGGCACCGGCAAGGCCGGTGGAGACCGCCACCCCAAGATCCGCCGTGGCGTGCTGATCGGCGCCGGCGCCAAGATTCTCGGCAACATCGAAGTCGGTCATTGCTCCAAGATTGCGGCGGGCTCCGTGGTGCTGTCGCCCGTGCCGCACAACAAGACCGTTGCCGGCGTGCCGGCCCGCGTCGTCGGCGAGACCGGTTGCGACCAGCCTTCCCGCCAGATGGACCAGCTTCTGCCATCGCAGTCGATGGACCAGGTGGTCAGCTTCGATATCTGATTTACGCGCCGGCGCGCTGTCCGGCGTCATTGCGATTTTGCCCGGCGGCGCTGTCGCTCCGGTGCAATACGGCTGGCTTGCCTTTACATCGCCATTGTCGACGTGCCAGAAGCGCCCTTCAAACCAGCAAGCCCGATGATCGGAGAAGACTGTTGAAGCCGGACGAAATCAGAAAGCTGGACGCCTATTTCAAGCGCGTCTTCCAGAACCCCAAGCTTGAGGTCAAGGCACGGCCGCGCAAGGAAGATTCGGCCGAGGTCTATGTCGGCGACGAGTTCCTCGGCATCGTCTTCAAGGATGAGGACGACGGCGACTACAATTTCTCGATGGCGATCCTCGACATCGATCTGGCCTGAGCCCAAGATCCGATGGCAGGCCGCGTCGAGCGCGGCCGGCCTCGGCATCTGTCAGTCAATGTCCGGGCTTCAGGATTCGTCCGGCCTCTGCCGTCATCGCCGCGTCGAGTGCCTGCCAGTCGCCAAGGAATTCCTTGGGGAAACGATAGGTGAGGCTGAGATCGTCACCGACATGGATATCTCGCTCGCAGGGCGCCAGCGATTGACCGGCACTCGGCCCGCTCAGGCAGCGGGCCACGAAAGGGTCCTTGCCCCCGCGTGTGCCGACCACCAGCACCTCGTTCAGATAGCCTGATTTCTCATTGAAACCGTAGACCGTCGTGCCGCCCGGTCCCGGAATACCGGGCTGGACGATCAGCGCGCTGTAGATCGGCGCGAACCGGCCACTCATGTCGCGCGACATCATCTGCTGTTCGAAGGACAGGAAGATGATGCTCCTGTTGGCTTCCGAGTGATTGAAATCGTCGCGGGCCGCCTCGCTGTAGCCGTCCATCTGGGGATAACGCAGATAAAGGTCGAGACGTGAGGCAACGCCGTCGCGCCGGGCCTGGTCGAAGCGGATGAAATTGGCCGGCACGGAAATCACATTGTTGCCGATCACCACCCGGCGCACCGTCGTGTCGTCGGTATATCCGGCCATGGCGATCGAATGGCCGAACCATTTGCCGCCAAGGCTGATCGCTACGGACAGCAAGGCAAGTGCGGCGAAGGCATAGAACACCCGCCGCATCAGCGTGGAATCGACCACGGTGAATTCAGGGCCGTCGGCGATCGCTGCCTGCTTCATCTCGGTCCTCATCCCAACCGCCCGTCCGCCATTCCCGGTGTCCCTCGGCGGCACACATCGCGCGGCACGGCTCTTGCAGCCTTCCTGAAACGACTGTGCGATTTCATGGTAAATGGAAGGTTAAGATGGCTGAGGTGGAACTCTTCCTGTTCGCTTTTCTCGTTGGGCTGACGGTCTGCGGGCTGACGGGCTCAACGATGGAACTGGTGTCGGGCCGCAAGGTCGCCTTCACCGAGCCCTATGTGTCGCCCTCACATGTGCTGCGCTCGCTGATGGCTACCGCTGGCGCTGGGCCTTTCATGCTGGTCAACGATGCCCTCGATGCCCGGCGCGCGAACCGCATTTCGACAATCGCGCTCCTGTCATGCGGCTGCACGGCGATTGCCTGGTCCCTGGCGCTGGGCATCGTCGTGCTTGCCATTGCCTCATGGACGATCCGTCTCCTAGGGTCCGGCATCTGAGACGATTCGGAGACCGACAATGCCGCTTTTTGCGATCGACGGAACAGAGCCCAGCTTCGCCGATGCGGATACAAACTGGATCGCGCCCGATGCGACGCTGATCGGCAACGTCCAGGTCGGCCGCAATGCCGGCTTCTGGTTCGGCGTCGTCATTCGCGGCGACAACGAGCCTGTTGTCATCGGCGCCGACACCAATGTGCAGGAACACACGGTCATGCATACCGATCCCGGCTTTCCACTGACCATCGGCGAAGGCTGCACGATCGGTCACCGGGCCATGCTGCATGGCTGCACGATCGGCGACAACAGCTTGGTCGGCATGGGTGCCATCGTGCTGAACGGCGCCAGGATCGGCAAGAATTCGCTGGTCGGCGCCGGCGCGCTGGTCACCGAAGGCAAGGAATTCCCGGACAATTCGCTGATCGTCGGCTCGCCGGCCAAGGCGATCAGGGTGCTGGACGACGCCGCCGTCGCCAGGCTGCGTGGCTCGGCCGCGCACTATGTCGCCAATGGCAAACGCTTCAAGGCGGGGCTGAAGAAGGTCTAAGCCACGATCCGCCCGGCAAGTTACGGGGGACGGCTATGCCGCGTGGATCAGGCGGATTTGTTTTTCCCCTTTCTCCCTGTCAGCGGCTTGATTCGTATTCGCATCGCTCCCCCTTTGGGCGCTTCGATTTCGAATTCGGCTGTACTCCTCACCAGGTCACTCAGTTTGCCGAAACCATAGGTGCGAGGATCAAAATCGGAGAAGAGGTTCGAGAGCTGCTTTCCGAATGTGCCGAGCAGAACCCAACCATCTTCGCTGTCCATCTGGCCAATGACTTTCTTGAGTATGGGCAGCGCGGCACCGGACGATTGAAGCGGCTTCGATGCGGGCGCGGTATCCGGGATATTCGCCGGGCCACGCAGAAGGTTTTCCGTGTAGATGAACCGGCGGCAAGCCTGCCGAAAGCTCTCCGGGGTCTTCTGCTCCCCAAACCCGAACACATCGACACCCTGTTCTCGAATGCGGGCGGCGAGCCTGGTGAAGTCGCTGTCTGAAGAAACCAGACAGAAACCGTCGAAACGGCCGCTATGGAGCAGATCCATCGCGTCGATCACCAGTGTGATATCGGAAGCATTCTTCCCGGAGGTATAAGCGAACTGCTGCTGCGGAATGATTGCGTGCTTCGCCAGGATGTCTGCCCAGCCCTTGGACCGGGTGCTGGAGAAGTCACCATATATACGGCGCACGCTGGCCTCGCCGATCTTCGCGATTTCCTCGAACAGACCGTCGGCAATCTTGGCGGAGGTATTGTCGGCGTCGATGAGAACCGCAAGACGTGGTGATCGAGCTTCGGTGGGCATAAGACCTCCTGCGGCTGATATCTTCTCGATATATGGCGGCACGAATACGCACCATGCCATCGAAATTGGTCAATTTCAGCAGCTGCCGCAGAAATGGCGGAGCCGGCCCGGGGACAGGGCCGGCTCCTTTGACCCGGTCGTTGGGGACGGGGAGGGTGGGGACTCGACCGGGTTTCTCCTCAAGCGCGTCGCGTCAATGCAACGCGCTTAACCTCTGTTCCATGCATGGCGCTAAACCTTTGGGCGACATGCATTGGCGTCCTAGCGGACGCTGGCGACCGCGTCGGAGCGGCCGTCGTTGATCGTCACCCAAACGCCGGAATTCTCCGTCGACTGACGCTTGAGGTAGGTGTAGTCGGTGTCCGTCCAGGACAGCACCTTGGTTTCCAGATTGTCGAGAATGAACTCGCCAAGGCTGGTGCGCACGGTCAGCACGGCATGGCCGTCGCCATTCGGCTGGCGCGCAACCGTCATCAGCAGGTCGCCCGCCGGCACGCCGGCGTCCATCAGTTCGCGGCGCTTCTCCAGCGCATAATCCTCGCAATCGCCATAGCCATTGTCGGGATAGGCCCAGTACTCCTCGACACCGTAATTTTCCATGTCGGTGCGCGGCTTGATGCGCGTGTTGACCGAATTGTTGATGTTGACGATCGTCGCCCAGAGCTTGCGGGTCAGGTCGACCGGCTCGCCTTTGGGCGTCTTCTCATTGCATTCGCCAGGAATGCGCTGGCAGAATTCATAATGGCCAACAGGCTGCGTGGTACGTCCGCCGGTGTGCATATAGGCCGGTCCCGCGGCATATGCTGATCCCCAAGCGGAAAGCTGCATCGCCATTGCCATCAGCAACAGCTTGCCCCTCGTTTTTTTCATTTTCTAGTCTCCCCGTTCGAAGGAGACATTGCCACAGCTGGATTTATTTGACGCAAAAGCGCGAAGCAGACTTTAAGTAAAACGCCAGTAGAATAAACATAAAATTTGATTCATTTGAGTATTGAATTATTTGGATTGGCGGGGCTGGCCGGGTGAGAACGCGCTTGCGGCCGGCGCTGGCAGCAGCCTCGGGTTGCGAGAAGCGACGTCGATCGCTTCCAGTTTTTCTAGAAACAAAAAACCGGCCACGAAGGGCCGGTTCGATTGGGGCGTCCTGTCCTTTCCGGTCAGGCGCGCGGCGTGTTGAATTCGGAATCGAGCGTTTCGGGGCGCTGGATGACGGCGAATTCGATGGCGACGCCATCCTCGAAATGGCGAACGATCTGGCCGCGCATGGTGCCAAGCATGACCTGGATGCCGATCGCCGGCTTGACGTCGATCTCGACCGCCGCGCCGGACAGTGACAGATCGATGATCCGGCACTGGTACTGGCGGCCGTCGGTGAGCTGCAGCACGCTGGTCGGGTTGCGCGGGGCGACGCGCTCGTGGCGGCGGTCTTCCGGCAGGTCGAGTTCGTGCTTGTTGGCAAGCCAGGTCAACTGCGCCGCCAGCTTGTCCTTCTTGCGGTCGGACGCAATCACCGTCATGGCGAAGCCGTCCTGCAGGGTGCGGGTGACGACGCCTTCGATGCGGCCGATATGATCGATATAGGCGATGACTTTTTCGCCGGGCATGCCGATGCGGTCGGTGCGAAGAGCCACGTTGCCGGGCGACATGTCGACAACCTGGCAAGGATGCTCGGTGCGGTCTTCCAGCATGAATCGCCCGTATATCTTGACCCGGACGCGCTGAAAGTTACGCCTTTCAGCTTGGGACGGCGCGTAGTCGACCGCCGCTGACCTCATGACTGCCTACACCCCGTTTGGCATTCCCGCGCGTCGATGCGAGGGACTTCATCAGAGAAGTACAACAAAGCGGGTTAACAAAGGGGAAAAACGAGCCCGCATGACTGTGGGATCATCAACTATTCCTCGCGCCCGCCGTCGAAGACGACGAGATGGCGGATGCGGCGCGCCCGGCCAAGCGCCGAGATCGTATCGGGCGCCTCGAGTTCGGCTGGAACAAGCGAGGGAACGTCGATCGCCGGACGGTTGTTGAGGAGCTCTTTCTCCGGATCGATGACACGGATCGAATCGATCATCGCGTCCGTGATCGGATCTGCGCCCAGCCAGAACGGCTTCTCAGCGGCGCTGATCACGCCGAGACAACGCGGATTTTCGATGCCGCCGTCTAGCGGCAAGGCAAGCAATTCGAACTTGTTGGAGCGACCGTTACGACTGAAACCCTCGAAGGTGATCAGCACCACCGATTTCTGGTCGAAAACGCCATGAATCAGCCGTGAGACCAGGCGCTGATCCTTCTCGCGCCACAGCGACGGGAAGGAGAAGCCCTTGAGTTCGCGGCCATAGCAGGCGCACAGCCTGGTGCCCGCCAGGCGGAACACGGGGTGCCCGCGCGTGTCCTTTTCCAGGATGAACGTGTCGGCCAGCAGCGACTTGATATCGGCCGGCTCGACTTCCGATCGCTTCGGAGCAGGGCGTCCGTCACGCAGGCGATTCCAGTAATGGAACAGCGTGATCGATCCGTTTTGGTTCATGGTATGCTGCTCCGCGCATTCTGTCGTCTGATGTCCCATCGGTGAACAGAAGGGCGCCCTCCGATGACTTACATGCGTTGCGGAGCAGGAAGCGTGCCAGCATCGTTAACACTTGTTCACGGGTCGGGGCCGTTAAGGTTAACAACTGGTTTACGTTGCGCCCGAGCGCGCCCCGTGGCACACCAAAACCACTCCAGAAGCGGTCGTTTCGCGACGATCGGCAGCACTTCAGTCAAGAGTTTTAGGGGAGCAGGGGCTCGACCGGCCGTTCAAGGGAAACCTTGGACGGCTTCTTTTTTGATTCGCGCCCCGTGATTCGCGGTTAACGGCGGGCATGATTTTTCGCTCATCGCAGCCCCTGCGGCGGTCCGGTGATCAATGGCGCCGGGATAACCTGATCCCCGGGCCGTGGGGCAGGCAACAGCAACATTTGCCAATCACGCGCCGCTAAAGAGAAAAATCTGCGTTCCGAGCGGTTCTGTTGCCGCTGTACCCTTCGTGAATTCGCTCCTTGAGGCGCGACGGCGGCGATCCCGCGGTCCGGAGACGTGCCTTGTCAGCGTATTCTCTGGGGAAACCTTCATGAAGACTTCTATCCTTGGACTGATCACGGCCGGCCTGCTCGCCAGCGCCATTCCAGTCGGCGCCGTTCACGCTGCCGGAATCGCGGGCGCTCCCGCTCCTTTCGACAAGGGCGGCGTGAAAGTGGCGCTCGTTACCTTCATCTCGGCCGGCGATTTCTTTCAGGCCTATCAGGCCGGCGCGACGAAACAGGCGAAAGCGTTGGACATCGACCTGCAGATCTTTTCCGGCCGGCAGGATGCGGCCGCACAGCGCGACCAGATCGAGCAGGCGATCAATCTTGGTGTCCAGGCCATCATCATCGACCATGGTCAGCCTGAAGCGCTGAAGGACGTCGCGCAGAAGGCGCTCGATGCCGGCATCAAGGTCGTCGCCTTCGACGTCAATCTCGACAACCCGAAGATCCCGCAGGTCGAACAGTCCGATCACGAACTCGCCAAGGCCTCGCTCGGCCAAGCGCTCAAGGACAATGGCAGCTCGTTCCAGGCCGGTTATGTCTATGTCGCCGGCTTTGCGCCGCTCGACCGCCGCAACGAAATCTGGGACGAGACCAAGAAGGCCAATCCCGGCATCGTCGAGAAGGCGCGCTGGGGGACGGTCAACGACACGACCGCGGTATCGACGGCCGACCAGACCAAGGCGGCGTTCCAGGCCAACCCCGACATCTCGGTCGTCTTTGCTCCCTATGACGAGTTCGCGCGCGGAGTGAAGCTTGCTACCGACGAACTCGGCATCTCGAACAAGGTGAAGATCTATTCGGCCGACGTGTCCACCGCGGACATCACCGAAATCACCGCCGAAGGAAGTCCGTGGGTCGCCACCGCGGCCACCAATCCGGCCGTCGTCGGCGCGGTTTCGGTACGGGCGGCGGCCAAGCTGATCGCTGGTGAGGACCCCGGTCACAACATCGTCGTCAAGCCGGTGCTGCTGACACAGGAAGAGCTGCGCAAGAATGGCATCAAGACAGTCGAGGATCTCGACGCCAAGCTTCCAGCCTTCGGCCAGAGCGACGCGGCGGCGGCCAGCTGGATCCCCTCCAACTGATCCTTTTTCTCCTCTCCCTCGCGGCAAGCGAGGGAGAGGAGGTATCGATTGGAGGTTAGGGTTAGAGCAATTCCAGGAAAGGTGTGAAGCGGTTTTCCCGGGAAAAGCACATAGCGCTTTCCCTTGGGAATTGCGTCCAAACGAAGAGTTAGAGCGGGTCGCCGTTTCTGTGAAACGGTGAACTGCTCTACCGCTTCTTTCCCAGGCCGAAGGTCAGTGCCAGCGCACCAACCAGCACGACGCCCTTGACGAAGTCCTGCGTGTAATAGGGCGCGTTCAGCATGGTGAGGCCGTTGAGGAGCACGCCGACGAAGATCGCGCCGACCACCGTGCCGACCACATGCGGGCGACGCTTGTCGAGCACGGCATAGCCGATCAGCGAGGCCGCCACGGCATCGAGCAACAGCGAATTGCCCGCCGAAACGTCGCCACGGCCGACACGCGAGGCCACGATCAGCCCGCCCAGCGAAGCCAGCGTGCCTGACAGGATGTAGGCCCAGAGCCGGTATCTCCTGGTCGGCGCGCCGGCGAGGTGCGCGGCCGTTTCGTTGCCGCCGATGGCGTAGAAGACGCGGCCCCAGCGCGTGCGCTCCATCAGGAACCAGGCCAGCACGGCGACGATAGCCATGACCACGACAGACAGCGGAATCGTGTCGAAGAGCCGTGACCGGCCGAGGATCAGGAACGCCGGATCGTAGGCGCCGGGAACCGATGAGCCGTCGGGAAGCACCATGCCGGCGGTGATCGAGCGGCCACCCGTCGGGATCAGTTGCAAGCCAGCCAGCAGGAACATGGTCGCCAGCGTGGCGAGAAGATCGGGTACGCCGACGCGGACGATCAGCAGCCCGTTGACGAGGCCGATGAAGGCTCCCATCAGCAAGACCAGCACCATGGTCTGCGCCGCGTCCAGCTGCCACACGACCATGGCATAGCTTGCCGCCATCACAGACGAAGCGGCGATGCTGCCGACCGACAGATCGAAGCCGTCGGCCGCCATGGTGATCGACACCCCGACGCCGAGGATCGCCACCACCGAAACCGCCTGCAGGATCGAGAACAGATTGGCCGAGCGGATGAAGGCAGGCTGCGCGTACCAGAACCCGACCACCATCAGTGCCAGCAGCACGAAGAGGGCGTAGCGGCGCGTTTCGCGGAAAAGCGATGTGCGCGAGGCGGACGGTTGTGTCGTCGTCGGATAGGTCATTGGTGGTCTCCGGCCTTGTCGCTCTCGACCTTGCCGATCTGGTCGGTCAGCGAGCCATGGCCGTCTCCGGCCTCATGAAGTGAGTGGTTGCGCATGACGAGGATGCGGTCGGCAACCTCCAGTGCCTCTTCAGTGTCGCTGGTCGCGATCAGTGTGGCGGAACCGCTCTGGCTGTCGCGGATGGCGGCGATCAGATCGGCGCGCGCGCCGACGTCGACGCCCTGGAACGGCTCGTCGAGCAGCAGCAGCCGGCAAGGTGCGGCCTGCCATCGGGCGAGCACGACCTTTTGCTGGTTGCCGCCGGAAAGCTCGTCGAGCGTGTCGTCGGGGCCGCGCGCCTTGATGCCGAGCCGCGAGATTGCATCGGACGCGACCCGGCGCTCGCGTGCTGCCCGCAGCAGGCCACTTGGAAACCAGCGCCTCAGATGCGGCAGGGCGATGGTGCCGGCAATCGAGGCGCCGGGAACTTCCGGCGGCAGCAATGACGATTGCCAGCGGTCCTCGGCGACCATGAAGACACCGCTTTCGATCGACTGTGCCGGCCCGCTCGAAAGCCACGGCTTTCCATCGAGCACGAAGCCGCCTTGCGCCAGCGTTTCGAGCCCGAAAAGCGCGCGCAGCAGCCGGCTCTTGCCCGATCCGAGCGTGCCGGTGATGGCGACGACCTCGCCGGAGCGCAGGTCGAGATCGAAAGGCTCTGCTCCGGGAATCAGCCGCGCGCCCTTGATGGAAGCGATGATCGGGGTGGTTGATGTCTTACCGTCATGTGTGGCGGCTTCCAGTGTCCGGCCGATCATGGCCGCGACGGCGGCCGGGAAATCGATCGGCCTGGCAAAGGCACCGACGATGCGGCCGCCGCGCATGACTACGGCGCGATCGGCGATGGCCGCAAGGTCGCCAAGCCTGTGCGAGATATAGAGGATTGCCATGCCGCCGGCGCGCAGCCGGCGGATGATGGCGAACAGCCGCTCGGCTTCCGTGGTCGACAGGCTCGACGTCGGCTCGTCGAGGATGAGCACCGAGGCCTTGGCCGCGACGGCGCGGGCGATGGCGATCAACTGGCGTTCCGCCGGGCGCAGATCGACGAAGTCGCGATCGAGCGGCAGATCGAGATCGATCAGCGCGGCCACCGCGCGCGCGCGCCGGCGGATCGACGCCGCCGAGACGAGGAAGTGTCCGCCCCGGCCGCAAAGTTCGTCGAGCAGGAGGTTTTCGGCAACCGTCAATCCGGCAGCACCCGCCTGGTCGGTCGCCTGATGCACCGTTGCGATGCCGGCGGCCTTGGCGGCACTGGGCGAGGCGAAGGCGATCGTGTTGCCGCCCAGCGTGATCGTGCCGGCGTCGGGCGTGTACGAACCCGAAAGGATCTTCACCAAGGTCGACTTGCCGGCGCCATTGGCGCCCATCAGCGCCACGACCTCACCGGGCGCGACGGCAAGATCGGCGCCGGCGAGCGCGCGTGTCGGCCCGAAGGATTTCTCGATGCCGGAGACGGCGATGGCTGAGCTTGCTGGGGGCAATGTGATCGGGCTTTGGCTGCTGATGATAATGTGCGGGGGACGGCTGGCCGCCTTTGTCACCCGTTATATTCCATGATCGCCAGTCCGGCATTGTAGTCCGGCGAATAGACGATGCCGTTGGCATCGACGAACACGTCGGTCGACTGGATCACTTGCGGCCGGTTCGGGCGCTTGTCGACCATGCGCCTTGGCGCAGGTGGCACCAGCGCGCCGGTCTCCTTCGGCCGGTAAGGATCGGAAATGTCGAACACGCGCACGCCGGCATTCTGGTAGGTGGCGAAGATCAGCGTGTCGGAAACGAAGCTGCCTGGCCGGTTCTCATGCAGATTGTGCGGGCCGAAATGCCCGCCCTTGGCCGTGTAGTCCGCCTCGTCCGGCGTCGGCAGCGTCGAGATCGAAATGGGGTTCGCCGGATCGCGGACATCGAAAATCCAGGTGCGTTTGCGCCCGTCCTCCTCATGATCGAGCACGGCCTCGTCGGCGACAACAAGCAGACCGCGTTTCGGCAGCGGCAGCGGCGAATGCGTCCCGCCGCCATGGGGTGGCGACCAGTTCCGGTGCGTGATCAGCTTCGGTTGGCTGCGGTCGGCGATATCAAGGATGGTCAGGCCGCCATCGCGCCAGCAGGCATAGGCTGTGTCGCCCTCGACCAGCGCGTGGTGCAGCGCATAGCGGCGGCCGTCGGGCCAGCCCGGCGTCTCGCCGCCGGCGAGATGCATGCCCGGTATCCACCAGCGCCCCGCCTCGACGGGCCGTGCCGGGTCCTGGAGATCGACGGTCAGGAAGATGTAGTCGCTGTGGCCGTCGAGCAGGGCCGAAACATAGGCATAGCGCCCACCGACATACCAGATGCGGTGGATGCCGATGCCGTCGACCGGAAAGAAGCCGATCTGGCGCGGTTCAGCCGGCCTAGAGATGTCGTAAATGGCCATGCCGGCCGACCAGTTTCTCCCGCCGCCGGAGGCGGTGCCGATCGTCTCGCAGATCGACCTGGTGTAGTAGACCTTCTCGTCGAAAGCGAAGGCGGCATCGGCGAAGAGATCGCGCGCATGAACGACCAGCAGCAGATCCTCATGCGTCTGCAGATGGATCGTCCAGGTGTTTGGCGGCGCCGGCACGAACACCGTCGCGCCGGGGTTCCTGGGATCGCGCACATCGATGATGGAAAATCCCTGCGACCAGGGATGCGCGACATAGGCGAAGCCCCTATGCACCATGACCTGCAGCCCATCCGGCCGTCCGCCTTGGTCTGAATGGCCGATGAGGCGCATGTTACGGGCGTAGTCTGGCGTGGGAAGGGAACTCATCTCTGTCTTTCAAAGGCTTTCGCCCCGTCATCCGGGGCGATCGGATGACGGGGGTTTTGAAGGCCGGTCACGTTTTCAGAGCAAGGTAGCGGGTGGCCGGCTTGTTGCAGGCGGCGGTCGGCGGCTCAGTTCGATGCCGGGATCCAGGGCGCCTTGGCCGCGTCACTGTCCTTGAAGGCGGGGAACTTCGCCTGCAGATCCTCGATCGTCTTGATGTTGTTGTCGACCAGGTCCTTTTTGGTGACCAGTGTCGGCTTGATCAGCACCGAGTGGCCGGGATCCTGGCCGGCGATCAGCTGGGCCAGCGCGCGCACCGAGGCTTCGCCGACCACGACCGGGTTGGTTGCCGCGGTCGCCACCCATGGGCTGTTCGGCTCGAGAATGGCCTGGATGTCCGAGGTCGAGATGTCGACGCCGTAGATCTTGACCTTGTCGGCGACGCCAAGCTCGTCGATGGCGAGCTTCACGCCACGGGCGAATTCGTCCCAAGGCGCAAAGACCACCGAAAGCGTCGGATTGGCGGTGAGCACGGCCTTGGTCTGGTCGGCGACCGAAGCGGCAACGGTGTCGTTGACCACGCCCCAGGTGGCGACGTCCTTGATGCCGGGATACTTCTTGGCGAAATCCTTCCAGACCGCATAGCGGCGGTCGAGCGGCGCGAAGCCGGCGACATAGACGACGCCACCGTCGAATTTCTCGCCCTGCTCCTTGACCGCTTGGCCGATCACCAGGCGCGCCATGTCGGCGTCGGACTGCTCGACCTGCGGGATCTTGGGGTTGTCGAGATTGGTGTCGTAGGCCACCACCGGAATGCCGGCGTCAAGCGCGGCCTGCGCGACGTCCTTGATCGCCTCCGGCTGGCCGTTGTTGATGATGATGCCCTGCACGCCGAGATTGATCGCCTGCTGGATCAGCTGGCGCTCGGTGTTGATGTCGTTGCGCGCCTGCGAAATGTTGGCCTCGATGCCGAGCGCGTCGGCCTGGCGCTTCACGCCGGCTTCGAAAGCCTGGAGCCAGTCACCGGCGCCAAGGAAGCTGACGACGGCGATCTTGACGCCGCCCTTGTCGAAGGGAGCCGGCGCTCCGGCAATGCCTTGCGCCGAAGCCGCGGTGGCGAGAGCCGTGATGCCGGCCGCGGCAGCCAGCGAAAGAAGATGCTTGATCATGTATCGACCCCTTTGAAATTGGCCGCATTCTAGGGAGGGGGCCCGGCGCTTCCGAGAACGCTGGTTGCGAGTTTTTCAGATCCCGGAGCATTTCCGCTTCGTTTCCTTTTCGGTTCGTAGCAAATGAGGCCGACGCCGCGCGGGCGTCGGCTGTTTCGAGAAACAGAATTGTTCCAAGTCGAGCATCCTTGCTCTAAAGCTCGCGCATCGAATCCCTGGACCAGACGCGTATGAGTGAACCGGTAAGCCCTTCGGAAACCGAACCCACCGAACCGACGCCGGAGCCCCGGCGCGAGCCGGTGTTCAACCTGCCGCCGATCGTGCTGGCGGTGATCGGCATTTGCGCGGCCGTCTATCTGCTGCAGCAATATGTGCTGAACGACACGCAGCAGATGACGCTGCTCTATGACGGGGCCTTCATCCCCGTCCTCTACACCGGACAATACGGCTTCGACTGGTTCCTGTTCACGCGGCCCTTCACCTATGCCTTCATGCATGGCGGTTTTGCCCATATAGCCATCAACATGGTCTGGCTCGCTGCCTTTGGTTCACCATTGGCCAATCGTTTGGGCGCGCTCTGGTTCGCGCTGTTCTTCGCCGCCACCGGACTGGCGTCCGTGGCGCTCTTCTGGGCCATGCACCCCTATGGTGAAGCGCCTCTGGTCGGCGCTTCGGGCGCCATTTCTGGCATGATGGGCGCCGCCGCGCGGTTCGGTTTCCGCACCAACCGTTCGGCCGGCAAGGCAGCCTTCGCCGGCCCGGTGCTGCCGATCGCGATTGTCTTGCGTTTGCGTGGCGTCGTGATCTTTCTCGCCGTGTGGATGATCATCAACCTCGCCACCGGCCTGCTCGGCTTTGCGCCTGGAATAGACGGCCAGATCGCCTGGGAGGCCCATATTGGCGGCTTCGTCGCCGGCTTCTTTGGCCTGCGCTGGTTCGACAGGCGATGGCAGCCGCCTGAGTGGGAAACCACCGACCACCGCACTTGAAATGCAACCGATCACGGCGCACGATGTTCACTCTTATGTGAAAGCCGGTCAGGACAGGAACCGGCAGGCAAAAGCAGAGGAGGACGCCATGACGGTTAAGGCAATTCTCGAGAAAAAAGGCCACGACGTGTTGACGCTCGGGCCGAATGAAAAACTTAGCGTGGCCATCCGCATGCTCGCGGACCACAAAATCGGTGCGCTGGTCATCACCAATGGCGATCGCAAGATCGTTGGCATTCTTTCGGAGCGCGATATCGTGCGCGTCGTCGCCAAGGAGGGCGCCGCCGCACTTGATATTGCGGTGCGTTCGGCGATGACGCCGAAGGTGAAGATCTGCAATGAAAACCACACCGTCAACGAGGTGATGGAGATCATGACCAGGGGTCGCTTCCGCCATCTGCCGGTGGAAAAGGACGGCCTGCTCGATGGCATCGTCTCCATCGGCGACGTGGTCAAGCGCCGCATCGAGGATGTTGAACGCGAGGCCGATGAGATCAGGGCCTACATCGCCACCGCCTGAGCGGTGAAAGAAACCGCCGGCCGGAGACCCGACCGGCGGACCCATTTCTATCTGTTATCGAGTTCGGAACGGACGAGCTCGAGTCCGCGCCTCGTGATGCGGTAGGGACCGCCGCCCGACGACGAAACCGCCTTCTTGCGTTTCAGCTTTCGAAACAGGTCGAGATCGACGCCCGGATAGTGCCAGCCGTCGCGGGTCAGGCATTTGACGGAGGCGATCCGTTTCTTCTGGTTCTTTTCGATTTCAATGCGTCCGCCCTGCGCAAGCAGGTGCAGGATGCGCTGTTCAGTGCGCGAAATATCCATATGGAGAGTTTCCGGGAAAACAAAAAATGCCGCCGCCGCGAAGCTTCGCGGCACGGGGTTTCAGGTTTTGTCGCCCTGCCTCGCTACGAGGTCAGGGCCTTACCGGGACTGAGCGTAAGCGGACATCCACTCTCCATTGGGATGAGCGGGATATAAGCGAACGTGGCCGAAAACGCCAGTCTGCCGCTTTTGCCTGGTTGTGTGCGTCAAGTTCTGCAAAAAGGGGCGGCCATAGTGCTGGTCATGCGGCTTGGCGTAGAGCGAGCTTTTTGTGCTCGCGCAGGTCGTCCATGTTGATGTAGCGGTTGGCCTCCATCCAGTTTTCGTTGGTCTCGACAGCCAAGGCCCTGACAAGGCGCAGGCAGCTTTCGGCGTTGGGGAAGATGCGTACGACATAGGTGCGCCGGCGGATTTCCTCGTTGAGGCGCTCGAGCATGTTGGTGGACTTGAGATGCTTGTGGTGCTGTCTCGGCAGCCTGAAGAAGGTCAGAGTTTGTTCGATGGCATCTTCGGCCCAGCCTGTCAGGCGCGGATAGCGAGGTGACCATTTGGCAAGCCATGCGGCGAGATCGGCCCTGGCCTCGGCGAGATCGCGTCGGTCGTAGAGCCAGCGCAGCTCCTGCAGGCAGTCATCGCCGTGCTTGCGCGGCAGATGATCGAGCGCGTTCCTGAGGAAGTGCACGTAGCAGCGTTGCCAGGCGGCTTCCGGGATCACCTCGCCGATCGCCGCCACCAGGCCGGCGTGATCGTCGGACACGACCAATTCGACGCCCTTGAGGCCGCGCGCCTTCAGTGAGACGAGAAAGTCTTTCCAGGCCGAACGGCTCTCGCGATTGGCCATCTCCACAGCCAGGATCTGGCGCCGGCCGTCCCAGTCGATGCCGACCGCGATCAGCACCGCCTGGCTCATGACGACGCCGGCTTCACGCACTTTCTCGTAGCGCGCATCGAGGATGAGGTAAGCAAACGGCTCTTGAAGGGGACGCCTGGCAAAGGCAGCGAGGCTCTCGTCCAGCCGCTTGTTGATGGCCGAGATCGACGAGGCCGAGAAAGCATGGCCGCACAGCTCTTCGGTGATCGCCTTCACCTTGCGGGTCGACACGCCCTGCACATACATCTCGGCCAGCGTCGCCACCAAAGCCCGTTCCGAACGCTGATAGCGCTCAAACAACTCGGTCGAGAAGCGCCCCGAGCGGTCCTGCGGAACCCGCAGCTCAAGCTTGCCGACGCGCGTCACAAGGGTGCGGCCATAGTAACCCGAGCGATAGCCAAGCCGCTCGGGCGTGCGTTCGCCCTTCGAAGCACTCAGCGCCTCATCCATCTCGGCCTCGAGCACCTCCTGCATCACCGCACGGATCACTTCGTGAAGTCCGTCCGGGTTCGAAAGCAGAATGTCTTTGACGGAGGCGCTGGCGGTCTTACTTTCAATCTTGGTCATGGTGGCGTTCCTTCGCGGGAATCGGTGACGTGAACAATCACCAGCCTGCCATGACCGCCCCTCTCTCAGCGAATTTGCAGAACTCTCAGCACACTACCTTTTGCCTTGTCTCTTTTGGTGGTTTGCACTAGCGAATGACTTTCACTTCAGACGTGAAAGTCACGATCAAACGTGAGTTCACTCACCGCAATTCGCAGGCCGCCATGACCCTCATCGATACCCGCACGCCCGACGCAAAACGCCTGATCCCCGGCGCCACCGGCGACTGGGAAATCATCATCGGTCTCGAAGTGCACGCGCAGGTTATCTCGGAAGCAAAATTGTTTTCCGGCGCTTCGACCGCTTTCGGTGCGGCCCCCAATGCCAATGTCAGCCTGGTCGATGCAGCAATGCCGGGCATGCTGCCTGTCATCAACGAGGAATGCGTAAAGCAGGCGATCCGCACAGGTCTCGGGCTGAAGGCACAGATCAACCACAAGTCGGTTTTCGACCGGAAGAACTATTTTTATCCCGACCTGCCACAGGGCTACCAGATTTCGCAGTTCAAGCAGCCGATCGTCGGCGAGGGCACCGTGATCGTCTCGGTCGGACCGGACCGGCAGGGCGAGTTCGAGGACATCGATGTCGGCATCGAGCGGCTGCATCTGGAACAGGATGCCGGCAAGTCGATGCACGACCAGCATCCGACCATGTCCTATGTCGACCTCAACCGCTCCGGCGTGGCGCTGATGGAGATCGTCTCCAAGCCTGACCTGCGTTCCGGCGATGAGGCCAAGGCCTATGTCACCAAGCTGCGCACCATCATGCGCTATCTCGGCACCTGCGACGGCAACATGGATGAAGGCTCGCTGCGCGCCGACGTCAACGTTTCGGTACGCCGGCCCGGTGGCGAGTTCGGCACCCGCTGCGAGATCAAGAACATGAACTCGATCCGCTTCATCGGCCAGGCCATCGACTACGAGGCGCGCCGCCAGATCGCCATTCTCGAGGACGGCGGCAAGATTGACCAGGAAACGCGGCTGTATGATGCCGTCAAGGGCGAAACGCGCTCGATGCGCTCAAAGGAAGAAGCGCACGACTACCGCTATTTCCCCGATCCCGATCTTCTGCCGCTGGAATTCGACCAGGCCTATGTCGATGCTTTGGCCAAAGGACTGCCGGAACTGCCGGACGACAAGAAGGCGCGGCTGATCTCCTCGCTGGGTCTCTCGACCTATGACGCTTCGATCCTGGTGTCGGAAAAGTCGATCGCCGACTATTTCGAGAAGGTGGCCGCCGGCCGCGACGGCAAGCTCGCTGCCAACTGGGTCATCAACGATCTGCTTGGTCAATTGAACAAGGCCGGCAAGGATATTGAAAATGCTCCGATTTCGCCCGATCAGCTCGGTGCGGTCATCGACCTGATCAAGGATGGCACCATCTCCGGCAAGATCGCCAAGGACCTGTTCGAGATCGTCTGGAATGAAGGTGGCGACCCGCGCCAGCTGGTCGAAAGCCGTGGCTTGAAGCAGGTCACCGACACCGGCGCCATCGAGAAGGCGGTCGACGAGGTGATCGCGGCCAATCCCGACAAGGTCGAACAGGCGCGCGCCAAGCCGACCATGGCCGGCTGGTTCGTCGGCCAGGTGATGAAGGCGACGGGCGGCAAGGCCAATCCGCAGGCGGTCAACGACCTCGTCAAGGCCAAGCTCGGCATATCGGATCAATGAGCGGAGACGCAAAGCCGGGCAATTCGGCAAGCGTCTCGTCGGTCCTGTTGATTGCCGGCGCCGTGCTGCTTTTTGTCGGCACGTCGCTGCATCCGATGCATGAGGATCCGAATGACGCGCTTGCCGCCTTCGGTGAATATGCAGCCGACCATATCTGGCTCTATAGCCACATGGCACAGCTTGCAGGGGTCTTCGCGATGGTAGCGGGGTTGCTGCTGATCCTTGGCCGTCTGTCGAAGGGGCCGGCCCGGGGCTGGACCCTTCTGACGATCGTGTTCGGCGCGGCGTCGCTAGCGGCGGCCGCTGCCTTGCAGGCGGTCGACGGCATTGCGCTGAAGGCGGTGGTCAACGCCTGGGCCATGGCCGATGCGGCGACAAAGCCGTCGCTATTGAGCGCCGCCTTCGCAGTGCGCCAGGTCGAGGTCGGCTTTGCCGCGGTCAGCGCCATGCTGCTTGGCCTGACGGTTCTACTCGCCAACGTCGCGCTGTATCAGGCCAGGCGCTGTCCGTTGTGGCTGTCGCTGCTGGGCGCCGCCGGCGCCGTAGGCGTCCTGTTCGGTGGCCTTGCCACCGCGGCAACCGGTTTCTCCGGCCTTGCCATGGCGGCCAACATGCCGGGCAGCATGGTGCTCCTGGTCTGGGTGGTGCTGCTTGCGGCAATTGATTTCAGACGCAATCGCGTCGCGGCATAGGCGGGAGAGAAAGCGATGTTCGTCCGCACAGCAGGTGAACGCGACCTTGATGCAATTCGGGCAGTGCTGGTCGAAACCTGGCATGCGACGTATGACGCCATATACGGCGCCGCCAAGGTCACCGAGATCACCGATGAATGGCATTCGATCGCCTCGCTGAAGGCGCGGCTGATCAAGCCGAACAGCGACTTCCTTGTTGCTGATGACGGCAAGCGCATTGGCGGCGTGGCTTTTGCCGAAAGCATCGACGGCGGCAAGACGGTTGTCCTGAGGCAGCTTTACGTGCTTCCCAGCCTGCAGGGACGGGGCATCGGCGGCATGCTCCTCGATGAGATTATCGAAAGTTTTCCCGAGGCCGACGCCATCCGTCTGGAAGTGGAGGCGCAGAACACGCGCGCCATCGCCTTCTACGAAGCAAACGGCTTCGTGCGATCCGGCGATGCCGGCGAGCACATCGGTGCCTCCGGCGAGCCGACGCTGGTCTATCGCCGGCCTCTTGCCGGCTGATCGCTTCGACGTGCACCTGTCTGGATCACCTTCGCGCGAGCGGTGCGGGATGCGCCCCGTTTTCGTTTGACGGCCCAGGGGTCACACACCAAGCTGCTGCAGCTGACCGTGCGGAAGCCGGAATGGACTGGCGCGCAAGGCGGCGAGGGGGGAACCATGCCAAGCTTGCCGGAACTGATGCCGACGCAGGTGTCGGACGAAACCTTTGGTGGCGTCACCTATCACATAGCGGGCGAACTGGTGCCCGTGCTTTCGGTCGATGTGACGCGAATGCCTGTCTATTTCGAGCACCACATCCTGTTGTGGAAGAACTCCACCATCACCATCGGCTTGAAATCGCTGAAAGGCGCGCTGAAGCGCATGATGGCTGGCATGCAGATATTCGTCACCGAGGCCTCGGGGGCGGGCATCATTGCCTTCAGCCGTGACGGGCCCGGCCACATCGTGCCGATCCACCTCAGGCGCGGCGAGGAGATCCAGGTGCGCGAACACCAGTTCCTCGCCGCCACCGGCAATGTCGACTACACATTCGAGCGTGTGCGCGGCCTGGCGACGATGCTGTTTGGCCAGAGCGGCTTCTTCATCGACCGTTTTCGCGGCGATAGCGGCGACGGCATCGTCTGGCTGCACGGCTATGGCAATGTCTTCGAGAAAACGCTTGCCGCTGGCGAGACCATCGACATCGAGCCGGGCGGCTGGCTGTTCAAGGATGCCTCGGTCCGGATGGAAACCAAGATCGATCGCCTGTCGAGCGGCTTCTTCGGCGCCAACATGAATTTCATCGTCAACCGCTTCACCGGCCCGGGCCGCGTCGGCATCCAGTCGATGTATCTGCATATGCCGACAGAGGAGTAAGCGCATGCCGGAAATCCGGATGGGTCACGCGCCAAGGACAAAGCGTGGCGTAGGCCAATCCGCTCAGGCGATGGGAACGTCCACATTGTCGATGAGCCGAGTCTTGCCGAGCCAGGCAGCGGCGAGCAGGCGCCCCGCGCGGTCGCGGCGCCAGGGCGCCAGCGTCAGGCTTTCGCGAGCCTCGACATAGTCGACCTTCTGGAAGCCGGCGGCGATCAGCGCGCGGCCGGCCTCACCTGTCGCGTCATCTTGTTGTGCGCCGGCCGCGAGCGCGGCAGCCGTCTTGTGCAGGATCGCGTTGAACTGGCGGGCGACCGCGAGTTCGGCCTCGTCGAGATAGGCGTTGCGTGACGACATGGCGAGGCCGCTCTCGTCGCGTATGGTCGGGGCGCCGATGATCTCGACGGGCAGGTCGAGGTCGCGGCAGAGCTGCCTGACGACGCAAAGCTGCTGGTAATCCTTCTCGCCAAAGACCGCATAGTCGGGCGTTGCCTGAAGAAAAAGCTTGGCCACCACGGTGGCGACGCCTTCGAAAAAGGTAGGGCGAAAATCCGATTCGAGCCCGGCGGACGGGCCGCCGACCGCGATCCTGGTGGCAAAGCCGGCGGGATACATCGCGCCAACCGTCGGCGTGAAGGCAAGATCGGCCTTGACCGTCGCCAGCATATCCAGGTCGCGGGCGAGCTGGCGTGGATACTTGTCGAGATCCTCGCTCGGCGCGAACTGCGTCGGGTTGACGAAGATCGACACCACACAGCGCTCGGCTTTTTTCCTGGCGATCCTGATCAGGGAGAGATGTCCCTCATGCAGCGCGCCCATGGTTGGCACCATGGCGACGCGCAGGCCATCGCGCCGCCAGTCCCGGATCTCGGCGCGAAGCGCGGCAACGCTATCGACGACATCAGGTCGGCTCATGCCTCGTCTCCGCCATTTGTGCCCGAAAAGACTTTTGAACCCGAAAATACTTTTGAGCCTGAAAATACATGGGCAGGGCCGGGGAAAGTCCGGCTTCGCACCTCCGATGCGTAGCGCTCGGCTGCGTGCGCGATCACGCCGCGCAGATCGGCGTATTCCTTGACGAATTTCGGCACACGGTCGACGGTCAGTCCGACCATGTCGTCGATGACCAGGATCTGGCCATCGCAGTCGCCGCTGGCGCCGATGCCGATGGTTGGAATGGCGATGCGGCGTGTGATGTCGGCGGCGACCGCCTCGATGGTGCCTTCGATGACCACGGAGAACGCGCCGGCTTTTTCGACGGCGAGCGCGTCGGCCATCAGCGCCGCGATAGTCTCGTCCGTGCGGCCCTTGATCTTGTAGCCGCCATCCTTCTCCACCGATTGCGGCAGCAGGCCGATATGGCCCATGACCGGAATGCCGGCGGCCACGATCGCCGCGATCTGAGGGGCCATGTCGACGCCGCCTTCGAGCTTCACCGCCTGGCAGCCGGTCTCGCCAATGATGCGCCGCGCTGAGGCCGCGGCCTGCGCCGCCGAAGCCTCATAGCTGCCGGCTGGCATGTCGACAACGACGCAGGCTCTGGCCGAGCCGCGCATCACGGCCTGCCCATGCGCGATCATCATCTCCAGCGAGGCGCCCAGCGTCGTCGCATGGCCATGCAGGACCATGGCGACGCTGTCGCCGACCAGAAGCAGGTCGACATGGGGATCGAGCAGGCGGGCGACGGGATAGGTGTAGGCCGTCAGGCAAACCAACGGGATGCTGCCCTTGCGGCGGCGAATCAGCTCGGCGCCGATGCGGATGTCGGTGGTCGGCAATTTTGTGGCCAATCGTCACCTCCTTCGGCCCATGGCTGGATTCGATATCCGCACGAGCGCGCTGAGCTTTAGAAAGAGCCGAAAGGCTTGGCAAGCGTGCATCCTGCCGCGTCTCGGGATCACAGGCTTGTGTCGGGTCCCTGGCGCGCCATTTGCGCGCTCCCCTTGGCAAAACCCTTGCCTTCCCGAAGGCCTGACGCCATAAGCAGGAAACAGCGCCGCCAGCGCGAGGGTTCTGAGATGAAGACTTTCCTGACGCAGTTTTTCACCTGGTGGAACAGCCAGACGCTGGGAACACGCCTGCACACCTGGCGGTACGGCAAGAGGGTCGGCCAGGACGAGGTCGGCAATGTCTATTACGAAGGCGGTATCGATTCGGAAGGCCGCACGCGGCGCTGGGTCATCTACCGCAACTATTCGGAAGCCTCGGCGATTCCGCCCGGCTGGCACGGCTGGATCCATCACCGTGTCGACGTCGCGCCGCCGAGCGAAGACTACAAGCCGCGCGAATGGCAGAAGTCGCATCAGCCCAATCTGACCGGCACGCCGGCGGCCTATCGCCCGAAGGGCTCGGTGCTGACAAATCAGCATCGTCCGCAGGTCACGGGTGACTATGACGCCTGGACGCCCGGGTCGTAACGGCCCCTGGATGTAACGGCGCAAAGTGCAGGCCGGTCCTTTATCGCCACAATTGGTGTTTAGCTGCTTGCTGATCAGAAAACGGCGACTAGCCTTGGCGATCGACGGAATCACCCGGGCACGAACCACCGGTACCCCTATATGAGCTTTTTCAACCTGATATCGACGGGCGGTCTGACGCTAGCCGCCAGCCTCGCCGTCAGCACGGCCGCCTTTGCGGCTTCGCCCACACCGGCTGTACCCGCCGCACCCGCGCCGGCTGCACCCGCGGGATCGGATCGCATCACCAATCCGGTTGCCGAGTTCGCCGGCATCGACAAGATCACCGGCCGCATCATCACCTTCGACGTCTATATCGACGAGACGGTGCAGTTCGGCGCTTTGCAGGTGACGCCGCGCGTCTGCTATTCGCGGCCGCAGACCGAGGAGCCGAAGACCGATTCCTTCGTCGAGGTCGACGAAATCACGCTCGACCGCAAGATCCGCCGCATCTTCACCGGCTGGATGTTCGCCGAAAGCCCGGGGCTCAACGCCGTCGAGCATGCCGTCTATGACGTCTGGCTGAAGGAATGCAAGCAGAAGTCGGATGTGCCGGCGCCGGACGCCACCAAGGCTGACGCCACCAAGGCCGCCGCTCCGAAGCCGGCAGCGACCAAGCCAGCCGCCGCCAAGCCGAAGCCTGCGGCCAGCCCGGATGCGGAACAGTCCGATCCCACGGAACCGGACACCACCGGCGCCAACTGATCCCCGGGAACCGTCGTGGCCACCATGCGTTGGACCATTGACGACCGCGCATCGATGCGCACGGAGGATATTTCGATGTCAGACAGCAAGCGGATCACGGCGAGCAAGAAAGAGTTGCTCGAACTCGAAAAAGGGTTCTGGACAGGGGACGAGGCCTATTACGCGGCCAATGCCGACACGGAATGCCTGGTGGCCTTTCCGCAAATGGCAAAGGCAATGGACAATGCCGACCTGGCCAAGACCGCGACCAAGCCCAACCGCTGGCGCGACCTCGATATCGAGCTCAAGGGAATTATCGAACCGGGCAGCGACATCGTCATGCTGACCTACGAGGCGCATGCGACGCGGGAGAATGGCGACCCCTACGCGGCGCTCGTCAGCACCGGCTATGTCCATCGCGTCAACGGCTGGAAGATGATGTTCCATTCGCAGACGCCACTGGAGGCTGCAGCGAAGAGCTGATCTTCTGGGTGGTCCAGCGGATCGTTCACTCGGTGACGTTTAGTCCATGCTCGGCGAGGGCAGCAAATATATCTTCGATCTCGGTTGAACTGAATTCCCGCTTGGGAAGCAGTTGGTCGAGTTGAGCCATTGTGACGTCTCTGCCCTTTGCGATCAGCGCTTGAACAATTGGCTGCACATCCGCTCGAAGGTGGATTTCGCTCGACATCGAAGCTCTCCAGTCACGGAAAAAAGATCGCCTCACCCTTCAGCGCATCGGCGAGCATTTTCTCATACTTGCCCCGTGGCACGTCGACAGCGCCAAAGCGCTTGAGGTGCTCGGTGGTGAACTGCGTATCAAGCAGAGCGAAGCCGCGTGCCTTCAAGCGCTCGACGAGATGCACGAGGCAGATCTTCGACGCATCCGTCGCCTTGGAAAACATGCTTTCGCCGAAGAACACCCGTCCGAGCGACACGCCGTAGAGGCCGCCGACCAACTGGTCCTCACGCCAGGCCTCGACCGAATGGCAGTGGCCCATGCGGTGCAGTTGCACATAGGCTTCGCGGATCGGCGCGTTGATCCAGGTCGAGCGCCGCTCCTCGCGCTTTTCGGCACAGCCGTCGATCGTCGCCTCGAAATCGAAATCGAAGCGGATGTCGAACGGGTTTTTGCGGATCACCTTCTTCAGGCTTTTGGGCGTGTGGAACCCGTCGAGCGGGATGATGCCGCGCGTCTCCGGCCGCACCCAGAACACCTCCGGATCGCTGGCGCTTTCGGCCATCGGGAAGACGCCCGAGGCATAGGCCTTGAGCAGGAGGTCGGTGGGGATGCGATAGCCGGGCGCGTAGGGGCGGGTCATCGCGTCCCCGGACTATTCTTCCTTGGCCAGGTATTTTTCCAGCCAATGGATGTCATAGTCGCCATTGGCGATGTCGGCATTGCCGACCAGATCGCGAAACAGCGGCAACGTCGTCTTGATGCCGTCGACGACGAATTCATCCAGCGCCCGCCGCAGCCGCATCATGCATTCGACGCGATTGCGCCCATGCACGATCAGCTTGCCGATCAGGCTGTCGTAATAGGGCGGGATCTTGTAGCCGGAATAGACGCCGGAATCGACGCGGATGCCGAGACCGCCTGGCGTGTGGAAATGCGTGATCGTGCCGGGCGAGGGGGTGAAGGTGCGCGGATCCTCGGCATTGATGCGGCATTCGATGGCGTGGCCATTGAACTTGATGTCTTCCTGCCTGACCGAAAGACCGCCACCGGAAGCGACGCGGATCTGCTCGTGGACGAGATCGATGCCGGTGATCGCTTCCGTCACCGGATGCTCGACCTGCAGGCGCGTGTTCATCTCGATGAAATAGAACTCGCCATTCTCGTACAGGAACTCGATCGTGCCGGCGCCGGAATAGCCGAGATCGGCAATGGCCTTGGCGCAGATGCCGCCGATGCGGGACCGCTCCTCGGCGTTGAGCGCCGGCGAATTGGCTTCTTCCCAGACCTTCTGGTGGCGCCGCTGCAGCGAACAGTCGCGCTCGCCGAAATGCACGCCGCGGCCAAAGCCGTCGCCGAACACCTGCACCTCGATATGGCGCGGCTTCTGCAGGTATTTTTCGATATAGACGGCGTCGTCGCCGAAAGCGGCACCCGCTTCCGTGCGCGCCGTCTGCAAGGCGATTTCGAGGTCCGCCTCGGTAAGTGCAACCTTCATGCCGCGCCCACCGCCGCCGGCGGAGGCCTTGATGATCACGGGATAGCCGATCTCGGCGGCGATGCGCTTGGCTTCCTTCTCGTCGGTCACCGCGCCATCGGAGCCGGGCACCACCGGGATGCCGAGGCGCTTGGCGGTGCGCTTGGCCTCGATCTTGTCGCCCATGATGCGGATATGGTCGCCGGACGGGCCGATGAAGGTGATGTTGTGCGCGGCCAATATGTCGGCGAACTTGGCGTTCTCCGACAGGAAGCCGTAGCCTGGATGTACGGCGTCGGCGCCGGTGATCTCGCAGGCCGCGACGATCTGATGGATGTTCAGATAGCTGTCGCGCGATGGCGGCGGCCCGATGCAGACGCTCTCGTCGGCAAGCCGCACATGCATGGCGTCAGCGTCGGCGGTCGAATGCACCACCACCGTCTGGATGCCGAGTTCCTTGCAGGCGCGCAGCACCCGAAGCGCGATTTCGCCGCGATTGGCTATGAGGATCTTCTGGAACATCCTGCCCGCTCTACTCGATCACGACGAGCGGCATGCCGTACTCGACCGGCGTCGCGTCCTCGAACAGAATCGCCGTCACCGTGCCGGCGCGCGGCGAGGGGATCTGGTTCATCGTCTTCATCGCCTCGATGATCAGCAGCGTCTGGCCTTCCTTGACCTTCTGGCCGACCTCGATGAACACCTTGGCGTCGGGCGAGGGCGCCAGATAGGCGGTGCCGACCATCGGCGAGGTGACCGCGTTCTTCGATACGTCGACCGCTGCCGGGGCGGCCGCGGCCGCGGGCTGGGCGGCTGCCGCCGGCGCATAGCTGGGCGGGGGTGCTGCAATCGCGTGGACGGCAGGTGCCTGCCGCGACACGCGCACCTTTAGGTCACCCAGTTCAACCTCGATCTCGGTCAGGTTGGTGTCGTTCAGTATGCCCGCCAGATCGCGGATCAGCTGTTGGTCAACACCGGTCTTCTTTATCGACATTTTCGAGCCTTCTGTTTGTTGGCCGGTCATAGGCGTGCGGCCAGCGCCTGTAGCGCCAGCGTGTAGCCGAGCGGCCCAAAGCCACAGATCATGCCGACAGCGACCGGCGCGACCATGGAGACGTGGCGGAATGATTCCCGCGCATGGATGTTGGAAAGGTGAACTTCTGCGACCGGCAGCGGCGCGACCGAACGGATGGCGTCATGGATCGCGATCGAGGTGTGGCTGTAGGCGCCTGGATTGATGACGATGCCGGCGGCCTTGTCGCCGGCTTCCTGGATCCAGTCGACAAGATCGCCCTCATGGTTCGACTGGCGGAAATCGATCTCGAGTCCAAGCGACGCGCCGACCTGCTTGCAGTCGTCGGCGATGGCGGCAAGCGTCTTGCCGCCATAGATGCCCGGCTCGCGCTTGCCGAGCGCGTTGAGATTGGGACCGTTCAGGACGAAAACCGTTTTCAAAAAAACCGACCTTTTACGGCGCCGGTATCAAACCGGCGCGCTGGGCCTCTATACCGGGCATAGCCGTCCGCGAAAAGAGCGCAAGTGCGTTCTTTCACTGTCCACAACAGGCCGAAATGCGCCCGTGAAGAAAAACCCCGGCTGATCAAAGCGCGGCTTTCGCTGCCTCGATCTTTTCCGCCAGCACGTCCTGCCCGAGAGCCCCGAACACGACCTCGTTGCCGACGACATAGGACGGGGTTCCGGTGATCGCCAGCTTGTTGGCAAGATCGTAGGTCTTGGAGAAGGCCTCGGTGATCGACGGATCCTTCATCTTCTCGCGCAGCGTCGCCTCGTCGGCGCCGAGCGAAAGCGCGATCTTGATTGCAGCCGCTTCGGTGGCGCGTCCCTGGCCGCCGAGCAGCGCATTGTGGAACTCGCCGTATTTTTCCGGCTTCATCAGGTGGAATGCCATCGAGACGACGCTCGCCTTTTGCGAATCCGGGCCGAGGATCGGGAATTCCTTGAGCACGAAGCGCAGATCGGGATCAGCCTTGGTCAGCGCCCGCATGTCTTCGATGGCGCGTTTGCAGAAGCCGCAATTGTAGTCGTAGAACTCGACGATCGTCACCTTGCCGTTCGGGTTGCCGACGACGCCGTCGAAGGTGGAGTTGAAAATCTGCTCCTTGGCGTTCTTGATGACGCCGAGCGCGGCGATCCGCTGCTCTTCCTTCTGCTTGGCCTGGAGCGCGTCCTGCACTTCGAGCAGCACTTCCGGGTTCTTCAGGAGGTAGTCGCGGATAATCCCTTCGACCTCGGTGCGGTTGATCTTGGTATCGGCCCCTGCAATCTGGACAGGCTGAGTGGTCTGGACAGGCTGCGCCGTACCCGCCTTGGCGATCTGGGGGCTGCCGGCGACGAAACCGAAAGCCAGCATGGCAAGGGCCACAGCAATCCCCGTGGTGCCCAGCAGCAGTGCCTTTTTCATCGTTCTCGTTCCTTTTTTGCCTGTTTCCCGGTGCGGCTGTGTCGCAGCGCGTCGCCGGAAGGTTCACTAGATCTTGCTTGACGATTTGTAGTTTATGATGTCCTGGGCGCGTATCCAGCGCGGCTCACCGCGCTTCATCTGCTGCTGCGCCCGCATGGCGAAGATCTTCGCATCCTTGTAATTGCCGGAATAGAAGTGACCTTCGGCCGTGGCAAGCTCGGCGCCCGGTATGTCTCCCAACTCGCCATAAGCCTGCGCCAGGTAACGATACCCCTCGGCATTTTCCTTGTCGCGCCCCAGGCCATTGTTGATCTGCACGACGGCCTTCTTCAGCGAGTCGGGCGTGCCGACCGCCATCAGCGCCTGGCCAAGCGAGACAGGCAGCAAGCCGGACCGCGCCGGATCGAGGCTGACCGCCTTGGCGTAGGCTTCGGCCGCATCCTTGGGCTTGTTCGCCTTCATCAAGATGTCGCCGCGCAACTCCTGGAAATAGGGGTTGTTGGGCTGTGCCTTGATCAGGGCATTGGTCTTGGCGAGTGCACCGGCGATGTCACCGTAAAGGTAGGTCGATTGGGCGTCGCCATACTGCGCGGCGAGGCTGCCTCGCATCTTCTGCATCAGCCGCGATGCTGTGGCCTGGCCTTCCATGTAGACGGCGATCTTCACCCGCATCATGTCATGGCGCTGCTGCAGCGCCGGCGGGTCGGGCTTGTCGACATTGGGGCTCTGCTGCACCAGCACTTCGAGATTGGCGATGCGCTCCTGCGGCATTGGGTGGCTGATCCGATAGGGATCGATTTGCGCACCCGACAGCGACAGCGCGGTCTGGAAGCGGCGGAACGTCTTCAGCATGCCCATGCCGGACTGGCCGGTGGCGTTGAGATAGGTGATGGCCGAGCGGTCGGCCGTGATCTCTTCGGTACGCTGGTAGGCGAGGATGCTGCGCTGCGCCATCTCGCCGCCGCCGGCGGCCACGCCCATGCCGGCGCCGGCAAGGCCGCGGCTGTTGGTGGTCGCACCGGCAACGATCGCGCCGGCGCCAAGCAAGGTCGCGATGATGGCCATCGTCTTGGCGCGCTCGAGCTGGTCTCGCAGTTTCTGCTGGTGGCCGCCGGCGATATGGCCGGCCTCGTGCGCTATGACGCCGATGATCTCGTTGGGCGTTTCCGCCGTCATCAGTGCACCGGTGTTGATGAACAGCCGGCGCCCGGTGACGAAAGCGTTGAAGCTGGAATCGTTGACCAGCACGATGTCGATGCCGTCATTCGCGAGCCCCGCCGCCTTGAAGATCGGCCGTGCGTAGTCGCGCACCAGAGCCTCGATCTCGGCATCGCGTACCACCGGCACGCCTTGGGCAAAGACGGTGACCGAACTTGCCACCGCAACGGCGATGCCAAGCGAAAGCGTCGCGAAAACACGCGCAATCCGGGCAATCGTCGGTCTGGGTCGGCTCAACATGACGTGTCCACTGGTAGACGAGCGGGCGAAAGATGAAAAGTCGGCACCGGAAAAACTTCCTCAACTTGTGATCCTCACATCAATCGGGCATTTGTGCGGCGCATGGTTTCGAGGGCATGGCGTGCCCAACCGTCGGGATAGGAATAAAATGGTCGTTTCGCTCTCACGTCGTGGCAATGTCGAGCCCTTCCACGCCATGGATGTGCTGGCCGAAGCAAACAGGCTCAAGGCCCAGGGCGTGCCGGTGATTTCCATGGCGGTCGGCCAGCCCTCCGATCCGGCGCCCGCTCGGGTTCGCGCCGCGGCGGCCAAGGCCATGGAGCACGGCCGCATCGGCTACACCGACACGCTGGGTCTGGCCGGTCTGCGCAAGGCAATCGCGGAGCATTACGCGGATCACTATCGGCTCGAAATCGAACCCGGCCGGATCGCGGTGACCACGGGATCGTCGGCGGCCTTCAATCTCGCTTTTCTGGCGATGTTCGATCCGGGTGACCGCGTCGCCATCGCAGCACCCGGCTACCCTGCCTATCGCAACATCATGGCGGCGCTCGGCATCGATGTGGTCGAGATAGAGCTCGGCGACGCTGCCTATCTGCATGCTGGTCATCTGGAGACGGCGCATCGCGAGAAGCCGCTGAAGGGCGTCCTGTTTGCAAGCCCGGCCAACCCGACCGGCGCGGTCATACCGGCCGACGAACTGTCGGCGCTGGTCAATACAGCGGAGACACTGGGCATTGCCGTCATCTCCGACGAGATCTACCACCGGTTGGCCTATGGCGCTCCGGACACCACAGCACTCGCCTTCGGCAACAGCGTGACGGTAATCAACTCCTTCTCGAAATACTATTGCATGACCGGCTGGCGCATCGGCTGGATGGTGTTGCCGGAAGAGCTGGTGCGGCCCGTCGAGCGCATTGCCCAGAGCCTCTACATCTCGCCGCCGGAACTGTCGCAGATCGCCGCGATCGAAGCCTTTGCCGCGACCGAAGAGCTGGAAGCGGTCAAGGGGCGCTATGCCCGGAATCGCGAGCTTCTGATGAAGCGTCTGCCGGAACTGGGCTTTCCGCTGGCCGCACCCATGGATGGCGCCTTCTATGCCTTTTGTGATGTCACCCGGCACACCAATGACAGCATGGCCTTCGCGCGCAAGATGCTGGCCGAGGCGCATGTGGCGGCGACGCCCGGCCGCGACTTCGACACCCAGGCGGGGCATCGCATGATGCGGTTTTCCTATGCCGGCAGCCACGACGATATGGTCGAGGCGATGGCGCGCATCGAACGCTGGTTGAGGTAGCACCCATGCCGGAACTCGAACTGGCGCTGGCCGAAGTCGCCGCCGAAATGACCGAGCGCCCCGATCGCGGCGATGTCGCGACCTACATTCCCCAATTGGGCAAGGTCGATCCAAGGAAATTCGGCATAGCCGCCGTCACCAATGACGGTCGCGTGCTGGTGGCGGGCGATGCCGACCAGCCCTTCTCCATCCAGAGCATCTCGAAGGTGTTCACCTTGACGCTGGCACTCGGCAATGTCGGCGACGCGCTGTGGAAACGGGTAGGGCGCGAGCCGTCGGGCAATCCGTTCAACTCGATCGTCCAGCTCGAGCATGAGAACGGTATTCCGCGCAATCCGTTCATCAATGCCGGCGCCATCGTCATTTCCGACATTCTGCTTGCCGGCCACCAGCCGCGCGAGGCGATCGGCGAGATCCTGCGTTTCATCCAGTTCCTGGCCGACGACGAGACCATCATCATCGACCGCGAGGTCGCGGCGTCCGAACGCGCCACCGGCTATCGCAATTTCGCGCTCGCCAACTACATGAAATCCTTCGGCAATCTTCATCATGCGCCGGAACTGGCGCTCGGCGTCTATTTCCACCATTGCGCCATCGCCATGAGTTGCCGGCAACTGGCGATGGCGGGCCGCTTCCTCGCCAATGGCGGCAAGAACCCAGCGACCGGCCATTCGGTGGTGTCGGCGGAGCGGGCGCGGCGCATCGGCGCCATGATGCTGACCTGCGGCCACTATGACGGCTCCGGCGATTTCGCCTTCCGTGTCGGCATTCCGGGAAAAAGCGGCGTCGGCGGCGGCATATTGGGCATTGTGCCGGGCGTCGCCTCACTTGCCGTCTGGTCGCCCGGTCTCAACGCCAACGGCAATTCCAAGCTGGGTTCGATCGCGCTGGAAAAGCTGGCCAGGATGATGAACTGGTCGATCTTCGCGCCATAACTTCGCGACCTGTTGCAACGCCAGATATGAAAAATCCCGCGCCGTCTTTCGACCCGCGCGGGATTTTCTTATCAAGAAATCACTTCAACCAATTGAAAAGCTTAGAAAAAGCCCTTCCGCTGCCACCAGCCGGCACGCTTCGGCTTTTCTTCGGCCTTGGCTTCCGGCTCATCGGCGACGGTCGAGGAAACCACGGGTACGACCGGTGCATCGATGGCCGCCGGCTTGCGTCGTGACGGTCGGGCCTTTGCAGGCTCTTCCGCGACGGCCGCGACCACTGTTTCCTCGGCAACAGCCACCGGAGCCTCGACCGGCGTTTCCGCGGCTGCTTCGACAACAGTCGTTTCGGCGACGGCCTCGGCGGCTGCCCTCTTCGGCTTGGCTGCGCGACGCGGCTTCTTGGGCTTCTCGGTGCTCGGCGCCTCTTCGCTTACGATAGCCACCGGCTCTTCGGCCACAGCAACAACCACGGGCTCGATCGACGCAGGCTCGCTTTCGGAAGCATCAGCTTCGGACGGCTCGCTCGTTTCGCCGGCACTTGCCTCGGTCTCGCCTTCGCCGTCTTCACGGCGATTGCGCTTGCCGCCGCGCTTGCCGCGCCGGCGCTTCTTGCCCTGGCTGTCATCCGAAGCCTGCGCCGCCTCGTCAGAGGCTCCGGCAGCGACCGGAGCGGCGTCGTCGGTTTCGGTGTCGTCATCGTCTGCCGCGTTTGCCGGGCCGGCGAAATCGCCGGCCGGAGCGGAGATGGATGAGCCGTCCGTCGGGGCGCCATGCTCGCGATCGCGGTCCCTGCCGCCGCGACGTCTGCGACGCTTGCGGCGCTTGCGGTCGCGGCCTTCGCCGTCCTCGCCACCGGCAGGCCGCGGCTGCTGGTTTTGCTGCGGCTGCTGGCGCGGCTGCTCGGCCTGGACCACGACCTCATCATCTTCCTCGACGACGACAATCTCGTCCTCGGGCTCTTCCGGCTCGACATAGGCCGGCAGGCTGCGCGCCTCGACAAAGCCCTCGGGCTTTTCGGCCAGAGCGCCGCGGAAGATCGCATAGTGCTGCGCGCCAACCGTATCGTCGGCCTCGATGGTGATGGTCAGGCCGAAGCGGCTTTCGAGTTCAACCAGTGTGCCGCGCTTGTGGTTGAGCACATAGAGCGCGGTCGCCGCCGGCGTCCGCACCGTGATGTGGCTGCGCGAATCCTTGAGCAGGAATTCCTCGATCGCCCGCACCACCATCAGCGCGACCGACGAATCGGAGCGCACATGGCCGGTGCCGCCGCAATGCGGGCAGGGCTTCATGGTCGATTCCAGCACGCTGGCGCGGATGCGCTGGCGTGACATCTCCATCAGGCCGAAATGCGAGATGCGGCCGACCTGGATACGGGCGCGGTCGTTCTTGAGGTGATCCTTCAGCCGCTTCTCGACGGAGCGGTTGTTGCGGTTCTCCTCCATGTCGATGAAGTCGATGACGATCAGCCCGGCCAGATCGCGCAGCCTGAGCTGACGCGCGACTTCCTCGGCCGCTTCCAGATTGGTGTGGAGCGCGGTGTCCTCGATCGAGTGCTCCTTGGTGGAGCGCCCCGAATTGACGTCGATGGCGACCAGCGCCTCGGTCTGGTTGATGATGATGTAGCCGCCGCTCTTCAGCGTCACCTGCGGCTGCAGCATGCGGTCGAGCTGCGCCTCGATGCCGTTGCGCACGAAGATCGGCGTCGTATCGCGGAACGGCTGAACCACCTTGGCGTGGCTCGGCATCAGCATGCGCATGAAGTCCTTGGCCTCGCGGTAGCCTTCCTCGCCGGAGACGAGAATCTCGTCGATATCCTTGTTGTAGAGGTCGCGTACCGAACGCTTGATCAGGCTGCCTTCCTCGTAGACCAGGGCAGGGGCGGTGGACTGGAGCGTGAGATTGCGCACGTTCTCCCAAAGCCGCATCAGATATTCATAGTCGCGCTTGATCTCGGCCTTGGTGCGGCTCTCGCCGGCCGTACGCAGGATGACGCCCATGCCCTGCGGCACTTCGAGGTCGGCGACGACCTCCTTCAGGCGCTTGCGGTCGACCGCGCTGGTGATCTTGCGGGAAATGCCGCCGCCGCGCGCCGTGTTCGGCATCAGCACCGAATAGCGGCCGGCAAGCGACAGATAGGTGGTGAGTGCGGCGCCCTTGTTGCCGCGCTCTTCCTTGACGACCTGCACCAGAAGGATCTGCCGGCGCTTGATCACTTCCTGGATCTTGTACTGGCGGCGCACCGGCTTGCGGCGGTTGCGCACTTCTTCCAGCGCATCCTCGGCGCCGACCGATTCGATCTCGTGGTCATCGGGATGCGAGGACTGTACTTCCTCGAGCATGCCGCGATCATTGTCGCCGGACGTTGCTTCGGTGCCCTGTTCCGTCTGCGAGACGGGTTCGGAAATCACATCGCCTTCGACCGCGGCGGCGATCGACGTCGGGCCACCCTCGCGGGTTTCGGTTTCGTCCTGCTCGGCGGAACCTTCATCATGGCCGGACGCGTCAGCATCATGCTCCGAGCTATCTGAATGTTCTGATGTATCGGCTGCGTGTTCGATGATCTCGGAGGTGTGGGAGATCTCCTCGACAACGATGTCGCCATTGTCGCTGCCTTCGCCTGCCTCGCCGTCGCCTGCCTCGCCCGCATCGCGCTTGTGCTCACCGCGGTCGCGGCTCTTGCCGCCGCGCCGGCGCCCGCGCCGTCCGCGCTCGCGGCTCTGGCGGTCCTCGCCGTCGCCATCCTCGTCCTCTTCGTCTTCGGCCTCCTGCGCTTCGGCGCGCAGCAAGGCCTGACGATCGGCGACCGGGATCTGGTAGTAGTCGGGGTGTATTTCACTGAAGGCGAGAAAACCGTGACGGTTGCCGCCATATTCGACAAAGGCTGCCTGAAGGGAGGGTTCGACGCGCGTTACGCGGGCGAGGTAGATATTTCCTTTGAGCTGCTTCTTGTCCTGGGATTCAAAGTCGAATTCTTCGATACGGTTACCGCGTACGACGACAACTCGTGTTTCCTCCGGGTGGGAGGCGTCTATCAGCATTTTGTTGGGCATTATTTCGTTTCCTCCCGGCAGCCGTCAGCCGCAGCTTGCAAGGCAAAGTCCGCTGCTGCGTGTCTGGAGTGTGGGTGCCGGATGTCTGAATGTCCGCCGGACGGTGCCTGCGCGTCATGGCGGTGCCGCCCGCAGCCATACTGGCGCGGTTTGATGCGGACCTTTCCATGATTGCGCTTGAAGCCATCGTCACCAGCAGAACCTTTTGAACCAAAGCCCGGAAACCGGACCAGCTTGTTTGCTCATACAGAGCCGGCACGGGAACAAACCCGGCCGTTTTCCTCACGCAGGCGATTCCCCCGCCACGGGAGCACGCCTGCGAAATTCGTCGCAATCACCTGAACCCTTTTCGCGTGAAGCGAAAGGAGCCGCCTTTCATCTGACCCTGTAGCAGGAAGCTGCGGAGGAGGGCGGTTCCAGGATTGCAGTGATCCACTATCGCTTTTATGATTTGGCGGGGTGGAAGGCAACCCCGATTTCCGATGCCGGCAAAAAGCAGTTCCGTAGCGTAAGCCTGGGTTCGAACCCTGCATGAAAAGGCTTGGTTAACCTTCTCTGGATACCAATCGTTAATCGAGTTCGCGGCCTAACCGGCACTTCGACGAAACGAACGGGCGCCTGGCGCCAAACCGGGAGCGACTGGAAGAGAGATGGGACTGGCAGACTTCACAGACAAGGGATGTCGTGTCGGCGGCCGGATTCTTGGCGCTTTATGCCTTCTGCTGCTGCTGGCGATTTCCCAGGCCTTCTCTGTTGCCCATGCCGCCGACGCGCCACTGGTGGCGAAAGGCTACAAGATGGCGGGCGATGCCACCAAGATGCGCATCGTCGTGGATTTCGATCGCGAACCGGATATCAAATGGTTTCTGCTGCGCGGACCCAATCGTCTGGTCATCGACCTGGCGAATACCAGGCTGGCCATCGACGCCAAGGATTTGAAGCCGCGCGGCCTTGTCAAGGGCGTGCGCCTGGGCGAGCTTGGCGAGGGCGTTTCGCGGCTGATCCTCACCGGCAAGGGCCCGTTCGCCGTCGACAAGCTGGACGTGCTCAAGAATGAGGACGGAACCGGCTACCGCATCGCCATCGACATGTCGGCCGCCTCCGAACGGGAGTTCGACGCCGCCCTTGCCAACCAGGCGCTGACCACCGGCTCGACGGTTTCGACCGACAAGGGCGGGCGGGTCGGCACCGGGCCGGTCTCCAATCCGGGCCACCGCTTCACCGTCGTCATCGATCCCGGCCATGGCGGCGTCGATGGCGGTGCAGAGGGTCTGAACGGCACCATCGAGAAGAACGTCACGCTGGCCTTCGCCACGGAACTGCGGGACAAGCTCGCCGCCATCGGCAAATACGATGTCTTCATGACGCGCGACACCGATGAATATCTGCGTCTGGACGACCGCGTGCGCATTGCCCGCCAGCATGAGGCCGACCTGCTGATTTCGATCCATGCTGACACAATCAGCGTCAAGGGCATCCGCGGCGCCACCGTCTACACCGTCTCCGACAAGGCGTCGGATCCCGAGGCGCAGGCGCTTGCCGACCGCGAGAATCTCTCCGACCAGTTCGCCGGCATGGTCATCAAGGACGGTAACAAGGAAGTGACCGACATCCTGATCGACCTGATCCGCCGCGAAACGCACACATTTTCGATGAGTTTCGCCCACACATTGGTCGGCCAGCTGTCGACCAGCGTCGGCCTCATCAACAATCCGCAGCGTTCCGCAGGTTTCAAGGTGCTGAAGGCACCAGACGTGCCATCCGTTCTGGTCGAACTCGGCTATCTCTCGAATGCCAAGGACGAGGCGCAGCTGCTCGACGCCGAATGGCGCAACAAGGCCGCACAAAGCATCACCAACGCCGTTGCGCTGTTTGCCTCCGCCCGGGCCGGAACGGTGACCGGAGGTTGACATGGCTGGCGGCGCCTGCAACCTGAGGCAGCGTTGCTGGATGACAACACCCGGTGCCTTTTATTTCCGGCGCGCGGTCACGAAATCAGGCCTTGCCGTATTTTGTCCACATGGTGGCGACATGGGTTTTCGATTACGGATTGGGACCAGTTCGAAAGCTTGCGTGGAAGGCGGCTTCGTTTAGGAAATTCCCGAACCAAGGACTGGAGCGGGTATGATTCGTCTCATTGGCTATTTCTTCGGCATCGGCACGACGCTGGCCCTTCTGGTCGCGTCGGGCGTTGCGATTTATGTCGGCCATGTAGCAAAGGATCTGCCTGACTACGAAGTGCTGGCCAAGTACGAGCCGCCGGTGACCACCCGCATCCATGCCTCGGATGGCTCTCTGATGGCGGAGTATGCGCGCGAACGGCGCCTGTATTTGCCGATCCAGGCCATTCCGGATCGCGTCAAGGCGGCCTTTCTGTCTGCCGAGGACAAGAATTTCTACAGCCATCCGGGTGTTGACATAACGGGCTTGGGCCGGGCGGCGCTCACCTACGTTTCGGGTGGACCGATGCAGGGGGGGTCGACGATCACCCAACAGGTTGCCAAGAACTTCCTTCTCACCAACGAGCGCTCCCTGGAACGCAAGGTCAAGGAGGCCATCCTTTCGTTCCGCATCGAACAGGCCTATTCCAAGGATCGTATCCTTGAGCTCTATCTCAATGAGATTTTCTTTGGCTTCAACGCCTATGGTGTCGCCGGCGCCGCACTGACCTATTTCGATAAATCGGTGAACGAACTGACCGTGGCCGAGGCCGCTTATCTGGCATCGCTCCCGAAAGGTCCGGCCAACTACAATCCGTTCAAGCATGCCGATCGCGCGATTGAGCGGCGAAACTGGGTCATCGGCCAGATGGTCGAGAACGGTTACGTGACCCCCGAAGAGGGTGCGAAGGCGAAGGCCGAACCGCTTGGCGTCGCCCCGCGTCGCACCGGCTCCTATTTGTTCGCGGGCGAATATTTCACCGAAGAGGTTCGCCGGCAGATCATCGCCCGCTATGGCGAGAACGCGCTCTATGAGGGCGGCCTTTCCATTCGCACGACCCTTGACCCGAAGGTTCAGCTCATTGCCCGCAAGGCGATGCAGAACGGCTTGATGAAATACGACACCCTGCGCGGCTATCGCGGGCCGGTGAAATCAATCGACGTGTCCGGTGACTGGGGCGTACCGCTGGGCAACGTCAAGGGACTGGAGGACGTTCCTGAATGGTCGCTCGCCGTCGTGCTCGACTCCTCGGCATCCGGCCTCTCGATCGGCCTGCAGCCCGCACGCCAGGCGTCGGGAGACATCGTCAAGGAGCGTGTCGAAGGCACCGTCAGCAAGGACGACATGGGCTTTGCCATGCGCCATCTGGTCGACGGCAAGACGGTCAAGGCCAAGTCGCCGGCCGACGTGCTGAAGCCGGGCGACGTCATCTTCGTGCAGAAGAACGAAGGTTCCGACAACACTTACAGCTTGCGTCAGGTTCCCGAGGTGGAAGGCGGTCTGATCGCGATGGATCCGCACACCGGCCGCGTGCTGGCCATGGTCGGCGGCTTCTCCTATTCGCAGTCGGAATTCAACCGTGCCACCCAGGCGATGCGCCAGCCGGGCTCCTCGTTCAAGCCGATCGTCTATTCGGCCGCGCTCGACAACGGCTATACGCCGGCCTCGGTGATCATGGACGGACCGATCACCATCCAGAGCGGCAACACGACCTGGACGCCGAAGAACTATGACGGCACGGTCGCCGGGCCGGCAACCCTGCGCTCCGGCATCGAGAAGTCACGCAACCTGATGACGGTGCGGCTTGCCAACGACATGGGCATGAAGCTGGTCGTCGAATATGCCGAGCGCTTCGGCGTCTACGATCATCTGGCGCCGTATCTGCCGATGGCGCTGGGCTCCGGCGAGACGACCGTCATGCGCATGGTTTCGGCCTATTCGATTATGGCCAATGGCGGCAAGTCGATCAAACCGTCGCTGATCGACCGCATCCAGGACCGCTACGGCAAGACCGTGTTCAAGCAGGATGAGCGTGGCTGCGAGGGCTGCAACGCACCTGAGTGGAAGAACCAGCTGGAGCCGGAACTGGTCGACAATTCCGAGCAGGTGCTCGATCCGATGACCGCCTACCAGATCACTTCCATGATGGAAGGCGTGGTGCAACGCGGTACCGGCGCCACCATTGGCGAGCTTGGCCGCCACATCGCCGGCAAGACCGGCACCACCAACGACGAGAAGGACGCCTGGTTCATCGGTTTTACGCCCAACCTCGTCGTCGGCCTCTACATGGGCTACGACACGCCGCGTGGCCTTGGCCATGGCGCCACCGGCGGCGGTCTCGCCGCCCCGATCTTCAAGGATTTCATGCGCGTGGCGCTGGACGGCACGCCCAATGTCGACTTCAAGGTTCCCGACGGCATGAACCTGATTGCCATCAACCGCAAGACCGGCATGCGTGCCGCGTCGGGCGATCCCGGCACCATCATCGAGGCCTTCAAGCCGGGCACCGGTCCCGCCGACAGCTATTGGGTGATCGGCATGGGCGCCGACGGCTCCAACGCGTCGGGCGGCCCACTGTCGCCGCAGGCCAACCAGGCCATCCAGGACGGCGGCGGCGGCCTCTACTGACGGGTCCAGATGCGGATCGCTGGGCTGGCCTGTGGGCCGGCCCATTTCGCTTTACACATGGCGGCGCCGTCCCTATGTATCGCGCCGACCGAAGTGTCACTTCAGCAACAGGACAAAATACCAGGCCATGCGCGCGGAAACGCAGAATATTGTCGACGAGATCAGGCAGGCGATAACCCTGCTGAGGAGGCATCTTTGACTGGGATCAGGCCATAAAGCGGCTTGAATACCTGAATGTCCGGGCCGAGGACGCCAGCCTCTGGAACGAACCGCTGGAAGCGCAGAAGCTGATGCGCGAACGCCAGGGCCTCGAGGAAGGCATCGCGGCGGTCAAGGGCATCACCCAGGCGCTGGAAGACAATATCGGCCTGATCGAGCTTGGCGAGGAAGAAGGCGACGAAGGCGTCATCGCCGAGGCCGAAGCAGCGATCCGCTCGATGCAGGGCGAGGCGAAGGCCCGCCAGGTCGAAACGCTGCTGTCAGGTGAAGCCGACGCCAACGACACCTATCTCGAAATCCACGCCGGCGCCGGCGGCACCGAAAGCCAGGACTGGGCCTCGATGCTTTTGCGCATGTACACGCGCTGGGCCGAGCGCCGCCGCTTCAAGGTCGAGGTGCTGGAAGTGCATGACGGCGAAGAGGCCGGTATCAAGTCCGCCACGCTGATGATCAAGGGCCACAATGCCTATGGCTGGATGAAGACGGAATCCGGTGTCCACCGCCTGGTGCGCATCTCGCCCTATGACAGCAATGCGCGCCGGCACACCTCCTTCGCCAGCGTCTGGGTCTATCCGGTCATCGACGACACGATCGAGATCGACGTTTCCGAATCGGACGTGCGCATCGACACTTATCGCTCGTCGGGTTCGGGCGGCCAGCACGTCAACACCACCGATTCGGCCGTGCGCATCACCCATATTGCTACCGGCATCGCGGTTGCCTGCCAGGCTGAGCGTTCACAGCACAAGAACAAGGCCAAGGCATGGGAGATGCTGCGCTCACGTCTCTACGAGGAAGAGCTGAAGAAGCGGGAGGCCATCGCCAACGCCACCGAAGCCTCGAAGAGCGACATCGGCTGGGGCCACCAGATTCGTTCCTATGTGCTGCAGCCCTACCAGCTGGTGAAAGACCTTCGCACCGGCGTTGAAAGCACCAGCCCGTCGAGCGTGCTCGATGGCGACCTTGACGATTTCATGGAAGCCTCGCTGTCGCAGCGCATCGAGGGCGGCGCGGGTGAGGCCGTGGCGGATCTGGACTAGCACCGTCCGCCGCCAAACCTGGATTGTGACCGCTCGCATAGGACGAAGCGGGCCATCACCGACGACGACTGCCGTCGTTGTGAGGTCACCTGTTGCTGCCTTGGGCGGCCGAGCAACAGGGTGCGGGCCGGCCACGCAGCAATTTCTTGCGCCGACTCACATTTCGGCTCACCATTTAAGGCAGGAGGAGACAAAAGCATTTATGGCCGGTCGCGGCATATTTGCTGACGATTGGCCGCTGGGAAGACACGTTCCGGGAACGGGCAAGCGAAACGCTTGAACCTGGTTTGAAAGGAACGTTCCCATGTCTGCTGCCAGTTCCAGATCGGCCATCGCCGTTCCATCGGTTGGCCAGCTTGTCATTCCCCTTTGCGCGGCGTGCGTGATCGCGCTGCTGTCGGCGCCGGCCCTGGCGCATGACGCCAAGCCGACCGCGGCCAAACCGCAAGGCTGGAGTTATCCGTTTGCCTGCTGCGCGAACTACGACTGCCACGAGGTATCGCAAACCTCGATCAGCGAGCGCCCGGAAGGCTATGTCATCAAGGACACCGGGGAGGTGCTGGCCTACAGCGACAGGCGCATCAAGGATTCGCCCGACGGCGAATTCCATTGGTGCGCCCATGAGGCGGGGCTCGATGCCGGCAAGACCATCTGCCTGTTCGTGCCACCATCGTCTTACTAATGCATGTCGCCCAAAGTGGCCTTGGTTTTGGGAAAACGACATGCACAAAGACAAAGACCTAAAGCGCGTCGCATGAATCCGTCTCGGCGCGACGCGCTTTAGGGTTTGCTGTCGGCTGTTCACGGGCAAAGCCTGCTGACAGACAGTTGTCAGGATCGCTTCTTTATGGTGCCCTGCTGCATGGGCGGCGGACAATGGAGAGGTGATGTCGATGACCATCAAGGGAAGCTGCCACTGCAAGGCGACGACATTCGAGGTTTCAGAGGCACCGCAGACGGTGACGCAATGCACCTGTTCGTTCTGCTCGAAACGCGGCTCGCTCTGGGCCTATTACACCCCATCTCAGTTCAGGCTCATCACGCCGCTGAAAAACGTCGCCTTCTATCAATGGGGCTCGAAAACCGTGAAGCATGGTTTTTGCACCACTTGCGGCTGCGGCACTTTCACCGAAACACCGGATTGGTCGACCGGCGAGCCGGATTTCGACAATCCGAAGATCAGCGTCAATTCGCGGTTGTTCGATAATTTCGATCTCGACAAGGTGGAAGTGGTGGTCATTGACGGCAAGAATCTCTGGTAGCCGGCCAATGCGGGCGTCACGTAACTGACCCCGGGAAAAGCCGTCGTGGGCGCTTTTCCCGTTCCGCTTTTCGCCGCAATTCATGGTACAAGTCGCGGGAAGGGCTGATTTGGCACCGTCGAAAAAGGCGCGACTTGGAGAGGGACCATCTATGAAGAAGACCGTGCTCGTCGTCGTGGCGACGGCTTTGCTCGTGAGCGCTTGCACCACCACCGACCCATATACGGGCGACCAGAAGATTTCCAACACGGCCGCTGGTGCCGGTCTTGGTGCCCTTGCAGGTGCCAGCCTTGGTCTGCTTGCCGGCGGCAATGATCGCCGCAACGCGCTGATTGGCGCCGGCATCGGTGCGCTGGCCGGCGGCGCCATCGGCGCCACCATGGATCAGAACGAAGCTGAACTGCGCCGGCAGCTCGAGGGCACTGGTGTCAGCGTCACCCGCAGTGGCGACCAGATCATCCTCAACATGCCGTCGGACATCACCTTCAATGTCGATCAGGATGCGGTGAAGCCCGGCTTCTATTCGGTGCTGAACTCGGTTGCGCTGGTGCTGAAGAAGTTCAAGCAGACCACGGTCGACGTGTTCGGTCATACCGATTCGACCGGCGGCGACCAGCACAATTTCGATCTGTCGCAGCGCCGCGCGCTGGCGGTCGCCAACTATCTGTCCGGTCAGGGCGTCGATCAGCGCCGCTTCGCGGTCACCGGCTTCGGCAAGACGCGGCCGATCGCATCCAATGCGACGGCCGCCGGCCGCGAGCAGAACCGTCGCGTCGAAATCCAGCTGTCGCCGCTCACCTGATCTGATCGGCAATCGAATGCGAAACGGCCCCCATGCGGGGCCGTTTCTGCTTGAGCGGCCATAGGCGCTCTTCAGATTGCAACGTATGAGAATTAGCTAGTTCTAAATAACCGCTTTCCCGCAACCATGGAAAGGAATAGCTTTGACTTTGTTCCAGAGGGGATGAGGCGGTACAACTGGCCGCGCGATAAGCATTTTCCCGCCTCGGTCTGCACGGCCAGATGAAATATCTGGGAGGAATGCATGACAAGAACAGCCAGCCTTGGGCGCTGCGGCGTCCTCGTTTTGACCGGTGTTGTAGGCGCGTGGTTGGGGGTCGCTACGGCTCGGGCCGAGGACGCCAACAAGGCCGATATCGAAGCCTTGAAGAAATCGTTGGCGAAGTACGAAGACTATACCGCAGCTGTCCGCGACCTCTATCTGTCGACGGTTGGCTGCGTCTACTATGCTGGCGAAAAGATACCGGGCGCGATGTTTTATCCGAAAGGCGCCATGGGCATCCATTTCGTCAACGCCATGAGCGTCGGCCAGAAGCTCGACCCGATGAAGCCCAACGCCCTGATCTACGAGCCGACCAAGAAAGGCCTGAAGTTGGTCGGCGTGGAATGGCTGGTGCCGCTGACGCCGGACATCAAAGAACCGCCAAAACTGTTTGGCCAAACCTTCATGGGGCCGATGGAAGGACACTATCCGCTCATCCCGAGGGAGTTCGTCCACTATGATCTTCACGCTTGGCTGTTCAGGGACAATCCGAACGGCATGTTCAGTCCGACGAACCCGAACGTGAAATGCACCAAGGCCGAGTTTCCGATGCTGGAGAAGCCGACCAAGATGATGCCTGGGCCAATGTAACGGGCGAGGCAGGCCAGAAGCTTACTGCGAAGGCAAGCCGGATCGCTGGCTTGCCTTCGAAAGTTGGCCGGAGATCAGACCTTGGCGACGATGCGCATGAAGGCCGGCATGTCATCGCCAAAGCCAACGGTGGTGTCGTTGTCTTCCTGGTGGCGGTGACGGGCAGGGCGGCTGCTTTCGCGCTGCGGCCTGGTATCGCCCCGTCCCGGTGCGCGCTGTTCGTTGCGATCGGAGGATTTGCGTTCGGTGTTGTCCGAACGGATCGCCTCCTTGCGCGCACGCCGTTCGCCAATGTCGGCGACGGGCGTCTCAGCCACATCGGGCTGTTCTTGCTGTGCGACCACGGTCGAGGCATCTTCCTCGCTGTGTCTGGCGCGACGTTCGCCGCCCTTTTTGCGCTCGCCCCTGTCCTTGCGATCGTCGTCCTTGCGGCCGGCGCGACGCGGCGCGCCTTTGCCACGGCGCGGAGCATCGTCTTCGCCGCCTTCGCTGACCACGACCGTCGACAGGTCGCCATCATGCCATTCGATCTTGGTGCCGATCAGCCGTTCGATGGCGTCGATATACTTGGTGTCGGACTTCGTCGCGATGGTGAAGGACTTGCCGGAGCGCCCGGCGCGGCCGGTGCGGCCGATGCGGTGGACATAGTCCTCGGCATGGATCGGCACGTCATAGTTGAAGACGTGGCTGACATCGGGGATGTCGAGGCCGCGCGCGGCGACGTCCGAAGCCACGAGATAGCGAAGCTTGCCGTCACGGAAATTGGCCAGCATCTGCATGCGGGCGCGCTGATCCATGTCGCCATGCAGGGCGCCGGCATCGAAATCATACTTCAGCAGCGAGCGGAACAGCTCGGACACTTCGACCTTGCGGTTGCAGAAGATGATGGCGTTCTTCAGCTCCGCGTCTTCGGCCTTGATGAGGTTGCGCAACGTCTCGCGCTTGTCCCAGGGCTTCGAGCCGGATTTGACCAGCCGCTGGATGATGTTGGTGGCGGCCGACGCGGCCTTCGAAACTTCGACACGCACCGGCGCGTGCAGAAACTTTTCCGTCAGCTTGGTGATTTCCGGCGGCATGGTTGCCGAGAAGAACAGCGTCTGCCGGGTGAACGGGATCATTTCGCAGATGCGCTCGATATCGGGAATGAAGCCCATGTCGAGCATCCGGTCGGCCTCGTCGATGACGAGGATCTCGACGCCGTTGAGCAGCAGCTTCCCGCGCTCGCGGTGGTCGAGCAGACGGCCAGGCGTCGCGATCAGCACGTCGGCGCCGCGCTCCAGCTTCTTGTCCTGCTCATCGAACGACACGCCGCCGATCAAAAGCGCGATGTTGAGCTTGTGGTTCTTGCCATATCTGATGAAATTCTCTTCGACCTGTGCGGCGAGTTCGCGCGTCGGCTCCAGGATCAGCGTGCGCGGCATACGAGCGCGAGCCCGGCCCTTTTCGAGGCGGGTCAGCATTGGCAGCACAAAGGAAGCCGTTTTGCCGGTGCCGGTCTGGGCGATGCCCAAAATATCCTTGCCGAGCAGGGCGTGCGGGATGGCACCGGCCTGGATCGGCGTCGGCTGCGTGTAGCCGGCATCGGTGACTGCGGAAAGCACCTTCGGCGACAGGCCGAGGTCTGAAAAGGTCAACGCTTCTTGAGCGATCGTGGTGTCTGAGGACAAGTGTTGTTGTCTTTGGCTGGTTCGGGGAAGCGCAACGGCTTTTGTCGCGGCAAGCGCCGCGCGCTTGCAAGATTGGCATTGCGATTAGGCGCAAGTCCGCGATTTGTCAACAGAAACGGGCGGGATTGGCGCGATTGTGAAGTTGTAACCTTAATCGCGATGCTTAATCCGGCCGCTTGTCTGTGTGCCGGCTCAGTACCGGAACTGTTCAGCCAGGATGCGCTCGTTCCAGGAGTGATTGGGGTCGAACAGCAAGGTCGCCGTCGCTGCCGGCGACTCCCGCACCGTTACCGAGGTCACCGCCTTGACTTCCGTATGGTCGGCGGCGGCATTCACAGGCCGCTTTTCCGGCTCCAGAATGTCGAAGCGCACGGTCGCCTTGTTGGAAAGCAACGCGCCACGCCAGCGGCGCGGGCGGAACGGGCTGACTGGAGTGAGCGCCAGAAGCGGCGCGTCGAGTGGCAGGATCGGGCCGTGTGCGGAGAGATTGTAGGCCGTGGATCCGGCTGGCGTGGCGATCATGACGCCGTCGCAGCTCAGTTCCTCGAGCCGGATCTGTTCATCGACGCTGATGCGGATCTTGGCTGTCTGATAGGATTGGCGCCACAGCGCAACTTCGTTGATCGCCAGCGCCGAAACGGTTTCGCCTTCCGAGGTGACGGCCAGCATTTCCAGCGGGCGGATGGTTTCGGCGACCGCGGCCGCGATTCGCTCGGTGAGTCCCCCGGAACGGTACTCATTCATCAGGAACCCGATGGTGCCACGGTTCATGCCGTAGACCTTCTTTCCCGTTCCCATCGTATCGCGCAAGGTCTGCAGCAGGAAGCCGTCGCCGCCCAGGGCCACCACAACGGCGGCCTCCGCGATCGAACGTTGGCCATAACGCGCCGACAGGCTTTCCAGCGCCGCCTTGGCGTCTGTTGTGTCGGACGAGACGAAGGCGATGCTGTTGGCGGCTGTGCTCATGGCTCCCCGATCGCGACCGATTGGCGACGGGTCTGGCCGCGCCAGCGCCGGGGTAGCATGGTGCGGGCAGGTCTGCAAAGAGAGCCGTTGCGCCACTGGGCAAAGCCATGCCACGACGGCATCGTCCCGACCGGCAGGTCGCGCTTCATGACAGGGCACGCGCGAATGTGATGGTTAAGGCGGGGCTTAAAGTCTCGTAAAGGCGGATGGATCATGTTAGCCGGCATGGATGGCGTGGGGGCGCCCGCAGCACCGCAAGTATCCTTCGGGATCCTAAAAGGACGCTGTGGCACTTTTGATTTGTGCGTATCATCCCGGGAATATCCTGATGTTCCTGGGCACGCACCAGCCAGACGAGGCCGACATATTGCCGGTAGCACGCCTGATCATCGTCTTTGTCATGCTGGGTAGCTTCGCGCTGGTCTTCGCCGAGATTGTGCGCCAGTCGGAAGAAATGAGTAACAGACCGCTGCCTACGGCGTCACGCTGTGGCGATGCGACCGGAATGCCTTGCCCGCAAAGGGCACTGTAGGTTGCCAAAATCCACTCACCCGCCCGCGCCATATATCCCGGCCACGGTTTGACCCTCGGGCGACCGGTTATCGGCTGGCGCAAGACAAGTTTGATCGTTGCAATTGCGGCATCGGTGAAAGCACTGGTAGAAAGACTTTCGGATCTGGATAGGACACCGTTCCCATCATCCCGGGGAAACAAGCCCTGCGGCGCGTTGACCGGCCGAGTTTCTGGAAGGGAGTGCGCATGCCGCGCAGTGTGTTGGTTTCTGGTGGCTGCGGCTTCATTGGCTCCCATCTTGTCGATCGCCTGCTGCGGCGCGATGATCTGGAAACGCTTGTCGTCGTCGACAATCTGTGGACCGGATTGCGCGACAACATTGCCCATGTCGCGGATCCGCGGTTCAACCTGCAGATTGCCGATGCCGAAAGCTTCACGGCCAGCCGGCATTTCGATGAGATCATACATCTGGCGTCACCGGCTTCGCCCATATGGTACATGCGCGAGCCGGCGCGCACGATCAGGGCCAACGTAGGCGGCGCGCTCAATCTTCTATCACTGCTCAGGCCCGGCGGTCGCTTCTGCTTCGCCTCCACCTCGGAAGTTTATGGCGATCCCCTGGTGTCGCCGCAACCGGAGAGCTACCGGGGATCCGTGGACTGCACCGGGCCAAGGGCTTCCTATGATGAAAGCAAGCGCTGCACCGAGGCGCTGCTGTTCGAAGAGCAACGCGTCAGCGGGCTCGATGTCCGCGTCGTCAGGTTGTTCAACACCTATGGGCCGCGAACGCGCATCGATGACGGCCGCGCTGTTTCGAATTTTGTCAGCCAGGCCCTGACCACGGGAATCCTGACCGTCTATGGCGACGGCTCGCAATCGCGCAGCTGGGGTTATGTCGACGATATCGTCGATGGTCTGGCGCGTTTCTTCTGGCGTGACAGCATCTCGCACCGCGGCCCCTTGAACATCGGCAACAATCGCGAGGTCTCGGTTCTCGAGACCGCGAAATTCGTCAGTTCGCTTGTGCCGGGCAGCCGCATCGAACACCATGCACCTGTCCCGCAGGATCCGACGAACCGGTGCCCGGACTTGACCCTGGCAAGACAGGTTCTTCCCGGATGGGAGGCAAAGACCAGTTACCAGGAAGGGATACGGCGCACCTTCGAATGGTTCCGCCGACAGATTGTGACTGACGGCAGATCGGCGGCAACAGCCTGAGCGCCGGACGTTTTAAGGTTTCAGACCCGACCCGTCATAACGACCGTGAAACAGAATCGAGCTTGCCGGTGAAATAGGGCTCGAGCACGGTTTCGAAGGCCTTCAGGGCCGCGCCGATCGCTTGATGCATGTCGAGATACCGGTAGGTGCCCAACCGTCCGCCCAGATGCAGGTTTTTCTCGGCGGCCGCCCGTTCGAGATAACGACGGTACACCGCCTGATCGCGGCGTGTGTCGATCGGGTAGTAGGGCTCGTCGGTGCGGCCGGCAAAACGCGAATATTCGCGGCCGATAAGTGTCTTGTCGCTCTTGTGCTGGCGTTCCGGATTGAAATGCCGGAATTCGACTACCCGGGTGTAGGGCACGGCTTCGTCGGCATAGTTCATGATCGCCGTGCCCTGATGATCCGGGGTGTCCATGACCTCGAGATCGATATCGATGGTCCGCCAGCCGAGTTCGCCCTCGCAATAGTCGAAATAGCGGTCGATCGGACCGGTGTAGACGACCGGCAGGTCTTTCGGCAGCAAGGGTTTGATATCGAAGAAGTCGATGCCAAGCCGTGTTTCGATGAGCTCATGCGCGAGCATCTTTTCGAAGATCGCGGTATAGCCATCCACAGGTTGGCCCTGGAAACGGTCGTTGAAATAGCCGTCCTCGAATGTGTAGCGGACCGGCAGGCGCGCGATGATCTGCGCCGGCAGTTCGCGCGGGTCCGTCTGCCATTGCTTGGCAGTATAGCCCTTGATGAAGGCCTCGTAGAGCGGACGGCCGACGAGGGAGATCGCCTTCTCCTCGAGATTGGCCGGCGGGCGGTCGCCAAGCTCGGCGGCCTGCTCGGCGATCATGCCGCGCGCTTCATTGGGGCTCAACCGCTTGCCGAAGAACTGGCAGATCGTGGCGAGGTTGATCGGCAGCGGATAGACCTTGTCGCGATAGGTCGAGAACGCACGATGGCGATAGGCCGTGAAACCGGTGAAGGCGCATAGATAATTCCAGACCTCCTCGTTGGACGTGTGGAACAGATGCGGCCCGTAGCGGTGGATCTCGACGCCGGTGGCCGGATCTTGTTCGGTATAGGCATTACCGCCAATGTGTTTGCGCCGGTCGATCACCAGCACGCGCCGGCCGAGTTGCGTGGCGATGCGCTCGGCGAGCGTCGCGCCATAAAAGCCTGCGCCGACAATGAGAATGTCGGTCTTGCTGAGCAGGTTCTTGTCCATTCGCGGATCCAACGCCCTTATGGTTCGAGTATGATCTGAGCCAGGTCGATCGGCTTGGACCATTGCCTGCGCAGCAGATGCCAAAGTCGCCTCTTCCACTTATGCACTTGGCGGAAAGCCCTTCGGTTCCGAGCTGTTATAGCGAGCCCCTACACCAAAGCCGGATGAATGCGAAGGGCCACCAACGGGAGGGTGCCTTTTGTCTGGCATTGTCAGGCCGATGTCTTGCGCCGTGCTTTGCAACACACCGCGAATCTGGAAACGCTACATGATCGATTGTAGGCTCGCCATAGGTTGCAGGCTGACCAAAACACGCGGGGCGAGACTCTCATGAAGCTGATTGTTGTGACCCCGGCAGGCCGTGAGAAGTACCTGCGCCTGCTCAGCCATCATGTTCTGAAAAGTCCCGAGGTGCACGAATGGCATCTGTGGGACAATTGCCGCAACGAAGCCGACCGGGCCTATCTCCAGCGACTGGCAGCCAGCGATCCGCGCTGCAAGATAAAGACGCTTCCAAACGCCGACGGCACTATCGACGTCATCGGCAGGTTCTTTCGCTTCTGTGACGACGCCGACGCTCTCTATCTGCGCCTCGACGACGACGTGGTTTTTCTGGAGGAGGGCTTCCTTCCCAGGTTCAAGGCGCGGGCCATGGCGGAAAAAGGGGCGGCCCTCTGGTATGCACCGCTCATCATCAACAACGCGGTCTGCAACAGCTTGATCAAGAATCTTTCCAGGGTTCTGATCGAAGGACCGCTCACCTGTCAGGCGATGTGTCCGTATTCCTGGGCACATGCCGCCTTTCCCGAGGCGCTTCATCCGGTCTTCATCGAGGCTGTGCGGACCAATAGGCTGGGTGATTTCCGCGTGCCTGACCGGGAAGTCAGGCTGGGTCGCTTCTCGATCAACGCGATAGGGTTTTTCGGGTCGGACATCCTGGAGATCGGCGAGCTTTTCTACCCGCCGGGAAATGATGAAGAAGAATGGCTGTCAGCGACCTTGCCGGCAAAGCTCGATCGGCCGGGCAAGGTTTTCGGCGATCTGGTCGCCGCGCATTTCAGCTTCTTCACACAGGAGCAGCGCCTGCTGCAGACCAACATCCTTGACGACTATTATGCACTCGCCGGCCTGCCGGCTCCGGTTTACGAGAAGCCGGTTGTCCGAACGAGATTGAAGGATCGTCTGAGGCCGTGGCGGAAGCCAAGGAATCGCGGGCCTGACTATCGGATTTCACTTCCCGCCGGCGGCGCTGACTGAGGTCAAGGGTCGCTCGCTGTGCCGTCCACCATTCCTGCGTAGAGGCTGCGGGGCATCCGATGGAGCCACGAAACGCATCGCCGCGAAAAGATATTGACTATATAGTTAGTTATAATTTAGCCTCTGTCATAACCGAGTTGACCAGCCGGCATGTGCCGGTGAATGGCCGCGAGTGGGGAATGCCTTGACCGCCGTCCAGCCCGTCATCGGGAAAGGCGTCACCAGGCTTTATCAGCAGGAAATGGACCCGAGGCGGTGACGCAGCCGGTCCCAACAATGGGAGCACTAGCATGAACTGGAAACTGACCGCGGTGGCCTTGGGGCTGTCGTTGCTCGCGACGACAGGCGTTGCCCGCGCCGATGGCGAACTCAACATCTACAATTGGGGCAACTACACCAGCCCGGACCTCATCAAGAAATTCGAAGAGACCTACAAGATCAAGGTCACCGTCACCGACTACGACTCCAACGACACCGCTTTGGCCAAGGTCCGCCAGGGCGCTTCCGGCTATGACATCGTGGTGCCGTCGGCCAGCGTCGTGCCGATCTGGATCAGCGAAGGTCTGCTCTTGGAGACCGACCCCAACAAGATGGAGAATTTCAAGAACGTCGACCCGCGATGGGTCGACGTTCCCTTCGATCCGGGCCGCAAATACACTGTTCCATGGCAGTGGGGTACGACAGGCATTTCGGTGAACAAGTCGGTGTATGCCGGTGACCCGAACACCTCGGCGCTTTTCCTCGATCCGCCGCCGGAACTCGTCGGCAAGATCAATGTCGTGCCCGAAATGGGTGACATCATGTTCCTCGCCATCGCCTATGAAGGCGGCCAATACTGCACCAACGACATGCAGGTGCTGAAGAAGGTGCATGACAAGCTGGTCGAGGCGAAGGCGAAATGGCTCTCGCTCGACTACGCGGCCGTCGACGGCCTGGGCCGAGGCGACATCGCCGCCGGCGTCAACTGGAACGGTATATCGCTGCGCGAGCGGCTGCAGAACGACAAGATCGTCTACGGCTATCCCAAGGAAGGTTTTCCGATCTGGATGGACAATGTCGCCGTCCTCAAGGACGCCAAGAATGTCGAGAACGCCAAACTGTTCCAGAATTTCATCATGGACCCGAAGAATGCCGCGTTGATCTCGGCTTTCGCGCGCTATTCGAACGGAATCAAGGGCTCGGAAGCCTTCATGCCGCAGGATATGAAGAATGCGCCGGAGGTGAATATTCCGGCTGAATTTGCCGCCAAGGGCCAGTTCATGCCGGCCTGCCCCCCGGATGTGCAGGCGCTGTACACGAAAATCTGGACCGACCTTCAGAAATAGCGCCACCGCCCCCAACGAACAACCACCGGGCCGCAACGTGCGGTCCGGCAACCCTTCATGCCAAGTGCGGTCTCACGATCGCAGGAGATTTATGATGTCCGATCTCGACCTTTGCTACATGCCGGCCCATGAGGCGCTGCGGCTGTTCAAGGCGAAGAAACTCTCGCCCGTCGAATTGATGCAGGCCACCATTCGCCGCGCCGAAGCCATCAAATCGACGATCAACTGCTTCACCTTCACGCATTTCGAGGAAGCGATGGGGCTGGCCGCCAAGGCCGAGGCGAAATACGCCAAGGGCGCCAGGACCGGCGCGCTGGAAGGTCTGCCGATCGGCATCAAGGACGAAAGTTACATCAAGGGCAAGCCGACCTCGCATGGCTCGCTGCTGTCCAGGGATGCCATAGGCGGCCACACCTCGACGATGAACGAGCGCATCATGAAGGCCGGCGGCATCGTGCATGCCCGCACGGCGACGCCCGAGTTCAGCTGCGCAGGCTACACCTGGTCGAAGCGGTGGGGCGTCACCCGCAATCCCTGGAATCCGGATTTCACTCCGGGCGGTTCGTCAGGTGGTGCTGCCGCTACGTTGGCTTCCGGCACATCGTCGATCGCCACCGGTTCGGACATCGCCGGATCGATCCGCATTCCCGCCTCGGCCTGCGGTCTGGTCGGCTTCAAGCCGCCTTACGGCCGCAATCCCGACGAGCCGCCCTTCAACCTCGACTTCTATTGCCACACCGGGCCGCTGGCGCGGAATGTGCGGGATGCGATCCTGCTGCAGAATGTCATGGCCGGACCGAGCCCGCTCGACATCGCCACGCTGCGTCCCAAACTGCGCCTGCCACTCGACTACAAACCAATCAAAGGCTGGAGAATAGCCTTTTCCATGGATCTCGGTTCCTTCGAAGTCGACCCCGACGTGCGCAAGAACACGCTTGCCGCCTGCGATGTGTTCCGCTCACTCGGCGCCACGGTCGAGGAAGTCGATCTTGGCTGGGATGACGGGGTACTCAAGGCCGGAATGGCCTATCTCGAGCACCTTTTCGGTGCCTCGCTGTCGCAACTGCTTGCGGAACACGCCAGCGACATGACCAGCTATGCCAGGCAGTTCGCCGAGGATGGGCAGAAGTCGAAGGCCACCGACTTTGTCGCGACGCTCGATGTGGCGGCCAGGATGTACCAGACGCTCGGCCCGCTGCTGGAGACCTACGATGTGCTGATTTGCCCGACAAACGCGTTGCCCGCGGTGCCGGCGGAATTCGATCAGACCAGGGACACGGTCGAGATCAACGGCAGAGAGGTCAACCCCTCGCTGGGCTGGGTGATGACGACGCCGTTCAACATGCTGAGCCGTTGCCCGGCTCTGACCATACCGTCGGGCCGCGCCGCCAATGGCGTACCGACAGGCATCCAGATCGTCGGCCGCACCTACAGCGATGCCGATGTCTTCCGGGCCGGGCTGGCCTATGAAACGGCTCAGGGCCAATGGTATGGAAATGCTGAGACACGCCCGTCGCTCTGAGTGATTTCCGGGATGAGCCGGCGTGCCATATGGCAAGGCAATCTATGCGGCGGGATGTTTCCGCCGCGGGTCCGAAAGGCCTGACGAAAATGGCGCAACGCAAGCCAACCGCAAAGCCGGAGAAACGCAAGGCCGCGCCGAAGGGCAGGGAGTCGGCAAACGATGCCGCGCCGCCCAGGGACCGGCGGCGCGAGCGGGGCGAAGCGAGCGTCCAGCGTATCATCGACGCCACCATCGAGCTCATCGCCGAGGAGGGCCTGGCGAGCCTCACCATGCAGCGCATCGCCGAACATGTCGGCTCGTCCAACGCGCTGGTCGTCTTTCATTTTCGCAGCAAGGAGAACCTGTTCCGGGCCGTGCTGCAATATCTCAGCGATCAGTATGACGCGTTGTGGATCACCCTGGTGCGGGCGCCTGGCCTGTCGCCGGTCGAAAGGCTGCTGGGCGCCGTCAATTGCGCGCAGCGCTTCGCCCGGCAGCATCCGAACTGGGTTTCGGTCTTTGTTGTGTTCTCCAGCGACCGCAAGAGCATGCAGATCTACAATGAGATCGGCCTGCCAAGCGATCTCGCCTACACCGCCGAAGCGCGCGAGCTGCTGATCGAGATTTCGCGCAGCGGCGGCTATACCGGCGTCGACATCAACACCTTGTCAGAGAGCCTGAATTATCTTGTTCACGGCGCCTGGTACTGGGATCATCTCAACCCTTCGAGCCGTGACACCAATGTGCTGCGCAAGACCATGCTGCTCTTGCTGCATCAGGCATTTCCGCGGCATTTTGAATTGATGCCGTAGCTGTTTCTCAGGGGCGCTGGCTCAGGTGGCAGCCGGCCTGGCGTTTCTGCGCCAGATACTCGTCGATCAGCTGGCGGTAGCGCACCTTGCCGAAGCTTGGGAAATGGCCGCCATGTACGATCGAGACGTCGAGGTCGCGCATGGCGAGCAGCGTCTCGACATAGTCCGACATGTCCGAATGGTAGACATCGTCGATCAGCGGGCCGTCATAGATGATGTCGCCGGACAGCAGGATGCCGGTCTTCTCCTCGTAGAGCGCGATGCCGCCAGGTGAATGGCCGGGTGTGTGGATCACCTCGAAGGCGCGGTCGCCGAGATCGACGACCTCGCCATGTTCGAGCAGGCGGTCGGCTGGAGCGGGCAGGATCCGGTAGCGAGACGACTCCCAGCCTTGCGGCAATCGATCGAACATATCGTCGGTCGCATAGCGGTCGGCCACCGTCCATTCGTTGCGCGGATCGGCGAGGATTTTTGCTTCGGCACGGTGCACGCAGCGGTCGGGAAATTCGTGGTGGCAGCCAATATGGTCGAAATGCGTGTGGCTGGCGACGCAGGTCAGCTTGCGTTCCGTGACCAGCGGCACATGCGCGCGCAGGCTGAAATGGCCGAGACCGGTGTCGAACAGGAGATCACGGTCGCGGCCGCGCACATGCCAGATGTTGCAGCGGAAGAAGGGTTTGATCCATGGTTCATGGATCAGCGTGACGCCGTCGGCCATGCGGATGGTCTCGTACCAGTCTGGTGCGCCGATGACCGGAAGGGGTGCCATTTCAGTCCGTCAAAACGATGATCTGGTCGGTATCGCACGAAACGGCAACCGTGTCGCCGGGCTGGACGGTGGCTGACGCGGGCAGCTTGGCGATGAACTGCAGCGAGGCGTCTTCGACGGAGACGGCAAGCACGCGCTTGAAACTGCCCTGGAAGACGACGTCGCTCACTTTTGCCATGCCGAGACTTGCGGTGCCGGCGACCCCGCCGAGGAGGAGGTGCTCCGGCCGTATGGCCAGTGCAACAGCCGAGCCCACCGGCAATGCGCTGGGCACAAAAACCGCTCCGGCCGGCGTCGAGACGGTGCTTGTCCTGTCCTTGGCCTGCGTGACCTTGCCGGCAAGGATGGTGCTTTCGCCCATGAAGGTCGCCGAAAAGCGCGTCGCCGGCCTGGCATAGACGCGTTCGGGCGGTCCTTCGTCCTCGATGCGGCCGTCATTCATCACCACGCAATGGTCGGCCAGCGCCATCGCTTCTTCCTGGTCGTGGGTGACATGGATGAAGGCGGTGCCGACGCGCTTCTGGATCGCCTTCAGCTTGTCCTGCATCTGCCGGCGCAATTTGAGGTCGAGCGCGCCGAGCGGCTCGTCCAGCAAAAGCACCGCCGGCTCGATCACCAGTGCACGCGCCAGCGCCACGCGCTGCCGCTGGCCGCCGGAAAGCTGGTGCGGCTTTTTGTCGAAGGCGGCAGCCAGCCCGACCAGCGCTAGCGCCTCGCGCGCCCGGGCGGCGCGTGTCGCGCCATCGACGCCTTGCATGCGGAGCCCAAAGCCGACATTGCCGCCGACGCTCATATGCGGAAACAGCGCATAGTCCTGGAACACGGTCGTCGTCGGGCGCTTCGCCGGCGGCACCGCGGTGCAGTCCTCGCCGCGGATGAACACCTTGCCTTCGCTTGGGGTGACGAAGCCGCCGAGAATGGACAGCAGCGTCGTCTTGCCGGACCCCGACGGCCCGAGCAGGATCGTGTAGCTGCCCGGCTCGATCCGCAGCGAGACGTTCTTCAGCACCGCCAGCTGTCCGAAACGGTGCGAGACAGCGCGGATATCGACCAGAGGCGCGGTCATGGTTTTCTCCTGCGCAGCAATGTCAGTTCGAACAGCACGACCAGCACGATGGAGACGGCGAAGACCAGCGAGCCGACCGCGTTGGTCTTGGGGTTGAGGCCGGAGCGCAGCAGGTTCCAGATTTCCACCGGCAGCGTGGTGTCGAAGCGGGTCAGCAGGAAGGAGATCACGAATTCGTCCCAGGAGAAGGTCATCGACAGGAAGAAGCCAGCGAAGATGGCGGGTGCCATGACCGGCACGGTGATCAAGAGCAGCACCTTCCATTCCGGTGCGCCGAGATCGCGCGCGGCGCGCTCGATGTTGATCTGGTGGTCGCCCATCTGGCTGTAGATGATGGCGAAGCACAGCGGCAGGTTGATCACAACGTGGCCGATGCCGGCGGCAAGCAGCGATTTCGGCACGCCGGCCCAGTTGAACAGCACCAGCAGCCCCATGCCGATGATGAGATAGCTGACCGTCAGGGGTAATGTGATCAGCCCACGCAGCAGGCCCGAGCCCGGCAGCACGAAGCGCGCAAAGCCCCAAGCGGAGAGGAAGCCGAGCGTGACGGCGGTGGCTGAGGAGATTGACGCCACCAACAGCGAATTGACCAACGCCGAAGTCAGCCTGACATCCGAGAGTACAGCATCGTACCAACGCAGCGAAGGGCCGGTGAAGGGCGGAATGGGGAAGGAGGTCGCCTGGAGCGAAAACAGCACCAGCACCACCACCGGCAGGAAGATGAAGCCGTAGACGGCAAGCGCATAGACCCAGGAAGCGACACGGACCAACTGGCGCATCTCAGGCCCGCTCGATCTTCAGCCAGCGCGCGCAGGCGAGGTAGGCGACCGTGACCACCGCCATCAGGATGATCGACAGCGCCGAGGCCAGCGGAAAATCGCCGCGCCGGCCGATCTGCATCATCACCAGCTGCGGCATCAGAAGCTCGTTGTTGCCGCCAAGGATCTGCGGCGTGATGTAGTCGCCGATGCACAGCACGAAGGTCAGGAAGGCGCCGACCATGATGCCGGGCAGGGTCAGCGGCAGAACGACATGCAGGAAGGTGCGCACCGGCCCGGCGCCGAGATCGGCGGCCGCCTTGCGGTAGCTCGGGCTGAGCTGCTTGAGGTTGGCGAAGATGGTCAGCGTCAGCAGCATGACGAAGAAATGCACGAAGCCGGTGACCGTGGCGAAGCGTGTATTGGCGAGCTGCAGCGGCTCGGCGATCAGGCCGGAACCGGTCAGCGCGCGGTTGATGACGCCGTTCTGCGCCAGCACCAGCAGCCAGGAGTAAGAGCGCACGACATAGGACGTCCAGAACGGCAGCACGGCTAGCATCAGCGCCAGCCGCTGCCAGCGTTCCGGCACCTGTTCGGCGAGGATCCAGGCAAAGGGATAGGCAAGCAGCACCGAGACCACGGTGACGGTTGCCGTGACTTCCAACGAGTTCACCATCGCCTGCCAGTAGGAGGGGTTGGTGAAGAACTGGCTGTAATTGGTCAGCGTGAAGCCGCCGCCCTCATGCGCTGTGAGGCTCGAAAACCCCATGGCGATGAACGGTAGCACGAAGAACAGCAGCGTCCAGCCGAGCGCCGGCGTGACCAGCGCCCAGGGCAGGGCACGGCCCGCCCTGCTGTTCCTGGTTGAGCTCACGAGCGGCTACCGATCACTTCGCCTGCAGCATTTCGGTCCACATGTCCTGCATCTTCTTGTCGAGATCGGCATTCGGCGCCGGATAGGCCTGGGCGCGGGCCAGGAAGCCCGGCTGCTCGTCGAAACGCAGGACCTTCTTCTGATCGTCGGTCAGTGCGGCCTTGGTGTTCGCCGGCATGCCCCAATAGCAGGAGGAGGTCGCAAGCCGCGCCTGGCCTTCCGGGCTCATAATGTACTGGATGAATTTCAGCGCCAGATCCTTGTTCTTGGAATCCTTGAACATGGCCAGCGACTGCGACCACAGCACCGCGCCTTCCTTGGGAATGGAGAAGTCGAGGGCAGGGTTTTCCTTGGCCAGCCCCGCCGTCACCCATTCGCCGCCGCCGACCAGAATGTCGACCTCGCCGGTCGCTAGCGCCGTCTGACTGGCGGTCACCTCGCCGACCAGCTTGGCGTTGGCCTTCATCTTGAGCAGCTCGTCCTTGAGGGCGGGCAGGTCGGCTTCTGTCAGATCCGCCGTCTTCTTGCCGATGGCGAGCGCCGCCATGCCGATGACCGGCAGGTAATAGTCGTAGATGGCGACCTTGCCCTTGTACTTGTCGCTGGTCAGCGACGCCAAGGATTGCATGTCGGCCGGATCGACCTTGGTCTTGTTGAAGCCGATCGTGTTGTAGCCGAACTTTTCGGTGATGCCGTAGCGCTTGCCGCCGACAATGGTGGAGCCGTCCATCTTCACTTGCGGGAAGAGGTCGGAGAAGGGCAGCTTGTCTTCCGGCAGCGGCTGGAACAGACCCTTTTCGACGCCGCGTGGCACGTCGATGCTGTCGATCACCATCACGTCCCAGTCGCCGGGCTGTGATTGCTCGACGATGGCCAGCCCAGCGCCGGTGCCCTCGAACTCCTTGACATTGACCTTGACGTTGTTGGCCTCCTCGAAGGGCTGCAGCAGCGCCGGATCGGAATGGTCGCACCAGATCAGCGCATTGAGATCGGCGGCCTCGGCGAGGCTGCCGGCGCCAAGCAGCAGTGCCGTGGCGGCGCAAGCGGCGTGCAGATGGCGCTTCAGGGTGGAAAGCGGATTCCCGGATGCGGATTTGACGGACATCGAGTGTTCTCCCTTGCCTTTGTGGCTTCTTGCAAAAAGTTGAACCAATTCTAAAATTGAGTCAATTCTGTTTTTATGGCAAGAGGCTGCTATGAGCGGATTGCGGGCAAGGCAAAAGGCGGACCGGCACAGGCGCATCATCGAGGCGGCGGCAGCGCTTTTCCGCGAGGCCGGCTATGAGGGCGCCAAGATCGAGGCGATCGCCGCGCAGGCGGAAGTGTCGATCGGCACCATCTACAATTATTATGAGAACAAGGGCGACATCCTCGGCGCCATCGTCTCGCTGGAGGTCAACGAGGTGCTCAATGCCGGGCGAGGCGTCGTCGCCAGGCCGCCGGCCAATGTCGGCGATGCGCTGGACACGCTGATCGGCATCTATATCGAGCACTCGCTGCACTATCTCAGCAAGGAGATGTGGCGGCAGGCGATGGCGATCTCGACGCAATTGCCCGACAGCCCGTTCGGCCAGGCCTACACCGCGCTCGACCGCTCACTCACCGAACAGATCCGCGCGCTGATCGCCCGGCTGCAGGAGATTGGCCTGGTGCGCCAGGACATCGACGGGACGGCGCTGGGCGAACTGATCTTCAACAACATGAACATGATGTTCATCGAATTCGTGAAGCGCGACGAGGCGAGGATCCCGGAGCTGCGCGCGGCGATACGCAGGCAGAACCGGATGCTGGTGGCGGCGATCGGGGTGTGACGGGATTGCGGCAAGGCGATGGGCCGGATCGGCTGGGCGGTTGACAGATGTCTTTGGCGCAACCTGTGTGAAAATCACTCCAGAGTCGGGTCATAGAGGCGCCTAAGTTCAGTGCCCAGCTTACGCATGCGGCATGGGGATAGCGTGTAGGAGGGGCAATGCGCAGCTTTTTCGGGGTTCTCTTGGCATCCGGTATGGTTTCCGCTCCAGCATTTGGCGGCGACATTGAGGGGCCTATGAAGCAATTTGGCCTCATGGGAGCGTGGTCGTCGGATTGCAGCAGGGAATCTTCTCAGCCGACGATGGATAGAGTTACTTTCGCAGCACCGTCTGGCGGAGAGGCGACGGCGACCATCCTCGACAAGCACGGCGGTGTATTGGTTACCACTGTCGATCAAGTCACTGAATCGGCACTCGTTGCCAGCGACGAAATCGGGATAGGCCTCCACCCCGTGACGGTCACCCGATCAGATGGCAAAACAGCATCCCAACACGACTACGACGATATGCATCTCGTCTTTCAGAAGGTTGGAGCAAGAATCGAGGTGGTTCGGGTCCGGTTCGAAGGCCTGCCGGAAATCCAACGATCAGTTTTTTTCGAGAAATGTCCGAACTAGGACGTCTCGTGGCGGCTATCGGAGTGTGAAGGAGTCAGGAGCAGGCAGGAGAAATCGCCACTTCGGCATGAGACGTCGTTTCATGCGAGTCTCACCTCTTGAGTTGAATTTGAAATCTGATACAACTTGGAAGGGCATAAAAAAGGGGGAGGGGTAGATGGGATCGTTTTCCATCTGGCATTGGGCGATCTTGCTGCTGGTGATCGGCGTGCCTGTTTTCTTTGCTGTTCGATCGGCCGCGAAGCCGTCACAGAAACCCGAGGCTCTTGTCGGCTTCGGCGGCTGGCTGCTGTTGCTGGCGATCGGTCAGACATTGTCGCCGCTGCGCACACTCGCCGACCTGGCCAATTCCGTTGAAGGCTACCAGCAGCTCATGACCGTCTCAAATGGGCCTCTGGCGGTGTATGGCGAGCTTATCCTCAATCTGGCATTTCTGGCGCTTCAGCTGGTTGTGCTCGTTGCGATGCTGCGGCGAAGCCGCCGCTTCCCGCAATTGTTTCTGTGCCAGTGGTTTGCGATTCCGGTCGTGTTCATCCTGGACACGATCTGGATTGCGTCAATTCTGGACGTTCCGGTGAACCAAGTGCTCGCAGGCGATGCGCTGGTGGCACCCATAGCCTCGTTTGTGGGGACCGGCATCTGGGCTGCTTATGTCTATAGGTCAGTCAGGGTGAGGAATACGTTCATCAGGACGAACGTATCTACCCAGATCGCGAGCGCTTCATAGGGGATATCGGCGCTCATGGTCGCGCTCGGAAGGGCTTAAGGCTCTTGACAGATTGTTGGTCAGAACTGGTGCCCCCGGACGGGATCGAACCGCCGACCTTCGGTTTACAAAACCGCTGCTCTACCAGCTGAGCTACAAGGGCACGGCGCTCCGGTAGCATATTTCGTGCGCCAGTAAAGACAAAACTCCGTTTTCGGTTACCCCAGCGGTGGATGACGCCGCCGCCGGCCCATGCTGAAATCCGCGAGCGCGCTTCCTACATAACAGCCAGGTGCAATCGCTTCGGACTGGAGTGTCGCATGATCAGGCTTGTCATCATTCTCCCCCTCGTGGTCTTCGCCTGGATGCTGCTGGTGAAGCTCATCAGCGATGTGAAGAAGGCCAATGTCGACTGGACCGGCGTGACCACGATCATCGGCTTCATCGCGCTGGCCTTCTGGCTTCGGCATGTCACGGGCATGGGGTGAACGGGTAAGTGAGTAGTAGTCAGTAGTGGGTGGTTGGCCGGGCCCCTGTGATCCGCCATTCACTACTCACTACTCACTACTCACTACTCATCCGTCCTCCCGTGCCGCAGAAAAAACTCCTCGACCTTTCGAACCTTTCGACATGCCGCGCCGACTGATCTCCAGAGGCGAATGGTCGTCTCGGTCAAGGATCCAGGAGATTATCATGTTCAAGCGCACGCTTACTTCCGCTCTCGTCGCCATTTTCGTTGCCACAGGCGCGCTAGCTGCCACGGTTCAGACGTCGTCAGCTTACGGAATGCATCATCACCATCATCACTACGACGACGACTATGGCGACTACTGGTGGCATCACCACCACCATCACCATCATCACCACCATGACGGGGTGGTTATCATCTTTTGATGCCAAGGCCTGCCGTGTTCGAAGGGCGGCCTCGGCCGCCCTTTTTGCATTCCCCGTGGCCCACAGGCAGGAACGACCGCATCTCCGCAAAAAAAGATCAAAAAGCTTCGAACCTTTTTCGGTACCGCGACGACAGATGATCAAGAGGCGGATGGATCGCCTCGGTCAACGAAGCAAGGAGATCATCATGTTCAAGCGCACACTCGTTTCCGGCCTCATCGCCACCACCGTCGCCGCCACCACGCTTGTCGGCACCGTTCAGCCTTCGGCGGCCCATTCGCATCACCACGACCTCGGCATCGGCATCGCCGCCGGCGTCGGCGGGTTTGTCCTTGGCAGCCTGCTCGCCCAGCAGCCGCCGCGCACCGTCTATGTCGACGAAGACGGCGGTTCCTGGCACGTCCGCCGCTGCCTCGATCGCTACTCGAGCTACGATCCGGACTCCGACACCTACATCGGTCGCGACGGCTACAGCCACTACTGCCGGCTCTGAGAGGGGAGGAGGATTGTTTCAGCAACAGAAAAAGGGGCTCACGCGGGCCCCTTTTTGCTTTTTTTCACAGAGACTTACAGTTGCGTCTTCGGGCTGGGATCGGCGATCGGCAATCCGGCGGCGCTGCAGGTGCTGCCGACGATATGCCTCGTTTCCGAAGTGTCGCTCATCGCGACGAGTTCGAAGCTGCTTCCGGCATCCGGGTAGACCTTAGCAACAAACGCCTTGTCACCGCCATACACCCCTGATGAGGTCTTGGCGCTGACGGTGCCGCAGACCACGATTTCCCGGCGGCCGCTCGGCGTTCGCTCGCCGGCGAGAACCGTCCCGAACCTGGCGGACGCCGGATCCGGCAGGTGCTGGCGGATACCGCTCGTGACGATCTCCTCCAGCGCGAGCGAGAACGGAATGGGATTGACGCGTTGGTCCCCGGCATCGGGTTGAGGTGTCGTCGCCACGCATCCGCAAAGCGAAGCGACAAGCAAAAGCTGAACCGTTTTCCGCATCCGCGCCCTTTCGCATGCATTCGAACGCCACTGCAAGACGGCGAGACCCCATCTAGCGGGCGCTATACAGCGATTTTCGCAGCGTCTAGAGCTGTTCACCGTTTCACGGAAACGGCGATCCGCTCTAAGTCCTTGTTTTGACGCAATTCCCAAGGGAAAGCGCTATGCGCTTTTCCCGGGAAAACCGTTCACACTTTTCCTGGAATTGCTCTAGTCTATCCCGATGGCCGGCTGAGGGAGGGTGGCTTGGACGAGCAGGATCCCAGGGAAGACCTGATCGAGACGGTTTTCCGCAACGGCACCGTCACCACTGTCGGCATCCTGCTGGCGTTTTCGTTGGGCTTCATCACCCATTGGGCCGCCAACCCGATCCCGTGGCAGAGCTACCATCTTGTCGCCGTCCTGCCGATCCTGGCCGGCATCGCCTTGCAGATGCGGGCGCTGTCACTGCTGCTCGACATAAAATCCCTGCAGCGGCGCGTCTACGAACGCGCCAACCGCATCTTCATCGCCGGCCTCATCTTCACCGCCTGTGGCGTCGGCCTGGCTATCCTGCTCGATTTCTTCGATATCGCTACGAAGAGCGCGCTGCCCGGGGCAGGCTGATCATCCGGCTTGCACGCCGCCGATCATCCTGGTCACCTCGGCCGCGGCACTGCGCACCATCGGCCCGATCTCGGCCAGCCGCTCCGGCGTGACCCGCACCGTCGGCCCCGACACCGAAACGCCGCCGATCGGCTCGCCGAATTCGTTGAAGATGGCGGCGGCCACGCAGCGCATGCCGGGGTGCCGCTCCTCGTCATCGACCGACCAGCCGCGCTGCTTGATGACAGCCAGATCGTGGGCAAGGGCAGGGATCTCGGACAGCGTCTTGTCGGTGAAGCGCTGCAGGCCGGCCTTGCGCAGAATGGTGCCGACGCGCTCCGGTTCGAGATGCGCCAGCACCGCCTTGCCGATGCCCGAAGCATGGAAAGGGCTGCGCGTGCCCGGCCGGAAGAAGGCGCGGATCGCCTGGTGCGTCTCGACCTGGCTGACAAACACCACGCAGTCATCCTCGGCGACGCCGAGATTGGCGGTCTCGCCGGTTCTTTCCATCAGCTCCTGCATGACGATGCGGGCGCGGTCGACAAGCTTGCGCCGGCGCAGGAACGCCGCGCCCATACGATAGGTCTCGACGCCGATCGACCACAACTGGTCTGATGTGTCGAATTCGACCATGCCGTGGTTTTGCAGCGTCGTCAGCATGCGGTAGGCGGTGGAGGCGGCAAGGCCGCTCTGCGCTGCAATCTCGCTCAGCGACAGGCCGCTGCCCTCCGCGACAATGGCCAGGATGCGCAACGCCCGGTCGAGCGACTGCACCGAATTGGCCTCGGATGGCCCGTTGAAGGCGCGGGGCCGGCCACGCTGGCGTTTTTCGACGGTTTCCATGGATGCCATTCTTGCCGATTTCGCTGAACAAGCAATGAAAAAGTTTTTCACTCGAATGGAGAGGCAAATTCTTGGAAAACAGAAAACCCAATAAAATCAGAGCTCAGGCGTCGTTTTCTAGAAATGAAAAAATATTCTGAAAAAATTGAAAAATAGCCGGCTTGCTGACATCCTCAGCTATCCAACAATGACAAACCCTGTGGAGGGCGGAAAAATGGCCAGGATGCGCGCTGTCGATGCGGCGGTTCTCGTTCTCGAAAAGGAAGGCATTTCCTGCGCCTTCGGCGTGCCGGGCGCGGCGATCAATCCGCTCTATTCGGCGCTGAAGGCGAGGGGCACGATCCGCCATGTGCTGGCCCGCCACGTCGAGGGTGCCTCGCACATGGCCGAAGGCTATACCCGCGCCAAATCAGGCAATATCGGCCTGTGCATCGGCACGTCCGGGCCGGCCGGCACCGACATGATCACCGGGCTGTATTCGGCGGCGGCCGATTCCATTCCGATCCTGTGCATCACCGGCCAGGCGCCGCGTGCACGGCTGAACAAGGAGGATTTCCAGGCCGTCGACATCGCCGCCATCGCCGCACCGGTCGCCAAATGGGCGGTCACCGTCATGGAGCCTTATCTCGTGCCGATGGCGCTGCAGAAGGCATTTCATCTGATGCGCTCTTCGCGGCCGGGACCCGTGCTGATCGACTTGCCGGTCGACGTGCAACTGGCCGAGATCGAGTTCGATATCGATGCCTATGAGCCGCTGGCGCCATTCAAACCGGCCATGACCCGCGCTCAGGCCGAAAAGGCGCTGACAATGCTCAATGCGGCGGAAAGGCCGCTGATCGTCGCCGGCGGCGGCATCATCAATGCCGATGCATCGGACCTGCTGATCGAGTTCGCGGAGATATCAGGCGTGCCGGTCATCCCGACGCTGATGGGCTGGGGCGCGATCCCTGACGATCACCGGCTGATGGCCGGCATGTGCGGGCTGCAGACCTCGCACCGCTATGGCAATGCGACGATGCTCGAGGCCGACTTCGTCTTCGGCATCGGCAACCGCTGGGCCAACCGCCACACCGGCTCGGTCGACGTCTACACCAAGGGTAAAAAGTTCATCCATGTCGACATCGAGCCGACGCAGATCGGCCGGGTCTTCGCGCCGGATCTCGGCGTCGTTTCGGATGCGGGTGCGGCGCTCAAGATACTGCTCGACGTCGCCACCGAGTGGAAGACGGCCGGAAAGCTGCGCGACTGGTCGGGCTGGGCGAAGGAATGCCAGGGCCGCAAGAAGACGATGAAGCGCAAGACGCATTTCGACCAGGTGCCGCTGAAGCCGCAGCGCGTCTATGAGGAAATGAACAAGGCGTTCGGCCGCGACGTCACCTATGTCACCACGATCGGCCTGTCGCAGATCGCCGGAGCACAGTTCCTGCATGTCTATAAGCCGCGCAACTGGATCAATTGCGGCCAGGCCGGCCCGCTCGGCTGGACCTTGCCGGCGGCGCTCGGCGTGCGCGCCGCCGATCCGGACCGCACCATCGTGGCGTTGTCGGGCGACTATGATTTCCAGTTCATGATTGAGGAACTGGCCGTCGGCGCGCAGCACAAGCTGCCTTACATCCACATCGTCGTGAACAACGCCTATCTCGGCCTGATCCGCCAGGCGCAACGCGGCTTCTCGATGGATTATGAGGTGAGCCTTGCCTTCGAAAACATCAACCGATCAGACGATCCCGAGGCCGGCTATGGCGTCGACCATGTCGCCGTTGCCGAGGCGATGGGCTGCAAGGCGGTCCGGGTGCGCAAGCCGGAGGAGTTCGCCGGCGCCTTCAAGCAGGCGCAACGGCTGATGAAGGAACATCGCGTTCCGGTCGTGCTCGAATTCATCCTGGAGCGCATCACCAACATCTCGATGGGTACCGAGATCGACAAGATCACCGAATTCGAGGACCTTGCCGAAAGCCATGAGGATGCGCCGACCGCGATCGTGATGCTCGATTAGGAGAAAAAGAATGCCGCGTTTTTCAGCCAATCTGTCGATGCTCTTTGGCGAGCATGATTTCCTCGACCGCTTCGACGCAGCTGCCCGCGCCGGCTTCAAGGGCGTCGAATATATCGGCCCTTATGACCACGCGCCCGAGGTAGTGGCCGCGAGGCTGAAGAAGAACGGCCTGACGCAGGTGCTGTTCAATCTGCCGGCCGGTGACTGGGGCAAGGGCGAGCGCGGCATTGCCGTGCTGCCGGATCGTGTGCCGGAGTTTCGGCAGGGTATCGCCAAGGCGATCACCTACGCGCAGGCGCTCGGCTGCCCGCAGGTCAATTGCCTGGCCGGCATCGCGCCCGCCGGCGCCGACCGCAAGGTGCTTGAGGATGTGTTTGCCGAAAACCTCGCCTTCGCGGCGGAAAACCTGGAGCAGGCCGGCATCAAGCTGCTGATCGAGCCGATCAACACCCGCGACATTCCGGGCTTCTTCCTCAACTACTCGGATCAGGCGCTGGCGATCATCGACCGCGTCGGCTCAAAAAACCTGTTCCTGCAATACGACATCTATCACATGCAGATCATGGAGGGGGATCTCGCCCGTAAAATCGAGGCAAACCTCGGCCGCATCGCGCATATCCAGCTTGCGGACAATCCCGGCCGTCACGAGCCGGGAACGGGCGAGATCAACTATCCCTTCCTCTACGACCACATCGACCGCATCGGCTATTCCGGTTGGATCGGCGCGGAATACAAGCCCAAGGCAGGGACGGAGGCCGGGCTGGGCTGGTTCCGGGAATTGAGCGGGCAGGGCAGCGCGGCGGCGTAGCACCTTAGGCCCCTCATCCGGCCGCTGCGCGGCCACCTTCTCCCCGGTGGGGAGAAGGGACAGGCACCAGCGTCGGCGACCTCTTCTCCCCTCGGGGAGAAGGTGGCCCGAAGGGCCGGATGAGGGGGCGTTTCACACAGTCATTTGGAGAGAAACAATGGAAACCATAGGCTTCATCGGCCTCGGCATCATGGGCGCGCCGATGGCGGGGCATCTGCTGGATGCGGGCTATCAGGTGATCGCCAGCGATCACCGCTCCAAGCCACCCGCCGATCTCATCGCCAAGGGCCTGAAAACAGTCGCTGGCCATGCCGCGGTGGCCAAGGCCGTCGACATCATCATCACCATGGTGCCCGACACCCCACAGGTGGCCGACGTCCTGTTCGGCGACGACGGAGTTGCCTCCGGCCTGACCAAGGGCAAGCTGGTCATCGACATGAGCTCGATCTCGCCGATCGAGACCAAGACCTTCGCCAAGAAGGTCAATGAGCTCGGCTGCGACTACCTCGACGCGCCGGTTTCGGGCGGCGAGGTTGGTGCGAAGGCGGCATCGTTGACCATCATGGTCGGCGGCGAGGAAAAGGTGTTCGAGCGCGCCAAACCCGTGTTCGAGAAGATGGGCAAGAACATCACTCTGGTCGGGCCGAACGGTGTCGGCCAGACCACCAAGGTCGCCAATCAGATCGTCGTCGCGCTGACCATTGAAGCCGTCGCCGAAGCCCTTGTTTTTGCTTCGAAAGCCGGTGCCGACCCGGCCAAGGTCAGGCAGGCGCTGATGGGCGGGCTGGCGGCCTCGCGCATTCTCGAAGTGCATGGCGAGCGCATGGTCAAGCGCACCTTCGCGCCGGGCTTCCGCATCGAACTGCACCAGAAGGACCTCAACCTCGCGCTGGAGGGCGCCAAGGCACTCGGTGTGTCGCTGCCCAACACGTCGACCACGCAGCAACTGTTCAATTCCTGCGCCGCCAATGGTGGCGCCAAGGAGGATCACTCGGCGCTGGTCAGGGCGCTGGAGCGGATGGCGAATTTCGAGGTCGGTGGCGAGGTGGCGGACGTCAAAGGCAAAGCGGCATAGGTCGGGAGAGGGCGGCGTAACGTTCCCAAGCCGCCAACTCTTGTCCGTCGAAGAACGGGTTTCGGCGTCTGTCGCCGGGACCCGTTTGGCGCGTCAGCCTGCCGGCTAGTCCGCAAGTGCCTCGATAGGTCGACTTTGCTCGACCGCGTAGCGGATGAGGTCGGCCAAGTTTGTCAGAAAGCTTTTGGATTCTTCGGAAATTCCTTCAATCCGCTGAAGCTCCGCAACTTGCTTGGTCAATGATGGGAGGGATTCGATCGAAACGGTTGCATCTTCATAGAAATCTTGGAATTGCAGTATGAATTCAAACGCGTTGTCACTCGCGATTGATATGATTTCATGATGTGCTGAGGGGCCGATCGATACACATCGGTCGACATGGCCATTCGCGCCAAGGACAGCAAAATCCAAGGGCACTCACAGGGCCGATCTGTGGTGCGCGAACCACCTTTGCGCCGCGTACAGGCTCACCGCCGCGGCGTTCGACACGTTGAGCGAACGGATGACGCCCGGCATGTCGAGCCGTGCCAGCGTCGTCACCGTCTCGCGCGTCTTCTGACGCAGGCCCTTGCCTTCGGCCCCCAGCACCAGCGCGATCTTTTCTCCGGCAAAGCTCTTTTCGAGTTCGGCCGGGCCGTCCGAATCAAGCCCGATTGTGCGAAAGCCGGCCTCGTGCAACTGCCCGAGCGCGTCGGCCAGGTTCTTCACCTCGATCTGGTCGATATGTTCCAGCGCGCCGGAGGCGGACTTCGCCAGCACGCCCGATTCCTGCGGGCTGTGGCGCGCGGTGGTGATCAGCGCGCCGGCGCCGAAGGCGACCGCCGAGCGCAGGATGGCACCGACATTGTGCGGATCGGTGACCTGGTCGAGCACCAGCACCAGCTTGGTATCGCCCAGCGTATCGAGGCGCTTGGGCTTCAGCGGCTCCGCCTCGATCAGCACGCCCTGATGCACGGCGTCCGAGCCGGTGATCTTGTCGATGTCTCTCGGTTCGACCAGTTCCGCCTTGAAGGGCAGGGCGGCGAGATCGGCTATCTCAAGGCGCTCGGCCGCATTGCGCGTCACCAGCATTTTTTTGATCCGACGGCGCGGATTGTCGAGTGCCGCCCGCACCGTGTGCAGGCCATAGAGCCGCACCAGGCCATCGGCTGCGTTTTCGCCGGGCGGAACAGGTTGGCGCGGCCGGAACGCCGGGGCGCCGCCGCTTTTCTCGTCGCGAAAGGCGCGGCGCAGCTTGGCGTAGTGAGTGTCTTTCGGGGTGTTGGAATTGTTGCTCATGGCCGGCTTCTATAGCCGTCTCCTCCCGCCAAGGATATGCCCTGTCGCCGCAGCCGGCGAACAACATCGAAAAACCTTTCCTGCGCGGTTGACACCCAATGGGCTTGCCGCCATAAGGCGCTTCGCTGGTTTCGGAGAAGACACAACTCGGGTCCGAATTGGCGCGAATGCCTCGTTGCATGGCTCCGGCGGCAGACTGGAGAGGTGCCCGAGTGGTTAAAGGGGACGGACTGTAAATCCGTTAGCTTAGCTTACGTTGGTTCGAATCCAACCCTCTCCACCACTGCCGGCCCGGAAGCCCTGAAACGAAAAAGCATCGGGCCGAAAAGTGCATGGCGCTTTTCGGGTGAATCCGATACTTCAGTGCAAGGCGCGGGTATAGCTCAGTGGTAGAGCAGCAGCCTTCCAAGCTGAATATGCGGGTTCGATTCCCGCTACCCGCTCCAGATATCTCTTTGAAATTTCTAACTAAATAGTTTCTTTGAAAGTGCGCCGTGGGCGCAGAAAAGCCCGGAAATGCGCTGTTCTGGCGCTTTAGATGCTCGTTTACACCGAACATGTCGGAAATCAAAAACGTCGGGAAGCAGTTCGGGGAATTGTCGGCCCGCTAGCGTACCACCTATTGGGCCACGTATTGTGGTTCAAAAGCACACAAAGGTGCATCTCGACAGACTGAAATCCTAGGGGGGGGGGTAATGAGCCAGCTTACCAGCCTTTGGCACTACCTAAATGCCAGCGGTAATTTCAGTACAGCCGTTGTCGGTGTCGCGGCATCGTTCGCTGGCGCATGGGGAGCGCAAGTTGCGATATTTCGTCGAGATCAACGACGGGAAATCATGGCGATATTGAGGGCTGTGAACGAAGGACAAGCCCTCTGTTTTACAATCGGAAATAACTTCATGTCGCTGAAAAGTCAGCACTTGATTGAGTTGTTGGCTCGATTCCGCGAAACCGAAAAACGATTCGAATCTTTTCTGGAGAAAGCCAAGGCAGACCCAACCCTACCGCGTTTCCTGCTTCAAGCCGATCTACAAACAATGCCTATCACTAAGGTTCCAATCGAACGCTTGGAGACAATCGCCTTCGAAAAGCTCGCCCTCGGTACGAAGACATTGGCGCTAACCATAGAGCTCAACAAGGCGATTGACGCTTTCAATACGTCCACCGCGGCTAGGAACGAAATGCTGACGAAATGGTATGAAGGACCGCAGATGGGCCACGATGAGATGTTGTTCCGCTATCTTGGCGTTAAGGTCGAGGGTGGAGCGGATGAGAAGTACAAGCAGACGCTCTTTGCCATGGAAAGCTACTGCAACGACTGTATCATGTTCTCTAAGCTCCTCTCCGAGGATTTAAATACGTATGGAAACAGGGTTCGCGGGAAATATCGCCACCACATTTTTTGGCGGTTACCCAGAATTGCCGAAGCTGACTATTCCTCGCCAAAAGCCCAGGCGCTAATGCCCGACATTCAGGATTATGAGCAATGGCTGAGTGGGTTTCAGCCCCGTCCGACAGTCGGCCAGTGGATCAAGATTTGGTTCAGTCGCAAAAAGAAGCCTGTCACTCTTCCAAAATGAGACTCTGAACGCTGGCGTGCGTCTTGGCGGCGCTTGACACGCCGCCTGATATTCGTCTGTGCATGTGACTTGGCGTATTTCCTGACGTGACACGACGCATTGATCGGGTCGGCCAGTTGATTCTGATGCCATGAGCAGCCGATCCTTGGCAGCGTGGCGCTTCAGCACCACCTGCCTAAGCGGGCATTGGTGAGGTATTGGCAACGATCCGGCCGCACTATTTCCTGTTGCCGCGGTCGCGATAGGAGGCAGCCATTGGCTTAACTTTCCTCGAGGGGTAGCCTTCAACCGTGAGCCAGTGCGGATACAAATAGTGCCGCTAACGCTTTAGGCTCTTGAGCCGACGATGACTCAGAGGATGTGAGAAAAGGTTGGGCAATGGCTCAAGGCGATTTCCACGTAACAGTGAAATGCCCTAGCTGCAAAATGCCAGCGGAGGGGTGGCTTGACGAAGTTCCGTCGGCGGACCTAACTGCGGAAACAACTTCAGACGCCATTGTCAGCAGCGAAGTCGAGATCGAATGTAAAACCTGTGGATCCGAAATTCCTATAACTGTTACGGCTCATCTTACTGGCTGGGAAGCCTACCTTACCGACGACCCCTCAACCAAAGTCGAGATCGAACCACCGGACTACTCATACGATGATTGGCTTGGTGATTTGGAACCGGAGCCTCATCCCAGAGAGATATTCGATGCTGCAATCGGCGAGTGGTTCAACCTCCTACGAATGGGGAACCGGACGACCGGAACAGCCGGTATCAACCGAATGTTGCTCGTCCAACTCTTCTCCATCCTTGAAGCCTATCTATCGGACGCTGTCATCAAGCTCGCATCCGAATATGCGATTGTCGCCGCCGCGATAGTTGAAAAGCACCCTGAGCTCAAAAAGCAGAACGTATCGTTGATAAAGGCCTCAGAGCCGGGATTCGTTCGTGCCACGGTCATAGCGCAGCTCAGGCAGACGCAATTCCACCGCTTTGAGTTTCTTCATGCAATAATTCTCAAGGCAATTGGCCACCATCTATTGCCGTCGGATAAGGTGAAGCGTGACCGGATACTTGTCTCTGTTCAGAACCGCCATCATTGCGTCCATCGAAACGGGCGCGACGCGACTGGCAACGTATTGGAAGGTATCACGATAGGCTATCTAACCGACTTGGCGGAAGTTTTCATGCAGATGGTCGCAGACCTAGCAGCTGCTATCGATGAATATGATACTCAACAGAGCCTACCCTTAACGATCCCCTGGTAAGGGAACTGTGCGCAACGCCGTGCTCACCGGCGGCACGCCCACCGTCGTGCGGTTTGCAGAGCGGGCGCAGGTTCGGCCACAGCCGAAAATGAGGGTCGGCGCCCACGCTTACCATGTGGTCGACCTCGTTGGTGCTGTCGCGGCAGCGCCGGTGCGAGCACATCCAAGCTGAATATGCGGGTTCGCTACCCGCTCCAGATTCTCACCCACCGTCGGCAAGCCTAGACGCTGCGCGACCGTGCGCGCAGCGCTTCATGGCATCAAGGCGCGGCGCCTCAGCTGTTGAACGCCGAAGCCACCTGGTGCTGCTGTGGTACCTGGCCGTTCGGGGTCAGCTTATCCACGATGCCCGGCAAGGCGGTGGACAACTGCTTGAGCAGTTCCTGCTCGTCCAGCCCGGTCCGTTGAGCGATCTCGCGGATGACCTGCGGCCCGAGCGCGGCGCCGAGATCGTTGGCGTTGATCGACTGGTTCTGCCCGGTGCCGACCCAGGAATCGGCGACATTGCCGTGGCCGGCATCCTTGAGCTTGTCGAGCAGGCCGCCCAGTCCGCCCAGCAGGCCGCCGTCACTGGCGGTGGGTTCGACCGGCGCGGGCGCTTGAGGCTGATCCGGCTGTTCGGCACTTCTGCCGCTCAGCATCTTTCCGACCAGCAGCGCGCCGAGCGCGATCATCAGCGGTTTGGTGATGTTGCCGCCGGGAACGGCGTTGTCAAAAAGTCCCATAGTGGATCCTCCATCTCAACCAAGCCCTGCCCATCTCTGACAATGGCGCATCCGGGCGGAATTTCAAGCTGGCTTGAGGTTTTGACAATCATATGAAAATGTCGGGTCGGCGGGGGATGGAGAGGAAAAAATGGGTATCATCAGCTGGATCATTCTCGGCGCCATTGCCGGCTTCCTGGGCAGCAAGATCGTCAACAAGACCGGCCAGGGCCTGCTCATGGATATCGTGCTCGGCATCGTCGGCGCCATTGTCGGCGGCGTGATCTGCAGCCAGATCTTTGGTGTGGGCGTCACCGGTCTCAACATCTCTAGCCTGATCGTCGCGGTGGTTGGTGCGGTGGTTGTGCTGTGGGCCTACCACCAGTTCAGCGGACGCCGGACGCTTTAGGCGCCGGCCGATCATCTGAAGTTTGGAATTTTTGCTGAGGCAAGACCGGCTTCGGGCTTGCCTATGGCATCAACACTGCGTCGGCCGCGGCGAAGAAGATCAGCGTTCCAGCGATGAACACCGCCCAGCCGACCAGCGACTTGCGAATGGCGGCCTTGTGCTCGGCGTCGGAGTTCTTGTTCTGGTCAAAATCGGTCATGGGAAACGCCCTTGGCTGATTGATCATCTCTTCGCCGAATAGACGATCGATCTGGCCCCGGCAACAGCAGAAACAGACGCTCAGGTGCCGGTGCTACGCGACCACGGTCAGCCTGCGCTTGCGCTGATCCAGCGACACGATCGTCAGCCCGCTGCCCACCACCAGCAGGATGCCGCAGACTGCCAGCGTGTTGGGGAACTGGCCGAACACCAGCAGGCCAGAAATGACCGCCCAGACGGTGAAGCAGTAATAGAATGGCGCGACCGCGCTGGTCGGCCCGACGCGATAGGCCATGAAGATGAAGAAGTGGCCGAAGATCAGGAAAAACCCGGCGCCGGCCATCAGCAGCAGGTGGCGTGCCTCGGGCATGACCCAGCGCTCTGACGCCAGATGCGCCGCACCCGCGCCGATCAGCACCACCACGACGGCGGAAATCGCCACGATCATCCCCGGCACTTCTGCTGGGACACGCCTGCCGGCAAGGTCGCGCGCGGCTGACAGCCCGGCATTGCCGAGCGCCAGCAGCGCGTAAACGGAAATGCCTTGCATGGTCGGTTGTGCCACCATCAGCGCACCGATGAAGCCGAGCCCGATCAGCGCCATGCGCTGGCCGCCGATACGCTCGCCAAACAGCATCGAGGAGCCGACCAGCATCAGCAGCGGCGTGATTTGTCCGAGCGCTGTCGAATCCGCGATCTGCATGTTGGCGAGCGCCACGACGTAACAAAGGATCGCCGCCAGCTCGAGCAGGTTCCGGCGCAGCACGCGTTTGTCGAAGATCAGCGGGATCTGTTTGCCGTAGCCGAGCAGGAACAGCAGCGGGAAGCCCCAGAGCGTTGCCGCGACACCGCGCAGGAACAGCACTTCGTAGGATGGCAGCCCTGCGGTTGCGAGTTTCATCATCGTATCGTTGACCAGGTACGACCCGGTCGAGACGATCATGAACAGCGGGCCGCGGATCGAGGCAGGGATGAAATGCATGGGGTCAGGAGATCAGACCTCAATGGCCGCCGCAATGGGCCATCAACTGGCCGTGAACCAGACAGGATTGGCGGGCAAGAGCACTTGACGCAGACCTTGAGCGATCGGCCTGTCACCCATTTCATTTCACGCATCGCCTTCCTATATCAGCGCCACATCCCCGCAATCGGATCCCAGGTTCGGACTGAGTGAGACGGCACCCGGCCAAAAGACGCTTGTGTTTTTTGGCCTTTGTCGCTAATCGCCCCGCATTCGACTGAACTGAAGGTCAAGGCCGTCCAAGGAAAGAGACTATGGCAAAAGGTAAATTCGAGCGCACTAAGCCTCATGTGAACATCGGCACGATTGGTCACGTTGACCATGGCAAGACGTCGCTGACGGCGGCGATCACGAAGTATTTTGGCGAGTACAAGCGCTACGACCAGATCGATGCGGCGCCGGAAGAGAAGGCCCGCGGCATCACGATCTCGACGGCTCACGTCGAATACGAGACGGCCAACCGCCACTATGCCCACGTCGACTGCCCCGGCCACGCCGACTATGTGAAGAACATGATCACCGGCGCCGCGCAGATGGACGGCGCGATCCTGGTCGTGTCGGCTGCCGACGGCCCGATGCCGCAGACCCGCGAGCACATCCTGCTGGCCCGTCAGGTCGGCGTGCCGTCGATCGTGGTGTTCCTCAACAAGGTCGACCAGGTCGACGACGCCGAGCTGCTCGAACTGGTCGAGCTCGAGGTTCGCGAGCTGCTCTCGAAGAACGAATTCCCCGGCGACGACATTCCGATCGTCAAGGGTTCGGCGCTGGCCGCTCTTGAAGATTCGAACAAGACGATCGGCGAGGACGCGATCCGCGAGCTGATGGCTCAGGTCGACGCCTACATCCCGACGCCGGTTCGTCCGCTCGACAAGCCGTTCCTGATGCCGATCGAAGACGTGTTCTCGATCTCGGGCCGTGGCACGGTCGTCACCGGCCGCGTCGAGCGCGGCGTGGTCAAGGTCGGCGAGGAACTCGAGATCATCGGCATCCGTCCGACGACCAAGACGACCTGCACGGGCGTGGAAATGTTCCGCAAGCTGCTCGATCAGGGCCAGGCTGGCGACAACATCGGCGCGCTGCTGCGTGGCGTTGATCGTGAAGGTGTCGAGCGCGGCCAGGTTCTGGCCAAGCCGGGCACGGTGAAGCCGCACAAGAAGTTCGTGGCCGAAGCCTACATCCTGACCAAGGACGAAGGTGGCCGTCACACGCCGTTCTTCACCAACTACCGTCCGCAGTTCTACTTCCGCACGACCGACGTGACCGGCATCGTGTCGCTGCCGGCTGGCACCGAGATGGTGATGCCTGGCGACAACATCACGGTCGATGTCGAGCTGATCGTGCCGATCGCCATGGAAGAGAAGCTGCGCTTCGCCATCCGTGAAGGCGGCCGCACCGTCGGTGCCGGCATCGTCGTCACCATCAAGGAATAATCGAGACCGGCACTAGCCGGATCGAGAAGAAAAGGGCGGTCTTCGGACCGCCCTTTGTTTTTTAAGCTCCGTTGAACAAGTATTGCTGCCGTTTAAGTTGTTGCACGAATTCCCGCCGTAACTATTATGAGTTGCGTTGGTGGAGGGCATTTGCCAACCGTGGTTCTGGGGCATCGTTCAAAAAGTACAACAGGCTCGCGGCGTTGGTTGGTCCACCTGGCGCTGGTGATCGCTATGGCAATAGCTGCCTCCGCCACGAGGGCTGCTGACCCCTCCGACCCAAGAACATGGAATCCTGACAAGTGGTACCTTCAGCACCTTCTGTCCGATAGTTTCCCGGAGATGCAATTTGCCGTCGTCCGCAGCAACGCGGCTGGCTGCGAGCCAAACTGTCCGGAATGGATTTCCGCTGAAGGCGCCATCGAGGCCGGCACGCCGGCCAAACTCAGGCAGATATTGAAGACGCTCGGTCGCCGCCACCTACCCATCATCGTCAATTCTCCCGGCGGCAATGTCGACGCCGCGCTCCAGCTCGGCCGCATAATCCGCAAGAACAAACTCGATGTAGCCGTCGGAGCCACCAAATTCTCCGGCTGTCAGCCGGGAATGGGCGATTGTCGGGCCAACGATGGCAAGGGCGCCACCTACTTCGGCGTCGCGTCCGACGGCGGTGCCATGTGTAATTCCGCCTGTCCGCTGATGTTTGCCGGAGGTGTCCAACGCCTGGTCGGGCGATGGGCTTATCTGGGCGTCCACCAGATCACCACGACATTCCAACGCCAACAGGTCTATTACCGTACCACGTACAGAATTGTGCGTGGCAGGAAGAAGATTGTCAGCAGCAAGATCGTCAGCCGTACGAACGTCGGCACCTACAAGACCTACGAGATGAGCAAGGCGGTTGAGAGGAAGCTGTCGGCCTATCTCAGGGAAATGGGAGTGGGGCAAGGTATTCTCGACATCATGAAAGCCACGCCCGCGGGTGACATCCGCCAGGTCGCCCTCGACGACATGACGACGATGAAGTTGGTCACCAGCAAGGGCACTGTCGACCTGCTTATATGGGCAGGCATGTGCCGGCGAAGTCCTGCGCCGGCGAACTGCAGGGAAATCCCTGCGAACGCCAAGCCGGCCGACGTGGCGGCGATAGAGGCCAAGCCCGCCCCCTCTCAACCGGCTCAAGTCTCACTTTCGCAGCCTGCCAAGGCAGCACCAACCCAACCTGCCAAGGTGGCACCAACCCAACCTGCCAACGCAGCACCAACCCAACCTGCCAAGGCTCCGCCCCCCAAGCCGTTCTGGGCAGCGCCAGGAAATGGGGCGCCGGAGATGCGCTTCGTGGTTGTTCGTGGCAGCGACGCGCTCTGCAATCCCGACTGCCCGGAATGGATCTCGGCCGAAGGCGCGATCACGCCACAGGCCCCGCAGAGGCTTAGCCAGTTGCTCGCCATGCTTGGCAAAACGCGGCGCCCGTTGTGATCAGCTCACGGGGAGGCGACCTGTTCAGCGCTTTGATGGTCGGTCGGCTCATCCGGGAACGGAGGCTCGACGTCGCGGTCGCCCGCACCAATATCACGGGCTGCGATCCGGTAGGGGGAGCTTGCTTGGCCGACAACGGCGTCTATGTCGGGCTGATCAGCGATTTTGGAGTGGAGTGCGATTCAGCCTGCGCGCTCGTGCTTACCGGCGGCGTCAGGCGGCTGGTCGATCCCGAGGCCCGGCTCAGCATGTACGCAATGGGGCAGAAGCGGATAGTCAAAGCCTACCTGGAAGAGATGGCGATCGATCCCGGTCTGTTCGCGGCGCTCGAGCAGCGATCGGTCGAGCGCCAGCTTGAACCCGAGCTGATGCTGACGGTTGGATTGATCACCGGGCCGCAATCGGTGGACGTGCTGACAGGCCCCACCATTTGCAAATCGGCGCCAAAACCGGACAATTGCCGGGCTCTGTCATCGGCTGATGCCGAGGCAAAGACGCCGCCCAAACTTTAGCGTTGGAGGCCGGAACGCGCCAAGTCATAGCCCTGCTGGTTCTGTTGATGATGGCGCTGGCCTTTCAAAATCCGGCGTTCGGAACCGATTGCCCCGAACGCCCGGCCTGCAAGGGGTGCGGTTGCAAGGGAGGGCCTGGTTATCGCGGGCCCGACGGCAAGTGTGTAGGGTTCAAAGCCCTGGACAAGGTCTGCGGGATACCGCCGGAAACGCGGTGCACTTTCGAGAATGCGCCTGGCACGGGAGCGAATCATGACTGCGCCCTGGCTCCCAAAAAAGCCAAAGGCCAGACACCCGTTTCAATACCTCAATAGCCATCCTCGGCGACAAACGACTAAGCGGCTCTCAGGCTGCTTTTTTGCTCTTTCACCCCAGCTACACCGCGTGTCAGCTAAGTCGAACCCTGTTGCAAGCTCTCGGACCTTGTCTAGTATAGGTTGCACCGAGGGAGCTTTGCCGCAGTGGTTCCGGACAGCCGTTTGGATGAGCATGCATGGTGGTCGCAGGCGCTGGCTGGTCTTGCGCTGTTGATTGCCATCGTACTGCTTGCTCCGGCGGCGCGGGCCCAGGAGCAGTCGCTGGAGATCCCCTCGATGCGGTTCGCCGTCGTGCGCAGCAATGCGCCGGGATGCGAGCCCAACTGTCCGGAATGGATATCGGCCGAAGGCACAATCGAGGCGGGCACACCGTCGCTGCTCAAGCGCACGCTCAAGGCGCTCAAAGGCCGGCAATTGCCGGTGGTTGTCAATTCCCCCGGCGGCAATGTCGATGCGGCGGTGACGCTTGGCCAGATGATCCGCAAGAACAAGCTCGACATCGCTGTCGGCACGACGGTGTTTTCCGGCTGCGAGCCGGAGATGAAGAATTGCAGGGATAACCAGGGCAAGGGCGCCGACTATTTCGGCATGGCCTATGACAGCGGCGCCATGTGCAATTCCGCCTGCCCGCTGATGTTTTCCGGCGGTGTCCGCCGGGTTGTCGGGGATTTCGCCTATCTCGGCGTCCACCAGGTCACCACCACCTATAAGCGCGAGAAGCTGCTTTACCGGACCACCTACCGGATCGTGAACGGCAAGAAGAAGATCATCAGCACCAAGGTCGTCAGCCGCAAGAACGCGGGCAGCTACAAGACCTACGAAATGAGCAAGGCGGTCGAGAAGAGGCTTTCGGCCTATTTGCAGGGGATGGGGATAGGCGCCGGCGTGTTCATCACGATGAAGAACACGCCGGCCAGCGAAATCCATCAGCTGGTTCTCGACAATATGCTCCACATGAACCTCGTCACCTCCCTCGACACCGTCGAGCTTTTCACCGGCGGAACCATTTGCAAGGCAAATCCGATGCCGGCGAACTGCCGGGAGATACCGGCTGATAAAGAGGCGATGCCGGCCAATCTCCCGACCGCCCAGGCAAAACCAGCTCCCGCTGCGCCGGCTGAGGCCACGACGCCGAAGGAGGCGGACATGCGCTTCGTGCTTGTCCGCGGCAGCAACCCGCTCTGCAATCCCGACTGTCCGGAATGGATCTCGGCGGAGGGCGCGATCACCGCGCAGACGCCGGAAAGACTACGCCAGGCACTCGATGCCGTCGCCGGCCGGCGGCTGCCGATCGTCATCAACTCGCAAGGAGGCGATGTCGAGGGCGCGCTTGCCGCCGGCAGGCTGATCCGCGAACGCAAGCTCGATGTCGTCGTCGCCCACACGGATTTCGTCGATTGCGATCCCTCGGCGGATTGCCTGGCCAAGGACGGTGTCCACACCGGGCTCACCATCGAATCCGAGGGCGAATGTGCTTCGGCCTGTCCGATCATGATTGCCGGTGGCGTCAGGCGCTTCATCGGGCCTGCCGTGCGCCTCAGCGTGAGTTCCGTTGGGCCTGGGGACAAGGTCAAGGCGTATCTCGAGGAGATGGCGATCGGACCCGGCTTGTTCGCCGCCATACAGCTCTCCTCATCCAAACGGCAGCTCTATCAGCAGGCGATACTGAAATTCGGGCTGGCAACCGGGCCGCAGTCTGCCGACGAACTGACTGGCGCCACCATATGCAGGTCTGTTCCGAGGCCGGACAATTGTCGGGTCATGCCGTCAGCCAACGCCGAAGCCGACATGCCGGCCAAACTGTAGCAAGGCATCTGTTGAACTGGCCATCGAGGCAGGTTGAGGCCGGTCGGGTCTTTCCGCTACCGTCTGCGGCGATCGAGGACAGGTGACCGCCATGCGCAAGGATGTTCCGACACTCTATGAATGGGCCGGCGGCAGCGACGCGCTGAACCGGCTGACACAGACCTTCTATGACAAGGTGGCAAAGGACCCGGTCGTCGGGCCGGTGTTCAAGACCATGTCGCCGAACCACCCCGCCCATGTCGCCGCCTTCATCGGCGAGGTCTTTGGTGGACCAAAAACCTACAGCGAGAAATTTGGCGGCCACCGCGAGATGGTCATGCATCATCTGGGCAAGCATTTGACGGAAGAGCAGCGCCGCCGCTGGATCAATCTGCTCGCCGATGCCGCCGATGCCGTCGGTCTGCCCGACGATCCTGAATTCCGCTCGGCCTTCATGGGCTATATCGAATGGGGATCGCGATTGGCCAAGATGAACTCCAATCTCGGCGAGACCTGCGATCCCGAGACCGAACCGATGCCGGCCTGGGGCTGGGGCGTGCCCGGCGGGCCGTATACGCCGCCGGAAACAAAGTAGCTTCCAGCCGCCTCGGAGCGCAGGACTATGTCGGAAGATTTGAAGATCGTGCGCTGGCGCGAGTGGGACGGCCCCGGCATCGAGCATCTCGAACTGCGCGAGCGGGCAGGGGAAGTCCTGGCCGACTCCGTCGTTATTTGCTCCGGCCAACCCCCTTTTTCCGTCCGCTATCGCATAGAATGCGACGCGAATTGGCGCGCCAGGAGTGTCACGGTCGACATGATCGGCTCTGGCCGGACGCTGGTTCTTGCCTCCGATGGCGGTGGCCGCTGGCTTCGGGACGGCTTTCCCGTACCTGAACTCGATGGTGTGCTCGACCCTGATCTCACCGTCACGCCGTTCACCAACACGCTGCCGATCCGGCGCCTGCGGCTTTCCGCCGGGCAGAGTGCCGAGATCATCACCGCCTTTATCGAATTCCCGGCGCTCACGGTCGTGGGCAACCCGCAGCGCTACACATGCCTCGAGGAGGGCAGACGGTATCTCTATGAATCGCGCGCCAGTGGCTTCAAGCGCGAACTGGAGATCGACGGCGATGGGCTGGTCGTCACCTATCCCGATTTCTGGCAAAGGGGATGAAGGCGCGTTTGCATGCAAACCACTCTTTACAGAGAGCGCGGAAGCTTTTAGGAAACCCCTGCTGCGCCGAGGCGCGCACGATACGGGCATAGCTCAGTTGGTAGAGCGGCGGTCTCCAAAACCGCAGGTCGTAGGTTCGAGCCCTGCTGCCCGTGCCATTTCCGAATGGCCACCAGAAACGATTTTTTGTGGGCCGCCTTTGAAAAACGGCGACACGCTTGCCATATTAGGCCGATTGGGGCATAAGGGCGCCATAGCCGGGACGGAACGACTGGATGGTTCCGAGGCGGTGTTTGGTCATAAAGCGGACACTTGCCACTTGCGTGGATCAAGAATCGGTTTTATGTAGACAGAACAGACACGCGACGCGTGGAGCTGGGAAGCCGGCTTTACGCGTCTGATTTGCATGGGCGAAATGATTGCGCTGATTCGGCGCGAGATTGGGCTCAGGCGGCACGTCCCGGCCAGCGGGATCATCCAGGAGACCCGGCCAACGGGTCTTGAAGACAGAGCGGCATATGGCTTCGAAAACCACAAATCCTTTCGTCTTTCTCCAGCAGGTTCGCTCGGAGACCGCCAAGGTGACTTGGCCGTCGCGCCGCGAAACGATGATCTCGACGGTGATGGTTCTGGCCTTCGCTGTGATTGCGATGATCTTTTTCTTTAGTGCCGATCAGTTGATGGGCTTCGCGATCGAACAGATTCTGGGCATTGGACGCTAAGTCCGGCGACTACGGAGAAGTCTAAAAAAATGGCTGCGCGCTGGTACATCGTCCACGCTTATTCGAACTTTGAAAAGAAGGTCGCCGAGGACATCGAGAACAAGGCCAAGCAGAAGGGCCTGTCCGCCGATATCGAGCAGATCGTGGTGCCGACCGAGAAGGTCGTCGAGGTTCGCCGTGGCCGCAAGGTCGATGCCGAGCGCAAGTTCTTCCCGGGCTACGTGCTCCTGAAGGCCAACCTGACCGACGCCGTGTTCTCGCTGGTGAAGAACACGCCGAAGGTCACCGGCTTTCTCGGCGACTCCAAGCCGGTGCCGATCACCGAGGCGGAAGCGCAGCGCATCCTGAACCAGGTGCAGGAAGGCGTCGAGCGGCCGAAGCCTTCGGTCACTTTCGAGATCGGCGAGGCGATCCGCGTCTCCGATGGTCCCTTCGCGTCGTTCAACGGCTTCGTTCAGGAAGTGGACGAGGAGCGGGCGCGGCTCAAGGTGGAAGTTTCGATCTTCGGGCGCGCCGTGCCTGTCGATCTGGAATTCGGACAGGTCGAAAAGGGCTGATCCGAAATCCCCGATGTTGGACCGGCGACGCCGGTTCGGCGATCAGGGAGGCGGCGCGGAAACGCGCGGCTGAGAACGGTGGGAGGCGAACGCGGCTTTAGCCGGCCACGTGAACCGCACCACCAGACTGCAACCGCCGGATTTCCCAGATAGTGGGGCCGGCATAGACAAAGGCAGAAAAAGAGATGGCTAAGAAAATTGCAGGCCAGCTCAAGCTTCAGGTCTCCGCGGGTTCGGCTACGCCGTCGCCCCCGATCGGCCCGGCGCTTGGTCAGCGTGGCATCAACATCATGGAGTTCTGCAAGGCGTTCAACGCGCAGACCCAGGAAATGGAAAAGGGATCGCCGGTTCCGGTCGTCATCACCTACTACCAGGACAAGTCGTTCACCTTCGTCATGAAGACGCCGCCGGTGAGCTATTTCCTGAAGAAGGCAGCGAACCTGAAGTCGGGCTCGAAGGAGCCGGGCAAGGTCAAGGCTGGCACCGTTTCGCGCGACAAGGTTCGCGAAATCGCGACTGCCAAGATGAAGGATCTGAACGCAAACGACGTCGAGGCGGCCATGCGCATGGTCGAGGGCTCCGCCCGCTCGATGGGTCTGGAAGTGGTGGGCTAAGATCATGGCAAAGATTGCAAAGCGTGTATCGAAGACCCGCGAAGGCATCGATCCCAACAAGGCTTATGCCCTGGGTGATGCGCTGAAGCTGCTCAAGGACCGTTCCTCGGTCAAGTTCGACGAGACCGTCGAAGTCGCCATGAACCTCGGCGTCGACCCGCGCCATGCCGACCAGATGGTCCGCGGCGTGGTCAACCTGCCGAACGGCACCGGCCGCTCGGTTCGCGTCGCCGTGTTCGCCCGTGGCGACAAGGCCGAGGAAGCCAAGGCCGCCGGCGCCGACATCGTCGGTGCGGAGGACCTGGTCGACATCGTCCAGAAGGGCACGATCGATTTCGATCGCTGCATCGCCACGCCGGACATGATGCCGCTGGTCGGCCGTCTCGGTAAGGTGCTCGGCCCGCGCGGCATGATGCCGAACCCGAAGGTCGGCACCGTCACCACCGACGTCGCCGCCGCCGTCAAGGCATCGAAGGGTGGCGCGGTCGAGTTCCGCGTCGAGAAGGCCGGCATCGTTCATGCCGGCGTCGGCAAGGTGTCGTTCGACGTCAAGGCGCTGGAAGAGAACATCCGTGCCTTCGCCGATGCGGTGACCAAGGCAAAGCCGGCTGGTGCCAAGGGCAACTACGTCAAGAAGGTGTCGGTCACCTCGACGATGGGCCCGGGCCTCAAGCTCGACGTCTCGACGCTCGCAGCGTCCTGATACGAACATATTGGATCGGCCGCTAAGCGGCTGATCCGCAAGTGAATTCCGGGCCTCCGACTTGTTGGGGGCCCGGTACCGGAAGCCGAGAGGCTTCCGGACATCCTGTCCGAGATTGCAGGCGGCCCAGAAGCCTTAATTCAATTGGGCCTGCATGAGACGGGTGAAAACCGGACAACGGAGCGACAAGCTCCAATGGAAGGTTCGAACCGTGTTTGCCTTTTGTCTGCGCATCGTCGGCTTGGCCGGCGGTGTGGCGAAAGGGGGCAGGATCCTCGAGCGTCGTTCGGGAGATCCGTTACTGGATGGCCCGGCCGGCAAAAGGCAACCCGACGCCTGTCCTCGTCAATGGGAATGTTCCCGTTGAACAGGATTGGGGTCAACTGGAGATAGGCAGTGGACAGAGCGGAAAAACGCGAACTCGTCACGGGCCTGAATGATGCGTTTTCGGGCGCAGGTTCAGTCGTCGTGGCCCACTATGCCGGTATCACCGTCGCGCAAATGAATGACCTTCGGTCGAAAATGCGCGCCGCCGGTGGCACCGTTAAAGTCGCGAAGAACCGTCTCGCCAAAATCGCTCTTCAGGGCACGGACTCCGCATCGATCATCGACCTGTTCAAGGGACAGACGCTGATCGCTTATTCGGAGGATCCGATTGCGGCGCCGAAGGTCGCGTCCGATTTCGCCAAGGGAAATGACAAGCTTGTCATTCTCGGTGGCGCAATGGGCACCACCTCGCTCAACGCCGACGGTGTGAAGGCACTCGCCACACTTCCGTCGCTCGATGAGCTGCGCGCCAGGCTGGTTGGCATGATCGCCACGCCGGCAACCCGGATCGCCCAGATCGTCAATGCGCCAGCGGCCTCGGTCGCGCGCGTCATCGGCGCTTACGCCCGGAAGGACGAGGCGGCATGAGGCCGTTCCTCGCTATCACAAACACACGTTCGAACCTTATGAAGGAATACAACAATGGCTGATCTCGCAAAGATCGTAGACGACCTTTCGAAGCTGACCGTCCTCGAGGCGGCCGAGCTGTCGAAGCTTCTGGAAGAAAAGTGGGGCGTTTCGGCTGCTGCTCCGGTGGCGGTTGCCGCTGCTGGCGGCGCTGCTGCTGCCGCTGCTCCGGCCGAGGAAAAGACGGAATTCGACGTCGTCCTCACCGAAGCTGGCGCTCAGAAGATCAACGTCATCAAGGAAGTCCGCGCCATCACCGGTCTTGGCCTCAAGGAAGCCAAGGATCTGGTCGAAGCGGCTCCGAAGCCGGTCAAGGAAGGCGTTTCCAAGGCCGACGCTGACAAGTTCAAGGCCCAGCTGGAAGCAGCCGGCGCCAAGGTCGACCTGAAGTAAGCGTAAAAGCGGCGGGCGGCCTCGCGCCGTCCGCCACTCCCTTCGCCCGAAGGGAGGACGCGTAGCGCGAGATGTACGAGAACCTCTTTCCTGAGGGCCGCAACCGGCCTTCAGGAAACGGGTTTTCTCCCGTTTTAGCCGGCTGCCGCCAAGCAATTGGTTGGGGCGGACGGAGAACAGACAGAGAGCCGCCGCCCAGGCGGCTCGGTATGCAAGGCGGGCCGCGGCGAGGCCCGTCCCGAGTTTTGAGCTAAGGAGCGACGATGGCCCAGACCCAGACTTTCAATGGCCGCAGACGCGTACGCAAGTTCTTCGGAAAGATTCCGGAAGTTGCGGAGATGCCGAACCTGATCGAGGTTCAGAAGGCATCCTATGACCAGTTCCTGATGGTGGACGAGCCCAAGGGCGGGCGTCCGGACGAGGGACTGCAGGCTGTTTTCAAGTCGGTCTTCCCGATCTCCGATTTTTCCGGCTCCTCGATGCTGGAGTTCGTGAAGTACGAGTTCGAAGGACCGAAATTCGACGTTGACGAATGCCGTCAGCGCGACCTGACCTATGCCGCGCCGCTGAAGGTGACGCTGCGCCTCATCGTGTTCGATATCGACGAGGATACCGGCGCCAAGTCGATCAAGGACATCAAGGAGCAGGACGTCTACATGGGCGACATGCCGCTCATGACCTTGAACGGCACCTTCATCGTCAACGGCACCGAGCGCGTCATCGTCTCGCAGATGCACCGTTCGCCGGGCGTTTTCTTCGACCACGACAAGGGCAAGTCGCACTCGTCTGGCAAGCTTTTGTTTGCCGCGCGCGTCATTCCCTATCGCGGTTCGTGGCTCGACATCGAGTTCGATTCCAAGGACGTCGTGCACGCCCGCATCGACCGTCGCCGCAAGATTCCGGTGACGTCGCTCTTGATGGCGCTCGGCATGGACGGCGAAGAGATCCTGTCGACCTTCTACAACAAGATCACCTACAAGCGCGCCGGTGACCACTGGCGCATCCCGTTCAACGTCGAGCGTTTCCGCGGCCTCAAGGCTGTCGGCGACCTGGTCGACGCCGATACGGGCGAGATCGTTGTCGAAGCCGGCAAGAAGATCACCGCCCGTCAGGCCAGGGCGCTTGGCGAAAAGGGTCTCAAGGCGATCAAGGCGACCGACGAGGACCTGCTCGGCAACTACCTGGCCGAAGACATCGTCAACTACGCCACCGGCGAGATCTTCCTCGAAGCCGGCGACGAGATCGATGAAAAGACGCTGAAGGTGCTGCTTGGCACTGGCGAGCAGGAGATCAAGGTTCTCGACATCGACCACGTCAATGTCGGCGCCTATATCAGAAACACGCTCAACGTCGACAAGAACGAGAGCCGCCAGGACGCGCTGTTCGACATCTACCGTGTCATGCGCCCCGGCGAGCCGCCGACGCTCGAAACCGCCGAAGCCATGTTCAACTCGCTGTTCTTCGACAGCGAGCGCTATGACCTGTCGGCTGTCGGCCGCGTCAAGATGAACATGCGCCTCGAACTCAAGGCCGAGGACACCGTGCGCGTGCTGCGCAAGGACGACATCCTGGCCGTGGTCAAGACGCTGGTCGAACTGCGCGACGGCAAGGGCGAGATCGACGACATCGACAATCTTGGCAACCGCCGCGTGCGTTCTGTCGGCGAGTTGATGGAGAACCAGTACCGCGTCGGCCTGCTGCGCATGGAGCGCGCGATCAAGGAGCGTATGTCCTCGATCGAGATCGACACGGTGATGCCGCAGGATCTGATCAACGCCAAGCCGGCGGCTGCCGCCGTGCGCGAGTTCTTCGGCTCCTCGCAGCTGTCGCAGTTCATGGACCAGACCAACCCGCTGTCGGAGATCACCCACAAGCGTCGTCTGTCGGCGCTTGGACCGGGTGGTCTGACCCGCGAGCGCGCCGGCTTCGAAGTGCGCGACGTGCACCCGACGCATTACGGCCGTATCTGCCCGATCGAGACGCCGGAAGGCCCGAATATCGGCCTGATCAACTCGCTGGCCACTTTCGCACGTGTCAACAAGTACGGCTTTATCGAGAGCCCGTACCGCAAGATCGTCGACGGCAAGCTGACCAATGACGTCGTCTATCTCTCGGCAATGGAAGAAGCCAAGCACCATGTCGCGCAGGCTAACGCCGAGCTCGACAAGAATGGCGGCTTCGTCGACGAGTTCGTCATTTGCCGCAGTGCCGGCGAAGTGATGATGGCGCCGCGTGAAAACGTCGATCTGATGGACGTGTCGCCCAAGCAGATGGTGTCGGTGGCCGCGGCCCTGATCCCGTTCCTCGAGAACGACGACGCCAACCGCGCGCTGATGGGCTCCAACATGCAGCGTCAGGCCGTGCCGCTGGTACGCGCCGAGGCACCGTTTGTCGGCACCGGCATGGAGCCGATCGTTGCCCGTGACTCGGGTGCCGCCATCGGCGCCCGCCGCGGCGGCATCGTCGACCAGGTGGACGCGACGCGTATCGTTATCCGCGCCACCGAGGATCTCGATCCGGGCAAGTCCGGCGTCGACATCTACCGGTTGATGAAGTTCCAGCGTTCGAACCAGAACACCTGCATCAACCAGCGTCCGCTGGTGCGCATGGGTGACCGGGTCAACAAGGGCGACATCATTGCCGACGGCCCGTCGACCGAGCTCGGTGATCTGGCGCTCGGCCGCAACGTGCTGGTCGCGTTCATGCCGTGGAACGGCTACAACTACGAGGACTCGATCCTGCTCTCCGAGCGCATCGTCGCCGACGACGTCTTCACCTCGATCCACATCGAGGAGTTCGAGGTCATGGCGCGCGATACCAAGCTCGGTCCGGAGGAAATCACGCGTGATATTCCGAACGTCTCGGAAGAAGCGCTGAAGAACCTCGACGAAGCCGGCATCGTCTATATCGGTGCGGAAGTTCAGCCGGGCGACATCCTGGTCGGCAAGATCACGCCGAAGGGCGAAAGCCCGATGACGCCGGAAGAGAAGCTTCTGCGCGCCATCTTCGGCGAAAAGGCTTCGGACGTGCGCGACACCTCGATGCGCATGCCTCCGGGCACATTCGGCACCGTCGTCGAGGTGCGCGTGTTCAATCGCCACGGTGTGGAGAAGGACGAGCGCGCCATGGCGATCGAGCGCGAGGAGATCGAACGCCTCGCCAAGGACCGTGACGACGAGCAGGCCATTCTGGACCGCAACGTCTACGCGCGTCTTTCCGACGTGCTCGTTGGCAAGGAAGCGATCGCTGGACCGAAGGGCTTCAAGAAGGGCTCGACGCTGTCCAAGGATACGCTCGACGAGTATCCGCGTTCGCAGTGGTGGCAGTTTGCCGTGGAGAACGAAAAGCTCCAGAGCGAACTGGAAGCCCTGCGTGGCCAGTACGACGACTCCAAGAAGGCGCTCGAACAGCGCTTCATGGACAAGGTCGAGAAGGTCCAGCGCGGCGACGAAATGCCTCCGGGCGTCATGAAGATGGTCAAGGTCTTCGTGGCGGTGAAGCGCAAGATGCAGCCGGGCGACAAGATGGCCGGCCGTCACGGCAACAAGGGTGTCGTGTCGCGCATCGTTCCGGTCGAGGACATGCCTTTCCTCGAGGACGGTACGCATGCCGATATCGTGCTCAACCCGCTGGGTGTGCCGAGCCGCATGAATGTCGGCCAGATCCTGGAGACGCATCTGGGCTGGGCTTGCGCGGGCATGGGCAGGAAGATCGGCGAACTGATCGACGCGTACAAGGTGGCTGGCGACATCAAGCCGCTGCGCAAGACGCTCGAGAGCTTCATTCCGGCCAACGACCGCAACGAGCCGGTCCGTGATTATGACGACGAGAGCATTGTTCGCCTCAGCGAGCAGATGCGCCGCGGCGTCTCGATCGCGACCCCGGTGTTCGACGGCGCGCACGAGGCTGACATCAACATCATGCTGGAGCAGGCGGGCCTGCACACCAGCGGTCAGTCGCAGCTCTATGACGGACGCACGGGCGAGCCGTTCGATCGCAAGGTGACGATGGGCTATATCTACATGCTCAAGCTTCACCACCTGGTGGACGACAAGATCCACGCGCGTTCGATCGGTCCGTACTCGCTCGTCACCCAGCAGCCGCTGGGCGGCAAGGCGCAGTTCGGTGGCCAGCGCTTCGGCGAAATGGAGGTCTGGGCGCTGGAAGCCTATGGCGCCGCCTACACGCTGCAGGAAATGCTGACGGTGAAGTCGGACGACGTCGCCGGCCGCACCAAGGTCTACGAGGCGATCGTCCGCGGCGACGACACCTTCGAGGCCGGCATTCCCGAGAGCTTCAACGTGCTCGTCAAGGAAATGCGGTCTCTCGGCCTCAATGTCGAGTTGGAGAACACCAAGCTCGACGACAACCCTGTCCGGTTGCCCGACGCAGCCGAGTAAGGCTACGGCGCGCCGCACAAGTTGCGGCGCGCCAAACGAATTCGACGGCCAGTGGCCGACAAAGACGGCGGGCGTTTGGTCCGCGTTAGATGCAAGGGGTTTTCGAGGACCCCGAAAAGGAGAACGGCATGAACCAAGAGGTCATGAATCTCTTCAATCCGCAGGCGCCGGCGCAGGTGTTCGATTCCATCCGGATCTCACTGGCCAGCCCTGAGAAGATTCTGTCCTGGTCGTTCGGCGAGATCAAGAAGCCGGAGACCATCAACTACCGCACCTTCAAGCCGGAGCGTGACGGTCTGTTCTGCGCGCGCATTTTTGGCCCGATCAAGGACTATGAGTGCCTGTGCGGCAAGTACAAGCGCATGAAGTACAAGGGCGTCATCTGCGAGAAGTGCGGCGTCGAAGTCACGCTGTCGCGCGTCCGCCGCGAGCGCATGGGCCATATCGAGCTCGCCGCTCCCGTCGCTCACATCTGGTTCCTGAAGTCGCTGCCCTCGCGCATCGGCACGCTGCTCGACATGACCTTGAAGGACATCGAGCGCGTCCTCTACTTCGAGAACTACATCGTCACCGAGCCTGGCCTCACCGCGCTGAAGGAGCACCAGCTGCTCAGCGAGGAAGAGTACATGATCGCCGTCGACGAGTATGGCGAGGACAGCTTCACCGCCATGATCGGCGCCGAGGCCATTCATGACCTTCTGGCCGGCATGGACCTGGAGAAGATCGCCGGCGACCTGCGTTCGGAACTGGCTTCGACCACGTCCGAGCTCAAGCAGAAGAAGTATCTGAAGCGGCTCAAGGTCGTCGAGAACTTCATGGAATCCGGCAATCGTCCGGAATGGATGATCATGAAGGTGGTTCCGGTGATCCCGCCGGACCTGCGTCCGCTCGTCCCGCTGGACGGCGGCCGTTTCGCCACGTCCGACCTGAACGACCTCTATCGCCGCGTCATCAACCGCAACAACCGTCTGAAGAGGCTGATCGAGCTGCGCGCTCCCGGCATCATCGTGCGCAATGAAAAGCGCATGCTGCAGGAAGCCGTCGATGCGTTGTTCGACAACGGCCGTCGCGGCCGTGTCATCACCGGCGCCAACAAGCGTCCGCTGAAGTCGCTGTCCGACATGCTCAAGGGCAAGCAGGGCCGGTTCCGCCAGAACCTGCTCGGCAAGCGCGTCGATTATTCCGGCCGCTCGGTCATCGTCACCGGTCCGGAGCTCAAGCTGCACCAGTGCGGCCTGCCGAAGAAGATGGCGCTCGAACTGTTCAAGCCCTTCATCTATGCCCGTCTCGACGCCAAGGGTTACTCCTCGACCGTCAAGCAGGCGAAGAAGCTGGTCGAGAAGGAGCGTCCGGAAGTCTGGGATATCCTCGACGAGGTCATCCGCGAGCATCCGGTTCTGCTGAACCGCGCGCCGACGCTGCACCGCCTCGGCATCCAGGCGTTCGAGCCGATCCTGATCGAAGGCAAGGCGATACAGCTGCACCCGCTGGTCTGCACGGCCTTCAACGCCGACTTCGACGGCGATCAGATGGCCGTCCACGTACCGCTGTCCTTGGAAGCGCAGCTTGAAGCCCGCGTGCTGATGATGTCGACCAACAACATCCTGCACCCGGCTTCCGGCGCGCCGATCATCGTGCCGTCGCAGGACATGGTCCTCGGTCTCTACTATCTCTCGATCGTCAACCAGAACGAGCCGGGCGAGGGCATGGTGTTTGCCGACATGGGCGAACTCCAGCACGCGCTCGAGACCAAGGCGGTGACCCTGCACGCCAAGATCAAGGGCCGCTTCCGCACGGTCGACGCCGAAGGCAAGGTCGTGTCGAAGATCCATGACACCACGCCTGGGCGCATGATCATCGGCGAGCTTCTGCCGAAGAACGTCAATGTGCCCTACGAGACCGCCAACCAGGAGATGACCAAGAAGAACATCTCCAAGATGATCGACACCGTCTACCGCCATTGCGGTCAGAAGGAGACGGTCATTTTCTGCGACCGCATCATGGCGCTCGGTTTCGCTCACGCCTGCCGTGCCGGCATTTCGTTCGGCAAGGACGACATGCTGATCCCGGATACCAAGATCAAGCTGGTCTCCGACACCGAGGCTTTGGCCAAGGAATACGAGCAGCAGTACAATGACGGCCTGATCACGCAGGGCGAGAAGTACAACAAGGTCGTCGACGCCTGGGCCAAGTGCTCGGAAAAGGTCGCCGACGAAATGATGGCCCGCATCAAGGCGGTCGAGTTCGAGGACAATGGCCGTCAGAAGCCGATGAACTCGATCTACATGATGTCGCATTCCGGTGCGCGTGGCTCGCCCACCCAGATGCGTCAGCTCGCCGGCATGCGCGGCCTGATGGCGAAGCCCTCGGGTGAAATCATCGAGACGCCGATCATCTCGAACTTCAAGGAAGGCCTGACCGTGCTCGAGTACTTCAACTCGACCCACGGCGCCCGCAAGGGTCTGGCCGACACCGCCTTGAAGACGGCGAACTCGGGTTACCTCACCCGCCGTCTGGTCGACGTGGCACAGGACTGCATCGTCAACTCCGTGGATTGCGGCACCGACAAGGGCCTCACCATGCAGCCGATCGTCGATGCCGGTCAGGTCGTCGCTTCGGTCGGCCAGCGTGTGCTGGGCCGTACCGCGCTCGACGACATCAACCATCCGGTGACCGGCGACCTGCTGGTCAAGGCCGGAACGCTGATGGACGAGCGTGACGTGGAACAGATCGAAAAGGCCGGCGTCCAGTCGGTCCGCATCCGCTCGGCACTGACCTGCGAGGTCAGGGTTGGCGTGTGCGCGGTCTGCTACGGACGCGATCTGGCGCGCGGCACCCCGGTCAACCAGGGTGAAGCCGTCGGCGTCATCGCGGCGCAGTCGATCGGCGAGCCGGGCACCCAGCTCACCATGCGTACCTTCCACATGGGCGGTACCGCGCAGGTGGTGGACAGCTCGTTCCTTGAAGCCTCCTATGAGGGCAAGGTCGAGATCCGCAACCGCAACGTGGTGCGCAACTCCGACGGCCAGCAGATGGTCATGGGCCGCAACATGGCGGTGCTGATCCTCGACGAAGCCGGCAAGGAGCGTGCCACGCACCGTGTCACCTATGGTTCGCGCATCTTCGTGGACGATGGCGACAAGGTGAAGCGCGGCCAGCGTATCGCCGAATGGGATCCCTATACCCGCCCGGTCCTCACCGAAATCGAGGGCAAGGTGTCGTACGAGGATCTGGTCGACGGCATTTCCGTTCAGGAAACGGCCGACGAGTCGACCGGCATCACCAAGCGTGAGGTCATCGACTGGCGCTCGACGCCGCGCGGCAACGACCTGAAGCCGGCGATTGCCATTCAGGACGCCAAGGGCAAGGTCGGCAAGCTGTCGAAGGGTGGCGATGCCCGCTTCCTGCTCTCGGTCGAGGCCATTCTCTCGGTCGAGCCGGGTGCGCAGGTTCGCCCCGGCGACGTGCTGGCGCGTATCCCGATGGAAAGCGCCAAGACCAAGGACATCACCGGCGGTCTGCCGCGTGTTGCCGAATTGTTCGAGGCACGTCGTCCGAAGGATCACGCCATCATCGCCGAGATCGATGGCACGATCCGCTTCGGTCGCGACTACAAGAACAAGCGCCGCATCATCATCGAGCCGCATGACTCGACGCTTGAGCCGGTCGAATACCTGATCCCGAAGGGCAAGCCGTTCCATCTCCAGGACGGCGACGTCATCGAGAAGGGCGACTACATCCTCGACGGCAATCCGGCGCCGCACGACATCCTGGCGATCAAGGGCGTGGAAGCACTTGCTTCCTACCTCGTCAACGAGATCCAGGAAGTCTACCGCCTGCAGGGCGTGTCGATCAACGACAAGCACATCGAGGTGATCGTTCGCCAGATGCTGCAGAAGGTCGAGATCACCACGCAGGGCGACTCGACCTACATTCCGGGCGACCACGTCGACGTGATCGAACTGGAAGAGGTCAACGAGCGCCTGATCGAGGACGGCAAGAAGCCGGCCGAAGGCCAGCCGGTGCTGCTCGGCATCACCAAGGCCTCGCTGCAGACGCCGTCCTTCATCTCGGCCGCCTCCTTCCAGGAGACGACCCGAGTGCTGACGGAAGCCGCGGTTGCCGGCAAGACCGACATGCTGCAGGGCTTGAAGGAAAACGTCATCGTCGGCCGACTGATCCCGGCCGGTACCGGCGGCACGATGAGCCAGATCCGGCGCATCGCCACCTCGCGCGACGAACTGATCATCGACGAGCGCCGCAAGGCCTCCGGTGTGGAAATCGCCGAGCCGATGCTGGCCGATATGACAACCGCCGCGCAGTAAGCGCGGCGGGAGCAATTCCAGGAAAAGTGCAAAGCGGTTTTCCGTCCGGAATTGCGCCAGAAAAAGTAAGAAATCTCAGGCAACAGGGCCGTCGGGGCAACCCGGCGGCCTTTTTGTTGTTCTATTCAGACGGCTTCTCGAAGCGAAGCAAATCCCCCGGCTCGCAGTCGAGGTACTCGCAGATGCGCTCCAGCGTGTCGAACCGGATGCCTTTGACCTTTCCCTGTTTCAGAAGGGAAAGGTTGGCTTCGGTGATGCCGACATGTTCGGCCAGGTCCTTCGACTTCACGTTTCGTTCGGCGAGGACGACATTGAGCCTGACCCTTATGGGCATAAGCTGATCCTCATATGAACTGCGCATTTTCGTCGGCGAGCGCGGATGCCTCTGATATGACCCAGGTGATCACGGCAATGATGCCTGCGGTCAGCAAGGTCAGCAGCGTGTCGCTGTCGAGACCGAGTGTCAGCCGGTGCTGGCCGGCAGGCGCGTCCAAACTCAAGAGAACGGACAACGCGGCCCCCGAAACTGGCTTCAGCACAGCGGATGCCAACAGCCCGAAGCCAAAATACCGCAAATTCCTGATGGCGTTCTGACCGAAGAAGTCCCCGGTCGCAAAGGCTTGGAAGGCGCGTCGGGCTGCCATCAGTGCGAAAACGAGACAGGCGAGCGGCGCGAACGAGATCGCGAACCCGGCCAGTCTTCGACCGAGGCCAATGCCGTTCAGCCATTCCTGAGGGATATTGGCATCCATCGCGATCGAAGCGGTGGGGGCGGCAAGCCAGTAGCTCAACACGGCAATGGTCAGCACTACCGCCAGCGCGACAAAGCATCTGGCCAGCACCAGGCTGCAAAGGCGAATGCGCCTCAGCCTTGTCTGACGTGCAAGGTTCGGATCCGGCGCCGTGATGGCAGGTTCAATCATAATTGTCTCGCTATGTGATAAGAAATTATCGTTTTACAATAATTAATTTATGCATAAGGATGATCCCTGTCAACGTCCAACGCAACAGGAGCTACCAATGCTTTCCTTCAACCGCGAGATTACCCTTGCCGCCATCGGGTTCACGGCCGCGCTCGCGACGCCTTTTGCAGCCCACGCTCTGCCATCGACGGCGACTGGCCGGATATCGGTGGCGCAGGTGATGGAGATGATCGAAAAGGCTGATTCCAGCCCGATCGCCAGGCAAACGCTTGTCGCCTATGTCGCCGGAGTCGGTGAAACCGCCGGCGTCATCGTCGACACGATCGGCAATGGCGCCCGTTCGTGCAAGAAGTCTTTCAGCCTGGATACTGGGGCCGTACGCGCCGCCCTCGAAGCCGGCGCACCCCGTCAGGATAGCTGGTCGCAGACGCCGGCGACACCGCTGATCGTTGCCGATATGGTCAAGCGCGCTGGCTGCCGCACCACGGATTGATCCAAGCACTCCGCCGGACTTGGATCGCGATCGACAGCGCTTCGATGATGGGGGCCGTCGGGGCAACCCGGCGGCTTTTTCATTTACGACGACCTGTCGCGGTTGGTACGAACATTCTGAACGAACTTGAATTCGGACACCCGACAACATCACGTGTTTCCTTGCCGCAACCCTTAAGCGGCCCCGTTTCGTGATTCGGCTCTTGATGGATTGGAAGAAACGATGAGCAAGAAGACCTGGGCGGCTGTCGACGGCTACATCGTTGACGCGCTGTTCGAGGCAGATCCCGCCCTCGACGCTGTTCTGGCCGCCAACCGTGATCAAGGTTTGCCGCCGATCGACGTCTCGCCGGCGCAGGGCAAGCTGCTTTCGCTTCTTGCGCGCATTCAGAGTGCGAAGAGGATCCTCGAAGTCGGCACGCTGGGGGGCTATTCGACGATCTGGATGGCGCGCGCCTTGCCTGCCGACGGCAGGATCGTGACGCTTGAACTCGATCCGCATCACGCCAGCGTCGCGCAGTCGAATTTCGACCGGGCAGGCGTGTCGGAACGCGTGGACCTGCGGGTCGGGCCGGCCCTCCAGTCGCTTGCCGCGCTAAGCTCTGAAAATGCCGGGCCGTTCGATCTCATCTTCATCGACGCCGACAAGCCGAACAACCCGCACTATCTGTCCTGGGCGATGCGGCTTTCGAGGCCGGGGACAGTGATCATCTGCGATAATGTCATCCGCGACGGCGCAGTGCTCGACGGGGATGGCCATGACGCCAATGTCGTGGGCGCTCGGGCAGCGTTCTCGTTCATCGGCGGCGACACGCGCCTGGATGGCACCGCCATCCAGACCGTCGGCGCCAAGGGCTATGACGGCTTTGCCATTGCGATCGTCGAGTGATATCACACCGTGATTGTCTGAATGACGCTGATATCAGACCAACTCGGTCGTGCTCACTTGTCATCGGCTGTTCGTTTGATGACCGGCTTCCCCCAATCCGTCGCTGCTTCGCAGCGCCACCTTTCCTCCGGAGGGAAAGGAAGCCGCGTTGCACGAGCGGTGGCGGCAATAGGCTCGCGCCCTTCCTCTACCCCGTCGATCGGGGGAGAGGTGGCTCGGCGTAGCCGAGACGGAGTGGGGGTCGACTTGGCACGAGCGTGCATTCAAGCCAGGTCCGCGATCCCATCGCGTGCACAAATCAATCGAAAAACGCCTCGACCACGTTGCGCTTGCCGAGCATGAAGGCATCGGCGACATGCTGGAGCGGAGCCAGATCGACGTCGGACACGCCGGCGCGCACGATCTCGGCGAAGCGGCGGTAGAGCTGGGGATATTCTGCTTCCGGCTCGTCGTGAACCACCTTACCGTCAATGGCGAGCTTCGAGCCACCGCCCGAGAGCACCATCTTGCCCTGGTCGGTGTCGGCCAGGATGTCCCAGCTCTGCGGGCCGGTCTGGAGCCAGTCGAGGTCCATTGTCACCGGCAATCCGTTCGAGGTGCGAAAGGTGACTTGCGCCGCGACCGGGGCGGCGCGGTTTTCGGGAAAGTCGAGCACGGCCGAGGTGATGAACATCGCCGGCAGGATGTGGGTTGCGATCGACAGCGCATTGATGCCGGGATCGAAGACGCCAAAACCGCCGGGCGCCCAGATCCAGTCCTGGTTAGGGTGCCAGCGGCGCACATCTTCTTTCCAGTTGATGGCGGCCGACTTGACCTTGGCTGAAGCCAGGAAAGCGCGCGCGGCCTCCACCGCCGGCGCGTAGCGCGAATGCCAGCTGGCAAACAGCGAGACGCCATTGGCCGTCGCCAGCCTCTTCAGGTCCTCGACTTCGCTGACGGTGGCGCCGGGCGGCTTCTCCAGGAAGACATGCTTTTTCGCGATCAGCGCCGTGCGCGCCGCATCGTAGCGGAACTGGGGCGGCATGCAGAGTGACACGGCCTCGAGTTCGGGCACTGCGTCGAGCATTGCTTCGATGCTCGGGAAATTCGGAATGTTGTCGACCTTGCCGTGCCGGCTGGCGGCGGCGATGAGGCGATAGCTCTGGTCTTTCGCCAGGGCCGGCAAGTGCTGGTCGCGGACGATCTTGCCGACGCCGACGATGCCTATCTTGATGGGCTGGGACACGGCCGCTCCGTCTGTTTGGTGATGGTGAGCGTTTCTAGCAGAACACTTGCCTCGGGCAAGCCGAAGCCTAACGATCAGCCCCAGCTTTCCTCGAACTGCAGCGCCAGTTTTCCGCCCGCCAGAAAGGCTTCGATCGCAGGTTCGAAGGGCGAGGGGTCGAGGCCGTTGGCGGCCAGCCATTCGTCGGAATAATAGGTGTTGGCATAGCGGTCGCCGGAATCACAGATCAGCGTCACCAGCGAACCGGTCTTGCCATGCTCGATCATGCGCGCGGCCTGAAAGCACATGGCGATGAAGTTGGTGCCGGTCGAGCCACCGACACGGCGGCCGAGTCGGCGCGACAGCACCCGCATCGCCGCCAGCGACAGCGCATCCGGTATCCTCAGCATGTGGTCGATCACGCCGGGCACGAAGGATGGTTCCATGCGCGGCCGACCGATGCCCTCGATCCGCGACGGCTGCTCGCAGCGGCAATCGCGATCATGCGTGGCAAAGCCGTCAAAGAAAGCCGAGCGCTCGACATCCACGACCGACAGCCGGGTCGCATGCCGCTTGTAGCGCAGGTAGCGGCCGATCGTGGCCGTGGTGCCGCCCGTACCGGCACTCATCACGATCCAGCTTGGGATCGGGTGCCGCTCCTCGCGCATCTGTCCGAAGATGGAATCAGCGATGTTGTTGTTGCCGCGCCAGTCGGTGGCCCGTTCGGCGTGGGTGAACTGATCCACGAAATGACCACCGAGCCGCTCCGTGAGTTCGGCCGACTCGGCATAGATGCGCCTGCCGTCGTCGATGAAATGACAGTTGCCGCCATAGTGTTCGATCGCGGCGATCTTTTCACGCGAGGTCGAACGCGGCATCACCGCATAGAACGGCACGCCGATCATGCGGGCGAAATAGGCTTCCGACACCGCCGTCGAACCGGATGACGCTTCGATTACCGGTGAGCCTTCGCGGATGAGGCCATTGCACAGCCCATAGAGAAACAGTGAACGCGCCAGCCGGTGCTTCAGGCTGCCGGTCGGATGGGTGGATTCATCCTTGAGATAGAAGTCGATGCCAGCCAGCGCCGGCAGGTCGAGTTTCCAGAGGTGGGTGTCGGCGGAACGGTGCTGGTCGGCCTCGATCGCGGCGATCGCCCGGTCGGCCCAGGCCCGGGATGCAGGTTCAACCGCTTTCGGTCCAGCCATTATCTATGCCCTGGGTTCAGATCGGCACGTCGAAGGTGACGATCGACACTTCGCCTTCGAGCGCGCCCTGGTAGGCTGACAAATGCGGCTCGTCGTCGGGCACGCCGTCCATGTCGCCGATCTGGTCGAGCTCGGCCTCGGCGTAACCTTCCGCCGCAAGCGATTCGAGGGCGCGGCGCACCGCCGAATCGTCGTCGGGGGCGACCAGCATGACATGCACGCCTTCCACTTTGCCGCCTTTGCGCTTCCACACCCGGCCGGTGATAATGGTGACCGGGCGCTCCTCATTGTCGTTCACGGGCTGATTCCTGTTTTTTGCCAAAGAGACTGGGTGGGCGAGGGGATTTGGGCTGCTCATGCGGCTTTTTCGCATGAAGCAAAGCTTTGCAACAGCCAAAAGCCGGTCACTTTCTTCCTCGGTCTTGCAAAACGGCGAAAGAAAATTACATGCGGTTTTCGCATAGCTGCCAAGCCCCGGCTTCGATGCAATATTTGCCACTCCGGGGTTGACGGTTCGCGGGCTTACGAGTAGAAGCCGCCCAGTCAGAACCGATGTGAGGCTCTCCCTTCCGAAGCGACACGCTTTGGAGTTTGCCTCAAACAGGGTTCGTTTTACGAGCGAAAAGACATTTCCGGCGTGCATGAAGCGGCTTCCGCTTCCTCTGCCATTTGTTCGGGCAAGACCGCGAGGCGCGGTTTATGGCCCGAATTTGCGTATGGAAATGACGCTTTGAGCGGCCCTGACCGGGCGAGACACGGAATTGAGAGACAAGAGGGTTTAATGCCTACCGTCAACCAGCTGATCCGCAAGCCGCGCATTGCGCCGGTGAAGCGCAACAAGGTCCCGGCCATGCAGCAGAACCCGCAGAAGCGGGGCGTCTGCACGCGCGTCTATACAACGACGCCGAAGAAGCCGAACTCGGCGCTGCGCAAGGTGGCCAAGATCCGCCTGACCAATGGTTTTGAAGTGATCGGTTACATCCCCGGCGAAGGTCACAACCTTCAGGAGCACTCCGTGGTCATGATCCGCGGCGGCCGCGTCAAGGATCTTCCGGGCGTTCGCTACCACATCATCCGCGGCGTGCTCGACACGCAGGGCGTGAAGAACCGCAAGCAGCGCCGTTCGAAGTACGGCGCCAAGCGTCCGAAGTAAGATTTTCCGGCCTTGGCGCTGCTTGAATGCGTCGGGCTACGAGATTGAGAGACAAAAGCCATGTCGCGTCGTCACAGTGCAGAAAAGCGTGAGATCAATCCGGATCCGAAATTCGGCGATCTGATCGTCACCAAGTTCATGAATGCCGTCATGTATGACGGCAAGAAGTCGGTCGCCGAGACCATCGTCTACGGTGCGCTCGACCAGGTTCAGTCGAAGACCAAGCAGGAGCCGGTCACCGTCTTCCATCAGGCGCTCGACAATGTCGCGCCGCATGTGGAGGTGCGTTCGCGTCGCGTCGGCGGCGCCACCTACCAGGTTCCGGTCGACGTGCGCCCCGAGCGCCGTCAGGCGCTGGCCATTCGCTGGCTGATCGCTGCCGCCCGCAACCGCAACGAGACGACGATGGTCGACCGCCTCTCGGGCGAGCTGATGGACGCGGCCAACAACCGCGGCACGGCTGTCAAGAAGCGTGAAGACACCCACAAGATGGCTGAAGCCAACCGCGCTTTCGCACACTACCGCTGGTAAAGCGCGAACAGGACTGAGAGGCAGCTACGATGGCCCGCGAATACAAAATCGAAGACTACCGCAATTTCGGTATCATGGCGCATATTGACGCCGGCAAGACGACGACCACCGAGCGCGTCCTCTATTACACGGGCAAGTCGCACAAGATCGGCGAAGTGCACGACGGCGCTGCCACCATGGATTGGATGGAGCAGGAGCAGGAACGCGGCATCACCATCACGTCGGCCGCCACCACGACCTTCTGGAAGGGTCGCGACGGCAAGATGCACCGCTTCAACATCATCGACACCCCCGGGCACGTCGACTTCACCATCGAAGTCGAGCGTTCGCTGCGCGTGCTTGACGGCGCCATCGCGCTGCTCGACGCCAACGCCGGTGTCGAGCCGCAGACGGAAACCGTCTGGCGCCAGGCCGACAAGTACCGCGTGCCGCGTATGATCTTCTGCAACAAGATGGACAAGATCGGCGCCGACTTCTACCGCTCGGTCGAGATGATCGGCTCGCGCCTCGGTGCGCAGGCTGTCGTCATGCAGCTGCCGATCGGCGCCGAGACCGAATTCAAGGGTGTTGTCGACCTCGTCGAGATGAACGCGCTCGTCTGGCGCGACGAGACGCTGGGCGCTGCCTGGGACGTCGTCGAGATCCCGGCTGACCTCCAGGCTCGTGCCGAGGAATACCGCGAGAAGATGATCGAAGCCGCCGTCGAAATGGACGAGACGGCGCTCGAGAACTACCTCGAAGGCAAGATGCCGTCGAATGACGAGATCCGTTCGCTGATCCGCAAGGGCACGATCGCGGTCAAGTTCTACCCGATGTTCTGCGGCTCGGCTTTCAAGAACAAGGGCGTGCAGCCGCTGCTCGACGCCGTTGTCGAATATTTGCCGTCGCCGGCCGACGTTCCCGCCATCAAGGGTGTCGATGCCAAGACCGACGCCGAGATCGAGCGTCATGCGGACGATAACGAGCCGCTGTCGATGCTCGCTTTCAAGATCATGAACGACCCGTTCGTCGGTTCGCTGACCTTTGCCCGCATCTATTCGGGCAAGCTCACCAAGGGCGTCTCGGTCGACAACACCGTCAAGGGCAAGAAGGAGCGCATCGGCCGCATGCTGCAGATGCATGCGAATTCGCGCGCCGACGTCGAAGAAGCTTTCGCCGGCGACATCGTCGCTCTGGCTGGCCTCAAGGACACGACCACTGGCGACACGCTGTGCGATCCGCTGCATCCGGTTATCCTCGAGCGCATGGAATTCCCCGATCCGGTCATCCAGATCGCTATCGAGCCGAAGACCAAGAACGACCAGGAAAAGATGGGCCTCGCCCTTCACCGCCTGGCTGCCGAGGATCCGTCCTTCCGCGTCAAGACCGACGAGGAAAGCGGCCAGACCATCATCTCCGGCATGGGCGAACTGCACCTCGACATCATCGTCGACCGCATGCGTCGCGAGTTCAAGGTCGAAGCCAATGTCGGCGCTCCGCAGGTGGCCTATCGCGAGACGATCACCCGCAAGCACGAGCAGGATTACACGCACAAGAAGCAGACCGGTGGTACCGGCCAGTTCGCTCGTGTGAAAGTTGTGTTCGAGCCGAATTCGGAGAGCGAAGACTTCGTGTTCGAGTCCAAGATCGTCGGCGGCGCCGTGCCGAAGGAATACATTCCGGGTGTCGAAAAGGGCATCCAGAGCGTCATGGGCGCAGGTCCGTTCGCTGGCTTCCCGATGATCGGCGTCAGGGCGACGCTCATCGACGGCGCCTACCACGACGTCGACTCCTCGGTCCTGGCCTTCGAAATCGCGTCCCGTGCATGCTTCCGTGAAGCCGCACCCAAGCTTGGCGTGCAGCTGCTCGAGCCGATCATGAAGGTCGAAGTCGTGACGCCGGAAGACTACGTCGGCAGCGTCATTGGCGACCTGAACGGCCGTCGTGGCCAGATCCAGGGCCAGGAAGCGCGTGGCGTGGCTGTCGTCATCAACGCGATGGTGCCGCTCGCCAACATGTTCAAGTACGTCGACAACCTGCGCTCGATGAGCCAGGGCCGCGCGGCCTACACGATGCAGTTCGATCATTACGAGCCGGTCCCGACCGCGGTCGCTCAGGAAGTCCAGAAAAAGTACGCGTAACTCGAAAGAGCTGTCGCGGTAACGCAATTCAAAGCCCGCTTGGGCGAGCAGGAAATGGAGACATCACATGGCAAAAGGTAAATTCGAGCGCACTAAGCCTCATGTGAACATCGGCACGATTGGTCACGTTGACCATGGCAAGACGTCGCTGACGGCGGCGATCACGAAGTATTTTGGCGAGTACAAGCGCTACGACCAGATCGATGCGGCGCCGGAAGAGAAGGCCCGCGGCATCACGATCTCGACGGCTCACGTCGAATACGAGACGGCCAACCGCCACTATGCCCACGTCGACTGCCCCGGCCACGCCGACTATGTGAAGAACATGATCACCGGCGCCGCGCAGATGGACGGCGCGATCCTGGTCGTGTCGGCTGCCGACGGCCCGATGCCGCAGACCCGCGAGCACATCCTGCTGGCCCGTCAGGTCGGCGTGCCGTCGATCGTGGTGTTCCTCAACAAGGTCGACCAGGTCGACGACGCCGAGCTGCTCGAACTGGTCGAGCTCGAGGTTCGCGAGCTGCTCTCGAAGAACGAATTCCCCGGCGACGACATTCCGATCGTCAAGGGTTCGGCGCTGGCCGCTCTTGAAGATTCGAACAAGACGATCGGCGAGGACGCGATCCGCGAGCTGATGGCTCAGGTCGACGCCTACATCCCGACGCCGGTTCGTCCGCTCGACAAGCCGTTCCTGATGCCGATCGAAGACGTGTTCTCGATCTCGGGCCGTGGCACGGTCGTCACCGGCCGCGTCGAGCGCGGCGTGGTCAAGGTCGGCGAGGAACTCGAGATCATCGGCATCCGTCCGACGACCAAGACGACCTGCACGGGCGTGGAAATGTTCCGCAAGCTGCTCGATCAGGGCCAGGCTGGCGACAACATCGGCGCGCTGCTGCGTGGCGTTGATCGTGAAGGTGTCGAGCGCGGCCAGGTTCTGGCCAAGCCGGGCACGGTGAAGCCGCACAAGAAGTTCGTGGCCGAAGCCTACATCCTGACCAAGGACGAAGGTGGCCGTCACACGCCGTTCTTCACCAACTACCGTCCGCAGTTCTACTTCCGCACGACCGACGTGACCGGCATCGTGTCGCTGCCGGCTGGCACCGAGATGGTGATGCCTGGCGACAACATCACGGTCGATGTCGAGCTGATCGTGCCGATCGCCATGGAAGAGAAGCTGCGCTTCGCCATCCGTGAAGGCGGCCGCACCGTCGGTGCCGGCATCGTCGTCACCATCAAAGAGTAATTTGGACTTAAACCGATCTGTCGCGGGCGCGGAAGTTGCCCGCGCCGCGCCAGAACAAGGAAGTGACGCATGAACGGACAGAATATCCGCATCCGCCTGAAGGCGTTTGATCACCGCGTGCTCGACGCCTCGACGAAGGAAATCGTGTCGACGGCCAAGCGCACCGGCGCAAACGTCCGCGGCCCCATTCCGCTGCCGACGCGGATCGAAAAGTTCACGGTGAACCGGTCGCCCCACGTCGACAAGAAGAGCCGCGAGCAGTTCGAGATGCGCACGCACAAGCGTCTGCTCGACATCGTCGATCCGACCCCGCAGACCGTCGATGCTTTGATGAAGCTCGATCTGGCCGCCGGCGTCGACGTCGAGATCAAGCTCTAAGGGAATGAGAGCGCGGTAAGGGGCGGTGCCCCTGGCCCGGAACTCTAAAGGAATTGAACCGATGCGTTCAGGTGTGATTGCAAAGAAGGTGGGAATGACCCGCATCTACAACGATGCCGGGGAACATGTTCCCGTCACCGTTCTCCAGATGGAGAACTGCCAGGTCGTGGCGCAGCGCACGCAGGAGAAGAATGGCTATACCGCCGTTCAGCTCGGCGTTGGCCTCGCCAAGGTGAAGAACACGTCGAAGGCGATGCGCGGCCATTTCGCGACCGCTTCCGTCGAGCCGAAGGCGAAGGTCGCCGAGTTCCGCGTCTCCGCCGACAACATGATCGATGTCGGCGCCGAGATCACCGTCGAGCACTTCGTCGCCGGCCAGAAGGTCGATGTGACGGGCACGACGATCGGCAAGGGTTTCCAGGGCGTCATCAAGCGTCATCACATGGGTGGTGGCCGCGCGACGCACGGTAACTCGGTCTCGCACCGTACGCACGGTTCGACCGGCCAGCGCCAGGACCCGGGCAAGGTGTTCAAGGGCAAGCATATGGCTGGCCACATGGGCGATACCCGCGTCACCACGCAGAATGTCGAGATCGTCTCGACCGATGCCGACCGCGGCCTGATCCTGATCCGCGGAGCGGTTCCCGGATCGAAGGGCGCCTGGATCCTGGTCCGCGACGCGGCCAAGGTGGCACTGCCGGCCAATGCGCCGAAGCCCGCCGCGATCCGCCCAGTTGCAGCAGGAAGTGCTGCTAAGAACGAGGCTCCGGCCACAGAGGGAGCGGAATAATGGATCTCAAGATCACAACGCTTGGCGGCAAGGACGCCGGCAAGGTGAAACTCTCCGAGGAGATTTTCGGCCTTGATCCGCGCGAGGACATCCTGCAGCGCGTCGTGCGCTGGCAGCTTGCCAAGAAGCAGCAGGGCACGCACAAGGCCAAGGGCCGCGCGGAAATCGCGCGCACCGGCGCCAAGATGTACAAGCAGAAGGGTACGGGCCGCGCCCGTCACCATTCGGCACGCGCCCCGCAGTTCCGCGGCGGCGGCAAGGCCCACGGGCCGGTCGTTCGCAGCCATGAGCACGATCTGCCGAAGAAGGTTCGTGCGCTTGGCCTCAAGCATGCCCTCTCGGCCAAGGCCAAGAGCGCGTCGATCATCATCATCGACGAGCTGAAGCTGACCGAGGCCAAGACCAAGGCGCTGATCGCGAATTTCGCGACGCTGGGCCTGAGCAACGCCCTGGTGATTGGTGGCGCCGAGCTGGACCAGAACTTCAAGCTGGCCGCGACCAACATCCCCAACATCGACGTGCTGCCCATCCAGGGCATCAACGTCTACGACATTCTGCGCCGCGGCACGCTGGTCCTTTCGAAGGCCGCCGTCGAGGCTCTCGAGGAGCGCTTTAAATGACCGACCTTCGTCACTACGACGTGATCGTCAGCCCGGCGATCACCGAAAAGTCGACCATGGCTTCCGAGCAGAACCAGGTCGTCTTCAACGTCGCCAAGAAGGCGTCGAAGCCGGAAATCAAGGCCGCCGTCGAAGCGCTGTTCGGCGTCAAGGTGATGGCCGTGAACACGCTTGTCCGCAAGGGCAAGATCAAGCGCTTCCGCGGCACGATCGGCCGCCAGAGCGACGTCAAGAAGGCGATTGTGACGCTGGCCGACGGCCAGTCGATCGACGTCGCGACGGGTCTCTGAGCAAGGCCGCGAGGACAGAACAATGGCACTGAAAAAATTCAACCCGGTAACGCCGAGCACCCGCCAGCTGGTCATCGTCGACCGCTCGGGCCTCTACAAGGGCAAGCCCGTCAAGGGTCTGACCGAAGGCCTGACCAAGTCGGGCGGCCGCAACAATCATGGTCGCATCACCGCCCGCTTCATCGGTGGTGGCCACAAGCGTTCGTACCGCATCATCGACTTCAAGCGTCGCAAGTTCGACGTTGTCGGCACGGTCGAGCGTATCGAGTATGATCCGAACCGCACCGCCTTCATCGCGCTGATAAAGTATGATGATGGTGAGCTGTCCTACATCATTGCTCCGCAGCGTCTGGCTCCCGGCGACAAGATCTTGGCCGGCGAATCGGTCGACGTGAAGCCGGGCAACGCGATGCCGCTGGCCTCGATGCCGGTCGGCACCATCGTCCACAACATCGAGCTGAAGCCGGGCAAGGGCGCCCAGGTCGCTCGTTCGGCAGGCGGCTACGGCCAGCTGGTCGGCCGTGACCAGGGCATGGCGATCCTGCGCCTCAATTCGGGCGAGCAGCGTGTCGTTCACGGCTCCTGCATGGCCACCGTCGGTGCCGTGTCCAATCCGGACCATGGCAACATCAACGACGGCAAGGCCGGCCGTACGGTTTGGCGTGGCAAGCGTCCGCACAATCGCGGCGTGACCATGAACCCGGTTGACCACCCGCACGGCGGCGGCGAAGGCCGCACCTCCGGTGGTCGTCATCCGGTCAGCCCGTGGGGCAAGCCGACCAAGGGCAAGAAGACGCGGTCCAATAAGGCGACCGACAAGTTCATCCTGCGCTCGCGCCATCAGCGCAAGAGCTAAGAAGAGGTAACGCCAAGTGACTCGTTCTATTTGGAAAGGCCCCTTCATCGACGGCTACCTTCTCAAGAAGGTGGATAAGGTTCGTGAAGGTGGTCGCAATGAGGTGATCAAGATGTGGAGCCGTCGCTCCACCATCCTGCCGCAGTTCGTCGGCTTCACCTTCGGTGTCTATAACGGCCAGAAGCATGTTCCTGTTGCGGTCAACGAGGACATGGTCGGTCACAAGTTCGGTGAATTCGCTCCGACCCGGACCTATTACGGTCACGGCGCGGATAAGAAGGCGAAGAGGAAATAATCATGGGCAAGGCCAAAGCTCCGCGCAGGCTTGCTGACAACGAAGCGCGCGCCGTATTGCGCACGATCCGTATCAGCCCGCAGAAGCTGAACCTCGTTGCCGCGCTGATCCGCGGCAAGAAGGTCGCGACAGCGCTTTCCGACCTCGAATTCTCGGCCAAGCGGATTTCCGGCACGGTCAAGAAGACGCTCGAGTCGGCGATTGCCAACGCGGAAAACAACCACGACCTGGACGTCGATGCGCTGATCGTGGCGGAAGCCTATGTCGGCAAGTCGATCGTCATGAAGCGGTTCCACGCTCGTGGCCGTGGTCGCGCCAGCCGTATCGAGAAGCCGTTCTCGCACCTCACGATCGTCGTTCGTGAAGTCGAAGAAAAAGGGGAGGCCGCATAATGGGCCAGAAAGTCAATCCGATCGGTCTTCGCCTCGGCATCAACCGCACCTGGGATTCGCGCTGGTTCGCGAACACCGGCGAGTACGGCAAGCTGCTGCATGAGGACATCAAGATCCGCAAATATCTTGAGAAGGAACTCAAGCAGGCCGCGATCTCCAAGGTCGTGATAGAGCGCCCGCACAAGAAGTGCCGCGTCACCATCCATGCCGCGCGCCCGGGTCTGATCATCGGCAAGAAGGGCGCCGACATCGAGAAGCTTCGCAAGAAGCTGATGGAGATGACGAAGTCCGAGACGCACCTCAACATCGTTGAAGTGCGCAAGCCGGAAATCGACGCGACCCTGGTCGCCCAGTCGATCGCCCAGCAGCTCGAGCGTCGTATCGCGTTCCGTCGCGCCATGAAGCGCGCCGTTCAGTCGGCGATGCGCCTCGGTGCCGAAGGCATCCGCATCAACTGCGCCGGCCGTCTTGGCGGCGCCGAGATCGCGCGCATGGAATGGTATCGTGAAGGCCGCGTGCCGCTGCATACGCTGCGCGCCGATGTCGACTACGGCACGGCCGAAGCGCATACGGCTTACGGTATCTGCGGCGTCAAGGTCTGGGTATTCAAGGGCGAGATCCTCGAGCACGATCCGATGGCTTCGGAGCGTCGCGCGACCGAGGGTGATGCTGCGCATGGCGGTGGTGGTGATCGCGAACGCGGTCGTCGTCGCGAAAACGCCTGAGACATTTAGGAATTTGGAGTTAGAACGATGCTGCAGCCAAAGCGCACAAAGTTCCGCAAGCAGTTCAAGGGCCGTATCCATGGTACCGCAAAGGGCGGCACCAACCTGGATTTCGGTGGTTTCGGGCTGAAGGCGCTTGAGCCGAACCGCGTCACCGCGCGTGAGATCGAGGCGGCCCGCCGCGCGATCACCCGTGAAATGAAGCGTGCCGGCCGCGTCTGGATCCGTATTTTCCCAGACGTGCCGGTCACCTCGAAGCCGACCGAAGTCCGCATGGGCAAGGGCAAGGGCGCGGTCGACTACTGGGCGGCGCGCGTCAAGCCGGGCCGCATCATGTTCGAGATCGACGGCGTCAATGAAGAAACCGCCCGTGAGGCGCTGCGTCTCGGCGCGGCCAAGCTCTCGGTCAAGACGCGCTTCGTACAGCGCATCGCAGAATAAGGACGGGCTGATCATGAAAGCCGAAGACATCCGGACCAAGACCCAGGATCAGCTGACCGACGACCTGGCCAGCCTGAAGAAGGAGCAGTTCAACCTGCGCTTCCAGAAGGCCACCGGCCAGCTTGAGAAGACCGCGCGCGTGAGACAGGTCCGCAAGGACATTGCGCGCATCAAGACCATCGCTGCGGAAAAGTCCGCGGCTAAGAAGGCTTAAGGACGAAAACCATGCCAAAGCGCATTCTGCAGGGCACCGTCGTCAGCGACAAGAACGAGAAGACGGTTGTCGTCAAGGTCGAACGGCGCTTCACGCATCCCGTGATGAAGAAGACCGTGCGCATGACCAAGAAGTACAAGGCGCACGACGAGAACAACGCCCACAAGGTTGGCGATCAGGTGTTCATCCAGGAATCGAAGCCGATTTCCAAGGACAAGCGCTGGATCGTCGTGTCTTCGGACCAGGCGTAAACAAACGAATTTTGGACAGACCGGGGAGGGGTGAAAAACCCGTCCCGTTAGAAAAGAAGAAGGCGGCCAGTCATGATTCAGATGCAAACAAACCTCGACGTGGCGGATAATTCCGGCGCGCGTCGTGTCATGTGCATCAAGGTGCTGGGCGGCTCGAAGCGGAAATACGCTTCCGTGGGCGACATCATCGTGGTGTCCATCAAGGAAGCCATTCCGCGCGGCCGCGTTAAGAAGGGCGATGTGATGAAGGCGGTCGTGGTTCGCACGGCCAAGGACATCCGCCGCCCGGACGGCAGCGTGATCCGTTTCGACAAGAACGCGGCCGTTCTCGTCGACAACAAGAAAGAGCCGATCGGCACGCGTATCTTCGGACCGGTTCCGCGCGAACTCCGCGCCAAGAACCACATGAAGATCATCTCGCTCGCGCCTGAAGTGCTGTAAGGAGCCGGACCAATGCAAAAGATTAGAAAAGGCGACAAGGTCGTCGTGCTGGCCGGCAAGGACAAGGGCCGTTCGGGCGAAGTCCTTTCGGTTCAGCCGAAGGACGACACCGCGCTGGTGCGCGGCGTCAACATGATCCGTCGTCACCAGAAGCAGTCCCAGTCCCAAGAGGGTGGGATCATCACCAAGGAAGCGCCGATCCAGCTGTCGAACATCGCGCTGGCCGACCCCAAGGATGGCAAGCCGACCCGCGTCGGTTTCATCTTCCAGAAGGACGGCAAGAAGGTGCGCGTCGCCAAGCGCTCGGGAGAAGTCATCAATGGCTAAGTCTCAAACCAAGCAGGCGACTGCAACCAACACGCCGCGCCTCAAGCAGGTCTACAACGAGACCATTCGCAAGGCGCTGCAGGAGCAGTTCGGCTACGACAACGACATGCAGGTTCCGCGCCTCGACAAGATCGTGCTGAACATGGGTGTCGGCGAAGCAACCGCTGATTCCAAGAAGCCCTCGGTTGCGGCCGAAGACCTGGCGATGATCGCCGGCCAGAAGGCCGTCGTCACCCGCGCCCGCAATTCGATCGCTGGCTTCAAGGTCCGCGAGAACATGCCGATCGGCGCCAAGGTCACGCTGCGCAAGGAACGTATGTACGAGTTCCTCGACCGCCTCGTGAACATCGCACTGCCGCGCGTCCGCGACTTCCGCGGACTGAACCCCAAGAGCTTCGATGGCCGTGGCAACTACGCCATGGGCATCAAGGAGCACATCGTGTTCCCGGAGATCAACTACGACAAGGTTGATCAGATCTGGGGCATGGACGTCATCGTTTGTACGACTGCGAAGACGGACGACGAAGCCAGGGCATTGCTCAAGGCTTTCAACTTCCCCTTCCGCCAGTAACGGCAGCGAGAAAAGGAAAAATCTGAAATGGCAAAGACCAGCTCAGTCGAGAAGAACAACAGGCGCCGCAAGCTTGCCGACCAGTACGGTCCCAAGCGCGCTGCGCTCAAGGCGATCATCATGGATCAGTCCAAGCCGATGGAGGAGCGCTTCCGCGCTCAGCTCAAGCTTGCCGCCCTGCCGCGCAACTCGGCCAAGATCCGCATCCGCAACCGCTGCGAAGTCACCGGCCGTCCGCGTGCCTACTATCGCAAGCTCAAAGTATCGCGCATCGCGCTTCGTGATCTCGGCAATAACGGCCAGATCCCGGGCTTGGTCAAGTCGAGCTGGTAAGGAGGACATAACATGTCATTGAGCGATCCTCTCGGCGATATGCTGACCCGCATCCGCAACGCCTACGGCCGCAAGAAGTCGAGTGTCTCGACGCCGGCCTCGCGTCTGCGCACCCGCGTCCTCGACGTGCTGAAGGCTGAAGGCTATATCCGCGACTACAGCCAGACCGACTTCGACAACGGCAAGTCCGAAATCGAAATCGAGCTGAAGTATTTCGACGGTGCGCCGGTCGTGCGCGAAATCGCCCGCGTCTCGAAGCCGGGCCGCCGCGTTTACGTCTCGGCCAAGTCGATCCCGCACGTCGCCAACGGCCTCGGCATCGCCATCCTTTCGACGCCGAAGGGCGTGATGGCCGATCACGAAGCACGCGAACAGAACGTCGGCGGCGAGATCCTCTGCCAGATCTTCTGATCTGGCAGCTGACCCGCAAAGTGGAATCCGGTCTTCGGATCGTTCCGAAGACAGAGACCTGAAACAAGAGAAGTGACGAGGACAACAAAATGTCTCGTATTGGAAAGAAACCCGTTTCGCTGCCGCAGGGCGTGACCGCGACCGTCAACGGCCAGACCGTGACGGCGAAGGGCCCCAAGGGCGAGCTGAAGTTCGTGGTGAACGACGAAGTCCTGGTCAAGATGGAAGGCAGCGAGATCGCTGTCCAGCCGCGCGACCAGACCAAGACCGCCCGCTCCAAGTGGGGCATGTCGCGCACGCAGATCGTCAACATCCTGCAAGGCGTCAAGGACGGTTTCGAGAAGAAGCTCGAGATCACCGGCGTCGGCTATCGTGCGGCACTTCAGGGCAAGAACCTGCAGCTGGCACTTGGCTTTAGCCATGACGTCGTCTACGAGACGCCGGCCGGCATCACCATCACCGTGCCGAAGCCGACCGAGATCACCATTGCTGGCATCGACAAGCAGCAGGTTGGCCAGGTGGCTGCCGAGATCCGCGAATACCGCGGCCCCGAGCCCTACAAGGGTAAGGGCGTCCGTTACGCTGGCGAGAAGATCGTCCGCAAGGAAGGCAAGAAGAAGTAGTGGGCTTGGCCCCGAAAAAAGTTGCAGACTTTTCGGAAAGGACCAAGCCAAAGAAGTGCAACGCCGCGGGGAGCGGTCGCGGGAGGCGCTTTCGCCTACCGCATATGGCGGCCCCCGTTTTTTGAAGGCAAGGAACTATCATGGCTAGCAAAGAATCCATCCAGCGCCGCGCGCAGCGCGTCCGCCGTCAGATCAAGAAGGTCGCCGGCGAGCGTCCGCGTCTCTCGGTTCACCGCACGTCGAAGAACATCTATGTGCAGGTCATTGACGACGCCAAGGGCCACACCATCGCCGCCGCTTCGACGCTTGAGAAGGACCTCAAGGGTTCGCTCAAGACCGGTGCCGACACCGCGGCCGCTGCTGCGATCGGCAAGCTGATCGCCGAGCGCGCCACCAAGGCCGGCGTCAAGGAAGTCGTCTTCGATCGCGGCGCCTACATCTATCACGGCCGCGTCAAGGCGCTGGCTGAAGCTGCACGCGAAGGCGGTCTCAGCTTCTAAAAACTTTCGCCCCCGGTGACCCACAGAGGCGCCGGATCTCATCATCAACCGTGCTTCCGGAAAAAAACAAGGAACAGGATATGGCACAGGAACGTAGGGAAGGCGGCCGCGGCCGCGAGCGTGAAGAGCGCGATGACGGCATGGTGGACAAGCTCGTCCACATCAACCGCGTCGCCAAGGTCGTCAAGGGTGGCCGCCGCTTCGGTTTCGCCGCACTCGTCGTCGTCGGCGACCAGAAGGGTCGCGTCGGCTTCGGTCATGGCAAGGCACGCGAAGTGCCGGAAGCCATCCGCAAGGCAACCGAATCGGCAAAGCGCGACATGATCTTCGTGCCGCTGCGCTCGGGCCGTACGCTGCATCATGACGTCGAGGGACGCTGGGGCGCCGGACGCGTTCTGCTGCGCGCTGCCAAGCAGGGTACCGGCATCATCGCCGGCGGCCCGATGCGCGCTGTCTTCGAGACGCTCGGCATGCATGACGTGGTCGCCAAGTCGATGGGTTCGTCGAACCCCTACAACATGGTTCGCGCCACTTTCGACGCGCTGAAGAGCCAGATGCATCCCAAGGATGTGGCTGCCGCTCGCGGCATCAAGTATTCGACCCTTCAGGCCCGCCGCGGCACCGCCGTTGCGGCTGAAGAATAGTCGATCTGACCAGGGATTTTGACCATGGCCAAGAAAGCAACCAAGACCATCACCGTTGAGCAGATCGGTTCGCCGATCCGCCGTCCGAAGGAACAGCGCGCGACGCTGGTCGGCCTCGGCCTCAACAAGATGCACAAGCAGCGCACGCTGGAAGATACGCTTTCCGTGCGCGGCATGATCGCCGCCGTTCAGCATCTCGTCCGCGTCGTGGACGAGGGCTGAGCCAAAGCGCAGGAGAACCCAGATGAAACTCAACGATCTGCGTGACAAGGACGGCGCGACGCATTCCAAGAAGCGTCTCGGCCGCGGCATCGGTTCCGGCTCGGGCAAGACCGCCGGTCGCGGCGTCAAGGGCCAGAAGGCGCGCTCCGGCGTCGCCATCAATGGCTTCGAGGGTGGCCAGATGCCACTCTACCGGCGCCTGCCGAAGCGTGGCTTCAACAACATCTTCGCCAAGAGCTTCACCGTCGTGTCGCTGGCCCGTATCCAGGTCGCCATCGACGCCAAGAAGCTCGACGCCAAGGCAACCGTGACGGCTGAATCGCTCGTTGCCGCCGGCGTCATCCGCCGCGTCAAGGACGGCGTTCGCATCCTCTCGGACGGCGAGATCAAGGCAAAGCTCGCCTTCGACGTCGCCGGTGCCTCCAAGGCCGCGATCGACAAGATCGAAAAGGCCGGCGGCTCGGTCAAGTTGCCGGAAAAGGCAGCTGCCGAGTAACGGCAATTTGAAGCGCGATCGGCAGAAACCGTTTTTGCTCACGATTGCGCTTTGATCTGCTCAATTAGGCGGCCGCGTCAACGCGGCCGCTTGCATGTTTACAGCCCGGAGCTTATCTCGTGAGCTTCGGTGAAACGCGCCGCCTGACCTCACGGGCCATCAAGCGTTACCAAGCGGAGAATCAGGCATGGCTTCGGCTGCTGAACAACTAGCCTCGAATCTGAATTTCTCGGCCTTCGCCAAGGCGGAGGACCTGAAGAAACGCATCTGGTTCACCATTGGCGCTTTGCTCGTCTATCGTCTCGGCACCTACATCCCGCTTCCCGGCATCAATCCCGACGCCTTCGCCCAGGCTTTCTCCTCGCAGAGCAAGGGCGTGCTTGGCATGTTCAACATGTTCGCCGGCGGCGCCGTGCAGCGCATGGCGATCTTTGCGCTCGGCATCATGCCTTACATCTCCGCCTCCATCATCATGCAGCTGATGACCTCCGTCATCCCGTCGCTGGAAGCGTTGAAGAAGGAAGGCGAGCAGGGCCGCAAGGTCATCAACCAGTACACGCGCTACGGCACCGTGCTTCTGGCGCTGGTTCAGGCCTATGGCATTTCGGTGGGCCTGGAAAATGGCAACGGCATCGTCAACGATCCCGGCATGTTCTTCCGCCTCTCGACCGTCGTCACACTGGTTGGCGGCACCATGTTCCTGATGTGGCTCGGCGAGCAGATCACCGCGCGCGGCATCGGCAACGGCATTTCGCTGATCATCTTCTCGGGCATTGTCGCTGGCCTGCCGCGCGCCATTTCCGGCACGCTGGAGCTTGGCCGCACCGGTGCCTTGTCGACCGGCTTGATCCTGGCGATCATCGTGCTCGCCATCGTCGTCATCGCGCTCATCGTGTTCTTCGAGCGCGCCCAGCGCCGTCTGCTGATCCAGTATCCGAAGCGCCAGGTTGGCAACCGCATGTTCCAGGGCGACACCTCGCATTTGCCGCTCAAGCTCAACACGTCGGGCGTCATTCCGCCGATCTTCGCCTCGTCGCTGCTCCTGCTGCCGGCCACTGTCGCCGGCTTCTCGCAGACGACCAACATGCCGGCCTGGGCGAGCACCATCCTGGCCTCGCTCGGCCATGGCCAGCCGCTCTACATGGCGTTCTATGCGGCGATGATCGTGTTCTTCGCCTTCTTCTACACAGCGATTGTCTTCAACCCGAAGGACACCGCCGACCAGCTCAAGAAGCATTCGGGCTTCATCCCGGGCTATCGTCCGGGCGAGCGCACCGCCGATTACATCGATTACGTTCTCACCCGCATCACCGTCGTCGGCGCCATCTATCTGGTGCTGGTGTGCCTGCTGCCGGAGTTCCTGATCTCGGCGACTGGCGTACCATTCTACCTTGGTGGCACATCGCTTCTGATCGTGGTCAGTGTCACGCTCGATACGGTTGCGCAGATTCAGGGCCACCTGATCGCGCACCAGTATGAAGGCCTGATCAAGAAGTCGAAGCTGCGCGGGGGGAAGAAAGCCAGATGAGGTTGATTTTGCTTGGGCCGCCAGGGGCGGGCAAGGGGACACAAGCACAAAGACTGGTAGACAAATACGGCATACCCCAGCTTTCGACGGGCGACATGCTGCGTGCCGCCGTTCAGGCCGGTTCCGAAGTCGGCAAGCGTGCCAAGGCGGTGATGGATGCCGGTGAGCTGGTGTCCGACGCCATCGTCAACGCCATCGTCGCCGAGCGGATCGATCAGGCGGACTGCGCCGGGGGGTTCATCCTCGACGGCTACCCGCGCACGCTGGTGCAGGCTGATGCGGTTGAATCGATGCTTTCGGAGCGTGGCATCAGCCTCGACACGGTCATCGAACTGGTCGTCGACGACAGGGCCCTCGTTGGCCGGATCGTCAAGCGTGCCGAGGATGCCAAGGCGGCCGGCCAGCCGGTGCGCAAGGACGACAATCCCGCGGTGTTCGAAGAGCGCCTGCGCGAGTACTACAAGAAGACCGCTCCGCTGACCGGCTATTACTACGCCAAGGGCAGGCTCAAGACGGTCGACGGCATGGCCAGCATCGACGCGGTGACCGCCGAGATCGAAGCCGTGCTCGCGGCGGCCGCAAAGGCGCGGTAAGGGGAATTTAGAGATTAGGCTTGACGGAGGCGGCTCGCTGCGGTATGGCGGCCCGTCTTCCTATCAGGTGCGAACTTTGCTTGTCCGCAAGGGCAACGCAGTGGCTTTGAACTGGAAACACCCGCAAGGGCCGGCCTCCACCGGACGCGGGGCAATCTGAATAACGCCGGCTTGTCCGGCCCACATGGAGAAGAGAAGAACATGGCTCGTATAGCCGGCGTCAACATTCCGACTAACAAGCGCGTCGTCATTGCGCTTCAGTACATTCACGGCATTGGCAAGAAGTTCGCCCAGGAGATCGTCGACAAGGTCGGCATCCCGGCCGAGCGCCGCGTCAACCAGCTGACCGACGCGGAAGTCTTGCAGATCCGCGAGACCATCGACCGCGACTACCAGGTCGAGGGCGACCTGCGCCGCGAAGTCTCGATGAACATCAAGCGGCTCATGGACCTCGGCTGCTACCGCGGTCTGCGTCACCGCCGCTCGCTGCCGGTTCGCGGCCAGCGCACGCACACCAATGCACGTACCCGCAAGGGCCCGGCCAAGTCGATCGCCGGCAAGAAGAAGTAATTTGGGGCAGTAAGGGAGTAGGGCAGCAAGGCAATAGACCGGCAGACATACTGCCCTACTGCCATATTCCCCTACTGCCTTCTCCCTGGTGGAGCCGCTGGCATTACGGCGGTGTAGAGATCAACTGAAAGGACTATCATGGCCAAGGAAGCCGCTCGTGTTCGCCGTCGCGAACGCAAGAATATCTCGTCGGGCGTTGCCCACGTCAATTCGACCTTCAACAACACGATGATCACCATCACCGACGCGCAGGGCAATTCGATCGCCTGGTCGTCGGCCGGTGCCCAGGGCTTCAAGGGTTCGCGCAAGTCGACCCCGTTCGCCGCCCAGATGGCTGCCGAGGACGTTGCCAAGAAGGCCCAGGAACACGGCATGCGCATGCTCGAAGTCGAGGTCTGCGGACCCGGCTCCGGTCGTGAATCGGCTTTGCGCGCCCTGCAGGCGGCCGGCTTCACCATCACCTCGATCCGTGATGTGACGCCGATCCCGCACAATGGCTGCCGCCCGCGCAAGAAGCGCCGCGTCTAAGAAATTACCGAACGCCGCGCGAACGCCGAAAGGCGTTCCTCCGCGGTATTCCAGGTCGCCCGCCACGATTGGATGGTGGCGGGTCAACGGAAGGAAAGCATCATGATCCAGAAAAATTGGCAGGAACTGATCAAGCCGAACAAGATCGAGTTCTCGTCGAAGAAGAAGACTCTGACCACGCTGGTCGCCGAGCCGCTCGAGCGCGGCTTTGGCCTCACGCTGGGCAACGCGCTGCGCCGCGTGCTTCTGTCTTCACTGCGCGGTGCGGCTGTCACCGCCGTGCAGATCGACGGCGTCCTGCATGAATTCTCGTCCATCGCCGGTGTGCGCGAGGACGTGACCGACATCGTCTTGAACATCAAGGAAATCGCCATCCGCATGGAAGGCGACGGCCCCAAGCGCATGGTCGTTCGCAAGCAGGGCCCGGGTGCGGTTCTCGCCGGCGACATCCAGACGGTTGGCGACGTCGAGATCCTCAACCCCGACCACGTCATCTGCACGCTGGACGAAGGCGCTGAAATCCGCATGGAATTCACCGTCGACACCGGCAAGGGTTACGTGCCGGCCGAGCGCAACCGCGCCGAGGACGCGCCGATCGGCCTGATCCCGGTCGACAGCCTCTACTCGCCGGTCAAGAAGGTCTCCTACAAGGTCGAGAACACCCGCGAGGGTCAGGTTCTCGACTATGACAAGCTGACCATGACCATCGAGACCGACGGTTCGATCTCGGGCGAGGACGCGGTAGCTTTCGCTGCTCGCATCCTGCAGGACCAGCTCGGACTGTTCGTCAACTTCGACGAGCCGCAGAAGGAAGTCGCTGCCGAAGCCGTCACCGAACTCGCCTTCAACCCGGCGCTGCTCAAGAAGGTCGACGAACTCGAGCTTTCGGTGCGTTCGGCCAACTGCCTGAAGAACGACAACATCGTCTACATCGGCGATCTCATCCAGAAGACCGAAGCCGAGATGCTGCGCACCCCGAACTTCGGCCGCAAGTCGCTGAACGAGATCAAGGAAGTGCTCGCGGCGATGGGCCTGCATCTCGGCATGGAAGTGCCGGACTGGCCGCCGGAAAACATCGAAGACCTCGCCAAGCGCTACGAAGATCAATATTGAGCATGAATTCCAAGGATCGGCGGCCTGGGCCGCTCGATCCGACGGTCATGCGGAAAACCATCAGAGGCCTTGGCCTCTTGAACAACTGAAGAAGGAAAAGAGCCATGCGCCACGGTTTCAAAGGCCGTCGCTTCGCCCGAAGCATTAGCCATCGCAAGTCGATGTTCGCCAACCTCGCCGTGTCGCTGCTCGAGCACGAGCAGATCGTCACCACTCTGCCGAAGGCGAAGGACCTGCGTCCGATCGTCGAGAAGCTGGTAACGCTCGGCAAGCGCGGCGACCTGCACGCCCGCCGCCAGGTCATTGCCCAGATCGGCAATGAAGGCGTCGTCAAGCGCCTGTTCGACACCATCGCCCCGCGCTACGCCAACCGCAATGGCGGCTACCTGCGCATCATGAAGGCGGGCTTCCGTCACGGCGACAATGCCGCGATGGCCGTCATCGAGTTCGTCGATCGCGACACCTCGGCCAAGGGCGCCGGCGACCGCGCTCGCATCGAAGCCGAAGGTACCGAAGCGGACGCCGCAGCCGCATAACGCCACGTCTTTCCAGAATGAATTGAAGGGGCCTGCGGGCCCCTTTTTCATGTTCTGCGCGTTCCAATGCGTGTCTTAAACGATCTGCCGACGCGAAAATAATCGGATTTCAGCGGCTTAGCCTTTCATTTTGCACAATCGTCGGGACAATGCGCCCGAACTTGCCTTGGAGGATTCGCGAATGCGCGCCAAAAGACTGTCCCTTGTTCTGCTCTGCGCCTTCATGGTGTTCGCAGCCGCACCGGCAGTCCGGCAGGCGCTGGCCGAAGACGCCGCCAAGCCAGCCGATCCGGGCCTGTCGGACGTGCTGACCGATCTGTTGCATGGCGTTGAAGGCGAGAATTCCACCTCCGGTCCAGACAAGCGCGTTCCGTTCGGCCGCGAGGAGGTGCAGCTTTCGTTTGCGCCGCTGGTCAAGCAGACCGCGCCGGCCGTGGTCAATGTCTATGCGTCGCAGACGGCCAAGGTCACATCGCCTTTTGAAGGCGATCCGTTCTTCGAGGAGTTTTTCGGCCGCGCCCAGCCGCGCGCGCAGTCCTCGCTGGGCTCAGGCGTGCTCGTCGATCCGAGCGGTGTCATCGTCACCAATTTCCACGTCATCAAGGATGCCGACGAGGTCAAGGTGGCGACCGCCGACGGCCGTGAATTCACCAGCAAGGTGATGCTCAAGGACGAGACGCTCGACCTTGCGGTGCTCAAGATCGAATCCGACAAACCCTTCCCGGTCATCGCCATCGGCGATTCCGACGCGCTCGAGGTAGGCGATCTGGTGCTGGCCATCGGCAACCCCTTCGGCGTTGGCCAGACCACCACCAGCGGCATCGTTTCGGCGCTTGCCCGCAGCCATATCGGCGTTTCGGATTCGGGCTATTTCATCCAGACCGACGCCGCCATCAATCCCGGCAATTCCGGCGGCGCGCTGATCAACATGGGCGGCCAGCTGGTCGGCATCAACACGGCGATCTACAGCCGCAGCGGCGGCTCGATCGGCATCGGCTTTGCTATCCCCGCCAATATGGTGCGGGCTTTTGCCGATGCCGCCAAGGCCGGCCTCGATTTCTTCGAGCGGCCCTATATCGGCGCCGAATTCGAAGCGGTGACGCCGCAGATCGCCGAATCGCTTGGCATGGAGAAGCCGACCGGGGCGCTGGTCTCTTCCGTCGAAGCGACCGGACCGGCGGGCAAGGCTGGGCTGAAGGCGGGTGATGTCGTGCTGCAGATCAACGGCAAGCCTGTCGAGAGCATCGAGGCGCTGGACTATCGCATGGCGACGCTGTCGATCGGCACCAAGGCGAATTTCGCGATCCTGACCAAGGGCCAGAAGGCAGCCATGGACATCGCTTTGGAGCGCGCGCCGGAGGGTGCGAAGGCCTCGGAAGTGACGCTGCATGGCCGCAGCCCGTTCTCGGGCGCCAAGGTTGCGGAACTGTCGCCGCGCCTTGCCCAGAAGCTTGGCCTGCGCACCGACCTCAAGGGCGTCACGGTGATCGATGTCAACCGCGATTCTCCGGCCGCCGATTTCGGCTTCCTGCCGGGCGATATCGTGCGCGAGGTCAACGGCACCACCATCGACACCGCCGCGACGCTGGCGCAGGTTGCCCAGCAGGATACGCGCTGGTGGCGCTTTACCGTCGAGCGTGGCGGGCAGATACTGCGCCAGGTGTTGCGTTACTGAGTTCGATCTGAAGGGATCGCGCTCCAACCAAAAGAAGTGCATGGCCGATCTGTTCAGCGTCGATGAACCGGAAAAGGCGCCGCCCGGGCGGCCGCTGGCCGACAGGCTGCGGCCAAAGAATCTTGGCGAGGTCGTTGGCCAGGAGCATCTGACCGGCCCCGATGGCGCGCTGACCCGGCTGATCGGGTCCGGCTCGCTCGGCTCGATGATCTTCTGGGGGCCGCCAGGCACCGGCAAGACCACCGTGGCAAGGTTGCTCGCCGGCGAAACCAGCCTTGCCTTCGAGCAGATATCGGCGGTCTTTTCCGGCGTTGCCGACCTGAAGAAAGTCTTCGAGGCGGCCAAGCTTCGCCGCGCCAACGGTCGTCAGACCCTGCTTTTCGTCGATGAGATCCACCGCTTCAATCGCGCCCAGCAGGATTCCTTTCTCCCCGTCATGGAGGATGGGACGGTCGTCCTAGTCGGCGCCACGACCGAAAACCCGTCCTTCGAACTCAACGCGGCCCTGTTGTCCCGCGCGCGCGTCATGGTCTTTCATTCGCTCGGTGAGGAGAGCATCGCCAAGCTGATGGTGCGGGCGGAGGAGACGGAGGGCAGGGCGCTGCCGCTCGATGACGAGGCGCGTACGATGCTGATCCGCATGAGCGATGGCGACGGACGCGCATCGCTGACGCTCGCCGAGGAAGTCTGGCGTGCCGCCAAGCCCGGCGAGGTCTTCGATCCCGAAGGGCTGCAGCGCATCGTCCAACGCCGCGCGCCGATCTACGACAAGGGCCAGGACGGCCATTACAATCTGATCTCGGCGCTGCACAAATCGGTGCGTGGCTCGGATCCCGATGCAGCGCTCTACTATCTCGCGCGCATGTTCGATGCCGGCGAGGATCCTCTCTATCTCGGCCGCCGGCTGGTGCGCATGGCGATGGAGGATATCGGCCTTGCCGATCCGCAGGCGCTGGTCGTCGCCAATGCCGCCAAGGATGCGTATGACTATCTGGGCTCGCCGGAGGGCGAACTCGCCTTTGCCGAGGCCACCGTCTATCTCGCCACCGCGCCCAAATCCAATGCCGTCTACACCGCCTTCAAGGCCGCCACGCGCGCTGCCAAGGAGCATGGCTCGCTGCTGCCGCCCAAGCATATCCTCAACGCTCCGACCAAGCTGATGAAGGAAGAGGATTACGGCGCGGGCTATCGCTACGATCATGATGAGCCGGACGCCTTTTCGGGCCAGGACTATTTTCCCGAAAAAATGGGCCGCCAGACCTTCTACGATCCGCCTGAGCGTGGTTTCGAGCGCGATATCAGGAAGCGGCTCGACTACTGGGCGAAGCTGCGCAAGGAACGGGAATAGCTGACTTGCGCGGCCCGGTGGTCGTCACGCTTCGAAGCGAGGCCTCGCCATGGGGCATTCCCGCGTCGGTTGTTCTTCACACGCTGCTGGCCGCAACGCTGGCGCTCATGCCGCTGCCGAAGCCGCCGAGGCGGTTGGAAGAGGAGCGGGTGTCGGTCGACATTCTGACGCCGCAGCAGTTCGAGGCCGCGACAAGGCCACCGCCGGCGCCACCTCCGGCACCCGAGGCGCAAGCGATGCCGCCCACACCGTCGCCGAGTGCTCCTCAATTTCAACCGCCCACCGCGCCGGCCATGATCCGGCCGACCGAAATGCTGTCGGCCAAGACGCTCGCCGATCCGCGCAGCCGGCAAGCGCGCGCCGATCTTGCGACCTTCGCTTCCGACGAGCGCATGGTGCAATCTCGGACCAGATCCGGCGTTGGCGCGCGGACTTTCAGCCGGAGCGCGTCGTGCCTTGCGCAACGGCCGAGGAGAAGATCAGCGGCACCATGATCGCCGCCGATGGCGCGGCTTTCCGCAGCCGCAAAAACTGGTATAGTCTGATGTTCAACTGCCAGCTCGCACGAGACGGCGAAAGCGTCATCGGCTTTGAGTTCCTGGTCGGCGATCCCGTGGCTAGGGAGAAATGGGACGAACTCGGCTTGCCAGCGGTGCATTGACCCCAGCGGTGCATTGACCGAAGTCTGGCAAATTCCACCAGGCAGCTGCCAGGCCACAACGTCGTGGCGTTGTGCGGCGACCCAAAAAACCTTATCAAGGCGCACGGCCGGGCGGTGGTCGTTGCCGAGATTTGGCACACTCATTCGCAACAGGATCGCGCTCCGCGCGTGGAAAAATGACAAAAACCCTTCGCAAATCCCTTCGCAAATTCGCCATCGCCGTCCCGCTTCTCGCCCTTGGCTTCTATTTCATCCCGATCCTGACGACGATCTTCATCGTCTGCGGCCTGATCGACGTGCTGCGCAACGACAGGAAGGATCTGTCGCTGTTCTCAGGCTACTTCCTTGGCAACGGCCTGTTCACCTGGCTGCTGTCGCCGTTCAACCTGCTGGTCGACCTGCTCTGCTATAGGAACCCCGGCGTCTGGAAGCTGGAGCAGTTTCCAGAGGATTATCAGCGCGAGGTCAATGAGGTCCTGGACATCTTCAAGGCGCGCAAGGACGAGATCATCGCTGACATCGACGCCAATTTTGGCGCCGGCCGGCGCGGCATGTATGTCTACCAGTGGTATGGCAAGCACAGGATCGACAACGTCGCCGAGTTCAACAAGGATTTCAAATACATCAAGACCATTGCTGTGTCGGTCTTCAGCAAGCGCGAATCGACCTCCTGGCATTTCGGTCCGCTGCGGCTCAGCCTGCGCATCCTCTACAATCTGGTCCCGGTGAAGTCGGAAATCTTCGTCGAATGCGGCAACGTCAAGAACTACTGGTACGACAACCCGCTGTTCATTTTCGACGACACACTGCTGCATCGCTCGGTCAACGAATATGACGGCCGCCGCTACTGCGTGTTCATGGACATTATCAGGCCGTCCCCGGTTCCGCGCCTGATAGCAGGCATGCTCGCTGTCGTGTCAGTCAGCGTCGAACGCATCAATTCGATGTTCTACAAGAACTGGAAGATGATCGGCTCGACCAAGCCGAAGAAGGTCGAAACCACCTGAGCTGAAAGCTTCGCGGCGCTGCCGGCCTCGCTGGCAGCGTTCTGGCGAGCTTTTAGCGATCGGCCACCTCCCGTAATTGCTGTTGGACCATTGTCTTATAGCGCCAGCAGCCGCTGGTCCTTTACATCTGATGCAGCGGATATATCTGAACGGATATAACGCTGCTTGAGTTGGAAGCGCCTTGGGAGGATGAGGTGAGCGGACAGCCGGCCCATCATGCCGATATCGTCCAGGCGGCCATTGCCACCAGCGATGCCGCCCGATCGGCGTTGGTTGCCTCCTGGAGACGCTCGCTCACGGTGCATGGACTGGATCCTGGCCAACGACAGGCGCCTCGACGGCTGACCGAAGGCGAGTTCAGGCAGGCGCGGCAGCGGGTCGAGCAGCTGCTGCGGGCTGCGGATGCGAGCCTTGATCGTCTCTATCTAGCGGTCGGCGGCATTGGCTGTTGCGCCCTGCTGGCCGATCGCGACGGTATCCCTGTCGAACGCCGTGGGGCTTCCGCCGATGACGAGACCTTCGACGAATGGGGCCTGTGGACCGGGACAGTATGGAGTGAGGACTCCGAGGGCACCAACGGCATCGGCACATGCCTGGCCGACCAGCGCGCGCTGACCATTCATCGTGACCAGCACTTCTTTTCGAGCAACACGCTGCTGAGCTGCACCACGGCGCCGATTTACGACCACGAGGGCAATCTGGCTGCCGCGCTCGATGTCTCGTCGTGCCGGTCGGATCTGACCGAAGGCTTTGTCGGCCTGATCGCCATGGCGGTCGGTGATGCTGCCCGCCGCATCGAGGCCGAGAATTTTCGCCTGTCTTTTCCCAATGCCCGCATTCTGCTTGCCTCGGCGGCCGAGCGCGGCGCCGGCGCGCTCATCGCCGTTGACGGTGATGATCTGGTCGTCGGTGCGACACGCTCGGCGCGGCAGACCCTCGGCATCACGCAACAGGCGCTCGCCAGGGGGTTGCCCGCCGCCGACATCCTCGGCGACGTTGCCAAGGCGGCGGAGGAACTCGACGAAGCGGAGCGCGGAGTGATCCAGCGGGCGATCGCGCGCGCCGATGGCAACGTCTCTGCCGCTGCGCACAATCTCGGCATTTCCCGGGCCACTCTGCATCGCAAGCTCGCCCGCTTCGGCATCCGTCGGCCACATTGAGGTTTCGGCGCCGAACCTGTCGCAATCTTGCGACAGTCGGCCTGGTGTGGATGATTTGCCCGGGCTGACAAAGCCCGATGGCATCCTCACTCTCCCTGGCAGCGCGGTACATCCCGTACCGCTGTTTCCTGGGAGGAAGACAATGAACAAGGTGGAATTTTCACGCACGGCCAAGGTCCCCTTCGCCAAGCGCTACGACAACTACATCGGCGGCAAATGGGTGGCGCCGCATTCAGGAAGGTATTTCGACAACATCTCACCGGTCAACGGGAAGCCGCTCGGCGAAATCGCCCGTTCGGATGCAAACGACATTGAGGCGGCACTCGACGCCGCGCACAAGGCCAAGGACGCCTGGGGCAGGACCAGTGCCGCCGCCCGTGCGCTGATCCTCAACCGCATCGCCGATCGCATGGAGGACAATCTCGATCTCCTGGCGCTCGCTGAAACCTGGGACAACGGCAAGCCGATCCGCGAGACGACCGCCGCCGACCTGCCACTGGCCATCGACCGTTTCCGCTATTTCGCCGGAGCCGTACGCGCCCAGGAAGGCGGCATCTCCGAGATCGACCATGACACCGTCGCCTATCATTTCCATGAGCCGCTTGGCGTCGTCGGCCAGATCATTCCCTGGAATTTTCCGCTGCTGATGGCGGTTTGGAAACTGGCGCCAGCCCTTGCCGCCGGCAACTGCGTGGTGCTGAAGCCGGCCGAACAGACACCCGCCACCATCATGCTGTGGGCGGACCTGATCGGCGACCTGTTGCCGGACGGTGTGCTCAACATTGTCAACGGCTTTGGCCTCGAAGCCGGCAAGCCGCTCGCTTCGTCGAACCGCATCGCCAAGATCGCCTTCACCGGCGAAACCACGACCGGTCGGCTGATCTCGCAATATGCCAGCCAGAACCTCATCCCGGTGACGCTCGAACTCGGCGGCAAGTCGCCCAACATCTTCTTCCAGGACGTGACAGCGGAGGATGATGACTTCTTCGACAAGGCGATCGAAGGCTTCGTCATGTTCGCGCTCAACCAGGGCGAGGTCTGCACCTGCCCCAGCCGGGCGCTGGTGCATGAGAAGATCTACGACAAGTTCATGGAAAAGGCGCTGAAGCGCGTCGAGGCGATCGTCCAGGGTGATCCGCTCGACCCGGCAACTATGATCGGTGCACAAGCATCGAGCGAACAGCTGGAGAAGATCCTGAGCTACTTCGACATCGGCAAGCAGGAAGGCGCCGAGGTGCTGATCGGTGGCGAGCAGAACCATCTGCCGGGCGATCTGGCCGGCGGCTACTACGTCAAGCCGACCGTGTTCAAGGGCCACAACAAGATGCGCGTCTTCCAGGAGGAGATTTTCGGGCCGGTGGTCTCGGTGACGACCTTCAAGGATGACGACGAGGCGCTGTCGATCGCCAACGACACGCTCTATGGCCTCGGCGCCGGCATCTGGAGCCGCGACGCGAACCGCTGCTACCGCTTCGGCCGCGCCATTCAGGCCGGCCGTGTGTGGACCAACTGCTACCACGCCTATCCCGCGCACGCGGCGTTCGGCGGCTACAAGCAGTCCGGCATCGGCCGCGAGAACCACAAGATGATGCTCGACCACTATCAGCAGACCAAGAACATGCTGGTCAGCTACAGCCCGAAGAAGCTTGGCTTCTTCTGATCGCCTCCCGGGGCCGCGCATGATCCTTTCCCGGGATCATGCACCAACCAAGACAGAGGCGTGGCTGATAGGGCCACGCGTCGATCTCTTCGTGATGGAGGATGGCATGCTCGACAAGGTTTCCCTGGGAAAAGTCTCGGCGACGCCTGAGGCTAGAGCCTTCCTGGCTGAAATCATCGCCGACCATGGCCCGGTCCTGTTCCATCAGTCGGGTGGTTGCTGCGACGGCTCCTCGCCGATGTGTTATCCCCAGGGCGATTTCATCGTCGGCGACAACGATGTCATGCTGGGCGAGATTGGCGAGACGCCGGTCTACATCAGCTCTTCGCAGTATGAGGTCTGGAAACACACCGATCTCATCATCGACGTCGTGGCGGGCAGGGGCGGCATGTTCTCGCTCGACAATGGGCGCGAGAGGCGGTTTCTGACGCGTTCAACTGTGTGTGCGATCCCATCGCCCTCGGCGTGAAGGGATTGACGTCACCGGCTCGACAGGGGCAGTAGACGACAATGCTCAATCTGCTTCTCGTGGTCGTCGGCGGCGGCATCGGCGCCGGCATCCGCCATCTCACCAATATGGGCGCGCTGCGCCTCGTCGGCCCCAATTTTCCCTGGGGCACGATGGCGATCAACATTGTCGGCTCCCTTGCCATGGGCCTGTTCATCGCCACCCTGGCACGCCGCGGCGGATCGAACGAAGTCAGGCTGTTTGTCGCCACCGGCATCTTTGGCGGTTTCACCACGTTTTCCGCTTTTTCGCTCGATTTCGCGACACTGTGGGAGCGCGGCGCCACGCTGCCGGCGTTTGGATATGCGCTGGTCAGCGTCATTGGCGCCATTGTCGCCCTGTTTTTGGGTCTTTGGCTCGCAAGAAGCCTGCCTTAGTGCTATTGCCGCGCCAAGCGCAGGCCGAGCCCTGCTTTGGAAACGGACAAGCGAAGAAAAAATGGCAGGCGTTGAACAGATCACGGTGGAGGCCGGCGAGGCGGGCATGCGGCTCGATCGCTGGTTCAAGACCCATTTCCCGGGCCTTGGCTTCGGCCATCTGCAGAAGCTGCTGCGCTCCGGCCAGATCCGCGTCGATGGCGGCCGCGTCAAGGCCGACAGCCGAGTCGAGCCTGGCCAGGTGGTGCGTGTTCCGCCGCTCGAGGTCGACAAGAAGGGCGAGAGCGCGCTGACCGGTCACTCGATCCGCAACCAGGGCGATGCCGACGTCCTGGCAAAAATGCTGATCCACGAGGACCCGAAGGTTTTCGTCTTCAACAAGCCGGCGGGCCTTGCGGTGCAGGGCGGCTCGGGCGTCACCCGCAATGTCGACGACATGCTGGAAGCCTGGCGCAGCCAGAAGGGTGAGAAGCCGCGGCTGGTCCACCGGCTCGACCGCGACACGTCGGGCGTGCTGGTCGTCGCCCGCACGAGACTGGCCGCCATGAAGCTGTCGGAGGCGTTCCGCGCCCGCGAGACTAAGAAAACCTATTGGGCCCTGGTCAAAGGCGTGCCACCCAAGCGCGAGGACAAGATCTCCACCTGGCTGATCAAGGAGCCGACTGAGGACGGCGACCGCGTTCGGGTCGCCGCGCATGGTGAAAAAGGCGCCGACCACGCCGTCTCCTACTACCGCATCATCGAGCAGGCGGCGCAGACCATGACCTGGCTGGAAATGGAGCCCTTTACAGGCCGCACCCACCAGCTTCGTGTTCACGCCGCCTATATCGGCTGCCCGATCATCGGCGACCCGAAATATTTCGAGGCCGATACCAATTGGGATTTCCCCGGTGGCATTCAAAATCGCCTGCATCTGCACGCGCGCCGCATCATCATTCCACACCCGGACAAGGGCGTCATCGACGTCACAGCGCCAATGCCGCCGCATATGCGCCAGAGCTGGAACCTGATCGGCTTCGACGACGCCAGCGCGGAGGATTGAGCTTGAGCGGCGCCACCGACGCGCTCGATCGGCGCGACACAGTCGACATGGCCGCCGCCGCCATCATGGTCGGCCTGACCTTTTCCTGGGGCCTGAACTACGTCGCCGCCAAGATCTCCTACGCCGGCTACGACCCTGTCTTCCTGTCGATCGCACGCTCGATCATCGGCGGCTTCTGCGTCTTCCTCTGGTGCCGCTGGCGCGGCATCGCGCTGTTCACGCGCGATGGCACGTTGCTGGCTGGCATCGCGGTTGGCGTGCTTTTTGGCGTCGAGTTCCTCTGCCTCTATGTCGGCCTGGAGCACACGACCGTTGCCCGCAACACACTGCTGGTCAACTCGATGCCGTTCTGGATGCTGATTGGCGGTCACTTCCTGCTTGGCGAGCAGATCACCATGCGCAAGTTCCTCGGCCTGTTGCTGGCCTTCGCCGGCCTTGCCGCCGTCTTTTCCGACAAGCTTGGCGGCAGCGGGGACATGCTGTTCGGCGACCTGTTGAGCCTGGGTTCCGGGTTCTTCTGGGCTTTGACCAATATCCTCATCAAGCGGTCCAAACTGGTTGAGGCGAGCGCCGAAAAACTGCTGCTCTATCAACTCGCCGGTGCGGCGATCGTCGGCATATTGGTGCTGCCTCTCGCCGGTCCGCCGGTGCGCGATCCCTCCTTGTTGCCGACATTGGCGCTGCTTTTCCAGGCGATCTACATCGTCGCTTTCACCTACGTCCTGTGGTTCTGGCTGCTGCGCCGCTATCCGGCCTCCGGCCTGTCCAGCTTCACCTTCCTGTCGCCGGTTTTCGGCGTTTTGTGCGGTGCGGTCATCTTGAACGAGCCACTGACCATTCGCATCTTCCTGGCACTTGGCTTGATTGCAGCGGGCCTGATCATCGTCAACCGGCCGGCACGCAAGCTGACACCGGTGTGAGAGAGATTTTTCATGCGTGACATCCTCAACGACCTCGAAGCAGGCAAGTATCTTTCCGATCCGGATCCGGTGCGTCGAGCCCAGATTCAGATGAAGACACCGCTGCCCAAGCGCTTCTACAAGGCCGTCTCGGTGGCGCTGACAGAGGGCGGTTTTGCCGTGCATCTCGACGGCAAGCCGGTGCGCACGCCGGGCAAGGCGCTGCTGGCGCTGCCGACCGAGGCGGCTGCAGCGTTGGTTGCCGACGAGTTCGCGGAGCAGGGTGAGACGATCAATCCGGTGACGATGCCGGTGATGCGCCTGGTCAACACCGCCATCGACGGCGTCGCCAGCGATCCGCAGGCAGTGCTGGAAGACATACTGCGGTTTGCCTCATCGGACCTGCTCTGTTACCGCGCCGACGCGCCGCAAGGGCTGGTCGAGCGGCAGAACGACCAGTGGGATCCGGTCATCGATTGGGCGCGCGCTGCACTCGGGGCTCGCTTCAACCTGGCCGAAGGGATCATCCATGTCGAGCAGCCGCGTGAGTCTATCGCCGTTCTGGGCAGTCATCTTGCTCAGCGCGCGGAACCGCTGCGGCTGGCCGCCATCCACGTCATGACCTCTCTGACCGGTTCGGCGCTGCTGGCGCTGGCCGTCGATTTCGGCGAGCTCGACGCGGAGGCCGCCTGGGCCGCCGGCCATGTCGACGAGGACTGGCAGATCGAGCACTGGGGGCAGGACGCCGAAGCAGTCGCCCGCCGCGCCGCCCGTAGGCGCGATATGGTGGCTGCGGTCAGCCTTCTCGAAGCGCTCAAGGCCTGACCGGCCGGTCCCTACCGCACCGCACCTAATACCAAAGTCATAATCCCATCGTCGCTCTGCCGTCGGCGGGCGCTTTCTGTCATTTTTTCCGGGATGCTCGGCATTTCCGAGTCCGCGCTCGGAGGAGAGCGTGGACGTTCGCGCTCAGCATCGAGGACAGGGTCTCACGGGAGGACAACTCAATGGCAATGGCATCGACCGCCGGCGGAACCAGCCGCGGCATGACGCGGGAAGAGAAGAAGGTCATCTTCGCTTCCTCGCTCGGCACCGTTTTCGAATGGTACGATTTCTATCTCTACGGCTCGCTGGCGGCTTTCATCGGCTCGACCTTTTTCAGCCCGACCATTCCCGAGGCAACGCGCAACATTTTCGCGCTGCTGGCCTTTGCCGCAGGCTTCCTGGTGCGTCCGTTCGGCGCGCTGCTGTTCGGTCGCATCGGCGACCTCGTCGGCCGCAAATACACATTCCTGGTCACCATGACGATCATGGGCCTGTCGACCTTCCTGGTCGGTCTGCTGCCCGGCTATGCAACCTTGGGCATCGCGGCTCCCGCGATCCTGATCATCCTGCGCATGCTGCAGGGCTTGGCGCTGGGCGGCGAATATGGCGGTGCGGCGACCTATGTCGCCGAGCACGCGCCCGACGATCGCCGCGGCTTCTACACCTCCTGGATCCAGACGACGGCAACCCTCGGCCTGTTCCTGTCGCTGATCGTCATCCTGATCGTGCAGGGATCGCTGAGCAAGGAGACCTACGCCAACTGGGGCTGGCGCATTCCTTTCATCGTCTCTTTCCTGCTGCTCGCTGTTTCGATCTGGATCCGGTTGTCTCTCTCGGAGTCCCCGACCTTCCTGAAGATGAAGGACGAAGGGAAGGGCTCCAAGGCGCCGCTCTCGGAAGCCTTTGGTCAGTGGAAGAACGCCAAGATCGCCCTGCTGGCATTGCTCGGCCTCACCGCCGGTCAGGCCGTCGTCTGGTACAATGGCCAGTTCTACGCATTGTTCTTCCTGCAGAACGTGCTGAAGGTCGACGCGCAGTCGGTCAACATCATGATCGCCATCGCGCTGGCGTTTGGCTCGATCTTCTTCGTCGTCTTCGGCTGGCTCTCCGACAAGATCGGCCGCAAGCCGATCATCATGGCTGGCCTCGCGCTTGCCATTGTCTGCACCTTCCCGCTGTTCAAGGCGCTGACCTGGGCGGCCAACCCGGCACTCGCCAAGGCACAGCAGAACACACGGGCAACTGTGACGGCAGCCCCTGGCGACTGCAGGTTCCAGTTCAATCCGGTCGGTACGGCGAAGTTCACGACGTCCTGCGACATCGCGACTTCATTCCTGACCAAGAACTCCGTTCCGTACGACGTGTTGTCGACGGCTGCGGCCGGGACGGCTGCGTCGGTCAAGATCGGTACAGAGACGGTGGCATCTTACGATGCTGTCGCCGCCGGTGATCAGGCCAAGGCCAAGGACGCGGCCTTCGTCAAGGCCGTCAACATGTCCCTGCAAGACGGTGGTTATCCGTTGAAGCGCGCGGCGATCAAGGTTGCCGACCAGAAACTCGATGCCTTCATCGCAGCCAATCCTGAACTCAAGCTCGACGCAGCCGCTATCCGCGGCGGCGAAAAGGCAGCGGTGCCGACCGACCAAGCGGTCAAGGACAAGCTGTTGACCAGCGATGAGGCGGCGGGCGCGCCCGAGGTCACTGTCTACAACATTCCGGGCGGCGGCGCCTTTGCCATGTTCGCCGATCCGGCCGCGGTGAACTGGCCGATGACAATCGGCATCCTGTTCATTCTGGTACTGTTCGTGACCATGGTTTACGGCCCGATCGCCGCGATCCTGGTCGAGATGTTCCCGACCCGCATTCGCTACACCGGCATGTCGCTGCCCTATCACATAGGCAATGGCTGGTTCGGCGGCCTGCTGCCCGCGACCGTGTTCGCGCTCAGCGCCTACAAGGGCGACATCTATTACGGTCTCTGGTATCCGGTGGTGATCGCGGCAATGTCACTGATCATCGGCATGATCTTTGTCAGGGATACGCTCGGAACCAACCTGCAGGCCAAGGAGTAGCCGACGGATCATCGGCCAACAGAAAGCCCGGCGTGAGCAATCACGCCGGGCTTTTCGTGTCTGAGGCCTGAAGAAGCGGATCAGCTCTTGCGCTGATTTTCTTCCTCGACGGCCGCTTCGTGGTACCAGCCGTCAAAATCAGCGTGCGTGTTGCGCAACGAGGCGAGCTCTGCCGCGAATTTCGCCTTCACGCCTAAATTTGAGGCAGAATTGCGCGCTGCCAGAGGGAACATCAGAATTTTTGCCGACGGACGGGAGTGGACGACTTCCATGAGCGGTCTCCTTTCTTCTTCAGGAGCTTTTCGATTCAGCTTTCCCAGAAGATAGGTCCTGCGATTCCTTTAGGCAATATGCCTACGAAAAGATCATTAAATGCCTAATATTTATGCATGATATGCGTTTGACTGATCTCGACCCAATGATGAGGCGGCTCAACAGATCTAACGCAATATCGCGGCCATTTTGCCGCACCCATCGACGCCGGAGTGGCACACGAATTGCATTTTATCAATCGGCAGCGCCGGCTGCCGACGGCAGACGCATGTCGACCCCGTCTGGTGTTCGGTGATCAAGCAACGAGAGGCTAGAATGACGAAATACAAGCTCGAGTACATTTGGCTCGATGGATACACCCCGGTCCCCAACCTTCGCGGCAAGACGCAGGTCAAGGAATTCGCCGAATTCCCGACGCTCGAAGAGCTGCCGCTGTGGGGCTTCGATGGTTCCTCGACGATGCAGGCCGAGGGCCACAGCTCCGACTGCGTACTGAAGCCGGTCGCGGTGTATCCGGACCCGACCCGCACCAATGGCGTGCTGGTCATGTGCGAAGTCATGATGCCCGACGGCGTCACGCCGCACGCTTCCAACAAGCGCGCCACCATCCTCGATGACGAGGGTGCCTGGTTCGGCTTCGAGCAGGAGTATTTCTTCTACAAGGACGGCCGCCCGCTCGGCTTCCCGGAGAGCGGCTATCCCGCGCCGCAGGGCCCGTACTACACCGGCGTCGGCTACAAGAACGTCGGCGATGTCGCGCGCCAGATCGTCGAAGATCATCTCGACCTTTGCCTCGCTGCAGGCATCAACCATGAAGGCATCAACGCCGAAGTGGCCAAGGGCCAGTGGGAATTCCAGATCTTTGGCAAGGGCTCCAAGAAGGCCGCCGACCAGATGTGGATCGCCCGCTATCTGCTTCTGCGCCTCACTGAAAAATACCGCATCGACATCGAGTTCCACTGCAAGCCGCTCGGCGATACCGATTGGAACGGCTCGGGCATGCATGCCAACTTCTCGACCGCCTATATGCGCGAGGTCGGCGGCAAGGCGTATTTCGAATCGCTGATGGCGCAGTTCGACAAGAACCTGATGGACCACATCGCCGTCTACGGGCCGGACAACGACAAGCGTCTGACCGGCAAGCACGAGACCGCGCCATGGAACAAGTTCAGCTACGGCATCGCCGACCGTGGTGCCTCGATCCGTGTGCCGCACTCCTTCATCAAGAATGACTACAAGGGTTATCTGGAAGATCGCCGCCCGAACTCGCAAGGCGACCCCTACCAGATCGCCTCCCAGATCCTGAAGACCATCTCGGAAGTTGCGACCGACGCGAAGGTCTCGGCTGCCGCTTAGTCATTCGTCGGATGTGGGGCTGACGGCCCCATGCCATCTGACAACCGAACAAGAACCTCGGCGAAAGCCGGGGTTCTTCAGACCGCTGACAAACCCCGTCGATTTTCGGCGGGGTTTTTCTTATGGGGTTGGTGGGTCAGGATTTTCGGCCGTCAGCAGCGTTTGTCAGGGTTGCCTGCCTCATGCGAGGCGGGGTTTTGGCCTTGGGCTGAGGGCCAGGGCGATCTTCTTCATGTTCTGGGCTGCGGCGGCGATCAGACACTGGCAGGCTACCCTGGTGAGACTTCGGAACCGGGCATAGCGGTGGCCGTGCAGTTGCTTGGCGTCGGCGAAGGAGCGCTCGACAGTTTCCTTGCGGCGGCGGTAGACGGCCTTGCCCCACGCCGTCAGCCGGTTGGCGTCGGTGCGTTCCTTGGCATCGGCCCAGACGTGGCGGATGATGGTGCGCTGGGCCTTGGCATTGGTGGTGCAGGAAGCGAGCAGTGGACAGTCGCGGCAGATAGCGGGGGCGCTCTTGTAATGGCGGTAGCCATTGCGGTCGGTGGTCGCGTAGGCCAACAACTGGCCCTGTGGGCAGCGATAGCCATCGGTCTCGGGCTCATGGGTGAAGGATGACGGTCCCATCATGCCAGGCTTGGGCGGTGTTGGGCGGCGATAGCCGGTGACGCCGCGTATTGCGCGATCCTCCAGCCCTTTGGCGATGCCGGCCGTGGCATAGCCGGCGTCCAGCCCGACAGCGCCGACATCAAAGCCGAAGCGCTCCACCTGGCGGTCGAGCCGCGACAGGTAGACCGTAGAATCGTGGACGATCGCTGTCGTGTGCGTGTCGGTGATGATGGCGTGGGCCGCATCCACCGTGCGGTGGTCGAGATAGAAGAAGCCCTTCGGTTTGCCCTCGCGCACCATGTAGCCGCTGTCGGGATCGGTGCGCGATACCTTCGTCTCCTTCACCGCGGGCTGGCGTTGCTTCTCCTTCAGCGGCTTCTGGCCGTGCAGCCCTCGTTCGGCGTCGATCGCACGATCGAGGTCGGCCCAATAGTCGGCCCGCGACTTGGCGATCATGGCAAGATCGTATTTGCCCTTGTTGGCGTTGGCCTTCAGATGGGTGGAGTCGGTGTAAAGCACCGTGCCATCGACAAGGCCCGCTCGGATCGCCTGCTCGACGATACGGTCGAAGATCGCCTGCGACACGCTGGTGTCGTCGTAGCGTCGACGCCGGTTCTGCGACAGCGTCGAGGCGTCGAACACCTTGTCCGTCAGTTTCAGCCGCAAAAACCAACGATAGGCGACATTGACCTCGATCTCGCGCACCAACTGCCGTTCCGAGCGAACTCCAAACAGGTAGCCGATGAACAGCGCCTTGAACATCAAGGTCGGATCGAGCGGCGGCCGGCCATTGTCCGGGCAATAGAGTGGCGCCGTCAGATCGTGGATGAAGGAGAAATCGATCACACGGTCGATCTTGCGCAACAGGTGATCAGCCGGAACCAGCTGATCCAGCGTTACCATCTCAAGCGCGGTCTGTTCAGGGGCGGGTCGCTTCAACATGACCCAGTGAATCAAAAACCCCCGGCAAATGCCAGGGGTTTGTCAGCAGTCTGAAGAACCTCGGCGAAAGCCGGGGTTCTTTTTTGCCGTAGGTCTGGTGAGCGCCGTTTACCTATTGAACTGCCGCCAGCGCGGCATCCACATCGTTGCAGAAATCCAGACACCATTTTCTGGCATAGTCCTGATCGATCCCCACCAGGCTCGCCTGCTCAAGCGTGCTCCTTGCCTTGGGGAGATTTCCACTGCGAAGGTAGCGGCCGGACTTCAGGAGCAGCGCAAGTGAAAGAGTTTGCCGCGCGCTCTCGTAAGGCGTCAGCGAAAGCGCCTTTCCCGCGTACTCGATAGCGCCGTCGGCGTCAGCAAAGCGCATCAGCAAAAACTGCGCATAGTTCGCGTTCAGGTTTGGCGCCGTTGGCGCCATTTCCAATTGCCGCAGGTAGTAACGCCTCGCAGTGTCTCCAGTGCCGACACGCCCATCGGCCCTTGCAATCAATTCGTCATCCTGCAGGCCTGCTTCCTTGTAGAGAGCGATCAACTCCCAGAATTTTCCTTGAGCGTAGAGTTGTGTGCCTTTTTTGGGCGCCACCAATTGCACAGGATATTTTCTGCTTTCGCCCTCCGCGATCAATCGTTGGATCTCGGGGGAATCGTCGAGGCTTGCGGCGATATCGAAACGAAGGCTCCAGGCCATTTGGGCGACATCCGGATCATCCCGGATTTGGTCCAGTATCTTGAGTGCGGCTTTCGCGTAGTCCGGCTGGTATCGGAACGTTCCAGCGTAGAAATACAGGTATCCAGATGCCAGGTTCCAGCGCGCCATCTGAAGCTGAAATTCCGGCGTTGGCTCCGACGAAGCCAGGACGCGCTGCGTGACTTGCGCGAGCGTTTGCAGAAGTCCCGGCTGAAACCTGTACTGATCCAGTGCCTTTGCCATGACCGTGGTCAAAGTCGAAGCATCTGCGTCGATTTTGTAGATCTGGTCCGCGAGCAGATCGGCGGATTTGTCATCCGGGATGCCGCCGTTGCTTGCGATTGTCACGACAGCCTCGGCGATTGCCAATGGTTGCCCTTTCGCTTTGGCAAGGCCAGCCCCGGCGGATATCACTGCCTTGTTGGGATCACCGGTTCGGTCGAACAAAAGTGCTGAGGTCAGATCAACCCAGGGATCCTTGGCATCGAGTTCAGCTGCCTTGCCGAGTTGAAGCCTGGCGCTGGCCGGGTCGCCCGAGAGAATGAAGGCGCGAGCACCCAGAATGTAGGATTTGGCATAGGTCGGCTCGAGTTTTTGCAGCTCCAGAACAATCGGAGTGAATGATTTGGCTCCGATGATCATGCCGAGGCCGTCCGAAACCCATAGCCATTTGGCGCGGGCTGCCTCCACTTGAATGGGGACAAAGCCGGGGTGGGCGGCGCTGAAATTCTGGATGTCCGCCTGAACCTTCGCGACTTGCGCGGGATCGCTGCGCCAATTGTCGAGGGCGCTCACGATATTGTCGAATGCGGCTTTGTCGGTTTGGCTAAGCTGTTGGAGGCTGCCGCCAAACGTGCTGGAAGACTCCCCCATCACGAACAAGGCGACCAGTAGCGCGGCAATAACTCGCCTGGCGATCATCGGGTAATGCTCCATCTTCGCACCCGAGGATAGATGGATAGATTTATGACCGGGTGAATCCGGTCATGAAAATTGAAGAGATGACTGCGAGAGCTTTGTCGTCGGGCGGCAGCTTGCTGGTGCCGCCCCGGATTATAGCGTGCAAAGGATCAGTCGGCGATCACGTCGCGCGCACCTTCAGTGCGGCGACGACCTTGGCATGGGGCAAAGCCGGCGTACGGTTGCCGTCGCGACCGATCATGTCACTGTTGGCGACGAGCGCGTTGAGCACTGCCTCCTCGGTTGCCTGCACGACGGCAGCATAGAAATCGTCCATGCGACCCCACGGGATGAAATCCATGCGGCTGTAGCTCTCTTCGCTGGCAGGGCCTTTGGGAAAGCGGCCGTTGAGCGCATCGCGGTTGGCGGTCGAGAAGCCGAGGAAAATATCGCCGGAGAAATGCGAGCCCGTAGTGCCGGTCCGCGCCAGGCCGAGCGGTACACGCCGGGCCAGCGCCTTGCATTGGCCAGGCAAGAGCGGGGCGTCGGTGGCGATGATGCCGATGCAGGAGCCGGCGCCCGTCGGGCCACCCCGGAAGTACGTTTCCATCGGGTTGTCGTCTGCCAGCCGATCACCAAGCGGTACGCCGGCGATGGTGAGTTCGCGGCGCGAACCGAAATTGGCCTGCAGGAAGACGCCGACCGTGTAGGAACGATGGCCGTAATCGACGATCCGCGAGGCCGTGCCCGAGCCGCCCTTGAAGGCATAGCAATTCATGCCCGTGCCGCCGCCGACCGAGCCTTCCTCGATGCGCCCGCTTGCTGCGTTGTCAATCGCGGCCATCGCGTGATCGACTGTGACATGCGAGCCGTTGATGTCGTTGAGATAGCCGTCCCAGGTCTCGGCCACCACCGGCAGCAGCCACTGGCTCGCGACACTGGGCTTGTGGCGCGCCACCCAATCGATGACGCCGCGATGGCAGGGGCCGATCGCATGGGTGTTGGTTATCAGGATCGGCAGGCTGATGCTGCCGGCTTCCTCGATCCACGATGCGCCGGTCATCTCGCCATTGCCGTTGAAGGAGTGGTAGCCGGCGGCGCAGGCGACGCCGACGCCTTCATGGCCGAATGGCAGGATGGCCGTCACGCCGGTGCGCACCGGTCCTTGTCCGCGGTCGAGCTCGCCTTCGCCCTTGATGATCGTGGAATAACCGACCAGGACGCCGTCGACATCGGTGATGGCATTGGCGGGACCGGGCGTGCCTTGCAAGGGAATGGCGAGCGCGCGGGCTCGCGCCTTACCGGCTGGCGTGGTGATTTGGGTGGGCAGTTGGTCCATGCTTGGGTTTCGCTCCGTTGATGTAAGCGGGCTCAGCGAAGGCCGCAGCCGGTCGCAAGCTCGGCATAGCTTGTCAGGATTGCCAAGGCCGAAGATTGATCGACCGCGGGCACAACGTTGACGAGATGCAGCCCCAGTCCATCCTCGAGCACCACCAGGCTGCGCGCGATCGTCTCGCTGGTCGCCTGCAGCTTGAAGATGCCGGTGGCCGCGCCCGCTTCCAGGATGCCGACATAGATCGACACCTGCCGCTCGAACAAGGTGATATGGCGGGCCGCATAGCTCGCTTCAGAGCGCGAATAGGCGCCGAGCTCGAGCAGCAGCCGGCAGAGTTGGTCGTCCGCATCGGTCGGCAGCCCGCTTTCGATCATCGTTTTCAGCCGCAGCCGCGGATCGGCGATCTCGGCGACCGAAGCTGCGCGTATCGTGCAGAACCGCTCGACGGCCTTGCGCTGCACATCATCCAGCAGGTCCTTCAGGCCGGGATAGTAGTAGAGCAGGGCGCTCGAACTCATCCCCGCTTCATTGGCGACGTCGCGCAGGGTGACGCCGGCAAGGCCGCGCTTGGCGATCATCGATTCTGCCGCCGCGACCAGAGTGAGGCGGCGATCGGTCTGGGTTTTGGGTCGTCCCATTTCTGTTTCCTGAATTTGATTCAATTAAAAACTGACATGTGAAATTTTTCAAGCACCAATGCACCATATTTGTTGACGATATCTGACTCGATCGATAGGTTCCGCGTCGGAGGATAATTTTTATCTGATTAAAAAAATGGGAGGACGATGTCTACAAACGAAGCAACAACAGGGGCGGTCGACAAGGCTGCGCCAACCGCCAAGGGACTGGACCGGGCGCTCAATGCACTGGGCACGCTGATGATCGTGCTGTCGGCCGTGACGCCGGCATCCTCGGTGTTCATCATCGTGCCGGGCGTCATTGCGCTCGCCGGCACCGGCTCATTTCTCAGTTTCGTCATTGCCGCGGTGATCGGGCTGTTCATGGCCTTCGTCTACGCCGAACTGTCGTCGGCCTATCCGATGGCCGGCGGCGAATACACCATGATCGGCCGCACGCTCGGCCGCTTCTGGGGCTTTGTCACGCTGGTGCTGGTGTTCGTCTCGATCGTGCTGATCGTCGCCGTCATCGCGCTCGGCGTCGGCACCTATCTCGGTGTGCTCATTCCCAACCTCAGCCCGCAATGGGTCGGCGTGGTGACGATCGCGCTGGCCGGCACGGTCGCGGCAATGCGCATCAAGCTCAACGCCTTCGTCACCGGCATCTTCCTCGGCATCGAGATGCTGGCGCTGCTGATCCTGACCGGTCTCGGCTTCGCCCACGTCGAGCGGCCGCTGTCGAGCCTGTTCACGTCGCCGCAATTGCTCGATGCCACCAACACGCTGGTGCCGGCGTCGGCCGGGATCATCCTTGCGGCCACCGCTGTCTCGCTCTTTGCCTATAATGGCTATGGCGCGGCCGCCTATTTCGGCGAGGAGACACAGGACGCCAAACGCAACATCGGCAAGGTCGTGGTGTGGGCGCTGTTGATCACGGTCGCCGCGGAGCTCATTCCGCTGACCGCCGTGCTGCTGGGGTCGCCCGATCTGGCGGGACTGCTCGCAGCTCCCCAGAAAATAGAATATTTCCTCGAGGCGCGCGGCGGCCATGCGCTGACGGTGCTGATCAGCCTCGCCATCGCGGTTGCGATCTTCAACGCGGTGATCGCCATCATCCTGCAGGCGGCGCGGCTGCTGTTCAGCTCCGGCCGCGACAAGACCTGGTTCGGTCCGATCAACGCCGCGGTCGCCTCCGTCCATGGCAGCTACGCGTCGCCGTGGATCGCCACCATCGTCGTGTCGGTGCTGGCGGCGGTCGCCTGCTTCATCGACATCAACCTGCTGCTGGTGGTCAGCGGCACCTCGCTGGTGGTGATCTACGCGCTTCTCTGCGTGGCGGCGTTTGCCGGGCGCCGCAACGGCACCACGGCTGGCGGACACTACCGCATGCCCTTGTTTCCGGTGCCGGCCATCCTTGCCTTCGTGGCGCTGGTCTATGTCGCCTATCAGAACCTGCTCGACGCCGCCTTCGGGCGCCCGAGCCTGATCGCGACGCTGCTGATCATGGTCGTGGCGGCCATCTACTATGTGCTGGTGCTGGCCAGGCGGACGGACTGGAACCTGCACGGCCCCGACGAACTTGCCGGATAGGCGTCACCCTCCGATGCTTGTCCGTGCGAGAACCCCGGCTTTGCCGGGGTTCTTTTTGCCGTGCTGGCTTGGCGGAGCGAATACCCCCAAAAAAAGTCAGGTTGAAAAGGACCGGGCAAATTCACTGGCCGGAGAGGCTTTTGGCTGGTGCCCCTTGCCACCACCGGTGTCGTGCGTTTCCGAGTTCCTTGAAAAAGCCCGGAAAACAGCCTGTTTCAGCTCATCCGTACACCAACGATCCTCTCTATAAGCCTCTGTTCATACATCGAAATCCGCGATTTATGCCTTCGGCTGGCGGCGTTGACAGATCACGCTGCGGCATGCGTATTCGTGGCCTTGGGGTTACGCCAAAGCGATGCTGTTCGAACGGGGCGGGGTTTCTTGAACGACGGCATTGGCGGGGGCGCCGGACGAGCGGGCATTGCAGCCTGAGGCAGTGTGCCGCTCGCTCCTGGCGATTGATTGCGGTTGAAGTAGCTGCCCGCTAGCCTTAATTTGCGGCTCTGCCAGGTCACCGACCCAAGCAAGTCCAACTATCAAACAATCCTTAAAAACCAAAAGAGCTCGCCACGCTGTTGCGTGGCCACGCTATCCATCGGCGAAGCATTGGGGACAGCAAAAAGCCCTTGAAGGGGAAATCCTTCAAGGGCTTTTCAACGCTATCCGACGGGTTCTTACACCGAGTAGTACATGTCGTACTCGACCGGATGCGGGGTCATTTCAAAGCGCATCACCTCGGCCATCTTCAGCTCGATGTAGCTGTCGATCTGGTCGTCGTCGAAGACGCCGCCGGCCTTCAGGAAGCCGCGGTCCTTGTCGAGGCTCTGCAAGGCTTCGCGCAGCGAACCGCAGACGGTCGGAATCTTCTTCAGCTCCTTCGGCGGCAGGTCGTAGAGATCCTTGTCCATCGGCTGTCCCGGGTGGATCTTGTTCTTGATGCCGTCGAGGCCGGCCATCAGCATGGCGGCGAAGGCGAGGTAGGGGTTCGCGCCCGGATCGGGGAAGCGGACCTCGACGCGCTTGGCCTTCGGCGACGAGCCGAACGGGATGCGGCAGGACGCCGAGCGGTTGCGCGCCGAATAGGCGAGCAGCACCGGCGCTTCGTAGCCGGGCACCAGACGCTTGTAGGAGTTGGTCAGCGGGTTGGTGAAGGCGTTGATCGCCTTGGCGTGCTTGATGATGCCGCCGATGTAGAACAGGCAGCTTTCCGAAAGGCCGGCATATTCATTGCCGGCGAAGGTCGGCTTGCCACCCTTCCAGATCGACTGGTGGACGTGCATGCCCGAGCCGTTGTCGCCGAAGATCGGCTTCGGCATGAAGGTCGCCGTCTTGCCGTAGGCATTGGCGACCTGATGCACGACGTACTTGTAGATCAGCATCTTGTCCGCGTTGCGGACCAGCGTGTCGAACTTGATGCCGAGTTCGTGCTGGGCGGCTGCCACCTCATGGTGGTGCTTTTCGACGCGCACGCCCATTTCGGCGAGCACGGTCAGCATCTCGGAGCGCATGTCCTGCGCGCTGTCGATCGGCGGCACCGGGAAATAGCCGCCCTTGATGCGCGGGCGGTGGCCGAGATTGCCGGTCTCGTAGTCGGTGTCGTCATTCGACGGCAGCTCAGTGGAATCGAGCTTGAAGCCGGTGTTGTAGGGATCGGCCTTGTATTTGACGTCGTCGAACACGAAGAATTCGGCTTCCGGGCCGACGAAGATCTGGTCGCCGATGCCTTCGGCCTTCATGTAGGCCTCGGCCTTCTTGGCGGTGCCGCGCGGATCGCGGTTGTAGGATTCGCCGGAAACCGGGTCGAGGATGTCGCACAGGATGACCATGGTCGACTGCGCGAAGAACGGGTCCATGTGGACCGTGTCCGGATCGGGCATAAGCACCATGTCGGACTCGTTAATGGCCTTCCAGCCGGCAATCGAGGAGCCGTCGAACATGACGCCGTCGGCAAACATGTCTTCCTCGACCTCGACGACATCCATCGTTACGTGCTGCAGCTTGCCCTTCGGGTCGGTGAAGCGCAGGTCGACGAATTTCACGTCGTTGTCCTTGATCTGCTTCATGATGTCTTTGGCTGTCGTCATGTCATGTATCCCTGTTTGATGACGTTTTTTGATGGATGACGTTTCTTAGAGGATGGCCGCGTCAGACGGCGTCCATGCCGGTTTCGCCGGTGCGGATGCGTACGACTTCCTCGATATTGGAGACGAAGATCTTGCCGTCGCCGATCCGGCCGGTCTGGGCCGCCTTGCGGATGGCTTCGATCGCACCTTCGACGGCATCGTCGCCGAGCACGACCTCGATCTTCACCTTGGGCAGGAAATCGACGACATATTCGGCGCCGCGGTAGAGTTCGGTATGACCCTTCTGGCGTCCGAAGCCCTTGGCCTCGGTCACTGTAATGCCTTGCAGTCCGGCCTCCTGAAGCGCTTCCTTCACTTCGTCCAGCTTGAATGGCTTGATGATCGCTTCGATCTTTTTCATGTAAAAAGTGGCCTCCACTGCCAAAAAACGGGTTGTGAGCCCCCGCTTGCGCCTCCATCAAGCACGAACTGTGCCAATCCGAGGGATTCGAAGCGGTCTCATACGATTTCGAAGCCATGCCGCGCCGGGATGCAAATTCGCGTCATTCACTGCATCGGTTGCGGCATGGATTGCTGGAGCCTACACAGTGCCCACGCCGGCGTCCGCACAAAATCTAGGCAAGTTGCTCATATAGTGGGCAATTTTGTGCCTGCGGCGCACATCTTAACGGTCTGGCGGCGGATCGCGACAACTCCTCTTCGTTTGCTTCGGCTCGAAAACTGGACAATGCTTGATCGAATGCGGATCGGCAATCCATGAGCAACGAACTTCTTATCTCCGCCGAAATGGCCGAGGCGGACCGGCTGACGATTGCCGCCGGTCCAGTCGACGGCATCGGCCTGATGCGCCGCGCTGGTGAAGCCGTCGCGGCCGAAGTTCTCAGGCGCTATCCCTCAGCGACACATGTCCATGTGTTGTGCGGCCCCGGCAACAACGGTGGCGATGGCTATGTCGTCGCCCGCATCCTGTCCGGCAGCGACGTTGCCACCACGATCTGGGCGTCCGGTGCGCCGAGGCCGCAAAGCGACGCGGCGCTCGCCGCAGCGGAGTGCCTGGTCACGCCTCGGCCACTGTCCGGCTTTGAGGCCGAGCCCGGCTCGATCGTAGTCGACGCGCTTTACGGGGCAGGGCTGTCCAAGCCGCTGTCCGGCGATGCCGCGAGAGCGGTCGATATCGCCACCGATCGGCGTTTGCCCGTTGTCGCGGTCGATCTGCCTTCCGGCGTTTCCGGTGATAGCGGCAAAGTGTTGGGCAAGGCATTTACCGCTGATGTTACCGTCACCTTTGCACGCAAGAAGCCCGGCCATCTGCTTCTGCCTGGTCGCGAACGGTGTGACGAGATCGTGCTTGCCGATATCGGCATCGGCGACGACATCATTGCACGGCTCCAGCCCCGGGCGTTCGAGAACAGGCCGGCGCTTTGGCTGCGTGGTTTTCCGGTTCCGGCCGTCGACGCGCACAAATACAAACGCGGCCATGTCGGCGTCTTTTCCGGCGGGCCGAGCGCCACTGGCGCGGCGCGGTTGTCGGCGCTTGCGGCAGCCCGAAGCGGGGCAGGGGCGGTGACCGTGCTATCTCCGGGCAACGCTATGCAGGTCAATGCCGCCCATCTGACCTCGATCATGCTGCGCAAGACCGATGGCGTCGCGGACATCAGGGAATTTGTCGGCGAGCGCCGGCCTTCCGCCTTCGTCCTCGGGCCCGGCTTTGGCGTTGGTGAAAAAACACGGACCTTTGGGCTGGCACTCCTCGCCTCCGGCCAGCCGCAGAATGCTTCGTCACAGGTCGATGGGCTTGTGTTCGATGCCGATGCGATCACCGCGTTTCGCGAGGCGCCGGACGCCTTGTTCGAAGCGGCGCACAGTTCGAATGCACCGGCTCTGGTGATGACGCCTCACGACGGCGAGTTCGCCAGGCTGTTTCCAGACATCGCCAGTGATGACGCCTCGTCCAAACTGGACAAGGCGCGCGCCGCGTCCGAACGTGCCAATGCCGTCATTGTCTATAAGGGCGCTGACACGGTGATCGCTGCTCCCGATGGCAGGGCGGCGATCAATGCCAATGGCGCGCCGTGGCTCGCTACCGCTGGCTCTGGCGACGTTCTATCCGGCATTGCCGCCGGGTTGCTGGCGCAAGCCATGCCGGCGTTCGAAGCAGCCTGCGCGGCGGTGTGGATCCATGCCGAGGCCGGCCGCCGGTTCGGGCCGGGGCTGATCGCCGAGGATCTGCCGCTGGCGCTGGTGCCAGTGCTGCGCGAACTGGTCGAAGCGAGCAAGGCGACCTGAATGCGTCGTGCTCTGGCTCTGTGGCTTGCCACTCTCGTTGCCGTCTTCGCGGCTTCGGCAGCGAGCGCCGGAAATCCGGTGACCATCGTCGATGATCCGGCGGTTCTCGCCGCACTCGATGCCAAGGGTTTTGGCTTCGCCGGCATTTTCGGCGTCGATGACGCGGACGATCTGAAGACGCTCTATGACAAGGCGCCGGCCTATCATGCGGTCGTCGATACGGTGGCATCAGACACCGCCACGCTGCGGGCCGAGATGAAGGCCGGCGGGCGCACGCTCTACGAGGTCACCGACGGCAATGTCGGCCGCATCATGGACATGCGCTGGCTGAAGACCGAGGCGGCACGCTTCCGGCTGGTCGGCGTCGTCAATCGGCTGGACCGGCGTGATTTCGCCGCCTTGGAAGGCGACAAGAGCTGCGGCGAGGTGCGTTTCATCTATCGCCTGGCCTACAGTTTCAGGAAGGACGGCAAGGTCCTGGCCTCGCGGCTGCCGTTCAACTTCAACGCCGTCTACAGTGCGGCACCCGACCCTGATGGCGGCTGCGTCGGCGTGGCCGGGCGCTGGACGCCGCAACTCGATGAGAGCGTCGATGCCGGCTGGCTGAGCGGCGGGCCGCTGGAGCGAGCCGGGCTGACCTTCAAGCAGCTCGAACTCAATGCGCAGATCGTGCGCTTTCCCTCCGGCCAGGAGACCGAATTCGGCGGGCAGGCAGCCTACCTCATGCGGATCTTCGCCATCGATGGCGCCACGGTCGGCGAGAAGCCGCTGGAGAATACGCCGGACACCGAACGTCTCTCACAAGACGCGGAGCTGAAGAAACGGCTGGCCGATTATGTCAGCGCCAACGTCGCGGCGGTCGATCTCGGCGTCTATGAAATCCCCGACGAATTCCTCGCTAGAAAGGTCATCTCGTGGTCGACCTTCGGCAGTGCGCGGCAAGCCAATCATCCGTTTACGCAATTATTCCAATCCAAGGAATTCGCATCGCTCGATTATTCCTCGCTGAAACTGGTGCGCACGCCGGAAGCGCTGGTCGAGCGACTGGACAATGGCGCCTGCCAGGGCTGTCACCAGGCGGGATCCACGGCCGGCTTCCACCTCATCGGCCTCGACGACAAGACGACGTCGCCGCTCAACCGCATCGAGGTCGGCATCTCACCGCATCTCCATGCCGAGATTCCCCGGCGCCAGGCCTGGCTGCGCGCAACGCAAGAAGGCAAGGAGCCGAACCACTACCGGCCGCTGTCCTTCGCGCCGCCTGCCATCTGGACCGATGCCGGCGATGTCGATTACGCGCCAGCCGAAATGGCGATGCCGTGCCTGATGCCGGACGATGCCAAGCGCTTTGGTGCGACCTGGCAGTGCGGCGGCGGCACGGTCTGCACGCCGCTGGCGACCGCATCTGATGTGCGCACCACGCTGGCGCAGTGTCTGCTGCCCAAGGACAGCCCAAGAATGTTCTCCGGCCATCCCTGCCTGACCGGGTCGATTGCCAGCAATCAGTCGCAGCCTTTCAACGACCGCTACACGATATCAGGCCAGTTCGCCGCCTTCGCGCCGGGAATTTCTCGGACCGCCTATACCTGCCGGCCACCGAAGATTGGTGTGCCGGCTGGCATCGCCTATCGCGCCTGCGACGACAAGGACCGCAGCTTTGCCGCCTTCAAGAAGGGCAGGCCGATGCCGTCCGAAATCTGCGGGCTGGTCGGCGGCAAGAAATTCGACACTTGCGTGGCGACCAACAATTTCGACCAGTGCCTCGGCGGCGCGGTCAATCGCGGCAACCGGCCGGCCTGCTCGGCCGATCATTTCTGCCGCGAGGATTATATGTGCCAGTCGCTGCCGCCGGACACGCCAGGTGTCGCCAAGGTCAAAGGCATCGGCTTCTGCTCGCCGACCTATTTCATCTTCCAGATGCGCATCGACAATCACGCTACACCCTGGGCGAGCCCTACCAGCGCCACCATGGACGCGGGGTTCGGCGCGGCGGAGGAGGAGTGAGGGCTCGCTGCCGCTGGCAGACGCTCTTCGGCGCCTTAAAGCGGGATGTTGTCGTGCTTCTTCCAGGGGTTCTGCATGTCCTTGTTGCGCAGCATCCGCAATGCCCGCGCAATACGCCGGCGCGTCGAGTGCGGCATGATCACCTCGTCGACATAGCCGCGCTCGGCGGCGACGAAGGGCGACAGGAAGCGATCCTCGTAAGTCTTTGTATGGGCTGCGATCTTTTCCGCATCGCCGATGTCCTTGCGGTAGATGATTTCGACCGCGCCTCTCGCCCCCATCACCGCGATCTGCGCCGTCGGCCAGGCATAATTCATGTCGCCGCGCAGGTGTTTTGAGGCCATGACGTCATAGGCGCCGCCATAGGCTTTTCTGGTGATGACGGTGATCTTCGGCACGGTCGCTTCGGCATAGGCAAAGAGCAGCTTGGCGCCATGCTTGATCAGCCCGCCATATTCCTGCGCCGTGCCGGGCAGGAAGCCTGGGACATCGACGAAGGTGACGATCGGGATCGAAAAACAATCGCAGAAGCGCACGAAGCGCGCCGCCTTGCGGCTGGCGTCGGAATCGAGCACGCCGGCCAGCACCATCGGCTGGTTGGCGACGAAGCCGACCGTGCGGCCTTCGACGCGCCCGAAGCCGGTGACGATGTTTTTGGCAAAGTTCTGCTGGATCTCGAAGAAGTCGCTTTCATCGGCGACTTTCAGGATCAGTTCCTTGATGTCGTAGGGCTTGTTGGCATTGTCTGGGATCAGCCGGTCGAGCGACAAATCGTGGTCGGTGACCGACTGGTAGCATTCGATTTCGGGAAGCTCCGATGTGTTCGAAGCGGGCAGCAGATCGACCAGCCGGCGCATCTGCAACAGCGCCTCGACGTCATTGTCATAGGCGCCGTCGGCGATGGAGGATTTGGTCGTGTGCACCGAGGCACCGCCGAGGCTCTCGGCGGTGACCGTCTCGTTGGTGACGGTCTTCACCACATCCGGCCCGGTGACGAACATGTAGGAGGTGTCGCGCACCATGAAGATGAAGTCGGTCATGGCGGGCGAATAGACGTCGCCGCCGGCGCACGGCCCCATGATCACGGAAATCTGCGGAATGACGCCCGACGCCAGCACGTTGCGCTGGAAGATCTCGGCATAGCCGCCGAGCGCCGCCACACCTTCCTGGATGCGCGCGCCACCGGCGTCGTAAAGCCCGATGATCGGCGCGCGGTTGCGCAGCGCCATTTCCTGCACCTTGATGACCTTCTCGGCATGGGCTTCCGACAGCGAGCCGCCGAACACGGTGAAATCCTTGGCAAAGAGATAGACCGGCCGGCCATTGACCGTGCCCCAGCCGGTGACGACGCCATCGCCGGCGATCTTTGTCTTCTCCATGCCGAAATCGGTCGAGCGATGCTCGACATACATGTCGAACTCTTCGAACGAGCCCTCGTCGAGAAACACCTCGACGCGTTCGCGCGCGGTAAGCTTGCCCTTCTTGTGCTGGGCATCGATGCGCGCCTGGCCACCACCCATGCGGGCGATGTCGCGCCGGCGCTCGAGTTCCTTCAGCACTTCCTTCATCGCTCGGTCCCCAAAATAGAAGCTGCATTTGTGGTAATGATGCCCGCCGGGGAGTGCAAGCGTCGGCTTTTGGCTGGTTTTTGCTGCACCGCAACATGACGCCCCTTGCATTCCGGGGCGAACTCAGCCATATGCAGCCCATAGGCGCTTGGGCCGGGAGATTCCGGCCTTCTCGACAAATGAGACTGGTTGCGTCTGTTTTCCCTCTTTCCGGTATATCGGCCCCTCTTTCCGGTACATCACAAAGTGGCGAAAAAGCCCCGTGGCATGATGCCTGCGGGCACGACAGCGCAGCCGAGTGGACGTTTACGTCCGCCCGCCTTGTCGTTTCATATCAAATTTTTCGACGGCAGGTTGCGCCCTGCCGCCATTGATGTTTGCGGCCACAGAGCCGCGTGAAAGAAGATTATTTTGACCAACGAAAACACTTTGCCCGGCAACGACACCGCGGAACTCTCCGGTTTCGCAGCGCTGGGAATTACGGGTGCGCTGCTCAAGGCCACCCACAACGCCGGCTTCACCGAACCGAAGCCGATCCAGATGCAGGCGATCCCGCCGCAGCTGGAAGGCCGTGACATTTTCGGCATCGCACAGACCGGCTCCGGCAAGACCGCGGCCTTCGCGCTGCCGATCCTGTCGAAGATCATCGCGCTCGGCACCAAGCGGCGCGCCAAGACGGCCCGCGCACTCATCCTGGCGCCGACGCGTGAACTTGCCGTGCAGATCGAAGACACCATCAAGATCCTCGCAAAAGGCCAGCATGTCTCGACCGCACTGGTGCTGGGCGGCGTCTCGCGCTTCAGCCAGGTGAAGAAGGTTGCGCCCGGCGTCGACATCCTCATTGCCACGCCCGGCCGGTTGACCGACCTGGTGCGCGAGGGCGACCTCATCCTCTCCGACACCAAATGGCTGGTGCTGGACGAGGGCGACCGCATGCTCGACATGGGCTTCATCAATGACGTCAAGCGCATCGCCAAGGCGACCGCGCCTGATCGCCAGACGGCGCTGTTTTCGGCCACCATGCCGGACGAGATCGCCGAACTGGCCAAGGGCCTGTTGAAGAACCCGGTCCGCATTGAAGTCTCGCCGCAAAGCACCGCGGCTGCCGAAATCGTGCAAGGCGTCGTCTTCGCCCGCACCAAGCAGAAGCGCCAGGTTCTGTCGACGATGCTCGCCGACGAGGCGATGAAGTCCGTCATCATCTTTTCGCGCACCAAGCACGGCGCCGACCGGGTGACCAAGGACCTCGAGCGCGATGGCTTCAAGGCCGCCGTCATTCACGGCAACAAGTCGCAGAACGCTCGTCAGAAGGCGCTGAACGATTTCCGTGAGGGGTCGGTGCGCATTCTGGTCGCGACCGATATCGCGGCGCGTGGCATCGACGTCCCCGGTATCAGCCATGTCGTGAACTTCGATCTGCCGGACGAGGCTGAAAGCTACGTCCACCGCATCGGCCGCACCGGTCGTAACGGCATGGACGGCATTGCGATCACGCTTTGCGATCCTTCGGAGAACAGCAAGCTGCGTCAGGTCGAGCGCATCATCCGCACCAAGCTGCCAATCGTTGCCGACCATCTCGGCAGCCCCGATCCGCAGCGCAATCCGGCTGAAAAGAACGAGCGCTTCGAACCCGCCAATGATCGCAACGACCGTAACGGCCGTCGCGACGGCAGGCGGCCGGGCGGCGAGAACAAGGGCAACGGCTTCGGCAAGAAGCGCTTCGGCGACAAGCCGGCCTTTGCTGGCGAACGCAAGCCGGAAGGCGCAAAACCCTTCAAGGGCAACAACAAGCGCCGCTTCGGCGGCAAGCGCCCGGCGGCGCGGGCTGCTTAACAACGCCTGGTGGCGGTCGGCCAAGCCTTAGCGGTTGGCTGGTTGCCTGACTGATGGAGAAGAGGGCGGCTGAAGCGATGCTTCGGCCGCCCTTTTCGTCTCTGCATCTTATTTCGCCACCGCCTCGACCCAGACGGCAATCCGTTGCGCCAGGAAAGCCGTGGTCGATGGCGACAGCACATCGCCGGCGATGACATGGTTGTCCGAGTCGCCCGTGCTTTCGATGGGCACCAGCTCATGTGCGCCACCCCAACGCCCGGCGATCTCACGCGTGCGGTCGGGCCGGACCACTCTGTCCATATCCGAGAAGATGAACAAAGCCGGGATGGTCGCCTTCTCAACCGGCGCACCATAGGCAAGTTCCGTCAGCGCCTGCATCGGCAGCGTCGCGGCAACCGGATATTTGGTGGTCCAGAATTTTTCGTGCAGTGCGTTGCGCGGCACGAAACTGCGCTCCTTGCCGATGACGAGTTCGGCGATCTGCTTGCCCCATGGCATGGTCAGGATCTCGGCGCCGGACGCCTTCACGCCGAAATTGGGCGAGATGAACGCAATGGCCGCCACGCCATCCGATGCGCCCGGCTGCGTTGCCGCCCAAACCGCCACCGAGCCGCCGGTCGAGGTCGAGATGACGATCACCTTGTCGCCGATCGCCCGGCCGATGGCGAGCGCCTCCTCATAGTCGTTGATCCAGGCATTGACGCTGCCTTGCGTCATCGCCGCGCCGTCTTGCCCGTGACCGGTGAGGCGGGTGTAGAAGAGGTTGGCGTCGAGCTGGTCGGCCACGTCGTCGGGCAGGGGGCGGACCTCGCCCTTCGAAGCCGAGAAGCCATGGATATAGACGATCGACAGCCGCGTCTTGGCATGCACCATCGAGTTGGCCCAGACGATCTCCTTCTCCAGCCCATCACGGATGCCGGGCACGGCGGCTTCCACCTTGGCCACATAGGCCTGCGGATCGTCACCGATGACGGAAGGATCGAAACGGATCGTGGTGTCGATGGGAACGCGTGGGCCAAAGACGAGAGCCAGAGCAAGGACGACGATCAGGCCCAGCACAGCAAGCACGATCCGTCGCCCCATTGCAGACTCCACGCAACAACAACAAACCTATGGTGGCGACCATGAACAGGCAACGGCCGCTCAGGCAGCCAAGCCACCAATCCTGTGGGCATCCTATTTGTTGGGCGGTTTACGCTCGTAATGCAGCGGCCGCGCCTTCCAGCTGGTCGTCAAGCTGATCACCCACCGGGTGATCGGTCTGGGCAACAGGCTGAGAAACTTTAGCGGCCAGCTCGTGCGGTACGGAAAGGTGACTTCGAAGCCGCCGGATTTGATTGCCTTCACCATACGGCGTGTCGCTCGGCTGACCGGCATCAGGCCCGGCATTGGCAGCATGTTCTTTTCGGTTAGCGGCGTGTCGACAAAACCGGGGTTTATCACCTGGACGCGGATGTTCATCTTGTCGAAATCGTACTTCAGCGACTCGGCCAGGATGTTGATCGCCGCCTTGGTGCCGCCATAGGCAGCTGTGGTCGGCCAGCCGAAATAGGCAGTGACCGATCCGACCAGAACGACATGGCCGCGCGCCCGCACGCGCATATAGTCCACGACCGGCACCAGCCCGTTGATGATGCCGAAATAGTTGACCTCGAAGGAGCGGCGAAAGTCCTTGACGACGAGAGCCTCTCCAGGCGTGGAAATGTAGTTTCCGGCATTGAAGACGGCGAGCACGATCGGGCCGAGTTCCTTCTCGATCGCGGCGACCGTCCTTTCCATGCGCGGCTCGTCGGTGACGTCGCAGGGAAAAGCCGTGACGCTGCCCGGCATCTGCGCGGTCTCGACGATGAGCGTGTCGATCGGATCGTCGTCCAGCGCCGTCACCGCCACCGCATAGCCTTGAGACGCCAGGTCCCTGGCCAGCGAGCGGCCAATACCGCTGCTGCCGCCGGTGACCCAGGCGACGCCGTGTTTCGGATCGGCCCGATAGAGTGTCATGCTGCGCCCTGTCGAGTTTGTTGGTGCCTTGCTCTAGCGGTCAGGAAATCGAATGAAAAGAGTGCTTTTCGACGTTGGGTGCAAATGAACTGTGCGATATCGAGCCCAGTCTGGAGGGTGCCGATGCAACGCAGTGCCCGTAATGCGACTGGACCAGACAAATTCTTGCCTTGAAACCGAAGCTTCGGGTTTCTAGGGTTTCGGCGTACGCACACAAGGAATCCTGAATGCCCCGTTCTGTGATCGACGCGATCGGCAACACGCCTCTGATCCGCCTCAACAAAGCTTCCGAAGAAACCGGCTGCGAGATCCTGGGCAAGGCCGAATTCATGAATCCGGGGCAATCGGTCAAGGATCGCGCCGGCCTGTTCATCATCCGTGACGCCGAACAGCGCGGCCTGTTGCAGCCGGGCGGTGTCATCGTCGAGGGGACGGCCGGCAATACGGGCATCGGGCTGACGCTGGTCGCCAAGGCTCTGGGCTACCGCACCGTCATCGTCATCCCGGACACGCAGAGCCAGGAAAAGAAGGACACGATCCGGTTGCTCGGCGCCGAGCTGATCGAGGTGCCGGCGGTGCCCTACAAGAACCCCAACAATTACGTGAAATTGTCGGGACGGCTGGCCGAGCAGATGGCCAGGAGCGAGCCGAACGGCGCCATCTGGGCCAACCAGTTCGACAATGTCGCCAACCGCGACGGACATATCCGCACCACGGCCGAGGAAATCTGGAACCAGACCGGCGGCAAGGTTGACGGTTTCGTCTCGGCGGTCGGTTCCGGCGGCACGCTGGCTGGCGTTGCTTTCGGGCTGAAGGCCAGGAGCAAGGACGTCAAGATCGCGCTCGCTGATCCGCTGGGGGCCGCGCTCTACAGTTTTTACACCAGCGGCGAATTGAAGTCCGAGGGCAGTTCGATCACCGAAGGCATCGGGCAGGGGCGCATCACCGCCAATCTCGAAGGGTTCACGCCGGACTTCTCCTTCCAGATCAAGGACGAGGACGCGCTGCCGATCGTCTTCGACCTCATCCAGGAAGAAGGCCTGTGCGTCGGCGGCTCGACCGGCATCAACATTGCCGGCGCCATCCGGCTGGCCAGGGAGCTTGGCCCCGGCCACACCATCGTGACCATTCTTTGCGACTACGGCACGCGCTATCAGTCGAAGCTGTTCAACCCGGAATTCCTGCGCGAGAAGAATCTCCCGGTGCCGGGCTGGATGGAGTTGCAGAGCAAGATTTCGGTGCCGTTCGAAAAGGTCGCGTGATGGCGCACAAGACGGAAGCGCTGTTTCGCGACGACGCTTATCTCAGCACGGCGGATGCGACGGTCGTTGCCGTCAATGATCGTGGCGGCATCATTCTCGACCGCACCATCTTCTACGCCACATCGGGCGGCCAACCGGGAGACACCGGCTATCTCGAACGCGCCGATGGCAGCCGCATCGCCATTGCCGCCACCATCACGGGTGAAACCAAGGACGAGATCATCCATGTGCCGGCGCCGGAGCAGGCGGCCTTGGCGGTTGGCGAGAAGGTCAAACTCAGCATCGACTGGGAACGCCGGCACCTGTTGATGCGCATGCATGCGGCCTGTCACCTGCTGACAGTCGTTTGCCCGTTTCCAATCACGGGTGCGGCGGTTTCCGAGGACGATAGCCGTGTCGATTTCGACATTCCGGACGCCAGCTTCTCGAAGGAAGAGGTGACGGCCAGCCTGATGGACCTGGTGCGGGCCGATCATCCGATTTTCACCAGGCTTATCAGCGACGAGGAACTCGCCGCGAATCCCGGCCTGGTGAAGCCCAAGAACGTCCGCCCGCCAGTCGGTACAGGCAAGATCCGCCTTGTCTGCATCGGTGAGAATGGCGCAGTCGATAGCCAGCCTTGTGGCGGCACGCATGTCAAAAGCACCGGCGAAATCGGCGAAATCCACATCGGCAAGATCGAAAAGAAGGGCCGTGAAAACAGGCGCTTCCGTATCCGATTTGGCCCGATGCCGCCGGCTTGAGGTCAGACAGAATTCGGCTTTCTATAGTTGCTCAGGCGATCCTGAGACGCCTTACGCAAGGTGGCGGAAGCTGGAAGGCGATCGCTCCACCCACGCTTCGATCTGCTCGGTGACGAACTTGCCTGCTTGGTGGTGGATAAAGTGACCGGCGCCGGGCAGCGCCACCAATGCGGTCACGTTATCGACCTCGCGAAACGTGCCATCGAAAGCGCTGACCGGAACATAGGGATCGTCGGTGCCGAACAGCACCAGGGTTGGCGCTTTGACGAGAGGTAACTGACCTAAGTCAGGCACTCTGCCAAGCGGTATGTTGGCTCTGTAGTAGCCCAGCATCGCCTCCGGATCGGATCGCGTGAGGGAGTCCACCAGGGCTTGCCTGTCCTCCGGATCGGTGACCCAGGCGCAGAGTTCGTTGATGTCCAGCATCTGAGCTGCGCCCGGCACCTGGAAGCGGCGTATGTAGCCGGTGATCTCGGCATTGGCCGGGTCGGCAATCGCACGCAGATGATTGCGCGGGTGCGGCGTCGACAACAGGACGAGATGGCGCACGACCTGCGGCACTCGTATGGCCAGCCACCATGCGATGATACCGCCCCAGTCGTGGCCTACTATGGCGGCCTGGGTCAGCTTTTCAGCGGCGAGAACGGCCAGCACGTCGTTGACCAGATTGGTCAGCACATAGTTGCCGTAGCCTTGCGGCGCATCGCTTTGTCCGAAGCCCCGCAGGTCCGGCGCGATCACGCGATAGCGGCCGCAAAGCGCCTGCATCTGCCGGCGCCAGCCCATTCCGTGATCCGGAAAGCCGTGCAGAAAGACGATCGGCGGGCCAGAGCCCGCCGCCGTGTAGTGCAATTTGACGCTGCCGTTGACCGCGGTCCTGGATTCGAACACTGCCCAAATCTCACCGGATGTCGGTCGCCGCCGTCACATCTTCACTTCGAGCCGAAGGAAGGGGCCGTGGAAAGTCTGGTTGGTGTGGTCCGCATTGATAAGCAGATTGTGCCACTGCTCGATCTTGTAGCCGGCGGTAAAGGTGGTACCCGCGAGCGGCGTCCAGCTCAAGCCGGCCGAGGCGTCAACGTTGGTGACTGTCTGGCTGTAGGACTGGCTCGCCACTGTAGCGGACAGGTGCCCATCCGGATTGGTACCCGTGACATTCACACCGACACGGTCATTGCGGCGCCCCCACATGACGGAGCCGGAAACCGCGCCTGTCAGACCCCAGGTTTCGCCGAGCGGGTAATAGGCCTCGGCGCCGACACGCGGGCCGACGCCCCAATATTCCGACGATCCAATCTTGTCGGCGGAGACCCCCTTGTCGGCCGGATTGTCCGGGGTGAAGCTTTCGAAGACATCACCTGTTTCATCCGAATGCACCAGGCGCAGACCGCCAAAGAAGCGGATATCGGCGGCCTGAACCTTGACATGCTTGCCGACATCGAAATCGAACGTCTGGAAGACGTAGTCGTCGCCGTAGCCTAAAGTCAATGTCCCCGGATTACCGAACCCGGTTGTCGCGCCGCTGATATCGAACGACCGGTTCTTCCCGACGTGGAACGCGCCAGCGAGGCGCCAGTCCATGTCAGGTGAAATCTGCTTGGTCAACGCGATCGATCCAGAGAAGTCGCCGTTACTGTTCCCAAGCTTGTCAGAGCCGCCGAGCTTGTCGCCATTGTGGATGTTGTTTTGAAAGAACGCGCCCTCGAAGGCTATCTTGACGCGTGAATCGATCACCGACTGGTCTGTGACCTTCGCATCCTCCGCATGCGCGGCAACCACGCCTGCGGAAGTCACCGAAGCAGCGGACGCCGCTACAGTCGCCAACAATTTACCAGGTGCCCGAGCCCGCATACTTAACCCCGTTTAGAATCTTGCCCCAAAACCAACATTACACACATAACCTAACGGCACATTGCAGCAAGTCCGGCCAGCAACTTTGCGGAGTAGTGTTGCTGCTTTGCCACGATGCCTCGGTAGCGCGTCGGACGGATGTGGTAAGCGTCGCGCTGGGGCTGACCGAGCCTCGGCTGACAGGGGGTTTGGTGGACAATCCAGCGCAAATCGAAAGCGTGCTCAACAACCTTGTCTATGCGCTTTTCGCCCAAAGCGGGCAGGTGGGAGCAAATGGGAAGGCGCGTGACCTTGGCAATCTGACTGTCTTCGACAATCCCGAGGCCGTCGACATCATCGTCAAGGCGCCGGAGCTCTTCCGAAAGAACTTCTCCCTGATCTCGGCCCTCGGGTTTAGCCGCTTCAACACCAATGACGAGGACTGGTCTGTCCGGCGCGCCATCACCCAGGACATCTACCTGGCGGCCGCCAGGCCGGCGCAGCAGCGTCCCGTGGCGGAACTCTATGCTGCCGGTCTTTCCGGCAGCGACGCCACACTACCGGCAATTCAGCAAGCTTTGTTCGCCGCATCGATGACGATATTTTTTCGGGCTTTCGGCCTTGTTCCCGATGTGGCGGCGACGCTGTTGCTGCTCGACAGGGTTCGCGACGTGTTGAGGCGTCTCCAATATTATTCCTGGGTGACGCCGACGACCGCCGAACGCGCGAACGCCATCCAGGACGCCCGCGCGGTGATTGCCGATTTCGCATCGCTGCTTATGGCGGATCCCCGGGCCGCTGCGGAGATGGACCGCTTTAAAAGCGAAGCCACTGATGTCGAAGGCTTTTCGCCGGTGGAAGAGTTCGTCATGAATTTCTTCGCCGGCGTCGAGACGACGGTAACGACTGCACTTTGGGTGATCGACCGGCTGGGCGCCAACCAGCAGGTGCAGGAGCGCATCCATGCCGAGGTCCTCTCAGGCGAGGCGCACACGCCTTACACCGATTGCTTGATCAACGAGACGATGCGCTATTTCCCTCCGATACCGTTTCTGACCCGCGAAGTCGGCGCCGACACGACGCTCGACGGTCGCGATTTACGCGCCGGGCAGCTGATCATGGTGTCGATCATCGGCGTGCACCAGCACCCAGCCTTCTGGGAAAACCCACGCACCTTCGATGCCAGCAGGAAAGAATTCATCGAGAACAGCTTCGACCGACGGGCTTTTATTCCGTTCCTAACCGGACCGCGCATGTGTGGTGGCGCGCGTCTCGGCCGGCTGGAAGTCAAAGAGGCTGTTCTCGCGGTAATCCGCCAATTCGCCTTCAGCCGTGCCGACGATGTGATCCGGTTCGACTATGGGTTGGCACTACGGCCGGCGGAGGGGGCTTCGGTCAGTGTTTCGCGTCGATGACGCGCAACGTCAGGCAGGTTCCTGCCAGAACCGCCGGATATACCCCCCGAATTGCCTTCCGATCATGGTCTTGAACTCGACATCATGCGCATAGCGCTTGCTTGTAGATATGGCTTTTGACCTCAGCGCGAAGTCCGGGAACCAGGTGCTCATTGTGGCGGATGCGTTTTCCTGCTGGTCCGCGATAAAGTCCTCGTAGAAGACATGAGCCACCCTGCGGCGATCAACAGTGTTCAGATAATTTTTCCACCTGATTTCGCTATCGAAAATATACTGCGCGGTGTCTCGGACAACTTTCTCGCTCAAAATTGTCACCGTGGGAATCCCAGGCAGCTTCTCCTGACCGTCGAACGGCTGGCCCGTATGCAGCATCGAGAGCAGGCTGATGGTCTGATCTACCTTGTTTCTCCTCGAGAGGAAGACATAGAACGAGTTGCCGTCGTCATCGCCGATTGAATTGCGCGCGAAGGGCAGGTTTTCAAAGAAGATCTTGGCGGCGAATACGCCGTTCTCAGTCCTTTTCGCCAGGAGATGGCGACCATAGGCCGGCGCCCGCTGATTGAGTTTTTCAAGGTCCATGGTGTCGTCCGCCGACCACCGTCTCATCAGCGGCAAGGCATATTGCCACTGAAAATACTCCGTGGGTATTCCCAAACCGAACTGCTGCAAGACCTGACAATAGGAATGCCCCGCCGTTCGCGGAGTCGTGCAAATCAGGATTTTGGCAGGGTTTTCGGTGGAGCTCTGGCGATCATAGGTCGCGGCGACATATTCACTGTACAGATCGTCGAAATGCATTTCCGAACCAACCCCACCACGACACGCCAGGTTTCAGGCAACAGACAGGAACCCCAGGATGAGCAGAGCCTGGCCCAATGTCATCAGCGACGGCGGATCGCCTGCATCGATGTTGTCGACAAGCCACAGATCAGGCCGTGCCAGCCGCGTGCGCTCGATGGCCCGCCGGTCAATGACCTGGCTGCCGCGACCGTACATCAGCAGGATGCGGGCGTCGATCTTGGCGGCGATTGGGAAAAGGTCGTATTCGCGGCCGGTCAGGGCGCCGAAATATCCCGTTGTGGCCGGGTCATAGGCGAGCCGGAAGCCATCGGGACCGGCGGCGATCCTGTTCTCGACGTAGCGGTTGAACACCGTGTCCTCGACCGGGCCTATGACGGCTCTTGTGGCGCTTAGATAGTCCCTGGCCGCCGCGCGGGTTTCGAACGCAAGTGTACTTTCTCTGAGGACTTCGTTTCTCATCGCGTCAACCTTCGGCCCGCCGACCATGGGGACGTCGTTGAGAATGATTCTCGCGGCCTTGGAGCGGGTCATCTGCAGAAACAGCAGCAAAATCGTACCGCCCCACGACGTGCCGATGAAGTGGTTCTCCGTACCGGCGAACTCGCCGAGCGCGCGCAGGCATTTGGAGTAGACGTTGATGTCGTATCCTGACCCCAGATAGGCGCTGCGCCCGCGCCCCAACAAGTCGGGACAGATAACCAGGAAGCCATTGCGGCAAAGGAAGGTGGCGAGGTAATCAAAGTCGGCACCATTGCCGGTGAAGCCGTGCAGGCAGAAGACCGTTGCGCGCGGCGTGCCGGCCGGCCGCCAGATGCGCACGAACATTGCGGCATATCGGTCATCCAGCCGGATGAGAATCTCTTGCGTCAGCGCCTCGGCGGAGCCGGCCGGGTCCATCAGACGTCGCGCTTACGGACGGCGCGCTTGACCGAGCCGCGGTTGTCGATGAAGTCGCGTTTCCAGAATACCGATTTGTCCAGGTTGAGGTGCTTGGCTTCCTTGATCATCGGCAGGATGTGAGACGAGGACCGCGTCGCCAGCACCGTCACCGCGGTGGCGTCGCCGCCGGGAAAGGGATTGAGCGGCCCGCTATTCGTTGCCCAGGCCTCGGCTATCTCGCGGCTGGTCTGGATCCACCCGACATAAGCGACGATAGCGTCGTCGATCGAGCCGATCATATGTGTCTGCTGATCCAGCTGATAGCGCAGCGTCTTCACCATCTGGCCGAATTCGTAGCCGTCAAAAGGCGGATAGTGCGCGATGAAGTAGCAAACAAGTCCGAGCGAAACCGGATTGCTGGGAATACGGGTAAATAGAAGATTGCTCATGCCTAGATTGTTGACCCCGCCTACCCCAGATCATAACGATCAATCCGTACTCGCCACGAAACATGAAGACAATCGGAATCAGCGGACCGCTGCGGCTGGCCACGTCGCGTCTCCCAAGCGAATGTCACGCGCTATAAACGCATCCAAATTGCCAAGCTAAACAAAGTTTTGCCGAAGACGAAGCAGGAGAACAAGAATGGCCCAGGACAGCCCTTTCACAGTCGACGCGGATTGGCTGCAGACACGCCTCGGCCAGCCGGGCCTGACGATCGTCGATGCGTCCTGGTACCTCCCGGCGCAAAAACGCGACGCACGTGCGGAATATGAGGCCGCGCATATTCCCGGCGCCCGTTTCCTGGATCAGGATGCGGTTTCGGACCCCGACGCCGCTTTGCCGCACACGCTGCCATCACCTCAGCATTTTGCCCAATATGTCGGCGCGATGGGTGTTTCGGCCGACGACACCATCGTTGTTTATGACGGTCCGGGGTTCTTCTCGGCGCCCCGGGCATGGTGGATGTTCCGCATCATGGGCGTCTTCCAGACCTATATTCTGGATGGCGGCTTCGACGGCTGGAAAGCGGCCGGCCGGCCGGTAACGGCCGAGCCGACGAAGATCGCGCCGAGTGTGTTCCATGCCGATTTCGACACTGGCCGCGTCGCCAGCCTCGCCGACATGCGCCGGATCGTCGAGACCAGCGCCAGCCAGATTGCCGATGCCCGCGGACCCGGCCGCTTCACCGGTGCCGAGCCCGAACCCCGCGCGGGCATCCGTTCCGGCCATATGCCAGGTGCCCGCAATGTGCCTTACTCCGCACTGTCGGAAAACGGCATGCTGCTGTCGACGGACCGTTTGCGCAAGGTGATCGAGGAGGCCGGCATTGACCTGTCGAAGCCCGTCGTCACATCTTGCGGCTCGGGTGTCACCGCCGCGGTGATCACCTTGGCGCTAGAGACGCTTGGCCACACCGACAACAGGCTTTATGACGGCTCATGGACCGAATGGGGCGGGCTCTCCGACACGCCTGTCGTGACTGGCCCCGCCGGCAAGGAATGAAGACGATGGAAAACGGCGTGCTGCAGGATATTGAAGTCACGGTGACTTTTCTTGAAATGCATGCCCCTCCTGCCGTCTCGCCGCCAGTGCCCTACAACCGCCAGGTCGCGCTGCTGAAGACCAAGGACATTCCCTTGCATTTCTACCGCTATTTGATGGATCGGGTCGGCCGCAAATGGCATTGGGTGAATGTTCTGAGGCTGGACGATGACGAGCTTTCGGCCGGCATCCACCGCGAGGACCGCGACATCAGGGTGCTTTATCTCGACGGCGCGCCGGCGGGCTTCTTCGATCTCAAGCCGCACCTGCCTGATGAAGTCGAGCTCGCCTATTTCGGCATGATGGAACATGCCACCGGGCAAGGCATTGGCCGCTGGTTCCTGGGCTCGGCGATTTCAGCCGCCTGGTCGCATGGGCCGAAACGGGTGACGGTGCAAACCTGCACGCTTGACCATCCGGCAGCTCTGCCGCTTTACCAGAAGCTCGGTTTCAAGCCGGTCGCGCAGAAGAAAGAGGTCGTGCATCCGCTGCCTTTCGCCGAGCGCTCGGCCAGCGTCATGCGGCCCTGATTTCAGCCGGAATCCGACGCCAGCGGGAACCTTAACCGTCCGTTCATCGGCGCTTCAGCCTGCCTTTGGCATGTTGCCCGCATCATCAATGCGGCAGAGGCCGAAGGAGAAAAGAGAGATGCTGACACGCCGTACACTGGCCGCCGCGCTGATTGCAGCGATTGCCATGCCGAGCCTTGCCGCCGCCCAGGCGACGACGCCTTCGGCCGCGACGATCGAGCGCAAGCTCGAAGCCGCACCGCGGGTGAAGTTGCGGCCAAACGAGCGCGTCACCATCCGCGAATTCAAGCGCCGGCCCGATTTGCGCCGCATGGCGCGCTCGATCGACATCCAGTCGATCAATTTCGCCTTCGGCTCGGCCGCCATTTCCAGTTCGCAATACGACAAGATCGAGACCATCGCCGATGCACTGCAACGCATCTTGCGTCGCGATCGCGGTGCCCGTGTGCTGATCGAGGGGCATACCGATGCCGTCGGCTCCTTCCAGTCGAACCAGATCCTGTCTGAACAACGCGCCGCTTCGTTGAAACGCACGCTGGTGCGCGAATTCGGTGTGCCCAGCTATGCCTTGGAAACCGTGGGTTACGGCGAGGAGTTCCTGCTCGTGCCGACGCAGAACGAAAACTGGCAGAACCGCAGGGTGACGCTGCGGCGCTTTGACGATTTTATCCGGTGATTTGGGGCGGCCGGCATTTATTTAGCCGGCGTATTTCATCGATTTTGGCGCCATCACGAAGGGACTGATCACCGATATCGGATCGGTCCCTCGATCTCTTGGCAGGAATCGGGTGGGAAGCATTGGCCCGTGCACATAACTTCCGGTCGACAACACCGGAGATTTTCACGATGACCATTCAGTTCAAGGCACTACCCACCGAACATGTCAGAGCCCTGCAGCGCGGTGGCCCCGATGCCTACGGCCGCACGCCAGAGCGGAAAATCTCTGACGGCGACGGCATGCCTTGCCGGCACTGTCTGAAGAACATCGCAGCCGGCGACGCCTACCTTACTCTCGCCTATCGGCCGTTCCCGAACCTTCAGCCCTATGCGGAAACCGGGCCGATCTTCCTGCATGCTGAAGAATGCGAGCGCGCCACTGAGACCGAAGTGCTTCCCGAGGTCCTCGAAAGCCCAGACTACATCGTGCGCGGTTATGGCAGGGATGATCGCATCGTCTATGGCAGCGGCGGGGTCATCGCGACCGAGGCAATTGCGGCGCGAGCCGAGACGCTGTTCGAACGTGACGACATCGCCTATGTGCATGTCCGTTCGGCGCGCAACAACTGCTACCAGTGCCGGATTGAACGGGCCTGAACCGCGAGGATCGCGGTCAAGGAGCCTGTCGTACTCCCGTCGCATAGATGCGATAGAAAGCGAGTGTCGATCGATTGGCCGACCGCGGATGAACCGGCGGCAATCTCGATATCGAGGAAGCGGGGCTTTGGCTCCGCTTTTTTGTTGCCTGTGTTTAGGCAAGAAAAAACCCGCCGGCATGGCCGGCGGGTTGACGGGAGGAATACCCAGACGAAATCAGGCGGCCAGAACAGCTTTCGGCTCGACCAGCTCATAACCGAGTGCTTCGGCGACCGCCCGGTTGGTTATCTTGCCCTTGTGGACATTGAGGCCATTGCGCAAATGATGGTCGTCGACCAGCGCCTTCAGGCCCTTGTCGGCGAGCTGCAGGCCGTAGTGCAGCGTCGCATTGTTGAGGGCGTGAGCCGAGGTGACCGGCACGGCACCTGGCATGTTGGCGACGCAATAATGGATGACGCCATCGACCTCGTAGGTCGGCTCGGCGTGAGTCGTCGCATGCGAGGTCTCGAAGCAGCCGCCCTGGTCGATGGCGACGTCGACCAGCACCGAGCCCTTCTTCATGCCGGATAGCATTTCGCGGGTGACAAGCTTCGGCGCGGCAGCGCCCGGGATCAGCACGGCGCCGACGACGATGTCGGCCGAGAAGCATTCTTCCTCGAGCGCCTCGACGGTCGAGTAGCGGGTGTGGACACGGCCGGCGAAAAGGTCGTCGAGCTGGCGCAGGCGCGGGATCGAGCGGTCGATAATGGTGACGTCGGCGCCAAGGCCGGCGGCCATGCGGGCCGCGTGGAGACCAACGACGCCGCCGCCGAGCACGGTGACCTTACCGGGCAGCACGCCGGGCACGCCGCCGAGCAGCACGCCACGGCCGCCATTGGCCTTCTGCAGCGCCGTGGCGCCGGCCTGGATCGACAGGCGGCCGGCGACTTCCGACATCGGCGCGAGCAGCGGCAGGCCGCCGCGATCGTCGGTCACGGTCTCGTAGGCGATCGCCGTGACGCCCGAAGCGAGCAGGCCCTTGGTCTGTTCCGGATCCGGAGCCAGGTGAAGATAGGTGTACAGGATCTGGCCGTCACGCAGCTGAACCCACTCATTGGGCTGCGGCTCCTTGACCTTGACGATCATGTCCGACTTGGCGAACACGTCGGCGGCGGTCTTGGCGATGGTGGCGCCGGCGGCGCGATAGGCGTTGTCATCGGCGCCGATGCCGGCGCCGGCACCGGCCTCGACCAGCACTTCGTGGCCATGCGCCACATATTCGCGGACCGAGCCTGGCGTGAGGCCGACGCGATATTCGTGGTTCTTGATTTCCTTGGGGCAACCGACGCGCATTGTCTTCTCCTGATCCAGGCCCTTTTGGGCTCACTCCATGTATTGTCTGAGTGAACCACGAATCGGTGCGCAAGTGTTTGCGAATGCGCTTGCGCGGACAGGCAGGTTTCGATAATCGTTGCGCGAAATAGCAGGATATTCGCAGGATTCACGAAAAATGCCGCTCGACAGGATTGATATCGCCATTCTCGAGACTTTGCAGAAGGATGGCAGGATACCCAATGCGGCACTCGCCGAGAAGGTTGGCCTGTCGCAGTCGGCCTGTTCGCGCCGGCTCGACAATCTCGAGAAATCCGGAACCATTCGCGGCTACCACGCCCGGCTGTCGAATGCAGCGCTCGGTCACCAGATGACGGCGATCGTGCATATATCGCTGTCGGGCCAGTTCGAGAAGACGCTGTCGGATTTCGAGGCGGCAATCAAGCGTTGCCCCAACGTGCTGTCCTGCCACCTGATGTCGGGCGAATACGACTACATCCTGCGCATCGCGGCAAAAGACCTGGTCGACTATGAGCGGATCCACAAGGAGTGGCTGTCGGCGATGCCGCATGTGACAAAGATCAACTCGTCATTCGCCTTGCGCGAAATCGTTGATCGCACAGCCATGGGCATGAAGCCGGAAATGGCTTAACGCCAAAGGCACACCCGGACGTCCTTCCCTACATAGCATGCGCCTTCGCGGCGAAGTTCTGCCCAACGTTCATCACCGTGAGTTTCGCTAATGTCCGAGTTCGCATAGCCGTCCCAAACCTCACCGTCCTTGTAGACAACTGCCCAGTAATCCCGGGACATTTCATCAGCCCCACTATGCGTATCAGGATAGTCGATACCTGCAAAAACTTGCCGAGGCCCCTGGATATTAAAATCGCCGCCCGTCTCGATTTGATAGGAGCATCTTCCGGATATGCGAGTCTGACCATCAACAACAAGCAGGCAGCGGCCCCATTTATAGCCGCTCGGTAAACGATGCTGTGGTTGCGCGTGCGAAGGCGACAAGGAAAACGCAATTGCAAGGGCAGCCGCTATGGTTCGTCCGATCATCTTGTTATCCGTTGTGAAGCAGCCAATCTAAAGAGCGACCGGACACTGTTGGATCCGCCCAGAGCGCTCGTCGAAACGGTCCGCCGCGGCATGGTCCCTTAAAAATCATACTATTTATCGACCAAGTCGGATTTTTGTCACGCTGCTACACGGGAGTGTGGCTCGATTGAAACGCGTTGGTCCGTACCTGAGGTGTTTTTACTTCGGGTGATCCCGGCCACCTGGCCTCGCTGCTGTCGTGTCCACATCTCAAGGGTGAATCATATTCGCAGCGAAACAGAAATCCGACCGGTCTCATTTTCCAAACAGGCTCTCAGGCTTCGGTGACGACCCGATCCATCGGGATGTCATGCGGCTGTGGATAGATGGTGGCGATGCGCTGCAGTTCGTAGCCGACGCCGATGACCAGCGGCTTGAACGGCATGGCGGCCAGTGTCCGGTCGAAGAAGCCACCACCGTAGCCCAGGCGATAGTTTGCAGGATCAATGCCGACGATCGGCGAGATGACGATGTCGGGCAGCACCGGATCGCCCTCGGCCGGGATCGGGATGTTCCAGATGCCTTTTTCCAGCCGGTCTCCGGATTTGTAGGCACGGAAGATCAAGGGGTGCCCTTTCTCGACGACGATGGGCAATGCCGTGCGGCCGCCGTGCTCATTGACGGACGCCATCCATGGCCGCAGATCCGGCTCGCCGCGAAACGGCCAGTAAAGACTGACCATGCGGCCGCTGATCTCGCCGATGATCGCGTCGAGCCCTTCGGCAATACGCTGAGACATCGCCGTCCGCGCATCGGCGGAAACCGCCAGCCGCGCCGCGATCAGGCGTTCGCGCTCGGCCTTGCGCCAGCGCCTCACATCGGTCCAGTCGGATAGTGGTGTCCGAAACGCGGGTTCGAGTTCATGCATGAAGCAGGGAGGCGAGGCATACTGCGCCGGACCTTGGTCGTCATGATCGTTGGCCATGCTTTACCTCGTAAGCGTGTTCGATGACGCTATACCTCGCGACACGATACATCTTGTGCATTCACGACATGGGGCGACGAGTCCCGGGCACTGTCCTTCTGTTGCTGCATTGCACAAAAATACCTACATCTAGGACAGGCAATCTTGCCGTCAGGGTGAATGAAATGAACGAAGCCAGCCATCACGTCGTCGTCGTCGGCGCTGGGTTCGGCGGCCTCGAACTCACCCATGCGCTGTCAGGCGCACCGGTACGCATCACCATGATCGACAAGCGCAACCATCATCTTTTCCAGCCGCTGCTCTACCAGGTGGCGACAACCGCGCTGGCGACCTCCGAGGTTGCCTGGCCGATCCGCCACCTCCTGCGCAAGCGCAAGGATGTGACGACGCTGCTGGCCAACGTCACCGGCGTCGACCGCGCCGGCAAACGCGTGCTGCTCGATGACGGCAGCGCCGTCTCCTACGACACGCTGGTGCTGGCAACGGGTGCCCGCCATGCCTATTTCGGCCATGATGAATGGGAGCCTTTCGCGCCGGGCCTGAAGACGCTGGAGGACGCCACCACCATTCGGCGCCGCATTCTGCTGGCCTTCGAGCAGGCCGAGAGGGAAACCGATCCCGCCAAGCGCCAGGCGCTGCTGACCATTGCGATCGTCGGCGGTGGGCCGACCGGCGTGGAACTGGCCGGCACCATCGTCGAGCTGGCCCACGACACGCTGCGCGGCGAGTTCCGCAACATCGACACGCGGCAAACGCGCGTGGTGCTGATCGAGGCCGGTGACCGCATCCTAGCCAATTTCGCGCCAAAACTCTCCGACTACGCCAGCAACGCACTCAAGCGGCTCGGCGTGACGGTCGAGCTCGGCCGGGCTGTGACGCGCTGCGACGCCGAAGGTGTTGTGTTTGGCGACAGGCAGCTGGCAGCCCGAACGATCCTGTGGGCAGCAGGCGTTGCCGCTTCGCCCGCCGCCGAATGGCTGGGAGCGAAGGCAGACCGCGCGGGCAGGGTGCTCGTCGAGCCTGACCTCAGCGTGCCCGGCAGCCTGGAGATTTTTGTCATCGGCGACGCCGCCCTTGTGCTGCGGCCCGATGGACGGCCGGTCCCTGGCGTGGCGCCTTCCGCCAAGCAGGAGGGCCGCCATGTGGCGGCGACCATCAAGGCCAGGCTTGGCGGTGACAACACCACGCGGCCATTTCACTACAAACATGCCGGCGATCTGGCGACGATCGGCAAACGCGCCGCCGCGATCGATTTCGGCTGGATCAAGCTGACGGGCTGGCTCGCCTGGTGGCTGTGGGGCATTGCGCACATCTATTTTCTGATCGGTTTCCGCAACCGGCTTGCGGTTTCCCTGAGTTGGCTATGGATCTACGTCACGGGCCAGCGCAGCGCCCGGCTGATCACCCAGGGCGACGACGACAAGACCTGACTTTCTTCACTGTCGCATTCATCCGCGCGTCATCTGGTGCTGATGGACTGATGTCCGGATGCGCGCGACTTCTTGAGTGGACTTGAGCCGATTTCAGCGCCAAGTTCGCTTCGGGGCAGGGCGTCAGGTAGTCGTAGAGGAGAAAACATGTCGCAACTGCTCCACCCAGTCTCCCGCCGCGGTTTTCTCGCGGGTGCCGCAGCCACAGGGGCGCTGATCGTGCTTCATCCCTTCTCCGCCCGCGCGCAAGCCAACCAGGCGCATCTTCGGATCATGGAAACCACCGACATCCATGTGAACGTGCTGCCTTATGATTACTACGCCGACAAAGCCAACGACACGATGGGCCTGTCGCGCACGGCGTCCCTGATCGACGCGGTGCGCAAGGAAGCCGTCAATTCGATGCTGATCGACAATGGCGACCTGCTGCAGGGCAACCCGATGGGCGACTACATCGCCTATGAGAAGGGCCTGAAGGACGGCGATCTGCATCCGATCATGAAAGGGATGAACCTGCTCGGCTACGAGTGTTCGACGCTCGGCAACCATGAGTTCAACTACGGCCTGTCGTTCCTGGACAAGGTGCTGGCCGGTGCCAATTTTCCGTTCGTCTGCGCCAATCTGATCCGCGGCACCGCGCTCGCCGCCAACCCGCGCGACGACAAGCTCTATCTCAAGCCCTATGTGATCCTCGACAGGAAGATCAAGGACGGTTCGGGCGCCGAGCAGCCGATCAGGATCGGCATCATCGGTTTCGTCCCGCCGCAGATCATGGTCTGGGACCTCAAGAATCTCGAAGGCAACGTCAAAACGCGCGACATCGTCGAGGCGGCCAAGGCCTGGGTGCCGCAGATGAAGGAAGAGGGCGCCGACATCGTTATCGCGCTCTCCCATTCCGGCATCGATGTGAAGCAGGGCGACATGATGGAGAACGCCTCGTTCTTCGTCGCCGGCGTCGACGGCATCGATGCGGTGTTCACCGGCCACCAGCATCTGGTGTTCCCCGGCAAGAAGGATTTCCAGTCGCTCGAGGGCGTCGATACGCAAAAAGGCACGCTGCAGGGCAAGCCCGCCGTCATGGGTGGCTTCTGGGGCTCGCATATGGGTCTGATCGACCTGATGCTGGAGCGCGACGGATCGAAATGGAAGGTCGTTGCCGCCACCTCCGAGGCGCGGCCGATCTTCGAGCGCGTCGACAACAAGAACAAGCCGACTGTTCAGGACGACAAGCGCATCATCGCCGCCCTCGAGCAGGACCACCAGGCGACCCTGGCCTATGTCCGCCGTCCTGTCGGCAAGACTTCGGCGCCGCTCTATTCCTATTTCTCACTGGTCGCAGACGATCCGTCGGTGCAGGTCGTCAGCCAGGCGCAGACCTGGTACTTGAAGGACATTCTCAAGAGCACGCAGTGGAAGGACGTGCCGCTGCTGTCGGCTGCTGCTCCCTTCAAGGCCGGCGGGCGCAACGGCGCCGACTACTACACCGACGTGCCGGCCGGCGACATCGCCATCAAGAACGTCGCTGATCTCTATCTCTATCCCAACACCGTACGGGCCGTGGAAATCACGGGTGCGCAGGTGAAGGAATGGCTGGAAATGTCGGCCGGCATTTTCAACAGGATCGAGGTGGGGAAGGCCGACCAGGCGCTCATCAACACCGATTTCCCATCCTACAATTTCGACGTCATCGACGGCGTTACCTACAAGATAGACCTGTCGCAGCCGCCGAAATATGATGCCAAGGGCGGCGTGGCGAATGCCAGCGCCAACCGCATCGTCGACTTGATGTTCGGCGGAAAACCAATTGATCCCAATCAGAAATTCGTCGTTGCGACCAACAATTACCGGGCCGGCGGCGGCGGCAATTTCCCTGACATCAATGCCTCCAAGATCATTTATGAGGCGCCAGACACCAACCGCGACGTCATCGTTCGCTACATCGTAAGCCAGGGTACGATCAACCCGTCCGCCGACGACAACTGGTCGTTCGCGCCGCTGCCAGGCACCAGCGTCGTGTTCGAGACGGGCGTCAAGGCAAAGGACTTCATCGCCGACGTGAAGTCGCTGAAGATCGAACCGGCGGGCGAGGGCGAGGCCGGTTTTGCGAAGTATCGCATCACTCTTTGAAGATTGCTGCGCAACCCGCGGGAAGCGAGCTCACGCCAGCTAGGCGTGGGCTTATCTTGCGTCGCGCGGCTTTCAGTTGGTTGCAGGCGTCGGCGTCAGCGGCAAGGCTGTCGCGGGGGCTTGCGGGCTGACTGGCTGCGTTGGCTCGAGGGACGTGCCGGTCGGGTCGCTGGGTACGATCAAGGGCGACATCCCGGCCGGAGCATGCACCCCGTGGATGGTCGAGGTCGGTGTGTTGTCGATGAGATCGCTCGCACCCGGCGTCAAGGTTGGGCTGATGCTAAGACCCAGCGGATCGTTCATGACGGTGGGTGGAACAACGCGGCGTGCGTCGGCAGCGGATACGGCGGCAAGCAGGATGGCAATGGCGGCAACAGTTCGCTTCAAGGAAGCCTCCTATGGTCTGAGGCGCTCGGCGTTGGTTTTGGCGCGGGGCGTCGGATGCTTGAGAACGGTCGACGCGCGATCGCGGTTTCATCACGTTGACATCAGGAAATCGCGATCGAAAAGGGCGAAGCACGCCAACGGGCAATCGACCCGGTCGTCATGTCCAGCAGTGCTGCATGCTCTGGCAACGAAATCGAGGAGCGTATGGACCTACGCCTTGTAGACCACCTGGCGCACATCGATGTAGCTGGCGCGAAAGCCAGCTTCGCAATAATGGAGGTAAAACTCCCAGAGTTTCTTGAAGCGATCGTCGAAGCCGAGCGGCACGATCTTCTCCCACGACGCCCAGAAGCGATGCCGCCATTCGGCGAGCGTGCGCGCATAATCGTCCGGAAACACGCGCTCACGCAGATGCGCAAGGCCATGGTCCTTGCCGAGCGCCTTCAGGATTGACGGTGTCGGCAGCATGCCGCCCGGAAATACGTAGCGCTGGATGAAATCCGGCCTGGCACGATAGGTATCGTAGGCGGCCTCGTTGATGGTAATGATCTGCAGGCCCGCGGTACCGCCGGGCCGCAGGCAGGCCTTCATCTTGCCGAAGAACACCGGCCAGTATTTCTCGCCGACCGCTTCGAACATCTCGATCGACGCAATGCGGTCGTAAGTCCCTGTTTCGTCGCGGTAATCCTGCAGCTTGATATCGACCTTGTCGGCAAGCCCGGCCTTGGCGATGCGTGCCTTGGCGAAATCGTGCTGTTCGCGGCTGATCGTCAGTCCCGTAACGCGGCAGCCGATTTCGCGTGCCGCGAATTCGGCGAAGCCGCCCCAGCCGCAGCCGATCTCCAGCACATGGTCCTTCCTGCCGATACCCGTGTCCCTGGCCAGCGCCCGATATTTGGCGGCCTGGGCGCTTTCCAGGTCATTGGCGCCATTCGCGTAAAGCGCCGAGGAATAGGTCATGCTCGGGTCGAGCCACTCCTTGTAGAAGGCGTTGCCGAGATCGTAATGTGCCGAGATATTGCGCTTCGAGCCGGTGCGCGTGTTCTCGTTGAACCAGTGGCGGATGCGCTGGACGGTGTTGATGAGCCAGCTGGCGCCGCCGGCGACGCGTTCACCGATTGCCGAATTGACCACGAACAATTCCAGGAAGCTGGTGACGTCAGGGCTTTCCCAATCGCCGTCCATATAGGATTCGGCAACACCGATCGTGCCGCCGGAAAAGGCGCGGCCTGGCAAGCGCCAGTTCTTGAGCACCAGTTCGGCGTCCGGGCCAGGTCCCTTGCCGCCAACGAGAACGGCGCGACCATCCGGCATCCTGACCTTGAGCGAACCACGCGGCAGGTTCATCGCTGCCGACAGCACCATGCGCGCCTTGGCCGGCAGGCCTTTGACAATCTCGGCGAAATTGAACTCGTCGAGCCTGACCGCTTCGCCCGGCGCTACGCTATGATGTTCCCCGTGTGCCATTTCATGCCCCTGGATTTCCGTGGTACCGGCGCAAATTGCCGAACCACGGTTCTCTTGGATCATCCGCCAGGTTCGAACGCCCTTGCCTCGTCCCGTAGCTCACGGGTTCGGCGACAGGCGGGTCGAACGAAAGCGCGCGCCCGTTAACCGGAGCTTCTGCGCTTCCCAGCGAATGCCGATCACAATCTTCCACGTCATGAGGGGGAACTTCAAGAGGCAGGCCGTTGGCTGGGCTGTGCCACGTGGCGTTCGGCATTTTCGTCGAGCCGCTGCTGCCCAAAATCAAAAAACGTCTATGGCCGCAGTCGCGCTTGTGCGATAGCTTTAGCCATGCGTTATGTAGTCGTCATTGCCGCCATCGCGTTCTTCCTGATCTGGGACGGCCTCTACAATCAGGGCCGGTATCTCGACATCTCGGTCAGGGAGCTCTCCCATGCTGTGCGCTACGTCACCGGCAAGGCATAATATCCCCTTCCAAAAATAGCAGCCCGGCGCTTCTGCGAGGTGTTCGTCGCCGCGAGATGAGGTCCGGTCCCGTTTGGGGCGCGTCGCAAGGACGCGTGGCGCCATGAACGGTTGACGCGAGGGGACCGCCGTCACTAAAGACCCCGACATTCAGATCGAGGAGGCGGGATTGATCCGGCATATCGTTTTCTTCAGCGCGCGGCGCAAGGAGGATGTGGAGGCAGTGCGCACCGGGCTGTTGGCACTTGGCAACATTCCTCATTCCAGTCTCTTCGAGGTTACTTTGAACACCAAGGTCGACCCGCTGTCGGATGAAGTTGATGTCGTCGTCTATGCCGAGTTCGCCGACGACGCGGCGCTGGCCGCTTACAAGGCGCATCCGCTCTATGCGCAGACCACAGCCAAGGTCAAACCATTGCGCGAATTGCGCTATTCCGCCGATGTCGTGGCGGGCAGCTGATCCAGCGCGCGGTTCCGGATCTCGACAAGTCCCCGGCGGCCACCAACGGGAAATGGCCTTGAACCGCTCTTCGGAATGATGCACACCGCGCCTGATGACCGACAGACCAACCACCGGCACGCATCCGCTTGACCATCTCGTTCTGCCGACCGGCAGCCTCGACACGGCGCGAGCCCGGCTCGCTTCGCTGGGCTTCGTCGTCGCCCCGACCGGAATCCATCCCTTCGGAACGGAAAACTGCTGCGTTTTCCTCGCCGACGGCACCTATCTGGAGCCGCTCGCGATCGGCAGTGAACAGGCAGCGATCAAGGCGGCCACCGGGGGCAATGTCTTCGTCGCGCGCGACCGCCTCTATCGCGACAGCCGCGGCGATGAGGGATTTTCCGCGGTCGTTCTCGGCACGGACAATGCCGACGCCGATCATGCGCGCTATGTCGAGGCCGGCCTGTCGGCGGGAGACACGCTGAGCTTTTCGCGCGCTTTCACGGATACATCGGGCAAGAGCGATGTGGCGTCATTCAAGCTCGCCTTTGCCTCGGCCAGCGGCGCAACCGACGCGTTCCTGTTCGCCTGCCATCGGATCAACGCGCCGAAAGTGGACCGCACGGCTTTGCAGACCCATGCCAATGGCGCCACGGGCATTGTGGAGGTGGTGGCGGTCAGCGACCAGCCTGACGAACAGATCAGGCTGATCTCCGTGGCGGTGAACAATCCTGCCGCCAACGGCGAGGACGGGGTGTTTCTCCTGCCGAATGCAACCTTGAGCGTGCTTGACCCCAAATCCTTCACCGCCCGCTTTGGCGTTCCGGCCGGGTCATCGACGAAACTTCGCTTCGTAGCGATCGTCTTTGCCGTCCGAAGCATCGATGTCACATCGCGGCTGCTTGCAGCCAATTCCATCCAGCACGATATAGCGGGCACTGATATTGTCGTGCCGCCGGTGTCCGGACAGGGCGCGGCTTTCATCTTCCGGGAGATCCCATGAGCAAGTCCCAAGCGTCCAATTCGATGGCGCCCAATTCGGCCGTAACGGTCGGCAACGTCGTCTTCGACAACAATGCGGCTTTGGCGCTGATCGCTGGTCCGTGCCAGTTCGAATCGCGCCAGCATGCCTTCGACATGGCCGGCGCGCTGAAGGAACTGACAGGCAAGCTTGGCATCGGCCTCGTCTACAAGACGAGCTACGACAAGGCCAATCGCACCTCGCTGTCGGCAACGCGTGGCGCCGGCATGGACGCCGCACTTCCGGTCTTCGATGAGCTGCGCAAGGAATTTTCGCTTCCCGTGCTGACCGATGTCCACACCGAGGAGCAGTGCGCGATCGTCGCGCCGCATGTCGATGTGCTGCAGATTCCGGCCTTCCTGTCGCGCCAGACCGATATGCTGGTTGCCGCCGCGAAAACGGGCAAGGTGATCAACGTGAAGAAGGGGCAGTTCCTCGCGCCCTGGGACATGAAGAACGTGGTCGCCAAGATCACCGGTTCCGGCAACGCCAATGTCTTGACCACGGAGCGTGGCGCGTCCTTCGGCTACAACACGCTGGTGTCGGATATGCGCGCGCTGCCGATCATGGCGGAAATCGGCGCGCCGGTGATTTTCGACGCCACGCATTCGGTGCAGCAGCCCGGCGGGCAGGGCGGTTCCTCGGGTGGCGAGCGGCGCTTTGTCGAGACGCTGGCGCGTGCGGCCGTCGCCGTCGGCGTCGCCGGCGTCTTCATCGAGACCCACCAGGATCCCGACAATTCGACCTCTTCCGATGGCCCGAACATGCTGCCGCTGAAGGATATGCCGGCTCTGCTCGAAAGGCTGATGGCCTTCGACCGGATCGCCAAGGGGCGCTGAGCCAGCGCTTCCTGCCCGTGCTTGTGGTTGAGAGGGGCCGGTTGTACGCTTGGCCGGCAAATGAGCGTTTTGGCAGGAGGAAGCCATGTCCGTCGCCCGCGTCACCGAAATCACCTCGTCGTCGAAGAAGAGTTTTCAGGACGCCATCGAAAAGGGAATCGCCCGCGCTTCGAAAACCCTGAAGAACGTTGAAGGCGCCTGGATCCAGGATCAGAAGATCGTCGTCGAGGACGGCAAGATCGCGGCCTATCGCGTCAACATGAAGGTCACTTTCATCCTCGCGGAGTGATTGGCCCCCGCCGAAAAGGTCGGGAACTTTCGCCCGCGCCCCTCATTGTCAAAGCAGAGTTCAACGACAACGAGGAGCAGATCATGACAACCCAGACAGGTCACACCGAAGCCATTGCCGCTTCGCGCGTTATCGGCACGTCGGTCTACAACACCGAAGGCAAGAGCATCGGCAGCATCGAGGACATCATGCTCGACAAGACGTCGAACGGCATCATGTTCGCGGTGATCGGCTTTGGCGGCTTTCTCGGCATCGGCGAGAAGTACCACGCCGTTCCCTGGGCAAGTCTCGACTATGATGAGGACAAGGGCGGCTATGTCGTGCCGTTCTCCAAAGAGCAGCTGAAGGCCGCACCTGCCTATTCGATCAACGAACTGGCCGGCGCGGATGGCGAGACCGCGCGTGACGCTTCGTATGATTACTACAAGGTCACGCCCTACTGGCATTGACGCAACCACAATCAAAAAAGAACCCCGGCTTTCGCCGAGGTTCTTCAGACTGCTGACAAACCCCTGGCATTTGCCGGGGGTTTTTGATTCACTGGGTCATGTTGAAGCGACCCGCCCCTGAACAGACCGCGCTTGAGATGGTAACGCTGGATCAGCTGGTTCCGGCTGATCACCTGTTGCGCAAGATCGACCGTGTGATCGATTTCTCCTTCATCCACGATCTGACGGCGCCACTCTATTGCCCGGACAATGGCCGGCCGCCGCTCGATCCGACCTTGATGTTCAAGGCGCTGTTCATCGGCTACCTGTTTGGAGTTCGCTCGGAACGGCAGTTGGTGCGCGAGATCGAGGTCAATGTCGCCTATCGTTGGTTTTTGCGGCTGAAACTGACGGACAAGGTGTTCGACGCCTCGACGCTGTCGCAGAACCGGCGTCGACGCTACGACGACACCAGCGTGTCGCAGGCGATCTTCGACCGTATCGTCGAGCAGGCGATCCGAGCGGGCCTTGTCGATGGCACGGTGCTTTACACCGACTCCACCCATCTGAAGGCCAACGCCAACAAGGGCAAATACGATCTTGCCATGATCGCCAAGTCGCGGGCCGACTATTGGGCCGACCTCGATCGTGCGATCGACGCCGAACGAGGGCTGCACGGCCAGAAGCCGCTGAAGGAGAAGCAACGCCAGCCCGCGGTGAAGGAGACGAAGGTATCGCGCACCGATCCCGACAGCGGCTACATGGTGCGCGAGGGCAAACCGAAGGGCTTCTTCTATCTCGACCACCGCACGGTGGATGCGGCCCACGCCATCATCACCGACACGCACACGACAGCGATCGTCCACGATTCTACGGTCTACCTGTCGCGGCTCGACCGCCAGGTGGAGCGCTTCGGCTTTGATGTCGGCGCTGTCGGGCTGGACGCCGGCTATGCCACGGCCGGCATCGCCAAAGGGCTGGAGGATCGCGCAATACGCGGCGTCACCGGCTATCGCCGCCCAACACCGCCCAAGCCTGGCATGATGGGACCGTCATCCTTCACCCATGAGCCCGAGACCGATGGCTATCGCTGCCCACAGGGCCAGTTGTTGGCCTACGCGACCACCGACCGCAATGGCTACCGCCATTACAAGAGCGCCCCCGCTATCTGCCGCGACTGTCCACTGCTCGCTTCCTGCACCACCAATGCCAAGGCCCAGCGCACCATCATCCGCCACGTCTGGGCCGATGCCAAGGAACGCACCGACGCCAACCGGCTGACGGCGTGGGGCAAGGCCGTCTACCGCCGCCGCAAGGAAACTGTCGAGCGCTCCTTCGCCGACGCCAAGCAACTGCACGGCCACCGCTATGCCCGGTTCCGAAGTCTCACCAGGGTAGCCTGCCAGTGTCTGATCGCCGCCGCAGCCCAGAACATGAAGAAGATCGCCCTGGCCCTCAGCCCAAGGCCAAAACCCCGCCTCGCATGAGGCAGGCAACCCTGACAAACGCTGCTGACGGCCGAAAATCCTGACCCACCAACCCCATAAGAAAAACCCCGCCGAAAATCGACGGGGTTTGTCAGCGGTCTGAAGGGCCCCGTTTCGACGGGGCCCTTTTTTCGCGTCAACGCCAACGCCTATTCGCTGGTGCTCAACGCCGGCAAAGGCGCGAAAGCCTTCGGTGGTGATTGCCTGGTATCGCACGACGTCAGGAACGCCGCCGCGATCAGGAACAGACTAACGATACCGCTCAACTCAGACATGGCGAAACTCCTCCTGTTTCGCCCCGCGCGACAACAGCCATAACCCGGAATTGATGTCCGGGCGCATGACTTATGATGACAGAAATTTGCGCTTCGTGAATCGGGCTGGCGGCACTATTCGGCCATGGCCGGATTGCCTTTTGCGTCGCTTTGGCTAAGACGGGCGCGACCTTTCGTCAGATCAATCGGGGACATCGCAATGACCGCCATCATCGACATTGTCGGACGTGAAATCCTGGACAGCCGTGGAAACCCGACCGTCGAGGTCGATGTTGTACTCGAAGACGGTTCGATGGGCCGCGCCGCGGTGCCGTCGGGCGCCTCGACCGGCGCCCACGAAGCCGTCGAGCTTCGCGACGGTGGCGCCCGCTATCTCGGCAAGGGCGTGCTCAAGGCCGTAGAGGCGGTCAATGGCGAGCTGTTCGAGGCGATCGGCGGCATGGAAGCCGAAAACCAGATCCATATCGACCAGACCATGATCGAGCTCGACGGTACGCCCAACAAGAGCCGGCTCGGCGCCAACGCCATTCTCGGCGTTTCGCTGGCGGTGGCCAAGGCCGCGGCCGACGCCGCCGGCCTGCCGCTCTATCGTTATGTCGGCGGCACCAAGGCGCACATCCTGCCTGTGCCGATGATGAACATCATCAATGGCGGCGCCCATGCCGACAACCCGATCGACTTCCAGGAATTCATGATCCTGCCGGTCGGCGCGCCGACGCTGCGCGAAGCCGTGCGCTGGGGCTCGGAAATCTTCCACACGCTGCGCAAGAAGCTGAAGGATGCCGGCCACAACACCAATGTCGGCGATGAGGGCGGCTTTGCTCCGAACCTGAAGAGCGCACCGGTGGCGCTCGATTTCATCATGGAATCGATCGAGAAGGCCGGCTTCAAGCCGGGCGAGGAGATCGCGCTCGGCCTCGATTGCGCCGCGACCGAGTTCTTCAAGGACGGCAACTACGTCTATGAGGGCGAGAAGAAGACGCGCGATCCCAAGGCCCAGGCCAAGTACCTCGCCAAGCTCGCCGCCGACTATCCGATCATCTCGATCGAGGACGGCCTTGCCGAGGACGACTGGGAAGGCTGGAAGTACCTGACCGACCTGATCGGCAAGAAGACCCAGCTGGTCGGCGACGACCTGTTCGTCACCAACACGGCGCGCCTGCGCGACGGCATCCGCATGGGCGTCGCCAATTCGATCCTGGTCAAGGTCAACCAGATCGGCTCGCTGACGGAAACGCTCGACGCCGTCGAGACCGCGCACAAGGCCGGCTACACTGCCGTCATGTCGCACCGGTCCGGCGAAACCGAGGATTCGACCATCGCCGATCTCGCCGTCGCCACCAATTGCGGACAGATCAAGACCGGCTCGCTGTCGCGCTCGGACCGCATGGCGAAGTACAACCAGCTGATCCGCATCGAGGAAGAGCTCGGCAAGCAGGCGCGTTACGCCGGCAAGTCGGTGATCAAGGGCTGATCCGAAATACCAAACTCGGATAGTGCGCGAAGGGCGGGAGCATTCCCGCCCTTTTTCATTTCGCTGATCGCCGGGCCGGTCTCCGTAACCGTCCGTTAAGCACAATCAGGCGAAAAAGGTTCCGGGTCGTTGGAGTTTGCGACCATGGGGAATCGGTTATGTGGACGCGTCAGCACAAGCAGAGAAACACCGGCCGGCTGATCATCCCTTCGCTTTGCGTCGTATTCCTGGCCTATTTCGGCTTCCATGCCTATCACGGCGAGTTCGGCATCAATTCGAAATATCAGCTGGAAGCCCAGACAGTTGCGCTGCAGGCCCAGCTCGATGCGATCAAGGCACGCCGGATGGAACTCGAACGGCGCGTTCGGCTCATGCATGACGGCACGCTGGAGAAGGACATGCTCGACGAGCAGGCGCGCAGGGCGCTCAACCTGTCCCAGGCTGATGAAATCACCATCATGCTGCCGGCGTCGTCGAAATAACTGAATTTCAGTTAATCAACAATATTTTCAATGATTTTAATCGCTTAGGCGCATGCCAGCTATGCAAATTCGTCATGGCGCAACGCTCTGACGCGTGTTAGCCTTGCATAAATCGGTGGGGAGAGCTGATCTTCCCAGGGCAGATTTCATCTTGCCCTAATGTCCGCAAAGAGACGCCAACAGGGAGTGATGCATGGCCACCGCAGCCAGAAAAGCGCCTGCCAAATCGAAATCCGACGGCAAATCAGGGCTTTCCGCGCCCAAGCCTGCCGAATTCACCAAGGACGAAGAGCTCGCCGCCTACCGGCACATGCTGCTCATCCGCCGCTTCGAGGAAAAGGCCGGCCAGCTCTACGGCATGGGCTTCATCGGCGGCTTCTGCCATCTCTATATAGGCCAGGAAGCGGTGGTCACCGGCATGAAGATGGCGCTGATCGACGGCGACCAGATGATCACAGCCTATCGCGACCACGGCCACATGCTGGCGATGGAGCTTTCGCCACGTGGCGTCATGGCCGAACTGACCGGACGCCGTGGCGGCCTGTCCAGAGGCAAGGGCGGCTCCATGCACATGTTCTCCAAGGAGAAGCATTTTTACGGCGGTCACGGCATTGTCGGCGCGCAGGTGTCGCTCGGCACGGGCTTGGCCTTCGCCAACCGCTACCGCGACAACAACAATGTCTCGCTGACCTATTTCGGCGATGGCGCCGCCAACCAGGGCCAGGTCTATGAAAGCTTCAACATGGCCTCGCTGTGGAAGCTGCCGGTGATCTACATCATCGAGAACAACCGCTATGCCATGGGCACCTCGGTCTCGCGCTCGTCGGCGGAAACCAATTTTTCGCATCGCGGCGCCTCGTTCAAGATTCCGGGCATCCAGGTCGACGGCATGGATGTGCGTGCGGTCAAGGCCGCCGGCGATCTGGCTACCGAGTGGTGCCGGGCTGGCAACGGGCCGATCATTCTCGAAATGCAGACCTACCGCTATCGCGGTCACTCGATGTCCGACCCGGCGAAATACCGCTCCAAGGAAGAAGTGCAGAAGATGCGCTCCGACCATGACCCGATCGAACAGGTCAAGGCGCGGTTGACGCAGAAGAAGTGGGCAACCGAGGACGAGCTGAAGACCATCGACAAGGAGGTTCGCGACATCGTCGCCGACGCCGCCGAGTTTGCCCAGAACGATGCAGAGCCGGATCCGTCCGAGCTCTGGACCGATATCGTACTGTAAGGGGAGGGCCAGGACATGCCGATCGAAATTCTCATGCCCGCTCTCTCGCCAACCATGGAAGAGGGCAATCTTTCCAAGTGGTTGAAGAACGAGGGCGACAAGGTCGTCGCCGGCGACGTCATCGCCGAAATCGAAACCGACAAGGCGACGATGGAAGTCGAAGCAGTCGATGAAGGCACGATTGCCAAGATCGTGGTTCCTGCCGGCACCGAAGGTGTCAAGGTCAACGCGGTGATCGCCGTGCTTGCGGTTGAGGGCGAAGACACTGACAAGGCTGGCGAAGGCATTGGCGAAGAGCCTGCCAAGGCTCAAGCAGCGGCGCCTACGCCAGCGCCCGCTGTGGCCAAGAGCGAGGTCGTGGCACCGGTCGCTGCGGCTCCAAGGACGGAAATCGCCGCCGATCCGGACATCCCGGCCGGCACCGAAATGGTCTCGACCACGGTGCGTGAAGCGCTGCGCGATGCCATGGCCGAGGAAATGCGTCGCGACGGCGATGTCTTCGTCATGGGCGAGGAGGTCGCCGAATACCAGGGCGCCTACAAGATCACGCAAGGCCTGCTCCAGGAATTCGGACCACGGCGTGTCGTCGACACGCCCATCACCGAGCACGGCTTTGCCGGCGTCGGCGTCGGTGCGGCGATGGCCGGCCTGAAGCCGATCGTCGAATTCATGACCTTCAATTTCGCCATGCAGGCGATTGACCAGATCATCAACTCGGCCGCCAAGACGCTCTATATGTCGGGCGGCCAGATGGGCGCGCCGATCGTGTTCCGTGGGCCCAACGGTGCTGCGGCCCGCGTCGCCGCCCAGCACTCGCAGTGCTATGCCGCCTGGTACAGCCACATTCCCGGCCTGAAAGTGGTGATGCCGTATACGGCCGCCGACGCCAAGGGTTTGCTCAAGGCGGCGATCCGCGATCCGAACCCGGTCATCTTCCTCGAGAACGAAATCCTCTACGGCCAGTCCTTCGACGTGCCGAAGCTGGATGACTTCGTGCTGCCGATCGGCAAGGCGCGCATCCACAAGGCGGGCAAGGACGTCACCATCGTCTCGTTCGGTATCGGCATGACCTACGCGGTCAAGGCGGAAGCGGAACTGCGCGGCATGGGCATCGACGCCGAGATCATCGACCTCAGGACCATCCGCCCGCTCGATCTCGACACCATCATCGCCTCGGTCAAGAAGACCAACCGCCTGGTCGTGGTCGAAGAAGGCTATCCGCAGAGCTCGGTCGGCGACCATATCGCCAACCAGGTCTCGCAGCGCGCTTTCGATTTCCTCGACGCGCCGGTCATCACCATTGCCGGCAAGGACGTGCCGATGCCCTATGCGGCAAACCTCGAAAAGCTGGCATTGCCGAATGTCGGCGAGGTCATCGAGGCGGTCAAAGCCGTCGCATATCGCTGAACCGGGCGGGAGGACAAAATGCCAATCAACATCACCATGCCGGCGCTCTCGCCCACGATGGAAGAGGGCAATCTGTCAAAATGGCTGGTCAAGGAGGGCGATAAGGTTTCGCCCGGCGATGTCATTGCCGAGATCGAGACCGACAAGGCGACGATGGAGGTTGAAGCCGTCGACGAGGGCACGGTCGCAAAGCTCGTCGTTCCTGCCGGCACCGAAGGCGTCAAGGTCAATGCGCTGATCGCCGTGCTTGCAGCCGAGGGCGAGGATGCGGGTGCCGTCGCGAAAAGCGGTGGTGGTGCTGCACCGGCGAAAGCCGAGGCACCGAAGGCGGATGCCAAGGCTGAAGCACCAAAGGCCGAGGCGTCAAAGGCCGAACCTGCCGCCCCCGCACCCAAGACCGAGGCGGCACCGGCCGCCAATGGTCATGCGGCTGGCGAGCGCACTTTCGCATCGCCGCTCGCCCGCCGTATCGCCAAGGAGGCCGGCGTCGATGTGTCGGCGGTGACCGGCACCGGCCCGCATGGCCGTGTGGTCAAGGCGGATGTCGATGCCGCGATTGCCGGCGGCGGTGCCAAGGCAGCACGCGCGGCCAAGGCTCCGGCTGGTGCGCCGGCTGCTGCTTCTGCGCCGGCGGTGAAGCCGATGTCGGACGATCAGGTGCTGAAGCTGTTCGAGCAGGGCTCCTACGAGCTGGTCCCGCACGACAATATGCGCAAGACCATTGCGCGCCGTCTCGTCGAGGCCAAGACCACCATTCCGCATTTCTACCTGACGCTTGACTGCGAACTCGACGCGCTTCTGGCATTGCGCACGCAGATCAATGCGGCAGCTCCCGTCAAGAAGACCGACAAGGGCGACGCCCCGGCCTACAAGCTGTCGGTCAATGACATGGTGATCAAGGCGATGGCGATGGCGCTGAAGGCGGTGCCGGATGCCAATGCCTCATGGACCGAAAGCGCCATGGTCAAGCACAAGCATGCCGATGTCGGTGTCGCCGTGTCGATCCCCGGCGGCCTGATCACGCCGATCATTCGGCATGCCGATGAAAAGACGCTGTCCACCATCTCCAATGAGATGAAGGATCTGGCCAGCCGCGCCCGCAGCCGCAAGCTGAAGCCGGAAGAGTACCAGGGCGGCACCACGGCGGTGTCCAACCTCGGCATGTTCGGCATCAAGGACTTTGCCGCGGTGATCAACCCGCCGCATGCGACGATCCTGGCGGTCGGTGCCGGCGAAGAGCGGGCGGTGGTCAAGAATGGCGAGATCAAGATCGCGACCGTGATGTCGGTGACCCTGTCGACCGATCATCGCGCCGTTGATGGAGCACTCGGTGCCGAACTGCTGGTCGCCTTCAAGCGCCTGATCGAGAACCCGATGGGCATGCTGGTCTAGGAAAGGGAAAGGCTGTGCGGACATTCTTCACCAGCCTTTTCGCTTTCATCCTTTCCGGCCTTGCCGGCGGCCTGGTCGCGCAGCAACTGGCCGTCGCGACAGGCGCCGAGGAAGAATACATCATCGTCTTCATGTTCTCGGTGCTGGTGACCTTTGTCGTCACCTTCGTCTTCTTCGTGGCGCAGTTGATGAACGATCCGCTCGCGGCCGTGGCCAGGACGGGCAAGTGGACGCTGATTGTGTTTGTGGTGCTGCTTGTGCTGTTTGTCGCGCTGATCCTCTACAGCGACAGCAGTGCCGCCGTGGTCAGGAAAGACATGCCGATGGTTGCCGGGCTTGGTCTGCCGGGCTTGGTGACGATCATTGTACATTGGCTGTTCGTGCGCTGGCGGGTGAAGCGCGGCGTAGCCGACATAAAGGCAGGTTGAGCGCATGAAGACGGTGCTTTGCTACGGCGATTCGCTGACCTGGGGACACGACCCGGAGACCTTGGGTCGACATGAATATGAAGACCGGTGGCCAACCACACTGGCGACAGCGCTCGGACCAAGCTTCCACGTCATTGCTGAGGGACTGGGCGGTCGCACCACGGCCTATGACGACTTCCTGTCGGCCGCGGACCGAAATGGCGCGCGGATATTGCCGACGATCCTGAGCACGCACTCGCCGATCGATCTGATCGTCATCATGCTTGGCTCGAACGACATGAAGCCGTCTATACACGGCAGCGCGGTCATCGCGTCCTATGGCATGCGGCGCCTCGTTGAGATCGTGCGGGGGCACGCCTATCCATTCGGCGGTGTCGCCCCCCGGATTATTCTGGTTTCGCCGCCGCATATCGTGGAGACCCGCAAGGCGGATTACGCCGAAATGTTGGGAACAGGCGCAATAGAGTCGCCCAAGCTCGCCGGCTTTTATCAAACCGCCGCCGACGAGATGGGCTGCGGCTTTTTTGATGCCGCGAGCGTCGCCAGATGTACACCGCTCGACGGTGTCCATCTCGACGCCGAAAATACGCGCAACATCGGCAAGGCGTTGGCGCCTGTCGTGCGCGGCATGCTGGAACTGTGAATAAGGAGAAAATCCGTGGCTGAGAACTACGACGTCATCATCATCGGCTCCGGCCCCGGCGGCTATGTCACGGCGGTGCGTTCCGCCCAGCTCGGCTTCAAGACGGCGATCGTGGAGCGCGAGCATCTCGGCGGCATCTGCCTCAACTGGGGCTGCATACCGACCAAGGCGCTGCTGCGCTCGGCCGAGATCATGCATTATTCGGATCATTTGAAGGACTATGGCCTGAAGCTCGACGGCAAGGTCAGCGTCGACACGGCGGCCGTGGTCGACCGTTCGCGAAAAGTTTCGCTGCGGTTGAATGGCGGCGTCGCCTTCCTGATGAAGAAGAACAAGGTCGACATCATCTGGGGCGAAGCCAAGCTGTCGAAGCCGGGTGAGATTGTCGTCTCCAAGACGGCCAAGAAGCCCATGGAACCGCAGCCGCCGGTGCCGAAGGGCGTCAAGGGCGAAGGCACCTACACCGCCAAACACATCATCCTGGCGACCGGTGCCCGGCCGCGCGCGCTGCCTGGCATCGAACCGGACGGCAGACTGATCTGGACCTATTTCGAGGCGATGGTTCCGCCGGAAATGCCGAAGTCGCTGCTGGTGATGGGTTCCGGCGCCATCGGCATCGAATTCGCCTCCTTCTACCGCACCATGGGCGCCGATGTGACGGTGGTCGAATTGCTGCCGGCGGTGATGCCGGTCGAGGATGCCGAAGTCTCGAAATTCGCGCAAAAGCAGTTCGAGAAGCAAGGCATGAAGATCATTCTCGAAGCCAAGGTAACCAAGGTCGAGAAGGGTGCGAACTCGGTCACCGCGCATGTCGAGATGAAGGATGGCAAGGTCGAGAAGATCACCGCCGACCGCATGATCTCCGCCGTCGGCGTGCAAGGCAACATCGAGGGCCTCGGCCTTGAAGCGCTTGGCGTTAAGACGGACCGTGGCTGTGTCGTCGTCGACGGCTACGGCAAGACCAACGTACCGGGCATCTACGCCATCGGCGATGTCGCCGGCCCACCAATGCTTGCCCACAAGGCCGAGCATGAGGGCGTGGTGTGTGTCGAGAAGATCGCCAATTTCCCTGGCGTACATGCCATCGACAAGCTCAAGATCCCCGGTTGCACCTATTGCAACCCGCAGGTCGCCTCCGTCGGCCTGACGGAAGCCAAGGCCAAGGCCGAGGGCAAGGATATCCGCGTTGGCCGCTTCCAGTTCGCCGCCAACGGCAAGGCGATCGCGCTTGGCGAGGACCAGGGTTTCATCAAGACCATCTTCGACAAGAAGACCGGTCAGTTGCTCGGCGCCCATATGGTCGGTGCCGAGGTGACCGAGCTGATCCAGGGCTTTGTCGTGGCGATGAACCTGGAGACGACGGAAGAAGAGCTGATGCACACCATCTTCCCGCATCCGACGCTGTCGGAGATGATGAAGGAAAGCGTGCTCGACGCCTATGGCCGCGCGTTGAACGCATGATAGATTCGCCGCAAGAGACTCAGCCGCGAAAGCCCTGGGAGCTCGACGGCAGCGGTGTTCGTTTCCGGATGCATTTTTACGTGCGCAAGGAGAAGGCATATGCACTTGAACGGCGTGGGCTGGATCGCAGCCATCATCATCGGCGGCCTGGCAGGCTGGTTCGCCGAAATGGTCATGAAGAGCAACACCGGCATTTTCATGAACATTATCATGGGTATCGTTGGTGCGGTCGTGTTGAACGCCATCCTCCAGGCGCTCAATTTCGGCCCATTCGGCGTCGGCTGGACCGCCTATCTGATCACTGGCTTCATCGGTGCCTGCCTGCTGATCTGGGTCAGTCGCCTGGTGCGCCGCTAGTCGATATCGTTCCGGCTATGCGAAAACGGTTGTAGCGGCATGCGCCGCTGCAGCCTTTTTCTTTGGGCTGAAAAGTCCTAGATGACGTAAACGTGACGATCGCCGACGGGCGGTCGCAAGAAAAGCCAGGGTTCAGATGGTCACTGTCCTCGACACGATCGCCAACGCACCGCGGCTGCGGCATCCGGAGAAGGCGCACAAGCCCGACCAGGAGGTGTTGCGCAAGCCCGACTGGATCCGCGTCAAGGCGCCGGTCTCGAAGGGCTATGCCGAGACACGCGAAATCGTGAAATCGCACAAGCTGGTGACGGTTTGCGAAGAGGCCGGCTGCCCCAATATCGGCGAGTGCTGGGAAAAGAAGCACGCCACCTTCATGATCATGGGCGAGATATGCACGCGCGCCTGCGCCTTCTGCAACGTCGCCACCGGCATCCCGACCGCGCTCGATGCCGATGAGCCGGCCCGCGTCGCGCATGCCGTCAAGCAGATGGGCCTCAGCCACGTCGTCATCACCTCGGTCGACCGCGATGATCTCGCCGATGGCGGCGCGCAGCACTTCGCCGAGGTCATCCGCGCCATCAGGGCGGCAACGCCCTCGACGACGATCGAAATCCTGACGCCCGATTTCCTGCGCAAGGATGGCGCGCTCGAGATCGTCGTGGCGGCCAAGCCCGACGTCTTCAACCACAATCTCGAAACCGTGCCGTCGAACTATCTGAAGGTCCGGCCGGGCGCGCGCTATTTCCACTCGATCCGGCTGTTGCAGCGGGTCAAGGAACTCGATCCGTCGATCTTCACCAAGTCCGGCATCATGGTCGGGCTGGGCGAGGAGCGGAATGAAATCCTGCAACTGATGGACGATCTGCGTTCGGCCAATGTCGACTTCATGACCATCGGCCAATATCTGCAGCCGTCGAAGAAGCACCATCCGGTGATCCGCTTCGTCACCCCCGAAGAGTTCAAGTCCTTCGAGACGATCGGCCGGACCAAGGGTTTCCTGCTGGTGGCATCGAGCCCGTTGACGCGCTCGTCGCACCATGCCGGCGACGATTTCGCGCGGCTGCGCGCGGCGCGGGAAGCGCAGCTCCAGAAGTCGCTCTAGCCGGTACATGCCGAAATTCGAAGCCACCCGACGCGTTGCCCACACGCCGCAGCAGATGTTCGCATTGGTTGCCGATGTCGAGGCCTACCCGCAATTCCTGCCGCTTTGCGAAGCGCTGACGGTGCGCTCGCGCAAGGAGCGTGACGGACGCACCGTTCTCTTGGCTGACATGAGCATCGGCTACAAGGCGATCCGGGAGACCTTCACCACGCAGGTGCTGCTGAAGCCCGACGAGAAGACCATCGACGTCAAATACATCGACGGGCCGTTCAAATACCTCAGCAATATCTGGCGCTTCGACCCGGCCGATAGCGGTTGCGAGGTCCACTTCTTCATCGACTACGAATTCAAGAGCCGCATTCTCGGCGTGCTGATGGGAACGATGTTCGACCGCGGCTTCCGCATGTTTTCCGAAGCCTTCGAGAAGCGTGCCGACATCATCTACGGCGTTAAGCCGGCATGACGCGATCGTGGTGAATCCGTGCTTTATCCAAGCGCGCGCAGGCCGAGTTGCAGCGCGTGTCTCACCGTCTCGTGGCGGATGAATTCGCGGCCCTTGTGGCCAAACAGCTGGCGCTCGGCGACAACCGGCTGGCCGGCCAGGGCAAGGCCGAACCAGACGAGACCAACCGGCTTGTCAGCCGAACCTCCGCCTGGACCGGCAATGCCGGTAACGGCAAGAGAAAGGCTCGCGCGCGAATGCGCTAGCGCGCCCGCCGCCATCTCCAGCACGGTTTCGCGCGACACAGCTCCATGCGCGTCGAGCGTTTCGGCGGAAACGCCGAGCATCTCCATCTTGGCTTCGTTGGAATAGGTGATGAAACCGCGGTCGACCACGGCGGAGGAGCCGACAATGTCGGTGAGCGCGGCGATGATCAGGCCGCCGGTGCAGCTTTCGGCCGTCGCCAGCATGATGCCATGTTGCTGGCAGGCCAGTAGCAGGGAGTTTGCCAGCTCGGCGTTGCTCATTCCGGCACCTCGCCGGGAAACACCACGCTGGCGGTGGCGATCGCCGCAATACCTTCCTCGCGGCCGACGAAGCCGAGCTTCTCGTTGGTGGTCGCTTTGATCGAGATGCGGTCGGCGGAAATGCCCAGCATTTGTGAAAGGGCTGCCGTCATTGCCTCGCGGTGTGGGCCAACGCGCGGCGCCTCGCAGATCAGCGTGATGTCGGCATTGGCGATGCGCCCGCCGCGCTCGCGCACCACTTTCGCCGCGTGTTCGACGAAGATCCGGGACGCCGCGCCCTTCCACTGCGGATCGGACGGCGGAAAATGCGTGCCGATGTCACCGGCGCCACAGGTCGCGAGCAGGGCGTCGGTCAAAGCGTGCAGGCCGACATCGGCGTCGGAATGGCCGGACAGTTTCTTGTCATGCGGAATGGCGACGCCACACAGGGTGACATGATCGCCAGGCTCGAAGGCGTGGACGTCATAGCCGTTGCCGGTGCGGATGTCGGGGAAGTGTGTGCGTTCGCTGGAAAGCCGCTGGTGCGCCATGGCGATGTCCCGTGCCCAGGTGAGTTTGACATTGTCCGGCGAGCCGGGAACGAGCTTGACTGGAATATGCGCCCATTCGGCGATGGCCGCGTCGTCGGTGAAGTCCAGTCTGCCCAGCTGATAGGCCTTGTCGTGTGCGGCAAGGATCGGCCCGTAGGGAAAACCTTGCGGCGTTTGCGCCGCGTGGAGCCCGCTGCGGGAAACGGTTTCCGCGACCACACCGGCGGCCGACTCGCGCTTCAGCGTGTCGGCGACGGGCAGGGCGGGCAACGCTCCCTCGTTCTCGCCGATGGCGGCGATGGTGCGGTCGATCAACTCCGCGTCGACGAACGGCCGGACAGCATCGTGAATCAGAACCTGGCGCGGCGCGTGGTCTTTCAGCGCCAGCAGCCCGAGCCGGACGGACTCCTGCCTGGTCGGCCCGCCAATGACGGCGGTGACACGCTGGGCCTGCGTGCCCGCTGCTTGCCGGAACAATTCGTGGTCGTCGGCGTGGATGGCGACGACGATCTGGCCGGTTCGCGGATGGGCAAGAAACATCTCCAGCGTATGCGCAATGACAGCGCGCCCACCGATGTTCTGGTACTGCTTGGGCCCGTTGGCCTGCCCGGCGCGAGCGCCGCGGCCGGCGGCGACGATCACCACGGCAACCCCACCTCGCGCGCCCGAGTTTTCGCTTGCGTCAGTCATGGCGATTGGCTTAGCGCACGATCCCCAAAAGTGTAATTGGTTTTCCGAAAAGATCGTGCGTCAAATATGAATTCCAAAGCGTCTTGAAGGACACTGGCGCCCTGGTCGCGGTGAAAGCCGAAGGCCGGCATTTTCCCAATTGCGCCTTAATGTGGCGTCATTCCGCGTTGCACATTGCGGCCGATATGGCTAGAGAATGTGCAACGAATGGGCATGCTTGGTTTTTGTGCATGGTTAACTCAGCCAAATTGGCCGCGCCTCTAGACGTCGGCGGCGTGGAAATCCGCAATCGCGTGTTCCTCGCGCCGATGTCGGGTATTACCGACGAGCCGTTCCGGCGGCGCGCCCATGCGCATGGCGCCGGCCTGGTCGTGTCCGAAATGGTGGCAAGCGGTGAACTCGCCAAGGGAAGGGCCGGCTTCGACCTGCGCATACGTCATTCCGGCCTGCCCGTCCATATGGTGCAGCTTGCCGGCCGCGAGGCGGCACACATGGCCGAAGGCGCGCGTATAGCCGCCGGCGAGGGTGCGGACATCATCGACATCAACATGGGCTGCCCGGCCAAGAAGGTCACCGGTGGGTATGCCGGCTCGGCATTGATGCTGGACCTCGACCATGCGCTGTCGCTGATCGAGGCCGTGGTCGGCGCGGTCAAGGTGCCGGTGACGGTCAAGATGCGGCTCGGCTGGGACGAAGGCGCACTCAATGCGCCCATCCTCGCGCGCCGCGCAGAGCAAGCGGGCGTCAGGATGGTGACGGTGCACGGCCGCACCCGCTGCCAGTTCTATCAGGGCAAAGCCGACTGGCGCGCGATCGCCCGCGTCAAGGACGCCGTCTCCATCCCGGTCGTTGCCAATGGCGATGTCTGTTCCCCGGCCGAGGCAGCCGCCATTCTTGACCAATCCGGCGCCGATGCCGTGATGGTCGGCCGCGCGCATTATGGCGCGCCCTGGATCGCCGGCGGCATCGCAGCCGCGGCAGTGGGCGAAACGGCGGCCAACGTGCCGCAGAATCCCGCGGCATTGGCCGATTATGTCGTCGCCCACTACGAGGACATGCTGGCGCTTTATGGCGTCGAGAGCGGCTTGCGCCAGGCGCGCAAGCATCTCGGCTGGTATCTCGATCGCCATGCCGTTGGCGTTGCCGATGACGACCGAAAAGCCATCCTGACCGCGTTCGAGCCGGCCCGCGTCATTGCCTTGCTGAAAAATGTGTTCTCGCGCGATCCGCAACCCTTGAGCCTGCGGAGCGCCGCATGAACGCCTCCGTTAGCCAGGGCACCGAAATGGCGGATGCCGCCCAGATCGTCCTCAACACCATCCGCCGTCCGGTGATCATGATCAGCGAGGAAGGCTTCATCACCTTTGCCAATGCCGATGCCGAGGATTTCTTTCGCTCCAGCGCGACCATGCTGGCGCGCAACACCTTGTCCAAGCTGATCCCCTTCGGCAGCCCGCTGCTGACGCTGGTCGATCAGGTGCGCGAGCGCCGGGCTCCGGTCAACGAGTATCGCGTCGACGTGTCGTCGCCACGCCTCGGCATCGAGAAGGTCGTCGATCTCTATGTCGCGCCGGTGCCGGAATTCCCGGGCTCCGTCGTGGTCATGTTCCAGGAGCGGTCGATGGCCGACAAGATCGACCGGCAGATGACGCATCGCGGTGCGGCGCGTTCGGTGACCGGCCTGGCGGCCATGCTCGCCCATGAAATCAAGAATCCGCTCTCCGGCATCCGCGGCGCCGCGCAGCTGCTCGAACTGTCCGCCTCCGATGAAGACCGTGCGCTGACCCGGCTGATCACCGACGAGACGGATCGCATCGTCTCGCTGGTCGATCGCATGGAGGTGTTTTCCGACGAGCGGCCGATCGATCGCTATCCCGTCAACATCCATGTTGTTCTCGACCATGTGAAGGCGATCGCCAAAAACGGTTTTGCAAAGAAAATCAGGATATTGGAGGACTATGATCCTTCATTGCCTCCGGTCTTCGCCAATCGCGACCAGCTGATCCAGGTGTTCCTCAACCTGGTCAAGAACGCCGCCGAGGCGATCGGCAGCGATCCGCAGGGCGAGATCGTGCTGTCGACCGCTTTCCGGCCGGGCATTCGCGTTTCGGTGCCAGGAACGCAGGACCGCGTGTCGCTGCCGCTGGAGTTCTGCGTGCGTGACAACGGCTCCGGCGTCTCGGAGGATATCCTGCCGATCCTGTTCGATCCCTTCATCACCACCAAGCCAAACGGCTCGGGGCTGGGGCTGGCACTCGTCGCCAAGATCGTCGGCGAACACGGCGGCATCATTGAATGCGAATCGACCCCGCGCGGCACCACCTTCCGCATCCTGATGCCGGCCTGGAAGGAAACGCCGTTCGGCGCTGAAGAAGACGGTGAAGGAGACCGCAAATGACGGTTCGCGGCAATATTCTCGTCGCCGATGACGATGCGGCGATCCGCACAGTGCTCAATCAGGCTCTCTCTCGCGTCGGCCATGAAGTGCGCGTCACTTCCAACGCCTCGACCTTGTGGCGCTGGGTGGCGGCGGGCGAGGGCGACCTGGTCATCACCGACGTGGTCATGCCGGACGAGAACGCCTTCGACATGCTGCCCCGCATCAAGAAGGCGCGGCCGGAACTGCCGGTCATCGTCATGAGCGCCCAGAACACGTTCATGACGGCGATCCGCGCATCCGAGACCGGCGCCTACGAATATCTGCCAAAACCGTTCGACCTGACCGAGCTCCTCAACATCGTCAACCGGGCACTGTCGGAGCCGCGCCGGCCGAAGATCGATGCGCGGCCGGAAGAACAGCCCGACGCCATGCCGCTGGTCGGCCGCTCGGCAGCCATGCAGGACATCTACCGCATGCTGGCGCGCATGATGCAGACCGACCTGACGGTGATGATCTCGGGTGAGTCCGGCACCGGCAAGGAACTGGTGGCGCGTGCGCTGCATGAGTATGGCCGCCGTCGTGGGGGACCGTTCGTCGCCATCAACATGGCGGCAATCCCGCGCGACCTCATCGAATCGGAGCTGTTCGGGCATGAGAAGGGCGCTTTCACCGGTGCCCAGAACCGCTCCACCGGCCGTTTCGAGCAGGCCGAGGGCGGCACGCTGTTCCTTGACGAGATCGGCGACATGCCGATGGAGGCGCAGACGCGCCTGCTGCGTGTCCTGCAGCAGGGCGAATACACGACGGTCGGCGGCCGCACGCCGATCAAGACCGATGTGCGCATCGTCGCCGCCACCAACAAGGATCTGCGCACGCTGATCAACCAGGGACTGTTCCGCGAGGATCTGTTCTATCGCCTCAACGTCGTGCCGCTGAGACTGCCGGCATTGCGCGAGCGTTCCGAGGACGTGCCTGACCTCGTGCGCCACTTCTTCAAGCTCGGCGAGATGGAAGGGCTGCAGACCAAGCGCATCTCGTCCGGCGGCATCGAACTGATGAAGCGCTACCCATGGCCGGGCAACGTGCGCGAACTGGAAAACCTCGTTCGCCGGCTCGCCGCGCTCTATTCGCAGGATGAGATTTCCGCCGAGATCATCGAGGCCGAGCTTAAGACCGGAGAGCGCCCCGTAGTTCCCGGCGGCGGCAACCTCATTCCCGACGACCTTTCCATCGGCCAGGCGGTCGAGCATTTCCTGCAGCGTTATTTCGCCTCTTTTGCCGGCGAATTGCCGCCGGCCGGGCTCTACCAGCGCATCCTGTCCGAAGTCGAATATCCGCTGGTGCTGGCCTCGATGACGGCAACCCGCGGCAACCAGATCAAGGCCGCGGAGCTGCTGGGGCTGAACCGCAACACGCTGCGCAAGAAGATTCGCGAACTGGGCGTCAACGTCTATAAATCATCGCGGCCGGGCTGAGCGCTGATCCGACGCACTCTTTTCAGGGGACTGAGCGGCGAAAGATTGCTGCCATTGTCACACTTGTTGCATAATCGCCACAATGCGTTGCATAGATCGGATGCAATCATTGGCTCCCAGACGGCGACATGGCTCCGCAGGCACCTGTACTCAACCAACCGCTTTTCAGCGAACCCGGCGCCCGCGACGGGCGCCGCCTGCTGGCGCTGCCCGGCGTGGTGGCGGTCGTCGGCGCGCTGGTCATGGCGGCGATTTCGTTCACCATCCTGGTTGGCGCGACGCCGATCGCGCCTGACGCCAGGACGACCTGGGCGCTGATCGCACTCAACGCTGCTTTCGTGCTCTTCCTCATGGCGCTGGTCGGGCGCGAGGTGCATCGCATCGTCATGGCGCGCCGGCATGGCAAGGCGGCCTCGCGGCTGCATGTGCGCATCGTCGCCATGTTCGCGCTGGTTGCCGCCATTCCCGCCATCATGGTGGCGATCATCGCCTCGATCACGCTCGATATCGGCCTCGATCGCTGGTTCGAGATCCGCACCAAGACGATCGTCAATTCCTCGCTGTCGATCGCCGATGCCTATGTCCAGGAAAACGCCCGCAATCTGCAGGGCACGACGCTGTCGATGGCCTATGATCTCGATGCGTCGCGCACGCTCTACGGCCTTGATCGCACAGGCTTTCTCGACCTCCTCAACAAGGAGGCGGTGGGCCGGTCGCTGGCCCATGCGGCGCTGATCAAGCCCGACGGCTCGTTCGTCATGAGCGCCCAGACCGATGCCGATTTCGCCATGCCGGAACCGCCGGAAGGCTCAGTCAGCAGTGCCACCGACGGCAAACCGGTGCTGATCGAGCCGCGCACCCGTAACATCATGGGCGCCATCGTCAAGCTGCGCGAGATCGAGGGCCTCTACCTCTACACCATCCGCCTTGTCGATCCCGAGGTGATCAAGGCGCGGCAGATCGTCAGGTCCAACACCGACGAATACCGCAATCTCGAAGACAACAGGCGCACCTCGCAAGTCGCCTTCGCGCTGCCCTATCTGTCGCTGACCCTGATCATCATCCTGTCGGCGATCTGGACCGGCATTGCCGTCGCCGACCGTCTCGTGCGGCCGATTCGCCAGCTCATCGGTGCCGCCGACGAGGTGGCGACCGGCAATCTCGACGTCGCGGTTCCGGTCAGGCCTTCCGACGGCGATGTCGCCTCGCTTGGCGACACCTTCAACAAGATGCTGCTGGAGCTCAAATCGCAGCGCAACGAGATCCTGTCGGCAAAGGACCTGATCGACGAGCGGCGGCGCTTTTCCGAAGCCGTGCTCGCCGGCGTCACTGCCGGCGTCATCGGCGTCGATCCCTACGGTATCGTCACCATCGTCAACCGTTCGGCCGAATCGATGCTGGCCATTTCCGCCAGTGCCGCGCTCGGGCAGAACCTTTCCGCCCTTCTGCCGCATGTCGGCCGCGTCTTCGAGATCGGCCGCCAGTCGGGCAAGCCCGTCTACCGCGAGCAGGTGACATTCTTCCGCGCCGGCACCGAGCGCACCTTCAACGTGCAGATCACCATCGAGGCGGGCGACGACGGTTCGGAGGAGAAATCCTACGTCGTGACGGTCGACGACATCACCGATCTGGTTCAGGCGCAGCGTTCTTCCGCGTGGGCCGATGTGGCGCGCCGCATCGCCCACGAGATCAAGAATCCGCTGACGCCGATCCAGCTTTCGGCCGAACGCATCAAGCGACGCTTCGGCAAGGTCATCACCGAGGACCGCGAGATTTTCGATCAGTGTACCGACACCATCATCCGGCAGGTCGAGGACATCGGCCGCATGGTCGACGAATTCTCGGCGTTCGCGCGGATGCCGAAGCCCGAGATGAAGGTCATCGATCTGCGCGAATCGCTGCGCGAGGCCTCATTCCTGGTCGAAGTCAGCCGCGCCGACATTGCTTTCGAACGCGTGTTCGGCAACGAGCCGCTCAAGGGCACGTTCGACAGCCGCCTGATGGCGCAGGCATTTGGCAACGTGATCAAGAACGCCGCCGAAGCGATCGACGGACTGGAACAGAAGGACGGTTCGCACGGCATAATCCGGATTCAAGCCGGCCGCCAGAATGGCGCGATTCGAATCGACGTCATCGACAATGGCAAAGGCCTGCCGCGCGAGAATCGCCAACGGCTGCTCGAGCCCTATATGACCACACGCGAGAAGGGCACCGGACTTGGCCTCGCTATCGTCAAGAAGATCGTGGAGGACCATGGTGGCAGGCTGGAACTTCATGATGCCCCTGCGGATTTCCACAACGGGCGTGGCGCGATGATCAGCATCATCCTGCCGCCTGCCGCCGCCGCGTCTCCGCGCGGCGAAAGCAGGATGGAAAACGAAAGAGAAACTGAAAAGGTCGGTAATGGCGTCTGATATTCTCATCGTCGATGACGAGGAAGACATCCGTGAGCTCGTCGCGGGCATCCTGAGCGACGAAGGTCACGAAACCCGTACGGCATTCGATGCCGACAGCGCGCTCGCTGCTATAGCTGATCGAGCGCCGAGGTTGATTTTCCTCGATATCTGGCTGCAGGGCTCGCGCCTGGACGGCCTGGCGCTGCTCGACGAGATCAAGACCATGCATCCCACCTTGCCGGTGGTAATGATCTCCGGCCATGGCAACATCGAAACGGCGGTCTCGGCCATCCGTCGTGGCGCCTATGATTTCATCGAGAAGCCGTTCAAGGCCGACAGACTGATCCTCATTGCCGAGCGTGCGCTGGAAACCTCGAAATTGCGGCGCGAAGTTTCCGACCTCAAACAGCGCAGCGGCGAGACCTTCGACCTGATCGGCATGTCGTCGGCGATGAGCCAGCTGCGCCAGACCATCGAGCGCGTCGCGCCGACCAACAGCCGCGTCATGATCATCGGCCCATCCGGATCCGGCAAGGAACTGGCGGCGCGCGCCATCCACACGCTGTCGGCGCGCAAAGGCGCGCCGTTCGTGACGCTGAGCGCCGCCAACATCACGCCCGAGCGCATGGAGATCGAGCTGTTCGGCACCGAATCGAACGGTGTCGAGCGCAAGGTCGGAGCGCTGGAGGAAGCTCATCGCGGCATTCTCTATATCGACGAAGTGGCTGACATGCCGCGCGAGACGCAGAACAAGATCCTGCGCGTGCTGGTCGAGCAGCAGTTCGAACGGGTAGGGGGCACCAAGCGGGTCAAGGTCGATGTCCGCATCATCTCCTCGACCTCGCAGAACCTGGAAGCCATGATCGCCGACGGGCGTTTCCGCGAGGATCTCTATCATCGCCTGGCGGTGGTTCCGGTGATGGTGCCGGGACTGGCCGAGCGGCGCGAAGATATTCCCTATCTCGTCGACAATTTCATGAAGCAGATCGCCCGCCAGGCCGGCATCAAGCCGCGCCGCATCGGCGACGACGCGCTGGCCGTGCTTCAGGCGCACAACTGGCCGGGCAACGTCCGCCAGCTGCGCAACAATGTCGAGCGCCTGATGATCCTGGCGCGCGGCGACGACGTCGATGCGCCGATCACCGCGGACCTGCTGCCGTCCGAGATCGGCGATGTCATGCCGCGCACGCCGAATCAGTCCGACCAGCACATCATGGCGCTGCCGTTGCGCGAGGCGCGTGAACAGTTCGAGAAGGACTATCTGATCGCCCAGATCAACCGCTTTGGCGGCAACATCTCGAAAACCGCCGAGTTCATCGGCATGGAGCGTTCCGCCTTGCACCGCAAGCTGAAGTCGCTGGGCGTCTGACGCACACAAAGTCAGCCTGGCCGTGGCCTACGCAATTGTCGGTTACGGTAGCGGCGGAATCACATAAGAAAGCCGGGACTTTTCTGAGGGATCACCTATGCCGCGCATTGCCTATGTGAACGGGCGCTACGTCGCTCACGCGGACGCTTCCGTGCATATCGAGGATCGTGGCTATCAGTTCGCCGACGGTGTCTATGAGGTCTGCGAGGTGGCGCGAGGCTTCATCGTCGACATGCCGCGCCATCTTGCCCGGCTGAACCGCTCGCTGACCGAACTGTCGATCGCCTGGCCAGTCGCGCGCAACGTGCTGCCGCTCATCCTGCGCGAGGTGGTCAACCGCAACCATGTTGTCAATGGCCTTGTCTATGTCCAGGTGACGCGCGGTGTCGCCAGCCGCGAGTTTGTTTTCCCGTCGGCGGACACCAAGCCGTCTTTGGTGGTGACCGCCAGGAAGGCCGATCCCGCCGCTGGCGCAAAGCGGGCCGAAACCGGCATCGCGGTGCTCACCGTGCCGGAGAACCGCTGGGACCGGGTCGACATCAAGAGCGTCGGGCTGCTGCCCAATGTATTGGCCAAGCAGAAGGCCAAGGAGGCCGGCGCGCAGGAGGCGTGGTTCGTCGATACCGACGGCAACGTGAAGGAAGGTGGCTCGTCGAACGCCTGGATCGTCACCAGGGACGGCGTTCTGGTCACCAGGCCGGCCGACCATGGCATCCTGCGCGGCATCACCCGCACGACCATGTTTGAGGTTGCGGCAAAGCTCGGCCTGAAGATCGAAGAGCGCGGTTTTTCCGTCGCCGAGGCCAAGGCGGCGCGCGAGGCGTTCATCAGCTCCGCGACGACGATTGCCATGCCTGTCGTGGCCATTGACGGCGATCCGGTCGCCAACGGCCACCCCGGCTCTGTGACACTTTCGTTGCGGCAGGCCTTTTTTGACATTGCGGAAAAAAGTCCAGCCTGATAACCGCACAGGTGGAATGAACATCAATATATCTCGTTCTGCTTGTCGTTACTGACGACAAGACGGTGTTTGCGCGCTTGACATGTGCCCGACAATTTGGCGCATTGGCTTGCAAACCGAAGGGGATCGGCGAAAGACAAGAACAATGGCGGAACGATCGCAAAACCTTCAGGACCTGTTCCTGAATTCAGTTCGCAAGAGCAAGAACCCGCTCACCATCTTCCTCATCAACGGCGTGAAGCTGACCGGCGTGGTCACTTCGTTCGACAATTTCTGTGTCTTGCTGCGCCGCGACGGTCACTCCCAGCTCGTCTACAAGCACGCCATTTCCACGATCATGCCGAGCCAGCCGGTTCAGATGTTCGATGGCGAGGAAAGCCAGGGCGCCTGATTGGCACGCGAGAAGGACGCGGACGCGACCGTTCGCGGAAAACCAGAACATCATCCCGGGACGGAAGCCAAGGGTCCGACCCGGGCTGTCGTCATTGTGCCTGTGCTTACCCGCCAGCCGCGCGGCGACGACGACACCAACCGCCCGCGGCTGACGCGATCGGCTGACGCGCGCCGCGACGAGGCCGTCGGCCTTGCCCGCGCCATCAACCTTGATCCGATCCATACGGCGGTGGTGACCGTCAACGACCCGCGCCCGGCGACCTTGCTCGGCAGCGGCAAGGTCGAGGAGTTCGCCGAGATCGTCAAGGAAGGGCACGCGGAACTGGTCATCGTCGACCATCCGCTGACCCCGGTGCAGCAGCGCAATCTCGAAAGGGAATTGAACGCCAAGGTGCTCGACCGCACCGGGCTGATCCTCGAGATCTTCGGCGAGCGCGCCCGTACCAAGGAAGGCACGCTGCAGGTCGAACTCGCCCATCTCAACTACCAGAAGGGCCGTCTCGTCCGCAGCTGGACCCACCTAGAGCGTCAGCGCGGCGGCGCCGGCTTCCTCGGCGGCCCCGGCGAAACCCAGATCGAATCCGACCGGCGGCAGTTGCAGGAAAAGATCATCAAGCTGAAGCACGAGCTGGAAACGGTGCGTCGCACCCGCGACCTGCACCGCGCCAAGCGCAAGAAGGTGCCGTTCCCGGTGGTGGCGATCGTCGGCTACACCAATGCCGGCAAGTCGACTCTGTTCAACAGGTTGACCGGGGCAGACGTGCTGGCGCAAGACATGCTGTTTGCCACGCTCGACCCGACGCTGCGCCGCGTGCGCCTGCCGCATGGCACGCCGATCATCCTGTCGGATACGGTCGGTTTCATTTCGGATCTGCCGACGCATCTGATCGCGGCCTTCCGCGCCACCCTGGAAGAGGTGGTCGAGGCCGATCTCGTCCTCCATCTGCGCGACATTTCCGATCCCGACACGGCAGCACAGGCCGAGGATGTCGAGCGCATCCTGGCCGACCTCGGTGTCGACGCCGGTGATACCAAGCGTGTGATCGAAGTCTGGAACAAGATCGATCTGCTCGACGAAGGCAACAGGAGCCGGCTGCTCGCCGATGCCGCCGACGGCAGCAAGGGTCCGCCGATCGCCATATCGGCGGTGACCGGCGAGGGCATCGATGCGCTGAAGTCGATCATCGAGACGCGCATGGCGGGCGAGCTCGAAGACCTGACGGTGACGATCGAACCGGCGCAGTTCGGCCTTGTCGACTGGCTCTACCGCAATGGCGATATCGTTTCGCGAACCGACAATGACGACGGCAGCGCCACTATCTCGCTCAAGGCCACGCAAAGCGCCCGCGAAGAGATCGAAAGCCGATTGCGCAGGAAAAACAACGGTTAACCCAAGGCAATTCCAGCAAAACTGTATATCGGTTTTCCATCCGGAATTGCCGAGGTTACTTCGCAGTTTTCGCTTCCTGCCACAGCGCTTCCATTTCGGCCAAGGTGGCATTCTCCAGCGTGTTGCCGGACTTCTCCAGGGTCTGCTCGACATAGTGGAAGCGTGAGCGGAATTTTTCGTTGGTGCCGCTCAACGCGGCTTCCGAATCGAGCTTGAGGTGACGGCCGAGATTGACGACGGCGAACAGCATGTCGCCGAACTCGTCCTTGATCGACGCCGTCTCGCCCTTGGCCAGGGCCTCGCGCAATTCACCGATCTCTTCCTCGATCTTGTCGAGGATGGGGGCCGCCTCGCTCCAGTCGAAGCCGACACGAGCCGCTTTCTCCTGAAGTTTGAGCGCCCGCGTCAAAGCGGGCAGGGCAACCGGAACGCTGTCCAGAAAGCCCTTGCCATTGTCTTCGGGGTCGAGGCCGCGCGCGAGCCGGGCGCCTCGCTTCTCGGCCTTCTCCTGCGCCTTGATCTTTTCCCACATGCCCTTGGCCATGCCGGCGCTGCGGGCTTTTTCGTCGCCGAAGACATGTGGATGACGGCGGATCATTTTCGTGGTGATGGCCTGGACCACATCCGGGAAGGCAAATTCGCCGGCTTCCTCAGCCATCTGCGCGTGATAGACGACCTGCAGCAGGAGGTCGCCCAACTCGTCACGGAGATCGTCGAGGTCGCCGCGCGCAATGGCGTCCGCCACCTCATAGGCTTCCTCGATCGTATAGGGCGCGATGGTCGAGAAATCCTGCTCGATGTCCCACGGGCAGCCGGTCTTGGGGGCGCGCAGCGCCGCCATGATCTCGATCAGGCGCGAAATGTCTTTCGATGGCGTCATGCGGCGGATGCTAGCCCGCCGCCCGCCGCTCGGCCAATGCCGTCAGCCGGCGAGGGCGCCTTGTCCACAGCTGAGCCGCTTCAGTCGAGTACGGAGACGATCGCCTTGGCCAAGTCATCAATCCCATCCTCCGGCAGTCCGGCGACGTTGATGCGGCTGTCGCCGACCATGTAGACGCCATGCTCCGCACGCAGCCGCTCGACCTGCGCTTCCGTGAGGCCAAGCCGCGAGAACATGCCGCGATGGCTGGCGACGAAGTCGAAGCGGTCGGAGTTGGACTGCCGGCGCAGCGCCTCGGCGAACTGGACACGCAGCCGGAGCATGCGCAGGCGCATCTCTTCCAGCTCGGCTTCCCAGTCGGCACGTAGGCTAGCGTCTTCCAGCACCATGCGCACCGCGGCAGCGCCATGATCCGGCGGCATCGAATACATGGCGCGCGCCGCCGACAGCATCTGGCTCATCGCCACATCCGCCTGCGCGCCGTCCTTGGCCAGGATCATCGCCGCGCCGACACGATCGCGATAGACGGCAAAATTCTTCGAGCAGCTCGATGCAACAACCATTTCCGGCACTTTCGCCGCCAGCAGACGCAAACCGAGGGCGTCGGCCTCGAGGCCATCGCCAAAGCCCTGATAGGCGATGTCGACAAACGGCAGCAGGCCGCGTTCGACGACCAGATCGGTGACGGCCTCCCACTGCGCCGCGTCCAGGTTGGCGCCGGTCGGGTTGTGGCAGCAGCCATGCAGCAGCACCACGTCGCCACTCTCTGCTGTCCGCAACGCCGCGAGCATGTCGTCGAAACGAACCGCGCCCGAGGCCGCATCGAAATAGGGGTATTCGCGGATCTGCAGGCCGGCGGCGCGCATCACCGGCATATGGTTCGGCCAGGTCGGGTCCGACAGCCAGACGGTTGCGTCCGAACGCGTCCGCTTGAGGAGTTCCGCTACCAGGCGCAACGCACCGGAGCCGCCAGGCGCCTGTGCCGCCCGGATGCGCGTCATGTCGGCGCCCGGGCCGAAGGCGAGCTTGGCCATCACCGCGTTGAAGCCGGTATCGCCGGCAAGTCCAAGATAGGTCTTGGTGTCCTGGCTGTTCAGCAGCCGCTTTTCAGCCTCACGCACGGCGCGCATGACCGGCGTCTTGCCGTCGCGATCCTTGTAGACGCCAACGCCGAGATCGACTTTGTTGGGGCGCGGATCGGCGCGATAGAGGCCGATCAGGGCCAGGATCTTGTCGGCGGGAGCTGGCTGCAGGTCTTCGAACATCGTTATGGTTCCGTTGGCGCGGCGGAGTGATACGCAAATAGAAGGCGCTGCACCAGCGCTTTTAGTTGTGCGAAACAGAAGGCGGCGCCCAAGGGTGTAGCCTTTCGATCGAAACGATAGCCGCTATTCTAATCGCAGCGTATGCGCCGCTTCGAAAGCGGCTCGAGGGATGAATGCTTCATGCTGATACGGCTGACGATGATCTGCAACGGCGCCACGGCCGCGACCCGGAAGGGTGCGTTCCCGTCGGATGAGCCGTTGGAGCCGCGATCGCTGACGCAGGCGAAGGCGATGCGCGGGACGCTGCGCCGTGCCGACCGTTTGTGGACGGCGCCTTCGCTTCGCGCCCGGCAGACCGCCGAGGCACTGGCGCTGGACGCATGGGTCGAGCCGCTTCTGGCGGATCAGGCTCATGGAAGCTGGGCCGGCAAGAGCTTTGAGGAAGTCCAGGCGGAGCAGCCCGAGGGCATAGCTGCCTGGCTCACAGACCCCAATGCAGCGCCGCACGGCGGCGAGTCGCTGGCCGATGTTGCTCGCCGGGCCTCCGGCTTGATGGACCGGTTGATGGCCGAGCGTGGCCACACGATCGCGCTGACCCATGCCAGCGTCATCCGCGCCGCGATCCTGCATGTTCTCGGCGCGCCACTTGCCGCTTGCTGGAAGATCGATGTCGAGCCACTCAGCATCACCGATTTTCGCAGCGACGGCCGCAGGTGGGTTTTGCGCGCCTGCGGTGTAACGACGCCCAAAGCGGCAAAACCACTTCGGCCCTGAGAGCCAGGCTGGGCGAGGGTACTGGCAAACGCGACGCTCCGGCGAACCCGCCAAAGAAAAATGGCACGGCTCGGGATTAAAATCCCCACATGCTCCGTAAACAGGACATGAAACGGTCGATGCCACGCTTTGACATCATAGGCCAGCTCGGGTCGCTGCGGCGCTACGCGCAGTCGCTGACGCGCGACAGTGCGGACGCCGAGGATCTCGTGCACGACGCGCTGGTGCGCGCCTATGAGCGGCGCGGCACCTTCCGCTCCGGCGGAAACCTGCGGGCCTGGCTGCTGTCGATCGTCCACAACGCGTTTGTCGACCGCATGCGCTCGCGCCGCTCGGAAGCGGCGCGCATCGAACAGGCCGGATACCTCGCCGATGCCAGCACACCGGCGCCGCAGGAGCATTCGCTGCGCCTGGCGCAGGTGCGGGACGCCTTTTTCAACCTGCCGGAAGAACAGCGCTCGGCACTGCATCTGGTCGCCATCGAAGGGCTTTCCTACAGCCAAGCAGCCGATGCCACCGGCGTGCCGCTGGGCACGCTGATGTCGCGTATCGGCAGGGCGCGGGCCGCCTTGCGCCAGATGGAGGACGCCGCCCCGGCACGCGGCAGGAATCATTTGAGAATCGTGGGAGGTGAGCAATGACCGCTCTTGTCGACCCCGTGACCGACACCGACCTCGACGCCTATGTCGACGACCAGATGGATGTCACGCGCCGCATCGAGGTCGAGGCGTTCCTGTCGACCCGGCCGGAGGCTGCCGCGCGCGTGATGTCGGATCTGCGGACCCGTGACGAACTGCGCGTGGCGCTTGCCGGTTCCAAGGGCATGGCGCGGCCGGTGACCGCTGACGCGGCGCGGCGGCTGGAGAGGGGGCTTGTCCGCGGCCGTATCTTCGGTGTTTTGCAGCGCGCCGCGGCCGTTGCCGCCTTCATTGCCGCCGGCTGGCTGGCGAACGGCATCATCGGGCCTATGTCGGTGACCAAGGTCGTCGCTTCGCCGCAGCCGCCCGCCTATGTCGATGAAGCGGTGCGGGCACACAGAACGACGCTGGTGCGTGAAACCATGCCCTCGCAGCCGGAAGCGCCCAACTACAATGCCGGCGAGATCCGTGCGGCAACCGCGATCGTCATGCCGTCGCTGCCCAAGGACTGGAAGGTGCGCGACGTGCAGATCTATCCGTCGCGCTTCGGCCCGAGCGTCGAGATGGCTGTCGACACCAAGGATATGGGCCTGGTGTCGCTGTTTGCGATCCGGCCGGGAACCTTCGACGTGGTCAAGCCGACCGTCGCGCCGTCGGGCGATATTTCCTCGGCCTATTTCCAGATCGGCGAGGTCGCCTATGCGGTGGTCGCGAAGAGCGGGGTCCATGACCTCGACCGCGCCGCCGAAGCGCTCGCTAGAACGCTTTACTGACCGATCCACAAAGGAGACTGCAAATGAACACACCCAATCTGGGATATCGCGTTGGCACCGGCGCCCAGGCCGGAGCCGTCTTCGACGAGGGCCTGCGCCAGCACATGCTGCGCGTCTACAACTATATGGGCCTTGGCCTCGTGGTCACCGGCCTGGTCGCATTCATGGTGTCGTCGACGCCGGCGCTCTATGTGCCGATCTTCTCCAGCCCGCTGAAATATGTGGTGATGCTGGCGCCGCTCGCCTTTGTCCTGCTGTTTTCGTTCAAGATGCAGACCATGTCGGCGGCGAGCGCCCAGGCGATGTTCTGGGCCTTCTGTGCGGTGATGGGCCTGTCGCTCGCCTCGGTGTTCCTGGTCTTCACCGGAACCAGCATCGCGCGCACCTTCTTCATCGCCGCCACCATGTTCGGCGCCACCAGCCTCTACGGCTACACGACCAGGCGTGACCTGACGCAGTTTTCGTCGTTCCTGATCATGGGCCTGATCGGCGTGGTGATCGCCAGCATCGTCAACATCTTCCTCGGCTCGACCGCGCTGCAGTTCGCTATTTCGGTGATCGGCATCGCCGTCTTCATCGGCCTGACCGCCTGGGATACGCAGACGATCAAGGAACAGTATGCCGAGAATTTCGACGCGGAATCGCGCCAGAAGCTGGCCGTCTTCGGCGCCTTCTCGCTCTATCTGAACTTCATCAACATCTTCCAGCTGTTGCTGAATTTCACCGGCGAGCGCGAATAGCGACTGTCCGCTGTGGGCAAGGGCGAGCATATCGCCCTTGATGCGGAGAGGTGGCCGGAGGAGAGATCCTCCGGCCACAATTCATTCCGGCAACGCCCGTCCACACCTTGAGTCCCCAAGAGCTTTTGCTAGTCTGCCCACCGAACCAGCATCCAACACTGCGAGGACATGTGGCACAGGACAGCCAGACGCTTCATGGCGACGGCATATCGGCTGTCATAACAGGGCAGGGCGCCGAACTGGTCTCGCTGCAGGATGCGCACGGATTTGAGTTCCTGTGGCAAGCCGGGCCAGAGTGGCGGCGCCATTCGCCGGTGCTGTTTCCGATCGTCGGCCGGCTGAAGGGCGATCAATTGCGCCATCGCGGCCGGACCTATCCGATGACGCAGCACGGCTTCGCCCGCGACAAGGCGTTCACCTGGGCGGAGAGGGGGGCTCGCTCCTGCACGCTGGTCCTCACCGACGATGCCGATACCCGTGCGCATTACCCCTTCGCCTTTCGCTTGGTTGTGACTTACACGCTGGACCGCCAGCAGCTTGGTGTGGCTTTGGAGGTCACCAACACCGGCGAGGAGCTGTTGCCGGCCTCGGTCGGCGCGCATCCGGCATTCAACTGGCCGTTGCTGCCGGAATTGCCCAAGGAGGCCTATCGGCTGACCTTTGCCGATGATGAGCGGGCGCCGATCCGTCGCCTCAAGGACGGCCTCCTGCTCGCAGAGACGCGGCCGACGCCGATCGAAGGCAGAACGCTTGCCCTGTCCGAGCAGCTGTTCGATGACGACGCCGTCATCCTGGATCGGCCCGCGAGCACCAGCGTGCGCTACACCGCCGACCGCGGTCCGGCGATCGAGATGTCATGGCAGGGAGCAGAGGAGTTGGGCATCTGGTCCAAGCCGGGAGGCGCGCCGTTCCTGTGCATCGAGCCCTGGCACGGCCTGGCAAGCTCGGCCGATTTCGACGGCGAATTCACTGACAAGCCTGGGGTGATGCTGATCGAACCGGGGTCGAAGCGTTCGCTGAACTATCGGATCCGCCTGGAGCATGGGCAGTGATCGGCGGACAGTCAGCCGAAGAAGCGACCTTGGGGCATCAAATGAAACTTGGCTTCATCGGCACGGGCGCACTTGCTTCAGCCATCGTCACCGGGCTCAAATCCCTCGAGGGCGATCCGGTATCGGTGGTGTTGTCGCCGCGCAACGAAGAGATCGCCGCGAACCTCGCGTCCCGCTTTCCGAATGTGGATGTCGCCGCCGACAATCAGGCGGTCCTCGATGCCTGCGACACCGTCATGCTGGCAGTGCGGCCGCAAATTGCCCCTCAGCTGTTGCCCGAATTGCGGTTTCGGCGCGACCACCACCTCATCAGCCTGATCGCCACGTTGTCGCGCGAGGAAATAGTCGGCCTGACCGCACCCGCGAGCCGCGTAACGAAAGCGTTGCCCATGCCGATGATCGCCCAGCGGCTGGGGGCGACGATCATCTACCCGCCCGATCCGGACGTGACCGCATTGCTTAGCGGACTGGGAAAGGTGATCGAGGTCGAGAGTTCGAGCGAATTCGACGCCTTGAGCGTCGTGACCGCGACCTATGCCACTTACTTCAAATATCTCGATACGATCCACCGCTGGCTCAAAGCGCATGACGTGCCGGATACCAAGGGGCGCGACTATATCGCAGCGCTCTTCACGGCTCTTGGACATGCTCCGGAGACAGCGCCCGATGCGGATTTCACGCATCTGGCGCAGGATTATGCGACCCGTGGCGGCATCAATGAGCAGGTTCTGAGCGAACTCACGGCCCGTCACGTCTTCGACGCGCTGGCAGAAAGCCTGGATGGCGTGCATCGGCGCATTTCAGCGGCTGGCGCCACATAGCCGGGTTTCAAACCTGCCGGATGATCGTGCCGATCACATTGACGAGAAGGCGCGCGGCGGTCAGGGCCGACAGGCCGTCTATGTCGGCGGGCGGATAGAGTTCGACAAGGTCGAATCCCGCAATCCTGGCCCGCTTGCCGAGACCGGCGATCAGGTCGATCGCCTGCGTGTAGGTGAGGCCGCCTGGCGTGCGTGCCGCCACGCCCGGCATGATGCCGGGATCAAGGCTGTCGCAGTCGAAAGTGACGACAACCCGTGCGCCTTCCGGAATATGCCTGAGCGCCGCTTCCACGCCTTGAGCATGAACCTCGCGCGCGGTCACGAAACGGCTGCCATAGTGCTGCGCCGCTTCGATTTCAGCGAGGCGCGCGCTGCCGACGCTGCGCAGGCCGACCTGCACCATGCCGGCGACATGCGGCATCTCGCTCGCCCGCCGCATCGGGCTCGAATAGCCGTAGTGTTCGCCATGCACCTCGTCGCGCCAGTCGATATGGGCATCGATCTGCAGGATCCAGATCGGTCCGTGGTCGGCAAAGCCGGCAAGGAATGGAATGACGACGGAATCGTCACCGCCGAGCAGGATCGGCACGGCTGGCAAGGACAGAACCTCACGCGTCTTCGCCTCGATCCGGGTCCGGTTGCCGGTATTGTCATGCAGGGAGGTCGAGATGTCGCCGGCGTCGACACAGCAGACCGGCTTGCCATCGAACAACGGGCCGCCGAGATCGAAGTCCCAGTGCTCGACCAGCGGGGCATCATCCTGGCTGGCTGCGCGGATGGCGTCTGCCGCCGACGCATAGCCGCTGCTGTCCTTGCCGGGATAGGTACTGCCATGGCCAGCTCCGAAGATCACCGCGCGGGGCATGCGGCCATCGGCGAGGCGATCGGGAAGGCCGAGAAAGGAAGGTGAGACGGTCATTCTTTGATAGTCCTGAATGTGAGTTCCAGCGCGACAGCAGGCTAGTTGCTTCATCGGTTCGATGCCATCACCGAAATCGCCAGCGGGGCCAGCGCGACAGCCGGATGGTTGCAGCCAAGTTCGAACGGGGAGGGAGCGACCCCATTGCAAACCTTGGACCTTGTTGCAGAGGCGGCATTCTGCAACTCTGGAAGCATAGTGGGGAGTTACAGCGATGAAAGGCCCTCTGATGTTGGCGGGTTGTGGTTTGCTGCTTGCCGCCTTGCCGCCTGCCATGGCCAAGGATCAAACACGTATCTCGGACAAGGCGGCGCTTGCCGAGTGCTTGAAATATGTCAGTGATTTTCCAGGGAATGTTCCCGGCGTGAACGAATCGCCCAAGCCGGCTTCCCATATCGATAACGTCATCAAGCTCGCCGGACACGAGCCAGCCTCGTGCATCAACTATGTGACCGAGCTGTGTTCTTTTGAGAGCGACGATGGCCAGTCACAGTTGGGATTGATCGATTGTGCCGACCGCGAGGTCCGCGCGTGGGAGGATCGCCTCAACACGACCTACGAAGCGCTTATGGCCAAGGCCACACCCAAGTTGCGGCAAGGCTATCGCAAGATGCAGCGCGCGTGGATCGCTTACCGCGATGCGCGCTGTGCTGCCGAGGGTGCCGCCGAAACCGTCAACATCGATCGTCAGAGCAACATCATCGTCAGCTGCATGCTTGATGCGACGGCCCAGCAGGCGCTGATTCTTGATAATGAGCTGTCGGATCTGAAGTGAACATGCCCTGATGCCTCCGACGAGCTCCGATGTGTCCATGATCGAGCCTCAAAAACCTGTTGTCCACGTCGTCTTCAATATGTCGGCGGCCGGCAGCCTTCGTCAGGCTCTCAGGTCGTTGAAACTCCATCAAACCGTCATCGGATTGCCAGATGACCTCAGCTTCGGGCCTATAGACCCGCCAACGGCCGATCTCCGTGGCCAATGGGTAGAAGACACATTGGGTTACGACAGGTGGCAAGACCTTCCACAATCTGTCGATCTCTTCTGGAGCCGTGCCACGGGCAGGGACGTCACTCCTGTCGCATGGGTATGTCGGCGAAGCGCTGAGGAATTTGCCGGCTTCCTGGAGTTTGTTTCGCGGATCGGGGATCACCCATTTCGAGTGGTCGACATAACGCAGGTTGAATTCGCTCCCAGACCCGATCGTTCTGAGTCCGAGACGTGGCGAGCAGGATCGTTCGGCTCTGTTCCGTCAGACAGCATTGCGAAAGCGCGTCTCTTGGACAGTCAGACGGTTCTGACCGGACAGGAACTGCGAACATACCGCGATTTATGGAGACGACTTCGTAGAAAGCCGTCGCGTCACACGTGACAGACGATTGGCAGAAATGCAGTCGTGTGGTCGCCGAAAGCCTTGTCGCGTTGTGGGACGATGGCTTCCGAGTTGGTGATCTCGTTCTCTGGTCACGGGTCCGGACGCTTGCCGATGAGGGCGTGTTTGAGATGAAAGGTGACGGCAGGCTGATGCGTGAAAGCTCTGTGCGGTTGCGGCGCGAGGCCGCGTGACAATCGCATTTCGCCATCTCCGTGACGCATGGCAGAAAGTCGCATAAGATAGATTATGGAACTTACGCATCGACCAGCAGTTGGAAATTACTGCTGATTTTCATAGGCTTGAGACGCTCGATGTCTGTTGCCTTGAGTGGATTGCCAACGCTACGCTGCATGGATGACTGCAGCAAAGCGTGAGATGGAATCGGCGATTGAGGTGTTCGTGCATGGCTACAGCACCGACAAAAGCCGCACCTTTCCTTACGAGGTCAGCCGCGTCGGGCCATTGTGGCTGATGCGCGATGCCGAGCGCAAGAATCCTCGCGACTACCGTAGCGAAGAATGGGTCGTCCATGACGTCGCCGCCGAGGAAGCTGATGCGGTCGTGCGGCAGCATGCGCGGCCAGGTTTTGCTGTTTCCGTCGTGATCGCGAACGACGAACCGGATGGACCGACGCGAACCGCCTACAAAGTTCTCGGTTACCGGCTGCTGCGGACGGAAGGCTTTTTCGTCCAGCCACTGCGCCGGATACCGAGCCCGCCGGCGGTCGTCTCGATCGAACGTGTGCGCACGGCCGAACGGGCGGCGCAATTGGGAAAGATCATGCGCAGGCGCCCGATCGCCGACGATCTACTCGGTGACGGTGCGCCGTTCCGCCAATACATCGCGGTCGATGGCGACGATATCATCGGGCGCGTGCGCAGCGTGGACGCTGTCGGCTCCACGTGGTGCGCGGACATGTATGTTGAGCCTTCGCACCGGCGTCGCGGCATCGGCTAGGCGTTGATGTCCAGGATGCTGCACGACGATCGCGCCCTTGGGGCACGGTGCTCGGTGCTGGCGGCGACCCACGCCGGGGCGCTGCTGTATCCCCGCATGGGCTACGAGCGCATCGGCATGCTGCTGATATTCCAACCGAAGAGGGACAAATGAACAGTCGTGTCTATCACGCTGAATCATAAGGAATTTCGATCACCATCCCATCATAGGCTGGGACCACCTTATCAGGCGTCTCAGCCATCACGGTGGCATAGTCCAGCGGCACGTGCATATGCGTCAGGACAGATTGTTTGGGCGCCAGCCGTTCGATCCATTCCAGCGCCTGGCCGAGCGACAAATGGCTGGGATGGGTGTTGTACTGCAGCGCATCGATGACCAGCATCTCCAGGCCGCGCAGCCGCTCGGCAGTGGCGTCGGGAAAGCCGCTGATATCAGGGCAATAGGCCAGGCCGCCGATGCGGAAACCGAGCGAGATGATGTCGCCATGGAACTGCGGCAGTGGCTCGAGGGTGAGGGCACTCCCCTCGCCTTCGATCACCACGGGCTTTGCGTGGTCGATGATATGGGCCCGCACGATCGGCGGATAGGAGCTGCCCGGCGGTGTCTCGAAGCAATAGCCGAACGCCTGCCGAAGGCGCAGCATCGTCGGCTGGTCGGCATGAATGTCGATCAGGTGGCGCTGCTCGAGCACATAGCCGCGCAGATCGTCGATGCCGTGGATATGGTCGGCATGCGGATGCGTGTAGACGACCGCATCGATGCGTTTGACCGAAGCGAGCAGCATCTGCTCGCGGAAATCCGGCCCTGTGTCGATGACCACCGTGGTGCGGCCGCCATCGGCGGCAATCCGTTCGACCAGCGCTGCCGTGCGCATGCGCCGGTTCCTCGGATTGGCCGGGTCGCAATTGCCCCAGTCGCCGGTGATGCGCGGCGTACCTGGCGACGAGCCGCAGCCGAGAATGGTGAGGCGCAGCCGGTCGGTCATCGTTCAGGCGCTCTGCTCGGCAGGCCGCGGCATCTTGCCGAACAGCCGGAAGAAATTGTTCGTCGTCAGATTAGCGACTTCAACCTCGCTGACGCCAATCGTTTCCGCCAGCACCTTGGCGGTGTGCGCGACATAGGCCGGCTCATTGCGCTTGCCGCGAAACGGTATCGGCGCCAGATAGGGTGCGTCCGTTTCGACGAGCAGCCGGTCATGCGGCACATCGGCGGCGATGGCGCGCAATTCGGCCGAATTCTTGAAGGTCAGGATGCCCGAGAACGAGACATAGCCCCCGAGCGAGACACCGATTTCGGCCAGCCGGCGTCCGGAGGAGAAACAATGCAGGATGAAAGGGAAGGCGCCCCTCCCTGTTTCGTCCTCGAGAATCCCTGCCATGTCGTCATCGGCATCGCGAGAATGGATGACGAGCGGCAGGCCGGTCTCGCGAGCGGCGGCAATGTGATTGCGAAAACCCTGCGCCTGCGCATCGCGCGGCGCCTTGTCGTAGAAATAATCAAGCCCAGCCTCACCGATCGCCACCACCTTCGGATGAGCCGACAGACGGACAAGCTCCGCAGCGGTGACGTCGAGTTCCTCGGCGGCATTGTGCGGATGGGTGCCGACCGAGCAGTAAACCTCGTCGAAAGTCTCTGCGATTTCAAGTATTTGCTGAAAACGCTTCACACGGGTCGATATCGTCACCATGCGGCCGATTCCGGCCGCTTTGGCGCGGGCGACAATGGCCGCCCGCTCCTCGGCGAAATCTGGAAAGTCCAGATGGCAATGGCTGTCGACAAGCATCAGGCGTTCGCGCTCGTCTGTTCGACATAACGCGGAAATACGCCCTCCGGCACGGGCAATGCCGTGCCGGGCACAAGCGCATAGTCCGCGTGGACATGCACGAAGTTGCGCTTGTCCGCCGGCGCCGCCAGCAGGTCGAGCAGCTTCGTGGCCGACCCCGGAACAAAGGGCTGGCACAGCACAGTGACGCGTCGAACCACCTCGGCGGTCGTCCACAGCACCGTTTCCATGCGTTCCGGATCGGTTTTCTTAAGCGCCCATGGTGCCTGTCCAGCGAAGTATCGATCGGCTTCCGCCACTACATCGAAGATCGCCGCCAGTGCCAGATGAATGCCTTGCCCGGCCATTGCTTTGCGCGCGGTGGCCAGAGCCGCCGCCGCCTGATCCAGGATCGCGCTGTCGGCATCGGTCAGCTCGCCGCGCTTCGGCACCACGCCGCCGCAGTTCTTGGCGATCATCGACAGCGAGCGCTGCGCCAGATTGCCGAGGCCGTTGGCGAGATCGGCGTTGGTGCGGTTGACGATCGCTTCATGGCTGTAGCTGCCGTCCTGGCCGAACGGCACCTCGCGCAGGAAGAAGTAGCGCACCTGGTCGAGACCGTAGTGCTCGACCATGGTGAACGGGTCGATGACGTTGCCGACCGATTTCGACATCTTCTCGCCGCGGTTGAACAGGAAGCCGTGGCCGAAAACGCGCTTCGGCAGCGGGATGCCGGCCGACATCAAGAAGGCCGGCCAGTAGACCGCGTGGAAGCGAACGATGTCCTTGCCGATGATATGTGCATCGGCCGGCCAGAAGCGCCATTTCTCATCACTTTCATCGGGATAGCCGACGCCGGTGATGTAATTGGTCAGCGCATCGACCCAGACATACATCACGTGCTTGTCGTCGCCAGGCACCGGTACGCCCCAGTCGAAGGTGGTGCGCGAGATCGACAGGTCCTTCAATCCGGATTTGACGAAACTCATCACCTCATTGCGGCGCTCGGCCGGACCGATGAAGTCGGGCTGGTTTTCGTAGAGCGCAATGAGCTTGTCCTGGTAGGCCGACAGCCGGAAGAAATAACTCTCTTCCTCAACCCATTCGACCGGCGTTCCCTGTGGCCCGTAGCGGATATTGTCGGGACGGACCTCCGTCTCCTCCTCGCCGTAATAGGCTTCGTCGCGCACCGAATACCAGCCGGCATAGCCGCCCTTGTAGATGTCACCATTGGCGTCCATCGCCTTCCAGATCGCCTGCGAGGACGCGTAATGCCGCTCTTCGGTGGTGCGGATGAAATCGTCATTGGAGGCGTTGAGTGCGGTCGCCATGCGCTTGAAATCGGCCGAGTTGCGATCGGCCAGTTCTCGCGCCGAAATGCCGTCGCGCTTCGCCGTCTGCAGCATCTTGATGCCGTGCTCATCGGTGCCGGTGAGGAAGAACACCTGCTTGCCGTCGAGCCGCTGGAAGCGCGCAAGCGCGTCGGTGGCGATCAGTTCGTAGGCATGGCCGATATGCGGCTTGCCGTTCGGATAGGAAATCGCGGTCGTGATGTAGAATGTGTCGCGTGACATGAATGAACCATCATGAATGTCTGAATGGAAGCCGTGGCGGTGGATATCGCATCGGAATGGCGATTGCCATCCCGAGGCCAATGCATGCCGGCCAAAAGTAGCCCCGGTTTTGGGGCAGCGGCATGCACCAGGAAGTCCGTCACATCCGCATCGCAGAATTCAGGCGGTCGATCATGGTCAAGGCGTGCTGCTTCTTGTCGAGATTGTAGGTGTCGGTCTCAGATATAGCGTCCAGCGCCTCATGCCAAGTGTCCGACAGGATTTTGGCCCGCGCGAGATCACCCGACAGCGCCGCCTGGCTCGCGGCGTCCGACAACAAGTCGAGCGCCCGGCGGTTGAAGATATCGAACTGGATCGCCTGGTCGCGGCCGGCGACGGCTTCCGCGAGCCGATAGGCTTCGCCGATGTCGCTCCTTCCCTTCGCCACCAGCGCATCGAGCGTCTCGGCGATCTCCAGCCCGCCATATTGCGTCAAAAGGATCGCGTTGCGCGCGCTGCCCCCTGCCCGTTCGACAAGTGCCGCCCGCGCGGCCGGATCGTCCGGCGGCGGCGGCTCGGCGGTCTGCAGCACCGCCAGCAAATCGTCGGCGTCGAGCGGCGTCAGGCGTATCACCTGGCAGCGCGAACGGATCGTCGGCAGCAGACTGCCCGGCGCATGGACGATGAGAATGAACAGCGTTCGCGCCGGCGGCTCCTCAAGGTTCTTCAGCAAGGCATTGGCGGCATTGGCATTCATGTCGTCGGCGGGATCGACGATGACGACCCGGTAGCTGCCGTCATGCGAGGTCATCGACAGGAAGCGGCTAACCCTGCGGATCTCGTCGACAGTGACGACGGTCTTGAAGCTCTTGGTCTTGTCGTTCAGCGGCCGCGTCAGATGCAGCACGCCCGGATGGGCTCCGGTTGCGATCTGGCGAAACAGCGGCGAGGCCGGATCGGGAATGGCAAGGCTTTCCGGCGCCTGCGCGAAGGCTGGGTGCTTCAGCAGGTGATGCGCGAGATGGAAGGCGAGCGTCGCCTTGCCGATGCCGACCGGTCCGGCAAAGATCAGCGCATGCGGCAGCTTTCCCGACCGATAGGCGGCGGCGAGCATCTCGGCCGCCTGCCCGTGCCCGACCAGGCGAGGCGTTTCGGATGGTTCGGGCACGCCGTCCAGCGTGTCATGCTGTTCCGGGGCGATGCGTTCGAAGATCATACCGGTGCGGCCTGCCTGTTGCGCGCGGGTGCCCTCGCCTCCAGCGCCGCGAACACGGCCGCGGTGACGACGTGCTCCACCGCGTCGGGATCGGCGGACGCGTCGACGACGATGCAGCGTTCCGGCTCGGCCGCGGCGATCGCCAGGAAGGCCTCGCGACGGGCCTGATGGATGGCAAGCGTTTCCTTCTCGAAGCGATCCGCGTCGGCATCGCTGCCGCGCCGCAGCGTCGCGCGCCTCAGACCCTCGGCCGGATCGATATCGAAGATCAGCGTCATGTCGGGCATCATGCCGTTGATGGCGACCTGTTCCAGCGCATCCATGAACGCCGGGTCGATCCCGCCGGTGACGCCTTGGTAGACGCGCGAGGAATCCAGGAAACGGTCGCAAAGCACGATGGAGCCGCGTTCGACCGCCGGCCGGATGACCTGTTCGACATGGTCGGAACGGGCGGCGGCGAAGAGCAGCGCTTCCATCTTCGGCCCGAATGGCTCGGCCGCCCCTGAAAGCAGCACATGCCTGACCGCTTCGGCGCCCGGCGAGCCGCCTGGTTCGCGTGTGAGCAGGACATCATACTTCTTGGCGCGCATCTTCCTCGCCAGCCGCTCGATCTGCGTCGACTTGCCTGCGCCTTCGCCGCCTTCGAAGGTGATGAAAAATCCGCGCGCCAATCGAAAGGGCCTTTGTCCAGGTTGGAGTGGATTGTTGCGCTCTAGATAGTCCGCGTTCGCGAAAACGTCCATGCCGTCGGTGTTATCGCAGCCAGCCGATCGCCAGTTCCTTGACCGCATCGAGCGCGCGCTGCGGCAACGTGCCGACACCGATCGATTCAGCAGCGAAAAGCGGCGTCTCCTGGCTCAGCGTGTCGCCGATCCAGACGCGCAGCGCACCCACCGGCTGGCCCTCCTCCACGGGTGCCGCAACCGGGCCGGTATAGACGATCCTGGCCGTCAGCTTGTCGCGGTTGGTGATCGGCAGGAAGATGTCGATCGGTCCCTTTGCCTTCAGAGTCACGCCGGATTTCGCACCGCCAAAAACCTGGGCCTCGCCGACCACCTCGTCCTTGGCGAAGATCTCGGTCTTCTCGAAGGAGCGGACGCCCCAGTCGAGCAGTTTCCGAGCCTCTTCGGCACGTTCCTTATCATTGGCCAGCCCGCTCATCGCCGCGATCACCCGCGTGCCGTCGTGGCTGACCGAAGCGACAATGCCGAAACCGGACACCTCGCTCGCGCCAACAGCCAGACCGTCGACGCCGATGTCCGTGGCCAGCAGCGGGTTGCGGTTCTTCTGCGAGATCTTGTTCCAGGTGAAATCCTTCAGGCCGTAGTAGCGATAGAAATCCGGATAATCGCGCCACAGATGCAGCGCCAGCTGCGCCAGTTCGCGCACCGTCGTCTGCTGGCCGTCGGCCGGCAGGCCGGTCGAATTGACGAAAGTCGATGTTTTCAGGCCGATCTGGCGGGCCCGTTCTGTCATTTGCGCGGCAAAATTGTCCTCGGATCCAGCCATGCCTTCGGCGATGACGATGCAGCCGTCATTGGCCGCCTGCACGGTCACACCCTGGATCAGGTCCTCGAGGCGGATCGCCGATTTGAGCTTGGCAAACATCGTCGATGTTCCCGACGGCGCGCCGCCCTTGCGCCAGGCGTTTTCGCTGACCACGAACGTGTCGTCGAGTTTGAGGCGCCCGGATTTGATGGCGTTGAAAACCACTTCGATGGTCATCAGCTTGGCCATCGAGGCCGGCGGGATCGGCTTGTCGGCGTCTTTCGAGAACAGCACCGTGCCGGTGTCGGCATCGATCATGAACGCCTGTGTGGCCTTGGTCTCGAAAAGCTGCGCGTGGGCTGGCGCGAGGGAAAGCAGCAGCAAAGCCAGTCCCAGAAAGCCGGCAAATGGCGGAAAGGCGCGCAACTGCATGAAATCTCGACCCGTTTGCCGGTTTTGGCACAGCCAAGCTATCAGGGTTTTTTCCGCCGGATCAACCGCGCGGGCAAAATAGATCAGTTGCGCACAGCCAGAGCGTCCGGCGCACCGTGCGACCATGCCGCCTGCAGCAACTCGTCCAGCCCGCCATGGCCATTCGGATAGAGATTGACCGCATACCAGTCATTGCCGTCGAGATCGGAACGCTGGATCTCTGTTCTGCCGAAGGGCTGAAGTGCCGCGGCCACGCGCTTGGCTTCGGCGGCGTCGTCGAACGTGCCGGCGGCGACATAGTCGGAACTGGACGGCGACGCTTGCGGATTGGACTTTTTCCACGACCGCAGGATGTCGGCGGGCGACATGCCGCTGTCGTCCAGTGCGGCAAAGACATCGGCGCGCTGAACGCGTTCATTCGCATAGGACAGCGACGCCATGGCAAACGGCGACTGCGGTGGCAAGCCGATCTCCGGGCGTTCCGGAACGATCGGTCCGAAATCGGGCAGCACCAGGTCGCCGAAGGCCGGTGCCTGCGCCGAAAGAGACGGTTGCACGGCCTGACCGGAATTCGTCAGCTGACCGGGGAACGGTACGGCCGCGGCGCCCACCGGCACGCTTGGTGACGGCCCGTTCATGGCCACCATGACGCCGGTTGGCAGACCATCCGACGGATCTGGGATCCTGTTGCCTGGATGGTAGGATGCCATCAGATACTGGTCGTCGTCGCCATCGAGCGGTGCGCGACCGACATATTCGACCTTGACCTTCGCGGTGCCGACCTTGTCGTAGTCGAGCATCTGCGCCGCGCGCTCCGAGACGTCGATGATGCGGCCTTCATGATATGGCCCCCGGTCGTTGACGCGAACGATGACCGAACTGCCGGTTTCAAGGTTGGTGACACGGGCATAGCTCGGCAGCGGCATGGTCGGATGCGCCGCAGTCAGATGCGTCATGTCATAGACTTCGCCATTGGCGGTCAGCCGGCCATGGAAGGCGTCGCCATACCACGAGGCCAGGCCGACCTTGGCGTAGTGCCGATCTTCCTTGGGATAATACCACTTGCCGCGAACCTGATAGGGTTTGCCGAGCTGGTCGCGACCGCCTCCACGCCGCATGAAGTTGGCGCGCGGGCTCGCCTTCACGCCATATTCGGTTTCGGCGAAATATTCCTTGGAGCGATGCTTGGGGTTCACCATCGCCTTCGGCTCTGGCTGCGACGCGCAAGCCGCCAGCAAGGCAGCCGACGCGGCAAGCAGCGTAAGCGTGGAAGCGCGACGAAAACGCGGGCGCGTCGTAGCCTGCATTTTTCCTGAAATCCCCTACAGTCTCAATCAAGACGCCGTCGTTCGAACAGCAGAGGAGCCAAAGCACTCACTCGACAACACCAACGACGCCTTGAACCCCGATCCTTTGTGCGCAGGAATTGTTTATCACGGTATTAATCGACTATGTTCGGAACCTGGCAAGATTGTGGCGCGAATGTGCATGCGGGCTTAAGGTGACGGGATAGATAGCGGAGGCTAAGGTTAATGGCCCGGCAGGTAATTCTTCGAAGATGGTGCGGGACGGTGCGCACACAGATGGCTGCCGAATACGCGCGCTACGTGGCAGGGACTGGTGGCGACGAGCTTGGCGCCACCAAGGGCAATCTTGGTCACCAGATCACACTGCGCGACCTTGGCGACGGCGTTACGGAGATATGCGCCCTGAGTTGGTGGACCGACATGGTAGCGGTAAAGGCCTATGCGGGTGAACAACCTGAGCGGGCCCACTACTATCCCCAGGACGATCAGTACCTGATCAACAAGCCGGAATTCGTCGAGCATCACGTCGTCGTCTATGGCGACCTCGTCAGCCCGTAGGAGTGGGTCACGATCATCGGCAGCGCCGCCCTACCCCTGCATTCGCTTCCATGATTCTCCGGCACCCCCACGCTTCACAGCTTTCGGCTGCCGGCGTGCATCCCAAGATCGCCAACGAACGCCTGGGTCATTCGAGCATCGGCATCACACTTGACCTATACAATCACGTCATGCCGGGAATGCAGGCCGACGCAGCAGAACAGGTTGACGCTGTGATCCAGCGCGCGGTAAAGGCCAAGGCACAAAAGGCCATTCGGTAGCAATTCGGCAGCAGCGGTCACTTTAGACGCAGCTTCAAAGCCAGAAAAGCTAATGAATTCAAGCCTTGGAGGGATGGCCGGTCTTGAAATTCGCTCGCCAACATCCTTAGGTATCCCTTCGTGTGCCGGAAAAGCCTTATTTGTCAAAAGATTGGAGCGGCTTACTCCCCTCTCCGTCCTGTGATGTCCTGGCCTATACCGTAGCGTTGAGTTGCAAAAAACGTAGCAGTCTGTTCGCTTCCTGTTCACCTGTTGCTTTCGATGGAGTTCCTGCGACTACCGCAGGCTTGCCCTCCAACCCCCAAGGGGCAGTCAGCCATTTCCTTGCAACCATCGACATTAAGTTGTTTGCTATTAACCGTCTGTGCCGAGATGCCGGACGAACCAATCCCGGTCACAGATGATGATGACAAGGGAGGACCGTGACATGCATGCCGTGGTCAGAAAATTTAGTGGTACGGGTGCGAAGGAACTGTTTGATCTGCTCGAAGCCAAAAAGGGAGATATCGAAACCCTTTTGCGGAAGGTAAAAGGGTTCACCGGTTATACATTGATGAGAACGGGCGATGGCGGACTTTCCGTGACCGTCTGCAAGGACAAGGCGGGCACCGATGAGAGTGTCGTTGTGGCCCGTGACTGGGTGAAGAAAAATGCGTCAGGAATCGGTGTCGCTCCGCCAACCCTGAGCGAGGGCTCAGTCATCTTGCATCTGAAATGACGACTACACGGGGCGAAGCAATCTGCTAGCCCCGCTTCATTGACCCAGAAAACGACGGAAAGCTCAAAAATGGAAAACCCGCCACCGTGAGGCAGCGGGCCGAATGCGACAGCGTGTCGTATTTCAGTAGCGGTAGTAGTGCCTATGGTGGTGATGCCTGTGGTGGTAGTAGTGCCGGTAGTAGTGCCGGTGGTGGTGGTGGTATCGGTAGTACGGGCGATATTGCTCCTCATAGTACTGGTCACCATAGTAATCTCGGTTGTAATAGTGGCGATAGGGGGGCGGAAATCCTCCGAAGCCACCAAAAAAGTCACCGTTATAGCCCCCGAAGGGCGAGAAAAGAAATTGCGCTTGCGTCGGTTCAACTACAGCGGCCGTGCCAGCAATCGCGAGCACGGATGCGAGTATCAGCTTCCTCACGGTTACCTCCATCGGTTCGATCGAGAATAACGCGAAGGCTGGCCGACTCGTTCCTCCCGCGACCGGGCTCTGGATCAGTTTCCGCAGTCGCGTGCAAAAGCCCGCCACCGTGAGGCAGCGGGCTTCAAGTGTCCGAAGGGCAATTGATCAGGCTTTGGTGTCTGCCTGTCTCGTTTTTGCCAGCTCCAAGACGTTAAGTGATGCCCCGGTCATCTGTCCCACCATCCGCAACAACCTCACGATGTCGCCAACGGCTTCGTTGACAAGAGCGTCCTGGCCCAGCTCGGGAATTTGCTCCATCGCCAGTTCGCAAACGCGGACTATCGCGCATGCATCATAGCCGCGATCGATATCAGCCTCGGTGATTAGGCCCCGATCCGGCTCGACAGACACGGCGGCGTTCATACGACACCCCCTTTTCCGGCGACACGCGCTATGTCGTCCATAATGAAGTTGAAGTCCTGCCCGTCGTATTCCCAGACGCGATGCACCCGCACCTTGGCGGCGAGGTCGTCAAGCGTCGCCGCCGGATAGCGAAGGAGCGCGTTGGCCGCGTAGCAGGATCCCGCATCCTTAGATGCTTGGAAACAACAAGACGTAGACGGGTTTCGGAGTTATATCGATTTACGCAATCCTGAGTTGCTAGACTCGCGCGACACCCCGGCAGTTAATTTTACCTCAGGCGGAGAGGGAAAAGGTCGCGAACTGGGAGGAATTCAATCTATGGATTACGATTTCGACGCCGGCAATCAACCAGAAAATCAGCCTTACGAAGTCGCCTCATTCGCCAGAAAGCATGGCTTGACAATACCAGCCGCGGACGCAGTCCTTTTCGCCAAGGGGCCATCACGGGAGGCATGCGATGCCGCTGCATTGGCCTTCCTCTGCGCTATCGCCGCACAGGCCAAGAAACAGTCGGCGCGCTAGCCTTTCCGCAACGTGCGCAAGGCCCGATGACTGCTGGCCCTGTCCTTGGTGGTGAGGATGGTGCGCCAATGCGGTTTCTCGAACACGCTTACGACGTAGGTTGTGGCCGGCTTGTCGGTCATCTGCTGGCCTTTGCCTTTGGTTCCTTCATTCGCATGCTTCTTATATATTAGCATTGGCACATATATTCGCCAGCCGGCGCCCGCCCCTCGAAGCCTCGCCGGTTAGGCCCGGTGCGCTACTGCCCCAACAAGTACGCGCCGGGCCGCTGCAATCGCCCGTCCTGTTGCCTTCATCACAATGAACGGCGACACGCGTGAGCCTCCGTGGGACACCTTCTCGCATGGAAAGAGCAGTAGGCCTTTACCGATGCCCAGGAAGTCCACCCTTTGCCTGCATCCTGGAGAGCGGCAAATGCAGCTATATCGGCCAGGACGCCTACCGTTCCGGCGACCACAAGCCGGACTTTGACTCATTGCCGTGGGAAGCCGAATACAGGGCCACAAAACAAAAGGCCTAAGAGGGAAACCCGCCGGGCGAAGACCCCAACCACCTCAAACCCGGCGAGCCTACTACCTGATCAGGTACGCGATCAGGGCCGGGATTAGCCGGCACCTTCTCCGAAGCAAGAGCGATGCCAGCACCCTAGTCCTGAAGTGGGACAGGAGGCAAAATGACCGCCTCTCCATTCACTGCAGCGGCGGCCCGTCCCTTGCGAAGTGGCAATGAAACGCTGATGCCGTAGCTTCCGCGATCACGCCATAACGCTGCCCCGATAAATCGGCCATCTGTCCAGCGCGGCGGACCTATTTCCGCCTGTGGCCGGCGCCTATTCCCCAACGCCCCCCGCCCAAGGGGCGCCGGCCATTTTCCTGCGCTAGAGCCCTGGCTTCAGGCTGGGACGCCTTCATGGATCGCTTTCCTGACCTGGGAGCGGAGTTCGGGCGTATCGTGTTCCCTATGTACAGACACAGCGTGCTGTACCGCAGCCTCGATCAGTTCGTCCTCTCGATCTGCGGAGATCACAATGGTGCATTTCATTTCACTCGGGAATTCTCGGCAGTCTATGTATTTGCGTGCCATCGGTTCCTCCCTGGGAAATCTTGCCGCTTTTCAGCGGCCAAACAGCATACTCCTGCACGCTGAGCCCCGCCAGCGCGCGTTTCCGCCGGCCGCTGTCCTACAGCGCGGAGGCGTCTGGCGCGCTCTGGCGCGTCCCGCTGCGCACAAGGGCGGCCAACATCCGCTGTTCGGCCGCGAGGCGGTAGCGCTTTGCCGCACAAGACGGCAACATCAGCCACCTGGCTCGATGTCTTGAGCGTGCGGCGAAGCGGCCTCACAGGTCGAACAGATCGTCGTCCTTCACCTCATCGCCAATGCGGTTTCTCGAACACGCTGACGACGTAGGTTGTGGCCGGCCTGTCGGTCATTATCGGCCGGATGAGACACTACCGTCTCGACGAATGGGCTGATGAGCAGGATCCGGTTTTGCGTCGGTGCTTTTCGTCGAGCGCTTATAGCAAAGCCCGAATGCCATCAGGAAATATCCGACTTGCAGAATCGTCAGCGTGAGGACGGTCCAAGCGAGCGCCTTGCCGACAGATCCGGCTTCTATGTTGGCCCAGATCGCCACTACGGCCGACGTGGTGAACATCCCCACCAAAAATTGCGGAAAATACATGGTTGCCCCGCCCCCCGTTAACGATAGCCCGCCGCTCCATTTGCGAAGCGGCGGGGCCCCCCATTTGCCCCCCGATTGCTGGGTGAGAGATGTCCCCGGCATTGCTGACAGTGCAATAGCGGTGCCAGACACGATGGCCCATTACGGAACACCTATGCCAATGACGCAAGACCGGATTGCCGATTAACATTATCTGTGGCTAATATGACACCCAGGGGTCGGAAGGGACGGAACGACCCCGCCAGCGCGAGTTTCGGCCGCCGCCCCCTCCGACTGTCGGGCCGCCCGATCAAGTGTCCGAAGGGCAATTGATAGTGCCTTCACCTCGATCGAACGTCGGCTTCCAGTCGCGGTTGCGCTGCTTAGAGGACCGCTGCTGACAACAGCAGGATAAGGCCGATCCCCATCATCAGAAGGCCTGGCCAGTTCTGCGACAGGCCAAGGAAGCCGAGGCCGCGCCGACGCGGCTCAAGTGTCGGACCTGGGGTTGCGAGATTTGGCGTTGGGCGATCAGGCCTAGCAGGAGAAGGCGTCGGATCGCTCAGTCGCCCGCGCCTTAGAACCGCGCCGGCCATGTACACAACGCCAGCGACAGTAAGCAACGCTCCAATGATGGTGACGGCCATTTGGAGAGAACGGTGAAGATACCCAGCGGTTCCACCCAAAAGCCCCCTACGACCTTACCGTCGATATAGGAAGGCCGTTGGCTCTGCAGGATCTAGCGATTCTTGGGCTTGATCTCCTCGATCTTGGCGCCCTCGCCGACCCCGTAGACTGACACCGCGACAAGGCGCATAGTTCGCCCATGTCGCTGCCTCAACGCACCGATCTAGCGAACGACAATGGCAAACGTGAAGACCATCTGGCGGCGGCTATTGCTGCCCTTCACGCTGCCTTAAAAGGGCTGGATGCTCCCGTTGAACTGCTGGCCAGCAAGATCAAAGCGCCTGTAGAGGGAGCGTCGCAGCTGTGGCCTACACGGTGATCTGGTACGGGAAAAAGGGCATCGTGGAGAAGACGCCATTTGATGCCGAGAAAGCTGCGAGGGACCATGTCTTTGCCACCTTTCCCGCTCGAAAGCGGGATGACGATATCGTAGCGGTGGAAATTCGCAAAGACGACGGCACGGTTGTATTCAGTCGAGCCGGAGGCAGTTAAAGTCGTTGGCATTTGCGTTTTAGAGGGATGCCCGGCAATCACCTGAATGCGTCGGGTCCGCTGCCGGGGAGACAGCGGACTCAAACTAGGGCCAAGAGGGGCAAGGCCCTTTATGATCCCTATGCGGGGATCATGGTGATAACACCGGGGCGGCTACAAACGTTCCGCCGGCTGAAAGATATATCCGGCTGCCTGCGTAGGCTACCCAACCGTAGGGCTTCATTGGAGCTATCTAACGGAATGTGCTATGATTCGTGCCGTGGGCAAGAAAGCAACAAAGCAGAGCCGCGAAGAGCCAATCGACCGCGAAAGAGTGGCCGAGGCTCACTTCTATGCTCGCAGATGCGGTCTTACCCGAGAGGAAGCTCTGAAGCTTCTCAAAGAGGCCAGCCCGTCAAAGCCGGTGATCCATCTGGTCGGCAAGGGGTAAGGGCCGCTAGGCCCTGCCCAGCCGTAGGGGCCGCACCGGCCTCGTGGTGTTCCACTGGACGAATTCGACTTCCTTCCCTGTCACTTCCCGTACTGCCTTTAACAGCGCCTCATGCAGGGTCCGCGTTGAGCGGTAGTGATCGCAGCTAGGCGATATCAGCGGCTTGACGATGCTTCTGTGGAGCGCTCCCGCTGCCGTCAGAAAGCGTTCGATTCAGCCTGTGAAAGTTGTTTAGAAGGTTTGGTCCTGGCCATAGGCGATCTCCGTTGAAGGGTCGCCGCAACGGAGGATGATATTGCTTGTCTCGATGAAGCTGGCAATGGTGGTCCTATGAAAAAACCCGCTGCCTATCCTCAGAGGAGTGGCAACGGGCTGGAGTGTTATGGAGGGCAATTAAGCCCACCGTAATATTAGGTCGGGAAGGCGTGCTTGTCGTTAAGCGATTGCCTGTCGACGACGATTGGGGGGCATGTGTCTGTGCAGAGGCGCCCCGCCAGCGCGCATCCCGGCCGGCCGCTGTCCTACACCGTCGAAGCGCCCCGCGCGTCCTGGCGCCCGCCTGTGGCTGTTCTATAGCCAGGAAAGTGCGCCGGCTTTGACGGGAGTCAAAAAGCCGTTGGTTTGGCCGGACAGGCCCGCGCCCTTAATTGTGGTTATCCAACAAGAGAGCAAGCTTTCTGGTTGCCGCGCTTTCTACAATCAGTTCCTCCAAACCGATGTCGCCGACGCGCGCATTGTTGACGCTACGCCTGATTACACGGAGTGCTTCATATATCGAAACTGCGGTGGTCTTCGCGTGATCATCCAGATAACGGCCGACTTCAATCACGGCATCCGCATCGATGTCGAATGGTAATTCTCGCATGGCACCCTCCCGCGCGGCACCCGAACCTTGCGAGCATACAACTGCCAGCCGAAACGCAGCATCATCAATAAGGAGGAAGCCCGCGCTTCAATGTTCCATTGTCTTCAACAAAGCCACGCCAGCGCCAGCGGCCAGGGTGTCGGCAAGAGTCTTTTTTGAGGCATGGCGAACTCCGGTGAAGGGGTCGCTGCAACGAAGGAATATAATCCTGTCTCAGCCTCGCCTGCCACCAGCTTCAGGTTGCGTGCTGAATTTACCATTTGTTGAGCATATTAGCGCACCATAATAAGCGGACATGCCAAGTAGCTCGTACATGACTAAAGGCCCCGGCGACTGACCCTGCGCCGGGGCCTTTTCGTTCCCTAGATCCGCTTGAAGTCGGCAAACTTCCCACGACGAAAAAAAAAAGCCCGCCGGCCGGAGTCAGCGAGCCTTACGCTTCCTTCGTTCGCATGTTTCGCTGATATGAGCAGGGGTGCATACATCTTCGCCAGTCGGCGCTGCCATCCTCAAGGCCCTGCCGGTCAGGCCCAGTGGCCTTCCGCTGCCAGTTCCCTCTAGCAACCAAGCTACTGGGCCGCAGTGGCGCGATTTGCGCCAAGTATGTGGCATGAAGGCGCCGAACAGAAGGTGTTGCTTGATGCTCCGGACAGACAATGGCGCGGCGTTGAGGCTTTCAGATTTTGCCGATCCTAACGATGCCGTAATTGCCGCAATCGAGCTCTATGGGCCGGAAGCGCAGACCGCAGCGGCCTACTGTGCCATGGAAGCACACTTCGCCGGGCGACCGGCCGATTTCCGCCTCTGGTGCGACGTCTTTCGCGTCTTCAAAGCCAGATTCCATTGAGAGCCACGCAGGGCCGGCGTTCACCCGAAGATAGCTAGCGAGCGCCTGGGGCCATTCGAACATCGGCATCACGCTTGACCTCTATTTACACGTCATGCCTGGGATGCAGGCGGATGCGGCCGAGCAAGTTGACGTGGCGTTGCAGGCGGCTATAAGCAGCGAGCGAAAAGGCAAATAGTTGCAAAGTGCGTTGCAAAGGGCTTTTTAAGGCACGTTGCAGATAGACAAAAACGCAATGATTGCAACTGCTTGGAGGGATGGCCGAGCGGTTTAAGGCACCGGTCTTGAAAACCGGCGTGGGCGCAAGTTCACCGTGGGTTCGAATCCCACTCCCTCCGCCATAAATTTACGCAATGTCTTGATAGGCTTGGATAATTTGCGTCTGCCTTAGTTGGTGCCTAACTTTTTTGCGCTATGAACCGTTGGTTGCCGGCGCGAATACCCCTCTAAGCATCGCCATGTCGGGATCTTTTTTCGTGCTCTTCGGGCTCATAATGGGCCGGCGCTTCCAGCAAATCGATTCGCATTGGTCGGTGCCTGCTATGGGGCACCAAGCCTTGTTATAGCCGCCCAGCTCACTCTGAACCTCTCTTGACCAAATATTAGCTTTCTATAATATAGATACCGCTATAGTCCGGAGCGGACCCATGAAAGCCCTGTTGTTCGCGACCCTTGCTACGGTGTCGGCATTCTCGATTCAGGCCATGGCGGAAGATAAGATTCCTGACGCGGATGGATTAAAAACCGCCGCGATATTTTCCGACTTGAGCTGTATATATAACAACAAGCTTTTCTCTATAGGAGCGATAATTTGCCCCTATGAGAACGTCAGATTGACTTGCGTGGCCACTACCGATGATTGGAAGCACGCTAAATTTGAACCTACTGACGGAGCATGTAAGCCCACGGATGCATCCGGTCTTACTGCTCGATAATCCGGCGATCAAAGCATTCTTCACGCGGGGGAAAATGGCTCCGTCGGTTGTGGCCTGTAGGCGATGAAGCCAACTGCGACGGCACATGATTGGCTTCGCGATACCGTGATGTCGGTTTGTCGGGCGGCGTATCCGCGGCGATGACAAGCCCGCGTAGCGCCGGGAGATGGCTCAGTCGGATGGCTGGGTACGCTCCGCGATGGCAAATGCCTGCAGGTTCTTGGCCTTGCCGATGTCCTGATCCGCATTTGCGATGATCGAAAAGAAGGCCGCTCTCGCTATGTCCTTCTTCGAGGCCTTGGGGTGCGCTTTCTGGGCTGCCTTGACAAGCTGCTTGGGAGACATGTCGGGCGTGACGATCCTCATGAGGGTGTCGCCGATCGCACTCATTTCACTTGCGTCCATGACGGGGTGTCCTGTGCTGACCGTAGAGCCACCATAGCAAGGACGGTTCGCGACTGCCAAGATGGTTCCTGAAATAGAAAACCCCACCGGCAGGGAACCGGAGGGGTTGGTCTTGGGAGGACGCGCGGCACGCGCTGCGTTCGTCGACCGCGCCTTGCCCAGATACCGCCCGCTTGCGACACCGATGTGACAGACAGGTGAGCGTCTCGATCACATCCTCGGCCGTGAGCGTAACCGGGACAACGGCATCAAGCCTTTGGAAAGGAGAAATGTGGTTCTGTCCGGAAGCTGGAGCGCGGGCGGGTGCTTGCCAAAGGCAAGGCAATAGAGGCGGGTGAATGGATATATTTGGCATCAAGGCGCTGTTGATCTCCGCGTTGATCTTCATTCCGTTCGAACATCTGTTCCACGAACGGCCCCAGAAGACCCTCCGCAAGGGCCTGGGTGTCGATCTGATCTATGTGCTGTTCAACGGCCTCATCATAAAAGTGGCCATCGTTCTGATTGCGGCCAACACCCTCGACGCTGCCGCGATCCTGGTCCCGCAATCCATGACGCACGCCGTCGGCGGCCAGCCTGTCTGGCTGCAGGTCGCGGAAATCATCCTGATCACCGATATCGGCGTCTACTGGGCACACCGGGCCTTCCACAAAATCCCCGCGCTTTGGAAATTCCACGCCGTTCACCACGGCATTGAGGAGCTGGACTGGCTCGGCGCCTTCCACTCCCACCCGGTCGACGCCATCGCCACAAAGGCAATATCGCTGACGCCGATCTTTTTCCTCGGCTTCTCCGAAGTCTCGATCGCCGTCTTTTCATCCATCTATTTTGGACACACGCTGCTTGTTCATTCAAACCTGCGGATTCCGTTTGGCCCCTTGAAGTGGCTGATTGCCAGCCCGCAGTTCCATCATTGGCACCATGCCAACCAGCGCGAAGCCTATGACAAGAACTTCGCCGGGCAGCTGCCTGTCCTCGACATGGTGTTCGGCACCTACAATGCCACTGGCAACAAGGTGCCGGAAAAATACGGCGTCGATGATCCGATCCCCTCCAGCTACTTCGGACAGGTCAGCTATCCGCTCCTGCCGCGCGAGAAGCCATCGAACCATCCTTTGCCGAGCACCGAAGCCTGACGGCTGACATCGGCGGCGCACGACCTCTTCCCGGAAATTGGCGGTGTCGCCTGATGGCAGCAGACTTTCAGTCGCGAGTTGGTTTTGGTGGATACCAGCAATAATTGTAGGTCCTGCGCATTCGCCTCGAGGCTTTCCCGGCATGGACTATCACGACGACGACCTCAGGAAATTCGAAGCGCATGGCGCCACGCCTTTGCCAGCCACCAGAGACGAAGGTCAGGTGGAACATGAGGGGGCAAAAATCTGGTACGCCGCGTTTGGAGCCGGGCCTCCCGTGATCCTGTTGCATGGCGGCCTTGGCCATAGCGGCAACTGGGGATTTCAGGTTCCCGCGCTGGTCGAGCATGGCTACCAGGTCGTGGTGATCGACAGCCGCGGCCACGGGCGCAGCACCCGCGACGAACGGCCGTACAAATACGAACTGATGGCTTCCGACGTCCTGGCCGTAATGGACACGTTGCACCTGAAAAAGGCGGCTGTGGTGGGTTGGAGCGATGGCGCCTGCATCGCCCTGATCCTTGGCATGAAAGCCGCCGACCGCGTCACGGGCGTGTTCTTCTTCGGCTGCAACATGGATCCGAGCGGCACCAAGGAGTTCGAGCCTAGTCCAATTATCGAGCGCTGTTTCGGCCGGCATGCCAAGGACTATGCCGAACTATCAGCGACACCGGACCAGTTCGATGCATTCGTCAAAGCCGTCGGCCTGATGATGAAGACCGAACCCAATTATTCAGCCGCCGACCTGGCGCGGACGCGCGTGCCCGTGGCGATCGTTCAAAGCGAGCATGACGAGTTCATTAGAGACGAGCACGCGACCTATCTGGCCCGCAGCGTCCCGGCGTCGAAATTGATCATCCTGCCCGGCGTCAGCCATTTCGCGCCGCTGCAACGACCTGAGCAGTTCAACGGCGTGCTGCTGGCCTTCCTCGAAAACATTTATTCCTGAGCATAGGGTGCGCCGCTCCCCCTTGAAGCCGGAAGGCTTTTTTGCGTCGAATCGGCTAAGCCTTGAGGCATGAACGAGACCTCACTCTATGCGCCGGTGAAGCGGTTCCTGGAAAATCTCGACTTCGTCGTGAAGGGGGAGATTGGCGGCTGCGACATCGTCGCGCTGCGCGAGGGCGAGCCGCCAGTGGTCGTCATCTGCGAATTGAAGCTGCAGTTCAATCTGGAACTGGTGCTGCAAGGCGTCGACCGCGCGGCCGCTTGCGACGAAGTGTGGCTGGCGGCGCGCATGTCGGCACGGGGCAAGGGCCGCGAAAGCGACGCCCGGTTCCGCAATCTGTGTCGTCGGCTTGGTTTCGGCGTGCTTGGCGTGACAGCCAGTGACAAGGTCGAAGTGCTTGTCAGTCCCGCCGCTCCGGAGCCGCGCAAGAACGCACGACGGCGCTCCCGCCTTGTCGACGAACACCAGCGCCGCCGTGGCGACCCCGTCGCCGGCGGAGGATCGCGCAATCCGATCATGACCGCCTACCGCCAAAGCGCCCTCACCTGCGCCGCCGCCCTTGTGGATGGTCCCAAAAGGCCGCGTGATCTGAAGGCCTTGACAGCAATCGCACCTAAGATTCTGCAGCACAATGTCTATGGCTGGTTCGCGCGCGTCGATCGCGGCCTTTACGATCTCACCGATGCCGGCCGCGCCTCGCTGGTCCGTTGGCCGCAAACCTCGCACGATGATGTCCGACACGAGATTTTGATTGCGTCGACCCCCTGAATGCGATGGCTTGCCGGGCATGAAGCGCCCCTCTTGGTTGATTTTTCAGACAAAACATGCTGCTTGTCCCGCCCATGAAGACACTCTGCATGACAGCCATTGCGTCCCTGACGCTGGCTTTCCCGGCCAGCGCAATGGACAATGCTTTGCGTGCCGGGCTGATGAAACTTGATCCGCAAACACGCCTCGAGCAGCGCTGCGATGCCGAAGTCCTGGACCGGATCACCCACGATGACCGCAAGTTCAAGGCCGACCGTGTCGTCGCCTACGCCTTCGCGACGCCCGAGATGAGCGCCGATGCGATCAGGAGCCCCGGTGCGGCGTTCCGCAGCAAGGGACAATGGTACCGGCTGAAGTTCAAATGCCAGACCGGGCCGGACCATATGGAAGTCCTGCAGCTGCGCTACCGGATCGGCGATGAGATTCCGGAAGCCGACTGGGCGAAGTACAATCTCTACGATTAGTTTTCGCGGGCTAGCGTCGCCTTCGGCTCACGGGCCGGCGGCGGCTGAAAATCCCCTGTAATACCCCTGCCACGAAAGTGGTTTTCCAGTGTTGTCTGTCACAGCGTCTTGACGCCAGCGGACCATGCCTTTAGGCCCGTCTGGACAATCGACAACGAACACTCGGCGAAGGGCTTCCAGGTCGATGGAAATATTTACCGCCGAGGGCATATCGGCTCTTTTTCAAGTCATCGCCATCGATCTTGCGCTTGCGGGCGACAATGCCATCGTCATCGGCCTCGCAGCGGCCGGCCTGCCGGCCGCCCAGCGCAAGCGCGCCATTCTCGTCGGCATCGCGGCGGCCACCGTGCTGCGCATCTTCTTCGCCCTGATCACGCAATGGCTGCTCACCATTGGACCGATGCTGCTTCTGGCCGGCGGCCTGCTGCTGCTGTGGGTGTGCTGGAAGATGTGGCGCGAATTGCGCGTCAGCCACGATGATGAGCGAAACGCCACCGAAGCGCTGTCGAATGGCGATTTCGACAAGGATGGCGTCATCGGCGGCAAGGGATCGGGCAAGACCCTCTCCCAGGCCGCCTGGCAGATCGTCATCGCCGACGTGTCGATGTCGCTCGACAATGTTCTGGCCGTCGCTGGTGCGGCCATGAACCATCCGACAGTGCTGATCATCGGATTGGCTCTGTCGATCGCCTTGATGGGCTTTGCCGCGTCGTTTGTCGCGCGCCTGCTGCACAAATACCGCTGGATTGCCTATATCGGCCTGGCGATCATCCTCTACGTCGCGGTCAAGATGCTGCTTGACGGAGCCGTGCAGCAATTCCCCGAGCACTTCGCTTTCCTGGCGCCTTGGTTCGGTTCCGGAGGTCACTGATCCACCCCGATGGCACGGACCAGCCTGCCGGCCGGTTTGCTTGATTGCGCAACCCATGCTATTGCGCCGCGCGTATTGGCTCTTGCCATGCGTTACAGACCGACATTTACAGCGACTTGAGGCCGGACCAGCGTTTCGGCCCCGTCCCCCCATTGGAAACTTGCCTATGTCCGCCCCTCGCGTCAGTTTCGTCAGCCTTGGATGCCCGAAGGCGCTCGTGGATTCCGAGCGCATCATCACGCGCCTGCGCGCCGAAGGCTATGAGATCGCCCGCAAGCATGACGGCGCCGACCTTGTCGTGGTCAACACCTGCGGTTTCCTGGATTCGGCCCGCGACGAGTCGCTCAACGCCATCGGCTCCGCACTTTCGGAAAACGGCAGGGTTATCGTCACCGGCTGCCTGGGCGCAGAGCCGGACGTGATCCGCGAGAAGCATCCCAACGTGCTGGCGATCACCGGGCCGCAGGCCTATGAGAGCGTGATGGCCGCCGTGCATGAGGCCGCCCCTCCTTCGCACGATCCCTACATCGATCTCCTGCCGCCGCAGGGCGTCAAACTGACGCCGCGCCACTATGCCTATCTGAAGATCTCGGAAGGCTGCAACAACCGCTGCACCTTCTGCATCATCCCCGCGCTGCGTGGCGATCTGGTGTCGCGCCCAGCGGCCGATGTGCTGCGCGAAGCCGAGAAACTGGCCAAGGCCGGCGTCAAGGAGCTGCTCGTCATCTCGCAGGACACCAGCGCCTACGGCATCGACATCAAGTACCGGACGTCCATGTTCGGCGACCGTGAGGTGCGGGCGAAGTTCCTCGATCTTTCGGAGGAATTGGGCAAGCTCGGCATCTGGGTGCGCATGCACTATGTCTACCCCTACCCGCATGTCGCCGACGTCATCCCGCTGATGGCCGACGGCAAGATCCTTCCCTACCTGGACATCCCGTTCCAGCATGCGTCGCCACAGGTGCTGAAGAACATGCGCCGGCCAGCGCATGGCGAAAAGACGCTCGAGCGCATCCGCGGCTGGCGCGATGTGTGCCCGGATCTCGCCATCCGCTCGACTTTCATCGTCGGCTTTCCCGGTGAGACGGACGAGGATTTCGAGATGCTACTCGACTGGCTCGACGAGGCGAAGATCGACCGTGCCGGCTGCTTCAAATACGAGCCGGTCCGGGGCGCCCGCTCCAACGACCTCGGCCTCGAGCAGGTTCCGCAGGAGATCAAGGAAGCACGCTGGCACCGCTTCATGCAGCGCCAGCAGAAGATCTCGGCGACGCAGCTGGCCAGGAAGGTCGGCAAGCGCCTGCCGGTGCTGATCGACGAAGCCCATGGCACGTCCGCAAAGGGCCGCACCAAATACGACGCGCCGGAGATCGACGGCTCGGTCCATATCCAGTCGCGCCGCCCGATGCGTGCCGGCGATATCGTCACCGTCAAGATCGAGCGCGCCGACGCCTATGACCTCTACGGTTCGGCTGTCTGAGCCTTCAGTCAGCTTCTCAGGCAACTGAAAAAGGGCGCCTCGCGGCGCCCTTTTCTATTCGAGATGTGGTGCGCCGCTTACTGCGGCAGCTTGTCGTCGACGCCCTTGACGTAAAAGTTCATGCCGAGCAGCGTGCCGTCATCGGCGACTTCACCGTCCTTCAGCCATGCCGAGCCGTCCTGCTTGGCGATCGGTCCGGTGAAGGGGTTCCAGCCGCCGGCGATCTTCTTCTCGGTCGCCTCGGCCATCGCCTTCACATCGTCGGGCATGTTGGTGTAGGGCGCGAGCTTGACCGCCCCGTCCTTGATGCCGAGCCAGACATTGTCCGGCTTCCAGGTGCCATCGATGGCCGCCTGCACCCGGCTGATATAGTACGGACCCCATTCGTCGGTGAGCGAAGTCAGCTGCGCGTTCGGCGCGAACTTGATCATGTCGGACGACTGGCCGAAGCCGTGCAGCTTGCGCTCCTCGGCCACCTGCAGGGCAGCGGTCGAATCGGTGTGCTGGACGATGATGTCGGCGCCCTGGTCGAACAGCGCCTTGGCGGCGTCGGCTTCCTTGCCCGGATCGAACCACGAATTGACCCAGACGATCTTGGCCTTGAAGTTCGGGTTGATCGACTGCGCGCCCAGCATGAAGGAGTTGATGCCCATCACCACTTCCGGGATCGGGAAGGAGACGATGTAGCCGGCGACGCCGGACTTCGATTCCTTGGCGGCGATCTGGCCGAGCACGTAGCGGCCTTCATAGAAGCGCGCATTGTAGATGCCGAGATTGTCACCGGTCTTGTAGCCGGTGGCGTGCTCGAACATCACTTTCGGAAACTTCTTGGCGACCTTCACTTCGGCGTCCATGAAGCCGAACGATGTACCGAAGATCAGCTTGCAGCCTTCGCGCGCCAGGCGCTCGAAAGCGCGGTCGGCATCGGGACCTTCGGAGACGTTCTCCAGATAGGCGGTCTCGACCTTGTCGCCGAGCGCTTTTTCGACCTCAAGGCGGCCCTGGTCGTGCTGGTAGGAGTAGCCGAAATCGCCGATCGGGCCGGTGTAGACCCAGCAAGCCTTCAGTTTGTCGGCAGCCTCTGCGGACGCCGCCAGCGACAATGCCGCTGTCGTCGTCATCAGGGCAATAAGCAGTTTTTTCATCGTGTTACCTCTCTGTGTTAAGCCTTGGAGCTTCCCGTCTTTTTGTTGTTGTCAACGATCCGGAACGAATGGCTGCCCCAGCGAAGCCGGCGTGTTCATCATCGTCAGACGCTTGTTGCGCGAGATTAGAACGAGAACCACGACGGTTGCCAGATAGGGCAGAGAAGAAAGCATCTGCGAGGGCACCGGAATGCCAAAAGCCTGTGCATGAAGCTGGCCGATCCACACCGCGCCGAAGATGTAGGCGCCGGCCAGCACCCGCCACGGCCGCCACGACGCGAAGACCACCAGCGCCAGCGCGATCCAGCCGCGGCCCGCGGTCATGTTCTCGACCCATTGCGGCGTGTAGACCAGCGACAGATGGCCGCCGGCAAGGCCGGCACAGGCGCCGCCGAAGATGACCGACAGATAGCGGTAGCGGATGACCTTGATGCCGAGCGCATGCGCCGACGTGTGACTGTCGCCGATCGAACGCAGCGTGAGGCCAGTGCGCGTCTTGAACAGGAACCACATGACCGCGGCGGTCAGCGCGATCGAGATGTAGAAGATCGGATCCTGGCCGAACAGCAGCTTGCCCACGACCGGGATTGAGCTGAGGCCGGGAATGTCGAGATTGGGCAGCCTGACACCGGGCTGGCCGACAAAGCTCGTGCCGATCATGCCGGAGAGGCCGAGGCCGAGCAGCGTCAGCGACAGGCCGGTCGCCACCTGGTTGGTGGCCAGCGACAGCGTCATGACGGCAAACAGCAGCGAAAACAGCGCCCCCATGACGATTGCCACCAAAAGGCCGATCCAGGGCGAGCCGGTCAGGTAGCCGGCGCCGAAGCCGCCGACCGCGCCCATGATCATCATGCCCTCGACGCCGAGATTGAGCACGCCGGAGCGTTCGACCACCAGTTCGCCGATCGCCGCGATCAACAGCGGCGTCGCTGCCGTGGCGATGGTCAGGAGGATGTTGACGGTGATGTCCATCAGCGGGCTTCCTTCAACTTTGGCGCGGCTTCGAGCTTCGCCACGCCGTCCTGTTTCGTCAGCGCCAGGCCGATCAGGCGGATGCGGTAGTGGATGAGCGTGTCGCAGCCGAGCACGAAGAACAAAAGCATGCCCTGGAACACCCTCGCCACCTTGTCGGAAATGCCGAGTGCGCTTTGCACCGCCTCGCCGCCGAGATAGGTCAGCGCCAGCACCAGACCCGCCGCGATGATGCCAAGCGGATTGAGGCGGCCAAGGAACGCCACGATGATGGCGGTGAAGCCGTAGCCGGGCGAGATCACCGGCTGCAACTGCCCGATGGCGCCGGAGACTTCCGAGATGCCGGCAAGGCCGGCCAGTGCGCCAGACAGCAGGAAGGCGAAGAACACCATGCGGCTGAGGCCAAAGCCGGCGAAGCGCCCTGCCCGTGGGCTGGAGCCCAGCACGCGGACCTCGAAGCCCTTGAGCATGCGGCTCATCAGGATCCAGACCAGCACCGCGGCAACCAGCGCAAAGACAAAGCCCCAGTTGGCGCGTCCGGCGTCCGGCATCAGTTCCGGCAGCACGGCCGAGTCGCCGAACTGGATCGTCTGCGGGAAACCATGGCCCTGCGGGTCGCGCCAGGGACCGCGCACCAGCCAGTCGAGGAAGAGCTGGGCGACATAGACCAGCATCAGGCTGGTCAGGATTTCGTTGGTGTTGAACCGGGTCTTGAGCAAGGCCGGGATCGCCGCGTAGGCCGCACCGCCGACCATGCCGAGCAGAAGCATCAGCGGCAGCACCAGCGGGCCTTCGAATTGCGGAAATAGCACCGGAATGGCGGAGCCGAAGATGGCGCCGAAAATGAACTGGCCCTCGGCGCCGATGTTCCAGATGTTGGCCTTGTAACAAACCGACAGGCCGACCGCGATCAGGATCAGCGGTGCCGCCTTGATCGCCAGCTCATGCAGCTGCCAGACCTGGCTGATCGGCTCGATGAAGTAGATCCGGAACGCGGTCAACGGATTGACGCCGAGCAGCGCGAACAGAACCGCGCCGGCGATGATCGTCAGTGCGAAGGCGATGAACGGCGACAGGGCCGAAAACAGCACAGAGCGCTGCGGGCGTTTGACGAGTTCGAGGCGCATCATGCCGTCTCCAGCGTGTGTTCGGCGTGGCCGGGCTCGGCGCCGCCCATCAGCAGACCGACCTTCTCGAAGGTTGCCTCGGCGATCGGCATCGGCTTGGAAAGCTCGCCATTGTGCATGACCGCGATCGCGTCCGATATTTCGAACAGCTCGTCGAGATCCTGGCTGATCACCAGCACCGCCGATCCGCTGCGCGACAGTTCGATCAGCGCCTGCCGGATATGGGCGGCGGCACCGGCATCGACGCCCCACGTCGGCTGGTTGACCACCATGACGCTTGGGCGGCGGTCGAGTTCACGGCCGACGATGAATTTCTGCAGATTGCCGCCCGAAAGTGCTGCCGCTTCCGGATCCGGCGCGCTCTTGCGCACGTCCATCGCCTCGATGATGCGTTGCGAGGCGGCGTAGATAGCGCCGCTCTTGACCATCCCGCCTGTGCCGACAAAGGCCTTGCCGTCGGTGGCATGGCGCGACAGCAGCAGGTTTTCCGAAAGTTTCATGCGCGGCGCCGCACCATGGCCGAGGCGCTCCTCCGGCACGAAGGCGGCACCCAGCAGGCGCCGTCCGGTGATGGTGAGGCCACCCGCATCCTTGCCACGGATGCGCACGGAGGCGGCATCCTGCTGCAACACCTCGCCGGAGACGGATTCGAAGAACTCGCCCTGGCCGTTGCCGGCGACACCGGCAATGCCGATCACCTCCCCGGCGCGGACATTGAGATTGATGTTCTTGAGCGGAATGGAGAACGGCGTTGCCGGCTTGCGGCTGAGGCCGCGGATTTCGAGCAGCGGCTGTGCGGTTTCGATCCCCTCGACCGGAGCACGCACCACGGCCTGTACCTCGTTGCCGACCATCATGCGGGCGAGCGAGGCGGCTGTCTCCTCGCGCGGGTTGCAGTGACCGACCACCTTGCCATGCCGCAACACGGTGGCGCGGTCGCAGATGCGTTTGACCTCTTCGAGCCGGTGCGAAATGTAGAGGATCGATTTGCCTTCGGCGCGCAGCCGCTCCAGTGTCTCGAACAGCTTGTCGGCTTCCTGCGGCGTCAGCACCGAGGTCGGCTCGTCAAGGATGATGAGCTGCGGCGTCTGCAGCAGGCAGCGGATGATCTCGATGCGCTGGCGCTCGCCGACCGACAGGTCGCCGACCAGCGAGTCCGGATCGAGCGGCAGGCCGTAGCTGTAGGAAAGCGCCCTCGCCTTGGCGGCGATGCTGCTGATCGGCGAGCCGTCATCGAGCGACAGCGCGATGTTCTCGGCCGCGGTCAGCGCCTCGAACAGCGAAAAATGCTGGAACACCATGCCGATGCCGAGCTTCTTGGCAGCACCCGGGCTGGGGATCCGCACCGCCTGGCCGTTCCAGAAAATCTCGCCGGAATTGGGCTCCAGCGAGCCGAACAGCATCTTGACCAGCGTCGACTTGCCGGCGCCGTTCTCGCCGAGCAGTGCGTGGATTTCGCCCTTGGCGATGTTGAGGTCGATATGATCGCACGCCGTCAGCGTGCCGAATATCTTGGTCAGGCCACGAACCTCAAGCAGGTTCGCCCCGTCATGATCTGCACTCACAGTGCCTCCCAATCTGGTTCGCCAGATATGTTCTGTGTTCCCGCAAGCATGGTAGGCGCCGCCGGCTCTCAACGGAAAGCGGCACGCGTCTTGAAAGAGCTTCAAGAATTTCAGCGGAAATTCAAGGGATAGCAAGCCTGGCGGGACTAAGGGATGAGAATGGTCGTCCCCGTGGTCCTGCGGCCCTCGAGGTCGGCATGTGCCTTGCCCGCTTCCTTCAACGCGTAGCGCTGGTTGATCTTGATCTTGACGGCGCCGCTGAGCACCACCTCGAACAGCGCAGCCGCGGAGGCATCAAGGTCCTCGCGTTTCGCGTTGTAGACGAACAGCGTCGGCCTGGTGGCGAACAGTGAGCCCTTCTGCGCCAGCAGCGACATCGAGAATTGCGGGATCGGTCCCGAGGACTGGCCGAAGCTGACGAACATGCCGAGCGGCTTCAGACAGTCGAGCGAAGCCGGAAATGTGTCATTGCCGACCGAATCGTAGACGACGTCGCATTTTTTGCCGCCGGTGATGGCGGCGACGCCGGCGACGAAATCCTGCTCCTTGTAGTTGATGACATGGTCGAAGCCGTGCGCCTTGGCGAGCTCGATCTTGTCGGCCGAGCTTGCCGTGCCGATGACGGTTGCGCCGAGATGTTTCGCCCATTGGCCCAGAATCAGCCCAACGCCGCCGGCCGCGGCATGAAACAGGATCGTGTCGCCCGCCTTCACCTTGAAGGTCCGGCGCAAGAGATATTCGGCGGTCATGCCTTTCAGCATCATCGCGGCGGCCTGTTCGTCGCTGATGCCTTCGGGAATCTTCACCACGCGGTCGGCGGCGATGACGCGTTGCTCGGCATAGGCACCGACATTCGTCGAATAGGCGACGCGGTCGCCGGGCTTCAGCCAGTCGACACCCTCACCGACCTCCAGCACCACGCCGGCGGCTTCGCTGCCCGCAATGAGCGGAAAGCCTCCGGGCGGCGGATAGAGCCCGGAGCGATGATAGACATCGATGAAGTTGAGGCCGATCGCCGTATGCCTGACCAGAATCTGCCCAGAACCCGACTGGCCAGGATCGGTGTCCTCATAGGTCAGAACTTCCGGGCCGCCATGGGCGTGGATGCGGATCGCTTTGGACATGGATTGGCTTCCTCTGGGAGCGTCTGATCAGGCCTTTTTGGCGCCGAGATTTGGAAAGAACTGCATGATGCCACCGATAGAGGCGAGGTAAAGCCCGGTGATGGTAATGCCGATCTTGATGAAAGTGCTGACCTGTTCGCCCAGCACGCCGATCTGATCATAGAAGGCTGCCAGAGCCGCCTGCGCAAGCGCAAGCGCGCCGAAGGCGCACCACAAAAGGGTCATTGTGAGATTGATGCGCCGCAGGCGCACCACCCGCACCGGATGAATGAAATTGATCGGGACGAACGTCAGAATGCCGGCCACCACCACCACCGCGAACGAGACCCATTGTCCCGGCTCTATGACGAACAGCGTGAACACCACCATGTTCCAGACGACCGGGAATCCCTTGAAGAAATTCTCCTTCGTCTTCATGCCGGTGTCGGCATAGTAGATCGCGCTGGAGACGACGATGATCGCCGCCGACAGGAACGACAGGCCTTCGCCCATGAAGCCGCGCTGGTAGAGCGCGAAGGCCGGGATCAGCACATAGGTCACGTAGTCGATGATGTTGTCGAGGAGTTCTCCCGACCAGGTCGGCAGGATTTCCTTGACCTCGAGCTTCCTGGCGATCGGCCCGTCGATGCCGTCGACGAACAGTGCCAGTCCAAGCCACCAGAACATCGCCGTCCAGCGTTCCTCGCTCGCCGCCACCAACGACAGGAAGGCAAGAAAGGAGCCTGACGCTGTCAGCAGATGGACCGAGAATGCCCTCGCCTGCGGCCATGTGACTTTCTTCTTCGGTCGCGGAATCCGGTCCGTGATCTTCTTGGCGGCTTTCCTTGCCGGTGTGTTCCTGGCCGATGTGTTCTTGCTCACGGGCCCCGCCAATCCAGCTTGCAGATTTCGGCCGAGCGGCCGGCAAAATTCCAGTTGCGCCCAAAGGCCCGCATCTTGCTCTTGTCTGACCTCGCCACGATGATCTCCGGTGCGATCCAGTATTCCGAATTCGTGATCACCGTATCCTTCTCGCGATCCTTGCCCGCGATCGGCGTAACCGCGCCATCGATGATCTTCGGTATCTGGAAGATACGCGTCTTGTCCCGCGTCTCATAGGTGATCGGCACCTGTTCGACACCCAGGAATTTTCCGACCAGGATCGACAGCAGCGATGTGGTCCCGCCCGCCTTGCCGGTGAAGATCTTCGTCAATGCCTTGACCGCGTAGACCGAGGCGCGTCTGTCGATGAACAGGCCCGCGGTCCAGTTGCCGCGGCTCATGTAACCGGGGATTTCCATGATCAGCCCAAGGTTGAGGCCGGACAGGTCGACCTCGCCGAAATGACCGGCATCGATACGGAAACCCGCCCAGGTCTGGCAATAGCCCTCGGTCGGTGGGTGACTGCCAAGCGACAGCACGCAAGGGCAAAAAACCGTGCAATTGCAGGAGAGTACAAGCTCTCCTTTCATTGCCCAGCCCTGATCTGTCATTGAATTTCCCCCACTCACAGCGAGACTACTAGCAGCGCGGCTGCCCAGACAAGCAGTATCGCACCGGCCAGCCGGGTTGGAAGACTGCCCGTCGTCTGTTTTTCAATCAGGGTGAACACGCCAATCAGCGCCATCCAGAAGATGTTCATCACGCCGACGGCGAACATCACCAGCATCAGTGCCCAACAGCAGCCGAGGCACCATATGCCTTGCGCAACGCCGAGCCGGAAGACGCGGATCGGTTTGGCGCTCCAGTTCGAAAACAGGATCGAGAACGGGTTGCGGCACTTCTTCAGGCAGGCCTCCTTGAGGCCGCTGAACTGGTAGAGGCCGGCAACCAGCAATGCGAGCGCGCCGGCAATGCCAAGCACCGGATCGTAGATGTCGCCGGACGCCGCGATTATGTGCACGCCCAGCGTCAGCGCTGAAAACAGCATCGAGGCGGCGAGCCAGACGCCGAGATAGCCGGCAACCAGCACCAGCGGATGGACGACCGGCTCGCCCTTGATCCGCGCCGTATCGGCGATCTCGCAATAGGTACGGATCATTGGTGCCGCGGACGGCAGCATCGCGGCGATCGCCATCAGGAACCACATCAGGATGAGCGCCAGGGCACGCAGACGGATGCTGGCATCCAGCGGCGCCGGCGACAGGCAGAGCACGAAGAACCGCTCCAGGAAATCGGGCAGCGGCAGCTGTGGCAGGCCGCGCAGGAAAGTATCGCCGGGCGCACTGCCCCGGGCCTCGGCACCGCGAATCGCCATCGCGGCGAGCGACAACCAGGCGAGCGCGATGCCGGCGCCGACAACGATATTGACCGTCAAGCGCGGGTTGCGCGCGACATTTGCCGTGGCGCGGCCGGCGCGGTCGAGATGGCTGAAATCGTCCTGGTGGCCAGTCATGCCCCCGAATGGGCCGAATCGCCGCGTTGATCAAGCCGCATGATCTGACCTATATGCTCCTTGACTGGCAGGTCTGGTGGCCCGCCTCGCATCGCAAGCCGGAAGCCGATCCTTGGAGCATCAGGAAACAGCGCCGATACTGATTGCCGGCTCCGGACCAGCAGGGCTGATCGCGGCGCTCGCTTTCGCCGATGCCGGCTTCCCGGTGACGCTTGTCGGGCCTGAGGCGTCGGCCCCCGATGGCCGCACCACAGCGTTGATGAACCCTGCCCTGAAAGTGCTTGAGCGGCTTGATGTCCTCGAAGACATCAAGCCCAAGGCCGCACCCTTGAAAGTCATGCGCATCGTCGATGCGACCAGCCGGCTGATCCGCAGCCCCGTCGTCACCTTCCGCGCCAGCGAGATCGACGAGGACCAGTTCGGGCTGAACCTGCCCAACAGCGTCTTTGGCCCGGCGCTTGCCGGCAAGGTGGCCGCGCATTCCGGGATCGAATGGCGTAGGTCGACGGTCAAGACCTGGCGTCTCGATGCCGATAGGGCTCATGCCGTCCTCGCCGACGGCAGCGAGGTTAGCGCATCGCTGGCGGTCGCCGCCGATGGACGCCAGTCGCCTGCGCGCGAGGCGGCGGGCATGTCGACTGTCGCGCGTCCCTATCCGCAGGCCGCGCTCGTGCTCAATTTTGGCCATAGAAGCGAGCATGCCTTCACCTCGACCGAGTTCCACACCGAGACGGGTCCCTTCACACAGGTTCCGTTGCCAGGCAATCGCTCAAGTCTTGTCTGGGTGGTCAAGCCGGAGACCGCCAAGGCGCTTGCCGCACTGGATGATGCAGCGCTCTCGCTGCGGGTCGAGCAGCAGATGCAGTCGATGCTGGGCCGGGTGACAGTTGAGCCGGGCCGCCAAATCTATCCGCTTTCGACCGTGACGCCCTTGCGCTTTGCACATCGGCGGGTGGCGCTTGTCGGCGAAGCCGCGCATGTATTCCCGCCGATCGGTGCGCAAGGCCTCAACCTTGGTATCAGGGATATTGACGATCTGGTTGGAATTGCTAGTGAAAATCGTGGCGATCCCGGCGTGGCCAAGGCCCTTGCCGCCTACGATTTCAAGCGCCGCCCCGATATCCTGGCGCGCAGCAGCGCAGTCAATCTGCTCAACATGTCGCTGCTCTCCGATATGCTGCCGGCGCAAATGGCACGCGTCGCTGGTCTCGGCGTGCTCGGTGGCTTTGCACCGCTCCGCGCCTTCTTCATGCGCGAAGGGCTTCGTCCCGGCAGTGGTTTTGCAGCACTTGCCGGCGGCCTGCGAAAACCAATGCGGCAGCAGTAGCGATCTTGCGGACTTTATCGCGACATCGCGACGTCAATCAAAAACCTTTGCGCCGCATTCTGCGTAGCTTGAAGACGCTCAAACGCTTCGGGATTGAATTGACTCGGAGTCTGCGCCAAATAAAGTCAAGGAATTCAGTGGTGAGTACGATGAAAACGGCCAAATTCGCGATCGGACAGGTGGTTCGCCACCGGCTGTTTCCGTTTCGAGGCATCATTTTCGACGTCGACCCGCAATTCGCCAACACCGACGAATGGTACGAAGCCATCCCCGCCGACGTGCGGCCGCGCAAGGATCAGCCATTCTACCATCTGCTCGCCGAGAATTCGGAAACCGAATACATCGCCTATGTGTCGGAGCAGAATCTGCTTGAGGATCAGTCGGGCGAGCCAGTCCGCCACCCGCAGATCAAGGAGATGTTCGACAAGAAGCCGGACGGACGCTACGAGCCGAAACGGCAGTCGAGGCACTGACGTCCCGGCATTCCGGCCATCCGTCAGGATATCCAGGCCATGGCCAGGAACGAAAAAAGCGGGGCATGACCCCGCTTTTTCTTTGACTCGAGAATGCCCGAGCCGATGATCAGTTGGCGGTCTTGGCCTTGTCCTGCTCGTCCTTGAGCTTCTTGGCGAAGTCCTGGTTGTTCTTGGCAACGAAGTCCTGGAGCTTCTTCTGCCGGTCCTCGATGTCCGACTGCTGCAGCGGCGGGCCGTCATAGGCGCCGCTGAAGCCCTGCAAGGCGATCTTGATCGGGTTGGCCTGGTTCTGGAAATTGATCGAGGTCAGGGTGATCCCCTGGCCTTTCTTGAACGCGGCGACGAGCTGGTCGGTCAGCGGCACTTCGGCCACGCAACGATCCGGGAAGCAGATCACATAGTCCAGCTTTACGGCCTTGCCGGTATCGATCTGCAGGCCGATGCCGGGAGGCACGAGGCGGCCGGTCGGGACCGTCACCTGGAATACCTTGCGGTTCACCTTGCCCTTGAGTTCGATCAGGCTCACACCCGTGACGAGCTGGCCGTTGCCGGCAGTGACGATGTTCTGGACATTGCAGATGTCGACGTCTTCCTGCTTGGTGCAGGCCTTGAACCAGCCCTGTGGGATCTGCGGCTGCTGCTGTGCGGAAGCGGCGGGAAGTCCTGCGCCCAGAAAGCCGACCACGCCCGCGGCCATGACCGAAAGGCGGTACGCATTGCTGTTCAGGCTCGTCATGTCGTGCACTTCCTCTCAAATGATCCCGGAACCGGCTTCTCTGCGCCGTGTGGTCCCGCTACCTGTTGCCGAAATGAGGCAACAGAATGACTTCGGACGGCGTGTTACACTGCAAGCGGCGCCGAATCCAGCCCGCCACCTCTAATTCTTGATGACGCCATTGGCCGGCGCGCAGCCGCCTCATGCTAGGGTGCACACCGAATCATCAAGCCGACCTGTTAAGGAGACGGTCATGGGCCGCGTTCTTGTTTGGCTGATCACCGCGACATCGCTTTTCCCCCTTTCGCCGCGGCCGGCCATGTCGGAACCGAAGCATGCCATCGCCATGCAGGGCGAGCCGGCACTGCCGCCCGACTATACCCACTTCGACTACGTCAATCCTGATGCGCCGAAGGGCGGCAACATTACCTATTGCGTCGTCGGCAGCTTCGACAACCTCAACCCGTTCATCCTGAAAAGCCTGCGCACGACGGCGCGCGGCATGATGGATCTGAACTACGGCAACCTCGTTTTCGAGCCGTTGATGCAGCGCAACTACGACGAAGCCTTCAGTCTCTATGGCTTGCTCGCTGACAGCGCGGACATGGATTCCGAGCGCAAGTCGATCGAATTCCACCTCAACCCCAACGCAAAGTGGTCAGACGGCGAGCCGGTGACGCCGGAGGATGTGCTGTTCACCTACGATGTTTTTACCGACAAGGGCCGCCCGCCCTACAACGCACGCATGAGCCTGATCGCCAAGCTTGAAAAGACCGGTGATCACAGCGTGCGCTTCACCTTTAATGACAAGGCCAATCGTGAAACGCCCCTGATCATCGCGCTGACGCCGATCCTGCCGAAACATGCCTTCAACAAGGAGACTTTCGACAAGACAACGCTAAAGCCGCTGATTGGCAGTGGACCCTACACCATTGCCCAGGTGGCGCCCGGCCAGCGCATCGTGTTCAAGCGCAACCCCGATTATTGGGGCAAGGATGTCCCGGCCAAGCGCGGCTTCGACAATTACGACCAGATCACCATCGAATATTTCCTCAACGCCAACGCCAAGCTCGAGGCTTTCAAGAAAGGCCTCTGCGCCATCGACGACGACGGCGATCCGGTCAAGCGTGAGCGCGATCTGGATTTCCCGGCCTTCCACAGGGGTGATGTGGTCGCCGAAACCTTCGACACCGGCATTCCACCTGTCGTGACCGGTTTCCTGTTCAACACGAGGCTGCCGAAGTTCTCCAATCCGGTGGTTCGGCGCGCGCTCGGCATGCTTTACGATTTCGAATGGGCGAACAAGAACCTGTTCGGCGGCAAGTACACGCGCACGATGAGTTATTGGCAGAACTCCGAGCTTTCCGCACTCGGCCATCCGGCCGACGACAGGGAAAAGGCGTTGCTCGCCCCCTACCCCGACCGTGTGCCGCCTGACGTCATGGACGGCACCTGGAAACCGCCGGCGACCGACGGTTCGGGCCAGGACCGCAAGGTGTTGAAGACAGCTTTCGATCTCCTGAAAAGCATCGGTTACCATGTGCAGGACGGTACGATGCTCGACCCCGACGGCAAACCGTTCGGATTCGAGATCCTGACTGCTTCGCAGGACGAGGAGCGCCTGGCCGGCATCTATCAGCGCACACTGGAGAAGATCGGCATTAACGTCAGCATCCGTAGCCTTGACGGCGACCAGATCCAGTCACGCAAGCAGCGCTTCGATTTCGAGGCTCTGATCGGATCGAGCGGCTTCATCAATTCACTGTCGCCAGGCTTCGAGCAGCTCGGACGCTGGGGCTCCGAGGCGGCCAAGGCCGAAGGCTCGTTCAATCTCGCCGGCGTTGCCGATCCGGCGGTCGATGCGGCGATCGAAGCGATGCTGCGCGCCCGATCGAAGGAGGATTATGTCGCCGCCGTTCGCGTTCTCGACCGGCTGCTGATCTCGGGCTACTACATGGTGCCGATGCAGTACAACACGCAGCAATGGCTTGCTTACTGGAATTATCTGGAACATCCGCAGAAGACGCCCATATTCGGTTATCAGCTGCCGACATGGTGGCGCAAACCGAACTGACAATCCGGAGATCGAGATGAGCGAAGCGAACGCCATAACCGTCGATGTGGTGTCGGACGTCGTCTGCCCGTGGTGTTTCATTGGCCAGAAGCGGCTGGACAAGGCGGTTGCCAAGGTCGGCGATGTCGATGTGCATATACGCTGGCGACCGTTCCAGCTCGATCCGACCATTCCGCCGCAAGGCAAGGACCGCCGCGAGTACATGCTGGCCAAGTTCGGCAGCGACGAGCGCATCCGCGAGATCCATGCCCGCATCGAACCGCTTGGCGAAGCCGAGGGCATTTCCTTTGCCTTCGATGCCATCAAGGTTGCGCCGAACACGCTGGATGCGCATCGGCTGATCCGCTGGGCGGGTGCCGCCGGTGAAGCCGTGCAGAACAGGCTGGTCCGTCGCCTGTTCCAGTTGAATTTCGAGGAGGGCGTCAACATCGGCGACCATGCCGTGTTGGTCGAAGCCGCCCGCGAGGCCGGCATGGACGCGTCCGTGGTTGCCACTCTCCTGCCGACCGACGCCGATGTCGAAGCGGTGCGCACCGAGATCGCCACGGCATCGCGCATGGGAATATCGGGCGTGCCGTGCTTTCTGCTTGAAGGCAAATATGCCGTGATGGGCGCTCAGGACGCCGACACACTGGCTGATGCCATCCGCCAGGTGGCGGCGGCCAAGGCACGGGGCGAGTTGGACAAGGTCGGCTGAGGCAGGCTCCGCTTTCGTCGGCAACAACAGCAGGCGCTACTTGACTGTCACCTTGGCCTTGCTGATGAAAAATCCGTGGCCATTGCTTGCCGTGCAGGTCAGGCCCTTCGTCGATGATTGGCAGGAAAACGGCCCCGCGCTCCAGCTGTTGCCGTAGGCGAGCCTTGTGACATCGCTGCAGCAAGGCTGTTCGCCGGGGTTCTTGATCAGCGTCGCTGGCCCCTTGGGGCCGAGGATGATGGTGATGTAGCTCGGCTCGACGCGCGAGCAGCTCAGTTCAGGGCCACCATCCTGGGGCTCATAGGTGCTGGTGCCGCCTTTCGGCGTGTAGATGCAGCCAATATTGTCGGACGGCGTGTTGAATTCGATCTGGCCCTCAGCGCTGGCCGGAATGCTCTGTTCGGCTGCGTGCGCTGAAGGGAGGGGTAGCCAGGCGAAGAGGACGAAAGCTGCGGTTGCGCGCGTGAGCATGAGGAGCTTCCCTGTTGGACAACCATGGGTGTCGACGACGCCCCGGAAGGTTCAATCCCGAACGCAGGAATTGTCAACGTCGCTCCAGTCGACCGAAAAAGGAGCAAGAAGTCAGCCCGGTGCAGACGATCTGGTGAATCGCCGGCAGACAAGGTCTGCGCTAGTGTCCTCGGCATGGTGGTCGATGGGGGACGTTCATGCTCACAGGACTTCGTAGTGCTTCATGCCTGCTGCTTTGCCTCACGGCATTGGCAAGCCCGCAGCTGGCCGCAAAGGCCGAGGACGCGGTCATGACCGCCAGTTTCGACAGCAAGCCGTGGACGGCATCCTTCGCCCAGGGCACGACGCTGGAAATGGCGGGCAAACCGGTACTGAACCTGTCGGGAACCCAACAGGGGTCGCCGACCATGACATTCAACTCGATGCTGGTGCTGAAAACATCAGGCGACTACGTCGGCACCTACAAGTTCGGCGGCGGCTTTCCGGCCAATGGCGGCAACTTCAACATCCTCGAGTCCGGCGCCATGGTCAGCAATGTCAGGTTCAAGAGCGGTGAAGTGGTGATCAACAGGTACGACCCTGCAGCAAAGGCCGTTTCAGGTCATTTCTCGGCCTCCGGCAAGGACGATGACGGTAAGGAAACGGACATCAAGGACGGCACGTTTTCGAGAATTTTAGTTAGCCCGCAATGAAAAGTCGGCCGACCCGACAAGCCAAAACGAGTCACAAAATCGTGTGAACGCCTTCCCTAAGGGAAGGTATATGAAGCTCTACGCGCTGAGCGATAACCATCTGACATCGTTGCGTTAAATCGCTGTTTCGCCGACTTCCGCGCGACGCTTGGAAACGCGGTGCTGTTGCCTTGCGGCCACGGCCAGAAACTTCAATCCTCCTGAGCCCCTACAAAAATTAATGGAAAATGATCAATTGGTGTTACTATCCGTAACAAAACAAAAAAGGTTTGGGCGGGATCGTGATTCGGATCGGCAAGCGATCGCAGGAGTCAGTACCGGATAAACTACACGGCGGCGCCGCAGGGCCGTCGCATTTGACGCCGGTATCCTCGATGCGCAGTTTCTGGGGCCTGATGCGGGCCTACTGGTTCTCCGACCGTTGGAAGGAAGCCTGGACGCTCACCCTCGTCATCGCGCTGCTGACGGCGCTTTCCAGCAAGGCCGGCGTCTGGTTCGCCTTGGCATTGGGCGAGTTGGGCAATTCGATCGCCTTCTTCCACGATGCCGCCAACACCAGCCCGCTACGGGCAATTCTGACCAATGCCGGCATATTGGTGGTGCTGGTCGTGCTCAAGGATGCCGGCTTCACCGGCGTGCGCGGTCTTGTCTCTGCAACCTTGCACCGAAAATGGCGTGGCTGGCTGAACAGCCAGTTCAACCAGGCTCTGCTCGACGGCAATCATACCCATTTCCATGCCCAGCATGGTTCGGCGGCCGGCGGTGTCGTGGCGCCCGACAACATCGACCAGCGCATCCAGGAATCGATCAAGGACATGACCGGCGGCGCGATCGGTCTCGCCATGGGCGTTCTGGGTGTCGCGACCTCGCTCTATTTTATCGGCGAAAATCTGATCGGATCCTCGGTCGAGGTTAAAGGGCTGGAGTTCCTCGGCAGTTACGGCAGCGCAGTGCTGGCCTTCCTCGCCGTCGCCATTTACGTGCCGCTGAACACCTGGATCGCGGTCAAGCTTGGGCGCCTGCTCGAGCGGCTCAATATCCGCATGCAGCAGGCCGAGGGCAGCTACCGCAGTGAACTGACGACATTCCTGCGCCGCAGCTTCCATGTCGCCGCCTCACATGGTGAAGACGTGCAGAAAATGATGCACGACCGGCTCTATGTCGACATAGATCGCACGTGGGGCAGGCTCAATGTCGTCAACAACAGCTACACGTCGTTCGAGCTGATCTACAACTTCATCGGCGCCCGGATCGTCGCTTATGGTCCCGGTCTCGTGTCGTTCATCCACAATCGCCTGGACTACAAAGGCTATATAACCGGCTCTGAAATGGTCGCCCAGCTGATCAGCCAGTGTTCGTGGTTCATCCATGTCATGCCGGCCATCGCGACGCTGCGCGCCAACAGCCAGCGTGTCACCGAACTGGCGAATGCGATCGAGGATGTTCAGCATCCGCAGGCGTTCTACAGCAAGACCGGCCGTTCCGACTTCCACTATGCCAGCCAGAACCCGGTCTTCGGCCTGACCATCCAGAAGCTCGAACTGGCGCATCAGGGCGAGGATGCGACGCCCTTCCTCAGTGCCGCCAACCTGCGCTTCCGGCGCGGCGAGTGGACCTTCCTGAAGGGCGAATCCGGTTGCGGTAAAACTTCGCTGATCAAGGCGATCAACGGCTTGTGGCCGTACGGCCACGGCACCATCGTCTTCCCTGACGGGGTGAAGAGTTTTTATGCCGCCCAGGAGGTCAAGCTCCCGCAGGTGTCGCTGAAACAGCTGGTCTGCCTGCCGGGCTCCGAACTCGACCATGGCGATGCCCAGGTTGCGTCCGCGCTGCACAAGGCCGGCCTCGGCGACTTCATCGAACAAATGGCCAATGAAAGCCGCGAGGGCAAAAGCTGGGATCAGGTCCTGTCGGGTGGCCAGAAGCAGAAGCTGGTGGTGGCCCGCATCATCCTGCAGCAGCCGGGACTGCTGTTCCTCGACGAGGCGACCGGTGCGCTCGACCCGGAGGGCAAGATTGCCTTCCATCAGGCGATCAAGGACAACTGCCCCGATGTCACGGTGATCAGCGTCATGCATGAAGCGGTGGCGCCGAGATCGGCTGCCGGCACCGAGTTCTACCACTCGATCGTCCTGATCGCCGACGGTGTCGCCACCAAGAAGCCGCTGGCTCCGACCCTGCCTGTCGAACTCACCACGATCCTGGCGCAGCCACGGCCGGTCGAGGACAAATGGCTGCGTTTCTCGCGTCGGCTGAAGCAGAAATAACGGTGATTTCACCGCGACTTGCCGGGCAGCGCGGCAGCCGGCGATCACAGTCTCGCGATCGGAGCGATCAGGCGCCGATTTCCTACCTCACAACGATTGACTCGGCAAGGCGCGCTCCTATGTTGCGCCGGCTTGCTGATAGTCCAACGCGAACCCGCAAGCGGAAAGGTCACCGCGCCATGCCTGGCGACAGTATTAGTCGAACGCAACCGCCGTCCGCCTAGACGTGACCTGAATGGTTCATGTCCTGCCGGACGGCAAGGAGTGAACCATGAACGATTTTTCCCCTGTAGCGGACGACGAGGCGGTCGCCATCGCCCGCATCCTTGCAAACGACCACGTTGCCGACGTGGTCGAGGCGCTCAATCATGAATCGCGCGAAACCGCGACGGATCTGCTTTGCGCCGTTCCCTTCGAGCGGCTGGTCGAGATTTTCGATCAGCCTGAACTCGAAGGGGCACCCGAACTCGTGGAGGCCCTGCCCCGCCCCAAGGCAAGCAAGCTGCTCACCGCCATGTCGGTCGACCGTGCGGCCGACATCCTGCGCGAACTCGATGAGCCGGCACGTTCCGAACTGCTCGGTGCACTGGCGCCGCCGTTACGCGCGACCTTGCTTTCCATCCTGGGCTATCCCGAGGGCAGCGCCGCATCGATCATGACGACCGAGTTCGTCAGCGTTCCCTCGGACTGGACCGTCGGGCGCACGCTCGACTACATCCGCAAGGTCGAGCGGACGCGCGAAACCGTCTACGCGATCTACATCGTCGATCCCGAAACGCACCTGCTGGTGCGCTCGACCGGCCTGCGTCGGCTCATCACCGGTGAACCGGGCGATCCGATCCTGTCAGTAGCGCCGGACCGCGTGCCGGTCACGGTCACGCCGCTGACCGATCGTGAAACCCTGGCGCAGACGATCTCCAAATACGACCTGCTCGCCGTCCCCGTCGTCGACCACGGCAAGATCCTCGGCATCGTCACCATCGACGACATCATCGATACGATGATCGAGGAGACGACGGAGGATGTGCACCGCTTCGGCGGCATGGAGGCGCTCGACGAGCCTTACATGAAGATAAGCTTCCTCTCCATGATCAAGAAACGTGGCGGCTGGCTGTGCGCGCTGTTCATCAGCGAAATGCTGACCGCCAACGCCATGCAGAGCTACGAGGGTGAGCTGGAGAAGGCGATCGTGCTGACGCTGTTCATCCCGTTGATCATGAGCTCCGGTGGCAATTCCGGCTCGCAGGCGACCTCGCTTGTCATCCGGGCGCTGGCGCTGCGCGAGATCGGCCTGCGCGACTGGTGGCGGGTGGCGTTGCGCGAACTGCCCACCGGTCTCGTGCTGGGCGCCATGCTCGGCGTGGTCGGTATCTGCCGCATCGCGCTCTGGCAATATATGGGTTTTTACAACTATGGGCCGCATTGGCCGCTGATCGCCACGACGGTGGGCGCCGCACTGGTCGGCATCGTCACCTTCGGCTCTTTGTCGGGCTCGATGTTGCCGTTTGCCTTGAAGCGGATCGGTTTCGATCCCGCCAGCGCATCGGCGCCGTTCGTCGCCACGCTGGTCGATGTCACGGGGCTGGTGATCTATTTCTCGGTGGCGCTGGTCATTTTGCGCGGCACGCTGCTTTAAGCAATTCCAGGAAAAGTGTGAAACGGTTTTCCGTCCGGAATTGCGTCAACAAAAGATAGATCGGTTCGTCGTTTCCGTGAAACGAAGAACCGATCCAGCAGCGTCGCCGGCTGTGGCCGGCGGCGATCTACCCTGCTTAGGCTTGCCTGCCATAGATGGCGTCGCAGAGCGCTTCGGGGAAGGCGCCGGTCATGCCGGCGATGGCGGTATTCGTCAGCGCCACCACCGTCAGGCCCAACGCCGGATCGACGAACCAGGAATGGCCGTAGACGCCGCCCCAGCGCCAGGCGCCGGCCGTCTGCGGCGTCGATGCGGCGAGTGGGTCGCGCAGGATGCTGAAACCGAGACCCCAACTCCAACCAGGCATGCCGGTTTCCAGGCCCGGTATCGCGTCCGTGGTCATCGCCGCGGCCGTTTCGGGGCGGATGACTGGCCCGCCGCCCGAACGCAGCGCCTCGAGCAGCTTGAGGACATCACCGGCCGTGCCGTTCATGCCGGTACCGCCCGAGGCGAAGGAAGCAGGGTCGAAGACACGGCCGGGCGAGTATGAGATGAAACCGTCGCCGAAGGGCACGCGGTGATGTTCTCCCATCACCACAGCTTTGCCAGGCCCATCGGCGTAGGGCGTCACCAGCCGGGATCGATCGCGCACGGCAAAGGCCGCGTCTTGCATGCCGAGCGGCTGAACGACCAGGCGATCCACCAGTTCCGGCAAGGAGGCGCCGGAGGCTCTCGCCATGGCCTCGCCCAGCACATCTATCGCCACCGAATAGCCCCAGCGCGTTCCCGGCGCATAGGACAGGGGCACTGAAGCGATGCGGCTGAGATTCTCGGCCATCGAGAGGCCGGGCTGGTCGAGACCGTCGGAGACATCAGCGCGAATGTAGGGTCCGTCGGCCGCCTGGCCGAAGCCGTAGCTCAGGCCGGCGGTGTGCGTCAGCAACTGTCGGATGGTGATGACGGGTTCGCTGCCATCCGCAAGCTTCGGCCGGAATTCCGGGATGAATTTCGCCACGGCATCGTCAAAGCCGATGACGCCTGCATCGAGAAGGGCAAGTGCTGCGGTCGCGACGACCGGTTTGGTGACCGACGCAAGCCGGAAGATCGCGTCCGGCGTCATCGGTTTCTTCGCTTCGCGGTCGGCAAGGCCGGCGGCGCGACTGTAAAGGATTTCACCGCGCTTCGCGACAAGGATCACGGCGCCGACGATGCGCCCCTCCTCGACGGCCGTGTCGATGACCTGATCGACACGCCGGCCAAACTCATGATCAAGCGGTGCGGAGTTGTTGGTGACGGACATTGAATGCTCCCTCTACGGCAGGCGCTGGCAGCAGACGGAAAGGTCAGATGCGCTGGCCGTCCTTCACGCGGTAGGTCGGCTTGTACATGGTGACGAGTTCTTCCGCCGCGGTCGGGTGCACGGCCATTGTGCGGTCGAAATCACCCTTGGTCAGGCCAGCCTTCAGCGGAATGCCGAGCAGCTGCGCCATCTCGCCGGCATCCGGCCCCAATATGTGGGCGCCGAGCACTTTGCGGGAAGCGCCATCGACCACCAGCTTGATCAGCATCTTCTCGTCGCGACCCGACAGCGTATGCCGCATCGGCCGGAAGCTGGTGCGGTAGATCTCGATATCGGAAAAGCGCTTGACGGCTTCGTCTTCCGACAGGCCCACCGTACCGATTTCCGGTTGTGAGAAGACCGCCGTCGCGATCGTATCGTGGTCGGGCGCGGTCGGGTTGCCCTTGAATGCCGTCTCGACGAAGCACATCGCTTCGTGGATCGCCACCGGTGTCAGCTGCACGCGGTTGGTGACGTCGCCGATCGCCCAGATATTGTCGATGTTGGTGCGGGAATAGTCGTCGACCTTGATCGCGCCGGCCGCGGTCATCTTGATGCCGATGCCTTCCAGGCCCATATTCTCGGTGTTGGGGATGCGCCCGATGGCCAGCATGACCTGGTCCACCGTCAGCGTCTGGCCGCTGGTGAGAAGGGCGTCGAGCCGGCCGTCCGGCCGCTTGCTCACCCGCTCGCTCACCGAATGGCAAAGTATCTTGATCCCCTTCTTTTCCATGGTCTCGTGCAGCGTGCGGCGCAAATCCATGTCGAATCGGCTGAGGATCTCCTTGCCGCGATAGACCAGCGTGGTGTCGACGCCGAGGCCGTGGAAGATGTTGGCGAACTCGACCGCGATATAGCCGCCGCCCTCGATCATGATCGCCTTGGGCAGCTCCTTGAGGTCGAAAGCCTCGTTGGAGAAGATGCAGTGTTCGTGGCCGGGCAGTGCCGGGTGCGCCGCCGGGCGGCCGCCGGTGGCGATGAGGATCTGGTCGGCGGTGACGGTGCGGTCCTCGCCCAGAAGATGGATCACATGCGGATCGACGATCATCGCCCGGGAATGGAAGGTCTCGCCGCCGGCGCCCTCGACATTCTTCTTGTAGATCGCCTCCAGCCGGCTGATCTCGCGATCCTTGTTGGCGACCAGTGTGCGCCAGTTGAAACTTGCTTCCGGCACCGTCCAGCCATAGCCGGCCGCGTCGGCGAAATGCTCCGGAAACTGCGAGGCGTAGACATAGAGCTTCTTCGGCACGCAGCCGCGGATGACGCAGGTGCCGCCAAAACGGTACTCTTCGGCGATGCCGACGCGCTTGCCGAGTGCCGCGGCAACGCGCGCCGCCCTCACCCCGCCCGAGCCGCCGCCGATGACAAAAAGATCGTAGTCGTAACCGGCCATGATGGGACTCCTGGAGAGGGAAAGTTCAAGCCAGAGGTAGGATGCAAAACGCCAAAAGAAAAGCCCGGACAAAGCCGGGCTTTCTGGTCCAGAGGCAGCTACGCCGCCTCGAAAAAATGAAATCAGTTCTGCGTGCCGTCGGCAGGAGCCGAACCGTCCGCGGGGGCGGCGCCATCCGCCGGCGCCGCATCGTCAGCAGGGGCAGCGCCGTCCGCCGGCGCGGTAACAGGGGCAGCCGGCGCATTTGCCTTGGCAGCCGCGGCCAGCGTTTCGCCGACCTGCTGGGCGAGATCGCGGGCGACGCCGTTTTGCCAGATGTCGGCTGCCTTGACCAGATCACGCGTCACGGTCGGACCGCTGTCGAGCAGCTTCTTGCCGGCGTCGGAGCTGTAGAAGGCCGCGATGTCGTTGAGGTCCTTTTCGGAAAACACCTTCGCATAGGCAAGGGCCGCTTCCTTCTCGAGATCGGCGCGGCGCGCGGCCAGCGCCATCGCCTTTTCGTTGATCGTCTTGCCGATCAGCTCCTGCATGTCCGGGTTCTTCTGGATGAGCTGCGATTCGAGCGCGGCCGCCGCCTGCGGCAGAATGTTGTCGAACGGGTCGGTCGCATGGATCGCCGCGACCGCCGCCCGGGCCGCCTTCAGGTGCGATTCTGTGACGTCCTGCGAAAACGCCGGCGACGAGAAGGCGAAAACGGCCGAAGCCGCCAGAACGACGCAAAGGCCGCGAACCCGGTTATGCAACATCATGATCGGTAGAACTCCCTGGTTTTCGGGCGGCATGGACGGTTTGGATACCGTCGCCGCCGGCGATGATGGCCGCTGACGCCAGCCCGATGAAAAGACCATGCTCGACCACGCCCGGAATGGCATGGAGAGCATTCGAAAGCGCTCTTGTATCCGGAATGCGGCCAAAAGATGCATCGAGGATAAAATGGCCGCCGTCTGTAACAAAAGCCTGGCCTCCCGTCATCCTCAATGTAATCGGACCGGAAAGGCCGAGATTTGCAGCCGCTGCGGCCACCGCGATCTCGGTGGCGCGCAGGCCGAACTGGTTGACCTCGATCGGCAGCGGAAAACGGCCAAGCGTCTCGACCATCTTCGACCGGTCGGCAATGACGATCATGCGTTGCGAGGCCGCGGCCACGATCTTTTCGCGCAGCAGCGCGCCGCCGCCGCCCTTGATCAGGGTCAGTTCCGGGTCGACCTCGTCGGCGCCGTCGACGGTGAGATCGAGCTCGGGCGTTTGCTCCAATGTCGACAATGGCACGCCAAGCTCGCGGCAAAGTGCTGCGGTGCGCTCCGACGTCGGCACACCGATGACAGTCATGCCGGTGGCGACCTTGTCGGCGAGCAGTCGCACGAACTCTTCCGCGGTGGTGCCGGTGCCGATGCCGAGCCGCATGCCGTCGGTGACATGGGCAAGGGCGGCCCGCGCGGCCTCGACTTTCAACTGTCTTGCATCCATCCCGCTTGCTGCCCCGGAACCTGATACATGTCGCCCAAAAGTGACCTCGGCTTTGGGGAAACGACATGCATGAAACTGAGTGTTGCGGGCTCCTAGCATTTTTGCCGGCCGGGTCAAAGCTTTTGACCGTGGTCAAAGCCTTTGGGCACATGGTCCACCGCTCTGCTTGCCTTGACGCGCCGCAGCCGCTATCGCCTGCCTATGCACAAAATTGCGCAGGATGGATCATGAGTCGCCCGATCATCGTGTTCGACCTCGACGGAACGCTGATTGACACGGCGCCGGACTTGCTCGACAGCCTCAATCACAGTCTGGCCGCCAGCGAACTCACTGCCGTCGACGAGGCCGGCTTCAGGCGCTTCGTCGGCCATGGCGGCCGCGTGATGATAGAGCGGGCGCACGCCGCCCAGCAGCGCTCGCTCGACGTCGCCGAGCACGACCGGCTGCTAAAGCTGTTCCTCGATCACTACACCGACAACATTCCCGGCAAATCCCGCCCCTACCCCGGTGTCATCGAGGCGATCGCGCGCTTCGAGAAGGCGGGCTATCTCCTCGCCATCTGCACCAACAAATACGAGGCCAACTCGCTGGCGCTGATCGATGCGCTCGGCCTGACCAGGCATTTCGCGGCGATCGCCGGCCAGGACACATTCGCGTTCCGCAAACCCGATCCGCGCCACCTGATAGAGACCATCAAGCTGGCCGGCGGCGATCCGCACCGCGCTCTGATGGTTGGTGATTCGCAGACAGACATCGACACCGCCAAGGCCGCCGGCATTCCGGTGGTGGCGGTCGATTTCGGCTACACCGACCGCCATGTGCGGGAATTCGAGCCCTCGGCAGTGATTTCGCATTTCGACGCGCTGACGGTGGAACTGGCGGAGAAGCTGATCAACGCCGCAGGACACTGAACGGCCAGCGACCGGCATCTGCTCGCGACAGGCCCGAAGAGCCAAGAATCTGATCGCCGTGAGAACGCCAGACACCGCCTTGACTTAACCGGCCGGCCTCCCTTATATCGCGGCTCGCTTGGCCTTCGGGCAACGAGCGGGCGATTAGCTCAGCGGGAGAGCACACCCTTCACACGGGTGGGGTCGCAGGTTCAATCCCTGCATCGCCCACCATTTCCTTTCCTGAAATTTCGCCCCCTGGCCGGCACAACTAACAACTACAACTCGCCCCTTCCCCGCCAAAATTCTTCTGGGCGAAATTCAGGGCGCTGCTGTAGCTCGTGTAGCTCTGGAACTGGCAGACGTTGGAACCGTTCTGGACCTTCATCTGCTCAAGATCCCAGAATGATACCTCGATGCGGTCGTCAGCGCAGTAGACTGTGTAGCGTTCCGGTTCCAGCACCCTGGCTTTCTGCACGGGCATGGAAACGGTCGGGATGGAAAGCACTGACAGTGCAAGCATGACGACATGACGCGTGCGCATATGGACCCCCAAGTGAACCGCCAGCAATATGGCAACGAATAGTGAAGCGGCGCATCGTGTTTTTTTGGCGGACGGCTTTTCTTCTGGGCGGCTGCAAGTCGATGGACTGAATGGTCCCACATTCCCGCTACGGAACAAACCGGAGCACCAGCGAGTTTCTGTCCCAGGAAAATTGAGGGAAAGCCATGTCCAGATTTCTGCTGACGACGAGCGTCGCCGTTCTTCTCGCCGCCGGGCCGGCCTTTGCCGCGGATGAAGCTCCGTTGCCGCCGCAAAATGCCAAGAAGCTGTCGGAGATTCTCGCCAAGGTCGAGCAGCGCGACGGCTTTCGCTACGTGAAGGAGGTCGACTGGGACAAAGATGCCTACGTCGTTACCTACTACACGTCCGACAAGGCAAAGGTCGAAATCACCTATGATCCGGTGACGGCCGAACCCAAATAGGGCCGTCGGTTCTCCATTCGACAGGTCCACCTGTTTTCTCCCCGAGCGCCTCGATGGCCAATCGGACTGCCGCAAATTGTCCATCCTTGGCGTGTGATATGCACGTCAGGCGCGCAGCGCCTTGGGCAATCCAGTTGGCTTGGGGACAGTCATGCGATTTTCCGTTCGAACCGATGTCATGCTCGTCTTCGCCAGCATCCTGGTCACGGACTTCCTTGGCGTCGCTCCGGCGCGGGCCGACGGGCCGTCCTTCGACTGCGCCAAGGCAAGCCTGCCGACGGAAAAGGCGATCTGCGCCGATCCGCAGCTGTCGGCCATCGATCTGCTGGTTGCCAAGGCCTACAAGGGGTTCGAGCCGGCCTTCGGCGGCGACAAGCGCAAGATCGCCCGCGGGCTGATTGCCGACCGCAATGCCTGCAAGAACGATATCGCCTGCATCGCCAGCGTGCTGAACAACGCTTTGCAGACCTATGGCAATGCGCCGTCATGGGTGCAGGATTATAACGTCGCGCTGATCGGCAAGAAGGCGCTGGATGCCGCTGCGCGCAACCCTGGTAACCGCGATCAGCCCCTCCCCTCGGCCGTCGGGCAATGCGCGACCACGCATATCAAGACGCTGACCACGCGGCTTGGCGACGACCCGCTGGAAACGGCCCCGCCTGAGGGAGGCAGCGCCGCCACGTTTACCAATGGCGGCGGAGCCGTCTCCTATGATCGCGAGCCTGGCCTGGCCGCCTCGAAGGTCGGCGAACCCGTCGTGATGTGCCTGATCGCGATTCCCAGGGATTGCCCCAAAGACGACGACCGCGGCCGGGTCTATTATTCCCTCGACCTCGTCGCCAAGGGCAGCTGGGCCCTGCCGGACTCCGAGCATCTGTGCGGCGGCGCCTGATCAGCCCTGCGTCGCGATCCACGAATGCCTGCCAAAGGGCCCGCTCTGTGCTGCCCTTGCGCCGGACTGTCTTTGATGGCTGACTGCAATGGTTGACTGCGCCGCATGGGGGGATGGGCATGGCGACGGCGAAGCACGTGATGAAGCGCATCCTGATGATGCTTGCCGGCTATCTGGTCGCCGTCCTCGTCGGCCTGGTCGCTGTCGTGGCGATCTACGCCGCGCTTAGTTCCCTGCCCAACGCGCCGGCGTATTTCGACGTCATGGGCGTCAGCCCGATCGCGGTCCTGGTGGTGCCGCCGCTCGGCATGTTCGTTTATTTCCTGACGATTGTCGTGACCGGGCTGCAGACGCTGATCTTCGCGCTGATCGCCGAGTTCTTCTCGTTGCGCAACTTTCTGATGCACATGTTTTTCGGCGCCGCCGCCGCTGCAGGCGGCTTCTTCCTGATCTGGCCGGGTTCGGCTGAGGACATGGATCCGGAGCGATGGGCCGACATCGGCATCATCGCCGCCGCCGGCCTCTTCGCCGGATTGATCTATTGGCTGATTGCTGGGCGGGAGGCGGGTTTCCGCCGCCCGTTTTCGCAAGGTTGACTATCAGCTTGACGGCGAACGTACCGCCTCGGTGGCGTCCAGCGCCTGCTTCAGCCGCGAGTCGCGGTCGTAGACATCGCTGAAATACTCGACCTTGCCGGACATGTCGGGCCATGCGGTGAAATAGGCGACATAGACCGGGATCTTGCGCGTCACATCCTCGGTCGCATGTCCGTGCTTCAGCTTCTCGGCGACATAGTCGACCGAGGTACCGAGCACCGCCGCCGCCATGCCGCGCGGATCCTCCAGGCGCACGCAGCCATGGCTGAGCGCACGCATGTCCTGCTTGAAGAACGATTTCTGCGGCGTGTCGTGCATGTAGATGGCGTGCTTGTTGGGGAACAGGATCTTCAGTTCGCCCAGCGCATTGGCCTCGCTCGGCTGCTGGCGCACGCTGTAGGGAATGTTCGCGCCATAGGCGCCCCAATTGACTGCCGACGACGGAATGCGCTTGCCGCGCGAATCCGTCACCTCGTAGCCGGCCCGATCGAGATAACCGGGATCGCTGCGCAACCGGGGCAGCATCTCATTGACGATGATCGACTGCGGCACGCCCCAATAGGGATGGAAGTCGACCTGCTTGATCTGGTCGTAGAAGAAGGCCGTCTGGTTGGTGACCCGGCCGACAACGACGCGCGTCTTCAGCTTTTCCTCGCCATTGTCGATGTAGCTCGCGGTGAACGCAGGCTGGTTGATGAAGACACGCGGGCTGCCAAGATCGGAAGGCAGCCAGCGCAGTTCCTCCAGCGCCACCTGCACCTTGAGCAGCCTGTCGGCCTTCGACGTGCCGGCCAGCAAGGCGACGGTGCGCGGACCGATGACGCCGTCGCCCTTCATGCCTTCTTTCACCTGCACTGCCTTGATCAGCGGAATGAGCTCGGGGACGTAGACCTCGCTGGTCGCCAGCCGCGACAGGACCTCACCATAGGTGCCGCCCATCTCGTCATCGAGATTGCGCGCGATCAGCGACAGCAGCTTCGGCAATTCGGGGCTGGTCTGGCCTGGCTTCAGCAGCAGCTTGGGATCGACGACGATCTCGTTCTCGGCACTGGCCTGCAGCGATTCCAGCTCGACGCGCAGCGCCTGATATTCGGCATTCTGCGGATGCCGCGATTCGAGATAGGTGCGCACTTCCTGTGTATGCGCCAGCGTCTTCAGCACGCCGACCATGTCGAGCGGCTTGGCCGGAAAATCATAGTAGCCGGTCATCCGGTTGGGCTCGACACGGCCGTTCTGGGCGTCGTGGGCGTAGCGCAAGACGCGCGCCGACAGCGCCATCTCGAAGCGCACGATTTCCCTGAGCTTGGCCGCGTCATCCGCTGAGCCCGAAGTCGCGGCCGGCACATCGACCGTGTAGTCGGCGGGCGTCAGGCCATAGCTCGCGGCCTCGCCGAGCACCCGCACCGCATCCTGGGCGCGGTTGTTGGGGCTGGTTCCGTTCACCCAGATGAAATCCGGATTGGCTGAGTAGTAGGCGATCAATGCCTTGGCGATGTCGGGCTCTGCATAGAGCTCATAGTCGCTGAGACCGGCAATGGCTTCGTGGAAAGCAGCCCCCGTTGCCGACGGAACAAACGCGGCGTCCTGCGCCGTCGCGGGCTGCGGCGCCGCGGACAGCGTCGAGAAGTCGACGCGCACCAGCTTGTCGGCCTTGTAGGTGTAGTAGGACGGGCTGCTGATCTTTACGCCGCCACCGCCGCCGCCACCGGCCGGCGCTTTGGGTCTGTGCTTTGGTGGTGGAGGCGGAAACTCGCCTTGCGGCTGATGCCTGATGCCGCCGCCGAACAGCATGTCGAAGAGCCCTTGCGCGCCTGCCTGAGGCGCGCCGAGGGCGAGCGTTGCCGCGATCGCCACAAGCGGCATCGCGGTTGCTTTTTTACCGAGGAATTTCATGGATCACCCGCTCCGGCCGCAACCGGTTCCCGTTCCGCACGCTAGACCGTCTCGCTCACCGCATGGCGGATGTAAGGCGCGACTATACCGATTCATACCGATTTCGTTAAGCTTTCATAAATTTCGGAAAGCCTGTTGCAGAACGGTTTCACAACATCGTGACGGCTGGAGCGCGGGTGTTTCGCTCCAGCCCGAAGAACTCCTCAAAAATCAGGCGTTGGCGCCGCCGTTGATGGTCAATGCGGCACCGGTCACGAAACGTCCCTCCGGACCGGCAAGCCAGGCAACCATGCCGGCGATGTCATCGGCCTTGCCGAATCGCGGCGTCGCCATCTTCTGGCGCTGGTGTTCGGCATGCGGCCCATCCGCCGGGTTCATGTCAGTATCGGTCGAGCCGGGATGGACGACGTTGGCGGTGATGCCGCGCGGACCGAGGTCGCGCGCCAGAGCCTTGGTCAAACCGACCAGCGCCGCCTTGCTGGCGGAATAGGCGCCGAGGCTGGTGTCGGTGACGCGTTCGGCGAGATTGCTGCCGATCGAGATGATCCTGCCGCCCTCGCCCATATGCGCGGCTGCCGCTTTGGAGGCGATGAACGGAGCCCTCAGATTGACCGCCATGGTCTCGTCGAAGTCGGCTAACGACAATGTATCGATGGGTGCCGCGCGCCAGATGCCGGCGCTGTTGACCAGGATGTCGAGCCGGCCGAATGCAGCCACGGCGTCATCAACGGCCTTGTCTATTGCTTCGGCATCGCGGTTGTCGGCCTTGATCGCGATGGCGCGGCCGCCCTTGGCTTCTATCTCGGCGACGACCGAGCGGGCCTGTTCCTCGCCATGCACATAGGTCAAGGCAACATCGGCGCCATCGGCTGCGAGCCTTCGCGCGATCGCCGCCCCGATGCCGCGGCTGCCGCCGGTAACGAGCGCCGCCTTGCCGTTCAAATTGCTGGTGGACATCTGTTTCTCCATTTATGTAGTGATTGATACATAAATACCTGTCAGGCTTGTCCGGCGACGTCAACTGATTTATGTATCGATCAACACAGAAAAGAGAGTCATGTCGGAAAGAGGCCGTCCCCGCACCTTCGATCGAACCGCAGCCTTGCGGCGCGCGATGGACGTGTTTTGGGCCAAGGGTTACGAAGGCGCGTCGATAAGCGACCTTGCCGCCGCGATGGGCATCAATTCGCCCAGCCTTTACGCCGCCTACGGTAGCAAGGAGGCGCTGTTCCTCGAGGCTACGGATTTCTATTCGCGCGTCGAGGGCCCGGACATCTGGCAGGCGCTGGACGAGGCGCCGACCGCGCGCCTGGCGATCGAGCTCTTCTTGAGCCGCACCGCGAAGGCCTATTCGCAGACCGATCGTCCGCAAGGCTGCCTGATCACGCTTGGCGCGCTGCATCAGGATTCAACGAGTGGCCCGATCTGCGCTGACCTGCGCCGCCGCCGCGCCGAGAACCATTCTGCTTTGCAGAAGCGCCTTGAGCGGGCTGTTGCCGAAGGCGAATTGCCTGCCGACTTCGATTGCGGTGCCGTAGCGACCTTCTACGCCACGGTGCAGCACGGCATGTCGATCCAGGCGCGCGACGGCGCTTCGTGCACCGCGCTGATGGCGACGGTCACTGGCGCGATGGCTGCTTGGCAGACGCTGGGGGGCACCGACAGAGCGTGACAAACGCCGGCCATTGTGGTGGAGATTCAATGCATGTCGCCCAAAAGTGATCTCGGTTTTGGGAGAACGACATGCATAAAACAAAGACCTGAAGCGCGACGCGCTTCAGACAGCCAGCCAAAAGCGCGTTCGGGAGGATAAGTCTGTGAAAAAGGGGTATCGCGAACTGCTGGACGAGGCCAACGCCGAGATCGAAGTGGTTTCACCGGAGGAAGCCGCAGGGCTGCTCGATGACGAAGGCACGATCTTCGTCGACCTGCGCGATCCGCGCGAGGTGGAGCGCGACGGAAAAATACCCGGCGCCAAACATGTCACACGCGGCATGCTGGAATTCTGGATCGATCCCGAAAGCCCCTATCACAAGCCGTTCTTTGCCTCGGGCAAGAGTTTTGTTTTCTTCTGCGCCGGCGGCTGGCGCTCGGCGCTGGCCACCAAGACGGCGCAGGATATGGGCCTGTCCCCGGTCAAGCACATCCTTGGCGGCTACACCGCCTGGAAGGCGGCCGGACTGCCTGTCGAGCCCGGCGAGAAGAAGAAGTAACCGGACTGCGTCTCAATGCAGCAGCGACGGCTCACGGTGCTCCGCGACGAAGGCAACGGCGCGTTCGACCACGCCCTTGTCCGCAAGAATGCGGCGGTGGCCGAGCCCATCGGCCCAGTGCAGCCGCACATGGCCGCCGGCCCCAGCGTAGCGTTTCGCGTGCTCGGCCGGCACTTCGCGATCGTCCGGCGCGTGGATCACCAGCGTCGGCACCGGCGCCTGGGCGAGCTGGCGGTCGCCGGTGAATTCATGCAGCGGCCGGCCGGACAAATGTTGGACACGGTCCGCCATCGCGACCTGCGAGCGCGGCCCGACATTGAGCATGCGGCTGAAGTCGGCGAAGATCGCCGGCAAGGAGCTTGGCGCTGCGATCAGCACAAGCCGTCCAGCCGCCAGCGGCGGAATGTTCTTGACCGAACCGGCAATGGCATTGGCGGCAACGGCGCCGCCGAAAGAATGGCCCACCGCCGCAACAAACGGGCCGAACCATTCGCCGGCAACTCGCACCGCGTCAACCGCGTTGACCATGTTCAGGTGTCGGCCCTGCGAATGGCCATGGCCCGGCAGGTCAAGCGAAACGACCCTGTAGCCGGCCGCGCGATAGCCCTCGATCAAGGCGCGCATGTATTCGGTGCGCGAACGCCAGCCATGAACGACAAGCACAGTGCCAAGAGCGGCCCTGCCCGGCTCCGGCCGGAATTCGTGCACCATGACGCAGCCGGTCTTGGTCTTCAGCCGATGATGGCGCGCCTCGGTCATGAACTCCGCGGCTCGGCCGATGGCGCGGCGCTCACCGTCGGTCAGCGTCTTGGTGCTCGGCGTACGGCAGAACAGTTCGAACGCCGCGCGCCCGGTGATGCGCGGCGCAATATGTTCGGCAGCACCAAATACGCTGCGGATGACCTTCAGCCCGATTGATGCCATAGTGAGAATCCATCCATACGTTCAAGCATGAACATAATAGTTCAAAGATGAACAATAAACAAGAGCTACCCTGGGACAACCCGCGTTTTCGCAACTGGGTCGCGGTGGCGCGCGCCTGCCATGTGCTGGAGCGCACGTTGGCGGTGAAACTTGCGCCGCTGGACCTGAAGCCGGCGCAGCTCGACGTGCTGATGAACCTCTACCGCCATCCCGGCATGTCGCAGCACGACCTTGCCCGCAAGCTGCTCGTCGGCCGCTCCAACATCACCATGCTGCTGCCGCAGCTGGAGACGCGCGGCCTGCTGCGCCGCGAAGGCGACGAGAAGGACAAGCGCATCTTGCGGCTCGCCTTGACCGAAGCCGGCGAAGCGCTGCTGATGCAGGCGCTGAAAGTGCATATGGCGCTGATCGAGAAGGCGATGAGCCAGTCGACACCGGAACAGTGCGACATGATCGGCGAGCAGATGCGCAAGATCTATGAGGTTCTCAAGGAAGCCTGAGCGCCGTTTCGGCTAGGCGTCCGCTCACCACATCGTCTTCTTCGCCCGCTCCGGCCATTCCTTGTCATAGGTTTCGCCGTCGATGTTCTTGCGGCTGGTGATTTCCAGGATCTGTCCGGGTGTCGGCAGCGATTTCGGGTCGACATGTTTGGCCGGGTTCCAAAGCTCGGAGCGGACAATGGCACGGGCGCACTGGAAATAGACCGAATCGAAATCGATGACGGTCACCGACCGCGCCGCCTTGCCGTCCACCATGAAGGACGCGCAAAGTGTGGCGTCCGTGGTGATATGGGCCCGGCCGTTGATACGCAGCGTCGTGCCGGAGCCCGGCACCAGGAACAAGAGGCCGACACGCGGATCCCGGATGATGTTTCGCAGCGAATCGGCGCGATTGTTGCCGCGCCGGTCCGGCATCATCAGCGTCCTCGGATCGACGATACGCACAAAGCCGGCGAGATCGCCGCGCGGCGAACAGTCCAGCCCCTCTGGGCCGCTGGTGGCCAGCGCGACAAAGGGCGAAGCCTCGATGAAGGCGGCATATTCGGGAATAACGTGGTCAAGTTCCTTGACCAGCGAGGCTTCGCCTGGAACGCCATAGAGTGCTTCGAGCTGTTCGACCGTGGTGATGAGCGACATCTTTTTCGTCTCCGAACCTTTGTCGGCGCTACTCCACATCGATGACGTTTTGACGACATCCATGACGTTTGGCGACGGCGACGAGTTAGGCGGAGAATTTTGCGATTGACGGCATCCCGCACGCAACGCCTTCCTTGCCATCACGGCTTACCCAAAGCGAGCCATCTGCCGCAAGCGACATTGCGCATTCACCGAAACGCCATCCTGAGAACAACCGACTGTCACGCAAGGAAAGCCGCTGGTCAGATTGCCTGCAACGAATTTAGAAGACTGACGCCATCAGGGACTCCCCAACCTGTGACGGCGTCGAACCCAGGCCCGGCCTTGTAACCCTTGCCCGGTTGGGGATTGGACGTATTGTTGCCTGAGGCAACATCGCGCGAGGAAATCTTGCCGATAGGCTTGCCCGTTTCGCCGTTCTTGTAAAGCATTGGGGTCAGGAAACGATGCCGTTTGCTTTGCGGCAACTGGGTATAGATTCGCGCGATCAGCGCTGCCCACAGTGGCGCAGACGCACTGGTGCCGCCACTCGGCTGCGGTTTTCCAAGGAATATCAGGTCATAGAATGGCTCTCCCGCCAGCGCCGACACATCGGGCACCACTCGGCCATCGATGCTGCCATGGTTCAGAGAAACGACGTGAACATCTTGCCAAGCTGGGCGAGGGAAAAGCGTACTCACGCCGCCTCCCGTCGCGCCACCGCCACTGTTGGTCCTGCGACCTGGCGTTTCCCACCAAGTTACCTCTTTCACGTCGGCGCCCGCAGCCTTCAACATAGTCCCACCTACCCCCAACACGAACGGGCTGCAGGCAGGAAAGTCGACATGTGCATTGCCGTCGTCGATCTGGTCACCCGAACCGTCGTCTCCCGACGAGACGCATACGGTGATGCCCAGCAGCCGAGCCGCGTTCAACCTATCGGCAATGGCGTTGATTGCATTTGCCGACCAACCACTGTCGTCTTCGGCGAGTCCCCAACTAATCGACAGCACGGCCGGATTCGCGGTAATTACTGCGTTGAGGAGGTCCACCCACCCACCCTGATCAAAGGTCGAAAAATAAACAGAAATATTCGCTTTGGGGCACAAACCGGCGATGATCTCGACATCCATCATCACCTCGATACTGGTGTCCAACTGCTCCTTTCGCTTCTTCGGAGGTAGCGCAAGAATCTGCTGCAGGGTATAGGCGGGAGCATCGACAGGTACGGTTTGAACGTTGGCCACTGGCCGTTTGAACTTGCCACAGTAGGCGATCAAATCGTCAGCGAAATAGCCACCACCGAACTCGGCGATTGCGATGCTCTGGCCCGCACCATCGCCCGGGGGAAAGTTGTAGCGCCGTTCGATATCTGTCGGCTTCAACGGAAGAAGGGTTGCATCGGGGATCGCTGCGGCGGCCGGTGATTTGCGACGCGCCATCTGCCTCTGATCGAGTCCAAAAATGCCCGTTACAATGCCCTTGAGTTCGGCTGGGATCTGCAGCGTGCCTTGCCTGCCACGATACTCGCCCTGGTCCGGCGACCGCATTATGGCCAAGCCAGGCTTGAAGGCCGCCTCCATGGCAGCTGCCGTTCCGCTAACGGTCATGCTGCGTGTCGCCAGCGAAACTGAGTCCACTGCAAGGCCATATTTCCTGAGCGATGTCGCGACCTTCTCGGCATCCTGCTTTCGGGCTCCAAATTTCTCCGCCAACTCCGCAGGCGTCAAAGTTTGGTCAATATAGTCGCTCGAATCTGGAAGCTTGGGGCCGGAAAGGCCGATGGTGACCGAGATCCTTTGCTTGGGATCGATTTCGCCGACCCGTCTTGCATCCGGGTCCTTTGCTCGTTTACTTCCACGAAGAACGATGTGCGTTTTGACAGCCATAGTACCCCTCCCAAGGCTAGCGTCTTTAAGAAAGTATTACATTGCCGTAAAACAAAACACAGGGTAACGAAGAATTTACCTGCACGCACCCTAGTCTCTTTGAATGTCTGGGTTAATCGGCGCCCGGTCTCGAAACCTCGTTGCGCATACGCGCAGCAGCACGACGGGAGCGAGCGCCTTCAACTATGCAGCGTTCCGTCCGACGCGTCGGCCTGCCTTCCAGCCATCGCCTTGAAATCCCGATATCGACAAATCGGGAATCTCGTCGACTTCGTGAATCGCTCTAACGCTCCCGGCTCAAGCCTTTTTCCGCAAGCTCCGCCAGATAGGCATTCCAGCGCTCATCCTTCTCGTGGCCGAGCGTGTGCAGGTACTTCCAGGTGAAAATGCCGGTGTCATGGAAATCATCGAAGGTGATGCGCACCGCATAGTTGCCGACCGGCTCGATCTTCAGGATGGCCACATTGCGCTTGCCAGGAACCGTCACCCGCTGGTCGGGTGAATGACCCTGCACCTCGGCCGATGGCGAGGCAACGCGCAACAACTCCGCCGGCAGTTCGAATGGCTGGTGATTGGGAAAGGTGACCGACAGCAGTTTGCGGTCCTTGGAGACCCTGAGTTCTTTTGGTGCGGTCATGCTGTTTGATCCCGTATCGATTGCCCTTCCCTACGCCGCTTCGCGAAAGGGGAAAAGTCCTGATGATGCCGACCGACACACGGTGTCGGCTCCGGGATGTTACCAAAGATCGAGACGCGGTATCTTGAATGGCCGGCCGCTTCGTATCACATAGCAGTATATAACGAAGCCGCCTCACGGGAAGCGCTTGAAGCATGGACATGATCGACCCCTTCGGTCGCACGATCAATTACCTGCGCGTGTCGGTCACCGACCGCTGCGATTTTCGTTGCACCTATTGCATGGCCGAGGACATGACCTTCCTGCCGAAGAAGGACCTGCTGTCGCTGGAAGAGCTGGACCGGCTCTGCACCGTCTTCATAGAAAAAGGTGTCAAAAGGCTGCGCCTCACTGGCGGTGAGCCGCTGGTGCGCAAGAACATCATGCATCTGGTGCGCCAGCTGTCGCGCCACCTCGAGAGCGGCGCGCTGGAGGAACTGACGCTGACCACCAACGGGTCGCAGCTGTCGCGCTTCGCCGCCGAACTCGCCGATTGCGGCGTCAAGCGCATCAACGTCTCGCTCGACACGCTCGACGCCGACAAGTTCCACCAGATCACCCGCTGGGGTCACCTCGGCAAGGTCATGGATGGCATCGATGCCGCTCAGGCGGCCGGGCTAAAGGTCAAGCTCAACGCGGTGGCACTGAAGGATTTCAACGACGCCGAACTGCCCGACATGATGCGCTGGGCGCATGGCCGCGGCATGGACCTCACCGTCATCGAAACCATGCCGATGGGTGAGATCGACGCCGACCGCACCGACCAGTATCTGCCGCTGTCGCTGCTGCGCGCTTCGCTGGAGCGCCAGTTCACGCTGACCGACATTCCCCTCAAGACCGGCGGCCCTGCCCGCTATGTCCACGTCGCCGAGACCGGCGGCAAGCTCGGCTTCATCACGCCGATGACGCATAATTTCTGCGAAAGCTGCAACCGCGTCCGGCTGACCTGCACCGGCACGCTCTATATGTGCCTCGGCCAGGAAGATGCGGCCGACCTGCGCGCGCCCTTGCGCGCGTCCGAAGGCAATGAGCTGGTCGCCGACGCGATCGACGAGGCCATCGGCCGCAAGCCGAAAGGCCATGACTTCATCATCGACCGCCGTACCAGCCGTCCATCGGTGTCACGGCATATGAGCGTCACTGGCGGCTGATTTTTTCGAAAATTCATGCAACATCGCTCTGGCTCTATTGGCTTCGAGGCGAGCATGCGGCGACATTCTTCGTTCCTGGCAACTGTCGTTATCATTGCGGCGACCAGTGCCGCCGCCGCACCTTCCACCTATGTGAACGAGCGCTTCGGCACGGTCTGCACCTTTCCCGACGAGATTTTCACCGATCGTCAGCCTGAACCCGACAATGGCGACGGACAGGTTTGGCTGAGCGCGGATGGCGCCAGCCTGACCTGCTCCGGCATCCTCAACGTCGACGACGACACGCCGAAAGGCTTTGTCGCCGATGAAAGGGCAAGCAAGGAACCTGGCTACACCGTCACCTACAGCAAGGTCGGCAAGAACTGGGCGGTGCTGTCGGGCATGAAGGATGGAAAGATCTTTTACGAGCGGCGCCTGTTCGGCAGGGATGGCGTCATCCGCACGGTCTGGATCGAGTATCCGCCGGCCCTGAAGGCAAAATACGACCCGCTCGTCGGCGCCATTGCCGACAGTCTCAAGGGACAGTGAGTATTTCGGATCACACCCCAGAAAAAGTCTTGTTCGCCTACCGCCGCCGGATTTACGGCCAGCTTGTTCCGGCCTAGCCTTTCGTCCGAAGCGGCTCTTCGCTGATAGGGGGACACGTCATGCGCAAACTCATTCTTTCTCTTGCATTGCTTGGCTTCACGGCCCTGCCCGCGGCGGCCCAGTCGATCGGCGGCACCTATACCGTCGCCGGCACCAACTTCGATGGCTCGGCCTATGGCGGCGAAGCCACCATCACGCTGACCAGCGGGACGACCTGCACGATCCACTGGGAGACGGGTGGTTCATCCTCGGACGGCATCTGCATGCGCAACGACGACGCATTCTCCGCGGGCTATGTGATGGGCAAGGATATCGGCCTCGTCGTCTACAAGGTCGAGGATGACGGGTCGCTGCATGGTCTGTGGACCATCGCCGGCAAGGAAGGCAACGGCACCGAGATACTGACGCCGAAGAAATAGACATCGCCGAGGCTGTACAGCTTCCGGGAGGCGGAGCCGCCTCCCGGACAGATTCGTGCCGAATTCAGGACGTGATTTCACGCCGGCGATGCCGGATGGCCCGGTCCTGGCCCAGCCCTTTGCCATTGCTGTTTCGCGGCGGGCTGTTACAGGCTTGCTTGCCCAAGCAACCGGTAGATGTCTTGCCCCTTTCACCAAATCTTCGCGGCGCGTTGTTCATGATGGTGGCGATGGTTGGCTTCACGCTCAACGACGCCATCACCAAATACTCTTCGCAATCGATGAACATGGCGCAGGTCATGCTGATCAGAGGGGCATTTGCCTCGCTCTTCGTCGGCCTGCTGGCCTGGCAGCGTGGCGCGCTTTTGCGGCCGCGCCTGATGCTGCAGCCGCTGGTGGCAATCCGCGTCCTGGGCGAAGCAGGCGGCACCGTGTCCTTCCTGGTGGCGCTTGCCCATTTGCCGATCGGCAGTGTGTCAGCCGTTCTTCAGGCGCTGCCGCTGGCGGTGACGATGGGTGCCGCGCTGTTTTTCGGCGAAGCGGTCGGCTGGCGGCGCTGGCTGGCGATCGCCATCGGTTTTGCCGGCGTGATGGTCATCGTCCGGCCGGGCTTCGACGGCTTCAGCCTATATTCCCTTTGGGCGCTGGCCAGCGTCGCATGCTGCACCGTGCGTGATCTCGCCACCAAGCGCATCCCCCAGACCATACCGACGATGCTGGTCTCGACCGCCACCGCACTGGCAATGACCGTTGTCGGCGCGGTGCTGTTGTCGCCGATGGGTGGCTGGACGCCGATGACCGGCAAGAGCACGATGCTGCTGGCGCTGGCGGCGGTGCTCGTGCTCATCGGCTATCAGTTCATCATCATGGCGATGCGCTCGGGCGAAATCTCCTTCATCGCGCCGTTCCGCTACACGGCGCTCCTCTGGTCCATCCTGCTTGGCTTGATCGTCTTCGGCGACATACCGGACATGCCGATGATCGTCGGCGCAACAATCGTCGTCGGCTCGGGTCTCTATGCGCTCTATCGCGAGCGGGTGGTCGGCCGGCGAAGGATCGTCGCCGAAACCACCGGGCCGGCCATGGCGCCGGATGGAATGTAGCCGGGCCTTGTGATTTCCAGCGGCTGGCGTACAGGCTCGATGCATGAGGCGACATATAGCAGGGATCATTCTGGCCGGTGGCCAGTCAAGGCGGATGGGAGGCGGCGACAAGAGCTTGTTGCCGCTTGGCGGCGGCAGCGTGCTTGACCAGGTCCTGTCGCGCTTTGCCCCGCAGATCGAAACCCTGGCGCTGAGCGCCAATGGCGATCCCGAGCGCTTTGCCCGTTTCGGGTTGCCCGTGCTTGCCGACAGCGTCGAAGGCTTTGCCGGGCCGCTCGCCGGCATTCTGACAGGCCTCGAATGGGCCGCTGCCGGCACGCCTTGCAAGGCAATCGTTACCGCTGCCGGCGACACGCCCTTCCTGCCGCTTGATCTCGTCGACCGCCTGGCGGCTGCGGCCGGCCAACATCCCGGTTCGATAGCCGTCGCTTCCTCGGCCGGCCGGCGGCACCCGACCTTCGCGCTGTGGCCGACCGATTGCCGCGACGCCTTGTGGCATTTCCTGGTCGATGAGGACAACAGGCGGGTTTCGACCTTCATCGAGCGCCACGGCCATGTCGAGGTGGAATTCCCGGTCCTGCAATCGGCGGGGCTCGATCCTTTCTTCAACATCAATGTGCCGGACGACCTTGCCCAAGCCGGGCGCCTGTTGCAGAGCATGACACCATGAACATCTTCGGCATCACCGGCTGGAAAAACTCCGGCAAGACCACACTGACCGAAAAGCTGGTCGCCGAGCTTGTGCGGCGCGGCTGGAAGGTCTCGACCGTCAAGCATGCCCATCATGATTTCGACATCGACAAGCCGGGCGCCGACAGCTTCCGCCATCGGCAGGCCGGCGCCACCGAGGTGGCGATCGTGTCCGGCAATCGCTGGGCGCTGATGCACGAATTGCGTGGCGAGGATGAGCCGCCGCTGGAGGGGATCCTCTCGCGGCTCGCCCTATGCGACATCGTGCTGGTGGAAGGCTACAAGCGCGAATCCCACCGCAAGATCGAAACCCGGCGCCTGGAGGCGAAGGAGCGGACGCCGCTTTCAGCGGGCGATCCCAATATTGTCGCCATCGCCGCGGACTTCGCCGTCACCGACGAGAGCCTGCCGGTATTCGACCTCGACGACGTAAAATCGATAGTCGACTTCATCGAGCGCACCACCGGCCTCGTTGCTTGAGAACTAACCTAACGGCAGAACCCCATTACCGATTTCGGTGGTTTTGCAGTTGCTTTTTTCTTGGAAAGAGTGGGAGTATCGCCTCAGCGGGCGGTCAAAAAGCACCGCCCCACAGAGCCGTTTCGGAACGACGGCCGGGACCATAAAGAGAGGACTATCATGCGTATTGCACTGCGTATCGCGCTCGCCGCATCGGCTGCGCTGCTGACGCTCGGCGTCGCCCAGGCCCAGGAGAAGACCCTGCGGATCGGCACCGAAGGCGCCTATCCCCCTTTCAACAACCTGACCTCCGACGGCAAGCTCGTCGGCTTCGACATCGACATCGCCCAGGCGCTTTGCGATCAGATGAAGGTCAAGTGCACCTTCGTCGCCCAGGATTGGGACGGCATCATCCCGGCGCTTCAGGCCGGCAAGTTCGACGCCATCGTCGCTTCGATGTCGATCACGCCGGAACGCAAGGAGAAGGTCGACTTCTCGCATAAATACTACAACACGCCGTCGGCGCTCGCCGTGCCGAAAGATTCGACGCTGAAGGGCGTGACCAAGGCAGATCTCGCCGGCAAGACCATCGGTGTCGCCACGACGACCACCCATTTCAACTATGCCTCGAAGACCTACACCGACAGCACCGTGAAGGGCTATCCGAGCAGCCCCGAGGAGCAGGCTGATCTTGCCAATGGTCGTCTCGACGCCATCGAGGACGATATTGTCGTGCTGCAGCAGTGGCTGGATTCGCCTGATGGCGCCTGCTGCAAGATTCTCGGCCAGCCGTCGCCGCAACCGGTCGAGATCTTCGGGCCGGGCGCCGGCATTGCCGTTCGCAAGGGCGAGACCGACCTGGTCAACAAGCTCAATGAGGCCATCGACGCCATCCGCGCCAATGGAAAATACAAGGAAATCAACGACAAGTACTTCAAGTTCGACGTCTACGGCGCCGAGTCCTGATAGACAAGATCAAGACGGCGGGGAAATTCCCCGCCGTCTTTCTATTCGTCTCGGAAATGCCGTGGAGATAAGATCCGTCAATGCCAGCCCAAAGCATATGGACACTTCTCAGTTGGGGACCTGATGGCTGGAGTGACGATATTGCCTATGGCGTCATTGTAACGGTTCTGCTCGCGCTGGCGACGCTTCCGATTGGTCTGACGATTGGCTTTTTCATTGCGCTCGGCAAGCAATCCGAAGAGCCCTCGCTGCGCCTCGCCGCCAATATCTACACCACGGTGTTTCGCGGCCTGCCGGAGCTGGTGACGCTTTTCCTGTTCTTCTTCGGCATGCCGATCCTGCTGCAGCACCTCATCCGATATTTCCGCCCCGAAGCGACCATCGATGTCAACAGCTTCGTCGCCGGCATGATCGTGCTCGCGCTGATCTTCTCATCCTACGCCAGCGAGGTTTTCCTGTCGGCCTTCCGCGCCATTCCGAAAGGCCAGTATGAGGGTGGCTATGCCATCGGTCTTTCCTACGGGCTCACCATGCGCAAGGTGATCGTGCCGCAGCTGTTGCGCATTGCGTTTCCCGGCCTCGAGAATTGCTGGCTCAGCCTGTTGAAGGACACCTCTCTGGTGTCGGTCGTCGGTCTCGCGGAGACGTTGCGCAATGCTGGCGTCGCCGCTCGCGTGACCAAGCATTCCTTCCTGTTTTACGGCGTGGCGGCGCTCGTCTTTCTCGGTCTGGCCGTCGTGTCATCCTTCGCCACCAGCGCCATTTTGCGCTCGCTTGGCAAACGGGAGGCACAACGATGAGCGCCACAGCCACCATGGTCGAACGGCCACCACCGCGAGCCCGCGGTTGGCCGCGAAGGCGAATCGTCGGCTATGCGCTGGTCTGCCTGTGGATAGGCTTTGGCCTCGGCATCGTCGCCTACCTCTTCTTTGCCTGGAACGCACCCTTCTTCGGCAAATATGCGCCGGCCTATCTGCGCGGACTTGGCGTCACCCTGTCGCTTGTCGCCATCTCGATGGTGCTTGGCGCCGTCCTGTCGGTGCCTGTTGCTTATGGGCGTATGTCCAGGAACCGGATCCTGTCCGGTCTTGCCTATTGTTACGTCTATTTCTTCCGGGGCACGCCGCTGCTGGTTCAGACGTTTCTGGTCTATTACGGGTTGGGGTCGTTCAGACCGGAACTCCAGATGATCGGGCTCTGGGATTTTTTCAAGGACGCCTTCAACTGCGGCGTCTTCGCCTTTGCGCTCAACACCGCCGCCTACCAGGCCGAGATCCTGCGCGGCGCCATCGAAAGCGTGCCGAGGGGCCAATGGGAAGGGGCTGCCTCGCTCGGCCTGCACAAACTGCAGACGCTGCGCAAGATCATCCTGCCGCAAGCCCTGATCGTCGCCTTGCGGCCTTACGGCAATGAGCTGATCCTGATGGTCAAAGCTTCGGCAATCGTCGCCATCATCACCGTCTATGACCTGATGGGCAATGCAAAACTCGCCTTCGCCAATTCCTTCGACATCCAGGCCTATATCTGGGTCGCCCTGGTGTACCTTGTGATGGTCGAGTTGTTGCGCCATGCGATCGAATGGATCGAGCGCCGGATCACCATCCACCTGAAACGCTGACCCGTTCTCGGCTGTACCAGTCGATCGGACCACAGGCGTCTTGACGAAATGAGCGCAGGGCCTAGAGCTTGCGCAGCATTTTCGTTTCCGTCTGAAGGGCAAGTTCATGGCATCTGTGGCATTTCTCGGTCTTGGCGTTATGGGCTACCCCATGGCCGCACATCTCGCGAACAAGGGCGGCCACGAGGTCACCGTCTACAACCGCACCAAGGCCAAGGCCGAGCAATGGGTTGGCCAGCATGGCGGCAGCCTTGCTGTGACGCCGGCAGAGGCAGCCAAGGACAAGGACTTTGTCTTTTCCTGCGTCGGCAATGACGACGATCTGCGCTCGGTAACGACAGGTCCGGAAGGCGCCTTCAAATCGATGAAGAAAGGCTCGGTCTTCATCGACAACACCACGGCCTCGGCCGAGGTCGCGCGCGAATTGGCGCAAGCCGCGCAAGCGGGCGGGTTTTCATTTCTCGATGCGCCGGTTTCCGGTGGTCAGGCCGGCGCCGAGAACGGCGTGCTGACCGTCATGGTCGGTGGCGACCAGGCTGCCTTCGACAAGGCGAGGCCCGTCATCGATGCCTATGCCCGCATGGTCGGGCTGATGGGGTCGGCGGGCGCTGGCCAGCTGACCAAGATGATCAACCAGATCTGCATCGCCGGACTGGTGCAGGGACTGTCGGAAGGCATCCATTTCGGCAAGAGGGCCGGGCTCGACATCGAGAAGGTGATCGAGGTGATTTCCAAGGGTGCCGCCGGTTCCTGGCAGATGGAAAACCGGCACAAGACGATGAATGCCGGCAAGTATGATTTCGGCTTCGCCGTCGACTGGATGCGCAAGGACCTCGGCATCTGCCTGGCGGAGGCCGACCGCAACGGTGCCAGGCTGCCAGTGACGGCGCTTGTCGACCAGTTCTACAAGGATGTGCAGGCAATGGGCGGCAAGCGCTGGGACACGTCCTCGCTGCTGGCGCGGCTGGAGAAGTAGATGACCATGGCCCTGCCCGCTCCAGGCTGGACGGCGCAGGACATCGTCGCGCATCTGCGTTCGATCGGCACCGAGGAAAACCGCGCCGGCATGGCGCGGTTCGGCATCAACATCGCGACCGCGCTCGGCGTCGGCAATGCGGATTTGCGGCCATTGGCGCGCAAGCTGAAGCGCAACCATGAGCGGTCCCTGGCGCTGTGGGCCAGTGGCATTCGCGAAGCGCGGCTGATGGCGGCTTTCACCGGCGAACCGAAGAAGATCACCATCGAGGAATGCCGCCGCTGGGCCGGCGATTTCGATTCCTGGGAGATCGTCGATACTGTCTCCGACCTGTTCGTCGATACGCTGTTCTGGCGCCAGCTGATCGAGGACTTCGCGGCCGACGAGCGCGAATTCGTCCGCCGCACGGCCTTTGCCATGCTGGCTTGGGCAGCCGTGCATTTGAAAAAGGAGCCGGATTCAACGTTCCTGTCCTATCTGCCTTTGATCGAAGCCCATGCCGGCGATGAGCGCAACTTCGTCAGGAAAGCGGTCAATTGGGCGCTGCGGCAGATCGGCAAGCGCTCGATGAACCTGCACGCCCCTGCCCTGGCCCTGGCGCAGAAATTCGCCGGCTCCCCGGACAAGACCGTACGCTGGATCGGCAAGGACGCCGTGAAGGAACTGTCGGATGCCAAAACGCTCGAACGCCTCGCCGCCAGAAAAGTTTGATGTTGCCAATATTCGTTTCACCGAGGTGACGCGGGCAACACGCGGCAATTTCGAGACTTTGTTCGAGCAGCCGGGTGCGCCAAAATATTGCTGGTGCATGGCCTGGCGGCACTCGGGCCGCGAGCACATCCAGAACGATGAGAAGAAGCGTCAAATGACGGCGCTCGTCGATGCCGGCACGCCGGTCGGCATCCTCGCCGAGATCGACGGCAAGACCGTCGGCTGGTGCTCGGTCGCGCCACGCGAGACCTATCGCAGGCTTTCAAAGCAGCAGGATGACAGCGAGACGGGCGTATGGTCGGTCGTCTGCTTCTATGTGCCGAGGGTTTTGCGCGGCGGCGGCCTTGCTTCGGCCTTGCTCGATGCGGCCATTGACCATGCCTTCGCCGAGGGAGCGCGCCTCATTGAGGCCTATCCGGTGGCCGAGGCGTCGCCGAGTTATCGTTTCATGGGCTTTCGCGAGATGTTTGCGGCGCGGGGTTTCAAAGAGGCCGGCATGGCCGGTTCTCGCCGACATATGATGCGGCTCGAGCGCTGACGTCCGATCCATCGACATTCGCGTTTGGGAAGGAATTGGACATGCCGCTCTATTGGCGTAAGCCGTGCACGCCGAGTTCCTTCCATATCCATTCAAAACTGTAGGTGGTGATGGGATGGATCGGATCGGGTTGCTTGGCACTCTGGTTCTCCAGATATTTAAGCCAATCGACGACCTTTCGGCGACCGGCCGGAGTCTTGGCGGCCTCACGCGGTGTTTTGTTCCCCAGCAATCTCACCGGTTGATCAAGAGTTTCCAGATAATGCCGATCCAGGAATTCGTGAATGCTCTGTTCGGCGACTTCCGGCGGGATGCCCGATGACGACGTTTCGACACCATTGCGTGGCCGTTCGGCCATCATCTGGTCGACAGTCCTGATTTCGGTCAAGGGCGTCCGGACAAGATCGCCGAGAGCCTGTTGGATCAGGGCCGTCCCTTCTGCCGCCCGCGCGGCTGAATTGGCGGACAAATGCAGGAAACGGCCCTTCATCTCGACATTGCCCAGCACGAGCAAGCCGTTGTCCATCGTCGTGAAGCGTGCAGTTGTCTCCGTCGTTTTTGGCTTGCCCTTGCCTTGCTGCGCCCCTTCCAACCAGTTCCAGAATTTCGCATCTGATTGCGACAGGGCTGGAATGGTGTTCAACCGGGTGACGACGTCCCCCTCTTTCGCGCCAGATGCCAGGGGAAAGCGGACGTCGTGGAATACGATTTCGTCGCCATCGTTGTTTTGCAGCGATGGCCTCGTCATCATCCTGCCGAGGGTATCGAACAACCACGCCAGAGTGAACATGGATGCTACCGCCTGCAACTCTTCATCCTCCAATGCAGGCAGCTTCTTTGCGTTTCTTTTGCCGAACGTGCCCCGCAACCCTTCAAACAATGTCTCGGTAGCCTGCGGCGTGAACGGCAAAACGCCGCCCGCGAGAATGTTCTTTCCCATGACAGGTACGATCCGCGCGGCGATCTTGTCCCACTGTTTCAACGTCTTAGTGGCCGTGCCCTCGCTAACACTAATCGGCTCACCTCCGCGAATGAGATCGCGCGCCGTGAGAGATTGCCCCGGAACCACGTTGCTTATCTCATACAAGCTCATGGTGGAGGTGCGTAGCGCCATCATATAAGCTTTGGATTGCGCACTTTCCTTCCAGCCCCGGCGTTTGACATAATCATCGACGATGTTGCTGGGTTGGCCCTCGAAATCCTGGGTCAGGAAATCCTCGAAGGCACAGCCCCAAAGGGTCATTGCCCAGACCTCACCGAGGACATCGGCGAGGTCTTCGAATTCGATCTCGCAGGCATCAAGGGCTGGGCCGAAGTGTTCGTCCAGCACCTCCTCGAAGCATCCGCGCCATTCGTCACGGTCAAGGAATTTCATCAGCCCTTTGAGATCGTGGCTGGCTGGCATGGTGGTTCTCCAGATTCCGGCGATGGTCAGCTACGGCGGACGGGGTCGTTGCGGAGACATCTTATGGACGGTTCCTATTTCTGCTCCGCCATCATGGTCAGGCAAGATATTTTCGGCGATTTTCCACGATTGTTCGTCAAGCTTCCTACAGAGGCAGTTGATCGCCTTAATGTGTCGGAGCAGGATCCAAGCGCGGTGCATGTCCGGATCGAGCGGCGCGAATTGCGTGCAGAGCAAAAGTGAGCATCCACGGCATGGCATGGTCTGGCATCTGCCAAGGATGTTTTCGAATCACGACGGTTTGACTCGCTCCAGACGGCAGACTGGCCAAGAATGGAACCCATGAACGATCGCTTCAAACCAAGTGTAGTCCTGGCTGCAGTATTGAGCGTTTCCGCCGCCGCCAATGCCTCTGCCGACACCGCGCACATCTTCTGGAAGGATTTGCGCCCGGCGACCCAGGCGGTTGCCGAAGACGCTGGCCTGCCGATGATCGCGGCAAAATTGCCCGATCATGGCGAGACGCTGTCCCTCAGCCTGCAGGATAGAACCATACAATTAGCCGGCTATGCATTGCCGGTCGATCGCGACGGCGATCTTGTCTATCAGTTCCTGCTGGTGCCGTGGACCGGCGCGTGCAGCCACATGCCGACGCCGCCGCCCAATCAGATCGTGCTGGTCACGCCAGCCCATCCCTACAAAATGTCGCAGGCCTACCAGCCGGTCGCCGTCACCGGCGCCCTGAAGCCGGACAAGGAGAAAAGCCAGCTGTTCATTCTCGACGGCGTCAGCGTCATCCAGTCCGGCTACAGCGTGCGCAAGGCTGAGGTGGTTGGGGTCGACACCGTGCCGGACACCATCACCCTGCCGGTGAACTCGCCCTGGAGTTTCCTCAACAAGAAAAAGAACTAATCGCGTTTAGGCCGCGTTGGCACCCGATTCCTTGTCCAGTACCATGTAGTCGAGCGGGATTTCGGTCGTGTATTTGATCTGCTCCATGGCGAAGGACGACGACACGTCACGGATCTCGATCTTGGCGATCAGCCGCTTGTAGAAGGCATCATAGGCGGCAATATCGGGAACCACGACGCGCAGCAGATAGTCGACGTCGCCGCTCATGCGGTAGAACTCGACCACCTCGGGAAACTCCTGGATGACCTCGGAAAACCGCCGAAGCCATTCATGACTGTGCGAATTGGTGCGGATAGACACGAAGACGGTGACCCGCACATTGACCTTCTCATGGTCGAGAATGGCGACGCGCCGCTTGATGACGCCCTCCTCCTCGAGCTTCTGGATGCGGCGCCAGCAGGGCGTGGTCGACAGGCCGACTTTCTTGGCGACATCGGCCACCGCGAGTGTCGCGTCCTCCTGCAGGAGGCGTAGAATTTTTCGGTCAAGGCGGTCCATTAGAGGCTCCTAGGGGAATAGTTTGTCTATATTCCCCTTTATTCAGGGCTTTCACAAGAAAGAAATTCTGCCAATCACTGTGAAAGCGAGTGATTTCTTGCTGAATGCCTAGCCGATGCGATAGCGGATTTCCGAGCGCAGGAAAGGCAGCAAATCCATTTCAAACCACGGATTCTGCTTCAACCAACCGCTGTTGCGCCAGGACGGATGCGGCAGCGGCAGCACTTTCGCACCCACGGAACTCTCCCAGATCATGCGCCAGCCCATCACCGTTTCCGTCAGCGAAGGGCGGCGCGCGGCGCCCAAATGCCAGGACTGCGCATAGATGCCGATCGTCAGCACCAGGTCGATCCGCGGCATCAGCGCCATCAAGGGCGTGCGCCATGCCGGCGCGCATTCGCGCCTTGGCGGCAGATCTCCGCCCTTGGCATCCTGGCCGGGAAAGCAGAAACCCATCGGCACGATGGCGAATTTCTCGATGTCGTAGAATTCGTCGCTGGTCACACCAAGCCACCTGCGCAAGCGGTCGCCGGAGGCATCGGTGAACGGCATGCCCGACAGGTGCACCTTGGTTCCCGGCGCCTGGCTGGCAATCAGGATGCGGGCGCTGGACGATGGCCGCAGCACCGGCCGAGGCTCGTGCGGCAGCGGTTTGCCGACGGGATTTTCGACGCAGATGCGGCAGGCCCTTACCTCTGCGGCAAAACTGTCGAGTTCCACGCTCAAGCGGCGGCACTCGGCCGGCTGGAGATCGCCTGATGCCAACGAAGAACATTGGTGCATTCCTCCGGCACCTTGATGCGGGCCGGTTTCATGAAGTCGACCGCGATCAGGCCGGTGATATCGGCAATCGAATAGCTGTCGCCGGCGACGAATTCCCGGCTCGCCAACTCGTCGTCGAGGATTTTCAGGAATGCGACCGCCTTCGGCTTGTTGGCCTCGCCCCATTCGGGGATCTGCGGGATTTCCCATTCCTTCATGGCTGGATGGATATGGCGAAAGGCCTGAGCAACGCAACTGAGCAGGTTGAACTCCATCCGTCGCTGCCACATCTCGACCTGCGCCTTGCCGAGCGCGCCACGCCCGAACAGGGCCGGCTCTGGATGCAATTCCTCGAAGTAGCGGCAGATGGCAACGGATTCGGTGATGACGGTGCCATCGTCAAGCTCCAGCACCGGCAGGCGTTGCAAAGGATTGCGCGAACTCACCGTCTGGCCCTTGTGCTCCAGTGCCCCCATGTCGACGGACACCAGCGGAACCGTGATCCCCTTCTCGGCGAGGAAAACGCGAACCCGCCGCGGGTTGGGCGCCCGGCCGCCATCGAAGAGCTTCATTCGATCCTCCTTTTCCTTCCCAGCCAATGCACTTCACCAGAAGCGAAAAATCTCCCGCACGGCGTCGCCGATCGACGCCAGCGTGCCGTGCTTTCGCTCCACCACCTCGCCGTGATGACTGTCGCGCCAGTCCTGCGGCTGATCGAATGTACCCGCCCAGATACCGACCTTTGCCGCGCGGGCAGTCGCCTCCTCACTTTCGAAGTCGCCATACGAAACGGCCCAGCCTGCTTCGACCTGGGCGCGGTTGAGGTCGGTGCCGCCGGCCTTGCAGTCGCCGAGCAACCGGCCATAGCGATCCCGTTGCCAGCCGCTGCAGGTGACCGGCCTGCCGGCGATCAGGCGCACCAGCGATTGGCGCGCAAGCGTGCCACAGGCATAGTCGGCGCCGTTTTTGCGGCAGGTCTGGGTGTATTCCGGGGCGTCGATGCCGCGCATGCGGATGCGCTCGGTGCCGAGTGTGATCGAATCGCCGTCATTGATGATGGCGACACCTTGCGTCTGGCGCGTCTCCACCCGATCGAGGCGCGCCGCCAGCAGGATCAACAGCCCCAGAATGATTGTCGTAAGCCCATAATCCAGAAGCCGCCGCCACGGGCTCCTGGGCACCGGTACGTACCGTCGGCGCGATCTCGGCGACCAGGAACGGCTCATATGGCAAACGGTTGGTTAATCATTCGAACGTAGCTTAACACCTTGAAACCGCTGCACGTATAAATTGAAGCTTTTGATGCCCTTGCAACGCTCGAACACAGCGGACAAGTTCATTGTGGACCGCAGGAAACGGCATCGCAACAGCGATGTCGCGCGCGCGGTGCGCAAGACGCGCGACCGTCTTTCGCAGCAGGCCGGCAATCCCGATTTCGACCGCGAATTGTTGAAACTCCACGCTCGCGCCATGACAAGCGGCGCCGTGGTCATCCCGCTGCTTGTCCTGGCGATCGCAGCAGTCGGTCGGCTCGCCGGCGTCAGCAACGAGATCGGGCTGTGGGCGCTGTTCACGCTCACCTGCTATACGATCGTCGCCTTCATGGCGCGGCGCATCGAGCGTACGGAAGCTTCTGAGCTCAACCCCTTGCAAACGCGACGCGAATTCCTGGTCGGCCATTTCCTTTGCGGCCTCGGCTGGGCCTGGTTCGTCTTGCTGGGCTGTGGCGCCTGCGAGGTCGACCAGTTCCAGGTGGTCAAGGCAGTGGTGCTGCTGTTTGCCATGGCCGGGACAGCTCTCATGGCCTCATCGCTCAGCGGCGCGCTGCTGGCGACCTTTGCCGTACCGGTGGCGCTCTATGCCTATGTCGGCACCAAGCTGTGGATGCCGGTCGAGGCGATCATGGCCGCGCTGCTTGTCTTGTCACTGCCTTTCTTCGCCTATGTTGCCCGCCACCTCAACCGCTCCTCGCTGATGCTGTTGTCGTTCCGCTCCGAAAAGGACGCGCTGATCGCCGAACTCGAGACGGCGAAATCGATGTCGGACGAGGCGCGGCGGCGAGCCGAGGACGCCAATCTGGCAAAGTCGCGGTTCCTCGCTTCGATGAGCCATGAATTGCGCACGCCGCTCAACGCCATTCTCGGCTTTTCCGAGGTGATGGCGAACGAAGTGCTGGGGCCGATGAGCAATCCCACTTATCGCGACTACGCCCATGACGTGCATGATTCCGGCCAGCATCTGCTCGACCTGATCAACGAGATCCTCGACCTGTCGCGCATCGAGGCCGGCCGCTACCAGCTCAACGAAGAGCCGGTGATGTTGCTGAACATCGTCGAGGATTGCTGCCACATGATGGAGCTGAAGGCGCGCAACAAGGATATCCGTCTCGTCCAGGATTTCGAACAGACATTGCCGCGGTTGTTCGCCGACGAGCGCGCCCTGCGCCAGATCACGCTCAACCTTTTGTCCAACGCCATAAAATTCACCGCCACCGGCGGCGAAATCCGCGTCCGCGTCGGCTGGACGGCGGGCGGCGGGCAATACATTTCGATCAAGGACAATGGCCCCGGCATTCCCGAGGACGAGATACCGATCGTGCTCTCGGCCTTCGGCCAGGGGTCGATCGCCATCAAGAGCGCCGAACAGGGCACCGGCCTCGGCCTGCCGATCGTGCAAGGGCTGCTTGCCATGCATGGCGGCGAATTCGAGCTTCATTCCAAGCTGCGCGAAGGCACCGAAGCGATTGCCATCTTCCCGCTGAGCCGGGTGATGGAAGAGCTGCCGGCGCTGCCGACCGCGGCGGTGGCGGCGCGACGGCGCTAGCGGACCTCGTCAGCGCCCGGTATGCTTCGTGCCTAGCCCCGAACAGCCGCCGCCATGCCCGAACTGGTCAGCGCCGCCGCCCTGACCAGGCCTGCGCCAAGTGCTGCCCCTGCCCCTTCGCCGTGGCTTATGCCGAGGTCAAACAACGGGCGCAGAGCAAGCATCTCGGCAGCCCTGGCGTGCGCGGGCTCCGGCGACAGGCTGGCGAGAAGACAATGGTCGAGCGCTGCAGGGTTCGCGGCATAAAGCACCGCCGCGGCTGCTGTTGCCGCAAAGCCGTCGAGCAGCACGGGAATCTTCTGCATCCGTGCGGCGAGGATGGCGCCGGCGATCGCTGCGAACTCGCGGCCGCCGACCCGGCGCAGTACCTCCAGCGGGTTGTCGAGATGGCCGTGGTGAAAGGCCAGCGCCGCATCGACCACCTCAGCCTTACGCGCCTGCATCGCCGCATCGGCGCCCGATCCCCGACCGACCCAGTCGGCACCCCTGCCCCCGAACAGCGCCGCAAACAGCGCGGCGGCGACGGTGGAATTGCCGACGCCGAGATCGCCGAGGCAAAGCAAATCGGTGCCGCCGGCGATCGCTTCCATGCCGAAGGCCATGGTCGCCGCGCAACCGCGTTCATCAAGCGCGGCGTCATCGACGATGTCGCCGGTCGGGATGTGCAGGGCAAGATCGAACACTTTCAGCCCGAGATCGTTGGCGATGCAGATCTGGTTGATCGCCGCACCGCCGGCTGCGCAAAGCTCGACCGCGTTAGCGGTTGCCGCCACCGGTCGCGGCGAAATGCCGTGTCTGACAACACCATGGTTGCCGGCAAAGACAGCCATTAGCGGCCTTGTCACGGCAGGCGGAGCCCGGCCGCTCCAGGCGGCAAGCCACGCGGCGATGTCCTCGATGCGGCCGAGTGAATGCGCTGGCTTGTCGGTTTTGGCAAACAGCGTGCGCACGCGCGCTTCGGCTTTGAGGTCGGCTGCCGGCAGATTGTCGAGCAGGTTGCGAAAATCGTCGAAAGGCAGTGCGCTGGTCATGTCGTGAGCAATCATTCCTGGATTTGGTGAGCGGCATAGCCGCGTTGCGTGATCGGCACAACCTCTCCCAAACATCCGCCTTGATTGCCGCAAAGACGGCCTGGGAAGGCGCGATCGCGAGGGCTTGCATTGGCTTTGCCGTTGCACCATGTGGAGATGGAAGAGCGGAGTCCGCACGGATCCCTCGAGAGAAAGTCATGACGGTCATCGAATCCCCCTGCATCCTTGTCTGTTCGATCGACATGAAAACCGGCTTCTGCTTCGGTTGCGGCCGCACGCGCGAGGAAATCGGTGCCTGGATGGGGATGACGCCGGAAACGCGCCGCAATGTGATGGCCGAACTGCCCGCCCGGCTGGAAACGGTCGAGCGCCGACCACGCCGGGAAACGCGCCGCACCCGCATGGCGCGCGAACGCGACGCACTCTAGAGCCGTTCACCGTTTCACGGAAACGGCGGACCGCTCCAACTCATTGTTTTAACGCAATTCCGGACGAAGAACCGTTCTACACTTTCCTGGAATTGCTCTAGCGAGGCACGGATGAGCAGTCGGCTGTTCTGGATTTTGATGGCGGTGATCGGTGTGGGAGCAGTCCTGCTCATGCTCAACGATTCCGCCGGCAGCACGCTTGGCGTCGAGAATTACGATTTCGGCCGGCTGATCTGGCTTGGCGCCTTCGGCGCCCTCATCGGCGCCGGCCTGCTGCGCTCGGGCCGCCCGCTGGGCGCCATGGCCCGCAACCTCGGTGCCTGGGCGGCAATCGTGCTCGCGCTGATCGCCGGCTACCAGTATCGCTACGAACTGCAGGACGTCGCCAGCCGGGTGACAGCGGGCCTCGTTCCCGGCAGTCCGCTGGCGCTTGGTATCGAAGACGGCCACGCCACGGTGACACTCGACAAGGCCGACAATGGCCATTTCGAAGCGCGCATCCTGGTCAACGGCAATCCGGTGCGGGCCGTTGTCGACACCGGCGCGACCAGCACGGTGCTGACATCGGAAGACGCGCAAGCCGCCGGCTTCAACCCGGCAGCGCTCAACTACACAATACCGGTTTCGACCGCCAACGGCATCGCGCGCGCCGCGGTGGTCAAGACCGATGCGGTGGCGATCGGCGGCATCGTGCGCAAGGACATGTCGGTGATGGTCGCAGCCCCTGGCATGCTGAGCCAAAGCCTGCTCGGCATGAACTTCATCGGCTCGCTGTCAGGCTTCGACGTGCGCGGCGACCGTATGATCCTCAGGGACTGAGATCAGGCCGCTTCGGCGGCCCTTCCACCGAATTCGACAGCCGCGAAAGCCGTCTTCAGTACGTCGGGCCCGGCACCGGGCCGGTTTGCGTCGGTCGACAGGATCTGGCGATAGCGACGCGCACCGGGCAAGCCATGGAACAGCCCGACCATATGGCGGGTGACATGGCCGAGCCGCCCGCCCTGCTCGATATGGCGTGCCGCATAGCCTGCCATGGCATCGATCAGCGCGGTGAAATCGAACGCCTCGGGCTTCGCGCCATAGAAGCCGGCGTCAACGCCAGCCAGAATGCCTGGTGTGTGGTAGGCGGCACGGCCAAGCATGGCGCCATCGACGCGATCGAGGTGCGACCGTGCCTCCTCAAGCGACTGAATTCCGCCGTTGATGCCAATGAATTCGTTTGGTTTTCTGTCCTTCAGCCGATAGACCCTGTTATAGTCGAGCGGCGGGATATCGCGGTTTTCCTTGGGGCTCAGCCCTTCCAGCCACGCCTTGCGCGCATGCACCCATAGGGCGTCGACGCCGGCCTCGAAAACGCCGTCCGCCAGCGCATCGAGCGCCGGCTCGGGATCCTGTTCGTCGACGCCGATGCGGCATTTGACGGTGACGGGTACTGCGATCGCAGCTTTCATCGCCGTGACACAGTCGGCGACGAGATCGGGCACCTTCATCAGGCAGGCGCCGAACGTGCCCGACTGGACGCGGTCGGACGGGCAGCCGACATTGAGGTTGATCTCGTCATAGCCGAAAGCTTCGCCAATACGCGCTGCTTCGGCGAGTTTTGCCGGATCGGAGCCGCCGAGCTGGAGGGCGACCGGATGTTCCGCGTCATCGAAGCCGAGCAGCCTCTCGCGCGCGCCGTGGATGACCGCGTCGGCCACCACCATCTCGGTATAGAGCAGCGCACGGCTCGTCAGCTGGCGATGGAAGAACCGGCAATGCCGATCCGTCCAGTCCATCATGGGTGCAATGGCCAGTCTATGCTCTTGATTTTTCAGCATTTTTTCTTTAACATCAAACCGTTAAACCCTACCGAGTGCACACGAATTTACGCCAGAATACGACCCTTTTCGCCACGTTTCGATCTCTCAGTGCACACGGAGCGCACACAAAAAAATGGCCACCTACACAAAACTCTCGTCCGCCCTCGAAGATCGCTCGCCGCACGTCCAGCATGGTCTCGATTGTCACGGCGAACACCGGATCGCAATGGTCGAGCAGCTCGCACACGCGTGCTTCGTAACTGCCGCGGCTGATGGCTCCCATCAACAATCCATAAGCCCTCAGCGACCCACGAATGTGGTTCTCGATGTCATAAGCTTGCGCTTCAACAGCTTCCTGCTGGTTAGAAGTGTACCCATTTTCTGCACCTCGACGGGGAGCAGCATGCCATGACCCGGCATGGAATGGTTCAGCCTTCAGCTGCAGGCACTCAGCCTCCGGCAACGGATCGACGCACATCTATGGTGATTATCGACTCCGACAGAGCCGCGCCCAGCCGCCCACCGTCCCGACAACACCGCGCGGAAGCGCAACGAAGCGGTCTGTCCGCATTCACCCCAGAGCTTGCCGACGGCGGTCGCGCCATCGCCGACATCTGCCGAAAATCGAAATCCCCATAGCCATCGCCTGTGGCCCGCGGGTTCCTTCCTCGGGGACTTTCGTACGCCTGCCGGCGCCCGAAACTCTTCACGAATACTGTCCGTCCGCTTTGGGTGCGACAGCTCGGAAGAGCGGACGTTGGGATACCGCTGGACGGGGGTGGTCCGCGAACTACCCAAGAGCGGAACTCCGTACCGGAGCCCCTCTGGGACCGCTCGGTCCCATGAGCCGCCTTCCATCGGCGATGATCGGTTGGTCGCCTTGCCGTGAATTCCTGCCCGTACTATGGCGTCACCCCGATATGGCGCCGGTCATAGCTGACCTCTGTTCAACAGGGATCGAGCCGCAAACCCAGCCGAGGTCGCATACTTGGCGTCACGATGGATCAAGATCTGACTGACCGCGCCGTCGATCAAGACCATAAGCGCGCGAGCGATTGTCTCGGCATCGGAATGGCCCTCTTCATTCACCATTTCCGATAGCCATTGTTCGCAGCGCGCCTTGTGGGTTCGCGCGGCCGTGAGCGCCGGATGGCCATGCATGTTGGCCAACTCGGCGGCCGCGCGCAAAAAGCCACAGCCATTCCATCGCGGCCCTTGGCTTGATCTGGCCAACTTTGAAAAAAACCGCGTCATCCGGTCGGCGACACTTCCCTCGCTGCCTGCCCACGCCTTGAAACGATCAACGGTCGGCCGATCGCGGGCATCGAGATAACAACCGATCAGATCGTCCTTCGATTTGAAGTGGTAATAGAAGGTCTTCTTCGTGACACCGGCCTTCTCGGCGATCGCATCCACACTCACGGCGTGCAGGCCCCGGCTATAGAAGAGCTCGTCAGCGGCAGCAACGATTTGATTTTTCGTGAGTAGGCCATCCCTCGGCATATTCGGCACCTCAAGAGCGGGTTGAATCCGCGGGCGCGGACCCTCGTTCGTGATTGTATCCGAATGCGCCCGAACCGCAATCTGAAACTACACTCACCAGTGAATTTATGTTCCACGACATCGGCGTAGATTGTTGATCAGCCGCCTTTGGCCTAGGGAACGAAACGGAGTGCGTGAGATGCCGCATGTTTTTGTCACCGTGATCGGGAATGCACCGACGCAAGAGCAGAAATCCGCCCTGTTCTCGAAGATCAGCAACCTCTTGGTCACCGTTCTCGGGCCAGCCCGTAAATTGACCCTCGTGTCGGTGCGAACCGAACCTGCCGAGAACTGGTCCGTCGGCGGGGACGAAGCCGAAGACGCGGGTCTTGTCGGTGTCGAGGCGGTAATCCGCACGGTCGCCGGGAGTTCAGTCGAAAACAGAGCACGGATGATCGGCGAAACGACGACCGTGCTGCGGGAGGTTTTGGGGACTCCGATCCTGCCGCTTTTTGTCGTCATGGAGGAAATCGCCCCCGAATCCTGGGGCTATGACGGCAACACGATCGCCCAAATTCGGGCGGATAAGAACAAATGACGCCAAGAGGTGCGGCGGCGTCCCGGGACGACAGCTCATTACCTTCGAAGCAGCCTCACATACGTTCGGACAAGAAAGACGGTGGTGATGGCGATTGACAGCAGAATGCTTGCTTTTCGAACGAGAACGGGCGGAGCGCGGATCCGGGAGCTTCTTTCGGAAAGATCGCCGGAAAGCGGCCGCATCGATGATCGCAATACCGACGATTTTAACCTTGGCAGGAGATCAATGACATGCGTCGAGAGATAATCACGACCGACCGGATCGCTCCGTCGGTAGGACCCTTTTCCGCCGCTGTGCGTGCTGGAGATCTACTTTTTCTCAGCGGCCAGGTCGCGCTTGATCCAGCGACCCGCAAGCTCGTCGCCGGCGACATCGGCGCTCAGACCGAGCAAATATTCGCCAACATCTCAGCCGTGCTGGAAGCCGCGGGGAAGTCCTTCGACGACGTGATGAAGACCACCGTCTACCTCGCGGATATGAAGGAATTCGGCGCGATGAACACGGTTTACGCGCGCTATTTCCAGACACCATATCCGGCCCGGACAACGATTCAGGCTGCCGGCCTGCCGCTCGGCGCCGCCGTCGAGATCGAGGTCGTGGCGAGATAGGCGCAAGTGATGCGGAACGGGCGAAACCTGCGAGAACAGACTCGGTTCGAAGACCACCTTCGGCAGTCCAAAGCGCGACGTACATGGCGCCTCATGGGACTTTCCGGACCTGTTCGTTGGCCTCGCAGAGCGACCGCTCACCGGCCGAAAGCGGAACCTCGCCCCTCTCCTCCCGAGAGCGCGGAACACGCATGACGGTGTTTTGGGTGCGAGCCGCGATCGCATCGCGGTGTCTCCGCTGGACGTTATCATGCGGAAGACGAGATCGAAATCCTCACCCGGAACGGCTCCTCCGATGAGGGCCTCGGCACGCGCCAGGTCGTCCGGATGGACGGCGCTCAGAAGCGTGCGCGCCGTGAGCTTCGTTCCAGGATCGACCTCCCACATCCGATAGGTCTCATCGGACCAATTGTGCTCATCGGCCTCGACGTCCCAGGTGAAGCTGCCCGTCCGGCTTATGCGCTGAGCCTCGGTCAGATACTTGGTCACGCGGACCCGGTCGTCGATGTCGATGTTCATGCCGCACCAGCGCGGTGGGCAGCCCGGTGCGGCAGGCATTGGTGAGGGACGGAACAGAAACCAGCGGTACACGCCATCGTGGCGTCGCAACCGCGCTTCGTACTCACCCCCCGTCCTGACGCTATCATATTGCTCCAGGCTTGGAGTATTCCTGCCGCATCGTCCGGGTGGAGCGCCACTATCCAACCAAGGCCGGCCGCCTCTTCAAAAGTCATACCGGTATAGTCGAGCCAACCCTTCCCTAAGTACTCGGCGCGGCCGTCTGGATGAGCCGTCCAGACAAGTCCTGGCAACGCGTCGATGAGAGGGCCGAGGTCGAACTCCATGTGCGTTTCCGGACGTCCGGGGCGCTTGATCGCGCTGAGATGGCTGCCTTGTCCATAGCACCTTGGTGTCGGTTTCCCACCCTTCTGACGAGCCTCCTGCGATAGCCGTCTGCCGGGATACGAATGCTGGGGTTGGGCGTCCTGGCAAAGACCGACAATAGACTATCAACGCTGAAGAAGTTGGCATAGATAAACCCTTGTCAAAGTCATCCGGCGCCGCTTTGGCGGCAAAAACCGGCTTCTCTCAAGATGGAAGTCCTGACCTGCGCGCACTTGGCACCGTTGGCATTGAGGTTTGCAACCTGTAGAGGATGCGAGGGCATCAAGGGCGTTGAGAACGCTATGCGCTGCTCCCTCGCCACCGGGCACTCCAGGCCGAATAAGAAAAGTCTGCTTTCGAGTTATGCGCAAACTGACTTCAACAGCCGGCATGCTGAAGGGTTTCGGGTGCCGAGAGGCGTACGAAAGCCTCTCATGCAGGAACCCGCGGGCCACAGTTGATGGCTATGGGGATTTTAGTTTGCGGCTGATGTCGGCGACGGCGTGACCGCCCCCGTTAGGCGACGCGGTGGACACGGACGGACCGCTCAGTGAAGCCTCCGCACAGCCTTGTAGCCTCTGCGCGCAGGCGGACGGGGCCCTGCGGGCCTCGCTGAGCACCATGGGCGCGCGTGGGTCCGTCGCCGCAGGTTGAGCGCCTGTGGCTGGAGGCTGAATCAGACCATGCCGGGTCATGGAGCGGTCTCCCGGATCGGTGCCGATGCGTTCGGAGGTCCGCGCGGCTGCCTCCTCCACCGTTCGAACACCTCGATGACGATCATGCGTCCGCCACAGCAGGAGCATGGCGGCCGGAAGTCCTCTGGTTCGGGTGTGTGGTCATCGGACGGGGCAGCGACGCCCAGCAGTTCGCGGGCGCGTGCGAGGCTGGCCTTGTGGGCGGAGCCGGCGAGCAGGCCATAATGTCGGATGCGATGGAAGCCGCGCGGCAGGACGTGGAGCAGGAAGCGGCGGATGAACTCATCTGTGGCGAGCGTCATGACCTGCTGCCGGTCGGTGCCGTCGCGGCGATAATCCTTGTAGCGGAAGGTGACCCCAGCCTCTTCGAAGGCGATCAGGCGGCGGTTCGAGATCGCAACCCGGTGGGTATAGCGCGACAGATAGGCGAGCACCGCCCCGGGACCGGCGAAGGGCGGCTTGGCGTAGACCACCCAGCGCTTCTTCTTGACGGGAGCCAGGTGGCGTAGGAAGGCCCGACGATCGGCGAGGTGCGCCGCCGATCCGAAGAAGGCGAGCCGACCGGCGTCGTGCAGCGCGACCAGTCGGGTCAGGAACAGACGGCGGAACAGCTTGCCCAGCACTCTGACTGGGAGAAGGAAGGCCGGCCGCGACGATATCCAGCGTGACGCGTCCGGCGTGATGCCGCCGCCCGGCACGATCATGTGGACATGAGGATGGTGCGTCATTGCCGAGCCCCATGTGTGGAGCACGGCGGTGATGCCGATGCGCGCGCCGAGGTGCTTGGGATCCGCCGCGATCGCCAGCATCGTCTCCGATGCCGCCTTGAACAGCAGGTCATAGACCAGCGCCTTGTTGTGGAACGCGATGACGGCGACCTCGGCGGGCAGCGTGAACACGACGTGGAAGTAGCCGACTGGCAGCAGGTCGGCTTCGCGCTCGGCGAGCCATGTACGCGCGGCCGCGCCCTGGCACCTGGGACAGTGCCGGTTGCGGCAGGAGTTATAGGCGATCCGCCATTGGCCGCAGTCCTCGCAGGCCTCGACGTGACCGCCGAGCGCCGCGGTGCGGCAATGCTCGATCGCCGACATCACCTTGAGCTGGATGAGGCTCAGGTGACCTGCATGGGCGGCCCGATAGGCGGGGCCGGCAGCACGGAAGATGTCGGCGACCTCGACAGAGGTGCGCACGGCTCAGCCGGGCGGCGTCTTGTGTTCCATCAGCGCCATCAGCCGGTCGAGCGGCCCTGCGACCGCATGGATCGTCCGCGTCGAGACCTTGGTGTAGAGCGCGGTGGTATCGAGCTTGCTGTGGCCAAGCAGCACCTGGATGACGCGGATGTCGACATCCTGTTCGAGCAGATGAGTGGCGAAGCTGTGGCGCAGCGTGTGCGGGCTGACGCGCTTGCGGATGCCGGCGACTTCGGCTGCTTCCTGGACCGCGCGATGCAGTTGCCGCGACGAGATCGGCGCCGTGCAGCTGCGCCCTGGGAACAGCCAGCCATGCGGGAGCATCACCCCGCGCCGCCTGCCTTCGCGCCACCACAGCCGCAGCAGTTCCAGAAGTTGCGGCGAGAGCATGGCGTTGCGGTCCCTGCGTCCCTTGCCCTGTTCAACGCGGATCAGCATGCGTGTGCTATCGATGTCGTCGACCTTGAGGTGCGCGACCTCGGACACGCGCAGACCAGCGCCATAGGCGACACCGAGCGCGGCCTTGTACTTGATGCCTGGCGCCGCTTCGAGCAGCCGCGCCGCTTCCTCCACGCTCAGCACGTCGGGCAGCTTGCGCTGATACCTCATAATCACCAGCGCGCGCGCCAGATCCCGCCGCTTCAGCGTCACGAGGAACAGGAACCGCAATGCCGAGACCGCGCCATTGATCGTCGCAGGGCCGACGCCGCTCTCATGCTGATGCAGCTGGAATCGGCGGATGTCCTCAGCCGTCGCAGTGTCCGGCGAGCGGCCAAGGAACACAGCGAAGCGCCGGACGTGACGAACGTAGTCCTGCTGGGTATGGGAGCCCAGGCCACGCATGAGCATGTCGTGCTGCATGCGCTGGCGAAGCGGAGAGATTGGTGCATCGGTCGACAGGGTAGCCATGGCGAGTTCCTCGTTGAAGGGAACTCCATGGTCAGATCGACGCCTCTACCCGCTCAAGTCAAATGCCTGTCGCGCCATCTCAGGTCGAGGCGACCCTCCCGCGAAGCGGGTTCGTGCATGAGGCGCAAAGCTGCCGTTCAAAACGTAGCGCACATGAGGGTTCGTGCTGACGCGCTATCAGGCGCACATGCCAGAAGTCGATGCCTTCAAGCTATCCAAAAACCAAATCTAATGTCCCACTTTGTCCATGAGCACCCGCAATTCGGGCTGAGGTGCGACCCAGAAAGTTCGAAAAGCTTCCAGGAACCCCAGCCAAACTGGATGCTCAGCGAATAGCTTGCTTCCGCGAACTTCCTTCTATTGCCACCGCAGTTATTGCTTATATAAGTAAATCAAGCATCTGCCTGAGGGCATCGCACGCGTCACCTAGTTTCCAGTCGCAGTTCCACAACATCAGAGCCGCTTTTGGCCATGTTAGGCCTGGACATGTATCCGTGCGACACTTCCATCCGTCCCATAGCAATGCACCTGATGCCATGAACGAACGTGAGGAGCAGTGCGCCTAACTTCTAAGTGTGGCGCAAAGCGCTTGGTGGTTCGTTGCCGCTACCAACGATCGAAGGAAGGTGTAGCTGATGGATCGAGTCAGGTTTCTAACCCCGGATGAGGTCGCGGAACGCTATCGTGGGGAGATTTCTCCGGGCACATTAAGAAACTGGCGCTCAATGCGCGTCGGGCCGAGTTTCGTTAGGATCGGCAAAGCTGTTCTCTACCCCATTGCAGAGTTGGACGCTTGGGACGAACAGAACCGTGTTGCTTGTCGTGCGTCAAAGCGACTCATTGAGCCCTAGGATGATCGACGGTGACGGTCTCGTTGGCACATCCACCACCTGCCCCAGTTAGCGGCACAAGTGTGCAGGCAGCGTCAAAACTTACTGAACATATTCAATATGATACATGTTTCACCGGGTAGTGCGCTGTTAGTTTTCAGGAATTTCTCATATCGAAAGCCGTCGAGCGATTGATGTCCGCGCTACGCTATCGATGGCTTGGCCCCGTCTCGCGAAGAGCTGCCAGACGATCAGCGTTAGGCTCACGACCAGCAGCGGGACGTAGAAGCCGAGGATCAGCCAGGTGACGCCGCTCGCCGCGCCCATCAGACTTTCATGAATCCCGCCGCGAATGTTGAGGAAGGTGTCGACGATCGTCTCGGCAGCGAGCAGCCAAGCCAGCGGAATTGCCAGACGCACCCAATAGCGAAGCGCAGCTATCGTGGCGAACGCAATGACCGCGCCGGCGACATCGCCGACGACGATCTCCATGAGCCCGCCATCGGAGATCGGAAAGCCGGCTTTTTGAGCCGAAACCGCCTGCAGGGCGACATACCGGAAGACGTGAATCCACAGCAGCACAGTGAGCGCCTCGGCGCGCCCGAGGGTCCTGAGCCAGGGCGCCACGTACCATATCGCTATGGTCCCGAAGACGATCAGGCTCAGCAGCTGCGCGCCGGCCTGCGCGGGTTGCAAGAAGTTCATGATTGCACCTTTGAGGATGGCTGATTGGGAGCTGGTGACGTTGGAATGGTCGCCGCCGCGATGACGCGTTTGCCGAAGAACATTCGCCTCAGCAATTGGTCCTTTAGAAAGAAGGTGTGATAGAGCGCGCCGGCGACATGCAGCGCGATCAGCGCCATCAGCATTCGTGAAAATACGTAGTGAAAGACGCGCGGCGTGAAGGCCCAGAAGTCTGGCGGCAAGGAGCCATGGCCGCCGAACACGACGGCCGGCAGATTGGCCTCCAAGGCCATGATGATGCCGCTGCCAGCCATGCCGAACACCAGCGGGTAGAAGAGCCTGTGCGAGGCCCAGGCAAGCTTGTTCAGCAGCGCATTGCCGGACGACGCCGGCGCAGGGTGTGTGGTGCGCGTACGAACCAGCAATCGCACTAGCATTAGCGTCAGGATCAGGACGCCAGCGGTCATGTGCTGCCGCAGCGCGTCGATCTTCATCGGATCGCTGTTCGGGATATTGACCAGCACTAAGGCGCCGAGCGCCAAGGCGGCAATGACCATCAAAGCCAGCAGCCAATGCAACCCAACCAGGAGCGGGTGATAACGAGAGACTTGGGTCATGTTCGGTTCTCCTAGAGATGAGCCGCATCAGGCTCGCTACGCCGTGTCGGCGCGTCGCCGATTCAATGCAGGGGCAATTGCTCCTGCTACGGCCGCAGGCTCGTCACGAATTCGGCCAGCGCTGTCCCGATTTGATGGGGTGAATCCTCTTGAAGAAAATGCCTGCCCCTAACGGTGACCTCTCGCTGGTTCGGCCAAGTTCGGCAGAATTCGCGGGTGCGACCCGTCATGATTGCGCCGGGTTCGCCCACGATAAGAAGCTTCGGAATTGCGCTGCGAGACAGAAATGCCCCCGAACTCTCGACGATCCCCGTAACATCGGCGGGTTCGCCGCCGATCGGGATTTGTCGCGGCCATACGAGCGTCGGGAGCCGAGCTTCCCGCTCGAGAAACGGGGCACGATAGGCGGCCATTTCTTCGTCGCTCAGCTTCCGAAGAACACTTCGCGGCAGTATCGCCTCCACGAAGAAGTTCTCATCAAGGATCATGTGCTCGCCCTTTTCCGAGCGCAATGCTCGGAAAATGTCGCCGGCCTCGCCGAAATCTTCCCAGCGCCGTGGCAAGGCGATGGCCTCCATGTAGGCGATCGCCTTGATCTGGTCAGGGAAGCGGGCCGCGCGATGAAAACCGAGGGCCGAGCCCCAATCATGAACGACCAGGGTGACGTTCTTCGTGAGGCCCAAGGTGTCGAACCACGCATCCAGATAGCGCGTATGGTCGAGGAAGCGGTAGGCCTGCGTCGGTGATTTTCCGGACTGACCCATTCCGACCAGGTCGGGCGCCAAGCAGCGACCGTGTTCGCTGACGTAGGGGATGATATTCCGCCAGAGATAGGAAGAGGTCGGATTGCCATGGAGGAACACGATCGGATCGCCCTGGCCGACCTCGACGAAGCTCATCTCGGTGTCGAGCACGCCGACACGTCGCCTTGGGTGAGGATCGGTCGCGCTGATCTGGGGATCCGCAATCTGTGGGTCTGTCATTGAAAACGCTCCTGTTGGAAAGACTTGCCCGAGAACCGCGCCTAGCAGTGCCTGCGAGGGTTTGTTGGCGGTTCGCTGTGAAAGGGTGGTCGCCATTGAACGATCTCCACGCGTCAAGCAGCGCGTTGGAACATGTCCGCGAGTTGGGCGTGCGCGGCCGTGATGGCGCGCTGGCGCGGCTCCGGCCCCATCGCGAGGCCTTCCGCGCGGATGATCGAGAAGTCGGTAATGCCAAGAAAATTGAAGACCAGTCGCAGGTAGGCTTCCTGGAAGTCCATCGCCTGTCGCTCAGGCGTCGCGTAGACCCCGCCCCGCGATGACACGATCACAACCCGCTTGCCGCCGGCGAGGCCGATGGGGCCCGCCTCGGTATAGCGAAAGGTGCGCCCCACCTGGACGATGCGGTCGATCCAAGCTCTGAGCTGGGTCGAGATCGCGAAATTGTACATCGGCGCGCCGATAACGACCGCGTCAGCGGCAAGAAACTCCTCGATAAGCACCTCGGTCACACCGATCTCATGACGCTGATGATCCGTGAGCCGGCTCGGATCGAGCCCTCCTGCCGCCAGGATTTCGCCGGAGAGGTGGGCAGGCGGCTGAGCGCCAAGATCGCGATAAACGACGGTGACGGTCGCGTCAGCGCCGCACCATTGCTCGACGAGCGCCGCGGACAGCTCCCGGGAAACCGAATGATCGGCGAGCACGCTGGAGTCGATGTGCAGCAGCGTTTTCGGACGGCTGGATTGAAGCATGACCAATTCTCCTGGGAGATCACCGCTAAAGCCATCGCGGAAGAACGATGGGTGCGAAAGCGATCTCGTATGGCGGGAGATGGTGCTATATGTTTGTTTCGACAATCCGGTATTATCCGGATGCCCTAGTCGGAGGAACCGATCAATGCGAAAACTTGGCTTCGCTGAAATGAACTCTTTCGTGGCAATCGCCGAGCGCTCCAGCTTTGCCAAGGCGGCAAGTCACCTGGGCATTTCGCGCTCGACACTCAGTGAGACTATCCGCGGCCTCGAAGAAAAGCTCGGCGTCCGGCTGCTCAATCGGACGACCCGCAGCGTCGCCTTGACGGAGGTCGGCGAACGTCTGCTGGCGGAGCTGCGGCCGGCGCTTGACAGCTTTGAAGCGGCTGTGGAGTCCATCAATGTGTTCCGCGACAAACCGGCAGGAAATCTTCGGCTCACCGTTCCACGCCCAGCAGCAAAAATGGTGATCGAGCCAATCCTCGCAAAATTTCTCGCGGCGTATCCTGCCATCAGCCTGGAGATAATCACAGACAGCGCGCTGACCGACATCGTCCGCGATCGCTTCGACGCCGGCATCCGGCCCGGTCATCGCCTTGAGCAGGACATGATCGCTGTTCGCGTAGGCGCCGACGCGCGTCCCACGATCGTCGCCTCACCCGATTACTTGCTCCGGCACCCCCGTCCAAAGATTCCGGCAGATCTCCAAGGACACAACTGCATCCGCCAGCGCTTCGCCAGCGGCGCCATGCATCGCTGGATGTTCGAGAAGCGAGGGAAGAGCCTGGAGGTCATTGTCAAAGGATCGCTCACCGTCAGCGACGATCTTGCAATCCCCGCCGCCCTTGACGGCGTCGGGATTGCTCGCCTGCCAAGTTGTTTGGTCGACACTCTCATTGAGCAAGGGCGGCTGGTTCCCTTGCTGGAAGATTGGGCGCCGCGCTCGGTGGGGTTCTATTTGTACTACCCCAGTCGGCGCCAAACGCCCGCGGCCCTCCAGGTTCTCGTCGACTTCTTACGGGCGCATGCGTTGGACGGCAGCGACCCGAAGTCTGGATGAACGGGCATGAGACCGACCGCCACCCGAAATGAAGATAATCACGCAATCCTGCTTGTGTTCCAGGGGCCCGAGATCGGGTCCTCCACGGCGCGACCGAACGAACGGCACAGATCGGTTTCTCCGACCAGGTCATGCTAGCCGGTGCAGTCAGGCGATTGACCCTATGGCCGCAACAAACAGCGTGATCGCCATAACGGGACCCCATACAGCGGCACACTGCCTGGAGCCAGAGCTGGTTTGCTTTCCTCCGACATTTCGATTCACTTCCCGCTCGTATCATCCATGGCCCCGGCCCTTCCAATGTTGATGGTGATCTCGACCGCGCCGGCCTTTTCGAAGTTGAGCGTGAGCGGGAAGGCTTCACCCACCTGAAGCTGTCGTTTGAGCCGCATCCTCAAGTGAACGCCGCCCGGCTTGAGGCGTCGAGTCCTGATGCGCGTGCAGCTGTCGAAAGTTCCGTGCCGCCATTGATGCGAAGGTAGAGGTACACGCGTCCGCGATCCTTCGCTCTCGCACACAGCACCTATCCTGTGGCAATTCCCGTCTACGATCAATGATTCTGTCAAAGAGTGCCTGTATTTGATTGTACGCTATTGTACGTTTTCAGCTAGGCAGGCACGGGGCTATCGAATCCGACGAAGGAAATTGGATGGCCACTCTCCATTATGCATCAGGCGGATCAGCGACGGACGTCGCAACCGCCGGATTCAATCTTGTCGATGTTTCATCCGTGGACGAACTCAACGCCTTGCCGGCCGGCACGAAAGGTCTGGTCTGGCTGAATGAAGCCAATGGCGCAACCTCGTCCTTTATCCAGAAAGTCACGCCCTTCATCGGCAATCCGAAGGCGTTTGGCTTCTTCCTCGTCGATGAGCCGGATCCGACGGGCAAATGGGGGACCTATGCCACTGCCGCGAATCTGAAGGCGGAATCCGACTGGATCCACACAAACCTGCCCGGCGCCAAGACCTTCATCACCATGATGAACATGGGGTCTTCCGCAAATCCCGATTTTTCAAACACCTACAATCCCGCCAACACGCATATCGACTATTACGGCGTGGATCCCTACCCGGTACGGACCGGCACAAGCACGGTTGACTACAACATGATCGACAGGAGCGTGGCCGCGGCTGTCGCCTCCGGCATCCCGGTCAGCCAGATCGTTCCGGTTTACCAGACGTTTGGGGGCGGCAGTTTCACAACCGATACGGGCGGCCAATATGTCCTTCCCAGCGTCGCCCAGGAACAGACCATGTTGGACCACTGGGCCAAGGTGGCGCCATCGCCCGCCTTCGACTATGCCTATGCCTGGGGTTCTCAACAGGGTGACACCGCGCTTGGCAACTCACCGGCATTACAAGCCTTGTTCCAGCAACATAATCTCAGCAGCGCCGCAAGCGCCCCCGCCACCCCTCCCCCGAGCACCTCTGGTGCCGCCAGTACTCCAAGTACTCCTAGCACTCCCAGCACTCCCAATACCCCCAGTACCCAGGGGAGACCTGGCACCGCTAGTACACCGACCACTCCAGTTGTCGCCTATCCCAGCGATGGTACACATCATCACACCAACGGTGCCGATTTGATCCACAGAACCGACGACGTCCATCATGTCGCCAATGCCAGCCACTGGGTGACAGAGTCGGCCGGTGGCGGCGGGGGCTTAGGACTCGCCTCACTGGCCGATGTCGGCAGCGATGTCTTCGCATTCAATACTGCTCTTGCGGCCGGGAGTGCCGACCGGCCTACGGACTTCGGCGTCTCCCAACAAAAGATTCACCTCGACCACGCTTTGGGGCTGCACGCGGGCGCTCCGCCAAATGCCGCTTTCTTCGCCGGCATGGGCACGCATGATGGTAGCGACCATATCATCTATAACAGTTCGACCGGTGCGCTCTCTTTCGACAACCACGGCACCGGAGGTGCGCATCACATAGAATTCGCCCATTTTCCTGGTGCCTTTATGACTTGAAAGGGCCTTTAGAACGGCCAACATTGACCGAAGCCTCGCATATTACTCTTTGACCAAGTCTGTGGCCCTTGAAGAGCGTTCGAGAAGATGATTGGGCGCCTCTGCATGGAGCCGTCCGCTGGCGAAGGCGCGGGGGAACCGGACGCAAGCTCAGGTTTGCCGCACGACCGGGCATCGGGGCCTTTTCGCGACCAGCAGAAGAGCGTCCGAAAAGGGCTGCCGGCGACTCAGTCGAACGAAAAAAGAAGGGAAGCAGAACTTTCGTGTGCGATTTTTGCACACAATAGATCGTAACTAGCTGATTCTCTTTAAGTATCTGCCCCATCCATCATGGGTGCAATGGCAAGCTTTGCTTCCAACATGTCGTTCCGGCTGCCTTCCCAGGCAAAATCGTCGAATTGAGATCGGCCAAGGCGAGACCATTGCGGCCCTATTTAACTTATCTGTTGCTTCTTTCAACTGTCGGGCCTTATCGGATGCTGCCCATGGTTGGCTTCACTGAGCCAAGCCGTCGGTCTCCGCGGCTGCTGGATCAAGCGGGCGCCCAATTTTCACGTTGTTCCGTGCCAGAATTTCTTTCACGCTCTGTCAAAATGGCGCCGGGTTGAACCGTCTTTGGTGCAGCGGGGTTGTTTTAGCTGATGGGAGAGCCGCATTAAGGCGACTAGGCCGTCGATCCTTCTGCTAATCGCAAGAGCTAGGTCAGTCGTGCTCGCGTCGTGCGTGGCGTCGCCAGCAGTAGACTGGTTTCGCTGCCCGTTATGCCGGCTATGAGGCGGATGCGCCGTAGCACGGCATCGAAATCAGTCAGCGAGGCCGTGCCGAGTTCAACCACCAGATCCCATCGACCATTGGTGGTATGGATGGTCGAGACTTCGGGGAAACCACCCAGCGCCCGGACCACGCGGTCGGCGGCATGGCCCTCAATCTCGATGAGCATGATACCGCGGATGCGCTGATCGACCGCGTCGGCGCGCAGCACCACAGTGTAGCCGATGATCTCGCCGGATCGTTCCAGCCGCTCCATGCGCGCCCTGACCGTGGCACGCGAGACGCCGAGATCGACGGCGAGGTCCGATACGCTGCGACGCGCGTCATGCCGCAGCAAGGTCACGAGCCGTTCGTCCAGTGCATCCATGATGGGTTACCATTTTGATCAATTTCGCTGCCATTACGATAAACAATGCTTTTCGGATTGCCAATTCTGCCTGTTCATATCGCCGGCTCACCATGATCTCCTCGCGGTCATTCGAACTTGGCCAGCGGGAAAAACAAATGCGTTGTAAAATCGTCGGGGCGCCTGTGCAGGACGGCGCCGGCAGAATGGGATGCGAAATGGGTCCGAGTGCACTGCGGACTGCCGGACTTGCTGAAGTGCTGTCCGGCCTCGGTCACGCTGTCGAAGATATGGGCGCCATCCAGGCAACTCCGGCAAGGCGCATTGTACATGGCAATCTGGCACTGAAGGCCCTGCCCGAGATATCAGCCTGGACATCCGCGATTGCCCAGGCCGCCTACGCGGCGAGTGCGGACGCCATGCCGATCTTCCTCGGCGGGGACCATTCGATATCTGCTGGGACCATGTCTGGCCTCGCGCGCCGCGCCACAGAGGCCGGTCGCCCGCTGTTCGTGCTGTGGCTCGACGCGCACCCGGACTTCCACACGCTCGACACCACCGCAAGCGGCAATCTGCACGGTGTCCCGCTCGCTTACGCCAGCGGCCAGCCGGGTTTCAGCGGCTATTTTCCGGATCTGCCGGCAGCGGTCGATCCCAAGCGTATCTGCACCCTGGGCCTGCGCAGTGTCGACCCGGCCGAGCGCATCGCACTCAACCAGGCGGGCGTGACTGTGCACGACATGCGCGCCATCGACGAGCATGGCATCGCGCCGCTGCTGCGCGCCTTCCTGGCGCGGGTGTCGGCGGAAGACGGGCTGCTGCATGTCAGTCTCGACGTCGACTTCCTCGACCCTTCGATCGCACCGGCAGTCGGCACCACGGTTCCCGGCGGCGCGACGTTCCGCGAGGCGCATCTGGTGATGGAGATGCTGTCCGACAGCGGCCTCGTCTCCAGCCTGGACCTGGTCGAGTTGAACCCCTTTCTGGACGAGCGCGGGCGCACCGCGACGCTGATGGTCGACCTGACGGCGAGCCTGATGGGGCGCCGCATCATGGACCGCCCGACCCGCAGCCATTCCGGGAGCTTTTGATCATGACCGCAGCGAAGCTGAACATTGTCCCCTTCGTCAGCGTCGACCGCATGATGAAGCTGGTGATTGCCATTGGCGTCGAGCGCTTCCTGACCGAGCTCGCGGGCTACATCGAGGAAGATTTTCGGCGCTGGGAGCTTTTCGACAAGACGCCACGCATCGCCTCGCACAGCCATGACGGCGTCATCGAACTGATGCCGACAAGCGATGGGCGCCTCTATGGCTTCAAATACGTCAACGGCCACCCGAAGAATATGCGCCAGGGTTTGCAGACGGTCACCGCCTTCGGCGTGCTCGCCGATGTCGGCAGCGGCTACCCGATGCTGCTCACCGAGATGACCATCCTGACTGCGCTGCGCACCGCTGCTACGTCCGCTGTCGCGGCCAAGTATCTGGCACCGGGCGGCGCGCACACAATGGCCATCATCGGCAATGGCGCCCAGTCGGAATTCCAGGCGATCGCCTTCAAGGCGCTGACCGGCGTCGATCGGCTCAGGCTCTACGACATCGACCGCTCAGCCTCGATGAAATGCGCGAAGAACCTGGCTGGCATGGGATTCGACATCACCATCTGCGCAACCGGGCAGGAAGCGGTTGAAGGTGCAGGCATCATCACGACCGTTACCGCCGACAAGCAGTGCGCCACCATTCTCACCGACAACATGGTTGGCTCCGGCGTGCACATCAACGCCGTCGGCGGCGACTGCCCCGGCAAGACCGAACTGCACAGGGACATCCTGCTGCGCTCCGACATTTTCGTCGAGTTCCCGCCACAGACACGCATCGAGGGCGAGATACAGCAGCTGGATCCCGATCATCCGGTGACGGAGCTCTGGCAAGTGATTGCCGCCAAGACCCAAGGGCGCCGAGACGCCAAGCAGATCACGCTGTTCGATTCAGTCGGCTTCGCCATCGAGGATTTTTCGGCGTTGCGCTATGTGCGCGACCAGTTGCAGGTGACCGGCCTTTATGAAGAACTCGACCTTCTGGCCGATCCGGATGAGCCACGCGACCTGTTCGGCATGTTGCTGAGGGCAGCCATGCAACCGGCCGCCTGAGGGAACTATCTGTAGGACGGCACCTGTCTGGCAAACGGCAGATCGCGGATCCTCGCAGGATAGGATTGGGTAGCCGACGGGTGTCTTGGGACCCGTTGAACAGCGGCGCTGACCGCAGGAACGAAAATAGAAGAGAAGGAGGATTTTCCTGTGCGATTTCTGCACACGGTCTTCCGCAACTGCCTGATTTTGCTAACCTATCCGCCCCATCCATCACATCTATATGCCGCATCCATCATGGGCGCCACGGCCTGCGCCTCGCGGTATGTTTCGGCAGAGCGCAAAATGGGCCGGTACAACCGGCCCATCCTCAATCAATCCTCCTCAACGGGTTCCGGAATCGCATCCGGTAGGTTTTGCCGTCCAACCCGGTCGGCAACGAGCATCGAAAGCATCATCTCGACAAGGCCATTGGCGGCCCCCTTCTCGCCACCGGTAGCGCCGATCTGGATCTGCGGTACGAGCGGTAGCCTGCCATTCTCGATCGCCTCGGCGAAGCGCATGAGAACCTGCGAGTTGAGCTGATAGTCCGGGCCGCCGAAGGCCGCGACCTTCTTCTCGGTGGCCTCGGCCTCCGCCAGACCGATGGCGCGCACCCTCTCGGCATCCGCAAAACCGGTCGCCTTGATGCGTTCGGCATCGGCATGCGCGATAGCCTTGATCATGTCGGCCTCGCCCTGGCCGCCGAGGCGCACCTTCTCGGCCTCTGCCTTGGCAGTGACCTGAATGGTTTCCGCCTGCTGGCGGGTGCGGGCGAGTTGCGCCTTGCCCTCGTTCTCGCTGATCTCGATGGTAAGTGCCGACGTCGTGATCTTGGCTTGCTGTTCGGCGAGCGCCTCCTTCTCACGCAACGTGCGTTCCTGAATGGCCGCCTTCTCCTGCAATTTATAGGTCTCGACCTTTTCGACTGCGATCTGGCGTTCGCGCAGCTGGATCAGGATCTGCTCTATGCTGTTCTGGCCATTGGCAGCTCGGGGCGTACCAATCAGCACTTCCTGCAGCTCGAGGCTGTAGGTATTGAATTTTTCGCGCATCTCCTCGCCCGATTTGCGCTGGATATCGCTACGCTCCTGCAAAAGCTGGATCAGCGTCTTTGTCTGGGCGATATTCTTGAAGTAAGCAGAGACCATCGGATCGAGCGTCTGTTCGACCAGCCGCTTGATGTCACCGAAACGCTGCACCACGAGTGGCGCCTTCATATAGTCGATATGCACGACGACGGAGAGCGGCAGCACAGGCTCGAACGCATCCTTGGTGATCTACGACACTTCAGACAGGTTTTCGTCCAGCCTGTGTTCGCCAAACTGCTCCTTCGTCCATTTGAGCACGAAGTTGGTGGTCGGCACGGTGATGATTTTGCCGGCATAGGTATTGAACGCGTACTTGCCTGGCAGTAGCGGCGTTGACCAGACACCACCTGCCCCGATTTCGACCAGCTCGCCGTGACGGTATGCCTGCCCGGATATATCCGTGCCGTGGCGGCCGTTATAGGAAACGACGACACCCACCGTGCCAACGTCAATGATCGTCTTCTCGACCAGTTCGACGGTCGCGAAAATGCGATTGAGGAAGTAGCTACCGTCGGCCAGCACCTGCAGCTGCCGGCCACGGTAGCCACCGGCATTGAGAAACTTCTCCGGGTCCTGAAAATTGTTGTGGAAGTTCGGGTCGTTCGGATCGTTGGCGACGGTCGGTGCGATGATCTCGCCGTCCGGTAGGGCCGGACCGTCATGGATGGTGACGATACCGATCATGTCCTCGGCATTGTGGATGACGACTGGCTCAAAGCCGCCTCGCTCCGAGATCATGCTGGACATATTGGTAAAAAGGTTTTGTTCCGACGAGCTCAGATTAACGGCATAGATCGACTGGGCGGTCAGCACGATGAATTGTGCGAGATTGATAGCATAGGTACCTTCACGCAAGATCTTGCGTTGCGGTCCTTTCTGTCCGCCTTTTTCGAGAAAGCCACGCACATCCTGGAAATCATCGGCGTCGGTGTTGGAAGCAAGTGTCTGCGTCGGAGGCAGCGGCTTGCCATCACGGGCAAAGACATAGCCGATCTGACCCTGCGGGATGGTGACAAGATTGGCGCGATGCATCGAATATTGGAACGGCATGAAGAAATGCAGGCCACCGCGCACGACTTCCGGCTGGTAGCCTGCCTCACGGTTGAGTGCAATGAAGCCACCACTAACGGAGCCGCGAAAACTCCATAGTTTTTCCAAGATGCCGAGCCTGTCGTTTGAGATGTAGCGGACCACGCCGCTCCACCAGAACAGGATTGCCAGCACGACGACTAACACGGCTACCTCGATCGCCGTCCATTCCATCGGGCCGAGATATTGTAGGGCTTCCATTTCTTCTCTCCTATGGGCGCGCGGGTTCGTTCACCCGACGGCCACCCGGTTGGTGTTGATTGATGAAGTGGGGAGATCGCGCACCGACACGCTCGACGCGCTAAGGGCGTGTCGAACGTTTGGGCTGCTCATTGGATGGGAAAATGACCGCGCGTCCCGAGTCCCCAGTGAGGGGTGGCGTGGCCGTGAGCGATGTCACATCGGTTTTGCCTTGATAGACATAACGGAAGATGACGTAGGGATCGCGCCAACAGGTTTAAAGATATTCCGCGCGGAAATAGTATAAATATTTCCAACGCTTTCGTTACAGCTCTCGACACACCTCAACGCAGAAATCGACGAAGGCGCGCACCTTGGCCGGCGGATGCTTGCGCGAAGGGTGAAAGGCAAATAGCGGGAAGAGCTCGCCATGCCAGTCCGGAAAGAGATCGATCAAAACCCCATCCGCCAACAATTCCCCGACGCCCCAACTGATGACTTGGGTGACGCCCGTTCCAGCGATGCATTCCTCCAGCATCGATTTAGGGTCGGTGAAGGTCAGAGGTCCGCTGGTCGCAACCTCGATCGTTTCCTCGCCGCGCACGAACGCCCAGTCGAATGGCGTGCCGCTGTGTGGGTCCAGGAATTGCAGGCATCGGTGCGCTGGGAGGTCGGTGGGCTGGCCCGGTCGTCCATGGCGCTCGATATAGCGCGGGGAAGCGACGGTCAGGATCGGCGCCTCGATCAACTTGCGCGCGACCAGGGTCGAGAAACGTGGCTGTCCGAACCGAATCGCGAGGTCGATGCCATCCGACACCAGGTCCCCGAACTGCTCTTTCGACACGAACTCGATCGTCAGCTCGGGATAGCGATCGCAAAAAGCGCCGAGCCGGCCGGCCAGAACCAGCGGCAGAAAGAAGGGGTCGATGTCCACCTTGAGGCGGCCTCGTACAGCCGAGGCCGTACCAGAGGCGACAACCGCCGCATCCTCGATCGCATTCAGGTGGGGTTTTACTTCTTCGTAGAAGCGCCGGCCCTCATCGGTCAGCGACAGGGATCGCGTGGTGCGGTCGAGAAGCCGCACGCCCAGACGCGCTTCAAGCCGTCCAATGGCCCGGCTGACGCCTGAATCGGTAATGCCGATGAGCTCGGCGGCTTTGACGAAAGTGCCGCCTTCGACCACCGCCGCCAGCACGCTGACCCCGGACAAGATCCGACCATCGAACGCCATTGGTCATTCCTGATTTTCAGTCAGGAAGTATCTGACATAAGCGCACTTCATTCAAGTTCGTCCAGGAGCGATAAGGCTGGCCATACGCAATCAGCCAGCACGCATCTGGAAAGGAACAGACCATGAGCACGCCGAAGAATCCCCGCACGCTATTCAAGGGCGGCACCGTCATAACGATGGATGCCGCCGTCCCCAATCTCGCGACCGGCGACGTTCTTGTCGACAACGACCGTATCGTCTCGGTCAGTGCAAACATCCAGGCGGATGGCGCCGAAATCATCGACGCCTCGGCAAGCATCGTCATGCCGGGGCTGGTCGATGCGCATCATCACATGTGGCTTGGCGTGATGCGGCGTCTGATGCCTGACGTCGACGACCTCTTCGCCTATATCGGCGTCGTCGCCGAAACGCTCGGCGCGCATTACCGCCCGCACGACATGTCTGTCAGCACCAGCCTGACGGCCGCCGCCTCGCTCGATGCCGGCATAACGACAATCATCGACGCCTGCCACAGTTCGCGCAGCCCCGAACACACCGATGCGGCGCTCGACGCACTCAAGGGGTCCGGCATCCGCGCCCTGCACATGGTCGGCGCTGCCATGGACAAGAAGGCGTCCGCCGCGCACCTGGCCGGCGATCTCGAACGCCTCGCCCGCAACTGGAATTCCACTGGTGGTCTCGTACAGGTTGGACTGTTCGGCCAGTTCAATCTCGACTGGTGGAAGGCCGCGCGCGACCTCGACATGCGGATCCTGACCGAGTTCATCGGCGATCTCGCGAAACTGCCTGCGGAGGTGACCGAGAAGGGCTTGTTGGGCCCGCACAACATCTTCAACCATTGCACGCGCCTGCCCGAGGATACCTGGCAGCGCTTTGCCGATGCCAGGGTCAGCGTGACCGTCAATCCGCGTTCCGATGCGCTGTTTGGCTTCGATGACGAAAGCTTCGCCTATCAGCAGGCCATCGACCACGGTCTGGCGCCGGCGCTTGGCATCGACCTCGACACCGCCTTCGGCAGCGATCTGTTCGGCGAGATGCATGCGTTGTTCGGACAGCAGCGTTCGGCGATGCGCTACCGCCGCTTCCGCGGTGAAACCAACGTGCCGGCGCCGATCTCCGTCGAAGCGGTGCTGCAAGCCGCCACCATCAATGGCGCCCGTGTCGCCGGCCTTGAAGCCGCCATCGGCACGCTGACGCCCGGCAAGCAGGCCGACATCATCATGGTGCGCACCGATGGTGTCGCCGTGTTCCCGGTCACCAACGCCATCGGCACGATCGTCCAGGCGGTCGAACGCTCCGACGTCGACACCGTGATGGTCGCCGGCAAGATCCGCAAACGCGCCGGCAGACTGGTCGACATCGATCTCGCCAGGCTGGCATCCGAGGCAACCGCCTCCCGCGATTATCTGCTCGAAACCAGCGGTTATCGCACCAGCCCCTTCGGAGCCGCGGCGAAATAATCCGTCTGATCGGCGGGTCGCCCCACAAGTGGCGGCCTGTCGCCCCCACCCCATTCCATGGAGGCTGTCATGTCAGCACTCGCTACCCCTGCGCTGAACCGGTCGAATGCCGCGCCGACTCATCTTTCCCGTCCCGCGCCTGGCATCATCGCGGCACTGTTCTGTGGCTATCTCTGCGTCGGTCTGCCGCTGCCGGTGCTGCCGCTGTTTGTCCATGACAAACTCGGATTCAGCAGCCTGATCGTCGGGCTGGTCATCGGCATCCAGTTCCTGGCTACGGTGCTGACGCGCGGCTATGCCGGGCGCGTCACGGATCAGCAAGGCGGCAAGCGCGCGGCGATTCAGGGTGCGGTCGTCTGTGCGTGTGCCGGGCTCCTCTATTTCATCTCCGCGCTGCCCGGCCTGTCGCCGTCAATCAGCCTCGCCATTGTGGTTGTCGGTCGCCTGACGGCCGGGTTTGGCGAGAGCCAATTCGTCACGGGCTGCGTCTCGTGGTCGATCGCCTCGGTCGGCCCGCAGCGCGCCGGCATGTCGATGTCCTGGACCGGCATTGCGATGTTCGCAGCCCTTGCCGTTGGCGCGCCGGTCGGCATGGCGCTCTATCAGGCCTATGGGCTCGATGCCGCCATGGTTGCCTGCGTCGTGGCGCCGCTCATCGCCGCCGCAATCGCCTTTGGCTCGACCTCCTACATGACGCCCGGCGGCCAACGACTGCCCTTCTACCGCGTCGTCGGCCAGATCTGGCGCGAAGGTCTTGGCCTCATGCTGCAAGGCGTCGGCCTTTCCGGCCTCACCGCCTTTGCATCGCTCTATTTCGCCGCGCATGGCTGGGGCCATGCCGGCTTGGTGATGACCGCTTTCGGCGTCGGCTTCATTCTCATGCGGGTCTTGTTTGGACATCTGCCCGACAGGATCGGCGGCTATCGCGTCGCTCTGTGGTCCATGGTCATAGAGGCGGTAGGACAGGTCATGATCTGGAGTACGCCGCATGAGAGCCTCGCGCTGGCCGGCGCCCTCGTCACTGGACTGGGCTGCGCGCTGATCTTTCCTGCCCTTGGTGTCGAAGCCCTGAAGCGCGTCCTGCCGGCAAACAGGGGCAGTGCCATGGGTGCCTTTGTCGCCTTTCTCGATATCGCCTACGGGCTCGCCGGACCTGTCGCCGGGTTCGTGGCCGGCCAGTTCGGTTACGCTGCCGTCTACCTGCTTGGTGCAGCCAGCGCGTTGCTCGGCGTGGCATTGGTCTCCACGGCCGCACGCAGCCGCGAAAACTGATCGCCGACCAGGCACGATCGCCGCTCACCATCGCCGCCAGTTTCAAGGAGAATTGCCATGTCTCGTATCTTCATTTCCGGCTCGTCCGCCGGCCTCGGCCTGATGGCAGGCGAACTGCTCGTAAGCCAGGGCCATCAGGTCGTCCTTCACGCCCGCAACGCAGCCCGCGCCGGCGACGCCCATAAGGCTCTACCTCAAGCCGAGGCGATCGTGGAAGGCGACCTCGATACAGTTGCCGGAGCCAGGCAAGTCGCCGCGCGCGTCAATGAACTTGGCCGCTTCGATGCGGTGATCCACAATGCCGCCGTCGGCTATCGCGAAGCCCATCGCCTGACGGCCGACGGCTTGCCACACGTCTTCGCCATCAACACTTTCTCGGCCTATGTCCTGACCGCCTTGATCGAGCGACCACGCCGGCTCGTCTATCTCAGTTCAGGCATGCACCATCACGCGGATGCCAATCTCGACGACATCCTTTGGCGCAAGCGCCGCTGGAACGGTTCGACCGCCTATGCCGAGAGCAAGCTGCACGATGCGATGCTGGCATTCGCGGTGGCCCGTCGCTGGCCCGGCGTATTGTCGAACGCGCTCGAACCGGGTTGGGTGCCCACAAAAATGGGCGGCCCCGGGGCGCCCGATGATATGAAGCAGGCACACCTGACGCAGGCCTGGCTCGCTGCCAGCAACGAGCCGCAAGCCGAAGCGACCGGCCGCTATTTCTATCACTTGCGTCCACTGGCCGCCAACCGTCAGGCCGGCGACAAGGCGCTTCAGGATCGTCTGCTTGAAATCTGCGGCGAACTTTCCGGCATCACGCTGCCGGCCTGAGCCAGAATGCACGCTACGTGCCATAAACATTTGATTTTGTTAACTATGCGCCAATCCATCCAGGCAAAGGAACGTGCTCATTCCCGCCGCCGATATAATGTCCAACCAATGCCCGAAAGCCCCCAAGCTGTGGCGGCGTCGGTCCGTTCAAAGTCGAGGACACAACTCGACGAAGGCTGGACGGATTGGAACTGCTCATGAACGCCACCCTCGAGGATGAGCCAGTCTGGAGGTTGGGAGCACATTTTGTCTGCGGGCACCAATGATGCCTGGCCCCCAATACGATCGGCGAAATAATTGACGACCATTCCGGTTCGCAGATCATGACTGCTGGCGTAGGTGGTGTCGCCGCTGCGCGTCATCTGGTCCACCATCCCGGAATAGGAGCCGCGACCGTGCTCATAGAACTGAAGCAGCGACCCTATGTTGCCGACCAGCATTGCCGCCAGGGCGGCTGCGGAAAGCAAAAAGCCCCTGCCCCCCGCCTGGAAGCCACGCCCCAGAAACTCGCCAGCGATAAGCAACAGCAGCGTCCCACTGACGAGAAAGTAGCGCGGAAACTCGACATTCGGCAGATGCGCTAGTGCCATCAGCAAAGGCAGCCCGACGATCCCTATGACATAAAGGCTGGTCCGGCGATCGCGCCAAAGGCGGGCAGAAGCAAGCACCAGGCCACAAGCCGCGCCTATACAGACCCAGTCACCCAGCCACGACGGCAGGCCGAACAAATAGCGGATCATTCCGCCATATCCCTGCGCGAAAGTCTGCAGCGAAAACGGTGAAACGCCGCCGAACTGGAACCCGAACAACTGGCTGCCAAGGAGCACGCAGGCTGCGAGCGGAAGCACGGCCAAAAAGGCTGGTGCGAAAATCAGACCAACCTCGAGATTGGTGGAGGCAAGGCTGCCCGTGCGCGACCACACAAGCCATGAAGCCCAGGCGACAAGGATCACCACCGTTTCGGCCATGGTGAGATGAGACAGGAAGCCGAGCAGGACAATCGCAGCAAAAGCGATGGCTGACCCGCGATTGTCGAGTCGGCGTTCCAAAAACAGCACGGAAAGCAACGTGAACAGTACGAGGCCAGCATAGCCTCTCGCCTCGGAACCGTAGTGAACCATCGGGTAGCTCGTCGCAAACAGCACGCTGGTAGCGATGGCCGTGCGCCGCCCGCGTGAAGCCGCCACCAGGCCCGCAGCAACGACAGTGCCAACGCCCAATGCCACCGACAGGCCACGTTGAAGCAATGACGAGGCGTCGGGGCCGATCAGATATAGATAGGCTGAGTTGAGGAAATGATTGTTGTCGTGATTTATGCGCCAAAATATCTGATCGATCGAGGTCAGCGGCTCAAGCAGCGCAAAAGTCCAGATCTCATCGAGCCAGAGATCGCCGCGCGCACCCAACAGACGCAGGACCAAACCCGCTGCTGCGATCACCAACATTGCCAGCAATGACCCGGCCGACCATCGCTGGGCGGCGCCGGAGGGGGTGGTGCCAAGGCCGCGAGCAGCCCCGGCATTGCCTGGAATTGAAGCTTGTCCCAAGGCGTTCATGTCACTCTTCCCGGAACGCGCGCGCTATCTGATCGGCCAGAGGTTTCACCAGGTAGGACAACATGGTGCGACTGCCGGTGGAGAAGAACGCCTCGACGGGCATGCCCGGCGCCAGGGTAAGGCCTTTCAGTTTCTTCAGCTCCGTGCGCGGCAGGCTGACGCGAACCGTGTAGAAGCCCGCGCCGCTGCGCTCGTCGACACTGAGATCGGCGGAGATCTCGTTGACCACGCCGTTCAGTTCCGGCGTCACGCGCTGATTGAATGCCGAGAGTTTTAGGGCCACGTCCTGGCCCAGCGAGAGCTGGTCGATATCCTGTGGGGCAATGCGGGCCTCGACGGTCAGATCATCCGCCACCGGCACCACGAGCATGATCACCTCGCCCGGCGAGATGACGCCGCCGACCGTGTGGACGGCAAGCTGGTGGACCACGCCATCCTGCGGACTGCGGATGTCGATGCGCTTGAGCTGGTCCTCGGCCGAAACCTTGCGTTCGACGAATTCGGATATTTTTCCCTGAACGTCGCGGAGCTCGGTCGCAACCTCGCTACGCAGATCCTGGTCGACCTGGATGATCTGCAACCGGGTTTCTGCGATGCGGCCTTTCGATTGGGCAATCGATGCCGTCAGTTGCCCATGTTCGCCATCGAGCCGAACCGCGTCGCGCTCCAGCGCCGTCAGGCGGTCAATCGAGACGAGTTTCTTAAGCCAGAGCGTGCGGATGCTGTCGAGCTCGGTACCGATCAGTTCTGTTTCCCGGCTCTTGGCGGTCCGTTGTTCGGTAAGCCCGGAGGCTTCTTGCGAAAGTTGCGCGATGCGTTCTTCCAGCTGCGCCTTCTGTCCGGCGCGGGCCTGACGGCGAAACTCGAACAGCGACTGTTCGCCGGCCATGGCACGCGCAACGTTGGAGTCATCTCGCCTTGAAGTCAGCGAAGTTGGGAAGGCAATGGCATCTTGATCATCACGTTCGGCTTCGAGACGGGCCAGCCGAGCCTCGAATTCGTCGAGGCCCTTGGTAACGATTGCCAGGTTGGCGCGGGTGACGGTCTCATCGAGACGGATCAGAACCTGGCCGGACTTCACAGCATCACCTTCGCGCGCCAGAATGGTGCCAACCACGCCACCTGTGGGGTGCTGCACCTTCTTGACGCTGGAATCGACGACCAGCTTTCCCGGTGCGATCACGGCGCCGGAGAGCTCGGTGACCGCCGCCAGGCTGCCCGCACCACCGACGAGAAGGATGCAAGCCGCCACACCGCCAAGCAAATAGCGCCGGATGGTCCGGTCGATGGTCGGAGCCACAGCCATCAGGATGCGTTCTCCTCGGGCGCGGACACGACCTTCAACGGCACACCACCCGGACGGGTAACCTTGTTCAAGACTTCGTTCTTCGGCCCGAACGCCTGGACCCGGCCATTCGCCATGACCAGGACCTGGTCGAGGCTCGCCAGCGCGCTTGGGCGATGCGCCACCACGACGGCGATGCCGCCGCGGGCGCGAACACCCTGGATCGCCTCGGTCAAGGCGGCCTCGCCTTCGGCATCGAGGTTCGAATTGGGCTCGTCGAGGATGACCAGGAACGGATCGCCATAAAGCGCCCGCGCCAGTGCCACTCTTTGCCGCTGGCCGGCCGACAGGGCCGATCCGGCCTCGCCGATACGTGTCTCGTAGCCTTCCGGCAGATGAACGATCAGGTCGTGCACACCCGCCGCCCGGGCGGCCGACAAGATCTTGTCCGAGGGCGCCGCGGGCTCGAAACGCGCGATGTTGTCGGCAATGGTGCCGTCGAACAGCTGCACATCCTGCGGCAGATAGCCGACATGCTTGCCGAGCTCATTCGGCGACCATTGGTCAAGCGTTGCACCGTCCAGCCTGACGGCGCCGCGGCCCGGCAGCCAGATACCGGCAATTGCCCGCACCAGCGAGGATTTACCGGAAGCACTTGGGCCTATGATGCCGAGGCCGGCGCCTTTTTCCAGCGCAAAGCCGGCATCCTGCACGACCACCCGCCGCTCGCCCGGCGGCGTGACGCTTATGCCTTCGACGACAAGGGCTGAAACCGGCGCCGGCAAAGAAACGGTCGTCGCCGCCTCGGGAAGCAGTGCCAGAAGCTGGGTCAGCCGCGCCCAGGCCTGGCGGGCGGTGACGAAGCCCTTCCAGTGCGCGATGGCCAGTTCGATCGGCGCCAGCGCCCGGCCCATCATGATGGAACTCGCAATCATGATGCCGCCTGTCGCTTCCTGGTGAATGACGAGCCAGGCGCCGATCGCCAGGATGCCGGACTGCAGCATCATGCGCAGGATCTTGGAGATGGTTCCGAGGGTACCGGCCAGATCGCTGGCTTTCGCATTGGTGCTGAGATAGCCGGCGTTGATATCAGACCAACGCTCGGCGATGCGCGAACCAAAGCCCATCGCCTGCAGCACCTCGACGTTGCGCCGCGTCGCCTCGGCCAGCGTGTTGCGCGCGGCGGCCTGGCGGTTGGCTTCCTTGGCGGGCTCGCGCGTGCGAGCCTCGGCAAGCAGCGTCAGGCTGAACAGGATGATGGCGCCGGCGAGAGCCGTCATGCCGATCCAGAAATGGAAGAGGAAACAGATGCCGAGATAGAGCGGCATCCACGGCAGGTCGAAAAGCGCCGTCGGCCCCGCGCTCGACAGGAACGACCGCACCTGGTCGAGATCGCGCAGTGACTGCATGCCATCGCCCGCGAGTTTAGTCCGCAAAGGCAGCCGCATCAGTGCGGTATAGACCTGGCCGCTCAGCTGGGAATCCAGACCCATGCCGATGCGCACCAGCAGGCGCGACCGGATGAGCTCGAGCACGCCCTGGAAGACAAACAGCGTGCCGGCAAACACCGCAAGTCCGACCAGCGTCGGCACGCTGCGGCCGGGAATGACGCGGTCATAGACCTGCAGCATGAAGAACGAGCCGGTCAGCGCCAATATGTTGACGACACCGCTCATCAGCGCGATGCCGGCAAACGCACGGCGGAAGGACGCCAGAACCGTCGCGAGGGTCGTTCGCGGCGGCTCTGACGGATGGGACTGCGGCATCGCCTTCAAGTCAATTCCAGTTCAGGCATCAGGCGGCGATGAACTGGAAATCGTCCTGATGAAGATTTGCCAACGCAACATTCTTCAGGGTCAGCACATTGCTGGCGTCATGGGTGATCACCGTGTCGGTGCCGACCTGAGAGGCAGCGGCGAGGACCGAGGCGAAGTCGGCGAAGACGTCGTTCTCAAATTCAATGATGTCCTCCGTTCCGGGCCCGGCAACAAAGTCATTGATCTCCTGGGCACCGAAATTCGGACCAAAGACGAATGTGTCGCCCCCTTCCGTGACCTCGATCGTCACGTGGACGCCATTGGGCGTCATGGTCTGATCGGTATGGTCGGCATCGTGCAGGCCGTAAGTCAAGGTATCGGTGCCGGTGAAGCCTTCGTCCGGCTGGTAGACATAGGAGTCCGCAGCGCTGCTCCAGGAGACGGTCCCATGTTCCGGCTGCACCCAGATGTAGTGCTCGGCATTAGCCCCAGTCGGAATGACGTCGTTGGCCATCAGGTTCAGGACGATCGGCGTGTCTTCCCTTGTCGACAACGCATCGTCATTGCCAACCCATTCTTCAGGGTCGACCTCGCCTTGCGTGACATCGATGGTCACATGCACGCCGTTGGGCGTCATGGTCTGATCGAGATGATCGGCGTCGTGCAGCCCGTAGGTCAACGTGTCGGTGCCGACAAACCCGGCATCCGGCTCATAGACATAGGAATTGTCGGCGCTGCTCCAGTAGACAGTGCCGTGTTCGGGCTGCACCCAGATGAAATGCTCGGCGTTCGCGCCGACCGGGATCAGGTCATTGGCCATGAGGTTAAGCACAAGCGCCGTGCCTTCCGTCGTGGATAGCGCATCGTCGGTGCCAATCCATTCGGCCGGCTGAGCTGGCCCAATCGTCAAAGAGAGCGTATCCGACACATGCAGTGTGCCATCGGAAGCGGTGACCGTGATGTCGATCACGCCTTCGGAACCCGACGGTGGCTCGCCCGACAGAGCGCGTGTTGCGGCGTCGAACGTCAGCCAGGACGGCAGAGCTGACCCGTTGGCCAACTTTGCCGAAAGCACGAGCGACTGGCCGTCCGGATCGGAGAAGGTGTTCGCCGGCAGGACAGCGCTGAAAGGCGCACCTTCCGAGGTCTCGTAGTCCGGCAATCCATTGGCCAAAATCGGAGACTGATTGTCATGAGCCCGAGTCACGATATCGGACCTGGTCCAAGTTGTTCCGTCGGCGAAGACGATCTTTTCCACACCCTGATAGGATGAGTCATTGAGGCTGTTCTTGAGCAGCACCGAACCGCCGTCACCCGCACCCGGCGCACTCCCGGCGATCACCACCGTCACGTCATTGCCGTTGCGCACCAAGGAGACGGCAGCCGGATTGAGATCGCTGAACACCAGCCGGTCGTTAGAGCCGTTCCATGTATCCTCGGTGATGGTGTCGTTGCCATCGCCACGGGCGTAAACATAAGTGTCGTCGCCACCAGCCCCGTTCAGCGTGTCGTTCCCGGCCTTGCCCCGGATCGTGTCGGCAGTGTTGAAACCGGAGATGGTGTCGTTGCCGGCTGTGGCCGCCTGGTCGAGCAGCGCGATCCGGATATCGGCCCGGGTCCAGATGGTGCTATTGGCGAAGACGATCTTCTCCACGCCCTGCTGGGAAGAGTCGTCAAGGCTGTTCTTGAGCAGCACCGAGCCGCCGTCGCCCGCACCCGGCGCGCTCTCAGCGATCACCACCGTCACATCATTGCCGTTGCGCGCCAAGGAGACGGCAGCCGGATTGATGTCGGTGAAGATCAGCTGGTCGTTCGAGCCGCTCCAGGTATTCTCGGTGATGGTGTCATAGCCGCCGCCGCGGGCATAGCGGAACGCATCGTCACCCGCGAACCCGACAAGAGCGTCATTGCCTGTTGTACTGGTCAGCAGCATGTCGCGCAGTTGGGCCCTGTTCCACGACGTTCCGTCGGCGAAGGTGATCACGTCGACGCCCTGCTGGGAAGAATCCTCGAGGCTGTTCTTGAGCAGCACCGAGCCGCTGTCGCCGGCACCCGGCGCGCTCTCTGCGATCACCACGGTGACATCATTGCCGTTGCGTACCAAGTTAATATTGGCTGGGTTGATGTCGGTGAACACGAGCCGATCGTTGGAGCCGCTCCAGGTGTTCTCGGTGATGGTGTCGTTGCCGTCACCACGCGCATAGACGTAAGTGTCATCGCCGCCGGCCCCATTCAGCATGTCATTGCCGGCTCTGCCCCGGATTGTATCGGCAGTGTTGAAGCCGGTGAGTATGTCGCTACCGGAAGTCGCAGCCTGATCCAGCAGGAACTGACGCACTTGGCCTCTGGTCCATGCAGTGCCATCGGCGAAGACGATCTTGTCGACGCCCTGGCCATTGTTGTCGTCGAGACTATTCTTCAGCAGCACCGAACCGCCATCGCCAGCGCCGGGCGTACTTTCGGCGATCACCACCGTCACGTCGTTGCCGTTGCGCACCAGCGTCACGTCGGACGCATTGAGATCGGTGAACATCAGCCTGTCGTTGGTGCCGTTCCAGGTATCCTCAATGATGGTGTCGTTACCATCGCCACGGGCATAGACATACGTGTCATCGCCGCCGGCGCCGTTCAACGCATCGTTGCCCTTGCCTCCATGCATTATCCCCGAAGCGACGCTACCGACCAGAACGTCGTCACCATCCGTTGCGGAATCGGACACCGACATTTGCCGAAGAATGTCTCCATTCCAAGAGGTGCCGTTGTCGAAGTCGATGGCTTCGATGCCATACTGGTCGTAGTGAAGGTTGCCGTTTTGGGGTGCAGCGACGGTCAGGCTACCCGCGTCGCCGGCACCAGGAGCACTCTCGGCGATCTGGATGACAAGGCTGCCATTCAGGCGTGAGAAGCTGACTTTCGCCGGATCGACGTTGTGCAACCGAATCCGGTCGTTCGAACCTGTTTCGACCTGCGTCTCGAAGATCGCATCGTTGCCGTCGCCGCGCGTATAGTCATAAATGTCATTGCCGAGACCACCGGTCAGTGTGTCGTTGCCCGCGCCTCCAACCAGCGTGTCATTGCCGAGATAGCCGTCGAGCGTGTCGTTGCCCAATCCACCCAGCAATGTGTCATTGCCGGACCGTCCGTCGAGGAAATCGTTGCCTGCGCCGCCGGCGAGCCAATTGCCGGACGCATCGCCGTGAATCTCGTCGTCGAAGGCAGTACCGACGACGTTTTCAAGGGCTCGCAAGGTAGCGACAAGCCGTAAGGTTCCAACCTGCAGCGAAGGACCGTCGCTCGTCTTCGCCTCGCCCTGGTTCTCGACGAGATCGACGCGGATGGCCGCGCCAAAGTTTTCGAACGTCGCCGTGTCGGTGCCGGCTCCACCGTCGAGAGCATCGACATCGCCCGGCTCGGCAATGCTCAGCGAAAGCGTGTCATTGCCGGTATCGCCGAAGATCAGGTCGGCCCCGCCCTTGCCGTCGATGAAATCGTTGCCGCCACCGCCTTCGAGCCGCTGATCCAGATATGAGCCGATCAGTGTCTCGTTGCCGGTGCTTCCTGCGAAGAAAACGGAGCCCTCCTGGGCCCAGAAGCGGATGTCTTCACGATTCCAGACGGTGCCATCGGCAAACTCAAACCGATCGAGACCCATGCCCGTCGATCGCGACCAGAAAGCGGCTTGATCGGTAATTCGCTGCCCGGAGGGCAGGATATCGATGTAAAGACTATATCCGTCCGTCGAGAGCCTGACATCGTCCGGATTGATCCCTCCGAGGACCAAAGTATCGATCTCCGCGAGCGAGCGAGAAGCGTCGTTGATGAGGTCGTTACCGTCACCGAGATTGTAGATGAACCTGTCGCTTCCAGTATTTCCTTGATAAAACGCGGAGATGATCTGATCGTCTCCTAGACCACCGAAAAAGGTATCGTCGGCGACGTCTGTGCTCAGAAGTGTGTCGTTGGTGTTGGTGCCCCGGTACCAGACGTTGTTTCGAAGGGCCTGTCTGTCCCAGACGACGCCGTTGGCGAATTGCACGACATCGACGCCCTGCCCGCCGGAGCCCCAGAAGAAACCCTCATTGGTGATCGTCTGCCCGGTCATGATGTCCTTGATGAGCAGGTCGTTGCCGGATTTCGAGATTTCGACTTCATCGTCGTTGATGTCGGTGAGCACGAGCCGGTCGATTTCGGCGGTCGATTGAGACCCGTCGAAGATCAGGTCGTTACCGTCGCCACGGCCATAGACAAACGTGTCGCTGCCGTTTGCAATACCGCTGTTGCCGCCGCCACGGACGTTCGCGGAAACGATGATATCGTCGCCAAGGCCACCATAGAAAGTCTGGCCCCACGCCGAATTGTCCTGCAACCAGTCGCGCGCGCTCGTGCCGCGCAGCCAGGCTGCCTCGGCATGCGACCGCATTTGCGACCGGTTCCAGATGACACCGTCGGCGAACTCGATCTGGTCGATGCCTGAGCCTGTCGTCCCATTGAGATACAGAAAATCCTCGCTGGTGATCGTTTCGTTCGTCTCCAGCATCCTGACGACCAGGCTTGTACCGCTGAAGGAGAGCTCTACCCCGTCCGAATTTATGTCGGACAGAACCAGCCGGTCTATTTCTGTCAACGATGCGGAGGAGTCGGAGATGACATCGTTTCCATCCCCCAGGCGATAGCGGAAGGTATCGCTTCCCGTATCACCGCCGCCGAACACTATTCCACGATAGACTCCAGCCTGGATGAAATCGTCGCCCTTGCCGCCATCGAATGTGTCGCTGTCGACGCTCGAATCCATCAGCGTATCCGAGCCGTCTCCGCCAATCAGTTGGTCGGTTCCGGCTCCGCCTATCAGCGTGTCGTTTCCCGCACCGCCATAGAGCAGATCGTTGCCATTGCCGCCATTGAGGTAGTCATTGCCGTGGGCGCCGGAGAGAGAGAATATGAACGCCGATGTCTCGAACGGTTCGTCACCGAAGAGCTGGTCGTTGCCGTCGCCTCCAAGAATGGAGTCATTGCCCCTGCCGCCAACGATTATGTCGTTGCCAGCAAGACTATCAATTGAATTGTTGCCGTCGATAACCCCGGCATACATGGCGCGGTCTGCCGATATGACATCATCGTAATGGTCATTGAGGTTATTGTCGCGATATCCAGTGATGGAATCATGTGGACCCGCGTTAGGATTGCCGACGATTGCCCCGGTATTCCCAAACTCATCCGTAAAATAAGCCCATTGGATGTTTCCATTGACGTATAGAGACGACGTCTCAAAATGGCGGCCGAGGTAATCTTCCCCTGTCTTGTGGAAGATCTGCTCTCTGTTCAGCGTCGTCCCGCCAGCGAAAGTGATCTGATCGACGCCGTATGCGGTCAATCCCCAATCATCGACAAGATTGTCCGCGCCCGTGAAAAATTTGTCGACCGATATGACTTCTCCGGTCGATTCAACACCTATCTGCAGACTATCTCCGGCGTACGAGAATTTTACGTCGCTGACATAGACGTCTTTGAGAATAAGCCTGTCGACATCGGTCGGGTTGTTGACGTTATCGACGATGTAATCGCTGCCATCCCCTTTCTTCCAGATATAGGTATCGGCGCCGGTGCCGCCATCCATGGTGTCGTTGCCGCGGCTGCTGGTGAAGGTGTCATTGAGGGCCGAACCGGAAAGGCCGTTCGCCTTGTCGTCGCCACGGATCCAGGCCTCCTTGACGATCGTCTGGCGGTCCCACACGGCACCGCTCGCGAACTGAATCCTGTCGATACCCCAGCCATGATCGTTCCAGTCGTTCAACTGGTTCGGAGCGCCGCTCTGGTAGAAGAACATCTGGTCGGTGATGATTTCGCCGGTCGCGAGAATCTTGATGGTCAGCGCGTTGCCGACACGCGACAACTCGACATCGGACGGCATGAGATTGGCAAGCACGAGCTTGTCGATCTCCGTCTTGACGCCGCTGGTGTCGGTGATGAAGTCGAACCCGTCGCCGGCGGCATACAGGATCGTGTCGTTGCCGGCGCCGATCCTGATTTCGTCATCGCCCTTGCCGCCCTGCAGGACGTCGTTGAGCGGCGAATCCTGGACGAGATTGTCGCGACCGTCGCCGACAGTGGTGGTGTGGCTGCGGATCGCCTCGCGGTCCATCAGCGAACCATCGGCGAAACGGATCTGATCGATGCCGAAATTCTTCTCACCCCAGTTGGCGAAGAAATTCTCCGATATGATCTTCTCGTTCGAGCCGGAAATCTTCAGGATCAGCGTGTCGCCGATCCGCTCGAAAGTCAGGTCCGTTGCCGCCAGATTGGTGAGGAACAGAGTGTCTTTTTCAACCAACGACGCCGAGCTGTCGCGGATGTAGTCGGTGCCGTCGCCGCGCGTATAGACGAACAGGTCGCTGCCGGCTCCAGAGACCAGCAAATCGTCGCCCTTTCCGCCAATGAACACATTGTCGCCGTCGCCACGGACCATGCCGTCCGCGCCCTCGGTACCAAGAGCTGCTGTTCCGCCGGCGATTTCGGTGGCGATCAGCCGCAAATCGTGATCGGCAATCGTCGACAGCACGGTGTTGGCCGTCGTCAGATAGGCGGCGCGGTCGCCTTCAAATACAGCTGAAACGACCCCGTCCAGCCCGGCGATCGTCTTGACCAGATAGCTTGCCGCCGCGCCGGCCGCTTCAGGAATCATCCCCTTGATGAGGTCGAGCACCATACCGACATTGCCGGGCGTTTCCGGCGGCTGCGTGCCTGCCGGCCATTCGTGCCGGAAATCGAGCAAGGCATAGAAGAAATAGGGGCTTTCCAGCGCCGACAGCAAATCGCCACCACGCGCGATCGTGCTTCCGGCCGTTTGAGCCAGGAACGCCGTCAGCATCACGTCGACAATCTGGTTGAAGCTCGCCTCGATGTTGGCGCCGAACTGCTGCGTCGTCGGTGAGGTCGTGAGCTGCGTGCCATTCCAGGTTTCCCTGTACTGGACGCCGAAGAATTCCTCGACGAAAGCCAGATGCTGAGCGTCCACATATTGCCCGCGCCCGCCCTCAGCCACCCCATCCACGGACGCCCAGCGCAGCAGCAGATCCTCGAAAGCAGCACGCAACTGCTCCGGCGACAGTGTCGCCGCTGCGTCGGTCAATGCGTTCCAGTCAGCCTTGAACGCGGCATCCTGCGTCGCCTTCCAGGCGATCGAATTGATCTGGCCAGAACCCGACAACTGCGGCAGCTTGTCGACGCCTTCGGCCGGCGTGAAATTGGGCGTGTTGTCGGCGCGCGTATCCTGCCGGTCGGTCTGGAAGTAGATGGTCTGCGCGGATCCGGTCGTGCCGTCCGCCCGAGTGAACAGGCCCTCGTAGCCGACATCATGGCCGGCGTTCGTGCCGGCAACATCGGTTCGTGTCAACGAAATCGAGACGATGCCAGCCTCGGCCAGCGTCATCATCTCGCCAGCGTCGGCAACACCATCCTGGTCGAGGTCTCGCCAGACCCGGAGCGTGCTGAACACTTCGTCGGACGCGTCGATCTTGCCGTCGCCATTCGTGTCGAAAGTCTCCAGGACGGCAAAGCCGTCCTGCGTGGACGAGCCAAAGAGTTCCGAGGCGCCGTCTACCGAACCATTGCCGTTGGCGTCTCGGACCAGGATCCCATCATCAGCCGATACCCAGCCGGTACGCTCGGCGAAGCCGTCACCATCGTAATCGAAATGGACTGTTGAGCCGGCGAGTGGCGAGAGGTGGATGCCGTCGCCGTTGAGGTCGAGAATGAGGGGATCGTGCTTGTCGTTGAAAAGCGGTGACGTGATTTTCAATATCGTAGAAATAAAATCATTGCCTAGCGCCCCGAAAGCATCAGAAGCAAAGTAAATAATAGCCGCAGTAACTGCTATACCGACAATTTCCGGCGCCAATGCCACTCCTAACGACGTTGCCGCAAAAGAAACTATCAAATCTGTTATCAATGGCGCCCATAAGGATGACACATATTGGCCAGTATAAGAGCCACCCCAGGAACCAACCAATGCTCCTATATTTTCCGCTATATTTATGAATGGCTCGGAGCCCGGCGGCAGATTGCTGCCGTCGTGGGTCGCTTGAGCGAGGGCGCCGAACGTGTCGGCCATATAACCGACGGTTATCGCGACCTGATTCCAGCCGGGTGAGAGAGGGAGCCTAACGCTAAGAGCCAAAGCAATTGCGGAAACACCGTTAGCCAGGTTCGCTGAAATCGAGTATTTTTCCGTCGCATCAAACGGATTCGGATCGTTGGACAGGGGCATACCTAACTTATCTCCATGATCCAATGGCAATTGATGCCGAGACGGCCGCTAAGTATGTAACCAATGCAGAAGCAGCAATGTACGTAAGCGATTTATCAATATTGATAAGATCAAAACACAGATGCTGTCCTGGAAATAAACTGGGCGGCAAAGCGATGAAACTCAGCGTAGTATAAGAAATAAGAAAAATTACGATAGAAATGGAGCCGTTTATAAAGCTTATCTGAATACGCTGCTTTTTTGGTTTTCCGGTTAAGGCAATCAACAGAAAACAAATAGATAAAAAAAACGTAAAAAAAATGTGAACGGCAAATGATACCTGTATACGCTTAGAAATAATTCCGCAATTAACATTTACAAAGTAGTAATCTCTGACAATATTTTGAACGTAACTATTTGGAATTAAGGCAAAAACTGCTAATATAGCAATAAAAACAACCAAAATCCCGAGCAGTGAGCATCTCAAATCTTTTAGCGAAATTTCTGGATACATTCAGGTCAACCCCTGACTGTTTCAGTCAGCAACGTGGAATGGGCATAATTTTTGCGTTTGGCTCGCCGTTTCACGTCACCAAACAACATGCGCGGCAAGATTGCCGATTGCGGGACCATGAAATTCCTTGTCGCGTTAAGGGTCTGCGGGAATTGCACTGACCCGACGCCGGATTCGGTAACATACTCGTGATCGGCTGTTAAGACCTCGCGCTGAACAACTTGAAAATTCTTTCGCCTTACATAAGCGTTGTCTAATTTTCGGTGCTGAATGCTTCTCAAGCCGAATAGAATTGCAATTTTCAGGAAATGCTTGGGCTGACCTGAACGGCTGCAATGAGGCGCATTGTAGACATTCCTGGGTCTGACCGTCTACGCGCCCGATCCCTATCAAGCCTTTCACATCGTAGAGCGAAGAAGAGCCTGCATGTGTTCTGGCAGGTCGAGTTCGCAGCGCGCCTCGATCTCCAAAAGATATCGGGCCTTCCCCAGGCGATCGACTTCCCAGACCGCAGGAAAGGTGCAGATGGCCAGTAGTGCCCTCTCCTCCTTTCGGCCAGCCTTGATGTGGTCGCGGCTGCGGCTACCCTTTTCGTGGACGGCCTTGCCGAATGATATGTACGCTGTCTTGTGCGCCTCAATCAGCCCTTGCAGGTCGTTGGATGGCTGCCGATCTCGGCTCAGCGGCTTTGTGCCGAGAGCGTTTGCTGCAACGGTCGAGGCGGCGACTGCGCAGCCGGAATGGAAGAGCAAGGCGCGGCGACTGATCCTGGAATTACGGTGACAGTGCACTTTTTTCGCCGATAGCCCGCTAAACCAAGCGATGCCTCGACTGATACGGACATACTGGAGCCGGTTGCGATAGGGTCGGCCCCGGCAAGGGAGCAGCCACCATGAATGATCCCAGCGCAGGAAAGCCCACCTCCGACCCGCAGCAGCTGGAACCCATGCTGATAGCGAGACAGCATGCGGGCGATGTCGACGGTATGGTCGCCCTGTTCGAGGCGGATGCCGTGATCGACTGCGGCGACGGACGTTTTCTGCGCGGCCGCGAAGCCATTCGTGACTACTATGCCGGGATTGTCGCGTCCGGACGGAAGTTTGCGATCGGCGAGCAGTGCCCGGCGCTTATTTGTGGTGACCTCGCGCTCACCTCAACCCGGCTTCCCGACGGCGACATCACCAGCGAGGTTGCCCGGCGGCAAAGCGACGGTTCGTGGCTTTGGGTGATCGACCGCTATTCCGTCGCTTGGGATTAAGACTTTGGCCCCGGGCCAAGCGCTTGCGCCGTCCGGAAAGCCCGGCCGGCCCTTCACCGCAGACGCATCGAAAATCCACTGCGGCCGCTACGGACGCAGTCCTGGCGTTCAGCAATTCGGTGTGGCTAGCGCCGTAACGCGTATACGCCCGCCATGGTTTCGCCGGCGACGGGCAGCGCCATGTCGTCGTCCAGAAGCCGCGTAATCCGGGCAAAGCCGGTGAATGCCTTCCTGGCCTCCTCCGCCGACATCTGCCCCGACAAAGCGGCCGAGCAGCAATTCAGCGCGCACTGATACACTGGCCCACGTCGTCCCGTCGGCCATTTACGCAAGAAAACCATCGCCTCGGCGACACTATCCACTTCTTCTACAGGGTGTCCCTGCCCGCGCGAGATTCGCACGGGCGAAAAGAAATGCAGGTAGTCCATCGTTTCCTCCCGGTCGATCGCGATACCGCTCGATCGAACCCAATGAAACGCGCGGTCAGGCGGTTGGTTCCCTGCGAAAAAAGAATCTTTGAAAAAATCTTTTGGTCGATGGATGTCGGCTAAACCGTTGGGAAATGGCAGGCCACTTTGCGGCCGGGTCGATATTCCCTCAGCTCCGGTCGCTCCGTGCGGCATTGCTCAACCGCGATCGGGCATCGGGGGTGGAAACGGCAGCCGGATGGCGGTTTCAGCGGGCTCGGCACGTCACCGGTCAGGATGATGCGCTTGCGCGTCCCGCTGGGCGTCGTCTCCACCACGGGAACCGCCGAGATCAGCGCCTGGCTGTAGGGATGGGCCGGGGCCGCAAACACCTCTTCAGCTGGCCCTTCCTCGACGATCGAGCCGAGATACATGACCGCGATGCGGGTCGACACCTGACGCACCACCGAGAGGTCGTGGGCAATGAAGATATAGGTGAGGTTCAGCTTCTCCTGCAGGTCGGCCAGCAGGTTGACGATCTGCGCCTGCACCGACACGTCGAGAGCCGAGACCGGTTCATCCAGCACGACAAGATCGGGATTCAGCGCGATCGCCCGCGCAATGCCGACGCGCTGGCGCTGGCCGCCGGAGAATTCGTGCGGATAGCGCATGACATGGTCGGGCAGCAGTCCGACGAGATCGAAGAGCTCGGCGACACGCGCGGTGATCTCGCGGGACGAAAGCTTGCCATGGATACGCAGCGGCTCGGCCACCAGATCGCCGACGCGCCGGCGCGGATTGAGCGAGGCCGACGGGTCCTGGAACACCATTTGCAGGCGCCGCCGCAGTGGCCTGAGTTCGGACAGCGATTTCGAGGTGATGTCCTCGCCTTCGAACAGCAGCTCACCGTCCGATATGTCGTAGAGCCTCACCAGGCAGCGCGCCAGAGTGGACTTGCCACATCCGGATTCGCCGACCAGCCCGACGGTCTCGCCGCGCCGCACGGTCAGCGAAACATTGTCGACCGCATGGACGGTTCGCTTGCCTTCGGCGGAAAAGCGGGTGCCGATCGAAAAACGCTTTCCCAGCGAACGCGTCTCGAGGATTGGGCTGTCGGTCATCGGTCCGCTCATGCCTGTGCCACCCGAAAGCACGCCGCGGCGTGGGTCCCACCGCCAAGGTCGGGCTTGCCGGTCACGCAGGGCTCGTAGTGAACCGGGCAGCGCGGACCGAAGGCGCAGCCCTGCGGCAAGCGCAGCAGCGACGGCGGCGAGCCCGGGATGGCCGGCAGGCGGCGCGGTTTTTCGCCGGTCAGCGGCGGGATCGACCCGAGCAGCGCGCGCGTGTAGGGGTGTCTAGGATCGGAGAAAAGCTCCATGCGGCTGCCACGCTCCACCACGCGGCCCGCATACATGACCATGACCCGGTCGGCGAGTTCGGAAACCACGCCCATATCATGCGTGATGAAGACCACAGCCGATTTGTGCGTCGCGCGCAGCTTGCGCACGAGGTCGAGAATGCCGGCCTGCACCGTGACATCCAGCGCCGTGGTCGGCTCGTCGGCCACCAGCAGCGCCGGATTGCAGGACAGCGCCATTGCGATCACCGCGCGCTGGCGCATGCCGCCCGAAAGCTGGTGCGGGTAGCGCGACATCGCCTCGTGCGGGTTGGGAAAATTCACCTCGGCCATCAGTTCTTCGACGCGCTCCATCGCCTTGGCCTTGCTGATTTTTTGGTGCGCGCGGATCTGTTCGGCGATCTGCCAGCCGATCGTGTAGACCGGCGTCAGCGCCGTCATCGGATCCTGGAAGATCATGGCGATCTCGTTGCCGCGCAGGCGTCTCAGTTCACGCGGTGGCAGGCCGACGAGCTGGCGGCCCTTGTAGCGGATCGAACCTTCGATGCTGGCGTTGGGATCGGTGATGAGGCCCATGACGGCCAGCAGCGATACGGTCTTGCCGGAACCGGATTCGCCGACGACACCGAGGATCTCGCTTTCCTCGAGGTCGAAGGAAACGCCATCGATGGCCCGCACCAGGCCGTCATTGGTGCGGAAGGATACTTTGAGGTCGCGCACCGACAGTATCATGATGTCCTCAAGCGCGGATCGAGCAGGATGTAGACGAAATCGACGACCGCATTGGCGATGACCACGAACATGGACGCGTACATCACCGTCGCCATGATCATCGGCAGATCGAGGTTCTGCAGCGCGTCATAGGTGAGCTTGCCGATGCCGTGCAGTCCGAACACCACCTCGGTCAAAAGGGCTGAGCCTCCCACCAACGCGCCGAAGTCGAGGCCGAACAAGGTAACGAAGGCGATGAGCGATGTGCGCAAGGCATGGCGCAGCAGGATGCGCGTCTCCGACAGGCCTTTGGCCCGGGCCGTGCGGATAAAGTCTTCCTGCAGGGATTCGATGATCGCCGCGCGCAACACGCGCCCATAGATGCCGATATAGAGAATGGCCAGCGTGATCCACGGAATGACCAGCGTCAGGAACCAGCCTTTTGGATCGTCGGAGAAATTCTTGTAGCCGAGTGGCGGCACCCAGGAGAACGCCCAGCTGTCGTGGTAGCGGCTCTGGGTGATCAGGTTCATCACCTCGCCCAGCCAGTAGACCGGCATGGAAATGCCGAGCAGGCCCAGCGCCATCAGCAGCTTGTCCAGCCAGCTGTCGCGGGTGGCGGCGGCGACGATGCCGATGACGATGGAGACAACCACCCACAGGATCGCCGCTCCGAACACCAGCGAGAGCGTGACCGGAATTGAATCCATGACTGCCGGCACCACCTTCCAGCCCCGGTTGACGAAGGAGGTCAGATCGCCTGTGACGAAGATCTTCTCCATCATCTTCACATATTGCACGTAGAGCGGCCGATCGAAGCCAAAACTGTGGCGCACCGCTTCCAGCACTTCGGGCGATGCATTGCGGCCGGCGATGCGCGCCGCCGGGTCGGCGCCCGGCGTCGCGAAGAAGATCAGGAAGACGATGACCGAGATGCCGAACATAACGAACAGCATCTGACCGAAACGGCGCAGGATGGCGTAAAACATCAGTCGCGCCCCAGCCGAACCTTGGAGCGCGGGTCGAGCGCGTCGCGCAGGCCGTCGCCGAAGACATTGAGTGCCATGACCGAAACTGCGATCGCCAGGCCAGGCACCAGCGCCACCAGTGGCCTGGTGTAGAGCAGCGCCTGTCCATCCTGGATGATGGTGCCCCAGCTTGCAGCGGGCGGCTGCACGCCGATCGACAGGAAGGAAAGCGCCGACTCCGTCAGCATGTTCAGCGCCATCATCAGTGGCACGAAGACGATGAGCGTGGTGGTGATGTTGGGGAGGATATCGCGCCACAGGATGCGCCACCCGGGTACACCCAGATTGATCGCGGCGAACACGAACTCGCTGTGTCGCAGCGACAGCACCTGCCCGCGTATCGGACGCGCCACATAGGGCACGTAGACGATGCCGATGATGATGACCGGCAGCCACAGACTGCCGGACTCGATCTCGATCGGCCCGATCGAAATGCCTTGCGCGATGGTGACGATGGAAAGCGAGATCGCCAGCAGGTAGATCGGGAACGCCCACAGGACATCCAGCAAGCGCGACAGCACCGTATCGGTGATGCCGCCGAAATAGCCGGCGATCAATCCCGCCGCCGTGCCGATGATCAGCGTGAAGATGGTGGCCGCCCCGGAGATCAGCAGCGAGCTCAGCCCGCCATAGAGCATCCTGGCCATGACATCGCGCCCCTGGCTGTCGGCGCCAAGGAAATAATTGCCGAGCCGCCAGGTCGGACCGAGCGGCGTGTAGCCAAGCCCGAGCCCCTCGGTCGACTGTTCCATCACCGGGACGTCGGCGCCGTCGATCTGGATGACGGCGTCGAGCGTCGAGGCGAACGGGTCCACGCCGGCCCATTTCGCGTAGAGAGGCGCACTGAGGCAGGCAAGGACGATGAGGAGGAACACGGCCAGGGATGCCATGGCAGCCCTGTCCGTTGCCAGCTTCGCAAAGGCGACGGCCCAGGGCCCTCGCGTCTTGCGCGGCATGGCGACAGCTTGGTTCGACACGGACGTGTCCCTCCGCAGGTCGTTACTGCACCCAGGACTGGGTGATCATCCAGTTGAACTGCCGGTTGAACTTGAAATTGCCAACCCGTTTGCTGACGAAGTCAAGCCGCTTCGGCGTGAAGAGGCCGACGGCCGGTGCCTTGTCCGTGATCTGCCTGTCGATTTCGGCCCACATCTTGTCGGCGGCTTTCTGATCGGTCACGCCGAGGTCCAGCGCCTTCTGCATCTTGGCGTCGATATCCTTGTCGCAGAAACCGGCGATGTTGATCGAAGCATCCGAACCTTCACGGAAGGAGGCGCAGCTGAACAGGATGTTCAGGAAGTCGGAAGCCGCAGGATAGTCCTTGTACCATTGGGTAACCGACATCTGCACCTTGTTGTTGGTGTTCTGGATGTAGGTGAACTGGATGTTGGACGAGATCGGCTTGACGTCGGCGACATAGCCGATGGTGGTCAGCACGCTCTGCAGATAGACGCCGATCGACCGCGAAATGGCGGTATCCTCGACGATGATCGTCACCTTCTGGCCCTTGGTGCCGGATTCCTCAACGAGCTGCTTGGCCTTGTCGAGATCCGGCGCCGACCATTTTTCACCGGGGTTCTTGGTGAAGGGGCAATAGTCTTCATGGCCGGGGAAATCCGGTGGCAGGACCTGGCAGACCGGCGAAGCCAGCACCTTGCCACCGAACAGCTTGACCAGCGTGTTGCGGTCGATCGCATAGGCAACGGCCTGGCGGGCCTTTTCGTTGTCGAACGGCGCGAGACGGTTGTTCAGCGGCGCGTACCACCATGCCGAAAGCGGCGAGATGTGCAACTGGTCCATGGACTTGCTGCCGAGTTCGCCCAGGCGATCGCTCGGCAGTGCGTCGAACATCCAGTCGGCTTCGCCGTTCTGGATCGCCGTGACGGCGGCTTCCTCGGACAGGCCGAAATCATATTGTACGACATCCGGGTAACCGTCCGGCTGCGCTTCCTCGCTCCACTGCTTGAAATTGGGGTTGCGCGACACCGTCATGCCCTTGTTGGGATCGAAGGCGGAGATCATGTACGCACCGGTGCTGGGGATGGGCTTGGAGCCCATGTCTTCGGCAGGCGTGTCCGCAGGCAGGACCACGGCGTGTGGCAAGGCAAGCTTGTAGAGGATCTCTGCGTCCGGCTTGGTGAGATTGATGGTGATGGTGCCGGCGGCTTCGTCACCGACAACGCCACCGTCCAGCGTGCAGCTCTTGGTGTCAGCCAGGCATTTGTCGGCGCCGACGATGCCGGCATAGAAGGTGCCGGAGGTCGGTCCGGAAACCTTGAAGATGCGCTGGAAGGAGGCAACGACGTCCTTGACGCCCATATCCTGGCCGCTGGAGAACTTGATGCCCTTGCGCAGCTTGAAGGTGAAGGTCTTGCCGTCATTGCTAACCTGCGGCAGCGCCTCGGCCAGATCGGGGACGATGGTGAAGCCGTCCATGCCTTCGGCCTTGCGGAAGGCCACCAGGCCATCATAGATCGGCTGGTACATCTGCCAGCCTTGGTCGGTGTAGTTGATGTGCGGATCGAGCGTTCCCGCCGCCGAGCGGGCCAGAAGACGGATGGTGCCGCCTCGGTGCTCCTTGAGGTATTCGGCCTGCGCCGGAGCGAGCCACGTGCCGGCCAGCAGTGCCGCGGCTGATGCGGCCAGAAGCAGTTTCTTCATGTCTTAGTTCCCCTTTTCTCAGTTGTCGTTGTCGTCCAGGAAGTCGCCCACCACCCGCATGCACGCATCTTGCTCTTCGACATGCGGCATGTGGCTGGAATGCTCGAATATCTCCCAGCGCGATCCCTTGATGCCGTCCTTGAAGGGCTGCACGGTCGCGGGCGTGGCCTCGTCGTAGCGTCCGGAGATGATCAGCGTGGGAACATCGATGGCCGGCAGGCGCTCGACGATGCTCCAATTCTTCAGGGTTCCGATGACATGGAACTCGTTAGGCCCGTTCATCAGATGATAGACGGTCGGATTGCGTGCGATCTGGGCGAAGGTCTCCGTCACTTCGGGCGGGAACGGCACGCGGCAGACATGTCGTTCGTAGAACCGCATCGTGGCTTCCTGGTAGGCCGGATCGTCCGTCGTGCCGGCCTGTTCGTGCCGGGTCAGTGTCTCCTGCACATCCCCAGGCAGGTCGGCGCGCAACCGGTTGGCTTCTTCGACCCACAGTTTCATGGAGGCCGGCGAGTTGGCGATGGTCAGCGACTTCAGGCCCTTCGGTCGCGTCACCCCATATTCGGCGCCCAGCATGCCGCCCCAGCTTTGGCCCAGCACGTGGAAACCCGCGCGGATGCCGAGATGGTCGACGAGGTTTTCAAGCTCGTCGATGAAAAGCCGGGGTGTCCAGAAGTCGGCACCCATCTCGGGCAGCAAGGTGGAATTGCCGCAGCCCAACTGGTCGTAATGGATGACGGCGCGGCCTCGTCGGGCGAGTAGCTTGTAGGCATCGACGTAGTTGTGGGCGGCGCCCGGCCCGCCATGCAGGATCACCACAGGGGCCTTGTCGCTACCGAGTTCGCCGCTGACCCGATACCAGGTCTCGTAGCCGCCAAAGGTGGCCCGCCCTTCCCTGCCAATGATCTCAGACGACATCCCGATTTCCCATTCCGTTTGACCGCATCTCGTGTTGTCCGTAACAGCAGCCGCTTAGTTCACCCTGCGGCTGGCCTGCACCCACTCTTCCAGCATCTGCACGCCGAAGGCCGTGGCGCCTTGCCTGCCTAGAGGCCGATCGGCGTCGGCCAGCTCCTTGCTGGCGATGTCGAGATGCACCCAGGGGCGGTCTTCGGTGAAATGGCGCAGGAAGGCCGCCGCATAGGGAGCGTCGCCATCTTCCATATCCTTGGCGTGATGGCGCAAATCGGCGAATGGCGATTGCAGCCCCTCATCGTAGGCCCGGTCGAGCGGCAATCGCCAGAACCGCTCGCCGACCGTCTCTCCGGCCGCAATCATCTGCGCGGCGATGGCATCGTCGGTGCTGAACAGGCCGGCGAATATCGATCCCAGCCCACGCGTCACCGAGTAGGTCAGCGTCGCCAAGTCGACGATCACCGACGGGTTGAAGCGCGTGGCCGCATAATGCAGGCAGTCGGCCAGAAGCAGGCGTCCTTCCGCATCGGTGTCGAACACCTCCACGGTCTGGCCCGAGGCGGTCGTGATGATATCGCGCGGCTTGAGCGCGGTGCCGGACGGCATGTTCTCGGCAATGCCAAGCACGCCGATCGCATGCACCGGGCTGCCTTGCCGGGCGAGCGCGATCAGCAGGCCGACGACAGCTGCCGCGCCGCCCATGTCGGCCTTCATGTCGAACATCTGCTCGCCGCGCTTGATGCAGAGGCCGCCCGAATCGAAACAGACGCCCTTGCCGACGAAGGCGAGCGGTTGGGACGGAGCACCTTTGCCGCGATAGCGCAGGACAGCGACCCGTGGCGGCCGCACCGACCCAGCACCAACGGCCAGCAGCGCATTCATACCGAGCTCTTTCAGTTGCGTGGCATCGAGCATTTCGATGTCGATGCCGGCTTCGCGCAGCGGCTCCAGATGATCGTGGAAATTGTCGGGATGGAGATGGTTCGGCGGCAAATTGACCAGCGTGCGCGCATATTCGACGCCGTCCGCAATGGCATTGACCCGCGCCAGCGCCGAGGTCAGCTCCGCGCCTGCTGCCCCGATCAGTTGCACCCGCAAGGTCCGATCCGAGCCCGCGCCCTGGCGCCGGTTGCGCATGTCGAAACGATAGCGCCGCAGCCGCATGCCCAGCGCGACGCGGGCCAGGATTTCCGCACCCGGCAGGTCGACGCCGGTAATAGGGTCGAGGACAAGCGTGGCCGCGCATTCGCACTTGCCTTCCAGATGCGCGGCAAGCAAGCCGCCGGCGCGTGCCAGTGACAGGGCGCTTACGGCTTCGGCTTTGCCCAGGGCCAGGACGATCACGCGCCGAGCCGATACGCCCTGGGGGGCTATGAGATCGATGCAGGTGCCGGATTCGGCCAGGGTGGCCGGATCGGAGCAGGCACGGGACAGAATTCCGCTCATTTCCGCGTCCAGTGCCGCTGCCCGGGGGCCAAAGCCTGCCTGGGCAGTTTGCAAGATCACGACGACAGAAGTTTCCGCGGAAATCTCGTCCGCCGCTTCAAAGACCGGCACTGGCGATTGAGGCATAGACTGGCATTCTCCCATTTGCTGATGACCCCGGCCTCGGCGCAGCGTGGATCATGCGCAAAGCTTCGCCTGCTACCGGTAGGACCGGTGAAGCCGGTCGCGCCGTTGGTGGAATGGTGCAGAAGTTCCCGGATAGTCGTTTTCTTGAGGCGACTTAGTTGCTCTTGCCTCTTGGGTATCCCCGAACAGGGCGAGCGATCAAACGCCAATTTTGCCCAAGTCGATTGACAAAAACTCAATCGACAATTCATGATCGGCCAATGGCCCTACCCTCACTCAACGGCATGCGCGCATTCGAGGCCGCCGCACGTCTCGGCAGCGTCAAGGATGCGGCCGAGGAACTGCACCTGACACCCTCTGCCATCAGCCGCCACATCCGTGCGCTTGAAAGAAATCTCGGCCAGGATCTGTTCGAGCGCGGCTTTCGCCAGATAACGCCGACCATCCGGGGCTCTTACTATGCGCGCAGCCTCTCCGAAGCGTTCGAGGCGATCTGGCGCGCCACCGATGATGTCAGCCTCGCAGACGGCCCGAGCCATAGCAGGACCCAACGTGTCCGGGTCTTGTGCGTGCCGGCCGTTCTGAACCTTTGGCTGGCGGACCGGTTGCCGAACTTTCGCAAACTACATCCGGCGGTGGAACTGGAAATCTCGACATCGGGCAAGCGCGCCAATTTCGATTTGGCCATCGTCGACGAGTTCGTCTACAAGGCCGGGCCGGCCTTGACGCTGCTGATCCCGCTGGTTCTGACGCCGGTCTGTGCGCCCGCATTGCTCGAAGGGCCGGTGCCGCTGCGGTCGCCGGCCGATCTGGTCAACCATCATCTGATCCATGAATGCGAAAGCATGAGATGGAAGCGTTGGCTGGAGCAGGAGGGCGTCTTGGACACGACGCCGAAATCCAGCACAACGCTGGATGACTGCACGCTGATCATGCGCGAGGCGATCAATGGCGCCGGAATTGCGCTCGCCGACACGATGATGGCACAGGATTTTCTGCAGCAAGGCAAACTTGTCGCCCCGTTTCCTGCCCGCCACACCTATCCGGCCGGCATCTACCTGCACCAGCGCCGCAGCATCGGCAACAAGCCGGGCACCGGCCTGTTTCAGGATTGGCTGTTGTCCGAAGTCGAGGACCACAAGCGGGCGATGGCCATTGCTTAGGCGTGGCCGCTGTTACCGAAATTCGAATCACCCGACAGGTCGGTTCAACAGTGGCCCACCGTTGCGCTCCCTCGATAATCGCGGTTCGCATTGAATATCTTTAAGGCCAAAGCCGGCAAATGGATCGGTTGCCGGTTCCCCTGCGTCAGGCTTAACCTGCACGGCCATCGCGTGGAGGCGCGTGGCCAATCAAGGGGAGGATATTGCAGTGACCATAGAAGGCGCATCGCCTGATCTGTACAACGAGGATCTCGCTCCGGCCAAGGTTCGAAACTGGGGGCCGTTTTCGATCTTCAACGTCTGGACGTCGGACGTCCACAGCCTGTGGGGCTATTATCTCGCCGCCAGCCTGTTCCTGTTCTGCGGCGGCTTCGTCAATTTCATCATCGCCATCGGCATTGGCTCGCTGATCATCTACGCGCTGATGAACATGGTTGGTTATGCCGGCGTGAAGACCGGCGTGCCCTACCCCGTGCTTGCCCGCGCCTCCTTCGGCATCTGGGGCGCCAACATACCGGCACTGGTGCGCGCCATCGTCGCCTGCTTCTGGTATGGCGCACAAACGGCCGCAGCCTCCGGCGCCATCGTCGCGCTGCTGATCCGCTCGCAATGGTTCGCCGATTTCAACGCCAACACGCATTTCCTCGGCCATTCCGGGCTGGAAGTAATCTGCTTCGTCGTCATCTGGGCGCTGCAGCTGCTGATCATCCAGAAGGGCATGGAAACGGTGCGCCGCTTCCAGGACTGGGCCGGCCCGGCGGTATGGGTGATGATGCTGCTCCTGGCCATCTATCTCTGCGTCAAATCGGGGACCTTCGCCTTTACCAGCGATATTCCGATGGATGTGCTGCGCGCAAAGACCGCCGACGCCGGCATTCCGGGCGATCCCGGGTCGTGGACGGCACTGTTCGGGGTCGCGGCGATCTGGGTGACCTATTTTTCGGCGCTCTATCTCAATTTTTGTGACTTCGCCCGCTACGCGCCGGACAAGGCGGCGCTGCGCAAGGGCAACATCTGGGGCCTGCCGGTCAACCTCATCCTGTTCTCGCTGGTCGCCGGCGTCACCACCATCGCCGCTTATGACGTCTACCACGAGGTGTTGCTGCATCCCGACCAGATCTCGGCCAAGTTCGACAGCTGGTTCCTGGCGGCGCTGGCCGCCCTGACCTTCGCGGTTGCCACGCTCGGCATCAACGTCGTCGCCAACTTCGTCTCGCCGGCCTTCGATTTCTCCAATGTGTTCCCGCGCCAGATCGACTTCAAGAAGGGCGGCTACATAGCGGCCGTGATCGCGCTTGTGCTCTACCCCTTCGCGCCGTGGGAAGGCAGTGCCGCGCATTTCGTCGGCATCATCGGCGCGACGATGGGACCGATCTTCGGTGTGATGATGGTCGACTACTATCTCATCCGCAAAGGCGAGGTCGACGTCGAGGCGCTGTATCGCGAGGACGGCGAGTTCCGCTTCCAGGGCGGCTGGCACGTCAATGCCTTCATTGCCGCCGGCATCGGCGCGGTCTTCTCGTCGATCCTGCCGAACTTCACCAACTGGCTGCCGTCCTGGTGGGGCGTCTATGGCTGGTTCTTCGGCGTCGCCATTGCCGGCATCATCTACTACGTGCTGCGCACCGCCGCCGTGGGTGCGGGCGCCAGGACGGCGAAGGCCTAAACAAGGGAATAAGGCAGTAGGGCAGTAAGTGAGTAGGGAAATAGGCGCCCTACTGCCCTACTGCGGTTGTGTGCGTCAAGTTCTGCAAAAAGGGGCGGCCATAGTGCTGGTCATGCGGCTTGGCGTAGAGCGAGCTTTTTGTGCTCGCGCAGGTCGTCCATGTTGATGTAGCGGTTGGCCTCCATCCAGTTTTCGTTGGTCTCGACAGCCAAGGCCCTGACAAGGCGCAGGCAGCTTTCGGCGTTGGGGAAGATGCGTACGACATAGGTGCGCCGGCGGATTTCCTCGTTGAGGCGCTCGAGCATGTTGGTGGACTTGAGATGCTTGTGGTGCTGTCTCGGCAGCCTGAAGAAGGTCAGAGTTTGTTCGATGGCATCTTCGGCCCAGCCTGTCAGGCGCGGATAGCGAGGTGACCATTTGGCAAGCCATGCGGCGAGATCGGCCCTGGCCTCGGCGAGATCGCGTCGGTCGTAGAGCCAGCGCAGCTCCTGCAGGCAGTCATCGCCGTGCTTGCGCGGCAGATGATCGAGCGCGTTCCTGAGGAAGTGCACGTAGCAGCGTTGCCAGGCGGCTTCCGGGATCACCTCGCCGATCGCCGCCACCAGGCCGGCGTGATCGTCGGACACGACCAATTCGACGCCCTTGAGGCCGCGCGCCTTCAGTGAGACGAGAAAGTCTTTCCAGGCCGAACGGCTCTCGCGATTGGCCATCTCCACAGCCAGGATCTGGCGCCGGCCGTCCCAGTCGATGCCGACCGCGATCAGCACCGCCTGGCTCATGACGACGCCGGCTTCACGCACTTTCTCGTAGCGCGCATCGAGGATGAGGTAAGCAAACGGCTCTTGAAGGGGACGCCCCTGGCAAAGGCAGCGAGGCTCTCGTCCAGCCGCTTGTTGATGGCCGAGATCGACGAGGCCGAGAAAGCATGGCCGCACAGCTCTTCGGTGATCGCCTTCACCTTGCGGGTCGACACGCCCTGCACATACATCTCGGCCAGCGTCGCCACCAAAGCCCGTTCCGAACGCTGATAGCGCTCAAACAACTCGGTCGAGAAGCGCCCCGAGCGGTCCTGCGGAACCCGCAGCTCAAGCTTGCCGACGCGCGTCACAAGGGTGCGGCCATAGTAACCCGAGCGATAGCCAAGCCGCTCGGGCGTGCGTTCGCCCTTCGAAGCACTCAGCGCCTCATCCATCTCGGCCTCGAGCACCTCCTGCATCACCGCACGGATCACTTCGTGAAGTCCGTCCGGGTTCGAAAGCAGAATGTCTTTGACGGAGGCGCTGGCGGTCTTACTTTCAATCTTGGTCATGGTGGCGTTCCTTCGCGGGAATCGGTGACGTGAACAATCACCAGCCTGCCATGACCGCCCCTCTCTCAGCGAATTTGCAGAACTCTCAGCACACTACCCCTACTGCCCTACTGCCCTACTGCCCTACCATCTCGGCCAGCTTGCGAACCGTGTTCCAGTTGCGCGCGGTACCGATGCCGAGACGCTTGTGGTTCATCGCCGCGAGTAGCCGTGAACTCGGCCTTTCGCGCGAAAAGACGACCCAGATGTCGCCAGCGGAAGGCAATACCTTCTCGTCCTCGGCGGCATAGGCTTGCAGCGCCGCGACGCCCTCCACGGGCGCAGGTTTGCGCATCACCCGCACCGCCACCTGGTCGCCTGCTTCGGCTGAATCGGCCGGAAACGGATTGCCGGCGGCAAGTTTCAGCCACTCCTCGGCAGTGCGCACGATGATGTCGACATGGCGGCCGAAGGTTTTTTCGAAGGCTGTTTCCAGCCGCTGTTCTAGTTTCGCGATATCGGTCGCCCGCGCCTCGAAAACCAGATTGCCGGTCGCCACCAGCGTGCGGACATTCCTGAGGCCAAGGCCTTCCGCCATCGCCTTGAGGTCCGACATGACGACCCGGCGCCCCTCGCCCAGGATGATGCTGTAGAGGAGCGCGACATAGGTCTGCATGAGAGGCTCCGCCTGGTCGGTGCCTAGACCAGGCGCGACTGCTCGACCGCCGCCTCGATGAAGCTGGCGAACAGCGGATGCGGATCGAGCGGCCGGCTCTTCAGCTCGGGATGATACTGCACACCGATAAACCAGGGATGGTCGGGATATTCGACCGTCTCCGGCAGCACGCCGTCGGGTGACATGCCGGCAAACACCAGGCCGCAATCCTCGAGCCGCTCCTTGTAGTCGATATTGACCTCGTAGCGGTGGCGGTGGCGCTCGGAAATCTGGGTGTCGCCATAGATGTCGGCGATCTTCGAGCCCTTGGCGAGCTCGGCCTGATAGGCGCCCAAACGCATCGTGCCGCCGAGATCGCCGGTCTCGCGGCGTTTCTCCAGCATGTTGCCCTTCAGCCATTCCGTCATCAGCCCGACGACCGGCTCCTGGGTCGGGCCGAACTCGGTCGAAGACGCGTGCTCGACGCCGGCCAGCGAACGCGCCGCCTCGATGCAAGCCATCTGCATGCCGAAACAGATGCCGAAATACGGCACCTTGCGCTCACGCGCGAACTTCGCCGCCAGGATCTTGCCTTCCGAACCGCGCTCGCCAAAGCCGCCGGGAACCAGGATGCCATGCACCTTCTCCAGCCACGGCGTCGGATCTTCCTTTTCGAAGATCTCCGATTCGATCCAGTCGAGCTTGACCTTGACGTGGTTGGCCAGCCCGCCATGTGAAAGCGCCTCGATCAGCGATTTGTAGGCATCCTTGAGGCCGGTATATTTGCCGACGATGGCGATGGTCACCTCGCCTTCCGGATTGTGGATGCGGTCCGACACCTTCTGCCAGGGCTCCATGCGCGGCTTCGGCGCCGGATCGATGCCGAAGGCGGCCAGAACTTCCGAATCAAGCCCTTCCTTGTGATAGGCCATCGGCACGTCATAGATATGCGGCACGTCGAGCGCCTGGATGACGGCGCTTTCCCTGACATTGCAGAACAGCGACAGCTTTCTGCGCTCTTCCTTGGGAATGGCGCGATCAGCACGAACCAGCAGGATGTCGGGCGCGATGCCGATGCCGCGCAATTCCTTGACCGAATGCTGGGTCGGCTTGGTTTTCAACTCACCCGCCGTCGGGATGTAAGGCATCAGCGTCAGATGGACGTAGACGGCGTTGTTACGCGGCAGATCGTTGCCGAGCTGGCGGATCGCCTCGAGGAACGGCATCGCCTCGATGTCGCCCACCGTGCCGCCGATCTCGCACAGCACGAAATCATAGTCGTCATTGCCGTTGAGGACGAAATTCTTGATCTCGTCGGTGACGTGCGGGATGACCTGCACGGTGGCGCCGAGATAGTCGCCGCGCCGCTCGCGTTCGATGATGTTCTTGTAGATGCGGCCGGTGGTGATGTTGTCCTGCTGGTTGGCCGAGCGGCCGGTGAAGCGCTCGTAATGGCCAAGATCGAGATCGGTCTCGGCACCGTCATCGGTGACGAATACCTCGCCATGCTGGTACGGCGACATCGTGCCGGGATCGACATTGAGGTAAGGGTCGAGTTTTTTGATGCGTGCGCGATAGCCTCGCGCCTGCAGGAGAGCCCCAAGGGCCGCTGCGGCTATGCCTTTTCCAAGTGAGGAAACCACGCCGCCTGTGATGAATACATATCGCGCCATGGGAGTCATCGCTTAACGCGGCCGGATTGATTCCGCCAGAGAAAAAACCACCGCGAAGGCTTTTTCCCAAGAAGGCGCTTGGACCACGATCCCGAAAAGTGGAATCCGGTTTTCTCGGACAAACGGTTTCCGTTTGTCCAGGGATCACGACCGAACAGGCTTGATCGTGAACGGGCAAAACAAAAGGGCCGGCTGAGCCGGCCCTTTCGGCATGATGATGAAAACGTCAGATGATGACGACTTTGGTGCCAACCCTGACGCGGCTGTAGAGGTCCATGACGTGCTCGTTCATCATGCGGAAGCAGCCATTGGAGGCACTGGTGCCGATCGACTGCGGCGCGATGGTGCCGTGGATGCGCAGATGCGTGTCCTTCTTGCCGTCATAGAGATAGATGGCGCGCGCGCCGAGCGGGTTCTGGCCACCGCCGGGCATGCCGTCCTTGTACTGGGCGTAGTGCTTGGGCTCACGCTTCTGCATGTCGAGCGTCGGGATCCAGCGCGGCCATTCCTGCTTGTCGCCGACGGCAACAGTGCCCTTGAACTGCAGGCCTTCACGGCCGACCGCGATGGCGTAGCGACGCGCGGTGGTCGATGATTCGACCAGGTAGAGGCGGCGCGCACTGGTGTCGATGACGATGGTGCCGGCATCGTAGCCGGTGAATTCCACGTCCTGAGGGACGAATTCCGGCTTCACCTTGAACGGCTTCTTGGCGTTTTTCTGGGCGAGTGCCTGATCGAGCGCGCGTGTCTCCGGCAGATAGCTGATCGATGAGCCGGATGAGGTCCCACCAAACAGGCCGGCAAACAGGCCGCCACTCGACTGCTTCTGGCCGCCGATGACCTCGCTGCGCAGTTCGCCATTGTTGCCGGTCAAGGCAACGTTCATCGCCTCGGCCGGAAGCGGCTCGGCCGACTGGATCGGCGTGATCGGTTCAACCGGTTCGATGATCTTGGTGGTCTTCTTGGCCGGCTTTGCCTCGGCCACTTCGGTTGCTTGCGCTTTCTGGCCCTTGCTGGCGAGGAAGGCCTGGCGTTCCGCGTCGGCCTTGGCCTTCGCCGCCTCGCGCATCGCTAGCTTCCTGGCTTCCAGCGCCTTGGCCTTGGCGTCTTCCTTGTCGGCAACGATCTTGGCTTCGATCTTCTTGATCTGGGCGAGATCGTCCGGTGTCGGGTTTTTCTTCTTCTTGAGAAGCCTCAACTGCGCCGCATCACTTTTGGTGGCTGCGACAGGGATTGCATCGGTTCTGTCGACCGACTGATTGGTGCCCATATTGACTGGCACGCCGGCGAAAGCCGGGGAACTGAGGCCGAGTGCGGCGCAAAGTCCCAGGAAAATGAAGCTGCGAAGCTGCATGGCGAAGATCCGATCGTTCAATGCTTGTTGCCCACGGCGTCGCCCGGCGTCCCCCAAGGACACCGAAAATGCCGCGTGCAATCTATAGTCGAATAAGCGCGGATGCCTCAAGCGTGGGACCGCGCTACTGAGCGTCGAATCTTCGTGATCGCGCAGCATTTGCCGCGACTGTGTTCAAACGATCACAGATCGCGGTTTGGAAAAGTAGAGGTTACTGGTTCGGGACCTGCGGTGCGGCCGGCGCGGTATTGGTGGTGCCGTTGCTTGCCGGCGGCGTCGCGCCAGAGGCCGGCGCGGTGGCCGGAGCGGCTGGCGCAGGCGTCGTTGCTGCGCCATTGCCCGACGGCGGCGTCGGCGTGGTGCTGCCGGCGGGCGCCGGAGTGGTGGTGCCCGGCAACTGGTTGAGCACGCCCTTGCCGGCGCCGTCCGATGTTGCGGGAACGCGGTCGAGAATGTCGATCGGCTTCTCGCCGTAGCGGGCAATGATCGACAGGGTCAGCGACGTGACGAAGAAAGCGGCCGCCAGGATCGCCGTCGCCCGCGTCAACGCGTTGGCGGCGCCACGTGCCGTCATGAAGCCCGATCCGCCACCAATGCCAAGGCCGCCGCCTTCGGAGCGTTGCAGCAGCACCACGCCGACGAGGGCGAGCACGACCATGAGATGGATGACGATCAGTACGGTTTGCATAGTTTATCCTGGCAAGGCCTTGCCCGGCCGCGGACACGACCGGTGAATTGGAGGCGGCTCAATACAATGCTTTCACGGCATTTCCAAGCCCGTGGCCGGAATATGGGAAGCAACGCGCCCTTTGCAACGAATTTGGACGGGATGAGCCCCGTCCATCGTCGCGGATATCAGCCTGAAATGCTGCGATAGGCTTCGGCGATACCGAGGAAATCGGCTGCTTTCAGGCTGGCGCCGCCGACCAGCGCGCCATCGACATTCCTGACGCCCAGCAGTTCCACCGCGTTGGACGGCTTGACCGAGCCACCATAGAGAATGCGCACTTTGGCAGCGATGGCACCGAGCTTTTCCGCCAGCTTTTCGCGGATATGCGCATGCGCTTCGGCCACATCGGCGGCGGTCGGCGTCAGGCCGGTGCCGATCGCCCATACCGGCTCATAGGCAATGATGGTGTTGGATGGCGTGGCACTCGGCGGCACCGAGCCGGCGACCTGGCGCGACAGCACGTCGAGCGTGGCGCCCGCCTCACGCTGTTGCTGCGTCTCGCCGATGCAAACGATGGCCACGAGCCCGGCACGCCATGCGGCAGCGGCTTTGGCCTGGACCGTCGCATCGTCCTCGCCACGTTGTTCGCGGCATTCGGAATGGCCGACAATGACATGGCTCGCGCCGGCGTCCTTCAGCATCTCGGCCGAGATGCAGCCGGTGTAGGCACCGCTCTCCTTGGTATGGCAGTCCTCGCCACCGGCATGGACCGGCGTGCGCGACAGAATCTCCGCGGCATGGGAAAGCAGCGTCGCGGGAACGCAGACCAGTGCCTCGGTCTCCGCGTCGAGCCCGCTCATGAACCCGTTGCCGATCATCCTGAGCTCGTTCAGCGAGGCGCTGGTGCCGTTCATTTTCCAGTTGCCGGCGACAAGCGGGCGAATTCCTGGCGTCATGGTCTGCTTCTCCGGGCAATATCAAGCTCTGGCCCTCACTACCAAAATCAGGCCACAAAGCAATCGACAGTGGGCCGGAAGGGCGCTATTGCGCTTGTTTCAAACTCGGCGCATCCGAAAATGCGCATAAATCGGAAGTAACGATGCTTGGTATATTGAGAAGCGCGGCGGGTACCTGGGTCGCGAAGACATTGCTTTCACTGCTGGTGGTCAGTTTCGCCGCCTGGGGCATCTCCGGACGGCTGATGGGCGGCTTTGCCGGCCACGATTCGGTGATAATAGCGGGTGGCACCAAGGTATCGATCAACGAATATCGCCTCGCCTATGATCGCCAGTTGGCTGTCATGTCGCAGCAGTTCGGTCAGCGCCTCACCCATGAACAGGCAAAGGCGCTCGGCATCGACAATCAAGTTCTGGCGCAGCTTGTTTCCGGTGCCGTTCTCGACGAACAAGCCCGCAAGCTTGGCCTCGGCCTGTCCAAGGATCGGCTGGCCGAGCTGACGCGTGAGGATCCGGCGTTCAAGGGCCCAGGCGGCCAGTTCGACAGAAGAACATTCGAGTACATGCTGCGCCAGGTCGGCATGCGGCCCGAGGATTACCTGAAGAACCGCGCCCAGGTGGCGGTGCGCCAGCAGATCGTCGAGGCGGTCTCGGACGGCCTCAAGGCTCCGGACACTTTCTTCAAGGCGGTCGCGCTCTATCGTGGCGAGGATCGCACCGTCGACTATCTGCAATTGCCAAAGACGCTCGTCCAGCCGATCGAGGCACCGAGCGACAGCGTGCTTCAGGCTTATTTCGAGGCCAACAAGAAAACCTACGCAGCACCTGAATACCGCAAATTCTCCTATGTCCGCCTCGATCCGGTGGACATCATGGATCCGACCGCCGTCACCGACCAACAGGTCAGCGACGACTACAACAAGAACAAGGGCCGCTACACCACGCCCGAAATGCGCACCATCGAGCAGCTTGTGTTCAAGACGCCGGATGCGGCCAAGGCGGCGCTTGATTCGCTCAAGGCCGGCGCCACTTTCGAAAAGCTGGTGACCGCCGAAGGCAAGACCCCGGCCGACACGCTGCTTGGCACATTTGCCAAGGACAAGATCGCCGACAAGGCGGTTGCCGATGCCGCTTTCGCGCTCAACGCCAATGAAGTCAGCCAGGTCGTTCAGGGCGCCTTCGGTCCGGTGCTGCTGCGCGTCACCGAGATCAAGCCCGAAGTGGTGAAGCCGCTCGCCGAAGTGTCCGACCAGATCCGCAAGGACCTGGCGCTGGGCGAGGCAAGCCGCATCCTTTTGGATGTGCACGACAATTACGAAGACACCCGTGCCTCCGGCAGTTCGCTGGCCGACGCGGCGGCCAAGCTGAAGCTGAAGGACATCACCCTCGACGCCATCGATCGCAGTGGCCTCAGGCCGGACGGCTCCGTCGTCAAGGACCTGCCGGAATCGCCCGAACTGATCAAGGCGGTCTTTGACGCCGAACCCAAGACCGAAAACGAAGCGCTGACCACGGCCGACAACGGCTTCATCTTCTATGAGGTTGCTTCGATCACGCCGGCGCGCGACCGGACACTGGATGAGGTCCGCCAGAAAGTTGTCGCCGACTGGACGGCGGCAGAGACCACCAAGCGGCTCGCCGCCAAGGCAGGCGAACTCGAAAAGCGGCTCAAGGCCGGCGCCACGCTCGACGTCATCGCCAGCGAGCTCAAGCTGGAGAAGCAGACCAAGCGCGGCCTGAAGCGCGAAGCCGACGATGCCGATTTCGGCAAGGAAGGTGCTGCCGTGATGTTCGGCGTCGGCGAAGGCGGCACCGGCCTGATCCCCTCGCCCACCGGCGACGGACAGATCCTGTTCAAGGTCGCCGAGGTGTTCGAACCCGCCGGGGCCGATGCCAGCTCGGTGCCGGAGGACGCGCAGAAATCCTTCACCTCCGGCATGTCGGACGATCTGCTCGACCAATTGGTGGCGCAGTTGCAGACGCAGTATGACGTCCGCGTCGACCAGGCCGCCGTTTCCCAAGCTTCGACAAGATGAGCGCGCTGAAAACCCATATCGCCAAGGTCGCGGCCGGCGCGGCGCTTTCCTTCGAGGAAGCGCGCGAGGCCTTCGACATCATCATGTCGGGCGACGCGACCCCCGGGCAGATCGGCGGCTTCCTGATGGCGCTGCGCGTGCGCGGCGAGACGGTGAGCGAGATTTCCGGCGCTGTCGCCACGATGCGGGCCAAGATGCTCCGCGTCGAAGCACCGGCCGGCGCGATCGATATCGTCGGCACGGGCGGCGACAATTCCCACAGCGTCAACATTTCGACCGGGTCGGCCTTCGTCATCGCCGCCAGCGGCGTACCAGTCGCCAAGCACGGCAATCGCGGCCTGTCCTCGCTGACCGGTGCCGCCGATGTGCTGATCGCGCTCGGGGTCAAGATCGACATTCCGCCGGAAACGATCGGTCGCTGCATCCACGAAGCCGGCGTCGGCTTCATGTTCGCGCCCGCGCACCATCCGGCGATGAAACATGTCGGCCCGACCCGCGTCGAACTCGGCACCCGCACCATCTTCAACCTGCTCGGCCCCCTCTCCAATCCGGCTGGCGTCGTCAGGCAGATGGTCGGTGTGTTCCTGCCGGAATGGATCATGCCGGTGGCCGAGACATTGAAGGCGCTGGGCACGGAGCACGCATGGGTCGTTCATGGCGACGGCTATGACGAAATCACCACCACCGGCGAGACGCAGGTGGCGGAACTGATCGGCGGCGAGATCCGCAGCTTCACGCTGACCCCGCAAGAGGTTGGACTGAAGCGCCATACCAAGGACGAGCTACGTGGCGGCGACGCCGCCTACAATGCCAAGGCATTGCGCGATATGCTGGGCGGCGCTGCCGGCGCCTATCGCGACACTGTGCTGATGAATGCCGGCGCCGGACTGGTGATCGCGGGCAAGGCGACGACGCTTGGCGACGGTATCGCGCTTGCCGCGCAAGCCATCGACAGCGGCCGGGCGCTGCAGGTGCTCGATCATCTGGTCGAAATTTCAAACGGGTGAACCGTGTCTGACATTCTGCGCAAGATCGAGGCCTACAAGCGCGACGAGATCGCCGCCGCCAAGGCACGCGTGCCGCTGGCCGAGATCAAGGCGCGGGCGAAGGATGCCGACGCACCGCGCGGCTTTCTCGCCGCACTCGAGGCGAAGCAGAGATCGGGCGGTTTCGCCCTGATCGCCGAAATCAAGAAGGCAAGCCCGTCCAAAGGACTGATTCGTGCCGATTTCGATCCACCGGCATTGGCGCAAGCCTATGAGAAAGGCGGCGCCGCCTGTCTTTCGGTCTTGACCGATGCGCCGTCCTTCCAGGGCGCGCCGGAATTTCTCACCAAGGCACGGGCAGCCGTCGCCCTGCCCGCGCTGCGCAAGGACTTTCTGTTCGATACCTACCAGGTCTACGAGGCGCGCGCCTGGGGCGCGGACGCCATCCTGATCATCATGGCCAGCGTCGATGACGCCCTGGCCAGCGAATTGGAGGCGACAGCATTCGAACTCGGCATGGACGCGCTGATCGAGGTGCATGACGAGGCCGAGACGCTGCGCGCGGTAAAGCTGTCGTCGCAGCTGATCGGCATCAACAACCGCAATCTGAGAACGTTTGAAACCAGCCTTAAAACCTCAGAGCGGCTGGCGCCAATGGTGCCGGGCGGCCGCCTGCTGGTCAGCGAGAGCGGTATTTTCACCCATGACGACTGCCTCAGGATGCAGAAGACCGGCATCGACACCTTCCTTGTCGGCGAGAGCCTGATGCGGCAAGAGGATGTCACCGCGGCCACGCGCCTGCTTTTGACGGGCAAGGCAGCAGCCGAGGTGGCCTGACGATGACATCAGCCCTCACCCATCTCGGCAAGCAGGGCGAGGCCAACATGGTCGATGTCGGCGACAAGGAAGAGACGACGCGCACCGCGATCGCCGAAGGCTTCGTCTCGATGCAACCCGAGACACTGAAGACCATCCTCGCCGGCAACGCCAAGAAGGGCGATGTGCTCGGCACCGCGCGCATTGCCGGCATCATGGCGGCGAAGAAAACGCATGAGCTGATCCCGCTCTGCCATCCGCTACTCCTGACCAAGGTTTCCGTCGACATCGAGCCCGATCATGCGCTGCCCGGCCTGAAAGTCACCGCGCTGGCGCGTGTCACCGGCAAGACCGGCGTCGAGATGGAAGCGCTGACCGCTGCGTCGGTCGCCTGCCTGACCATTTACGACATGGCCAAGGCTGTCGACCGCGCCATGGTCATCTCCGGCATCCGGCTGGTCGAAAAGACCGGCGGCAAGTCCGGCGACTACAAGGCTGACGCCTGATGGCACTGGTTCCGGTCGCAGAGGCGCTCGACCGCCTGCTTGATGGTGCCGCGCCGCTGGCCGGCGAAAGCGTTTCCCTGTTCGAGGCGGTCGATCGTGTGTTGGCGGAGCCTGTCGTGGCGCTGCGCACCCAGCCGCCCTTCAATGCTTCGGCCATGGACGGCTATGCCACCCGCGCAGCCGATGTTGCGTCGGCGCCGTCGCGACTTTCGGTGATCGGCATGGCGCCGGCCGGGCGTGGCTTTGACGGTTCCGTCGGCGAGCGCCAGGCGGTGCGCATCTTCACCGGCGCGCCGCTGCCCGACGGCGCCGACACCATCGTCATCCAGGAAAACGTCCGGGATCTCGGCGGCGGCCATATCGAAGTGACCGAACCGACCGCGGAGTGGCGCAACATCCGCCGCATCGGACTCGACTTTTCCAAGGGCGACGTCTTGCTGGAGAAAGGCCGCTTGCTCGACCCGGCGGCGCTTTCACTGGCGGCATCGGCCAACCATCCCGCGGTCACAGTGGTCAGGCGGCCGCTGGTCGCCATCATCGCCACCGGCGACGAGTTGTTGCCGCCGGGCAGCGAACTCGGGCCGGACCAGATCATCTCGTCCAACGCTTATGGCGTCGCCGCTGCCGCGCAGTCGGTCGGCGCCCGCGCGCTTGATCTCGGCATTGCCGCCGACCGCAAGGAGGCCATCGCTGCCTTGGTGAAGAAGGCGGTCGCGGCCGGTGCGGATGTCATTGTCACGCTTGGCGGCGCCTCGGTCGGCGATCACGACCTGATCCATGATGTGCTGACCGGCGAAGGCATGACGCTCGGCTTCTGGAAGATCGCCATGCGCCCCGGCAAGCCGCTGATGTTCGGCCGCCTCGGCGACATCAGGTGTATCGGCCTGCCCGGCAACCCGGTGGCAAGCCTGGTCTGCTCGCAATTGTTCCTGAAGCCGCTTCTGGCAAGGCTCGGCGGCCGCAATCATCGCCAGGACATACGTCAGGCGCGGCTGGGCACTGCAATGCCGGCCAATGATCTGCGCCAGGATTATGTGCGGGCGGTGGTCAGGGAAGACGATGGCGGGCTGGTGGCGACACCGTTCAGCATCCAGGATTCCTCCATGCTGAGGATGCTGGCCGACGCCAACGGGCTGGTCGTGCGGACCCCATTTGCGCCCGCATCGGCTACCGGAGACTCTTGCAGCGTGCTGATGCTGCGCTGAAGAACCGCCACATAAAGCGCTGATAATGTGGAAAAATGATCTCGGTTATTCCGAGATTAAGGTTCGCGTCAGTGCATGCGCCGGATCGGCAAGCCCATCGACAATGTCGTAGTGATGCCGGTCGGGCTCGACCACGGCGCTGGTGGTGGCGCCAAGGCCGGTCCAGATGTTGGCCAGCAGCGCGTTCTGGCGCAGGAACTCCGAGCGCTCACCACCGCCGACCCAGCAGGTGATGCGAACACCATCCATGGGGCGCAGCAGCGCCGGGCTTTCGGCCAAAGCTTCGGCTTCATCGATTGCCAATGCCGCATTGTGCCCGGTGAACATAAGCGGACGCAGGTCATGCAGGCCTGAAATCGAAACGACGTGGCGTATGCGCTTTGCCACATCGGTGGCCAGAGGCGTTGATGTGGTCACCATGCGGCTGGCGAGATGTCCGCCGGCCGAATGTCCGGTCAGCATCAGCGGTCCCCCGACCATTGCCGCCGCCTTGTCGATCGCCGCGCCAATTTCGCGGACGATGCCGGCGATGCGGATGTCCGGGCACAGCGTGTAGGACGGCATCGCCACGGCAAAGCCGTTGCCGACCGCGCCCCTGGCGAGATGCGACCAGCCGCTCTTGTTGGACTCCAGCCAGTAGCCGCCATGGATGAACACGACGAGCCCCTTGGGAGCGGCATCGGGCAAGAAAAGATCGAACCGATTGCGCGGTCTGTCGCCATAGGCAATGTCGATGTGTGCCCGACCCTCGGCCGACAGCGCGTCACGAAAGGCTTGCGCCGGTTCCGTCCAGGCAGCCGGCCAGCGATCGCTGCCGGCGATGTTCGCGCCGTTGGCGTAGGCGTTGTCCCAATCGGCAATGCGATGTCTAGGCATCGGCACCCTCCCCCGAAGCGGCATCATTTCAGCGCTAGCAATGGCCGCCACCATGCCATGCGTCAATGCTCCAGGCAAAAACATTTTAGGCTTGAAACAAATTTCGACTGGTGCGATCCTGCGTACGAACAGCTGACAATGGGAGGTCTGCTGTGCTGTCCAAACCTGCGGATGTTCACCCTTCCCGGTGGCGTCGTCGAACAGCTGGCTGCACGAAGCCTCTCGCGAAAGACAGGAACTTCAGATCCACCACCCTGGACAGATGCTTCGCGCACTGGCCAGGCAGCAAATGGGATGGCGGCGAGATGCTTGGGCCTTCAGCGCATATCGACACGTTCACGCGCGATCACCTGCCGCCGCCGGATCAATGGCCTGACTTCCTGCTCGACGGTTTCGACTACCCCGAACATCTCAACGCCGGCGTCGAACTGACCGACAGGCTGGTCGAGAAGGGCCTCGGCGACCACACCGCCCTGATCGGCAATGGCCGCCGCCGCACCTACAAGGAACTGTCCGACTGGACGAACAGGCTCGCCCATGCGCTGGTCGAGAATTACGGCGTCAAACCAGGCAACCGGGTACTGATCCGCTCCGCCAACAACCCCGCAATGGTCGCCTGCTGGCTGGCAGCCACCAAGGTCGGAGCCGTCGTCGTCAACACCATGCCGATGCTGCGCGCCGGCGAACTCACCAAGATCGTCGAGAAGGCGGAAATAACGACCGCACTCTGCGACACCAGGCTGATGGACGAGATGACCGCCTGCGCCAAGGACAGCGCATTCCTGAGGCAGGTCATCGGCTTCGACGGTACCGCCAACCATGACGCCGAGCTCGATCGCGTCGCCCTCGACAAGCCGGTCACCTTCGCCGCCGTCAACACCGGCCGCGACGACGTCGCGCTGCTTGGCTTCACTTCGGGCACGACGGGCGTGCCGAAGGCGACAATGCATTTCCACCGCGACCTGCTGATCATCGCCGACGCCTATGCCCGCGAAATCCTCCAGGTCACGCCCGACGACATCTTTGTCGGCTCGCCGCCGCTCGCCTTCACCTTCGGCCTTGGCGGCCTCGCCATCTTTCCCCTGCGCTTCGGCGCGGCGGCGACGCTGCTGGAACAGGCGACGCCACCCAACATGATCCACATCATCGAGACCTACAAAGCGACCATTTCCTTCACCGCGCCGACCGCTTACCGCGCCATGCTGAAGGCGATGGATGAAGGGGCGGACCTGTCATCGCTGCGCGTTGCCGTTTCGGCCGGCGAGACATTGCCGGCTCCGGTCTTCGAAGAATGGACTGGGAAGACCGGCAAGCCGATCCTCGACGGCATCGGCGCCACGGAAATGCTGCACATCTTCATCTCCAACCGCTTTGACGACATGAAGCCCGCGTCAACCGGCAAGCCAGTCGGCGGCTACGAGGCGCGCATCGTCGATGATGAGATGCGCGAGGTGCCGCGTGGCGAGACCGGACGGCTGGCGGTGCGTGGCCCGACCGGCTGCCGCTACATGGCCGATGACAGGCAGAAGGAGTATGTGCGCGACGGCTGGAACCTGACCGGCGACACGTTTACCCAGGACGAGGACGGCTTCTTCCATTTCGCCGCGCGCTCCGACGACATGATCGTCAGCGCCGGCTACAACATTGCCGGGCCAGAGGTCGAGGCAGCACTCCTCTCGCATCCCGATGTCGCCGAATGCGCTGTGATCGGCGCCGAGGATGGCGAACGCGGCCAGATCGTCGAGGCGCATGTCGTGCTTGTGCAGGGCGTGGCGGCGGACGCGTTGACCGTCAAGCGCCTGCAGGATCACGTCAAGGCAACGATCGCGCCCTACAAATATCCGCGCTCGGTAAAATTCATCGCCGCGCTGCCCAAGACGCAGACCGGCAAGATCCAGCGCTTCCGGCTGCGCACGGAGAAAATCAATTGAGCGAACCCTACGATCCGGCGTCCGAAGGCGCACAGATGTCGTTCAAGGAGCGTATGTCCTACAGCGACTATCTCCATCTCGAGAAAGTGCTGGAGGCACAGACGCCGCTGTCGTCGGCACATGACGAGATGCTGTTCATCATCCAGCACCAGACCTCGGAACTCTGGATGAAGCTCGCTTTGCACGAGATCGGAGCGGCGATCCGCTCCATCCGCGCCGACCGGCTCGAGCCGAGCTTCAAGATGCTATCGCGCGTCGCCCGCATCTTCGAACAGCTCAACAACGCTTGGGACGTGCTGCGCACGATGACGCCAAGCGAGTACACCGAATTCCGCGACGCGCTCGGTCAGTCCTCCGGCTTCCAGTCCTGGCAATACCGCGCCATCGAATTCATGGCCGGCAACCGCAACCTCGCAATGCTCGGCCCCCACAAGCACCGGCCGGACCTCAGCGGCAAGCTGGAAGCGATCCTGGCCGAACCATCACTCTATGACGAAGCGCTGCTGCTTTTGGCGCGCAATGGATTCGACATCGGCGCCGACGCCAAGCGTACCGACTGGCGCGAAACCCGCACCGAGAACGAAGAGGTCCTGGTCGCCTGGCAGACCGTCTACCGCGATCCTCAGCGCTACTGGATGTTTTATGAACTGGCCGAGAAGCTGGTCGATTTCGAGGACTATTTCCGCCGCTGGCGCTTCAACCACGTCACCACGGTCGAGCGCATCATCGGCCTGAAGCGCGGCACCGGCGGCACCTCAGGCGCGTCCTATCTGAAGAAGATGCTCGAGGTCGTCCTGTTTCCCGAGCTGTGGACGGTTCGCACCCGGCTCTGACGTCTTAAGTCACTGCCGTCTTGACCGCGAAGCGGGCGTCCTGCCACGCGCCGGTGCGCAGGATGTCCGCCAGCACCTCGACCGCCTGCCAGACGTCCCTGTAGCCGACATAAAGCGGCGTGAAGCCGAAGCGGATGGTTGACGGCGCGCGGAAATCGCCGATCACGCCGCGCTCGATCAGGGCCCGCATCACCTGATAGCCATGCGGGTGGAGGAACGACACCTGGCTGCCGCGCGCGTTGCCGTCGCGCGGGCTTTCCAGTTCGAGGCCGTAGGCGCCGCATCTGGCTTCGACGAGATGTATGAACAGCTCGGTCAAGGCAATGCTCTTCTTGCGTACCGCCGCCATGTCCACATCGTCCCAGATATCCAGCGCTCCTTTCAGCGCCCGCATCGACAGCACCGGCTGCGTGCCGCACAGGAACCGGCGGATGCCGCTGCCGGCCGCATAGCCCTGTTCAAAGGCGAACGGCCGTGCATGGCCCCACCAGCCGCTGAGTGGCTGGCGAACATCCTCGTGGTGGCGTGTTGCGGCATAGATGAAGGCGGGCGCGCCCGGGCCGCCATTGAGATATTTGTAGGTGCAGCCAATGGCGAAATCGGCATTGGCGCTGTCGAGCTCGACCGGCAGCGCACCGGCCGTGTGGCAGAGATCCCAGACGATCAGCGCGCCGGCCTGGTGGGCCTTGCGCGTCAGCGCGGCCATGTCGCGCAGCTGGCCGGATTTGTAATTGACGTGGTTGACCAAGATGACGGCGACGCGCTCGTCGATCAGCTCTTCAATGGTCGGAGCATCGACGCCCTCGAGCCGCAGCACCGTGCCCGGCCGCGTCGAGGCCACGCCTTCGGCCATGTAGAGATCAGTTGGAAAGCTGTCGCCCTCGGCGACGATGACCGAGCGGTCCGGCCGCATGCCGAGCGCGGCATGCAGTACCTTATAGATGTTGATCGAGGTCGTATCGCAGACCACAGTCTGGCTGGCCGCCGCTCCGATCAGGCGCCCCAGCTGATCGCCAAGCGCGACCGGCATATCGAACCAGCCGGCCGTGTTCCAGGCACGGATGAGGTCCTGCGCCCACTCCTGCGTCGCGGCCTTTTGCAGCTCGTTGAAGACAGCGGGTGCCGCGGCGCCCAGCGAATTGCCGTCGAGATAGATTACACCTTCCGGCAAAATGAACCGGTCGCGCATGGCGCGCAGCGGATCCGCCGCATCCATGGCTTCGACTGCTGCGAGATCGAGCGTTGCACGCATGATTTGTGACATTCCCTGGTTATTTACGCCGTAATTATTCACGGATGGCTTCGCGAGCCGGTGCGGGTCCCCGGCCCCGCTTGAGGCTGGGCAGAGCAAGCATGGCAAGCACGAACAGGCCCGTGGCAAGCTTCAGGTCGGGAGGCGGCATGCCGGCGGCAAGGCAGAACGACACCAGCTGGTAATAGATGATCGCGCCGGCGAAAGGCGCCAGCAGCTGACGCCAGACCGTCTGCTTGCCGACGACCGCTTCGCCGATCATCAGCGCGGCAAGGCCGTTGATGAGGATGCCCAGCCCCATATTAACGTCGGCAAATCCCTGCGACTGCACCATCAGCGCGCCGCTCGATGCCGAAAACGCGCTCGCCAGCCCGACACCGCCTATGGTCGCCGCCCAGACATTGATGCCTTGAGCCTCGGCCATGTCAGGATTGGCGCCGACGGCGCGCACGGCAGTGCCCTTCTCGGTCCTGAAGAACATGTAGAGCGATGCGAAGACGACGAGCGCGAGAAGACCCGCGACAACGATCTTGCTGGCCGGGAAACCTGGCCGCGCGAACGGTACCCAGTCGAACACGGCGGGCGAGCCGAAGACGGAAAGATTGGACTTGCCCATGATGCGCAGGTTGATGCTGTAAAGCATCGTCATCATCAGGATACCCGCAAGAAGCGTGTGGATGCGGAAGCGCAGATGGATGAAGGCCGTGCAGCAGCCCGCCGCGAAGCCCGCCACGAATGCGACCATGATGCAGAGCAGCGGCGATGCACCGGCAGCCAGCAGGACGCCGCAGACGCAGCCGCCCAGCGGAAAGGCGCCTTCGCTGGTGAGATCGGGAAAATTGAGCATGCGAAACGGGATCATGATGCCGAGCACGACAAAGGCCAGGATCAGGCTTTGCGCCAGGGTCACCGGCATGATCGCGACGAAGCTGGTGAGAACGTCCTGAACAAAACCCATGATGATCAGCTCGCCAGCAACATGCGGTCGGTCTTGATGGAAAAATGGCCGATCAGGTCGAGAACCGTGACCCTCGCCTTCTCCTCGCCGGTGACCTCCAGGAGGACCCGGCCCGCGTCGAGCATGATCACCCGGCTGCCATAGTCGACGGCGTGCTGCATGTTGTGGGTCACCATCAGGGTGGTCAGCTTCAGCGCATTGACCGCGCGCACCGTCGCCTGCATGACGATCTCGGCCGTGCGCGGATCGAGTGCCGCGGTATGCTCGTCGAGCAGCAGCAGGTCCGGCGATCCGCCGACTGCCATGATCAGCGACAGCGACTGCCTCTGCCCGCCCGAGAGCAGATCGACGCGGGTATCGAGACGATTTTCCAGACCGAGGCCCAATATCGACAGGCGCTCCTTGTAGGACGCAAGCCGCGCGGCGTTCAGCCCTTGCCGCAGCGTGCGTTTGTGGCTGCGCAGATCGGCGAGCAACATGTTCTCCGCCACGGTCATGCTGGCGGCGGTGCCGCGCATCGGATCCTGGAAGACGCGCGCCAATCTTGTCGCGCGCTTGTACACCGGCATAGCTGTCACGTCGGCGTCGTTGATCAGGATCTTGCCGGAATCCAGGACAAGTGCTCCGGAAATGGCGTTGAGCATGCTGCTCTTGCCGGCTCCGTTGGAGCCGATGACGATGCCGAACTCGCCTGTGGCCAATGACAGGCTGAGACCGTCCAGCGCGACCTTCTCGTCGGCCTGGCCCCTGTAGAATACTTTGCGCGCGGATCGGATCTCGAGCATCGTTCCTCCCTGACTTGAAGGGCGACGGCGCCAACGCCGTCACCCTTGCAGCCCGATGTCAGTCGACGATGCAGCCGCAATCGGCCATCGATGCCGGTATCTCGATGCCGAACGCAGCCATCGCCTTGCGGGAAATCGTTGCCATGTGATCCTTATAGGCGGGGCGCGACGGTGCGATCGTCTTGGTATCCTTGCCCTTGAGGATCTCGGCGGCGATGTTGCCGGCGTTGATGCCGACCTGCGTGTAATTGACCGCGAAGCTTGCCGGTACGGTGCCGTTGCGGACCGCGCTGTCATCGGAGTTGACGATCGGGATACCGGCCTGGCGAGCGGCCGCGGAGACGGCGGCGATCGCCGGCTGGATCAGGTTCGAGGCCGGGCCGTAGATCACGTCTGCCTTGCCGGCGAGCGAAGCGATGCGCTGCTGGATGTCATTGACGTTGTCGATGCCGACTTCCACGACCTCGAAGCCGGCTGCGGGCGCCGCCGCCTTGATCTTTTCGACCAAGGCAACGTCGTTGGCCTCGCCTGGATTGTAAGGCACGCCAAAGCGCTTGGCGTTCGGCAGCAGCTTCTTGGTGAAGGCCATCACCGCGGCGACATCCTGCAGATCGCTGGCGCCGGTCATGCCTTCGTCGCCGGCGTCCCACGACGGCACCAGCTTGGCCGCCACCGGATCGGTGACCGCGGCAAAGACGATCGGAATGCCGGAACCGGCGAGCGCCTTCTTGGCGATCTGCGAGACCGGCGTGGTGATGGTGTAGATCAGCTTGGGCTGCTCCGCCTGCAGCTTGGCGATCATCTGCGGCACCAGCGATGCATCGAAATTGGTATGGCTCTCCGTGTAGACGACGTCCTTGCCCTCGACGAAGCCATTGTCCGTCAACGCCTTCTTGAAGCCGGCTATGGCGGCGTTGAGCTGTGGATGCTCGCCGAAATTGGCGATGCCGATGCGTATCTGATCGGCCGCGGCACTGCCTGCACTGACCATCAACGCGCCTGCCAGGGCCAAGCCCGACAGCCAAGCGGATTTCGACTTCAACATCATTTCCTCCCAGATTTGATCGGCGCCGCTCCCGGGCGGCAACTGCGGCGATCATGGTCAGTCCCTCAGCGCCTGTCAAACATTATATATAATTCTTGCCATGCCTTCACATGATATATAATTTTCGCAAGCCTGATGATGGACGGAAAGTGATGCAGGATCAGAATAACTCCACCAAGACGGAGGCGGCCTATCAGCTGCTGCGGCGCGATATCCTGACCACCCGCCTCATGCCAGGAGCGCCGCTCAAGCTGAGCGCACTGCGCGGCATATATGGCGTCGGCTGGACGCCACTGCGTGAGGCTTTGTCCCGACTTGAAGCCGAGCGCCTGGTCACCGCCATCAGCAATCGCGGCTTTGCCGTCGCTCCCGTGTCGCGGGCCGAGCTCGAGGACCTGGCGCGCGCAAGGCTGGTTGTCGAAATGCCGCTGTTCCTGGAATCGATCGCGAACGGCGGTAGGGAATGGGAGGACGCGGTTGTCACCGCTCATTACCGGCTCTCCCGCTGCAAGACTGCGGTCGACGACCCCTCGGATGCGGCCGTCGACAAGTGGGACGAGAGCCACGAGGCCTTTCACGCGGCGCTGTTGAGCGCGGCGACGTCCAACTGGCTGTTACGGTTCCGCTCGACCATCGCCGATCAGCTGCGGCGGCATCATCGTTTTCTCGGCCTGGCGCCGACATTGCGGGCGGCGGCCGGCCTCAAGCACGGCTATGGCGAGGCCATGGACGCTCTGCGCGAGGCGATCGCGATCGAGCATCACACCGCAATCATGGAAGCGGCACTCGATCGCGACGTCGAGCGGGCAAAGGCACTCATGACCGCGCATATCGGCTACACGCTGCACGTCTATGTTCACAGCGAAGACAGTGGCACCTACGCCGCCCGCGCCGGCAGCCTGAAAGCGGTTTCCGGATGACGCTTGCGTGGCGTCCAGATCCCCGCGGCCCGTACCCGCCCCGAAGCCCGCGATTGTTGGCATTTTGGTTTCGTTTCGTTCCGCTGGAAATGGATCGATAAACCATACAAATCCACCCCGTGAACGCCTTTCGAAGGCCTGATGCCAAACCGCATCCTGGGGTAGGCCACAGGCCATTAACCAAAACAATTTCAATGCGCGCGGCGGAGGCGGAGGTGGTCGACTGCCGCCCGCTGCCAGGGGCAAAAAATTTCAGGCGTCTTAACAAATTCACTAAACTTTAAACGGTTGCAGAACACAACTGGAACAGATAGTGTTTGTTCTGGGTTTGTTTTTCGATTCTGGTTCAGACCCTTTGTTCAAGCCTTGGGGGCCGCCATGCTGACGCGCAAGCAACATGAACTCTTGATGTTCATTCATGAACGGCTGAAGGAAAGCGGCATTCCACCGTCCTTCGACGAGATGAAGGAAGCGCTCGATCTCGCCTCCAAGTCAGGCATCCATCGCCTGATCACGGCGCTGGAGGAACGCGGCTTCATTCGCCGGCTGCCCAACCGGGCGCGGGCGCTGGAAGTGCTGCGGCTGCCGGATTCGATCGCGCCCGGCCTCAATGCTGCAAAGAAATTCTCGCCGAGCGTCATCCAGGGCAGTCTCGGTCAGGGCGGCCTTGGCCGCCAGATCAAGCCGGCGTCGTCGCGCTTGCCGGCGGCCGGCAACGACGACGACGCGGTTTCCGCGGTGTCGATCCCGGTGATGGGCCGCATCGCCGCCGGTGTGCCGATCGATGCCATCCAGCATCAGACGCATTCGATCTCGGTGCCGCCGGACATGATCATGGGTGGTGAGCACTATGCGCTCGAGGTCAAGGGCGACTCGATGATCGAGGCCGGCATCTTCGATGGCGACACCGTCATTATCCGCAACGCCGACACGGCGAGCCCGGGCGAGATCGTCGTGGCGCTGGTCGACGAGGAGGAAGCGACATTGAAGCGGTTCCGCCGCAAGGGTGCCTCGATCGCGCTTGAAGCCGCCAACCCTGCCTACGAGACGCGCATTTTCGGACCGGACAGGGTCAAGGTGCAAGGCAAGCTCGTCGGGCTGATCCGGCGCTACTGAGCAGGAGCGGTCGGCGCTTCGGGTTTTTGATAGGGCGGCAGCCCCCTCGCCTCACGCGAAAATTTTCGCTGCTCGTGCCAAGGCCGATACGGGCTGTCCACCGCGAAGCTGACGATTGGCGGACCGGTCGCCGATTGGCGGTCAAAGAAGACGGCGGCACTGCCCTTACGGGCCAGTTGCCGTTTGGTGACGACGAGAACCAGCGGATTGTGGCAGGCGTCATAGCCGGTCGCGTCATTGACGACGATCAAATCGGCGAAACCGCAGGCTTTCCAGGTGTCCTTGCGGTCTTCGACATGCGCAATGATCGCGCCGGACGGGTGCCGGGCAAGACAGACGCCATCCGTGCAATAGAATGGCGCTCCCGGCGGCAGGTTGACGGCATCGGCAATGCCGAATTGCCCCTCCGCCTTGCTGAACATTTCCGGCACGACGATGGTTTCGGACACCAGCGCGCGTTTCCAATTGTCGACGGTGAATTCGTTCGGACGAGCCCGGCTGACCGCGAGTTCGCCACCGCCGATCGGCAACGCGACCAGCCGTGCATCTTCCGAGATCAAGACATCCGGCGTGCGCGTATCCGACACCGTCAACAGGCCGGCAAGCGCGAATGGCAGCGCTGCGAGCCGCAGCCAGGTCGTCGCCATCGTCGCGATGACCAGGGCGATGGTCACCAGCAGGACGGATTGCTGCGAAATCAGCCCGACCGCGTCGACCGGCGAGCGTTCCGATATCCAGGCCGATATGGCGATCATTGCGGTCAGGCCCTTGCCCATCACGTAAAGAAAGGGACCATCGGCACCGAAAGGCATCGCCAGCGAACTGAGAACAGCGAAAGGCATGACAATCAGCGAGACGATCGGCATGACGGCCAGATTGGCGAACAGGCTGAGCGGCGACACACGCTGGAAATGCCAGATGGCAAACAGCGCCGTGGCGCAGCCGGCGATGATGGAGGTCATGGCCAATCCGCCTGTCGCCAGCAGGAATTTTCGCGTGAGAAAGCTTGGCAGGGATCGCTTTGGCGGTGGCGGTCTTGTCTTTCCCGAATGGTGATCCGCCCAACCGGCATAGGCGCCAACCAGCGCAGCCGTTGCCGCGAACGACATCTGGAAACTCGGGCCGACCACTTCGTGTGGCGACACCACGATGACGGCAATCGCCGAGATCGCCAGATTGCGCATGGTCAGCGCCGCGCGATCGAACAGGACGGCAGTCAGCATCACCGCAAGCATGATGAAGCTGCGTTCGGCGGCGACGACGACGCCCGAAATCACGAGATAGGCGGCGATCGAGAACAGGGCCGCGGCGGCCGCGTATTTCTTCACCGGCCGACGCGCGGAAAAATCCGGAAACAGCGCGAAGGCGCCGCGCAGCAGACCCATGATGGTGCCGGCAACCAGCGCCATATGCAGTCCGGAAATCGAGATGATGTGATAGATGCCGGTGCGCCGCATCGCCTCGTTGATTTCGTCGGGAATGCCCGCGCGGACGCCAACGATCAGCGCCGCGGCGATCTCGCCCTCGGCCCCTCCAATGCTGCCCCTGATATGGTCGGCGATGGCTTCACGGGCATTTTCTATCCCGGAGAAAAGGCGGGCTGACAGAGGCATCTCACCGTCCTCGGCGGAGACAAGCTTTGGATTGCCGAGAAAGAAGCCGCTGCCGCCAATGCCGGCGAAATAGCTGTCGAAGGAGAAATCGTAGCTGTCCGGCCGCACCGGGCCGGTCGGCGGCAACAGTTTGGCATAGCCGGTGACCAGGGAGCCGGCAGTCATGTCCGCCGGGATATTTCGCGCCGAAAGCCGGACCCTTTCCGGCGCATAGCGCAATTTCGGCCGGGCGGTCGACGTCACGTCTATGGTCAGCCGGATGCGGCCAGTCTCCATCCGGTCGAGCGAGACGACGCGGCCGGTCACTTCAGTCGAGATTTCCGAGCCCAGCATCTGGGTGCCCACTCGCCATGTCTCGACCTTGGCGGCAAGCAGGCCAAGCGCGCACAACAATGCCGCCATGAAGCCCAGATGGGTTTTCGGCCAGGAGCGCGAGACAAGCGTGCAGATCGCCATCAGCACGACGACCGCGACAGGTCTTGCAAAGTCGGGCTCCGCCGCCAGCGAATAATAGCCGATCGCTCCAGCAGCCAGGCAGACCGGCACCAGCAGGAAGGCGATGCCTCGGTCAAGCTCGAGCTCCGCTGCCGTCGCCACACCGCGGCGCAGGCGAGGTAAGGAAACCTGGCCGAGCTGCCGTCGGACGCGCACAATCCGGCCCGAGACAGGGGACGGAAGTGGCGCTGGGATATCCGCCTGCAGCGGCTGGCTACCGGGCGCAGGCACAAGAGGCGATGGCGGCAGTGAGGTTGGCGGTGGAATCGCAAACAGGGACCGTTCGCTGACGCCAACACCAGCGTCCTCGCCCTGATCCAAGCCCCGGCCTCGTCCAGCCATCGGGTCTGCCCCTTGCACCCCTGACGCCCTATGCTACATGAACGCCGGGCGCGCGAAAGTCCGCGCAGCCGCACCCCGCTTCAGATGGTTTCCGAGAGTTTCATGTCCGACAAGGTCGTCACCCGTTTTGCCCCCTCGCCCACCGGCTATCTGCATATCGGCGGCGCGCGCACGGCGCTGTTCAACTGGCTGTACGCAAAGCACACCGGCGGCACGATGCTGCTGCGCATCGAGGACACTGATCGCGAGCGTTCGACCGACGCCGCGACGGCCGCCATCCTGGACGGCCTCTCCTGGCTCGGTCTTGGCTGGGACGGCGACGCCGTCTCGCAGTTCGAGCGTGCGCCACGCCACCGCGAGGTCGCAGAGGAACTCGTGCGCATGGGCAAGGCCTATTACAGCTACGAGACGCCGGCCGAGCTCGAGGCGATGCGCGAGGCGGCACGCGCCAAGGGCCTGCCGCCGCGCTACAACGGCCAGTGGCGCGATCGCGATCCATCCGAGGCACCGCCCGGCGTCAAGGGCGCCATTCGCGTCAAGGCGCCGACCGAGGGCGAAACGGTCGTGCACGACCGCGTCCAGGGCGAGGTGCGCTTCCCCAACAAGGATCTCGACGACTTCATCATCCTGCGTTCGGACGGCAACCCGACCTACATGCATGCCGTCGTCGTCGACGATCATGACATGGGCGTCACGCATATCATCCGCGGTGACGACCATCTGACCAACGCCGCCCGCCAGACCGTGATCTACAACGCCATGGGTTGGGATGTGCCGTCGATGTCGCACATCCCGCTGATCCATGGCGCCGACGGTGCCAAGCTGTCGAAGCGGCATGGCGCGCTCGGCGTCGAGGCCTATCGCGCCATGGGCTACCTGCCGGAGGCGCTGCTCAACTATCTGGCGCGTCTCGGCTGGAGCCACGGCGATGACGAGATCATGTCGATCAAGGACATGGTCTCGTGGTTCGATATCGGCGACGTCAACAAGGGCGCGGCCCGTTTCGATTTCGCCAAGCTGGAAGCGATCAACGGCGCGCATATGCGCCGCATGGGCGATGCCGAACTGTTCGACATCCTCATCGCCACCTTGCCCTATCTCGAGGGCGGCCCGGCAATGGCCGCGCGCCTCGACGACAGGAACAAGGCGCAGTTGCTGGCAGCCCTTCCCGGCCTGAAGGAGCGCGCCAAGACGCTGGTCGAGCTCGTCGATGGCGCCGCCTTCCTGTTTGCCAACCGCCCGCTGCCGATCGACGACAAGGCTGCACTCCTGCTCAACGACGATGCCCGCAAGATCCTGCGTGGCGCTCACGAAGCTTTGAACGCGCTGTCGAGCGACTGGACGGCTGCCGCGGCAGAAGCCGCGATCCGCGAGGTTGCATTGGCTGGCGGCCACAAGCTCGGCGCCGTGGCCCAACCTTTGCGGGCCGCGCTGACCGGCAAAAGCACATCGCCGGGCGTGTTCGACGTGCTTGCCGTGCTTGGGCGCGAGGAAAGCCTGGCGCGCATAGCGGATCAAATCGATTAGGAGCAAACTGGCCCAAGAAGATTGGCATTGAAAGGCGCGTTTCGCAGTGCAACATTAGGCCCTGGCCCAATCTGGCACGCACCTCCTAAAATGCGGTGGCGAATACGCGCATTGCGGTGATTTCGACGTGTCGCTCTGCAGAATTTGCCTTTGCCGGCATGAGGAAACAAGAAGGAGTTTGCAATGACCGAAGCTGCGAAAAAACTGGATGTGGGCGGCACGAACCAAGAGGCTACCGCAACGCTTGAATTCGCCGGCAAGACCCATGAATTCAAGGTGCGAAGCGGCTCTGTCGGGCCTGATGTCATCGACATCGCCTCGCTCTACAGCACGACCGGCGCCTTCACCTACGACCCCGGCTTCACCTCGACCGCAAGCTGCGAGTCCGAGATCACCTTCATCGACGGCGACGCGGGCATTCTTCTCCACCGCGGCTATCCGATCGACCAGTTGGCCGAACACGGCGACTTCCTCGAAGTCTGCTATCTCCTGCTCTACGGCGAACTGCCGACCAAGGCGCAGAAGGACGATTTCGATTACCGCGTGACGCGCCACACCATGGTGCACGAGCAGATGTCGCGCTTCTTCACCGGCTTCCGCCGCGACGCGCACCCGATGGCGGTGATGTGCGGCGTGGTCGGCGCACTGTCGGCCTTCTATCACGACTCCACCGACATCTCCGACCCGTACCAGCGCATGGTCGCCTCCATGCGGCTGATCGCCAAGATGCCGACGATCGCGGCCATGGCCTACAAGTACCACATCGGCCAGCCCTTCATTTATCCGAAGAACGATCTCGGTTTCGCGGCAAATTTCCTGCATATGTGCTTTGCCGTGCCGTGCGAGGAGTACAAGATCAATCCGGTGCTGGCGCGCGCCATGGAGCGCATCTTCATCCTGCACGCCGACCACGAGCAGAATGCCTCGACCTCGACGGTTCGTCTCGCCGGCTCGTCGGGCGCCAACCCGTTCGCCTGCATCGCCGCCGGCATCGCTTGCCTGTGGGGCCCGGCCCATGGCGGCGCCAATGAAGCGGCGCTCAACATGCTGGGCGAGATCGGCCATGTCGATCACATCCCGGAGTTCATCGCCCGCGCCAAGGACAAGAACGATCCGTTCCGGCTGATGGGCTTTGGCCACCGCGTCTACAAGAACTACGATCCTCGTGCGAAAATCATGCAGAAGACGGCGCACGAGGTTCTGGGCGAGCTCGGCATCAAGGACGATCCGTTGCTCGACATCGCGATGGAGCTGGAAAAGATCGCGCTGACCGATCCCTATTTCATCGAGAAGAAGCTCTACCCGAATGTCGACTTCTATTCCGGCATCACGCTGAAGGCGCTGGGCTTCCCCACCACCATGTTCACCGTGCTGTTCGCGGTCGCCCGCACTGTCGGCTGGATCGCGCAGTGGAAGGAGATGATCGAGGATCCGCGCCAGAAGATCGGCCGCCCGCGTCAGCTCTACACCGGCGCGCCGGAGCGTGACTACGTGCCGATCGCCAAGCGGTGATGAGAAAGTAGTGAGTAGTGAGTAGTCAGTAGTGATGGCCAATTTCACTACTCACTACTCACTACTCACTCATTCTCCTCTCGCTCGATTGATGTACCGCATCACCACCTGCGCGGCGATCTCGCCCGACGGCTTGTCCGTCGCCATACGCCTGGCGATCTCGGCAAACCCGTCTTTCTGCCAGGCGCGCATGCCGCTGTCGGCGAACAGCGCTTCCAACTGCCGGACCAGGTTGTTCGGCTTGACGTACTCGTTGTAGAACTCCGGGATCAAAGCGCGATCCGAGATCAGGTTGGGCAGCAGCGCCGACCAGACGGAAACGAAATAGGGCGCAACGGCACGGGCGATGGGATCGAGCCTGTAGCACGAGACCATCGGCACACCGGCCAACGCCAGTTCCAGCGATACAGTCCCCGACGCGATCAGCGCGGCATCGGCCTTGCCGAAAGCCTGCCATTTGCGCTGGGGATCGACGAGGATTTCGGGCTTTTCATCCCAACGGTTGACCGAGGATTTAACGAGGTCGGCGACATGCGGAACCGTCGGCAGCAATAGCCGCAGACGATGTCCGCGCGCGCGCAGCATCGACACGGTCTCGCCGAACGTGTCGACCAGCCGCCGCACCTCGCTGCGCCGCGAGCCGGGCAGGACGAGCAATGTCTTGATCCGGTCCTGGGCAAGATCGCGAGGCAACGCCTGCGCCTTCCCTGCGGCAAGCACACCCGGATCATGCGTCAGGCGATGCCCGACATAGGTGCCGGGCGGGCCGCCCAGCCGCTCGAGCTCCTTCACCTCGAACGGCAGGATGCAGAGGATATGGTCGACATAGGGCTTCATCGCCACCGCCCTGCCCGGCCGCCAGGCCCAGACGCTCGGGCAGACATAATGGATGATCGGTATCGACGGATTGGCCGCACGCACCTTCCTGGCGACGCGCAAGGAGAAGTCAGGGCTGTCGATGGTGATCAGGCAATCCGGCTTTTCCTCAGCGACGGTTTTGGCCAGCTGGCCGATCCGCCTGAAAAGACGCGGCAGATCGCGGAGCACGGCACTGAAACCCATCAGCGCGATCTCGCCGGCATCGAAGGGCGACACCAGGCCCAATTCCCCGAGATGTCGGCCGCCGAGGCCGACGAGCTGTACCTCGCGGCCTGTTGCCTGGCGGAGCGAACGCACGATGTCGGCGCCAAGCAGATCGCCTGATTCCTCACCGGCGACGATCGCGATCTTCAGCGCCTTGTCAGCCATGCGCCGGCTCCGCTGCGGCCAGGCCGACGATGAACAGACCAAGTTCATTGGCGCGCGCCAGGGTTGCGGGACCTTCGAGGATCAGGGAGCGCCCCGCCTCGACGGCAATGCCGGCGAGCCCGGCCGCGTGTGCGGCTTCGACCGTCTGCGGCCCGATGGACGGAAGGTCCGCGCGCAGTTCCTGGCCGGGCTTGGCGCATTTGACCAGCACGCCGCGGATCTTGCCCGCGATACGGCCGTGGCCTCGCAACAGTTTTGCGCGGTCGAGCAATCCTGCCGTCCCCTCGATGCCTTCCAGCGCGATGACGCGGCCGCCCACCGCTATAGCCGCCTGGCCGATGTCCAGCGCCCCGATCGCCTTCGCCGCCGCAAAGCCTGCCTCGATGTCGCGCCGGTCGGATTTCTGTGGCTCGGCCTTGGTCAGGATCCCTTCGGCGACGACAAGGTTCGGCACGATTTCGTGGGCACCCATGACCTTTATCCCTCGGGCCTCGAGACCGCGCGCCACCACCTTCAACAGGCCATCGTCGCCGCGCGCCAGCGCCATGACGACAAGAGGTATCACGGCGAGCAAGCTCAGGCTTGGACGCAGATGCGTCAGCCTTGGCCGGCGCTTGATCTCGCCGGCAAGCACCAGATGGGTAATCCGGTGGCGTTTGAGCAATGGAACAAGCGAGCCGATCGCCTCTAGGGCTAGGGTCTCATGCTCATACCGGCACAATTCCGGCAGACGGTCGGCTTCGCCTTCCATGAGGACGATGAAGGGCGCATAACCCTGCCCGGCCGAGCCAGCCGCGACTTCGACCGGAAGGCTGCCGCCGCCGGCGATGATGCCGACCCTGGCATCTGGCGGGAGATCAAGACCAGCCGCTGCCTCAGTCTTCATCATCGTTATCGTCGCCATCGCCGCCTTTGAGCGATGGCACCGCATAGTGCCGCTTGCCGCGACTGCTGATGAAATCGATGATCTTCATGGCGGTCGGCGAAGAGGCGAACTCGGCCTTGGCGAATTCGATGTTCTCGCCGACGGTGCGGGAGCGGTCGAAAATCGTCCTGTAGGCTTTGCGCAACAGATAGATTTCGGAACGCGGCAGACCGGCGCGCTTGAGGCCGATGATGTTCAAGCCGCGCAAGGAGGCGCGGTTGCCGACGGCGATGGCATAGGGAATGACGTCACCAACAAAAGCCGAGCACCCGCCAAGAAAGGCGTTGTCGCCGACACGCACGAATTGATGAACGGCACTGAGGCCGCCGATATAGACGTTGTCGCCAATCTCGCAGTGTCCGCCCAGCGTCGCGCCATTGGCGAAGGTGGCGTTCTTGCCGACAACGCAATCATGGGCGATGTGGGCATAGGCAAGGAAATTGCCATTGTCGCCGATCATCGTCTCGCCGCGGCTGGTGTCGGTGCCGACATGCATGGTCACGCCTTCGCGGATGGTGCAGTTGGCGCCGATGACCAGCGTGGTGCGACCGCCTTTGTGCTTGGTATTCTGCGGCGGCGCGCCCAGTGTCGCCATCGGGTAGACCTTGGTCGACGCGCCGATGGTGGTTACGCCCATCACCGCGACATGGCTGACCAGTTCGACACCGTCGCCGATCACGGCATCGGCGCTGATATGGCAAAATGGCCCTATGCGGACACCCTGCCCAATTTGAGCGCCCTCTTCCACGACGGAGGAAGGATGAATTGAAGTCTTGATTTTCATAAGCACTCGATCGTCAGTCGCCGGTGACCATCATGGCTGAAATCTCGGCCTCGGCCGCCTTGGTGCCATCGACCAGGGCTTCGCAGGCGAATTTGAGCAGGTTGCCGCGCTTCTTGATTTTCTTGACATGGATCTTCAACTGGTCGCCGGGAACGACCGGTTTGCGGAATTTGGCGTTGTCGATGGTCAGGAAATAGACTAGCGACGGCTTCGACGCTCCAAGGCTGCGGATGCAGATGGCGCCGGCCGTCTGCGCCATGGCCTCGACGATCAGCACGCCCGGCATCACCGGCTGCTCCGGGAAATGCCCCTGAAAATGCGGCTCATTGATGGTGACGTTCTTGATGCCGACGGCAGAATCGTCACCGTCGATGTCGACGATGCGGTCGATCATCAGGAAGGGATAGCGGTGCGGCAGAAGCTTCATCAGCCCCATTATGTCGACCGCTTCCAGCGTCGTCGCCGCCACCATATCAGCCATTGTCCTTGCCCTGCTTGCGTGCCCTGGCCATCGTGCGCAACATGGCTATCTCTCGCATGGCTTCCGCCATCGGCTGTGCCGGATATCCGCCCCATATCTCGCCAGCAGGAACGTTGCTCATAAATCCACTTCTGGCGGCAAGCTTGGCTCCTGAGCCGATGGTCAAGTGATCCGCAAGCCCGACACCGCCGCCCATCGTGACATTGTCACCCACGACCACGGAACCGGAAATACCTGAAAGCCCGGCAACTATGCAATTGCGACCGATGCGGACGTTATGGGCGATCTGCACGAGATTGTCGATCTTGGTGCCCTGGCCGATGATCGTATCCGACATGGCGCCGCGATCGACGGTGGAATTGGAGCCGATCTCGACATCGTCCTGGATGACAACCCGTCCGATCTGGGGAACGCGTTCCGGCCCCTTGGCGCCGCCCACAAAGCCGAAGCCGTCCTGGCCGATCCTGGCGCCGCCATGGATGATGACCCGATTGCCGATCAGCGCATACTGGATACTGGCACCCGGGCCGACATAGCCGTCACGGCCGATCTGGCAGGACTGTCCAATGACCGCGTTGGGCGCGATGACGGTGCCGCTGCCGATCGAGACGCCTGGCCCGATGACCACGCCGGCCTCGATGATAGCGCCGGCTTCGATATGCGCGGTCGGATCGACATGGGCATGCGGCGAAACACCGGTTTCACCGGTCATTGGCCCCGGCGTGGCGGCTGTGGGGAACAGCAGCCGGCCGACCAGCGCGAATGCCTGTTGCGGACGCGGATGGATCAACACGGCGATGTCGGCCGGTGCCTTGTTGGCGAATTCCGCCGGGCACAGGACCGCGGCCGCCCGCAGTGAGGGCATCAGCGCGGAATTACGCCTGCCGTCGACGAACACGAGCGCATTGGCGCCGCCCTCGTTAGCCGGTGCGAGTGCCTCGATAAAAATATTGGATTGGCCGGAATCGACAAGCACCGAGCCGGTCAGATTCGCGACTTCGGCCGCCGTATACCGGCGTGATGGCGCGAAGAACACCGGATCGGTCATTCCAGAAGCTATATCCAGCTAGGTCGAACATTTCTCCCGGATCCAAAAATCCGGGAGCATCGTTGGCCGCCGATCAGAAGCGGGTCGAAATGCCGAAGTTGAATTCCTGTACCTTGTCGCTCGCTTCCTTCCTGACCGGGATCGCATAGTCGATACGGATCGGGCCGAACGGCGAGGCCCACATCAGGCCGAGACCGACCGAGGCGCGCAGCTTCATGTCGGTCGAGGTCTGGGTAACAGACGTGATCTTACTGCCATAAAGCGTGGCAGCGTCGGCGAACACAGCACCGCGCAACCCAAAGCTTTCCGGAACGACTGGCAACGGGAACTGGGCTTCCGCCGAAGCATTGAAGTAGGTCGTACCACCGAGATGGTCACCCGTCGCCGCGTCCGCAGGGCCAATGCCGCCATAGGCAAAGCCACGGATCATACGATCGTTGCTCTGGAATTGATCGAAGATACGCAGACCGTTACCGCCGTAACCCTCGACGTGACCCGCGCCGCCCGAAATGAGGCCGACAAGGTCGAGTTGCTCGGACAGCGTCTGATAGACACTGCCGCGCCCAGTAACCTTGACGAACTTGGCGTTACCGCCAAGGCCGGCAACTTCCACCGTTGTATTGGCGTAGATGCCCTCATGCGGGTTCTTCATGTCGTCGATCGTGTTGTAGACCAGCCCTAAGCTGATCGACGACTTTATCCATGGGCTCTGGGCGATGCCATCCAGAATCGCGGTTGAGATAGTGCAAGGGCTGCCAGGAACGTAGAGCCCGTTGGTCAAGCAACTATTGTCAACGGAATACTTTTCCTGAGAGATATTATACGCCAGCTGGGTCGTAATGCTGTTGGTGATCGGCAGGCCAAAGCGCACAGTCGCACCGACGGTATCGCTGTCATAGTTGCTGTTGTACTGTCTCGTCGACTTGTAGATGTCGAATCCGGCCGCGATGCGCCGTCCGAGGAAATAGGGCTCGGTGAAGGACAGGCTGTAATCGCGCGAATTCTTGCCGCCGCCGGCCGACAGCTTGATGTACTGGCCACGGCCGAGGAAGTTGCGCTCGGTGATCGATCCTTCGACGGACGGACCCGCCGTGTCGCCACCGGTCGAATAGCCGGCGCCAACGGAGAATTCACCCGTCGACTTCTCGACCACAGTGACCACCAGAACGACCTGGTCGGGCTGCGAGCCTGGCACTGTCGAGATGTCGACTGACGTGAAGTAATCAAGGTTCTCCAAGCGTTTCTTGGCGCGCTGGATGAGCACTTGGTTGAACGCGTCGCCTTCGCTGACATCGAATTCGCGGCGGATGACATAGTCGCGCGTACGATCGTTGCCGCGGATCTCGATGCGTTCGACATAGGCCTTGGTGCCCTGGTCAACCGTATAGACCACCGAAATCGTATGATTCTCGAAGTTGCGGTCGCCGCGCGGCGTCACCTGCGCGAAGGCGTAACCGGAACCGGCCACCTTCTCGGTCAGGGCAATAATGGAGTCTTCAACATTCTTGGCGTTGTATACATCGCCCTTGCGGGTCTCGACCACCGATTCCAGCGACTTCGAATCGACTTCCGGGATTGTGCTTTCGACGCTGATATCGCCGAAATTATAACGCTCGCCCTCCTGGACGGTGATGGTGACCGTGTATTTGTTCGTCGCATTGTCGAGTTCGCCGACGGCGGACACGACCTGGAAATCGGCGTAGCCGTGATTGTAGTAGAAGCGGCGCAGCAGCTCCTGGTCGGCGCGCAGCTTGTCCTCGTCATAGACGTCATCGCGCAGGATGAACGAAACCCAGGACGAGCGCTTGGTGTTGATCACATCCGACAGGCGGCGGCTCGAATAGGCGCTGTTGCCGACAAAATTGATCGCCGCGATCTGCGTGCGGTCGCCTTCGGTGATTTTGAAAACCACATTCACGCGGTTGTCGCCGAGGTCCATGACCTGCGCGGTCACGCCGGCATCGTCGCGGCCGATGTGCCTGTAGGCGCCCTTGATCTGTTCGACGTCGGCATCGAGCGTCGCCTGCGAGAACGTACCGCGCGGCTTCAGCTGGATAGCCATCTGAAGGGCATTGTCCTTGATCTTCTTGTTGCCCTGGAACAGCACCTGGTTGACGACCTTGTATTCGGCAACCTTGACCACCAGCGTCGAGCCGACCTGGTTGATCTGGACATCCGAGAACAGGCCGGTGCCGAACAGCGCCTTGATGGCCGCGTCGATATCGGAACTGGAGAAGGCCTTGCCCGGCTTGATGGTGATGTAATTGCGGATGGTATCGGCGTCGACACGCTGGTTGCCGCTCACCTCCACCCTGCTGACGACAGCGGCTTCAGCCGCCGATGTGGCAACGAATTGTACTGCGAGCGCACCTGGTACGACCAGAGCGGCGGACAGTGCCGCCGCGGACGCGGCGCTCAGAAACTTGGATGCTGCCTTCATCGGGCTTAATAACCTTTTCTCGTAGTCCCCACGGCGAGAAAACCGGACGTGCGGTAATTTCCCCTACCGTATTAACCGGATTTTCCCTACACGCAAGGCTTCTGGTTAATTTGTATTTACTTAACCCTGGTGCGTGGCTTTCGCGTCACTCATATCCCCGTGCATGGTAAACGGCGTCTCAACATCGACCATGCGCAGGCCAAATTTCTTCATGATTTCAGCATCCAAACAGATCGTTCCAGAACACGAAACCCATGAAGCACAAGACCAGAAGCAGACCGGCCCGATAGGCCATTTCCATCATCCGTTCCGACGCCGGCCGGCGGATGACGGCCTCCACCCCGTAGAACAAGAGATGGCCGCCGTCGAGGGGGGGAATCGGCAAAAGGTTTAGAATACCGATGCCGACGGACAACAGCGCGACGAGCTGTACCAGCCATTCGAAACCCAGTTTGGCCGCCTTGCCGGCCATGTCGGCGATCTTGACCGGACCGCCCAACTGGCATTTGTCCTCGCGCCCGACGGCGAAACGCTGCAAGAACTGGCCGGTGCGCTCGATGACGTGGCCGGTTTCCTCGACTGCCGCCGCAACGGCCCCGACCGGGGTGTAGCTGATGAGACGGGGCTGGCCGAGTTCCTTGTTGTTGACGACGCCGATCACGGCCACCTTGACCTTGTTGCCGAGCGCGTCTTGCTGCTCCATCAGCTGCGGGGTCGCGGTCACCGTGACTTCCTTGCCATCGCGCAGCATGACAAAGGTGATCGTATCGCCGGCGCGGCCCGAGACCAGCCGCTGCACATCGCCAAAGGTTTCAACCTTGCTGCCGTCGACGCTGGCGAATCGGTCGCCAGGCAGGATGCCCGCCTTCGCCGCGGGGCTGTCTGCCGTAACTTCCGCCACCATGGGCTCCGCGACATAACGCCCATAGGAGGCAAACAGGACAGAGAAGACAACGATCGTCAGCAGGAAATTGAACAAAGGCCCGGCCGCCACCGTCGCCGCGCGCTTCCAGATCGCCTGGGTGTGGAAGGCAACCTTGCGCTCATCGTCGGTCAGCGTTTCCAGATCATCCGACGTGGGCTGGCTGGAGGTGGCGTTCATATCGCCGACAAATTTGACATAACCGCCAAGAGGTATGGCGCAGAGCTTCCAACGCGTGCCATGGCTGTCGTTGAAGCCGATGAGTTCGGGACCGAAACCGATCGAGAAGGCCCTGACCCCGATGCCGCACCAGCGGCCGACGAGGTAGTGGCCCATTTCGTGGACGAACACCACCACGGTCAGCACGAAGAGGAACGGCACGAGTGTGCCGAGCAGCAAGCCGTCCGTGCTGAAAATCGCGTGAAGAATCCCGTTCAACTCATGCCCTCAAATTCTTCCGCTGCCGCGCCGTGACTGTGACAGCAATCCAGGCGAATCCAAGGCGCGCCCACATCAGATCGTGGAACGACATCATTCAAATCGGAAACAGCCCCTGTGCCGGATGATCGGCGCCCGCCGAAATCCAGCCAATGACGTATAGGGCGAGCGCTGCCGCGACAAGCCCGTCGACACGGTCCATGACGCCACCATGGCCTGGAATGAGCACGCCCGAATCCTTGCGGCCATGCCGCCGTTTGACCCAGGATTCGAACAAGTCGCCAACCTGGGCGACGATTGAAAGCACAAGCGCCACAAGGCCAAGCAAGGCCAGATTGCCGGCACCGGCAGCAGCTGCCAGCATAACCCCGGCGACAACGCCACCGACAGCGCCGCCGAGGGCGCCACTGCGCGTCTTGCCCGGCGAAATCGATGGCGCCAGTTTGGGGCCGCCGACGGCGCGCCCGACGAAATAGGCAAAAATGTCGGTCGCCCAGACGACCGCGAACAGGAACAGGATGGCGACGAGGCCCGAATGGTCGCCATCGCGCAGCAGGGCAAGCGACAGGCCGGATACGCTGGCGTAGGCAAGACCGCTCGCCTCCCATTGCCCGGTCTTGCGAACCCGGGCGGCCAGCGCCGTTGCGGCAATCAGAATCACGACAAGCAGCAGCAGCCAGAAGGCAGGAAGCCCGGCAATCAAGGCACCGATGAAAACGACGACCAGCGCCTCGGGCAGGAAGCCCAGCCCATTGGCCGCGACTGGCCGCGACATGCGTGTCCACTCATAAAAGATCATCGCCGACATGGCTGCACACAGCAGTCGGAAAGGCAGGCCGCCAAGCCAGGTCAGGCCAAGAGCGATGACGGCAAGCACGACCGCTGAAATGACGCGGAGCTGAAGGTTGCTCATCCCGCGGCCGGCCGCGAGGCGACGTCTTGCGGGCCTAATCCGCCGAAACGGCGCTCACGGCCGGCAAATTCGCGCAACGCCTCGGCAAGGTGCTCGCGGCTGAAGTCTGGCCAATAGCAAGGCAGGAAGACGAGTTCGGCGTAGGCGGCCTGCCACAACAGGAAGTTGGACAGGCGAAGCTCGCCGCTGGTGCGTATGACCAGCTCCGGATCGGGAATGCCTTGCGTGTCGAGACAGCTGGCAAAGCTTTCGGCTGATATCGCTTCGGCATTGATTTCGCCGCGCGCCACGGCCGAAGCGAGTTTGCGCGCCGTGCGAACGATCTCGTCGCGCCCGCCATAGTTGAATGCAATCACCAGCGTCAGCGCTTCGTTGCCTGATGTGAGCGATTCGGCCTCGTCGAGCAGCCCTCTGATGTCCGCCTGCAGCCCTGCCCTGTCGCCGATGATCCTGACCCGCACGCCGCTCTGGTGCAGGTCGGCCAGGTCACGGCGGATGAACAGCTTCAACAGCCCCATCAGGTCGCTGACTTCGGACTTCGGCCGCGACCAGTTCTCCGACGAGAATGCGTAGACGGTCAGGAAGGAGATGCCGAGATCCGGTGCCGCGCGCACCGTCTTGCGCAGTGCCTCGACGCCGGCGCGATGACCGGCAAGCCTCGGCATGCCGCGCGCTTTGGCCCAGCGTCCATTTCCATCCATGATGATCGCGACATGCGCGGGCGTTGTCATGATCTCGCTTTCGGGTCAGCCGGCGGCCAACCCTAAACCTGCATGATTTCAGCTTCCTTGTCGGAAAGCAGATGATCGATGGTGCTGATCGTTTCGTCGGTAAGCTTCTGGACCTGGTCCGAACGCTTGCGCTGATCGTCCTCGCTGATCGCGCCGTCCTTCTCAGCCTTCTTCAGGAAGTCCATGCCGTCACGGCGCACATGGCGCGCGGCGACGCGGGCGTTCTCGGCGTAGCCATGCGAAATCTTGACCAGTTCCTTGCGGCGCTGCTCGTTGAGCTCCGGCAGCGGAATCCTGAGATTGGTGCCATCGACGATCGGGTTGAAGCCCAGATTGGACTCGCGGATGGCGCGGTCGACGGCGCCGACCATCGACTTGTCCCAGATCGACACCGAGATCATGCGCGGCTCCGGCACCGTGACGTTGGCAACCTGATTGATCGGCATGGTGGTGCCATAGGCCTGCACCTGGATGGCATCGAGCAGATTGCTGGAGGCGCGACCGGTCCGCAGCGAAGCCAGGTCATGCTTGAACGCGGCGATTGCCCCATCCATGCGCCGCTTGAGATCGTCGTACTCACCACTCATCTTAGTCTCCTCGACCCGTCTGCCGCGGGTTCACTGCTTCGGGGCAACGCCCCGTTCGAGCCTGATTTTCGAAAAGCCGGTTTCCCTCTTGTAGGGATCAGGCCCCGGATCATTCGTCCGCGACGACCGTGCAGCGGCCGCCGCCCCTCAGAATATCGCCGAAACCACCTTTTTCGTGGATCGAATAAACGATTATCGGAATGTTGTTTTCGCGCGCAAGTGCAATCGCTGCCGTATCCATGATGGAAAGGCCGCGATTTATGACTTCGGCATGGCTTATGCGCTCGAAACGCGTCGCATTCGGGTCCTTTTTCGGATCGGCCGAATAGACGCCATCGACCTGCGTGCCCTTGAACAGCGCATCGGCACCGATTTCGGCCGCGCGCAGTGCCGCGGCCGAATCAGTGGTGAAGAACGGATTGCCAGTGCCGCCGGCAAAGATCACCACCTTGCCCTGGTTCATGTAGGCGGTGGCCTGGCGCTGCGAAAAGCTTTCGCACAGCTCTGGCATGGCGATCGCGGACAGCACCACGGCGTCGACGCCGATCTTGTTCAGCGAGGTGCGCAGCGCCAGCGAGTTGATGACCGTCGCAAGCATGCCCATGTGGTCGCCGGTGACGCGGTCCCCGCCCTTGGAGGCCACAGCCACGCCGCGGAAGATATTGCCGCCGCCGATGACGACGCCGACCTCGATGCCCAGCGCGCGGGCCTCGGCGATGTCGGCGGCGATGCGATCCACGACCGAGACATCGATGCCGAAATGCTGTTCGCCCATCAACGCTTCGCCCGACGCTTTCAACAAGACACGTCGGTAGAGGGGCTTCACCGTCATCTGGTCCTCGTCATTTTGCATGTGGTATCCGGGCAGGCATTCGCGCAGGCGCCATCCCAAAACACTGGGTTCCGATACACGAAGGGCGCCGCGATGTCACGCGGCGCCCGACCGGCAAATTGTGGCAATCCTGCCCGATGGATCAGTTGGTGGACACGCTGGCCGGCAAGCCCTCTATAAGCACCGGCAACGCATAGCCGGAGGGCTTGTCGCCGGTTGCAGCACCGCCGGTGACGCGCGCCTGTATCTGCTGCCCGAAATAGGAATAGGGGAACGGCACCGGCGTTCTGCTGACCGAATCCAGCCGCTCGTGGAGCCCCGCCGGAATCTCGAAGTCCAGCGCGCCAAGATTATCCTTGATCTGGCTGAGCGTCGTTGCACCGAGGATGACGGTGGCGATCCCCGGCTGCGTCGCCACCCAGTTGAGCGCGACCTGCGGCATGCTGCGGCCGAGCTCGGATGCGACCTTCTCGAGTTCGGCCACGATGGCCCAGTTGCGGTCCGTGAATTTCTGGAAGCCCGGATGCGTCGAATTGCGAAAACCGTCGAGCCGACCCGCATTTCCGGCCTCGGCCGGCCGATACTTGCCACTGAGCAGCCCGCTGGCGAGCGGGCTCCACACCATGATGCCGGCGCCGTGGCGCGTGCCGAACGGCACGAACTCGTTCTCGATCGCGCGTTCGGCCAGCGAGTATTCGAGTTGCAAGGCCGAAACCGGCTCATATCCGCGCAGCTCGGCGATCGCCTGTGCCCGCCCCGCATACCAGGCCGGCACATCGGACAGGCCGACATGGCGCACCTTGCCCATCCGCACCAGGTCATCCAGCGTGCGCATGACCTCTTCGGCCGGCGTCAGCCCATCCCACACATGCATGAGATAGAGATCGATATAGTCGGTGCCTAACCGCTTCAGTGACGCGTCTATCGCCCGCATGATGTTCTTGCGGCCATTGCCGCCGGCATTCGGATTGCCGGGCTGCATGTTCATGGTGAATTTGCTGGCGATCACCGCGGTGTCGCGTAAGCCCCGCTCGGCGATGAATTCGCCAAGCCAGGCTTCGGCGGTGCCCCCGGTGTAGAGGTCCGCCGTGTCGAAGAAATTGCCGCCTGCCTCGACATAGGCGTCGAACATCGCGCGGGCTGTATCCCTGTCGGCTCCCCAGCCCCATTCCTTGCCGAAAGTCATCGTGCCCAGCGCCAGCCGGCTGACCCTGAGGCCGCTGTTGCCGAGAGTGTAATAGGTCATGGTCATGATCGTCTTCCAATGCTTGATAATGAATGCTGCCGCATCATTGGCCAGGGGTTGCCTTGACCCAAAGGTTGCCGCGCTCGTGCGTCATGCGGAACGCGAAGCCGTCGACCTTCCAGCCGGCGGCGGAGCGTGTCAGGTGATGCTCATAGGTGCCCCAGACTTCCCAAAGCGGGTCGCCATTGCCTTCCATCCGGTTCCAGGCATAGCCGTTCGACAAGACAGTCGCCGCGTCCGCCTCGATGACGACCTGGTGATTTGTGCGCAGATGCAAGCTTGTCTTACTGTCCTTGAGGTTACCGGCCCAGGCGCCGATCAGATCGTCGGAGGCGATGTTGGCCGCGGGCTGCCCGGACAGGCTGCTGAAATCGGCGGTAACCCGATCCGCGAAATAGCTGCGCGCCAGTTTCCAGTCCTGGGCGTCGACGGCGCGGTCGATGGCATCGGCAATACGGATGACCGCGCGTTCGTCCGCGAGCGCTTGCCAGCCGGATGGCTCCGCCCCGCCGGCATCGATCGGCGCCAGCGCCATGCCTGCCGCGAATGTCACGTGTTTCAACGCGTTCATGTCTCTTCTCCTTGATGCCATCAGCCGATTGCCGATGTGTTGGCGACAATGTGGACCGCTGCCTTGGCATCGATAAGATTGCATTGTTCGCAAAGACTATGCGATATCATGCATGAATGGACCGGGATCTGCTCACCCATCTGCCTGTCGTCATTGCCGTTGCCCGGCGCGGCGGCTTTGCGCTTGCCGCAGCCGAACTCGGTATGAGTCCGTCCGCCGTCAGCCATGCGGTGCGCCTTGTCGAAGAGCGCATTGGTCAGCCGCTGTTTGCGCGCACGACGCGCAGCGTTTCGCTGACGGAAGCCGGCAAGGCGCTGGTGGAGACGGCGACCCCTGCCCTTCAGGACATTGCCAAGCGGATGGACCGCATCCGCGCCATCAAGGGCCGGCCTTCGGGCCTGCTCAGGCTCAACGTTCCCAACATCGCCATTCCTCTGGCCGTGACGCCCATGGTCGCCGCGATGGCGGAACGCTATCCGGATGTGACAATTGAATTGCTTACGGACCAGGGGCTGATCGACATTGTCGGCGAGGGTTTCGATGCCGGCATCCGGCTGGGCGAAATGATTGCGCAAGACATGGTCACTGTCCGGCTGACGCTGCCGTTCAAGGCGGTCATCGTCGCCTCTCCCACCTATATCGGCCGGCATGGCCGTCCGCGCAGCGTGGCCGATCTCGCCAACCACAATTGCATCGGTTACCGGTTGGTCCGCTCCGGTGCGCTCCATCGCTGGGATCTGACCGAAGACGGCAAGGATGTCGTTGTGGAGACGAAGGGCACGGTCATCGTCACGGATTCACTCGCCGCGATTGACCTGGCGCTTGCCGGAGTAGGCCTCGCCCACATGTTCGAGCCGCTGGCACGTGCGGACCTTGCAGCCGGCCGGCTCGTGCAGGTCCTGCCGCAATCGGCAATCGAGGAACCTGGCCTGTTCCTCTACTTTCCACGCCGGGCGGCGATGGCGCCGAAACTGCGGGCCTTTATCGACACCGCACAAGAAATCGGCCGGACATCCCTGCGAACATCCGGCCGAAAAAAATTGTCGGAATAAGGCAGTAGGAAGCTTACTTCTTGACCGCCGCCGCGACTTCCGCCGCGAAATCGGTCGCCTCCTTTTCGATGCCTTCGCCGAGCGCGAAGCGCAGATAGACGGTGATCTTGGCCGGCGCGCCGATCTCCTTTTCGGCATCCTTTAGCGCCTTCTCGACGGTGATGTCGGGATTGAGCACGAAGGCCTGCTTGAGCAGCACGACTTCTTCATAGAACTTGCGCAGGCGGCCCTCGACCATCTTTTCGATGATCGCTTCCGGCTTGCCTGACTGGCGCGCCTGATCGGAGAAGATCGCCTTCTCGCGCTCGACCGCTGCCGGATCGATCTGCTCCGCCGTCAGCGCCAGCGGGTTGGTGGCGGCGACATGCATGGCGACCTGGCGGGCAAAGGCGTTGGCGGCATGTTCATTGCCCGTGGTCTCGATCGCGACCAGCACGCCGAGCTTGCCGAGGTTGTCGGCGACCGAATTATGGACATAGGTCGCCACGGCGCCATGCGGCACCGTGAGCTTCGCCGAGCGGCGGAAGCTGATGTTCTCGCCGATGGTGCCGACAGCGTCCTTGATCACCTCGGTAACAGACTTGTCCGAACCGGGATATTTGGCGGCAGCCACCGCTTCGGTCGTGCCATAGGCGAGCGCCACCTTGGCAATGTTGCGGACGAGCTCCTGAAACTGCTCGTTGCGGGCGACAAAGTCAGTCTCGGAGTTAACCTCGACAATGGCAGCCTCGCGGACGCCGGCATCGACGCCAATCAGGCCTTCGGCGGCAGTGCGGCCGGCCTTCTTGTCAGCCTTGGAGATGCCCTTCTTGCGCAGCCAGTCGACGGCCTCTTCCATGTTGCCGTTGGTCTCGTTCAACGCCGCCTTGCAGTCCATCATGCCCGCGCCGGTCAAGTCGCGGAGTTCTTTGACCTGTGCAGCCGAAATGCTCATTGTCGCCTCTTTGTTTTAAATGCACCGACGCACCATCGAATCTCGACAGTGCGTCTGTTTAGCGGGCCAAAATATGAGAAAGATGAAGGCCGCAAACCGGCCTTCGATTATCAAGCCTCGGGGGCTTCCGAAGCCGGAGCCGGATCGAGCGCAGGCTCGACCGGAGCTTCGACCGAAGCGCCGATATCGACGCCGAGCGCGCCCTGCTGACGGGCGATGCCGTCGATCGCAGCCTTGGCGACCAGGTCGCAATAGAGCTGGATGGCGCGGGCCGCGTCGTCATTGCCGGGGATCGGGAAGTCGATCTTGTCCGGGTCGCAGTTCGAATCGATGATGGCGACGACCGGGATGCCGAGGCGCTTGGCCTCGAGGATGGCGATCGCTTCCTTGTTGGTGTCGATCACGAACATCAGGTCGGGCGTCGAGCCCATGTCCTTGATGCCGCCCAGCGCCTTGTCCAGTTTCTCGCGCTCGCGATCGAGGTTCAGGCGCTCCTTCTTGGTGAGGCCCTGGGCCTCACCGGCCAGCATCTCGTCGAGCTTGCGCAGGCGCTGGATCGAATTCGAGATCGTCTTCCAGTTGGTCAGCATGCCGCCGAGCCAACGCGAATTGACATAGTACTGAGCCGAACGCTGTGCCGCATCGGCGACGATGTCGGACGCCTGGCGCTTGGTGCCGACGAACAGCACGCGGCCGCCCTTGGCAACGGTGTCGGACACCTGCTTCAGCGCCTGGTGCAGCAAAGGCACCGTCTGCGAGAGGTCGATGATGTGGATGTTGTTGCGGGCGCCATAGATGTAGGGCGCCATCTTCGGGTTCCAGCGGTGGGTCTGGTGGCCGAAGTGAATGCCAGCTTCCAAAAGCTGGCGCATGCTGAAATCAGGCAGAGCCATTCTTATTTTCCTTTCCGGTTAGCCTCCACGGACACAGGCATTTTTGGACGAAGTCCTCGAACGCCACCGGAGGTTTCAGCCGGATTTCTCCCGGGCAGACACCAAAGTCCGTGTGTGGAATGAGCGCGCATATAGAGGGGAAGTGCGACAAACGCAAGCGCGGCAGCGTTTTACCGCTCAGCGTGCGGCAATCAGCGCTCCGGTGCCGATCATGGCGCTGCCGGCAAACCTGTTCATCAGCCGCATGCGCTTCGGCGTCCGGAACCAGCCCGAAGCCCGGCCCGCAAGGGCGGCATAGACACCCATTGTGAGGATATTGACGCTGATGACGGCGGCCACCACCAGCAGGCCATCGACAAAGGTCAGCGTATCGAGGTTGAGGATCAGCGGCATGATCGAGGCATGGAACAGGATCGCCTTCGGGTTTCCCAAAGCAATGGACGCGCCAAGGAAGAAGGACCGGGACAATCTCGCCTCAGCCGTCCGCAGCTCATTCGATTGCGTGGCCGAGGCGCGCCACATCCTGATGCCGAGAAAGATCAGATAGGGGGCGCCGGCATATTTCAGCAGCAGAAAGATCCATTCGAACGTCTGGGCCAGCGCCACCAGCCCGAGCAGCGCCAGAGTGACCAGCACCGCGTCGCCGGCGGCAACCCCAAGGCCGGCCATGAAGGCGCGAAGGAAACCGCGCGACACGCCATTGGTGATGACCGCGAACATCGCGGGCCCCGGCGTGGCGGCAGCGAGTGTGACGGCGGCGCAATAGGCCAGAAATGCCGTTGGTGTCATCGCTTGGCCTTTCCATTGGGCACCCGCACGCGCCGGAAGATCGCGACGATCTCCTCGCGGCTGCATTCGATGGCGCCGAGCCGCACCGCGCGGTCGCGCTCGAAGCCGGTTATGTCATAATGCGGAGCGGATGTCTTGGGCGGTCCCTGGTAGGATGAACGCTTGACGCCAAGCGCGGCGGCGAAGCGATGCAACTCGTCGGTGTCGTCGGCCATCAGGTGGCACCAGCGATGGCCGGCCCACTTCCAGATCGCCGCATCGACGTAGACTGCCATCAAGCCCGCCGCGGCCAGCTCAATTGCGCAACCCGGCTATTTCGATACCGGGCAAGGCTTTGTCTGGTCGAACAGCGACAGATTGACCAGCTTGCCGGTCATCGAGAAGTCGCCATAGTCCATGACGAGATCGCGGGTGATGCCGTTCTCATGCAGCTTGAAGCTGATCCGGTATTCCGGCACTTCTTCGCCATTCTGGGCGCTGTCGTCGAAATAGGCGATGTCGACCGGCCAGTATTTGTCGGTGGCGAGCTTCGCCAGCGCCGGAGCCTCGGGATCGGCCTTGTCGGCTTCGGTCTTCTTGCCGACGACGACGGTGGTCGTCATCACCTTGTTGGCGTCCTCCGAGCCGTCGAACAGGTTTGTCTGGTAGAAATTCTCGCCCTTCTCGGCCTTGCCGATCAGCTCGACCAGATGCTGGGTCGGAAACTGGGTGGCGGCAAGCTCCAGGCTGTTCTTCTCGGGCTTGTCGATATCGACCTTCAGCCCTTTCGTGTCTTTGGTGGCGATGCCCTTGACCTCCTTGTCGAGGTTCTGGTCGACAAAGGATTTGGTCACGAAGGAAAAGGTCTTGCCTTCGGCGTCCTCGAAAGTCGTCGTCTGCTGGTCGGTCAGTCTCGTATTGTCGTTGGTGACGATCTGGGTCACGAAACGGAATTTCACCGTATAGCCTTCGCAGGCCGAACCGTTGAATTCATAGACCATACGACCGGATATGCCTGTTATGCCGGAGCGGTCGGAGGCTTTGTTGAGGGTGAGGTCATAGACGGCGCGATGCGCCTGCAGCGCCGGCACGGCGAAAGCGGGGACTATCGGCAACACCGCCGACAACAGGACGGCGTGGAATGCAAGGCGCGCTGCGCGCATGAGGTACTCCGATCGTCGCGGCTGATGGCAGGCCGCAGGGAAAGATGGTCCAGCTTAAAAAAAGTCGTGGCGGAAGCGAGGCAAAAATAGCAATTTCGGCCCCGCCAGCGCGGCGCCTTCCAGCAATAGGGAAAAGCAATGAGTGAAACAATCGAAAAGCGGCTAAGTGATCTCGGCGTGACGCTTCCTGCCGCCGCCGCACCTGCCGCCAACTACGTGCCCTATTGCAGGTCAGGCAATCTGCTGTTCACCGCCGGGCAATTGCCGCTCAAGGACGGCAAGCTGCAGGCGAGCGGCCTGCTCGGCCGCGACGTCGACACAGCCAGCGGCAAGGACGCGGCAAAATACTGCGCGATCAACATTCTGGCGCAGGCCAAGGCAGCACTCGGCGACCTCGAGAAAATCCGCCGCCTGGTGAAGATCACCGTCTTCGTCGCCTCGGCTACGGACTTTGTCGAACAGCATCTGGTTGCCAACGGCGCCTCCGATTTCCTGGTCGCAGCCCTTGGCGAGCGTGGCAAGCATGCCCGCTCCGCCGTCGGCACCGCCTCCCTGCCGCTTAATGCCGCAGTTGAAATCGAAGCGATCTTCGAAGTCGAATGAGCGAAGGCCTGACATGACCGACCTCTCCTGGCTGACTGCCCGGCCCGTTGCCCATCGCGGCTTCCACGACATGAACAAGACGCGCTGGGAAAACACGCTGTCCGCCTTCACGGCGGCGGCCGAACGGGGCTACGCCATCGAATGCGACGTGCATCTGTCGTCGGACGGCGTTCCCATCATCATCCATGATGACGACCTGAAAAGGCTGACCGGACAGGACGGCTTCGTCTGGCAGCGCAGCGCGGCCGAACTGACCGCACTCAAGGTTGGCGGCACATCGGATCACTTGCCGACGCTGCAGGAGGCTCTCGACCTCGTCGATGGCCGCGTGCCCATGGTCGTCGAACTGAAAGGGATTCCCGGCCGTGACGAAGGCCTGGTGGCGCGCGTCGGCAAGATGCTCAAGCGCTACAAGGGCAAGGCGGCGATCATGTCGTTCGATCACTGGCTGATCCGCGACTTCCCGAAACATGCGCCCGGCATTCCCGCTGGCTTGACCGCCTACGGCAAGGACCTCAAGCTGATCGAAGCGCATTTTTCCATGCTGGCGCACGAACTCTCCTTCACCTCCTACGCCGCCGGCGACCTGCCGAACCCGTTCGTCAGTTTCGTGCGTGAAAAGCTCAAAATGCCTGTCATCACCTGGACTGTGCATGACCAACCCGCGATTGACCTGACCTTCAAATATGCCGATCAGATGACATTCGAAGGGTTCGAACCCGATCTGGTCAAAGTCGCCTGAGCGGGGTGTCTGAAACGTGACTTGTAGCGGCCCGGATGGAGCTTAAATAAGCCTCATGGATCAGGGCGACGATGGCGACGGGCAAACTGCAAATGCGGACTATTCGATCCGCATCGCCGCGGGCATCGGCGCATTCACCTGCGATGAATGGAACGGCTTTGCCGGCACCACGCGCGGCGACGCGGAAAATGGCTATAACCCACTCGTTTCATTCGCTTTTTTGAGCGCACTGGAAGATTCCGGCTGCGCCGTGCGGCGCACCGGCTGGCAGGGACATCACCTGCGGCTGGAGACCGCCGACGGCAGGCTTCTAGGCGCCGTCCCCTGCTATCTCAAATCGCACAGCCAGGGCGAATATGTGTTCGATCACGGCTGGTCGGATGCCTTCGAGCGCGCCGGCGGCCGCTATTACCCGAAACTGCAAAGTGCTGTGCCGTTCACGCCGGTCACCGGCCCTCGCCTCCTGGTCACCAAAGGCGAGGATCCGGATGCGGTGAAGGCCGGGCTTGCCGCCGGCCTCAAAATGGTGACGGACAAGCTCGGCGTATCCTCGGCGCATGTCACCTTCGCGCAGGAAAGCGACGTCGCGACGCTGGAGGCCGCTGGCTTCCTGCATCGCACCGACCAGCAATTCCACTTCTTCAACGAAGGCTTTTCGACCTATGACGACTTCCTCGCCACGCTTGCCTCGCGCAAGCGCAAGGCGATGAAGAAGGAGCGGCGCGAAGCGCTTGCCCCAGGCATCACCATCGACTGGCTGACCGGCAAGGACCTGACCGAGAAGGCCTGGGATGATTTCTACGCCTTCTACATGGACACCGGCAGCCGCAAATGGGGCCGCCCCTACCTGAACCGCCAGTTCTTCTCGCTGATCGGCGAACGCATGGCGGACGATATCCTGCTGGTGATGGCCAGGCGCAACGGACGCTACGTGGCCGGCGCCATCAATTTCATCGGCTCCGACGCGCTCTATGGCCGCAACTGGGGCTGCATCGAGGATCACCCCTTCCTGCATTTCGAGGTCTGCTATCACCAGGCCATCGACTTCGCCATCGAACGCAAGCTGAAGGTGGTCGAGGCCGGTGCGCAGGGAGAGCACAAGCTGGCGCGCGGCTACCGGCCAGTGATCATGCATTCCGCCCACTACATTTCGCACCCCGGCCTGCGCAATGCGGTGGCCGACTATCTCAAGCGCGAGCGGCGCGAGGTCGAGCGGATGGGCGAATATCTGGAAGAGCATACCCCGTTCCGCAAGGATCTCGAGGAATAGCAGGTTTTGGCATGGTCGATCTCGCCTGATCGCCCGCCACATCGTCTTGCCGCTCCGGGAGAGCTTCGCTACACGAGACGGCGAGGCACAATCCGGAGTGTTCGCCATGGCTGAAACCGCCTATGACACCGACAACATCTTCGCCAAGATCCTGCGTGGAGAAATCCCTTCGCACCGCGTTTACGAAGACGACGCCGTCGTGGCCTTCATGGATGTGATGCCGCAGGGACCGGGCCATACGCTGGTGGCGCCAAAGGCCCCGTCGCGCAATCTGCTCGACGCCAACCCGTCGACTTTCGGCCCGCTTTTCACGGTCGTCCAGAAAGTGGCGCTCGCAGTCAAGAAGGCGCTCAATGCCGACGGCGTCACCATCCTGCAGTTCAACGAGCCAGCCTCCGGGCAGACCGTCTATCACCTGCACGTCCATGTCATCCCCCGCTTCGAAGGCATCCCGCTGAAACCGCATACGGGCGGAATGGAGAAGCCCGAAGTGTTGGCCGGGAACGCCGAAAAAATACGCGCAGCGCTCGGAAGCTGACCCGCACCTCGTTGCGCAGGAGGAATATTCTAGTTGGCGGCTTGCGCCAGCCGTTCGATCGCGCTCGGCTGGGCGCCACTTCGCATCAGCCGCTGGCGTATCGCATCCGCGCACTGTTCAGGGCTGAGGACCGAGGTGTCGACCTCGAGATCGTAAACGCCCGGCCGGTGCACCGCTTCCTGCCACAGACGCACCGGCAGAGGCACGGGATCGTCCGAAGAGCCGGTGACATAATCCCTGCCCGCCTCGCCGGCGGCTCGCCTTTCCATGATGATTTCAATCGGACAGCGAACGCCGACAAACAGCACCGGCAGGCCGGCAAGACGGCGTGCGCAATCGACCAGACAGTTGAGCGGCTTCGAATAGGCATCGTGATGGCCGACATCCGTCACCACATTCAGCCCCAGCCGGCTATGCGCCGCGATCGATTCGTAAGGGCGGCGTACAAATGCGGCACGAAACCTTCGAGGTCAGGGCGTTCGCCGCCAGGACGCAACCCTGTTCCCGGGCGAAGTCGCGGCGGTGTGATTTTCTCATAACTGTCGACGCCCAGATTCATCCACGCGCCATCGAAGCTTTCCTGGATGGCTCGGGCGATGCTCGATTTTCCTGACCGCGGTGCGCCGTTGAGGATGATGATCTGGCCTGGCATAGCCACCCTATTGCTCAAAATGAAAAAGCCCCGTTGCCGGGGCTTTTTCGAGTGAGTGCCGATCAGCCCTTGCGGGGCAGTTGCGGGACCAGGCTGCGCTTGCCGCCATCCTTGCCCTTGGGCTCCGGCTTCTGCGCCACGAGCTTCTTTGCGACAGGCTTCTTGGCCACGGCCTTGGGCGGCTTCGGCGCGTCTTCCGGCTCTTCCTTCTTCGGCTTCACCGGTGCCTCGTCGGCCAGCGATTCGAGCTTCAGACCGGTCTCGCCGGTTTCCTTCTTCTCGACGGTGACGCGCACCGTGCCGCCCTTCTTGAGCTTGCCGAACAGCACCTCATCCGCCAGCGGCTTCTTGATGTGCTCCTGGATCACACGACCGAGCGGCCGCGCGCCCATGCGCTCGTCATAGCCCTTGTCGGCGAGCCAGGCGATCGCATCCGGCGACAGGTCGAAGGTGACGCCACGCTCGGAGAGCTGCGCCTCGAGCTGCATGACGAACTTCTGCACCACCTGATGGATGACCGGCACCGGCAGCGAGCCGAACGGGATGATCGCATCGAGACGGTTGCGGAATTCCGGCGTGAACAGCCGGTTGATCGCCTCGACATCGTCGCCTTCGCGCTTGGTCGAACCGAAACCGATCGCCGCGCGCTGCGCATCGGATGCGCCCGCATTGGTGGTCATGATCAGGATGACATTGCGGAAGTCGATCTGCTTGCCGTTGTGATCGGTCAGCTTGCCGTGATCCATCACCTGCAACAGGATGTTGAACAGGTCCGGATGCGCCTTCTCGACCTCGTCCAGCAACAGCACGCAGTGCGGATGCTGGTCGACACCGTCGGTCAACAGGCCGCCCTGGTCGAAGCCGACATAGCCGGGAGGTGCGCCGATAAGCCGCGAAACGGTGTGGCGTTCCATATATTCCGACATGTCGAAGCGGATCAGCTCGACACCGAGTGAGGCGGCGAGTTGCTTGGCGACTTCGGTCTTGCCGACGCCGGTCGGACCCGAGAACAAATACGAGCCAATCGGCTTTTCCGGTTCGCGCAGGCCGGCACGTGCCAGCTTGATCGCCGAGGTCAGCGCGGTGATGGCGGTGTCCTGGCCATAGACGACGCGCTTCAGCTCGATGTCGAGGCCTTGCAGCACCTTCTCGTCATCGGCCGAAACAGTCTTCGGCGGAATGCGCGCCATGGTGGCGATCGTTGCTTCGATCTCCTTGATACCAATGGTCTTCTTGCGCTTGGCTTCCGGCACCAGCATCTGCGAGGCGCCGGTCTCGTCGATCACGTCGATCGCCTTGTCCGGCAGCTTGCGGTCGTTGATATAGCGCGCCGACAATTCCACCGAAGCCTTGATCGCCTCGTTGGTGAACTTCACCTTGTGGAATTCCTCATAGTAGGGCTTGAGGCCCTTCATGATCTCGATGGCGTCCTCGATGGTCGGCTCGTTGACGTCGATCTTCTGGAAGCGCCGCACCAGAGCGCGGTCCTTCTCGAAGAACTGGCGGAATTCCTTGTAGGTGGTCGAGCCGATGCAGCGGATCGCACCCGACGACAAAGCCGGCTTCAACAGGTTCGACGCATCCATGGCGCCGCCTGACGTGGCACCCGCACCAATCACGGTGTGGATCTCGTCGATGAACAGCACCGCACCCGGATAATCCTCGAGTTCCTTGACGACCTGCTTCAGCCGTTCCTCGAAATCGCCGCGGTAGCGCGTGCCGGCCAGCAACGTGCCCATGTCGAGCGCGAAGACGGTGGCGTTGTGCAGCACTTCGGGAACGTCGCCTTCGACGATGCGCTTGGCCAGCCCTTCGGCGATCGCCGTCTTGCCGACGCCGGGGTCACCGACATAGAGCGGGTTGTTCTTGGAGCGGCGGCACAGCACCTGGATGGTGCGGTTGATCTCCGACTCACGGCCGATCAGCGGATCGATCTTGCCGGCCTTGGCCTTGTTGTTGAGGTTGACGCAGTAAGCGGTCAGCGCGTCCTGCTGCTGCTTCTTCTTGCCGCCTTCCTCCTGCGGCTCGGCGCCGTTCTGGCCGCCCTGCTCGTCATCGGCGCCGCGCGGCGAGCGCGTCTCCGATGCGCCGGGACGCTTGGCAATGCCGTGCGAGATGTAGTTGACCGCGTCGTAGCGGGTCATCTGCTGTTCCTGCAGGAAATAGGCGGCGTGGCTTTCGCGCTCGGCGAAGATGGCGACGAGGACGTTGGCGCCCGAAACTTCTTCACGGCCAGACGACTGCACATGGATCACCGCGCGCTGGATGACGCGCTGGAAGCCGGCAGTCGGCTTGGAATCCTCATCGTAGCCGGTGACCAGGTTGTCGAGCTCGGTGTCGATATAGGTGAGAACAGTGTGCTTGAGCTCATCGAGATCGACGTTGCAGGCGCGCATGACGGCGGCCGCCTCGGTGTCGTCGATCAACGCGAGCAACAAATGTTCAAGGGTTGCGTATTCATGGTGCCGCTCATTGGCGAGCGTCAGCGCCTGGTGAAGCGCCTTTTCCAGGCCTTGGGAGAAAGCCGGCATGTTACCTCACTTCTTCTCCATCACGCATTGCAGCGGATGCTGATTCTGTCGGGCGAAATCCATGACCTGAGACACTTTGGTCTCGGCCACCTCGAATGTATAGACCCCGCACTCGCCCACTCCATGATTGTGAACATGAAGCATGATGCGTGTGGCGGCTTCGCGGTCCTTCTGGAAAAAACGCTCCAGCACGTGAACCACGAACTCCATCGGAGTGTAGTCGTCGTTGAGGATGAGGACCCGGTAAAGGCTGGGCTTCTTGGTCTTGGTTTTGGTGCGCGTGATCACGGCCGTCCCGCGGCCGGCCTCATTGCCGTCGCCGCTGCCGTTTTGCATCCGCGCCACTTGTCTCGTGGCAGTCAAACCGATCGTCACGTAATCCTGCCTCTTCGAATCCTCATGCGAGTTCGACATGTAGGTGTTCGATGGACGATTTTAAGCCCTTCTGGTTAGCTGACAATATGGCTAGGTGCCCAAACTTGGCTGATTTTCGCAATCGTGAAGCGCTACGCGGTTCCAGATGGGAAATTGACATGAAAAAACCCGGCCGCGCTTCCGCAACCGGGTTTTGTCCCGGACCCAAGGGGCCGGATCTGGATCTGTCGGGGGAAATTACTTCGCCTTGGCAACGATCGATTCGAACGGCTTGTAGGCTTCCTTGGCGAGTTCGGCATAGAGGTCGCCGATCTTGGTGGCCTCGGCGACGAACGCCTCGTAGGACTGCTTGGCGTAGTCGGACTGGATCTCGATCGCCTTGTCCAGCGACTTGGCCGAAAACAGCTTCTCGACGGCGGCGCTGCCGGCTTCAAAGCTCTTCTTGGTGTACTCACCGGCCTCGGTGGCGATCGCCTGAGCGCCCTTGGACAGCGAGGCGAAGCTCTTCAATCCGGTGTCGGCGAATTCCTTGCCGTATTTGCTGAAGTCCTCATAGGTCTGGGTCATTTCACGATTCCCTTGACGGTTGAGGCGTCCTTCTTCGGGGCGCCCTTGTGCAATGCACTAGAATATATTGTGCGCTGCACAAAAGTCAATATTTCGCCGGCGTGCGGAGCCCGCCTGCGCAGGCAATGGCTAAAAATCAAATAAAGTGCGTTTCAAGCCCGAAGAAAATGGTGAACGCGGCGGTTACCATAAACGGATTGGTAACGCTGCCCCGCTAGCTTGGCTGGAAGTGAGGCAGGACCCTTTGCCGCCTCCAACGCAACGAAGAATTCAAGGGAAATATCAGTGCGTCAGGCGTTGTTGGGCATCGTTTCCAAATCCACCTCCCCCCTCAAAGCGATCATGGTCTTCACCTTGGCGTTGACCTTCGTTTGCGCTGACGTTGCCTCGTCGCTGGCAGCGCGGCCGGCGGCCATTGTCGTGGACGCCAAGACCGGCAAGGTGCTGTACTCCGCGGATGCCAACGGCAGGCGCTATCCGGCGTCGCTGACCAAGATGATGACGCTTTATCTGACCTTCGAAGCGATGGCGAAGGGCAAGATCAGCAGGAATTCGCAGGTCGTGTTTTCGGCCCATGCCTCCGCCGAGGCGCCAACGAAACTCGGCGTGAAGCCGGGCGGTTCGGTTTCGGTCGAGACCGCGATCCTGTCGATCGTCACCAAGTCGGCCAACGACTCGGCCACCGCGCTCGGTGAAATGCTTGGCGGCGATGAACCCACTTTTGCCCGCATGATGACCGCCAAGGCGCGGGCGCTCGGCATGAACGGCACCGTCTTCCGCAACGCCAACGGCCTGCCCGACCCCGGCCAGTTCACCACGGCGCGAGACATGGCCACGCTCGGCATCGCGCTGCGGGAGCATTTTCCCCAGTACTACGGCTACTTCTCGCAGCGCTCCTTTCTCTACGGCCGCCAGCGCATCAACGGCCATAACCGTCTGCTCGGACGCATCAAGGGCGTCGACGGCATCAAGACCGGTTACACCCGCGCCTCCGGCTTCAATCTCGTCTCGTCGGTTAATGACGGCAACCGCCGGCTCGTCGCCGTTGTCATGGGCGGCACCTCGGGCGGCAGCCGCGACAACCAGATGGCGAACCTGATCAACACCTACATGCCGAGGGCCTCGACCCGCGGCGGTGGCGATCTGGTTGCCAGGGCTGACAGCAGCAGCAATCCGATCAAGGCGCTTGCCAAGGTTCTCCTGCCCAAGCACGACGCGCCGACCCCCGACGACAAGCCGGTGGCGGTGGCCAGCGCAGACGACACGGCCGTTGCCGAAGACGCGACTGTTGCGCAGGGTGATGATGAAGAGAGTGCCGAGGCCGAAGCACCCAAGCTGGTTGTCCCGGCAAAGAAGGTGAAGACCGTCATCGTCGCTGCGCCGAAGGTCGCCACCGCACAGGTCGTGGCTGCCTATGCCGAGCCGACGCCGCCGGCCGTCGATCCGGTCAACACCGCGTCGGTGCCGTCGGGCTGGGCCATCCAGGTCGCCTCGTCGCCGACGCAATCGGAAGCCCAGGCATTCCTCGACAAGACCACCAAGCAGGCGCCGAAGGTGCTGGCGGATGCTTCCGGCTTCACCGTCGCCTTCGACAAGGATGGCGTCACCTATTACCGCGCCCGCTTCGGCGGCTTTGGTTCGAAGGACGCCGCCTGGAAGGCCTGTACCGCTTTGAAGAAGAAGAAAATCGAGTGCTACGCCGTCCAGCAGTAGGACGGCGTGGAAGCAATCTCCCGGAAATTTTCTGCGTCGAAGGAGACTAGTTGTGATTGGAGAGCAAGACGTCCTTGGCTTCGTTGATTCGCGCCGCCAGGAAAGACGTACCGCCGATATCGGGGTGCAGGCGCTGCATCAGGCGGCGGTGCGCCTTGCGGACATCCGCCGCGGCGGCCCCCGCTTCAAGACCAAGGACCTTGTAGGCCTCCTCCTTAGTCATGGCGCCCGGACCTGGCGCAACACCCAGCCCTTCGCCACCGTTCGTCTCAGTGTTTTTGCGCCAGACGGGAAATCTGCCGTCAAGATACGTCTCTAGCAGCTGGCGGCTCTCCGCATCGCCGGAGAGTTCGCGGTAGAGATGCTGCAACTCCGCAAGGCCCATCGCGCCAAGCATCTTGCCGTCATGGCGGCCGGCCAGAACCAGCCCTTCGAGGCCGCCCGTATTGTGATCGAGTTCCATCTCGAGCGCTGCCGTCCGCACCGTTGAGCGTTTTCCCGGCGCCTGCCCGACATCAGGCCGGTTCTTGCGCGTGGCGGCATACCAGCCGATTGCCACGAACAGGATGACGCCGCCGATTCCGCTTCGACCAACCAGAAGCACGGCGCCACCCACCAGCGCCAGCAGGATCGGTCCCAGCGTTCTCGTCCCGCTTGCCAGCCGGGCTGGATCGGCCCGAAGGAAGGCCGAGGCCACGCCCAGGAGCACCAGCAGCAATGCGACCAGAACGATAATTGCGCCTAACATTTCCCACCGCCCCGCAGATACCCTGTGCACTTGGACAGCCGCGTGATGTCATCAAACACTTTTTCTGCGCCGGAATGATGGCCTTCGCCCGGACAGGAAGAGAATCGCCAAGCGGGATGGCTCTCCAACCCCGCTGTCCTTGTCGACGTCGACAGCTTTTCATTGCGCATGAATTTCAAGATGTGGCGTTGTCGAGCCGCTTGCAAGTCCAGTGAGAAGCAAGATGGAGGGCCAGAAAGCCCGCGCCGGAACAGGCAACGCTTCCGCGCGATGGCCTACAGCAAGCCGAGATCGGCAAGCTCGCGCCTGAGTTTGGGCGGCATCTCGACCAGTCCCGCCTTGCCCTTGCCGAGATCGACCGGCGCGTCCGACGGTTTCAGGTAGCGCCAGCCCTGAAAGGCCCGGCGCGGCTGCCAGTCGGTGCGCACGACTTGCGGATCGAGCATCAGATGGCAGCGGCCGATGCCCTCGTCGTCGGTGAAGGGCCGGATTTCGGTGATCAACTGCCGGCATTGCACGTTGCCCTTGATCACCCAGTAGAGCGAACCGCCATCGGTGATCTCGGCGCCGCGCGTCGGCACCATGCGGGTGGTGTGCCAGTGTTCGGCCGGTTCACCGGCGCGGCGCCGTTCGTCGAGACGGAACTCGATCCATTCCTCGAGATCCTCGACGCTGTCGCAGCCGACGCACAGTTTTAGGAGATTGAGAGCCATTCGCTAAGGTTAGTCCGGAGCGCCGAGACGTCAACGGCCTGACGGACTTCTCCACAGTGCTGGTTTAGACCCTCAGCACTCCACGACATTGACGGCGAGCCCGCCAAGGCTGGTCTCCTTGTACTTCTCGTTCATGTCGAGACCGGTCTGGCGCATGGTCTCGATCGCCGCGTCGAGCGGCACGAAGTGGACGCCGTCGCCCTTGATCGCCAGAGACGCGGCCGTCACCGCCTTGACCGCGCCGAGTGCATTGCGCTCGATGCACGGCACCTGGACCAGCCCGCCGACCGGATCGCAGGTCATGCCGAGATGGTGTTCGAGCGCGATCTCGGCGGCATTCTCGACCTGCTCGGGCGTACCGCCCATGACGGCGCACAGGCCGGCCGCGGCCATTGCCGAGGCGGAGCCGACCTCACCCTGGCAGCCGACCTCGGCGCCCGAGATCGAGGCATTGGTCTTGATGATACCGCCGACGGCAGCCGCCGTCAGCAGGAAGTCGCGGATGCTCGGCTGGTCGGCCTCGGGATGGAAATGCAGCCAGTAGCGCAGCACCGCCGGCAGGGTGCCGGCAGCGCCATTGGTCGGCGCGGTGACGACGCGGCCGCCGGCGGCATTCTCCTCGTTGACCGCCATGGCATAGATCGACAGCCAGTCATTGGCGAGCAGCGGATTCGGCCGGTTCTGCTGCCACTGCTCTTGCAGCTTGTCGTGGAGTTGCCGGGCACGGCGCCGCACCTTCAGCCCGCCCGGCATGATGCCGTCCTGCGATAGGCCGCGGTCGATGCAGCCCTTCATCGCAACCCAGATGGCGTCGAGGCCGGCGTCGAGCTCCTCGCGCGACATCTGCGTTTCCTCGTTGACGCGCTTCATCTCGGCAATGGAAAGACCGCTCTTGCCCGCCATCTTCAGCATCTCGACGGCGTTCTTGAATGGATACGGCACTTTCTTGCCTTCGGTCGTCACCGACCCCTTGGCCTTCATCCGCTGCAGTTCTTCTTCCGAAACCACGAAGCCGCCGCCGATCGAATAGTAGATGCGCTTGAGCAGCAGACGGCCGCCGGCGTCGTAGGCATAGAACGCCATGCCGTTGGCGTGACCCGTGAGCGGCGTCTTGCGGTCGAGCACCAGATCGGTGGCCGGGTCGAAGCGATAGGATGGATGGCCGGGAGGCGAAATGCGCTTTTCGGCAGCGATGCGGCCGGCAATCCCATCAGCCTCGTCGGGGTCGACGGTCTGCGGCGTCAGGCCGGCAAGGCCGAGCACGACGGCGCGATCACTGCCGTGGCCGATTCCGGTATAAGCGAGCGAACCGTGCAAGCTAGCGCCCAGCCCGTCGACCTTGACGCCGGCCGGGCGCGGCCAGTCACCATTGAGGATTTCGTCGAGGAAACGGGCAGCCGCCGTCATCGGCCCCATCGTGTGTGAGCTCGAGGGGCCGATGCCGATCTTGAACAGGTCGAAAACCGAAAGGAACACGCTGTCTCCTGGGTCAGGTCGAGAACTACATATAGGAATTCTCCGGATGTTTCCGCTCTTTTGGCAATCGCGGCGCAGCACCTGCCGACCTTGTTTGCTCCGGCAGCGACATTGCTGTCGCTCGGGGGGCCGGCATCGAAGCGACCGCGCTGGATGTGGTAAATTCAGCCCATGGGTGATTCCTCCTATCTGTCTACGGCCGATCTCGGGGCGTTGGCGCTCTTCCTGATCGCGTGGCTGCTGCACACGCTCGCTTCCGACGGCAGGCTGGTCAGCCGCATGTCGCTGACGACGGCCATGAATGCGCAGCGCGAAGCCTGGATGCGCACCATGGCCGAGCGCGAGATCCGCATCGTCGACACTGCCATCATGAGCGGGCTGCAGCAGGGCACCGCCTTCTTCGCCTCCAGTTCGCTGATCGCGCTCGGCGGCTGTTTTGCCTTGCTCGGGGCGTCCGACCGGGTGCTTGAAGTGCTAAGCAACCTGCCGCTCGGCGGCGCGCCGTCGCGCCCGGCCTTTCAGATCAAGGTGCTGGGACTGGTGCTGATCCTCGCCTTCTCCTTCTTCAAATTCGGCTGGGCCTACCGGCTGTTCAACTATTGCTCGATCCTGATCGGCGCCGTGCCGATCCCGCATGGCGAAGCCTCGCGCAATCCGGTCACGAAAACGGCTGTATGGCGTGCGACGCAAATGAACATGCTGGCCGGCAAGCATTTCAACTCCGGCCTGCGCGGCGTGTTCTTCTCGATCGGCTATCTCGGCTGGTTCGTCGATCCCCTGGTGTTCGTGCTGTCGACGCTGCTGCTGCTGGCCGTGCTGGTTCGACGCCAGTTCTTCTCGGCGGCGCGGCGCGCCGTCATCGGTCAGCCGCCAGGCGACGGAAACGGCTGATCGATGCGGCCGGAAAGCCAGTAGGCGAAAAGCCCGATCCATTCGCGGAGCGCTATGGTGGTGTTTTGCACAGAATCGATCGCATTGTCGCGAAACAAACCGACACCTTCCTTGCCCGAAGTGTGATAGTCGACTGGCCATGGCACGGTCGGAAAACCAGCCTTGTCGAACAGCGCCTTGGCTCGTGGCATGTGGAAGGCGGAGGTCACCAGCAGCCAGGTCTCGCCTGGCTTCGGTTCGACAAGTTTGCGGCTGAAGACTGCATTTTCGTACGTGTTGCGTGACTTGTCCTCAAGGACAAGACGATCGGCCGATACACCGAGCGGAACGAGCAGGCGGGACGCGGTGTCGGCGTCGCCCTCGCGATCAAGGATAAACGAGCCGTCTCCGCCTGACACAACCACCTTGGCCTGCGGGAAGCGCCGGGCGAGAATTGCGGTCTCGACCATGCGGTCGCCGCTGCTGCTCAATTCATATCCGCCACGCGCGAAGTTGATGGCGCCCTCGAACCCGCCGCCGAGCACGACGATGCCGTCGACCTTTTGCGGCAGCGGCGGCCGTGGAAAACGCTCCTCGAGCGGGTTGAGCATCATCGCGCCAAGCGACGTCCAGGCCGAGAGCGCCAGGATCACAAACGCCAGCACGCTGCCGGTGACGGCCAGCCGCCGCCGGCCGATCAGCCCGGCAATCAGCCCCGCCAGAAGCAGGAAGATCATCAGGTTGAGCGGCTGGATGAAGAACCAGAAGACCTTGGACAGATAGAAGAACATCGCTCACCCCATTACAGTGCCGCGCATGCCTGGGCGCGCAAAGGGCGCTGTAACCCATTGATTTTGCGTATGACCCCTTCCGAAAATCGATTCCGATTTTCGGGGTCATGCGCTAGACGAGCGATACCCTTACCACCACTTCTCCGGCTGAAATGTGCCGGCCGCCTGCTCGATGACGGCGGCGGTCTGGAACAGCGTCTCTTCCTCGAACGGCCGGCCGATGAGCTGCAGGCCGAGCGGCAGCCCTTTCGGGTCGAGGCCGGCGGGCACGGCGATGCCCGGCAGGCCGGCCATGTTCACGGTGACCGTGAAAATGTCGTTGAGGTACATCTTGACCGGATCGGCGGCCATGTCCTCGTCTGCGATGCCGAAGGCGGCGGACGGCGTTGCCGGGGTCAGGATAACGTCGACGCCGGCAGCGAAGACGTTCTCGAAGTCGCGCTTGATCAAATTGCGAACCTTCTGCGCCTGCAGATAGTAGGCGTCGTAATAGCCGGCCGACAGCACATAGGTGCCGATCATGATGCGGCGCTTGACCTCGCGGCCGAAACCGGCGGCGCGGGTCTTCTCATACATCTCGACAATGTCCTTGCCGGGCACGCGCAAGCCGTAGCGGACGCCGTCATAGCGCGCCAGGTTGGACGAGGCTTCGGCGGGCGCCACGATGTAATAGGCCGGCAGCGCGTATTTCGTATGCGGCAAGGAGATATCGACGATCTCGGCGCCGGCATCCCTGAGCCAGGCAATGCCCTTCTGCCACAGCGCCTCGATCTCCTCGGGCATGCCGTCGACACGGTATTCCTTGGGAATGCCGACCTTCATGCCCTTGATCGGCTTGCCGATCGCCGCCTCATAGTCCGGCACCGGCCGGTCGACCGAGGTCGTATCCTTCGGATCGACCGAGGCCATGGATTTGAGCAGGATCGCCGCGTCGCGCACGTCGCGGGCAATCGGTCCGGCCTGGTCGAGCGACGAGGCGAAGGCGACGATGCCCCAACGCGAACAGCGGCCATAGGTCGGCTTGATGCCGACCGTGCCGGTAAAGGCGGCCGGCTGGCGGATCGAGCCGCCAGTATCCGTCGCTGTTGCGCCGGCGCACAAAAAGGCCGAGACGGCGGTCGCCGATCCGCCGGACGAACCGCCCGGCACCAGCTGTGCATTGTCCAGGCTGCGCTGGGTTTTCGTGCCACCGGCCGAGACGAAGCCGCCGTCGCCCTGATGCGTCGTCGGCATCACCACCGTGTCGAGGCGCGAACGCCGCCATGGATTGATGACCGGGCCGTAGTAGGACGTTTCGTTGGACGAGCCCATGGCGAACTCATCCATGTTGAGCTTGCCGAGCATGACCGCGCCGTCGGCCCACAGATTGGCGGTGACGGTCGATTCGTAGCGCGGCTTGAAGCCGTCGAGCACATGGCTGCAGGCCTGGGTGTGGACGCCTTCGGTGCCGAACAGGTCCTTGATCCCCAGCGGAATGCCTTCGAGCGCACCGCCCTCGCCCTTGACCAGCCTGGCGTCGGAGGCCTTGGCCATATCCAGCGCCTTGTCGCCGGTCACCGCGACATAGGCATTCAGCGCCGGATTGGCGCGATCAATCGCCGTGAGATAGGCCTCGGTGATCTCGGTCGCGGTGATTTCCTTGCCGCGCAGCTTGGCACGGGCCTGCGAAATCGTCAGTCGGGTCAGGTCGCTCATCAAAGGCTCTTTTCGTAAAACACCGACCACTCGGAATCGGGATAATCCAGCACCGGGCCGCAGCGCGAGAACCCGGCACGTTCGTAGACGGTCCAGGCGGCGGGATGACGATCACCCGTCTCCAGCACCAACCGCTTCAGTCCTTCCTGCCTGGCCAGCGCTTCGACGCGCTCAACGATCCTCGCGCCGATTTTCTGGCCGCGATGCGAAGGCCGCGTATACATGCGCTTGACCTCGCCAATGGCATCGTCATGGCGCTTCAGCGCGCCACAACCGATGGCGATGCCGTTGTCGCGGGCGATGAAAACCGCCGTGTCCTGGCCGGCCATCTGCTCGACCGTCAGGTGATAGCAGTGCTCCGGCGGCGTCAATTCGAGCAAGGTCTCGTTGAGTTCCTTGACCAGGCCGCGCACGTCGTCCTGCAACGGCGTCTCGATGGCGATCTCGATTGCCATCGGCGCCTTACTCCACGACCTTCGGCACGAGGAAGAAATTCTCTTCGGTCGCCGGCGCATTGGCGACGATGTCGGCCGCCTTGTTGCCGTCGGTGACGACATCCCTGCGCTTCTTCATCTCCATCGGCGTCACCGAGGTCATCGGCTCGACGCCGGACACATCGACCTCGTTCAGCTGCTCGACAAAGCCCAGTATGGCGTTCAGCTCGCCGGTCATGCGTTCGGCATCTTCTTCGCTCACCGCAATGCGGGCGAGACGCGCGACGCGCTTCACTGTCTTGACATCAACGGACATACATTTTGCCTCGGGAAAACCAGTTCGGGCTATAGCGGCGCGGCGCGCACTGCGCAACATGCATCATGCCAGGCATCGCACTAGGCTGCCGTGCTGACCCGGTCCTTGGGGCGGCGCAGCGGGTTGGGCAACTCGAACAATCGCCTCTTTGACGAACACATGCCGCATGCGTCCTCGTCTTCCAGCGCGGCGAAGGCTCGCAATTCCGCATTGGAACAGCCCGGTTCAAGCGGTCGATATGCCAGATAGGGATCCCACTTGTCGGAGAGGCGGTATTTTGCCTTCTGCATCGGCAGATAGGCGAGAGGCGCGCACTTCCAGATCTGTCCGGCGTGGAGTTGCTTGCATTCGCGAGCCGGACAGATTTCCCAACTGGCGCGGGGGTCGCCATCCTCGAAAGGCAACATGGCGTCGCCGAAGCCTTCGTAGCGACGGGTCCAATTCTTGTCTGATGGGCGGATCTGAACATATATCCCGTGTTCGCGGCGCCACGCCTCCAGGAGAGCGAAGACCGGTTTCAACCTTTCCTGGTACTCCTCGGAGGCGTGATGAACCGAGACACTCAATTGGGTGTTGCCATCGGCGGCGAGAATCGCCGGCAATGTCGGGTGACGGTGCAGGAAAAAGCCGTTGCTGACGATCTCTATGCGGGCACTCGGCCAGTGCCGACGGACCAGTCCGACGAAGGACGGCAGCTCCGGATGGATGGTGGGTTCTCCGCCCAGGATGGAGAACCAGACAACGTCTATGCGCCGGCTCCACAGCCCCATCCAGCGGTCCGCCTCCTCGAGCGAGACGGTGCCGGAATGGCCGTGATTGGAGTAGTGCGAACAGCTGTCGCAAGACAGATTGCAGCCATGCGCGACATGCAGTTCCAGTTTCGGGAACACCAGCCGCTCACGGCGAAAAAGCGACCTGACACGGTTCAGCATCGTCATGGCAAGGCAACGCCCTCGCATAGATGGTAGCTGCCGCTGTTGCCGCTCGCCTCGCTTTCGTCATCAATCGGCCGGACCGATACGAGATCAACCTGCGTCGGGTTCATTTGCGTCACCGAGAGCACATCGGGAAAGACATAGCCTGGCTCCTGGCAGATGGCCGTCACCGCCCAGCTCGGCGAGCGTGTCGCCTTGCTGACCTGAACGAACTCACAGCTATATTCGACGCCTTGCAGGCCGTGCGCCGACAACACGATGTTGCCGGCGTCGATCAGCGTCTGCAGCGTATCCTTTTTGGCCTGTGCACAAAGCTCCTCGGACTGAAGGTAGACGCCTTCGATGAAATCATCCGCGGCGAGCGCGGGCGATGCCGCGACAAACATGGACACGCAAAGAGATCGCCCCAACGCCATGGATTTGTTCCGCTTTATCTGCCTCTAGATCGTAATCGTCTCGCCGATCCTAGGCAATGCGACCTTAACACCGGACCCTTCCAGACCGGCCTCGAATTTCTCAGGCGTCGGATCGATCATCGGAAACGTGCCGAAGTGGCAAGGGACGACCGTGTCGAACTTGAAGAAGCGGCGGCAGGCAAGTGCCGCCACCGCGCCACCCATGGTGAAACGGTCGCCGATCGGCACGATGCCGATCTTCGGCTCATGCAATTCGTTGATCAGCGCCATGTCGGAAAAGATGTCGGTATCGCCCATATGGTAGAGCGTCCGGTCTTCCGGGAAATGCAGGACCAGCCCGCCCGGATTGCCGAGATAGACGTTTTTGCCGCCCTCTTTGCCAAACGAGGAGGAGTGCAGCGCCTGGACGAAAGTGGTGGTGAAGCCGCCGCAATCGACCGTGCCGCCGATGTTGCTGGGATTGATCTTGTTGCCGTCGGCGCCCTTGCCGACCAGATACATGCAGATCTCGAAATTGGCGACCAGCTGGGCGCCGCTCTTGCCGAGCACTTCCAGCGCGCCGCTGATGTGGTCGTTGTGTCCGTGCGTCAGCAGAACATGCGTGATCCCTTCGGCCGGCCCTTCCCAGCCACCCGTCCAGGACGGATTGCCGATCAGATACGGGTCGATGAGGATCTTGGAGTCGCCGGTTTCGATACGGAAGGCCGAATGGCCGTACCAGGTCAGTTTCATGAATGCATTCCTCGATTTTTGTCGGGCCAGAGGATAGAACGCCGATGGTCCCGAGATCAAAGGGTTACCGTGTCCGTTGCGCGTTTGACAAAACACGTGGTGGTGAAAGGCGAAGGACGGCCGTTGAGTATTATCACGATCGAGGAATTGCCGGCTCGGCTTGCCGGCGGCAAGACACTGGCCGGGCTCGATCTCGGCGACAAGACGATCGGCGTCGCGGTTTCCGATCGGGGATTCTCCTTTGCTCACCCACGCCCGGTCATCATGCGGCGGAAATTCTCACTCGATGCCGCCGTGCTTCTGGCCTTGCTGGAGAAGGAGAATGTCGGCGCCGTGGTGATCGGACTGCCGATCAACATGGATGGGTCGGAAGGTCCGCGCGCGCAGAAATCGCGTGCCTTCGTGCGCAACATGGCACAGTTGAGCGACCTGCCCTTCGTGTTCTGGGATGAGCGGCTGTCGACGGTGGCGGCCGAAAGGACGCTGATCGAAATGGATTTCTCGCGCGCCAAACGCGCCGGCAAGATCGATTCGGCGGCCGCGGCCTTTATTCTGCAGGGAGTTTTGGACCGGCTTCAGTCACTCGATTCAGCCGATCGAACGGAATCGGACCCGACTGACGCCGTCTGACCCAGTCCCAGATTTCGCGGCGGCGGCGAAATGCCCATATCGCCATCAGCAGAAACCCGTCGAAGATGCAGGCCTTGGCCACCATGCCCGGGATGATGGCCGGATCGATGCCGAGCATCTGGCCATAAAGCTGAAACACGAAATCGTGCAGCTGCCGGGTCAGCATCACATAGCCGAAATTCATGTCGTTGAGCGACAGGTAGAACCAGCCCCAGAACAGCGCCATCGGAGCCGCCCAAAATGCGAAGATGTAGCGCATCAGCGACCTCCCTTCCCGTTCGGGCCGGTCCGGCCCGATATCAGGGAGAGCAGCGAATTATGGGCCGCTGCCTTCGCCATGCTGTGCGCCGTGGCGCGAAAATCGGCGTCATCCGAGGCAGCCGCCGAGCGCCGCTCGGCAAGCATCGCGACATAGGAGGCCAGAAGTGCGGCCAACTGCACCGCGACGACCATGAAGAGCCCGTTGATGCCCTGCGCGGCGCCACCGATCAGGATCATCGACAGGACACCGGAAGCGGAAATGAAGGCGATGCGAACGACGCTGTCGGCGCCCGGGCTGGTACCATCGTTGATCAAGCAATCGACAAAGGCCCAGAAGAACAGCACCGACACGACCAGCAGGGCGGTGGCCAGCGGCGCGACCACGACGATGTTCTCCAGATTGACGAGCCGGGCGCTCTCGATGGTCACACCGAGCACGCCAAGGGCTGCCGCCACACCGCGGTCTCCATCGATGCAGATCAGCGCCAGCAGGGCGAAGACAATTGCCCAGTGCACAGACAGAAAGGAGGTCAGTACGTGTCGCATCGTGGTTCCTGCTTCGGCAGGAATGACAGTGGGCTTTGCCGCTCGCGGCCGCAACGGAAACCATTTGTTAAGGTTAACGGCGATCCACAGGGCGCACCACGGTCCTCTTGGATACGTTCGATACACCCGTTCTCGGCTCAGTTCACCGGCGGATAGAGCGTGTCGATGATCATGCGCGCGTCGTGGCGCGCATCGAGCATGCCATAGGTGTTGCGCCACTGGCCGGCCAGGCGGGTTTCGACGAAGGCATCGGCAATCCGCCCTGCCCCCAGCCGGCGCAGTTCCGCTGCGGCGGCTGACAACGCCAGCTGTTCGGTCAGCAGGCGTGCCGAGCCCTCATCGGTCGAAGCCACCTGCATCGCCGCCTTCAGCACACCGATCGTTCCGCGCCCGCCGGCGCCGAGGTCACGGTCGATACCGGCCAGCACCTCTTCGAACAGGCCAGGCGCGCGGCCGAGCACACGCAGCACGTCGAGCGCCATGACATTGCCCGACCCTTCCCAGATCGCGTTGACAGGAGCTTCGCGGTAATAACGGGCGAGCGGCGCCTCCTCGACATAGCCATTGCCGCCGAGGCATTCCATCGCTTCGTAGAGCAGCGGCGGTGCGATCTTGCACACCCAATATTTGACGACCGGCGTCATGGCACGTGCAAACGCCGCCTCGCCGCGATCGCTCGCCGCTTCGTCGAAGGACCGCGCCAGCCGGAACGACAGAGCGGTGGCGGCGGCAACATCCAACGCCATATCGGCCAGCACGCGCTGCATCAGCGGCTGCTCGATCAAGGTCGAGCCAAACACCTGGCGATGGCGGGCATGATGAACCGCTTCCGCCAGCCCTGCCCGCATGATCGCCGACGACGCCACCGCGCAGTCGAGCCGGGTCAAGGTCACCATGTCCATGATCGTCTTCACGCCGGCGCCAGGTTCGCCAACCATCTCGCCGATGGCGTTGACGAATTCGACCTCGGAAGACGCGTTGGAGCGGTTGCCGAGCTTGTCCTTCAGGCGCTGGAAGCGAAAGCCATTGCCCGACCCGTCACCGAGAACGCGTGGCACGAGGAAGCAGGACAGTCCCTCCGGCGCTTGCGCCAACACCAGGAAGGCGTCCGACATCGGCGCCGACATGAACCATTTGTGCCCGGTCAGGCGATAGAAGCCGCTGCCGGCGCGTTCGGCCCTGGTCACATTGGCGCGCACATCCGTGCCGCCCTGCTTCTCGGTCATGCCCATGCCGAGCGTCAGCCCGGTCTTCTCGACCGGCGGCTTCTGGCTCTGGTCGTATTTGCGGGTCGTCACGCGCGGCGCCCATTCGCGGAACAGTTTTGGACTGGCCATCAGTGCCGCCAGCGAGGCACTGGTCATGGTGATCGGGCAGAGATGCCCGGTCTCGAGCTCGGCGGTCAGGTAGAAACGCGCGGCGCGCACCTGATGCCGGCGGCCGATCTCGGCGTCGCCATTTTCCCAGACCGAAGAATGCAGCCCGTTGGCCACCGAGCGACGCATCAAGGCGTGGTAGGCGGGATGGAATTCGACCAGGTCGATGCGCCGTCCCTGGCGATCATGCGTCCTGAGTTTCGGCGTCTCGACATTGGCGAGACGCGCCAGTTCCTGCGCTTCCTGCGTCAGGACGAAACGGCCGAGACCGTCGAGATCCTTGCGCACCGGGTCGGAAAAGCGCTCGGCAAGCTGGATCAGCAACGGATCCCCCCGCCAGGCGTTGCCACCCGTCAGCGGCGGCGGCTGGTTCGTTACGTCGTCGGTCACGCCCAATCCTTCAATCGGTAGAAAAGGTCCCTATCGTGCGAAAGCCACGAATCCGAAGCCATCGGCTAGATATAGCCAAGCGTTGCCGCGCGCGCGACGAAAATACCGGGGAGAACGGCGCCAATCCAAAGCTGGTGCTTGCAGGCGCAAAATCCGCACCCTATAGCAGCCCCTTGAGATGACCGACGCTTCGTCCCTGCCACTCTACCCTCACCGCCATCTTCTGGGCATCAGCGACCTTTCGCCCGCCGACATCGAGCTTTTGCTCGACAGGGCGGATCGGGCCGTCGCGATTTCGCGGCAGTCCGAGAAGAAGACCTCGACGCTGCGCGGCCGTACCCAGATCAACCTCTTCTATGAGGCCTCGACCCGGACGCAGTCCTCGTTCGAGCTGGCCGGAAAGCGGCTCGGCGCCGACGTAATGAACATGTCGGTGGCGAGTTCCTCGGTGAAGAAGGGCGAGACGCTCATCGACACCGCGATGACGCTGAACGCCATGCGGCCCGATATATTGATCATCCGCCATCAGTCGGCGGGTGCCGCCGCCCTTCTGGCCCAAAAGGTCGGCTGCTCGGTGGTCAATGCCGGCGACGGCGCGCATGAGCATCCGACACAGGCACTGCTCGATGCGCTGACCATCCGCCGCGCCAAGGGTCCGCTGTCGAAGCTGATCGTCGCGATCTGCGGCGACATCCTGCATTCGCGCGTGGCCCGCTCCAACATCATGCTGCTCAACGCACTTGGCGCGCAGGTTCGGGTCGTCGCGCCTTCGACGCTTCTGCCCTCCGGTATCGAGAAGATGGGCGTCATCGTCACACGGTCGATGGCCGAGGGCCTCAAGGACGCCGACGTGGTGATGATGCTGCGCCTGCAGCGCGAGCGGATGGAAGGCGCCTTCGTGCCTTCGGTGCGCGAATATTTCCGCTATTTCGGCCTCGACGCCGAGAAGCTGAAGGCGGCCAAGGACGACGCAATGGTCATGCATCCCGGCCCGATGAACCGCGGCGTCGAGATCGCCTCGGAAATCGCCGACGGTCCGCAAAGCGTCATCCAGGAACAGGTGGAGATGGGTGTCGCCGTGCGCATGGCGGTGATGGAAGCGCTGCTCGATCCCCGTCGTAATCAAGAGGGCCGCGGCGCATGAGCACTACGGTCTTTGAACGCGCCCGCATTGTCGACCCCTCGCGCGGCATCGACGAAGTCGGCTCCGTCATTGTCGAGGGCCGCAAGATCGTTGCCGCGGGCAAGGCGGCGTTGAACCAGGGCACCCCCGAGGGCGCCATAACAATTGATTGCGCCGGCAAGGCGATCATTCCCGGTCTGATCGACGGCCGTGTCTTCATCGGCGAGCCGGGCGGCGAGCATCGCGAAACCATCGCTTCCGCGAGTGTCGCGGCAGCGGCCGGCGGCGTCAGCTCTGTCGTCATGATGCCCGATACCGACCCGGTGATCGACAATGTGGCACTGGTCGAGTTCGTGCTGCGCACCGCCAAGGACACCGCGATCGTCAATATCTTCCCGGCGGCGGCGATCACCAAGGGCCTCGACGGCCGCGAGATGACCGAGTTCGGCCTGTTGCGCGAGGCAGGTGCTGTCGCCTTCACCGATGGCCGCCACACCATATCAAGCGCGCTGGTGATGCGCCGTGCCCTGACTTATGCCCGCGATTTCGGCGCCACCATCGTGCATGAGACGCAGGATGCCGACCTCGGTTCGTCAGGCGTCATGAACGAAGGCCTGTACGCCAGCTGGCTCGGCCTCTCCGGCATTCCGCGTGAAGCCGAATCGATCCCGCTGGAGCGCGACCTTGCCTTGGCGCGGCTGACGCGCGGCTCCTACCATGCGGCAAAAATCTCGACGGCGATGGCGGCAAACGCCATGACGCGCGCGAAAGCCGATGGTGCTGCCGTCACTTCTGGCGTGTCGATCCACAATCTGTCGCTCAATGAAAACGATGTCGGCGAATACCGCACCTTCTTCCGTCTGACGCCGCCGCTGCGCGCTGAGGAAGACCGGCTGGCGATGATCGAGGCGGTCAGGGACGGCACGGTCGACATCATCGTCTCCTCGCACGATCCGCAGGATGTCGACACCAAGCGCCTGCCCTTCGCTGACGCGGCCGCCGGTGCCATTGGGCTGGAGACGTTGCTTGGTGCTGCCTTGCGGCTTTACCACAATGGCGACGTGCCGTTGCTGCGGCTGGTCGAGACCTTGTCCACCGCGCCGGCAAAACTGTTCGGCCTGCCCGGCGGAACATTGAAGCCGGGTGCCGTCGCCGACCTTGCGCTTGTCGATCTCGATGAACCCTGGATCGTCAGTGAAAGCGGCATTCGCTCGCGCTCGAAGAACACCTGCTTCGAAGGCGCACGCCTGCAAGGCAAGGTCTTGCAAACGCTGGTGGCCGGCCGCACAGTATTTTCAGCTTAACCCTGCCGACCAGCCAATCTTCGCAGTACTCTGGTTTCGCGGTACAGTGAACTGTCATCCACCGACTCCTCCAAGAGCCTTTGCCATGAGATCGCATCATCCTTCCTGGCTGCAGTCGATCTGGCATAGCCTTCGTCCCGCGCCGAAGATCATCGTCACACAGAAGTTCAACCGGAATTCCCAGAAGGTGAGTTCCCTGATGCCGCCGGAGGATAGCGGTGCCTGGCTGCTGGAGAGGATGCGGCAACAGATCGGATTGAAGACCCTCGCAGCCAGCCGGCTGCTCGACTTCGGCTGCGGCGTCCGGTTCACCCAGGCTATCCTAAATCGCAGGATTCCGATCCGATCCTACACCGGTGTCGACTGCTTCGCGGAGATGATCGACTTCCTGCGCTCCACCGTACGCGATCCCCGTTTCTCCTATGTCCTTCTGGACGCGCACCACCCGCTCTATAACCCGAAAGGGCGCCCACTCTCCAATGAGACGGAACTCCCGCTGCCCTTGCACGCCTTTGACGTCGTCTCGCTATTTTCTGTGATCACCCACCAGAACCCCGATGATGCAGCATTCATCTTCAGCCTCCTGCGCCGCCACACCGCAACCCAGGGCCGCCTCCTTTTCACTTGCTTCCTGGATACCGGGATCGCCGAGTTCGAAGACAGGAGCCCGGACAAGAACGGCGGCATGTGCTTTTACAACCCCGATTTCCTTACCTGTCTGGTGGAAGGCTGCGGCTGGCGAATCGTCCAAAGAGCGCCAGGCGAAGGACCCCCGATCGGTGACTCGTTCGTCTGCGCCTTGGCTTGAACGCAAGCCAAGGCGATGACATAAGAAAATATGGGGGGAAACAATGAATTACGGCATCATCCCAGCACTTGTCTTCGGCTATCTGCTCGGCTCGATTCCCTTCGGGCTGCTGCTGACCCGAGCCGCCGGCCTTGGTGACGTGCGCAAGATCGGCTCGGGCAATATCGGCGCCACCAACGTGCTGCGCACCGGCAACAAGGGACTTGCCGCGGCGACGCTGCTGCTCGACGCGCTGAAGGGCACCGCCGCCGTTCTGATTGCTGGCCATTTCGCACCAGAAACGGCTATCTGGGCCGGCCTCGGAGCCTTTCTCGGCCACCTCTTCCCGGTTTGGCTTGGCTTCAAGGGCGGCAAGGGCGTCGCGACTTATCTCGGCGTGCTGATCGGCCTTGCCTGGCAGGTGGCGCTGATCTTCGCCATTGTCTGGCTGGTGATGGCGTTCCTGTTTCGCTTCTCCTCGCTGGCAGCGCTGACCGCGGCCGTTGTTGTGCCGATTGCTCTCTATTTCATGAGCACACCGCAGATTGCCGCCCTGTTCGTGGTGATGAGCATCATCGTCTTCATCAAGCATAGGGCGAATATTTCGCGGCTGCTTGCCGGCACCGAGGGCAAGATCGGAGCCAAGGGGTGAGCGAGCCGGCCGCCGGGCCGCGCCTCAGCGACCGGCAGCGGCTGAGCTGGCTGCGACTGATCCGCACCCAGAATGTCGGCCCCGCTTCCTTTCGCGACCTGATCAACCGCTTCGGCTCCGCCGAGGTGGCGCTGGAAATCCTGCCGGAACTGATGATTTCGGGTGGCGCCAGCCGGATCGCCCGCATTCCCTCAATCGCCGAAGCCGAGGCCGAACTCGAGGCGGCCCGCCGGGCTGGCGCGCGTTTCGTTGGTATCGGCGAGCCCGACTATCCGCCGCTGCTGAGAAGCATGGACAATCCGCCGCCGCTGCTGGCGGTGAAGGGCAATGCCGCTGTCTTTCGGCTGCCGGGTGTTGCCATCGTCGGCGCCCGCAACGCATCGCTGGCCGGCATCAAGATGGCGCGCATGCTGGCGGCCGATCTTGGCGGCGACGGCTATGGCATCGTCTCCGGCCTGGCGCGCGGCATCGACACGGCAGCGCATCAGGGCAGTCTTTCGACCGGCACGATCGGCGTGCTGGCTGGAGGCCTCGACCTGCCCTACCCGCCCGAGAATGCCGGCCTGTGCGCGGAAATTGCCGAGCGCGGCGCCATCATTTCGGAAATGCCGTTCGGCTGGCAGCCGCGCGCCCAGGATTTTCCACGCCGCAACCGCCTTGTCGCGGGTGCTGCCCTTGGGCTGGTGGTGGTCGAGGCGGCACAACGTTCGGGCTCGCTGATCAGCGCCAGGCTTGCCGGTGAAATGGGGCGGCTGGTGTTCGCCGTGCCGGGATCCCCGCTCGACCCACGCGCGGCCGGCACCAACGGCCTGCTCAAGGACGGCGCCACGCTGGTTACCGAGGCATCGGATGTTTCCAGGGCGATCGCGCCGCTGACCGGCATGCGGGCGCCTGACGTGCCGCCATTCGACGACCCACCGGATTTTTCAGCCACCCCGCCACCCGGCGAGAGCGACCGCGCCAAGGTCGTCGAGGCGCTCGGACCGACGCCGGTGTCGGTCGACGAAATCATCCGCCACACCGGCCTGCACCCGGCCCAGGTCTTCATGGTGCTTTTGGAACTCGACCTCGCCGGCCGGCTCGAACGCCATGCCGGCGGTAATGTCTCGCTGGTTTTCGGGGACGGCTGAGAGCAATCGTCAATGGCGATTGCAGCCCTTCCCCCCGGTCTCGGCATAATCCGTTGTGTTGGCTCCAAACAAATCGTTCTCGACAGCCTTGCGCCAGATTGCATCGGCGTCTTCGGGACGCAACGGCTCAGCTGCCGTCTTGTCATCAACGCTTTGCGGCTCAGAGTGCCGCCGCAGCCAGGCAGGCATGATTTCCCGGATGAAGCTGGTCAGTTGGGTCATTGCAAACTCCTTCCATGCGCGAGAAGTGGCTTGGGTGCAATCCGGTTCATTTGGCCATTGCGGCCAGCGTGGCCGCGGTCTCGCGTTTGTTCATCCCGTCCAGCCAGGCCAAGGCCGCATCCACGCCGGCCAGCGCAAAAGGTGCCGCTGTCGATCCGTACGGCTTTATGCGAACCGAGACGCCGTCCAATTCGTTGACGACCTCGAACCCGTTCTCGTCTGAAGTATCGTCACCGAGGAACACCGGTCGGCGTCCCCCGAAATCCGGAATCTGCATGAAGCGTCGGATAGCTGCTCCCTTCGCCGCCTCCAGCGGCATCAATTCCACACCGGCATTCCCGGCCAAGACCCGATATCCCGCGGGTAATTTGTCCAGTGCCTGTTCGACCAGCTGCGTCGCCCGCTGCAGCAAATGCGGTGCCGCGCGTGTATGAATGGCCAGGATTGGTCCCTTGCGTTCGATATAGACATCCGCATTGTCCAGTTCCGTCGCGATTTCGTTGGCAAGCGCTGCAATGTCAGCCGGTTCGACGGCGGCTTCGACCGGACCATCGCGTGCCAGCCTGTGCTCGAGGCCATAGAGCCCCGCGGCGCGCAATCTGAGAGGCTGGAAGAGATGGTCGACAGCGGCGATCGACCGTCCCGTGATGAACGCCAATGCTCCGTCCAATTGCGATTCAAGCCGTGTCAACAGCATGCGCAACTCCTCACTGACAACCACCGCATCGGGGTGCGCGGCATGTTCGAGAAGCGTGCCATCGATATCGAGGAACAGGCTCCATGGCCCTTGCGGGACGAGGGGTTCCGGCAGGTTTGGCAATATCGACATCACAGCGCCGCCACGCGTCTGCGATCAAGCAGCGATATCACATTGGCTGGGGCCGCTGGAGCAGCACCCACGGCACGATCGACTGCATCACGCTTGCGCAAACGCGCAGCATCGAGAAGCATGCTGCCCGCCCACCGATAGACATTGTTTTCGCGCACGATCTCGCGCATGCGTCGCATGCGCTGGCGTTGCTCCTCCTGCGACATGGTCAAGGCCTGCAGCAAGGCGTCGCCCATCATCGCCGCGTCATAGGGATTGACGATCAGTGCTTCCAGCAGCTCCTTCGAGGCGCCGGCGAACATGCTGAGCAGCAGCACACCCTGTTCATCCTCGCGCGCCGCGACAAACTCCTTGGCAACCAGGTTCATGCCGTCATGCAGGCTGGTGACCATGCAGACGTCGGCGGCGCGGTAGATTTCGTAGACCTGCAGCTGCGAGTGATGTTCCGTCACCATCAGGACAGGCGTGTAGCCTTCGCGGCCATAACGCTGGTTGAGATCCTCGGCATGGCGCAGGCACTCCTCGTACAGTTGTTGATAGGCAGGCAGAGTGCCGCGGCTGGGCGCCGCGATCTGCAGTAACGCCACCTTGCCGATCCATTCCGGATGAAGCGTCAGCAGTTCATCGAGCGCATTGAAGCGATCGAGGATGCCCTTGGTGTAGTCGAGACGTTCAACACCTACGCACAGCCTGACATCCTCGGCCAGGCCGAATTTCTCGCGAACCTGCCGGCGGCATTGCGCTGCGTCCGGCAGCTTGTCCAGATGCGGTGGCGACCATTCGATTGAAATCGGATAGGCGTGAACCAGGCTGATCTCGCCGCCATGGGAAATGGCCGAATCCTCGCGCTCGATCCTGCTTTCCAGGAAACGGTCGACACTGTCGATGAAGTTGTTGCAATGGAACTGGGTGTGAAAGCCGACGATCGAACTGCCGAGCAGGCCCTCGAGAATCTTCTCACGCCACGGGCAGATGCTGAACACTTCCGAATTCGGCCACGGAATGTGCCAGAAGGTGATGATGATCGCCTCTGGCAGGCGCTCCCGGATCATGCGCGGCAACAGCGCGAAATGGTAATCCTGGACCAGCACGATCGGCCGCTCGTTGCGGGCTTCAGCAACAACGGTGTCGGCGAATTTGCGGTTGACCGCTTCGTAGGCCTCCCAGTCGGAGGCGCGGAATATCGGCCGGGTGAAAGCGATATGGCACAGCGGCCAGAGGCCTTCATTGGCAAAGCCGAGATAATAACCTTGCTGTTCCTCCTCACTCAGCCAGACGCGGCGCAGCGTGTAGGAAGGATTGTCCGGCGGCACCTCGATCCGGTCGTTCTTGTCGACGACAAGCGCGTCGGCCGAGCCGCCGCCATAGGCGATCCACGTGCCCGCACAGGCGCGCGTGATCGGCTCCAGGGCGGAGACGAGCCCGCTGGCGGGTACGACCAGCTGGATGTCGTCGCCCTCGCGGTTGTGGATGTACGGCTCACGATTTGAGACGACGATCACCTGGGCATCGGGGAGTTCCGTTGCCAGGATATGACGCAGCGTTTCGGACGACCACTGCACCAGCGCGGCAACGGCCGACTGCCCATTCTTCTCGAATTCCGGCAACGGGCCGCGAACGGATTCGACCTCTGCAGCGGCCAGCCTGCCGCCCTTGCGCGCCCGCAACATCATCGTCACCAGCGCGATGATCAAGACGCCGACAGCTGCAAGGGTGAAGAGCCATAGTGCGAATGGGGGAACGACCAGGTACGAACTGTTGTCGGGCATTGAAATCGATTTACCTTTCAATGGGATACAGCAGGGGCTGGAGCTCCGGCACCCATAGTCTTATGGCCCAACGCTCACGGTGGCGTGATGGTTCCGATTTTTCAGCTTCTGACCACCAGAGGCACCAGCCCTTCATGCGGTTCCGCAAGGAAGGCGCCGACACGATCTCCCACGCGCTGGAATGTCAGATCCACCGCCGCCTGCCCTACCGAAAGATGGCGGACGACGAGGCTGTCGATGCCGATCGGCAGGCGCGGCCGGGTCACATGGATCTCGCCTGTCCAGCCATCGATCTGAAGGCCGAGACACGATTGCATGAGCATGAAGGCCGAGCCGGCGGACCAGGCTTGTGGCAGGCAGGCCACCGGATAGGCAATCGGCGCTTCGCCGGCTGCGCGCGTGAAGCCGCAAAAGAGTTCTGGCAGACGCATGTTGAAATGAACGGCGGATTCGAAAGTTCCGCTCATCAGCCGCACCACGCTGTCGCGGCTGCCGTATCGCGCCAGCCCGGCCGCGCAGATCGCTGTGTCGTGCGGCCAGATGGACCCGTTGTGATAGGACATCGGATTGAAGAAGATCGCGTCGTCCGCCAGCGTCCGCAGTCCCCAGCCGGAATGGAACGAGGCCGACAGCAGCTGGTCGGCGACCATGCGCGCGCGATCCGGGCTGGGAAGGCCGACGTAAAGCAGGTGACCGGCATTGGATGTGCGCACCTTGCAGGGCTGACCATCGCCGTCCAGTGCCAGCGCATAGTAGCTGAGGTCCTCGATCCAGAAATGGCGCTCGACTTTTTGGCGAAGTGTGTCCGCGCGTACTTCCCAACTCTCCGCCCGCTCCGTTTCGCCGCGCAGCCGTGCCAGTTTCGCCAACCCCTGGAACGCCGCGAAGGCGTAGCCCTGCACCTCGACCAGCGCGATCGGCCCCTTCGGAATGCGGCCATCGGCGTGAAAGACGGAATCGAAACTGTCCTTCCATCCCTGGTTGGCAAGGCCGGATTCTGCCGCGCGCTGGTAGGTGAGGAAACCCGTCGAACGGCTCGCCGTTTCGATCCACTCGGCCGCGGCGCACAGCGATGGCCACAGCGTATCGATGAAGGCTATGTCCCCCGTGCGGTCCGCATAGGCGCAGGCAAGATGAATATAGAGCGGCGTCGTGTCGACACCGCCATAGTAGCGGCCGAACGGCAACTCGCTGAGCGCCACCATCTCGCCCTTGCGGGTTTCGTGCATGATCTTGCCGGGTTCGGAATCGCTGAAAGGCGAGGTCTCGGTCGCCTGGTGCTGGGCGAGAAACGCCAGGACGCCCCGCGCCAGCCCAGGATTGAGCCAGAGCATCTGCAAGGCTGAAATCACGCCATCCCGGCCAAAGGCCGTGGAAAACCACGGAATGCCGGCATAGGGATACGGCCCGGTTGGCAATTCCGTCGTGAGCAGCGCGACATCGGCGCGAGCCCGCGCCATCCAGTCGTTGAAAACGCGGCCCGAACTGTGCAGCGTCGCGCCATGCCGGCGTTTGGCGCGCATGCCGAAACGAGCACGGGCGGCGGCAGCGCGAAACCGATGGCTTTCGGGGCGATCGTCTGTCTCGTTGCCCACCTCCACGTAAAGCGTCTGGCTGCTGCGCTTGGTGACGGCGATGACGAAATCCGCCCGCTCGGAGGTCAGCTGGTCGGGCGTCTGCGAAAACGATATCGCCGATGTGCGCACCACCTTGTCCAGGCCTTCGTAGCGGAGCACGACCGCGTTCCCTGTGATCTCGGCCGTATGGGCGGTTCCACGCTTCGAGCGGGTCGAGCCCCGGACTTCGAACATGTCGCGGAAATCGGCGCCAAAGCGCAGCGACAGCAGGATCGTCGAATGTTCCCGACTGTAATTGGAGAGTGTTATGCGCTCATACAGCCTTTCCTCCCACAGCAGCCTGACGCGCTCGATATGGATGGCGCCTTGCGGAATCTGGCGGCCAGCAGCGCTTTCAATCGGCAGATTGGTCAAATTGGCGGTGAAGAGGACGTTGTCCTGGCTCAGCGACGCGCCAAGCAACGACGTCGACCGCCCGCCGACAGTGAGGCGAAATTCAGAAAGCACGCGCGTGTCGTCGCGAAAGAACCCGTCACCGACGCCGCGTATATCGCCATAAGCGTCGGCAACGACAAAGCAGTCGCCATGCTTGAGGGCGAACAGCCTGTGCGGTTCCCGCGGCGCCGTCTCATCGAGAGACGCCAGTGCTATGGCCGGATCGAGCGTGCGCTCGTCAAGTGGGCTGATGGTCAATAGGCCTGTCCCTGTTCATTCCAGTGGGCACACCGCTACGAGGCCTTTATGTGATTGCCGGCGTCGTCGACCAACTCTGCATAGGCGGCGGCGTAATCCTGACCCATCCTGCGGGCTGAAAAGCGCCGCTCGAACACCGCCCTGACACGCCGTCTGTCGAGTTGCAGGAGAGCCGGCATGGAGGCAACGGCATCCTCTATGGTCTCGACGACGAAACCGGTCACGCCGTGGTCGACGATCTCCGGCATGGCGCCGCAACTCCAGGCCATGACCGGCGTCCCGCACGCCATCGCCTCGATCACGGCAAGGCCGAACGGCTCCGGCCAATCGATCGGGAAAAGCAGGGCGACGGCGTTTCCGAGAAACGCCGCTTTCTGCTGCTCATTGATCTCGCCGACATATTCGATCTGGTGGCCATCGATCATGGGTTGGACGATTTCCTCGAAATAGGCGCGATCGTCGTCGCCGATCTTGGCCGCGAGCTTGAGCTTCAGGCCGGTGCGGCGAGCAATCTCGATCGCCCGGTCCGGCCGCTTGTCGCGCGACATCCTGCCGAGAAAGGCAAGATAGCCACCATCCGAGCCTGCCTCGAAGTCGGGTTCGTAGAGATCGACCGGCAGCCCGTGATGGATCGTCGCCAGCCAGTTCGCGGATCCGAATCGCGCTCGCTGGCTGCGCGATATCGAAATCATCGGGAACCGCGGGAACCGGTCATAGGCTTGTGCGAGGTCCGCGTAGTCCAGTCTGCCATGTGGCGTCGTCACCGTGCGCTGCGGCATATCGCGGAAAAACGGGAAATGCAGGAAATGGCTGAGATGGAAGTGAATGACGTCAAAATCGTCGGCCTGCTTCCTCACCTCATCTAACATCGACAGATGCGCCGCGATCTCGGACTTGAGCGGACGCGGATCGAGACGAAGCGCCCGCTCGCGGCATGGCACGAGCCTGGCGGAGGTCTTGGTGTCGCCACTGGCGAACAGCGTCACGTCGTGGCCGAGGTCGACGAGGGCCTCGGTAAGGTAAGAAATAATGCGCTCGGTGCCGCCATAGAGCCTTGGCGGCACGGATTCGTACAATGGTGCGACATGGGCAATCTTCATGGCCCGGCCTTCCCTCGATGAACTGGTCATGGAGCGAAATGCTTCAGCCGCAGGATCGTTCCTGCCTCATTGGCAGATGCGTCGAATGGTCGAAGAGCGTTTGATGTTCGATCGAGCCGCCCTATTTCCTTTGGGCCGCCGAATTGCACTCACGGCAGCCAAGGAGGCCCCAAGTGCACGAACCCAAGGATGTGCAGGAACCCAAGGATGCCCGCCGGAACCGGCGAGCTTCGGGTGACTGGTCTGATCAGAGGCTGGGCGGCAAATATTCTGAATCCGCCGCGAAATCCGGACGCAACGCGGACACGTCTAGCGGGGCGGACCGCACGATCTCTTTAAGCAATTGAAAGACCACGCTTTTTTACGCCACTCAAGCTTCGCCTCAACTGACAATTGATCAGATATGACATCGTTGCGGAATATTGTTCTGTCGCGCCGCTGCCTGAAAAGCCTCAAACGTGCTCTATAAAACTCATATGGCTGCTACCGTGCGTGAGTGTATCGAATATGGTCAACCCGGATTTCTCCAAAAGGTCTTTCCAGATTTGATCCAGGTCGTCGTACGCTTCGCTCAAAAATGTCTGATCAATGTGACTTTCCCATTCGGCATGCAGGATGCCCATGGCCTCTAGCTCCTCGACGGTAGCTACGACCTCTTGATCGAAGGTGTGTTCGTCAGGCTTCCCATGCGCCAAGGTGTTTCGGAAAGTTCGAAGCCTCGATAGGCTCGAATATGGCCTCGCTGCGTGGTCCGGCTTTACCCCGAGAGCGCCACAAACAGCTTCAACTTTCTTCGAAGCTTGCTCCCGTTCATTCCATCCCTTGATCAGTTTGTATCCGAGGAAATTAAACTTAGCCTCAGCCTCAAAAGCGAGGAATGTCAGCCCCGCCATAATCTCGAAGGAAATGCCCTCGCGATCATCCGTCTCGATTCGATGGTCGACCTTTTTCTTGAAATAGAACGCCGCACCGCCGAGATCATTATGGATATTGATTTGGCGACGAGCCTTCAGTTTCACTCTCACCTGGGCCATGGGTCTGAATCCTTTGATCGGGCTTTCATTGGTCAGGATATGTCGACCCTTGGCTTTCCGGGCGTCCAGCGGCCATCAAAAAAATCTTTGCTGACGACTATCTCCTGATCGGCAAATCGCGCGGTGCGTCGGTTCAACGCGACGACAACATCTTCTGAGACATCGGTGTAGGAGATCGGCTTAACGCCCTTCGACATTGGCTTGTCATGGGCAATAATCGGCTTAACGCCCTTCGACATTGGCTTGTCATGGGCAATAAAAAGCATTCTGCGCGGCGAGAGCGGCATCGTGATCTCCAAGCTTTCGTACATCAGCGCGGCGCCTCGATACATCGGAGGCCGTTTGTAGGCCTCGGGGTCATACCAAACCACAGGCGCGTCCGAGGTGATAAAGCCTTGGCCTGATGGGTCGCTGCAGAAAACGGTAAGTCTCATCTGCATTAAGAATGGAAATTCCGATTCGATCACTGCCGGCGCGATTGATTGGATCGGATAGTCGACGATGCGCTGCACGTCTTCCATCGACATCGTAGGGCCGCTAGGGGGAAGGCTTAGTCGAGCGATCCGTGCTCTTTCGGCCGGCGTTTTGGTTGCCATCTGTTTCGTGATTTCGTCGCCGGTAGACAGGATCTTCTGCCACTGCTGACGCTGATGATCCCGAAATCGCGGAGTCCGAGAATGCATCGCGGCGATAAACACAGAGAGCTTCATCCGTAAAATGTTCGGAAGGAGTTTCCGCTGCTCGACAAAGTCTTCGCGCAGCCGTGCCATGCCACTCTCAAGTTGGCTCAACCCATGTTCGAATGACAAATCTCGGCTGCCGTCCGGCATGGCCACCGTATACATATCCGTTTCCTGGAACATGTTTTTAGGCGATTTTCGGCGGCCGTCTCCTCCCGTGCGCGGGAATAGCCACACATAGGGCATTTGGTCCGCCGGCGTAGCGGGGTCAGTCCATGCCGACAGATACGCTTTCGGGATGAAGTGGTGGCTCTTATTTGCGAACCGCGGCAAACTGATCCCCTAGCTTTCGAGGCACCTCTATTTTGCGGACACTACGCGGACATGGAAATGGGCCTATTACGCCTGCCGTCCGACCTCTTGCAAACAGTTGATTTTATTTTGTTTTTGGTGAGCGCGATGGGATTCGAACCCATGACCTACTGATTAAAAGTCAGTTGCTCTACCGGCTGAGCTACGCGCTCCCGCGGGCGCGAAAGGCGGCCCTCGAAATTGCGCGGAACATAGGGAGAGTGGCTCAACCGGTCAACCGGAAAAAACGGATCAGAGAGCCAAGCTTTTCCAGCGTCGTCCACTTGCCCAAGCGGCCACTTCGATGAAGGGAGATATAAGCTTGGCAGAGCCATTGGCTGAGCACTTTGTAGTGCGGGTGACAGGCCGGAGAAACATTACGAATCAGCAACTTGGTGTTTTGCGAGGAACCATCATGTGCACTGCCCGTTGTCTCGCCACAAGGGACGTCAATCACCCTTTCGAAGGAGAAGACAATGAACAAGATCGTATCGGGTATACTGGCGACCACCTTGTCAGTTTCATTCGCTGCAGCGGCCATGCCGGCCAATGCTGCCCAGATCCTTGTGCCCCAGGCATCGGCGAGTTCGTCAGATATCCTGAATGTCGGAGAGACTCGCCCTGAGTGGTGGGGGCATCGCAACCGCCATTTGAATGGCAATCGCAATTTCAGCAACCGCAATTTCAACGGCAATCGCAACTTTGCGCGAAACAATGACGGCGGCGGCTATTGGAACGGCCATCGCGGCTATAGCGAATACCATCGTGGTTATCGCCGTCACGGCGACTATTGGTTCCCGCTCGCGGCATTCGCGACTGGTGCCTTGATCACCGGTGCGATCATCAACAACGAGAACAACCGCGTCTACGAAGGCAACTCGCACGTGCAGTGGTGCTATGACCACTATCGCAGTTACCGCTCTTCGGACAACACGTTCCAGCCGAACTACGGCCCGCGTCAGGAATGCCGTTCGCCTTACTGATCCAGGGATAAGTATCAGTAGTTGGTAGGTACAAGACCCGCGTCGGAAACGGCGCGGGTCTTTTGCGTGGGACTTTCAGCATCCCGATCAGCGGTGTCAGTTGGCCCAGTTTGCGCTTTTGAGGATCAGATAAAGACCGCCCCCTTCCCCGCGCGGAGAGCGGTAAGCCCCGAGTGAGTCGCAAATCCGCACCATCGCTGCCGTCAGTTCCCAGCCCAGCGTTTCCAGATCATCTTTCGTGTCGGTCACATAGGCCTGTTGAAGTTCGGCGATATCGTTCTCCTCACCGAAGGAACGAACCCGTTTTGCGTCGGCGAGAAGTTCGCTGGGTAAGTTTGAATTTGACCAGGCCCAAAGCCAGTTACCAGCTTTGGCGCTTGTCGAGCCTGCAATCTGAATCTCGGTAACGACTTTGACGGCACCTTGGTCTGAGAACAGAAGCCTGCCGGTCGTCAGGTCGTAGTCATAGCGCGGCCAATGGCCGAGGCGGAACTCCTTCTCCAAACGAGCATTCTTGGCTGTTAGCTGTTCAAAAGCCTGGTCGCGCCAAGCAGGATACCAGTCCGGCTGCATGTCCCCCACCGTCAAATCTTCCTCCTGTGGCGACCGTTATGGCACGCTCAAGGTCCTGCGCACAGCATCGCGCCAGCCTGCCAACTTGGCGGATCGTGTGGACATATCCATCTCCGGCTTGAACCGCCGCTCGAGCGCCCAGCTCTTGGCGAACTCCTTCGCCTTCGGCCACACGCCGGCTTTCGAGCCGGCGAGCCAGGCCGCACCCAGCGCGGTCGTCTCGAGGATGGTCGGACGGTCGACCGGCGCATCGAGAATGTCGGCCAGGCGCTGCATGGTCCAGTCCGACGCCACCATGCCGCCATCGACCCGGAGAACCGTTTTGGCCGAAGTGCCCTTCCAGTCCTTGCGCATGGCGTCGAGCAGGTCGCGGGTCTGGTAAGCGACGGCTTCGAGTGCGGCACGCGCGAACTCCGCCGGACCGGAATTGCGGGTCAGTCCGAAGATGGCGCCGCGCGCTTCGGCGTCCCAATGCGGTGCGCCCAATCCGACAAAGGCCGGTACCAGATAGACGTTTTGCGTCGGGTCGGCCTCGGCAGCCAGTTTGCCGCTCTGCTCGGCCTTGCCGATCACCTTGATGCCGTCGCGCAGCCATTGCACGGCAGCCCCTGCGATGAAGATCGAACCTTCCAACGCATAGGTGGTCTTGCCGTTCAGCCGATAGGCGATGGTGGTCAAGAGCCGGTTCTTCGAACGCACCAGATCGCTGCCGGTGTTGAGCAGCGCGAAGCAGCCGGTGCCGTAGGTAGATTTCATCATGCCGGGTTCAAAGCAGGCCTGGCCGATGGTCGCGGCATGCTGGTCGCCCGCGACACCGAGGATTTTTATCTCGGCGCCAAACAGATTTTTCTCGGTCACTCCATAATCATCGGCGCAGTCTTTGACCTCCGGCAGCATTTTTGCCGGGATGTTGAGAATGGCCAAAAGCTCGTCGTCCCAGGCGTTTTCCGCGATGTTGTAGACCAGCGTGCGCGACGCATTGGTGGCATCGGTGGCGTGGACTTTGCCGCCGGTCAGCCGCCAGATCAGAAAACTGTCGACGGTGCCGGCCAGCAACTCGCTTTTCTCGGCGCGTTTCCTCGCGCCCTTCACCTTGTCGAGCATCCAGGCGATCTTGGTGCCGGAGAAATAGGGATCAAGCAGCAGCCCTGTCTTGCGCGTGAACTTCTTCTCCAGCCCCTGCTCCTTCAGTTTCTGGCAGAGCGGCGCGGTGCGGCGGTCTTGCCAGACGATAGCGTTGTGGATCGGCTTGCCCGTCGCCTTGTCCCAGATGACGACGGTCTCACGCTGGTTGGTGATGCCAATGGCCGCAACGTCGGACGCTTCGCGGCCGGCAGTCTTCAGCGCGGCCTTCACAGTCGTCACGACGCTTGCCCAGATCTCTTCCGGGTCGTGCTCTACCCAGCCGGAGGCCGGATAGTGCTGGGTGAACTCCTTCTGTCCGCTGCCGGCGACTCTCATCTGGCCGTCGAACAGGATCGCCCGGGTCGACGTCGTTCCCTGGTCGATTGCCAGCACAAAACCGCTCATTCAGCATCCTCCATCTTGATACAAAGAGGGAGACGGCAACGCGCCGCCTCCCCCAATTTCACACGGGCGCGAACGCCCGCATAGACAGTTACTTCCGCCAGCTCTTGGCCAGTTCGTCGTAGTTGACGGTCTGCGGCTTTTCCTTCTCGTTCTTGGTGACGTTCCTCAGTTCAAGCATGACGCCTCCTCCCAGGCTTTCTGCATCAGCTCAAAACCCTCTTCATTCGGCGGCCGCGACATGCCGCCGGCTTATGCCGTGCATGAATTCATCGAGTGCTGCGACCTGCTCGCGGCTGAGATGCAGGCCGCGCTTGGTCCGCCGCCACAGCACGTCTTCTGATGTGACAGCCCATTCATTTTCAACGAGATAGCGCACTTCGGCTTCGTAGAGATCGCCGCCGAAATCGCGGCCGAGATCGGCCTTCGATTTGGCGAGGCCCAAGAGCACCTGTGCCCGCGTCCCGTAAAGCCGGGTCAGTCGGCGGGCGAGACGCGCATCGAGGAATGGATAGGCAGCCTTCAGCTTTGCCACCTGCGCGTCGAAACCGGTCGCCGGAAAATCGCCGCCCGGCAGCGGCGCGTCCGACGTCCACGGCTTGCCACGCTTGCCGAGAAAACCCTCGATCTTCTCCAGCATCGATTCCGACAGCCGGCGATAGGTGGTGATCTTGCCGCCGAAGGCGTTGACGATCGGGGCGGCGCCCTCGCCGCCATCGGCCTTCAGCACGTAGTCGCGCGTCGCTTCCTGCGCCTTGGAGGCGCCGTCATCATAGAGCGGGCGCACGGCTGAATAGGTCCAGACGATGTCGGAACGCTTGACCGGTTGCGCGAAATATTCGCTGGCGGCGGCACAGAGATAGTCGATCTCGGTGTCGCTGATCTTCACATCGTGCGGATCGCCGGGATAATCCTGGTCGGTGGTGCCGATCAGCGTGAACTCTTCCTCGTAGGGAATGGCGAAGATGATGCGGCCGTCCCTGTTCTGGAAGAAATAGGCGCGCGGATCGTCGAACTTCTTGGCGATGACGATGTGGCTGCCCTGCACCAGACGGACATTGTGAACATCGTTGAGCCCGACGACGCCGGAAAGCACGTGATCGACCCATGGTCCGGCGGCATTGACCAGCAGCCGGGCCTTGACCTCTTCGGTCTCACCGCTCTGCAGGTTCTCGATCTTGATTGTCCAAAGGCCGTTTTCACGGCGCGCGCCGACCACCTTGGTGCGGGTCCGGATCGTTGCACCGCGGTCGGCGGCATCGCGAGCGTTGAGCGCCACCAGCCGCGCATCGTTGACCCAGCCGTCGGAATATTCGAACGCCTTTTTGAACAAGGGCTTCAAAGGCTTGCCCGCCGGATCGCTTGCCATGTCGAGCGTCCTGGTCGCAGGCAGCAATTTGCGCCCGCCAATATGGTCGTAGAGGAACAAGCCAAGCCTGATCAGCCAGGCCGGACGCAGGCCCTTGGCATAGGGCAGCACGAAGCGCATCGGCCAGATGATGTGCGGCGCGTTCTTCCACAGAACCTCGCGCTCCATCAGCGCCTCGCGCACCAGGCGAAACTCGTAGAATTCAAGGTAGCGCAGGCCGCCATGAATCAGCTTGGTCGAACCGGAGGAGGTTCCGCTGGCGAGATCGTTCATCTCGGCCAGAAAAACCGAAAACCCGCGCCCAACGGCATCGCGGGCAATGCCGCAGCCATTGATACCGCCCCCTATGACGAAAATGTCCCGGACTGAAGATGTGTCCACTTAACTCCTCCACGATTTCGCATTGCACCATTTTGGTCTTTTGCGAAACCGTGGCGGAATTATTTCGAACTGATAACGAATGTCAAACGAAATATCACAAGTCCGTGAGATGACCGTGAAGGAGCCTCATCCAAGCGACGTTTCGATCAGCTGAACTTCGGCCTCAAGGCAGATCTTGCGCACCGACGCGATGTCGCAACGGTCGGTGATGAAGGTGTTGACCTGCGACAGATGGCCGATGCGCACCGGCGCGGTGCGTTCGAATTTGGTCTGGTCGGAAACCAGGATGACGTGCCTGGCATTGGCGATGATCGCCTGCGCCACCTTCACCTCACGAAAATCGAAATCGAGCAAGGCGCCGTCATGGTCGATGGCAGAGGCGCCGATGACGGCGTAGTCGACCTTGAATTGCCTGATGAAATCGACCGCCGCCTCGCCGACGACACCGCCATCCGAACCGCGCACGACCCCGCCGGCGATCACCACCTCGATCGAGGGATATATGCGCATCCTGTTGGCAACATTGATATTATTGGTGATGACCATTAGGCCGTTGTGATCGAGCAACGCCTTGCTGACCGCTTCCGTCGTGGTGCCGATGTTGATGAACAGCGAGGCGTTGTCGGGGATCAGTCTGGCCGCGGCACGGCCGATCGCTTCCTTCTCGTCCGCCGCGATCTTGCGCCTGGCCTCATACTCCATGTTCTCGATCCCAGAAGGGAACAGGGCCCCGCCATGGATGCGCGAAAGCAGCCGCTGGTCGCAGAGATCGTTGAGATCCTTGCGAATGGTCTGCGGCGTCACGTTGAAATGCGTGGCCAGATCGTCGACCAGCACGCGGCCATGATCCTTGGCCATCTGGATGATCTCGGCATGGCGCGGCGACAGATACATTGTAAGCTCCCGTTTTCGTTTTTCTTGTCTATAGTCGAAAACGAAAGCAATGAAAAGGCATAAGCCGGCTAACAGAAATTACCTGATTGCAAAGGCAAAGCCGGAACGCAACACCATCAAGGCTGAATCAGACCATGCCGCGCGCGATTTCGGTGATGACGGCAAAAGCCGCATCGACATCGCTTGCGGTCGCTTCGAACTGGCCGACCTGGAATCTTATTGCCACCTGCCCGTCGACCCTCGTCTGCGTCAGGTAGATGCGGCCGTCGTCGTTGATCGCATTGACCAGCCGCAGATTGTGCTCGTCAGCATCGGCGCTTGAGGCCGCCTTGTGCCGGAACGAAAACAGCGACAGCATCGGTTCGCTGACGATCTCGAAATCGGGCTCCTTCGCCAGCCGCACGGCAAGGCCCTCGCTCCACGCCACATGGTTGCGGATCATCGCCCGCAGGTTTTCCAGTCCGTGGGCGCGCAGCAGGAACCATAGTTTTAGAGCGCGGAACCGGCGGCCGAGCGGCACCGACCATTCGGAATAATTGATGATGCCATCATGACCGTGGGTTTTCAGATAGTCCGGCTTGATCGCCAGCGTCCTGACGTGGCTTTCAGGGTCGCGCAGGAACTGGATCGAGCAGTCGAACTGTGCGCCGAGCCATTTGTGCGGATTGAAGACGATCGAATCGGCGCCTTCGACACCGGTCCAGAAATGCCGGTACTCCGGGCAGATCATCGCCGACCCGGCCCAGGCCGCGTCGACATGGAGGTAGAGCCCATGCCGCTTGGCGACCGCGGCGACCGCCGCAATGTCGTCCGTGCCGCCCGTGCTGGTGCCACCGACGCAAGCGATGATGCCCGCCGGCAGCAGGCCGGCTTGCCGGTCGGCCACGATGGCTGCTTCCAAGGCAGCGGTGTCCATGGCGCGAAAGCGGCCGCTGACGGGAATGCGCACCAGATTGTCCTCGCCGATGCCCGACACCCAGATCGCCCGGTCGATCGAAGTGTGCACCTGGTCCGAGGAATAGATGCGCAACTGCCCCTGCCCGGCCAGGCCTTGTCTGTTGCCTTGCCAGTCCAGCGCCCGTTCGCGCATCGTCAGCACAGCGGCCAGCGTCGCAGACGACGCCGAATCCTGGATGACGCCGGAAAATCCCTCCGGCAGGCCGAGTGCCTGCCGCATCCAGTCGACCGTGCGCGTTTCGAGTTCGGTCGCCGCCGGCGACGTCTGCCAAAGCATGCATTGCGCGGCCATTGCGGAGACGAGATACTCGGCCACCACCGAAACCGGCGCCGCATTGGCCGGGAAGTAGGCGAAGAAGCGCGGATGCTGCCAATGCGTCATCCCCGGAACGATCTTCTCCTCGAAGTCGGCGAAGATCCTGTCCATCGGTTCCGCGTCTTCGGGCGGCGACGCTTCTATGCTCCTGAATATGTCGCCCGGCGCGACCAGCGGCCGAACTGGCCGCTCGCGCAACGTCTCGCGATAGTCGGCGCCCCAGTCGGCGGCACGCTGCGACCATTGCCGGAAATCGTTGTTGTTCATCCTGCCCCTCCCGACATGACCTTTCGCCGCCAGTCGTTGCCGCCGGCTCTTCAAGATCAGACATTAATTAACATGTGAAATATTTGCAACTGCCAGCTGGCGGCGAGCCGCAGACTACCCCGGGAAATCCGGCAGACTGGCAAAAGCCGCCTTCAGCGCATTCGACCAGCCATCGGAGATCGTGCGGTAGTACTGGTCGTCCTGGCCGATCCGCTTCTTCAGGCCGACCTTGAAAGTGTCTTTTTCCATGAACAACAGGTCGAGCGGCAGGCCGACCGACAGGTTCGACTTCAGCGTCGAATCGAACGACACTAGCAGCAGCTTCACCGTCTCGGCCAGGCTCATGGTCCGCTCATAGGCACGGATGATGATCGGCTTACCGTATTTGGTCTCGCCGATCTGAAAGAACGGCGTGTCGTCGGTCGATTCGATGAAATTGCCCTCGGGATAGATCATGAAAAGCCGCGGCGGACTGCCCTTGATCTGGCCGCCGAGGATGAAGGAGGCGTTGAAATAGGAATCGGCCTTCTCGCCGGCGGGTGACGCCTGCGCGATCACCTCTTTCACCGTATCGCCGACCAGCCGCACCGTCTGATACATGGATGGCGTTTCGAGCAGCTTCTCGTGGCGGTCTGTCACTGTCTTGGTGCGCTCGTCGAGCAGGCTGACTACGGCCTGCGTCGTCGCCAGGTTGCCGGCCGACATCAGGACGATGACGCGCTCGCCCGGCTGTTCCCAGACATGCATCTTCTTGAAGGTCGAGATCGAATCCATGCCGGCATTGGTGCGCGTGTCCGACATGAACACGAGCCCGCGATCGATCTTGAGGCCGACGCAATAGGTCATGGAATCTCTTCTAGCGGCAATCTTGACGGATTACTGCTCTACCGTGACGGTGACCGCAAGCTGTTCTTCCGCCTGTCCCAGTCGAATTCCCGACACCGGCGTAGCATCGCGATAGTCCCGGCCAGTTGCCACCTTCACATAGCGCTCGTCAGGCGAAATGCCGTTTGCCGCATCGAAGGCAACCCAGCCCAGACCAGAAACATGTGCTTCCGCCCAGGCATGGCTTGCCGCCTGCTCCACCGTCGCATCCAGCATCAGATAGCCGCTGACGTAACGGGCTGGAAAGCCCATGCAGCGCGCCGCAGCGGCAAAGATGTGGGTGTGATCCTGGCAGACACCGGTTTTCAGCGCCAAGGCCTCCTCGGCCGGCGTCGTCGCATTGGTGGTGCCGGGTGTGTAGATGACACGCTCGCCTATCACAGCCATCAGCCTGTGAAGCCGTTCGATATCGGTTCCGTTACCGACTGAACCGGCGAGTTCCCGAATCCCGCCGCCAATCGTCGTCAGCGGCGTTTCATGGCTGTAAAGCCACAACGGCGTAAAGCCCTGGTGCGGTCCGGAAACGCCCGCGGTGTCGCGTGTCACCACTTCACCAGCCGCTTCCACCGTGATGAAATCGCGTTCGCCCTCGACGCTCAAAAGCCTTGTATCGTTGCCGAAATGGTCGACAAATCGAACCTCTTCGCGCGCGCCTTCGATCGTCAGCGCCCAGGACAAGACGGTCTGCGTCGATCCACTGACCGGAAGCAGCCGCAGCCGCTGCAGCAGATACTGCACCGGCGCATCGTATCGGTATTCGGTCCGGTGGGTGATCTTGAGCCGCATATCAATTGAACCGGTAATCTTGCGCGATCTCGTCGCCGAGCTTGGTGTTGTCGCGAATGAAGTTGGCCAGGAATTCGTGCAGGCCCGCGTCGAATATATCCTTGATCGAACCGGCCCTCAGCATCGCCTGCGTTTTTTCCGCCGTTGCGTGGCAGGCATGACGCTCACCGTAATCGTCGCTCAGGAATTTCAGGTGTTCGGACAGGAAGCGGTAGCAGAAGGTCAGCGAACGCGGCATGCGGACATTGAGGATCAGGTAGTCTGCAATGTTGGTCGGCTTGTAGTCGGCATCATAGACCCAGCGATAGGAGCGATGCGCCGACACCGAGCGCAGGATCGATTCCCACTGATAGTTGTCGAGCGTCGAGCCGACCCACGAGATCGACGGCAACAGCACATAGTACTTCACGTCGAGGATGCGCGCCGTGTTGTCGGCGCGCTCGACATAGGTGCCGAGCTGCGAGAAGTCGAAGATCTCGTTGCGCAGCATGGTGCCGTAGAACGAGCCGCGGATCAGCGCCGTCTCGCGCTTGATCGCATCAAGCACGCTTGGCAGGTCGCGCTCGTCGATCGGCCTCGCCAGCATCCGCTTGAGTGACATCCAGGCTTCGTTGATGCTTTCCCAGGTCTCGCGCGTCAGCGCGGTGCGCACCATGCGGGCATTGTTGCGGGCCGTCTCGATCGACGACATCGTGCTCGACGGGTTCGAGGTGTCACGCAGCAGGAAATCGGCGACATCAGCCGCCGTATAGTCCGAATACTTCTGCTTGAAGGCGACATCGGAGCCGGCGCTGAGCAGCACCGAATTCCACTCTTCCGATGCACTCTGGGTGCGGGTCAGCGCCATGCGAAGCCCGGCATCGACCAGCCGCGCCATGTTTTCGGCCCGCTCGATATAGCGGTTCATCCAGTAGAGCCCGTTGGCGGTGCGGCCGAGAAGCATGGGAAGGCCCTTTGGGCTAGTGAGTAGGGAATAGTGAGTAGTCAGCAGTAAATAGTTGAATTTCAATGGAATATGGCATGCGCCTCCCCTCTGCAGCTACTACTCACTACTCACTACTCCCTACTCACTCATTCTCAATCATCCAACACCCACGTATCCTTCGTCCCGCCGCCCTGCGACGAGTTCACAACCAGAGAACCTTCCTTCAGCGCGACGCGCGTCAGGCCACCAGGCACGATCTGGATGCGGTCGGAGACCAGCACATAAGGCCTGAGATCGACATGGCGCGGCGCCAGTCCCTTTTCGGTCAGGATCGGACAGGTCGACAGCGCAAGTGTCGGCTGGGCGATGTAGTTCGAAGGCTTCGCCGCCAGCTTCTTGGCGAAGGCCTCGCATTCCTTCTTGGTCGCCGCCGGGCCGACCAGCATGCCGTAGCCGCCGGAGCCATGCACTTCCTTGATCACCAGTTCGTGGATGTGCTCGAGCACGTATTTCAGGCTGTCCGGCTCCGAACAGCGCCAGGTCGGGATGTTGCCGAGGATTGCCTTGCGGCCGGTGTAGAATTCGACGATCTCGGGCATATAGGAATAGATCGCCTTGTCGTCGGCGATGCCGGTGCCCGGCGCATTGGCGATGGTGATGTTGCCGGCCCGGTAGACATCCATGATGCCGGGTATGCCAAGGGCTGAATCCGGCCGGAAGGTCAGCGGGTCGAGGAAGGAATCATCCACCCGGCGGTAGAGCACGTCGATCTGCTTGTAGCCTTCGGTCGTGCGCATCGCGACATGGCCGTCGACGACCCGCAGATCCTGCCCCTCGACCAGTTGCACGCCCATCTGGTCGGCAAGGAAGGCGTGCTCGAAATAGGCGGAATTGAAACTGCCGGGCGTCAGCACGGCGATGGTCGGCGCGCCCTTGGTGCTCTGCGGCCGAACCGCCGCCAGCGACTGGCGCAGCAATTGCGGGTAGTTCTCGACCGGCCGCACCTTGATCTTCTGGAACAGCTCGGGGAACAGTTGCATCATCGTCTCGCGGTTCTCCAGCATGTAGGAGACACCGGACGGCGTGCGCGCATTGTCCTCCAGCACGTAGAACTCGTCCTCGCTGATGCGCACGATATCGACGCCGATGATGTGGGTATAGACGCCGGCCGGCGGCCGCACCCCGATCATCTCCGGCAGGAAAGCCTCGTTCTTGGCGATCAGGTCCCTCGGAACGCGGCCGGCACGCAGGATTTCCTGGCGGTGGTAGATATCGTCGAGGAAGGCATTCAGCGCCTGCACGCGCTGCTCGATGCCTTGCGTCAGGCGCCGCCACTCATTGCCTGAAATGATGCGTGGAACGATGTCGAATGGGATCAGCCGTTCGGACGCCTCCTGCTCGCCATAGACGGCGAAGGTGATGCCGGTCTTGCGGAAGACGCGTTCGGCGTCCTGCATCTTCTCGGTAAGCCTGGCCGGATCCTGCTCCTTCAGCCAGCGATCATAAGCCGAATACGGTCTTCTCAATCCGGAGACTTCCGGAAGCATTTCATCGAACGCTGCCAATCGCATACTCCCCTGTGACGCCATTTCACTGACGTCGCCGGAGAAAATCAAGCGCAATCGGTGATTTGGGAGATCCGGACGATCAGTATGTTGCGCCTGCCTAAAATTGAGGCAGCCGAAATATGACCTTGATCAGGCTTTGCCTCGTGCCCGGGCAAGTGGGTTCAGCGGCTAGAAGGCGCGGAAGGTGACGACCGTGAAGGTGTCTTTGATTCCGGGGAGAATCTGCACCTTCTCGTTGACGAAATGGCCGACGTCTTCCTCGTCATCGACATAGAATTTGGCGAGCAGGTCGTAATTGCCGGCGGTGGAGTAGATTTCCGATGCAATCTCGGCGTCGGCAAGCGCACTGGCAACCTCATAGGATTTGCCGAGCTCGCATTTGATCTGCACGAAAAACGCCTTCATGGCTTCGTCCCGCTAAACGTCCAAGTCCAAGCGGCCCTTCTGGCAGACTGGAGGCGGCCTTTCAAGCGCTGGAATCTGCACTTAGCCGGCGCGGGCCCTGGCCACGGCCTCGCGCAGCTCCGCAACCGGCATGCCGCGCTTGAACAGCCTGCCGCCAATCACCAGCGCCGGCGTTCCCTGCAGCCTGAAGGCCGTTGCCTGGGCATCGTTGCGCGACAGCAAAGCATCGATCTCCGGCTGGCGGGCAGCGAGACCGGCGCGCGCACCGGCAACATCGACCCCGATCGCGCCGAGAATATCGTCGGTGCGATGCTCGGAAAGCCCACGTTCATTGGCCATCAGCGCATCGACGGCGGCGGAATAATATGGGCCGGCCGACAACGCCATCCGCGCCGCGTCGCGCGAGACATCACCGAAGATCGGCCAGTCCTTCATCACCAGCCGGATGCCATGGTCCTCGGCCATCAGCTTCTTCAATTCGACAAAGACCAGCTTGCAGACCGGACACTGGTAATCGACGAATTCGGCAATGGTCACATCGCCTTGGGGATTGCCAAGTGCCGGTATCGCTGGATCGAAGGCCACTTCCGTGACCGTCGGCGCGATCGTCGCCCAGGCCGGCAGCGGTGCCAGAGCGGCAAGGCTGGCAGCACCTTTCAACAAAAGGCGCCGGTTGACAGGCTGCGCGAACATCATTCGTCCCATGGGTTTGCTCGCTCTCTCCCCCAGGATTCACGATGAGCGCCCCGCCTTAAAGGAAGCTTAAGCATAGGAATCCGCCTCGGCGAGACGAATATTCTCGGCCGCTGAAACCGTGGAGCGCCGTCACGCGTATGTTAGAATGTGTCCTGGAACAGCTTTTCCGGCGGCACCTTTCGAGGGACAGTGGAGACAGGCCATGCGCCGCGCCTTTTTCGCATTCGCGTTCGTCATGCTGGCGTCGTCGGCGTTTGCCGGCGATGCCGAGGTCAAGGCCGGCCAGGCTGTCATTGACGGCCAGTTGAAGGCCCTCCTCGCCGATGACGGCGCCAAGGCCTACAGCTTCGCCGCCCCGAATGTGAAGCAGGTGTTCCCAACCGTCGATGCCTTCATGAACATGGTGACCAATGGCTACCCGCCGGTGCGCAAGCCACAGTCCTATGCCTTCGGCAAGGTCGAGCAGATTGGCCCGGGCTCGATTGTCCAGCAGGTGCTGATCGTCGGCCCCGACGGCAAGGATTATGAGGCTGTCTATACGCTGCAGCAGCAGCCCGACGGCACATTCCAGATCACCGGATGCAGCCTGCGGGCGTCGAACTCGCTCAGCACCTGAGTACTTTTTGTTTGAGCATGATCTCTGGACAAACGGAAACCGTTTGTCCGAGAAAACCGGTTTCCACTTTTCGGGATCATGCTCTACAGGAAGGGGATATCGCCCCTCGCCCAGCCTTCGGTGATTTCACCCCCACGCGCGTCGAAGCTGCCGGTCTCGATAGCAGCGCGAATGTCCTGCATCAGCTTCTGGTAGTAAGAAAGATTGTTCCAGGTCAGGAGCATGGCGCCCAGCGCCTCCTGCGAGCGCACGAGATGGTGCAGATAGGCGCGCGAATAATCCCGTGCTGCCGGGCAGTCGCTTTCCTCGTCGAGCGGGCGCGGATCGTCGGCGTGGCGGGCGTTGCGCAGATTGACCTTGCCGCGCCTGGTGTAGGCAAGGCCATGCCGGCCGGCCCGCGTCGGCATCACGCAGTCGAACATGTCGATGCCGCGCGCCACCGATTTCAGGATATCGTCGGGCGTGCCGACACCCATGAGATAGCGCGGCTTGTTGTCAGGCAGTACGGGACAGGTGATGTCGAGCATTTCGAGCATGACCGCTTGCGGCTCGCCGACGGCCAGCCCGCCGACCGCATAGCCCTTCAGCTCCATCGCGCTCAACGCCTGCGCCGAACGCACCCTCAGAGCCGCGTTGTCGCCGCCCTGCACGATGCCGAACATCGCCTTGCCCGGCTGGTCGCCAAACGCCGTCTTGCAGCGCTCGGCCCAGCGCAGCGACAGCTCCATCGCGCGCTCGATTTCCTTCAACTCGGCCGGCAGCGCCGTGCATTCGTCGAGCTGCATCTGGATGTCGGAATCGAGCAGACCCTGGATCTCGATCGAACGCTCTGGTGACATCTCGTAGGCGGCGCCATCGATATGCGAGCGGAAGGTGACGCCCTTCTCGGTCAATTTCCTGAGCTTCGACAGCGACATCACCTGAAACCCGCCGCTGTCGGTCAGGATCGGATGCGGCCAGCGGGCGAATTCGTGCAAACCGCCAAGCCGCGCCACACGCTCGGCGCCTGGACGCAGCATCAGGTGATAGGTGTTGCCCAAGATGATGTCGGCACCGACACCGCGCACCTGGTCCATATACATCGTCTTGACGGTGCCGCCGGTGCCGACCGGCATGAAGGCGGGCGTGCGGATTTCACCGCGCGGCATGTCGATCACACCGCGCCGCGCCTTGCCGTCGGTGGCGAGGACCTTGAAGCTGAACGGCTTAGCCATTGAATTCCTTGTCGTGGATCGGCGCGTCAGACGCCTGTCTGTCGAGCGACTGGCGGTATTGCACGCAGCCGCGCATGAATTTGGGCCAGGGCGGCACGGCGATCGATGGCTCGATCTTTTCCGGCAGCAGGTCCCACAAATCGGGGTGATGCCAGCAGAGATCATGGCCCGACATGTCGCGATGCGCGCGAATACCGGCGCGCAGCTTTTTCACTTCCGCAATCAGGCTTTCACGGTCAAGGGTCTGCAGATCATCGTCCATCGCTCATCTCCGCTCGATACAGCAGGCTTGCGTCTCCATAGGAGTAGAACCTGTACCGGTTCGCAATGGCATGCGCATAGGCGGCACGCATCGTGTCGAGGCCGCTGAAGGCCGAAACCAGCATGAACAGGGTCGAGCGCGGCAGATGGAAATTGGTCATCAGCATATCGGCGGTGCGAAAGCGGTAGCCGGGCGTGATGAAGATATCGGTCGGGCCGGACCACGCAGGCACTGTACCGTCCTCGCGCGCGGCACTCTCCAGCAGGCGCAATGACGTCGTGCCGACAGCAATGACGCGCCCGCCCCTCGCCTTCGCTGCATTCAAGGCATCGGCAGTCGCCGCGCTGACCGAGCCGATCTCGGCATGCATCTTGTGGTCGGCGGTGTCGTCCGCCTTGACCGGCAGGAACGTGCCGGCGCCGACATGCAAGGTGACGAAGTGGCGTTCGACACCCCTGGCGTCGAGAGCCGCAAAAAGCTCCGGTGTGAAATGCAGGCCAGCGGTGGGTGCGGCAACCGCTCCTTCCTCTCTGGCATAGATGGTCTGGTAGTCGGCCCGGTCGCGCTCGTCATCATCACGCTTCGAGGCGATATAGGGGGGCAGCGGAATGTGCCCGACGGCGTGCAGTGCTTCGTCGAGGAAAGGCCCCGACAGGTCGAAGCCAAGCAGCGCCTCGCCGCCCTCGCCCTTCTCGATCACGGTGGCGTCGAGCTGGCCGAGGAAGCAGGAATTGCCGTCATGGCCGAAATGGATGCGGTCGCCGGCGGCGATGCGCTTGCCTGGTCGCATGAAGGCCAACCAACGGTCTGGTGCCACGCGCATGTGCAGCGTCGCTTCGACCTGCGCCTGTGCTTCGCCGCGCCGCCGGATGCCTTTCAGCTGCGCCGGAATGACCTTGGTGTCGTTGAAGACCAGCACGTCGCCGGCTCGGAGCAGGGACGGCAGGTCGTCAACCCTGCGGTCGTCGAGTGCCTCGCCCGGTTTGACCACCAGCATCTTGGCACTGTCGCGCGGCTCTGCCGGGCGAAGCGCGATACGCTCCTCCGGCAGGTCGAAGTCAAAGAGATCGACGCGCATCAGTCGAGCCGGACGAGCAGCGCTCCGGCCAAGAGCAGCACCGCACCGGCAACGCGGCCGAGCGAGATTTCACGAACCGCGACGCCGAGGAAGCCGATGCGGTCGATGAGCATGCCGGCCAGCAATTGGCCAGCCACCAGGAACGCCATCAGCGCGGTAGCACCGATGCGTGGCGTCAGGATTGTGGAGAGCGTGACATAGAAGCCGCCGAGCATGCCGCCGGCAACGAACAGCCAGGGCGCCGGCGCCTTCCAGTCGAGGGTGATGCCTTGCAGCTTCACCACTGCAACGGAGATGATACCAAGCACGACCGCGCCCGACAGGAACGAAAACGCAGCCGCCGCGACCGGAAGTCCCAGGCCGCGCGCCAGCTGCGAATTGATCGGGGCCTGAATGGCAATGAAGGCGCCGGACAGGATGCCGAGAAGCGACCAGACGACGCCCATCATTGTCGTTTCGCCTTACTTGACGTCTGCCGCGACCTTCAGCGACACGATCTTGTCGGGGTCGACCACCGGCTCGCCGCGCTTGATCTTGTCGACATTGTCCATGCCTTCGATGACCTGGCCCCAGACCGTGTACTGGCGGTTGAGGAAGGCGGCATCGTCGAAGCAGATGAAGAACTGCGAATTGGCCGAGTTCGGGTTCTGCGAACGGGCCATCGAGCAGGTGCCGCGGCCATGGTTGGCATTGGAGAATTCAGCCTTCAGGTCCGGCTTTTCAGAGCCGCCCATGCCCGCGCGGGACGGGGCAAATGTGGGCTTGCTCGAATTGCCGAACTTGACGTCGCCGGTCTGCGCCATGAAGCCGTCGATGACGCGATGGAAGACCACGCCGTCATAGGCGCCTTCCCTGGCCAGTTCCTTGATGCGGGCGACATGGCCGGGGGCCAAATCGGGGAAAAGTTCGATGACGACCTTGCCCTTGGTCGTTTCCAGGATGAGCGCGTTCTCGCGGTCCTTGATCTCAGCCATGTCAGATATCCTTTTTCTCAAAAACAGAATTATTTGTCGGCGGCGATGCGCACTTTGATCATCCGGTCAGGGTCGGAGACCGTACCGTTGTCCGCCTCGTCACCCTTCTTGATCTTGTCAACCAGCTCCATGCCGCTGACGACATTGCCGACGATGGTGTACTGGCCATCGAGCGGCGGCGCCGGCGCGAACATGATGAAGAATTGCGAATTGGCGGAGTTCGGATCCTGCGAGCGGGCCATGCCGACCACGCCGCGCTTGTAGTGCTCGGTCTGCGAGAATTCGGCCGGCAGGTCGGGCAGGTCGGAACCGCCGGTGCCGACGGCCTGGGCGTTGAAACCCTTCTTCATGTTGCCGAACTTGACGTCGCCGGTCTGCGCCATGAAACCGTCGATGACACGGTGGAAAGCGACATTGTCATAGGCATGGTCACGCACGAGCTTCTTGATCTGAGCGACATGCTTGGGCGCCAGATCGGGCCGCAGAGCGATGGTGACGTCACCGTCCTTCAACGTGATGATCATGGTGTTTTCCGGATCAGCGGCATAGGCCGAGACCGATGCGGTCACGAGACCGGCAAGCACGACGAGGAACGAGGCAAGCTTTTTCAGCTGCATAAAAGGTCTCCGAAATTTCTATTTCGCGAATTTGGCGGTGAGCGCACCGGCAACAGCGGCCGGCACGAAGGGGCGGATGTCGCCTCCCATCGAGGCTATCTGGCGCACAAGTGTGGCGGTAATGGTGCGCACCGAAGGGCTGGCGGGCAGAAAAACCGTCTGCAGCTCTGGCGCCATGGTCTCGTTCATGCCGGCCATCTGCATTTCGTAATCGAGATCGGTGCCATCGCGCAGGCCGCGGATCACGATCGAGGCGCCTTGCCTCCTGGCGGCATCGATGACCAGTCCATCGAAGGCAACGACCTTTATGCGGGCGCCATCGCGGCCGAATTCGGCCTTGGTCGCGACCTCGATCAGCTTCACCCGCTCCTCGAACGAAAACAGCGGCTTCTTGCCCGGATGAATGCCGATCGCGGCATAGACGATATCGGCAACCGCCAGCGATGCCTTCAGCACATCGAGATGGCCGTTGGTCAGCGGGTCGAAGGAGCCGGCATAAAGGGCGGTGCGTTCAGTCATGGCAGGGTGCTTCTAGCGAGCCTCTCTCGCAAAGGCAAATCCGATTGGCGCGAAGGCCGTGAACCTTTTCCAGCACATGAACGACAGATGAACACGCTGATCACGAAGCCTTCACGCAGCGTTCACTAGGTTGCACCTTAATAAGATGAAACCAAAATCCCATATATCCGTTGTAAGGCGCAGGAGAACACGCACATGCTGATCTACATGCTCGCCACCGCAATGACCGTCGCCATGCTGATCGCCACAGTATTCGGGCTGCATCAGGAGGCACAGCGCGTCCGCGTCAGGGCAACCACCAAGCGGTTCGAAGGCTTCGGCCCTCGCAAGCCGTATCGTCACTACTAAAGTCAGTCCAGACTTGCTGCCGCGCCGGCCAATGGGCCGGCGTTGCTATGTCAAAACCTGGTCCAGGACTTACTCAGCGCTATTCGGACCAGAATCAGTCTCGGGAGCAGACTCGGTACCGCCCTCGACGATCTCTTCGCTTTCCTCGTCAGCTTGCGGCTCAGAAATCCGCTCGACCGAAACCACCTTTTCACCCTCAGCCGTATTGAAGATGGTCACGCCCTTGGTGGCGCGGCTGGCGAAACGGATGCCGTTGACCGGAACCCGGATAACCGTGCCACCGTCCGACACTAGCATGATCTGGTCGTCATTGCCGACCGGGAAGGTCGCCACCAGTTGACCGATCTCGGCCGTCTTCGACACATCGGTGGCGCGAATACCCTTGCCACCGCGTCCGGTCAGGCGGAAATCATAGGACGAAGAGCGCTTGCCGTAGCCATATTCGGTCACCGTCAGCACGTACTGCTCATGTGCCTTGAGGAACTCGTAGCGCTCGTCGGAAAGCTCCGTCTCCTCACCGACTTCTTCGTTGGTCAGCGCGATCTCTTCCTCTTCACCGGCGGCGATGCCGGCGGCAGCCCGCCGTTCGGCTGCGGCTCGCTTGAGATAGGCGGCGCGTTCGGCCGGCGGCGCGTCGACATTCTCGATCACCGACATCGAGATGATGCGGTCGGTCTCGGCCATGGTGATGCCGCGCACGCCGACCGAGTTGCGACTCTGGAAGACGCGCACGTCGCCGACGGAGAAGCGGATGCACTGGCCGGAACTGGCGGTCAAAAGCACGTCGTCATTGTCGGTGCAGGTCTCGACGCCGAGGATCTCGTCGCCCTCCTCCTCCAGCTTCATGGCGATTTTGCCATTGCGGTTGACCTGGACGAAGTCGGACAGCTTGTTGCGGCGCACCGTGCCGCGCGTGGTGGCGAACATCACGTCGAGCTCGCCCCAGCTGGTCTCGTCCTCGGGCAGCGGCATGATGGTGGTGATGCGCTCGCCCTGCTCCAGCGGCAGCATGTTGATCAGCGCCTTGCCGCGTGACTGCGGATTGCCGATCGGCAGCCGCCAGACCTTTTCCTTGTAGACGATGCCGCGCGAGGAGAAGAACAGCACCGGCGTGTGGGTATTGGCCACGAACAGCCGGGTGACGAAATCCTCTTCCTTGGTCGACATGCCGGAGCGGCCCTTGCCACCGCGGCGCTGCGCCCGGTAGAGCGACAGCGGCACGCGCTTGATGTAGCCGGAATGGCTCACCGTCACGACCATGTCCTCGCGCTGGATCAGGTCCTCGTCTTCCATGTCCGCGCCGCCGTCGGTGAGTTCGGTGCGGCGTGGGGTGCCGAATTCGTCGCGCACGGCGGCGAGTTCGTCCTTGACGATCTGCTGGACGCGCGCGCGCGACGACAGGATGTCGAGGTAGTCCTTGATCTCGTCGCCGATCGTGTTCAACTCGTCGGCGATTTCGTCGCGGCCGAGCGCGGTGAGGCGCTGCAGGCGCAGTTCGAGGATGGCGCGCGCCTGTTCCTCGGACAGGTTGTAGGTGCCGTCCTCGTTGATGCGGTGGCGCGGATCGTCGATCAAAAGGATCAGCGATTCGACATCGCCGGACGGCCAGCGCCGCTCCATCAACTGCTCGCGCGCCGTCTGCGGGTCGGGCGCGGTGCGGATCAGCTTGATCACCTCATCGATATTGGCGACGGCGATGGCGAGACCCACCAGCACATGGGCGCGGTCGCGCGCCTTGCGCAGCAGGAATTTCGTCCGCCTTGTGATCACCTCTTCGCGGAAGGAGACGAACGCCTTCAGCATGTCGGTCAGGTTCATCACTTCCGGCTTGCCGCCATTCAGCGCCACCATATTGGCGCCAAAAGAAGTCTGCAGCGGCGTGAAGCGGTAAAGCTGGTTGAGGATGACGTCGGCGACGGCATCGCGCTTCAGTTCGATGACGACGCGATAACCCTGACGATCGCTTTCGTCGCGGATGTCGGAAATGCCTTCGATGCGCTTGTCGCGCACCAGTTCGGCCATCTTCTCGATCATCGAGGCCTTGTTCACCTGGTAGGGAACCTCGGTGATGATGATCGATTCACGGTCATTGCCGCGCTGTTCGATGTTGACCTTGCCGCGCATGACGATCGAGCCACGGCCGGTCGAATAGGCGCTGTAGATGCCGGAGCGGCCAAGCACGATGCCGCCGGTCGGGAAATCCGGACCCGGAATGATCTCCATCAGCGCCGGCAGGTCGATCGCCGGATTGTCGATGACGGCAATGGCGCCGTTGCAGACTTCGCCCAGATTGTGCGGCGGGATGTTGGTGGCCATGCCGACGGCGATGCCGCCGGAGCCATTGACCAGCAGATTGGGGAAGCGCGCCGGCAGAACCTTGGGTTCGGTGTCCGAGGCATCATAAGTGTCCTGGAAATCGACCGTATCCTTGTCGATATCCTCCAAAAGCTCATGCGCGACCTTGGTCAGCCGCGACTCGGTGTAGCGCATCGCCGCCGGCGGATCGCCGTCGATCGAGCCGAAATTGCCCTGCCCGTCGATCAGCGGCACGCGCAGCGACCAGTCCTGCGCCATGCGCACCAAGGCGTCATAGATCGAGGCGTCGCCATGCGGATGGTATTTACCCATCACGTCGGCGACCGGGCGCGCCGACTTCACATATTTGCGGTTCCAGTGGTAGCCGCTCTCATGCGCCGCATAGAGAATGCGGCGATGCACCGGCTTCAGGCCATCGCGCACGTCCGGCAGCGCACGGCTGACGATCACGCTCATGGCGTAAGAGAGATAGGAGCTCTGCATCTCCTCGATGATGGAGATCGGCTCGATGCCGGTGGGGCCGCCGTCGGCGCCGCGCGGTGTCTTTTGGTCGGTCAAATCGGATCACAATCTAATCAGGAATCACTGACCGCTTATATAGGAAGCACGGCCGAAACTCCAATGTTCGCGGCACTTTTCCAGTGTCATTTTTGGTGGTAATTTCAAAAGGATACCGCTGATTGCGACGATATGGCCATCACGCTTTTCGCCGCCACCAAGGCAAAAGCCGGCAATGGACCAAATTCCCCAGGCAAAAGCCGCGAGCATCGTGAATTGGCGCTCGTGGCTGCCCTTGCGGGCGTTGAGCGGCTGGCAGCCCCGGGATCTCAATGGTGACCTGATCGCCGGTCTGACACTGGCGGCGATCGCCATTCCCGAGCAGATGGCAACGGCCCGACTCGGCGGCTTTGCTCCGGAGGTCGGCTTCTTCGCTTTTGTTGCCGGTTCGGTGGCGTTCGCCCTGTTTGGTGCCAATCGCCATCTCTCGGCCGGTGCGGATTCGACCATCACGCCGCTGTTCGCCGGCAGCTTGGCGCTGCTTGCCACATCCGGCTCGCCGCATTATCTGGCGCTGGCGGCCATGCTGGCATTGATGGTCGGGCTGATCGTGACGCTCAGCGGCGTCTTTCGCCTCGGCTGGATCGCCGATCTCTTATCGGTTCCGGTTACGACAGGCTTCCTGGCCGGCATTGCCGTCCACATCATTGTTTCGCAAATGCCCGGACTGCTTGGCCTGCCTTCCGAAAGCGGCGAAACCTTGCGACGTATCAGTGAGATCGCCGGCAGTCTCCACCTGACCAACCCCTGGAGCCTCGGGCTCGGCCTCGGCGTGTTCGCGATCGTGTTCTGTTCGGAATGGATCAGCGCCCGCATCCCCGGCGCCTTGATCGGCATGGTGCTTGCCACGCTTGCTGTCGTCGTCTTCGGCCTCAGGGATCGCGGCGTCGAAGTGCTCGGCGCCTTGCCAAACGGCCTGCCGCGAGCCTACCTGCCGGAGGCCGGCCTCGATGACGTGCAGGCGCTGGTTCCGCTGGCGTTGCTGATTTCGATCGTCGTCATGGTTCAGACGGCGGCGACCTCGCGCTCCTTCGTGCCGCAACAGGGCGACCCCGATGTCAACCGCGACTTCGTCGGCGTTGGCGCCGGCAGCATTGCGGCCGGACTGTTGGGCGCCTTTGCCGTCAATGCCAGCCCGCCGCGCACCGCAATCGTCTCCCAGTCGGGCGGCCGCTCGCAACTGTCCGGTCTCATTGCCGCGGCCATCGTGCTGGCGCTCGGCGCCTTTGGCGGCGGTCTGCTCGCCAATGTTCCGCAGGCCGCCCTTGCCGGTGTTCTGATGTTCGTTGCCCAGCACATTCTGCGCTGGAAGGTATTCGCCAGTGTCTACCAGCAGGCGCCTGTCGAATTCATGTTGATCCTGGTCACCATGGCGGCAATCGTCGTGCTGCCGATCGAGACCGGCGTGGCGGTGGGCATCGGCCTGTCGCTGCTGCACGGGATCTGGAGCGCGACCCGCACGCTGCCGATCGAGCTCGAACAGGTACCAGGCACTTCTGTGTGGTGGCCGCCGGGCAAGCCAACAGCCGGCGAACAACTCCCAGGCGTGCTGGTGGCGGCCTTTCAGGCGCCGTTGTCCTTCGTCAATGCCGACCGCTTCAAGCGCGGGCTTTGCGATCTCATCGACGCCAGGAACGAAACCGTGAAACTGGTCGTGCTGGAGGCCAGCAACATCGTCGAAATCGATTACACCGCCGCGCAGGCCCTGATCGACACCATCCTTCATTGCCGCAAGGCAGGCGCAGTCTTTGCCATAGCGCGGCTGGAATCGCTGCGTGCACAGGCGGCTCTGGCGCGGTTCGGCATTGCCGACCTCATCGGCCCGCAGCGGATCTTTCACAGTGTCGATGCCGCGATTAAATCACTTGGTCCCGGGAAACAGCAGCAGCAAGAACAGGATGGAGTGCCATGATTGACCCCCGAGAACCCATTGTCACGCCGGTTCCCGTCGAGCAACTGAGGCCGACGCAGATAACGGTCGGCATGAGAGAAGTTGCGTTGAAGCGCCAGATGATCCGGGAGCAGGACGCCAGGAAGAAGACCGGCGCTTTTCTCGGCAAACACATGGTGCCGGTCGTATTGGGTCCCAAAAATCGCAACTACGTCACCGATCACCATCACCTCGCTCGCGCCCTGCTCGACGAAGGTGTCAAGGACGTGCTTGTGACCGTGATCAGCGACCTGTCCGCGCTCGACAAGGACGCGTTTCTTTTCGTGCTCGATAACAGAGGCTGGATGCACCCGTTCGATGAGAACGGCCGGCGCCGCGATTACTCGGCAATTCCGAAGACAATCGGCGAGCTGATCGATGATCCTTACCGGAGCATGGCGGGCGAACTGCGCCGGATGGGCGGCTTTGCCAAGGACACGACGCCGTTCAGCGAATTCATCTGGGCGGATTTTCTGCGCCGGCGCATCGACCGCAATGCGATTGCGAAGAACTTCGACAAGGCGATGAAAGAGGCACTGACGCTCGCCAAGGGCAAGAACGCGGACTATCTGCCGGGCTGGTGCGGACCGACCTCGGATTGAGCCTGTCTCTGTCGAGGCACACGCATGCCGAGGCCACTTGATCGGCGAGCGCGATAATCGCCTGGCGTCTCGCCCATGACGCGTCGAAACCGGCGGTTGAACGTCGACAGATCGTTGAAGCCAGCCTCGAACGCGATCGCCGAGATCGCATCGTCCGACAGGCGCAACCGCACCGCTGCCCGGTGCAACCGGGTCTTGAGCAGGAACTGGTAGGGCGTCATGCCGGCGACCTGCCGGAAAATGCGCAGGAAATGATAGGGGCTGGTCGCCGTCTCATCCGCCAGTGCCGACAGCGAAACCGGCCCGTCGGCATCCAGTTCGATCCGCCGCACCGCTTCCGCCACACGCTTCTGATCGCGACGGCTCGGCGCGCGCCTGGCAGGCGCAGCGCCGCAAACCGTGGCCATGGCCGCACCCGCAATGCGCAGGGAAAGTTCCTCGAAAGCATCCTTGTCAGCCATTTCGCGCGCGGCTTCCGCTTCTGCCAGCAGCGACGCCAGGGCCGGCAAGGGCGGCAGGCGCGGCGCCTCGAAGGTGAGCGTCCTGGCGCCCGGCACGCCGGCGACAATCCGTTCCATGTAGGCCGGTCCAAAATGAAACGAGAGGCAACGGTCGCCGCTGCCATGCTCGTGCCCGCATTCGTAGCAGGTGCCGGAATTGCCGAGCAGGAGCGCGCCCGGCGCCAGCATCACCGTACCTTGCTGCGCGCGGTAACGGAACGTGCCGCTGGTCACCGCAGCAATGCAGAAATCCTGGTGGGCCTCCTCGAACGGCCGGTCGCCCGCACCGGCCGTGCAGATCACATCCGCCACGTGCCAGCCGGATCCAGATGCGAGAGTGCGGGTCGTCGCTGTCATAGCCGAAATATAGCAATTTTTCCCAAGCCCAGAACCCCGTCAGCGCCTACTCCTCCCGGTCTCCTGACAGAAAGAGATCGCCGCCATGTTCGACCCCTTTGCCGAAGCCTTGCACAGTCCCGGACCGATCGGCGGGCTTGCTGAAAAACTGAACCTTTACGGCCGCTTCGTCGGCGCTTGGACTTTCGACGCCTCGCGCCACCTTGAGGATGGCACCGTGCTGACCGGGCGTGGCGAGGTGCATTTCGGCTGGGTGCTGGAAGGCCGCGCCATCCAGGACGTGTGGATCCTACCCGCGCGGAACGCAGGTGACCAGCCTTCCCTGGGCAAATGGACTTTCTACGGAACGACGCTGCGGGTCTATGATCCCGGCGCGGACGCCTGGCACATTTTCTGGAGCGATCCGCGCAACCAGTACTTCAGCCGCCAGCTCGGCCGCGCCGAGGGCGACACCATCGTGCAGGTCGGCGCAGACGGCACCGGCTCTTCGGTGCGCTGGAGTTTTTCGCGGATCACCGAAAATTCTTTCCGCTGGCTCGGCGAGCGCTCGCACGACAATGGCGCGACATGGCGGCTCGAAGTCGAGTTCCTGGCGCGGCGAGCGACAACAGCGTGATGCAGCAACCCTCTGTAACAATGGAGAAAACCATGTTCGATCATATCTCGATCGGCGTCCGCGACGCCGACGCCTCGAAGCGCTTCTATGACGCCGCGCTGCAGCCGCTCGGTTATGCCTGCCTCAGCCAGTCACCGGGTTCGCTCGGCTATGGCGCGCAAAGCGTCGCGCTATGGGTCAATGAGGCGGTGCGGCCGGTGCCGGCGGACGAAAAATCCGGCCTGCATTTCTGCTTCGCCGCCTCGATGCGGGACAGTGTCGATGCCTTCCATGCCGCAGCCTTGCGCGAAGGCGGCAGCGACAATGGCAAGCCGGGCCTGCGCGCCGACTATGGCGAAAACTATTACGCTGCCTTTGTCGTGGACCCGGATGGCTATCGTCTCGAGGCCTATTGCGGCGCTGCCGGCTAACCCAGTCGAGCTCTGCAGTTTCCCTGTCCTGACAGTTCCCACCGACCGGGCTTTGCTCTACCAATGTCCCAAAGCAATTCCAGGAAAAGTGTGAAACGGTTTTCCGTCCGGAATTGCGTCAAAACAAGGAGATAGAGCGGTCCGGCGTTTCCGTGAAACGCCGGACCGCTCTAATGCGGGCTCGGCCCGGTGGGAGGGGTCAGCGATGCCGAGTTTCGACAGCCTGTTCAATGCCTTCGTCACCATTCTCGTGACCATCGATCCCCCCGGCCTGGCGCCATTGTTCCTCGCCGTGACACGCGGCATGAACCGCGAGGAGCGCCAGCAGGTCTCGGTGCGTGCCTCGATCATCGGCTTCCTGGTGATGGCGCTGTTCGCGGTGGCTGGCGCCTCGATCCTGTCGGTGTTCGGCATCACGCTGCCGGCCTTCCGCGTCGCCGGCGGCTTTTTGCTGTTCTTCATCGCCTTCGAAATGGTCTTCGAGCGCCGCCAGGACCGCAAGGAGAAGATCGGCGACGTCGCCATCACCAAGGACATGATCCACAACATCGCCGCCTTCCCGCTGGCGATTCCGCTGATTGCAGGTCCCGGCGCGATTTCGGCGACAGTGCTGCTTTCCGGCTCGTTTCAGGGTTTTGCGGCACAGGCCGCACTCGTCGGCATCATCTTCGTCTGCCTCGCCATCACCTATCTGGTGTTCGTGCTGTCGGAGCGCATCGACCGCATCCTCGGTCAGACCGGCCGCTCGATCCTGACCCGCCTGCTCGGCGTCATCCTGGCCGCACTCGCTGTGCAGTTCGTGGCGGATGGCATCAAGGCATTGATGGCCGGGTGAACGGCAGTCCCTACTGCCCTACTGCCCTACTGCCCTACTGCCCTACTGCCCTACTGCCCTACTGCCCTACTGCCCTACTGCCCTACTGCCCTACTGCCCTACTGCCCTACTTCGCCGCCGTGTCTACCACTTCAAAATCATGCGTGATCGTGGCCGTCTTGGCCATCATGGCGGAGGCCGAGCAGTATTTTTCGATCGACAGGTCGATCGCCCGCTTGACCTTGTCGGGCGAGAGCGCCCTGCCCTTGACGATGAAATGCATATGGATGCGCGTAAACACCTTTGGCTCGGTCTCGGCCCGGTCGGCGTCGAGTTCGACCACGCAGTCCTCGACCGCCTCGCGTCCTTTTTCGAGGATATGCACCACATCATAGGCCGAACAGCCGCCGGTGCCGATCAGCACCAGTTCCATCGGGCTCGGGCCCGGGGTCTTGCCTTCCGGGCCGAACGCGGTTCCCAACACCACCTTATGACCGCTGCCGGACTCGCCGACGAAGGTGCGCTCTTCGACCCATTTTACCCGTGCCTTCATCGTCCTGTCCTTTCAGTCCTTTGATCGCGCCTGCCGTCAGGCCAATTCGACAATGCAAAACCCCGAAAGCCCATGCAGGACTCTCGGGGTATATCGATCGCGCGACATCAGCCGCTGGGTGTTGCTTTCGATCAGAACGGGATTTCGTCGTCCAGTTCGCGCGACGAACCGCCGCCACCGCCGCCCCTGGGAGCACCGCCGCCACGGTTGAAGCTTTCGGTCGGGCTGGACTGGCCGAAATCGGAACCGCGGCTGCTGCCGCCACCGGAATAGCCGCCGACCTGGCCGCCCTCACCCTGGCCGCGCGCGTCGAGCATCTGCAGCTCGCCGCGGAATTTCTGCAGCACGACTTCCGTCGTGTACTTGTCGGCGCCGGTCTGGTCCTGCCATTTGCGGGTCTGCAACTGACCCTCGACATAGACCTTCATGCCCTTCTTCAGATACTGCTCGGCCACCTTGGCGATGCCCTCATTGAAGATGACGACGTTGTGCCACTCGGTCTTTTCCTTGCGCTCGCCCGAATTCTTGTCGCGCCAGCTTTCCGACGTGGCGATGCGGATGTTGACGACCGGCTCGCCCGAGTTCAGGCGGCGGATTTCAGGGTCCGCGCCGAGATTGCCGACCAGAATGACCTTGTTGACGCTACCCGCCATGATATTTCTCCGCTCATCCGAAACAAATTTTTGTCGCAGCACCTTACAGGCTGCCGACGTCAGCCGCCTGCTAAGGCTGGCTTTTCCCACAAGGTTTTTGTTCCCTTTTCGTTCCTATATGCACTGCTGCTGATTGTCAAGGAATGGCAGCAATGCCCGAGTCCATCATATGGGTTTCAAAACAGCGCTTGCCAAATCGATAAGTATCAACTTATGCTTTTGTCATGATCGAAGCAGAGATTTTCCGCGCCTTGGCCGACCCGACGCGCCGTGCCGTCTTCGAGCGTCTCGCCGCAAGCGAGATGAGCGTGTCGGAATTGCGCAGCGGCCTGACAGTATCGCAGCCGGCGGTGTCGCAGCATCTGGCGGTGCTGCGTGGCGCCGGCCTGGTGGTCGAGCGCCGGGCCGGCCGCAACGCCTACTACCGTGCCGACCCGCAGGGGCTTGCCCCGCTGCTCTCCTGGATCGAACGCTACCGGACCTTCTGGCCGGAGCGCATCGAAAGGCTGAAGACGGTTTTGAAGGACATGGATCAGTGAAGAGCGTGGGATCAATGAAGGACGTGGGATCAATGAACGCCAAAACCCAAGGCCAAGCCACCCCTGATGCGCTGGAGTTCGAATACGACCTTGCCGAGCCGCCGGAAAAGGTGTGGCGGGCGCTGACCGTGCCGGAACTGCTCGCAGCCTGGATGATGCCGAACGACATCACGCCTGAAATCGGCAATCGTTTTGCCTTCGCCGGGACTGAGGCCGCGATCGAATGCGAAATCCTCGAAGCCGAGCCGGAACACCTGCTGCGCTATTCCTGGCGCGAACAGCCACGCGATGCCACGCTGCAGGATCCGCTCGACAGTGTCGTCACCTTCACACTCGCCCGCACCGTTTCCGGCGGCACGCATCTGCGCATTGTCCATGACGGTTTTGCCCGCAAAGCGATGCCCGCCGTCGCCCTGGCCGGCGCCGGCTACCGACTCTCGCTCGGGTTGCGCGGAGCCGGAAAGCCCATCGCCGCGAACACGCCGCACCTTCTGCTGCGCGCGGCATAAATACGGAAATCGGAGACGAAAAATGAGCGGTATTGCCAGTCTGGTGCCGATGGTGATCGAGCAATCGAGCCGCGGCGAACGCGCCTTCGACATTTTCTCGCGGCTGCTGCGCGAGCGCATCATCTTCATCAATGGCGAGATCAACGACGACGTCTCGGCGCTCGTCTGCGCACAGCTTTTGTCATTGGAGTCAGACAATCCCGACAAGGAGATATCGCTTTACATCAACTCGCCGGGCGGCGTGGTGACCAGCGGTTTCGCCATCTACGACACGATGCAATATATCAGCTGCCCGGTGTCGACCGTGTGCATGGGCTTTGCCGCGTCGATGGGGTCGTTCCTGCTGATGGCCGGCACGCCGGGGCGTCGCATCGCGCTGCCAAACGCCACCATCCTGCTGCATCAGCCGCTGGGCGGCTTCCAGGGCCAGGCTTCCGATATCCAGCGCCATGCCGAGCGGATCGGCAAGACCAAACGGCATATGGCCGAACTCTATGCCCAGCATTGCGGCCGCAGCTATGAAGAAGTCGAACGCACGCTCGACCGCGACCATTTCATGACCGCCCGCGAGGCGCAGGCATGGGGCATTGTCGACCACGTCTTCGACACGCGCAAAAAGGCGGCATAAGCCAGGGCCGGATCGGAATCCTGCCCGCTGTCGAAGATTTGACGATGCCGGTCTGGCCGCGTCGGCGGCGTGTCACTATAATCCTGGAATGACCGACACTCATTCGCCCAGGACGTCGCATCGCGTCATCGCCGCCGCGGTGCTTGCTTTTGCCAGCCTTGTGAGCGGCATGGCACTTGCCGACGACAGTTCAGCGCAGGCGCAGAAAAGCGCCCTGCCCGGCGTAAGCGGCGATTATCGCATCGCCAAGCCCGCCCCTGTGCCGGAGCCCGACGACGCATTTCCCAGCAACGGCAACGGCACGTTCAAGATCGGCGATACCGATGTCAGGATTTCCGGCAGCATCACGGTCGATGTCGCCACGGGCGGATTCAAGCCTCGGAGGTAAGCTGCCTCCGCCGCGGACAGCTCAGCCATTCCCCAAAAGAACAGCCCCGCCGTGCCTAGGCAAACGGACGGGGCTTTTCTGGATCTCAAATCCATTTTTTGCCGGGAGTGTACTGCCGGCGTTTGATTTCGGATGCTTCGCGGCGTCAGCCGACGATCCGACTAGCAGTCTCTGATTTTTGGGGGATACGGCAAGTCACGGTTTGTCGGGTGGCGCAAACGCTAACCCTGGCACTTATGCCTGCCGCGGCTCCAACGAGATGTGGAGCCCTTGGGGACTGTCCGGTGGCGTCATGCTCCACTCCTGTGTCCGTTGCGACATTGTCGTCGCGAAGCGCAAATCGCAAATGCCTGCGGCGTCTCGCAGGCCGCCTTGGGGCGGCGAGGCCATCGAAAGACGGCCGGCTTCGCGGACTGTCGGAGACTGCTCCCCTGAACCGGCCGCGTCAACCTTCAATAGCCGGTTACGGAAAAATGTGATCGCCGGGAGGTTACGTCCAGGTCAGCTTTTTGCACAGCTTTGTCAGGAGCGTGTTCGGCCTTTGTTCTTTCCGCTTGCCCCTTCGCGCGAAAGACGGTTAAACGACTTTGGTCGAGAATTGTGGCGTCTCTCGACGTGGCGGCAAAAACACCTACATAGGGGATGGCCGGGAAAATCCCGCCAATCCCACGAATTCCAGATCTGAGGCGGCGACCGGCGATGGCCGACCATAAATTCCTTTCCATTCGCGGGGCGCGCGAACACAATCTGAAGAACGTCGATCTCGACCTGCCGCGTGACAGCCTGATCGTCATGACCGGCCTGTCCGGCTCCGGCAAATCGTCGCTCGCCTTCGACACCATCTACGCCGAGGGACAGCGCCGCTATGTCGAGAGCCTGTCGGCCTATGCCCGGCAATTCCTCGAAATGATGCAGAAGCCTGATGTCGACCAGATCGACGGCCTGTCGCCTGCCATCTCCATCGAGCAGAAGACCACCTCGAAGAACCCGCGCTCGACGGTCGGCACCGTCACCGAGATCTACGACTATATGCGCCTGCTGTTCGCGCGTGTCGGTGTCCCCTATTCGCCGGCCACCGGTCTGCCGATCGAGAGCCAGACGGTCAGCCAGATGGTCGATCGCGTGCTGGCACTCGAGGAAGGCACCCGCCTGTTCCTGCTGGCGCCGATCGTGCGCGGCCGCAAGGGCGAGTACCGCAAGGAACTGCTGGAATTGCAGAAAAAGGGTTTTCAGCGCGTCAAGGTCGACGGTGTCTTCTATGAGATCGCAGACGTTCCGGCGCTGGACAAGAAGTACAAGCACGACATCGATGTCGTCGTCGACCGCATCGTCGTGCGCGGCGATCTTGCCACGCGTCTTGCCGACTCCATTGAAACGGCGCTGAAGCTCGCCGAGGGGCTGGCGGTGGCCGAGTTCGCCGACAAGCCGCTCGATTCCAGCCAGACCGGCGAGGATTCGGTCAACAAGTCGAAGAACGAGACGCATGAGCGCGTCCTGTTCTCGGAAAAGTTTGCTTGCCCGGTCTCCGGCTTCACCATTCCCGAAATCGAGCCGCGGCTGTTCTCGTTCAACAACCCGTTCGGCGCCTGCCCGACCTGCGACGGTCTCGGCAGCCAGCGCGCCATCGACCCCAACCTCGTCGTGCCCGACGAGAACGTGTCGCTGCGCGACGGCGCCGTCAGCCCATGGGCGAAATCGACCTCGCCCTATTACGTGCAGACGCTCGAGGCATTGGGCAAGGCCTACAATTTCAAGCTTGGCGACAAGTTCAAGGATTTGAGCACCGAGGCCCAGGACGCGATCCTACGCGGCACCGGCGAGCGCGAAGTCACCTTCCAGTATGATGACGGGCTGCGCTCCTACAAGACGACCAAGACCTTCGAAGGCGTCATCCCCAATCTCGAGCGGCGCTGGAAGGAAACCGAATCCGCCTGGATGCGCGAGGAAATCGAGCGCTTCATGTCAGCCACGCCTTGCCCGGTCTGCAAGGGCTATCGGCTGAAGCCTGAAGCGCTGGCGGTGAAGATCGCCGGCAAGCATATCGGCGAGGTCACCGAACAGTCGATCCGCAACGCCGACCGCTGGTTCACCGACCTGCCCGCCTCGCTCAACGACAAGCAGAACGAGATCGCGGTCAGGGTGCTGAAGGAAATCCGCGAGCGCCTCCGCTTCCTCAACGATGTCGGTCTCGACTACCTGACGCTGTCGCGCAATTCCGGCACGCTCTCGGGCGGCGAGAGCCAGCGCATCCGGCTGGCGTCGCAGATCGGCTCGGGCCTGACCGGCGTGCTTTATGTGCTGGACGAGCCGTCGATCGGCCTGCATCAGCGCGACAATGCGCGCCTGCTCGACACGCTGAAGCACCTGCGCGACATCGGCAACACGGTGATCGTCGTCGAGCATGACGAGGACGCCATCCTGCATGCCGACTATGTCGTCGACATGGGCCCCGCCGCCGGCATCCATGGCGGCGAGATCATTGCCCAGGGCACGCCGCAGCAGGTGATGGCCAATCCCAATTCGATCACCGGCAAATATCTGTCGGGCGCGCTTGAGGTCGCCACCCCTGGCGTTCGGCGTGAGGCGAAAAAGAACCGGCGCCTGAAGATCGTCGGCGCGCGCGGCAACAATCTGAAGAACGTCACCGCCGAAATCCCGCTCGGCACCTTCACCGCCGTCACCGGCGTGTCGGGCGGCGGCAAGTCGACCTTCCTGATCGAGACGCTGTTCAAGGCGGCCTCGCGCCGCATCATGGGGTCGCGCGAACATCCGGCCGAGCATGACCGCATCGAGGGCCTCGAATTCCTCGACAAGGTCATCGACATCGACCAGTCGCCGATCGGCCGCACGCCGCGTTCGAACCCTGCCACCTATACCGGCGCCTTCACGCCGATCCGCGACTGGTTCGCCGGCCTGCCCGAGGCCAAGGCGCGCGGCTATCAGCCGGGACGCTTCTCGTTCAACGTCAAGGGCGGCCGCTGCGAGGCCTGCCAAGGCGACGGCGTCATCAAGATCGAAATGCACTTCCTGCCCGACGTCTACGTCACCTGCGACGTCTGCCACGGCAAGCGCTACAACAGAGAGACGCTCGACGTGCAGTTCAAGGGCAAGTCGATCGCCGACGTGCTCGACATGACAGTCGAGGAAGGCGTCGATTTCTTCGCCGCCGTGCCCGGCGTGCGCGACAAGCTCGACACGCTGAAGCAGGTCGGCCTCGGCTATATCCATATCGGCCAGCAGGCAACGACACTGTCCGGCGGCGAAGCGCAGCGGATAAAACTCGCCAAGGAACTGTCGCGCAAGGCGACCGGCAAGACGCTCTACATCCTCGATGAGCCAACCACCGGCCTGCATTTCCACGACGTCGCCAAGCTGTTGGAAGTGCTGCACGAACTGGTCGACCAGGGCAACACGGTGGTGGTCATCGAGCACAATCTCGAAGTGATCAAGACCGCCGACTGGGTGCTCGATCTCGGCCCCGAAGGTGGTGACGGCGGCGGCGAACTTGTCGCCCAGGGCACGCCGGAAGCCATCGTGCGCGAAAAGCGCAGCTACACCGGACAGTTCCTCAAGGAATTGCTGGAACGGCGTCCTGGAGGCAAGCGCGAAGCGGCGGAGTGATGGCTGGGGATGGTCTCATCACGGTCGAAAGCCGCTTTGGCGTGACCGAAACCATCGACCGCCTGGCTGAGGTGGTTAAGCGCGCTGGCCTGCTTGTCTTCGCACGCATCGATCACGCAGCCGGGGCGCGAGACGTCGGCGCGTCGCTACGGCCTACCGAATTGCTGATCTTCGGCAACCCCAGAGGTGGCACACCGCTGATGCAGGACAGTCAGCTTGCCGGCATCGACCTGCCGGTCAAGGCGCTGGGCTGGGAAGATGAGCAAGGCCAAGTTTGGCTGTCCTACGACGATCCGCACTGGATCGCTGAGCGCCATGGCCTGGGCGAGGCCAGCAGCGAGGCTGTCGCGGCGATTGCCGCCAGCATGGAAAAGGTGATCGCCGCTGCTGCTGGAATGGATCAATCATGAGGCTTGCCCGCTCCGAGGATCTTGCCGCGATCGTCGCGCTGACGGAAGCGGCCTACGCTCCCTACAACGCCATACTCGACGCGCCGCCGATCCCGGTGACCGAGGACTATGCGCCGCGCATCGCAGGCGGCGAAGTGTGGCTGCTGGAGAGCGGCGGAGAACTTGCCGGAGTGCTGACACTGGAGCGGCATGAGGATCACGCGATGATCTTCTCCGTCGCGGTGTCGCCCGCCTTCCAGGGCAAGGGTTTTGGCATAAAGCTGCTCAAACATGGGGATCAACAGACGCGTTTGTGGGGCCTGCCGGAGATACGGCTCTACACCAATGCAAAAATGGAGCGGAACATCGCGCTCTATCTCGCTTACGGCTATCGCGAAACGGGTCGCCGGCCCAATCCCTACCGGCCAGGATGGGTGCTCATCGACATGGCGAAGGCGATGTGAATGCAGGCCGGAAGCTCCTGGGAAAACAAACTGACCTTGGGTGGCGTGGTCCGCTCGTCTCATGCTTACGGCGCCGACTATTTGTCCGAATTCCAGCGCATCCTGCTGCAGCATGTGAAGCCTGGCACGCGCGCCTATCTGGAATGGGGCATGGGCCACACGACGCTGGCGATCCTTGAGCTGAGGGACCGACTGGCCATCGACAATCTCTTTTCGATCGACGACAGCCAGCCTTTCCTCGATCAACTGCTGCCGCAGCTGCCGCAGTGGAGTGGTTTCCATCCGATCTGCCTGGACCTCCAGGGTTCCAAGTTTGGCGACCGCGATCCAGAACTCAATTATTCGACCTGGCCGCTGAGCCTGAAGCGCAAATTCGATTTCATCTTCATCGACGGCCGGCGCCGCATGGAATGCGCGTTCATGGCGACGCTGCTTTGTCATGCCGAGACGATCGTGATGTTGCACGACTATCGCCGCGCACGCTATCAGCCGATCAAGGCTCTCTACGACATCGTCGAGGACGGAAATCAGTTTCGCGTCATGCGGCCGCGGAAGGACCTTTACCCCTCTGGCACTCCGACAATCTTTTCCCCGGATTGGTCACCGCCCACTTGACCGAGATTGCCGGTTGCCGATCGATTTACCAAACCAAGTCCCTCGCGACAAAACACATTGGAGGAGAAGTCCATGAGCAAATCGGGAACAATCCGCTCCGGCATGGGCGGCTGGACGTTCGAGCCCTGGGATACGTCCTTCTATCCCGAGAAACTCTCCAAGGCCAAGCAGCTGCAATATGCCAGCCGGCAGGTGCCGAGCATCGAGGTCAACGGCACCTACTACTCCAGCTTCAAGGAGCCGACCTTCGTCAAATGGGCAAGCGAAGCGCCGGACGGTTTCGTCTATGCGCTGAAAGGCAACCGCTTCGTCACCAACCGCCGTGTGCTGGGCGATGCCGGTGAATCGATGATGCGCTTTCTGGGCTCCGGCGTTGCAGCACTTGGCGAGAAGCTCGGCCCGATCCTGTGGCAGTTCGCGCCGACGAAAAAGTTCGACCCGGACGATTTCGAAGCCTTCCTCAAACTGTTGCCGGAGAAACAGGATGGCGTCGCGCTGCGCCATGCGCTCGAAGTCCGCAACGACAGTTTCATCGTGCCGGAATTCGCAGCACTTGCCCGCAAATACAAGGCGGCGATCGTCTATGCCGACCATGCCAAATATCCTGATATCGCCGATGTCACCGGTGACTTCGTCTATGCACGGCTGCAGACCGGCTCGGACGACAATCCCGATTGCTACACGCCAAAGGGTCTCGACGAATGGGCGGCGCGAGTAAAAACCTGGGCTGAGGGCAAGCAGCCGACCGATTTGCGGCGTGCCGATCCCGCCACAGACGCGCCTGTGCAGCCACGCGACGTCTTCGTCTACTTCATCACCGAGGGCAAGGTGCGCGCACCGTTCGGGGCGATGGCGCTGATGAAGCGCGTAGCTGACTGACAACCATCCGTTGTTGTTTGGCTACATGCTGTAAGCGCATCATCTATGCGTTTTGCGCGTAGCAAAGCGCCTATTCGTGGCATCTTCGCCATGATCGTAACCTTATCGACACTTCCTTGCTGCATGAATGCGGCGACGCCAAGCCGCAGAGCTGGAGCCGCCGCCGGCAGGGAAAGAGGGGCATGTCGCTCGACTACACTTCACTTCTGCTGGCTGTCGGTTTCTCCGCAGCTTGCCTGAGCCTGACATTGTTCGGCATGTGGCTGACCGCCCGCACGGAAAAATTCCTGCTGACATGGGCGATCAGCCTGGTGTTCGTGGTCGGCGATATCTTTGTCTATGACGCCTATATCGACATGCCCGGGCGCCTGCTCGGCATCGCCACCCTTGCCCTCCTGCTGCTCGGTTTCTCGACCATGTTGGGCGCGGCCTACCAGTTCAGAACCGGCGGCTCGCCGCTGCCGCGGGCACTGTGGGGCTGTGCCTCGCTGGTGGTGGCGCTGCCTGCCATGGCTCTGGGCTATGACGGCCTCGGCTTCATGTTCGAGAACCTGTTCGCCGCCCTGCTGCTGTTCGCGACGGCGTTCGAATACTGGAGGGGCCGCGACGAAGCCCCTGCCTTGACGATCGGCATCACCACGCTCTATTCGGCCACCGCCGTTTCCTTCATGCTGTGCGCGGCGGTCCTGGCATGGGACGGCAAGCTGGTTCTCGGACATGCGCCCAGCAACTGGGCGGAGGAACTGAGCCTCATCGTCGTCATCGCCAGCATGACGGGTATTGGCGCCCTGTCGCTTGCGCTCAACCAGGGGCGTCTGGCCAGGCACCACCGCCGCAACGCTCTCACCGATCCCTTGACCGGCCTGCTCAACCGGCGCGCGCTGTTTGACCTGCATGGCAATGTCCCGGTCGGCGCCTTTACCGCTGTGATCGTCTTCGACCTCGACAATTTCAAAGCCATCAACGACGAGTTCGGCCACGCGGCGGGCGACGAGGTGCTGAAGGTGTTCGCCGGGGAACTCGCCGGCAATCTTCGCCAGACCGACGTCGCCGCGCGCATGGGCGGCGAGGAATTCGCACTGGTGTTGAAACGCACTCTGCCGGAGACGGTTGAGCAAGCGGCAGAGCGCATCCGGACCGCTTTCGCGACGCGCCTGATAGAAACCGAAACGGGATCCTTGAGATGCACGGTCAGCGCCGGTTTCGCGTTTGGCAGCAAAGAGGGGCTCAGCTTCGACAAGGTGCTCAGCGCCGCCGACAAGGCGCTCTATGACGCCAAGCGCGGCGGCCGCAACCGCGTCACCGCCTCGCCATTCCGGCGCGCGAGTTGACCGCGCGTATCAATGCCGAGCCTGTGATTGCTGGACAATGCATGTCGCCCAAAAGTGACCTCGGTTTTGGAAGTATGACATGCATCAAATCAAAGACCTAAAGCGCGTCACCTGAATCCGTTTCAGCGCGACGCGCTTTAGGCGAAAGCGGCTCTATGCCGCCATGACGATTTCGTTGAAGGTATCGAGGTCGACGTAGAACACCTTGGTGATCTCCTCGATCAAATCGTCGTAGTCGCAGCCCTGTGATCGCAGGATGTTTATGGCGGCGATGATGTCGACGCGTTCGGTAAGCCGCCGCTTCTGGTAGTCCTCGACGTAACGTTCCATGGCTGTCCCTTAGCCTGTGTGCCCAAACGCGTTGAACGACAGAGATCGCAGGAGGGAAGCTAGGAAGCCTTGCTTGCGTGGAACTTGCCCGGCCTTCGGCGCGCCCTCGATCTGCGATAACCAGACTGATACGGAAGCGGCCGACTCACAAAGCCAACAAAAGACTAGCATGCAGTCTCTGGCGCGCCAGAGATGCAGATCGCTGGATGGAAGAAATATTGGACTTGCCAGGGACTTTGGATCGTCTGCCGAAGTCCAGCTTCGATTCTAGACGGTAAGGAACTTGCGTACTTCAGCCCGGTCTAAATCTTCCGCCGGGCCTGTGTGGACGATCTGGCCGCGGTCCATGATGTTGACCTCATCGGCAAGCTCGCGGCAGAAGTCGAGATATTGTTCGACCAGCAGCACCGCGATGCCGGCCTGGTCGCGCAGGTAACGGATGGCGCGACCGATATCCTTGATGATCGACGGCTGTATGCCTTCGGTGGGCTCATCCAGCACCAGCAGCTTCGGCCGCATCACCAGCGCCCTGCCGATGGCAAGTTGCTGCTGCTGACCGCCGGAAAGATCGCCGCCACGGCGGCCGAGCATCTGCTTCAGCACCGGAAACAGCTCGAAGACATGCGCCGGCACGTTGCGGTCGGCACGCTTCAAAGGTGCAAAACCCGATTCCAGGTTTTCGCGCACAGTGAGCAGGGGAAAGATCTCCCTGCCCTGCGGTACGAATGCGATGCCCGACCGGGCGCGGTCATACGCCGCGCTCCGGTCGAGCGCCTTCCCCTCGAAGGCAACGCTTCCGCTCGTCAGCCGGTGGTGGCCGACGATCGATCTCATCAAACTGGTCTTGCCGACGCCGTTGCGGCCGAGCACGCAAGTAATCTTGCCGGCGCCCGCCTTCAGCGAAACGCCGCGCAGCGCCTGGGCGGCGCCGTAATGGAGCGTGGCGTTTGAAACTTCGAGCATGTCTCAGCGCCTTTTCCAGAACCGGAGAACCGAAAGATCGAAGCGATGGAATTGAACTCGCCAGACCATGCTCATCTCCCCAGATAGACTTCGACAACGCGCTCGTCGGCCGAGACAAAATCGAGTGTGCCTTCCGACAGCACCGAGCCCTCATGCAGACAGGTTACCTTGACGCCGAGTTCGCGCACGAAATGCATGTCGTGCTCGACGACGATAACCGAATGGTCGCGCGCAATGTCCTTGAGCAGTCGCGCGGTCTCCTCGGTCTCGGCATCGGTCATGCCGGCCACCGGCTCGTCCACCAAAAGCAGCTTTGGATCCTGTGCCAACAGCATGCCGATCTCCAGCCACTGTTTCTGGCCGTGGCTGAGATTGGCCGCCAGCTCATGGCGCTTGTCACCCAGCCGGATGATGCCGAGAATGTCGTCGATCTGCCGCGCCTCGGCCGCCGAGCGGCGATGAAAAAGCGCCGGGAAGATCGAACGCGGGCCCTTCAGCGCCAGCATCAGGTTTTCTTCGATCGTGTGGCTCTCGAAGACCGTCGGCTTCTGGAATTTGCGGCCGATGCCCATCATGGCGATCTCGGCCTCGTCATGCCTGGTGAGATCCACCTGGCCGTCGAAGAACACTTCGCCCTCGTCGGGCCGCGTCTTGCCGGTGACGATGTCCATCATCGTCGTCTTGCCGGCGCCGTTGGGGCCGATGATGGCGCGCATCTCACCCTTGTCGAGCACCAGCGACAGATTGTTGATGGCGCGAAAGCCGTCGAAGGAGACCGAGACGCCGTCGAGATAGAGGATGGTGTTCGATTTGCTCATGGTCGCCTACTCCGCCGCCTGCGGCTCGGGGTCGGACCAGGACCATTCGCCTGGATTTCTCGCTGGCGAGCGAGCGGGCTTCGAAGTCGCGGTCGCCCCTCCAACCTCGGTGCCGGCTTCTTCAGCAATGGAGGCTGCGCGCAACGCCTTCGCATTGCCGCGCCAGCTATCCCACATGCCGATAATGCCCTTCGGCAGGAGCAGCGTGACGGCAACGAACAGGCCGCCCAGCGCAAACAGCCAGAGTTCCGGCAGCACGCCGGTGAACCAGGATTTTCCGGCATTGACGAGCAGCGCGCCGATGATCGGACCGACAATGGTGCCGCGCCCGCCGACGGCCGCCCAGATCACCACCTCGATCGAATTGGACGGTTCGAACTCGCCGGGATTGATGATGCCGACCTGCGGCACGTAGAGCGCTCCGGCAATGCCGGCCATGACGGCCGATACGGTGAAGGCGAACAGCTTTACGTTCTCCGCCCGCCAGCCGAGGAAGCGCGTGCGGCTCTCGGCGTCGCGCACGGCCATCAGCAGCTTGCCGTATTTGGAGCCGACGATCGCCCAGGTGATGAACACGGCGAACGCCAGCATCACCGCGCTGGCCGCGAACAGCGCCGAACGCGTCGCGTCGGCCTGCACGTTGAAGCCCAGAATATCCTTGAAATCGGTCAGGCCGTTATTGCCGCCGAAACCCATATCGTTGCGGAAGAAGGCCAGCAGCAGCGCATAGGTCATCGCCTGGGTGATGATGGAGAGATAGACGCCGGTGACGCGGCTGCGGAAGGCAAACCAGCCGAAGACGAAGGCGAGCAGGCCGGGCACTGCCAGCACCATGAGCGCGGCGAACCAGAAATGGTCGAAACCATACCAGAACCACGGCAATTCCTTGTAGTTCAGGAAGACCATGAAATCCGGCAGGATCGGGTTGCCATAGACGCCGCGTGAGCCGATCTGGCGCATCAGATACATGCCCATCGCATAGCCGCCGAGCGCGAAGAAGGCGCCGTGGCCGAGCGAGAGGATGCCGCAATAGCCCCAGACCAGGTCGAGCGCGAGCGCCAGCAGCGCATAGCAGAGATATTTGCCGGTCAGCGCCACGATATAGGCCGGGACGTAGAAGGCGCTGGTCGGCGACACCGCCAGGTTGAGCAGCGGCACGACAATGGCCGCAGCCAGCAGGATGAAGATGGTGATGGCGATGCGGCGGTCAGCGCCTGCGGCGAAGAAACGTCCCGTGATCATGCTTCCACCGCCCTGCCCTTGAGCGCGAACAGGCCGCGCGGGCGCTTCTGGATGAACAGGATGATCAGCACCAGCACGACGATCTTGCCGAGCACGGCGCCGGCATAGGGTTCGAGGACCTTGTTGACGATGCCGAGCGAAAAGGCGCCGACCAGCGTGCCCCAGAGATTGCCGACGCCGCCGAAGACGACGACCATGAAACTGTCGATGATGTAGCCGCGGCCGAGATTGGGCGAGACATTGTCGATCTGGCTGAGCGCGACGCCGGCGATACCGGCAATGCCAGATCCGAGCGCGAATGTCAGCGCGTCGACCCACGGTGTCCTGATGCCCATCGAAGCGGCTATGCGCCGGTTGGCGGTGACGGCACGCATCTGCAAGCCCCAGGGCGTGCGCTTCATCACGTAAAGCAACACACCGAAGACCGTGAGCGCGAAAACCAGGATCCACAGACGGTTCCAGGTGATGGCCAGCTGCCCGACGTCGAACGAACCCGACATCCAGGAGGGGTTGCCGACCTCCTGGTTGGTCGGCCCGAAGATCGAACGCACCGCCTGCTGCAGGATCAGCGAAACGCCCCAGGTCGCCAGCAGCGTCTCCAGCGGACGGCCATAGAGGAAGCGTATAACGCCGCGCTCGATGACCAGGCCGACAAGTGCTGCGACCAGGAAGGCTAGCGGCAGCGCGATGACCAGAGACCAGTCGAACAGGCCGGGAAAGGAGGTGCGGATCACCTGCTGGACGACGAAGGTCGTGTAGGCGCCAAGCATGACCATCTCGCCATGCGCCATGTTGATGACGCCCATGACGCCGAAGGTGATGGCAAGCCCGATCGCGGCGAGCAGCAGCACCGAGCCCAGCGAAATGCCGTACCAGATGTTCTGGCCGGCATCCCAGAAGGCCAGCGTCGAATTGATGTTGGCGATCGCAGCCGTCGCCGCTTCCTTGACTGCTCCAGAGGCGTTGGCCTCGACGGAGGTGAGCAGCGAAACCGCGTTGCGGTCGCCACGCGCACCGATCAGGGCGATTGCCGCGAGCTTGTCTGCATCGGGCTTGTCTGAAACCAGTATGGACGCGGCACGCGCCTGCTCCAGCAGAGCCTTGACGCTCGCCACGGTTTCACTGGCGATCGCTGCGTCGAGCGGCTCGATATTGGCGGCATCAGGTGTCTTGAACATAGTGTCGGCGGCGGCGATGCGGACCGTCGGATCCTTGGACCCAAGCGTCAACGTGCCCAATGCATCGCGAATGGCGCGGCGCAAGGTGTTGTTGACAGTGATTTTGGTTATGTCGTCTTCGGAGGCCTCGCCCGCTGCCTCGCCGCTCAGCGGGTCAAAAAGCTGGACGCCTTCATCGCCCTCCTTGCCGACAAACACCATCGAGTCAGCCGTGCGAATGTAGAGATTGCCGTCAGCCAATGCAGCAAGCGCCCGTTCGACAGCGGGATCCCCTGTGGCTGTCAATTCGTGAACGACGGCTCCCGTCTCGGAAAAGTCCGTTACTGTCGCGAACTTGGCGATAATGGCACGCAGATCGGCTTCCGCAGCGCCCGAAGACGACAGCGTCGTCAGCAGGAACAAAAGCGCCAGGCCCATCGCATGCAAAATCTTCATCGGCTCTTGGTGACCCTTGAAGGTTGAGTGGGCGTCCGGACAGTGGAGGAAACCATCCGGACGCGCGCGGTCTTGGGCATGGACCGGACGGTCTAGCCCGGGAGGATCAGTTCGTGCCCTTGCCGCCGCACTTGCCGGTTTTGACGTTGAAGTTGCCGCAGCTGAGCGGCGCGCGCCAATCGGAAATCAGGTCCTTGGAGTCGGGCAGGTAGTCGGACCATTCGTCGCCCATCACCAGGCCCGGTGTCTTCGAAACCGTTTCGAACTGGCCATTGGCCTGGATTTCACCGATCAGCACCGGCTTGGTGATGTGGTGGTTCGGCATCATCGTCGAATAGCCGCCGGTCAGGTTCGGCACCGAAACGCCGATCATGGCATCGATGACCTTGTCCGGATCGGTGGTGCCGGCCTTCTCGACCGCCTTCACCCACATATTGAAGCCGATATAGTGTGCTTCCATCGGGTCGTTGGTGGTGCGCTTGTTGTTCTTGATGAACTTGTGCCAGTCGGCGATGAACTTCTTGTTCTCAGGCGTGTTGACGCTCTCGAAATAGTTCCAGGCGGCGAGATGGCCGACCAGCGGCTTGGTGTCGAGACCGGCCAGCTCTTCCTCGCCGACCGAGAATGCCATGACCGGGATGTCCTCGGCCTTGATGCCCTGGTTGCCGAGTTCCTTGTAGAACGGCACATTGGCGTCACCGTTGACGGTCGAGACGACGGCGGTCTTCTTGCCGGCAGAACCGAACTTCTTGATCGCCGAGACTTCGGTCTGCCAGTCGGAGAAGCCGAACGGCGTGTAGTTGGTCATGATGTCCTCGGCTGCGACGCCCTTGGACTTCAGGTAGGCTTCCAGGATCTTGTTGGTGGTGCGCGGATAGACGTAGTCGGTGCCTTCCAGCACCCAACGCTTCACCGAGCCGCCGTCCTTGCTCATCAGATAGTCGACGGCAGGGATCGCCTGCTGGTTCGGAGCCGCACCGGTGTAGAACACGTTGCGCTCGCTTTCCTCGCCCTCATACTGGACGGGATAGAACAGGATGTTGTCGAGTTCGGAGAACACCGGCAGCACCGATTTGCGCGACACCGAGGTCCAGCAGCCGAACACCGCCGCGACCTTGTCCTTCGAAATCAGCTCGCGTGCCTTTTCGGCGAACAGCGGCCAGTTGGAAGCCGGATCGACAACCACGGCCTCCAGCTTCTTGCCGAGCAGGCCGCCCTTGGCGTTCTGTTGCTCGATAAGCATCAGCATGGCGTCCTTCAGCGTCGTCTCCGAAATCGCCATGGTCCCCGACAGCGAATGCAGGATGCCGACCTTGATCGTGTCCTCAGCCGCCCTGGCGGGTGCGGACATCAGCAAGCCGGCGGCGACCACGCTTGCCGAAAACATTTTTGTTATTGTCGAGAAATTACCCCTCATACGGAAGACTCCCAAGCTCGTTGATTGCACCGCAACAATGCAATGCAACCCGCATGCCAACCGCTGCGGGAATGCTGAAAAGCGGCAAATAGCCAAACATTATCAGCCTGTTATTATATTAGATTGAACAAACAAAAGAGAGCCGGTTAAAAATTGGTTGAGGGAAATTTGCGCAGCGCACAAGGCATCTGCCTAATTTTCGCCCAATTTCACCAAGTGCCTAGATTTTGGCCTTTGCGCGCGGGTCGCGGACGACAAATGTTGCGGCACAGCGCAAAAATAGGGCAAGCTCGCGCCTCAACCGAGCAACGTCATGACATCCCTGATTTCACGCATTTCTATCGGCATAGTGTTTCTGGCGACAGCGACCGGGGCCGCACGGGCCGACTTCAGTGACGGCAAGATGCCTGACGGCACCTATCACTGTGAAGTCTACCTGCTCGGCATGTTCCTCAACCTTGGCGACATCACCATCAAGGGAAATGTCTACACCGGCCCTGTCACCTTCGGGACCGTCCAACAGGGCTATAACTACCAGATGGATGCAAACGGCGTGATCTCCTGGCTGGGACCGCTTGGTGGCTACACCGCCGGCGGCAACTCGCTGTCGATGACCCAGGCGACACTGGATGGCCAGAACCCGCCCTCCTTCGACATCATCATGAAGCAGCCCGACGGCGCCTTCACCGCCTCGACCTGCACCAAGGGCAGCAATCAGTAGGCCTTCCCTCTGGCGATGGCGCCGCCTCCGTGCGGCCGGCAAGCCGTGTCCGCCTTCTCATGTCATCTGGATGTTGCCGAAGCTGGATAGGCAGCGGTGCGCCGTCACCCATCCACATCGAGAGGCAGACACATGGCCAACTTCCCGTCTTCATCCTCCCCTGTCATTCGCGAAATCATCGCCGAGCGCGTCTCGCGCCGGACGCTCCTGAAAGGCAGCCTTGCATCCGGCGCCCTGATCGCCGGCGGCAGCTTTGTCGGCTCGTTGTTTGCCGGCGAGACGCATGCGGCTGCAGCACTTTCCACACTCGGCTTTCCCGAACTGAAGCGCGTCTATGACAAGACCCACGCCGCCGCGGAAGGTTATGAAACAACTGTTGTCGCACGCTGGGGCGATCCGCTTGTCGCCGGCCTGCCGGATTTCGACGGCAACACGGTTCCAGCCGCCGAACAGGAAAAGCGCTTCGGCTATAACTGCGATTACATCGCCTTCCTGCCGCTGCCAAAGGGTTCGGTGAACTCCGACCATGGCCTGCTTTGCGTCAACAACGAGTACATCTCGCCCAATGTGATGTTCCCAGGCATGACCGAGGACGATGCCGGCAAGGCGATGAACAAGGAACAGGTCGATCTCGGCCTGGCGGCGATGGGCCATTCGATCGTCGAGATCATGCTCAAGGACGGCAAGTGGCAAACCGTCGAGGACAGCCCGCTCAACCGCCGCATTACGGCCAACACCGAAATGACGGTTTCCGGACCGGTGGCCGGCCATGCCTTGATGAAGACCTCGGCGGATGCGACCGGCACAAAAGTGCTCGGCACCAGCTACAATTGCAGCGGCGGTTTTACGCCATGGGGCACCGTGCTGACTTGCGAGGAAGGTGTTTCCGACCTGTTCGGCGGTGACCCGAAGAAGGCGCCGACCGCGGACATTCTCGACCGCTACGGCTTCGATGGTTCCGACATCTACGGCCGTGGCCGTTTCCACGACCGCTTCAACATCGACAAGGAGCCGAACGAGCCGAACCGCTTCGACTGGGTGGTCGAGATCGACCCTTATGATCCCCAATCGAAGCCGGTGAAGCGCACGGCCCTTGGCCGCATGTCGCACGAGGCCTCCACCGTTGTCCTCAACAAGGACGGCCGCATCGTCGTCTACATGGGCGACGACGACTATTTCGAATACATGTACCGCTACGTCTCGAACAAGGCCTACGACAAGGCGAACCCGGCCTCCAGCAACGGCCTCCTGGACGATGGCGTGCTCTCGGTCGCCCGTTACGACGCCGATGGCTCGATGACCTGGCTGCCGCTGGTTCACGGCCAGGGCAAGCTCACACCCGAGAACGGCTTTGCCGACCAGGCCGAGGTGCTGTTGAAGACACGGCTGACGGCGGATGCCATCGGCGCGACCCCGATGGACCGGCCGGAGGACATAGAGACCAATCCGGTCACCGGCCGCGTCTACGCCGTCATGACCAAGAACAAGAAGCGCGACGAATCCAAGGTCAATCCGGCCAACACGCGGCCGGAAAACCTCTGGGGCCACATCGTCGAGCTGATTCCGCCTGGCGGACGCGGCACCGAGGCCGATCACACCGCCGACAAATATGCCTGGGACCTGTTCGTGCTCTGCGGCAATCCCAAGGACGCGAAAGTCGGCGCAACCTTCCATCCCGACACGTCGGACAATGGCTGGTTTGTCTGCCCCGACAACATCACCTTCGACCTGGCCGGCCGGCTCTGGGTGGCGACCGATGGCGCCAATGATTTCGACCTGCCGGACGGCGTCTATGGCGTCGACACGGAAGGCCCCGCGCGCGGCCTGCCAAAGCTGCTGTTCACCTGCCCGCATGGCGCGGAAGCGACCGGCCCTTGCTTCACCCCGGATGGCACGACGCTGTTCCTTTCCGTCCAGCATCCCTCCGAGGATGCCGAAACGCTCGACAAGGCACAGTCGCTGTGGCCCGATTTCAAGGACGGCCAGCCGCCGCGGCCATCGGTCGTCGCCATCCGCCGCAAGGACGGCCAGCCGGTCGGGGCGTAACGTCCAACAGACAAAAAAGGCACGGAACCATGTCAGGTTCCGCGCCAGCAGGCAGTCGGGGAGGTCAGATGGTTTTCGCCGACATCTGGGCGGCGATATAATCGGCCTGGCGGATCGCCAGCGACACGATGGTCAGGGTCGGGTTTTCTGCGGCACCTGTCGTGAACTGGCTTCCGTCCGACACGAACAGGTTCTTGATATCGTGCGCCTGGCCATGCTTGTTGACGACGCCGTCTTCCGCCTTCTCGCTCATCCGGTTGGTGCCGAGATTGTGGGTCGAGGGATAGGGCGGCGTCGGGAAGGTGCGTGTGGCACCGACCGCATCGTAAAGTGCTGACGCCTGCTTGTAGGCATGGTTGCGCATCGCCGTGTCGTTCGGGTGGTCGTCGAAATGCACGTCGGCGATGGGCATGCCGTGCTCGTCCTTCTCGTCGGCATGCAGCGTAATGCGGTTCTCCTCGCGCGGCATATCCTCGCCGACGATCCACAGGCCGGCCATGTGGTCGTAGTGGTCGAGCGCCGTGGTGAAGGAGCGTCCCCAGCCGCCGGGATTGAGGAAGGCCGCCATGAATGGCAGGCCGAGCGACAGCGTCTCGAACTCGTAGCCGCCGACGAAACCGCGCGATGGATCATGGTGCGCCTCGTCGCGGATGATGCCGGCCATGGTGGTGCCGCGATACATATGCACCGGCTTGTCGAAGATGGCATAGACCGAGCCGGTGGTGTGGCGCATGTAGTTCTTGCCCACCTGCCCTGACGAATTGGCAAGCCCGTGCGGGAATTTGCTCGATTGCGAATTGAGCAGCAGGCGCGGACTCTCGATCGAATTGCCGGCCACGGCGACGATGCGAGCCTTCTGCTCTTGTAGCTTGCCGTCCTTGTCGGCGTAGACGACGCCGGTCACCTTGCCGCTGGCGTCGTGGTTGATCTTGATCACCATGGCATTCGGCCGGACTTCGAGGTGCCCTGTCGCCTCGCCCTTCGGGATTTCGGTATAGAGCGTCGACCATTTGGCGCCCCATTTGCAGCCCTGGAAGCAGAAGCCGGTCTGCTGACAGGAGTTGCGATCGTCGCGCTCGACCGAATTGATCGCCATGTTGCCGGTATGGCATTCCTTGTAGCCGAGCTTGTCGGCGCCGGCCTTCAACACCTTGAAATTGTTGTTGCCCGGCAGGCGCGGCCAGCCATTGGTGCCGGTGACGCCCATCTTGGCTTCCGCCTTGGCGTAGTAAGGCTCCATCTCGGCCAGCGTGATCGGCCAGTCGAGCAGGTTCGCGCCTTCCACTTTGCCGTAGGTCGACGCCGTCTTGAACTCATGCTCCTGGAAGCGCAGCGAGGCGCCGTCCCAGTGCGTGGTCGAACCACCGACCGATTTGACGATCCAGGCCGGCAGGTTCGGGAAATCCTTGGCCACCCGCCAGTCGCCGGAGGTGGTGCGCTTGTCCTTCCAGGCGAGCTGGGTGAACGAGTCCCACTCGTCATTGATGAAGTCCTCATACTCGTGGCGGGCGCCCGCCTCGAGGATGACGACATCGATGCCCTTCTGTGCCAGTTCGTTGCCAAGCGTGCCGCCGCCGGCACCGGAGCCGATGATGACGACAACGTCGTCGTTTTTCAGATCAAATGAAGCTGCCATGGTTTCCTCCCATGAATTCCTGTTTGCGGATTATCGGAACGATCGGGCTCAGAGCCACTCGATGTCGTTGAAACCGCGCGCGATGTAGCCGCCCTTCGAGTAGGACTCGCCCTCGTAGCCGAAGATCGGCCACACCTCCTTCTGGTTGTAGAGGCTGACAACGAGGCCGCCGCGAACCGCCTGGAAGAAAGGCGTCTTCTCGATCTCGGTGAGCAGCGCCACACGCTGCTCTTCCCAGCCGAGCCCGCGATAACCACCCTTGCCGGCCTTCTTGTCGAGTTCGGCAATGCCCTTCTCGATCAGCTCCTTGTGAGCAGGATCCTTGGCGGCCATCTCGTCATGGCCCTTGACGGCGATGGCGTAATATTTGTCCGGCACCTGGTCGTGCGGATAGATGTCGCGCGCCACCTGGATCAGCGTCGCCATCGTCTCCGCCTTCAACGCCGAGGTTTCCAGCCCCCAGGCGTGCTCCGGGCTGATGACCGCGCTGCCGGAGATGACGAGCAACGCGCCGATGCTGCCGCGCTTGAGAAGTTCACGACGTGAAAGTCCAGGCTTCCCGTCATAGATCGTGACCATTTTGTTCCTCCCTGCTTGCTATTTGCACCCCTAGGAGTGCCGTTGCTGGCGTCCGCGCCGATGGGCACGACCGAATAATCCCCCTATTGGAAGCGCCCTCCACGCTGCAGGACCTCGATCTTGTAACCGTCGGGGTCCTCGATGAAGAAAAAGCGGGCGATCAGCGAACCGTCGCGGTTGAACTCGACGATCTTCTTCGGGTTCAGGCCAAGCGCGCCGAGGCGATCATGTTCGCTGTCGAGATCGGCGACCGAGACAGCGAGGTGGCCATAGCCATCGCCAAGCGCGTAGGGCTCCTGCCGGCCCTTATTGACGGTCAACTCGACTTCGAAAGGCGTATCGGCATTGCTGAGGTAGATCAGCGTGAACGTCTCGAAATCCAGCCGTTGGGCAAACTCCAGGCCGAACGCCCTGGTGTAGAAATGGATGGACTGGGCCTCGTCGAGAACCCGGATCATGGTGTGGATCGCCTTCGCCAAATCAGACTCCGCAGCGTTCGTGCTTTCGAAGGTGATTATGCGCGCCGGTCGAGATAAGGTGGTGGCAGCCGATTACCACGCATAGGATCGGAAACCGGGGACATACATTAAGGACGAAAGTCCGATTGCCGTTGTCGACCGTCCGGTCGAAGATGAAATCGCAGGCAGTGTTCAAAAGGCGCCGATGGCTCCGTCGACGCCCAAGATCAACAAAAACGGGAGGTAACGATGTGCAGAGTGTTTGCCGCACAGGATCCGGAAGGCTATCGCCAGATCAACCGGTCGATCCGCATTGATGGACATTCGACCAGCATCCAGCTCGAGGCGACGTTCTGGGCCTTGCTCGACGAAATCGCCGAAAGCCAGAACCTGACGACGCCGAAATTCATCTCGAAACTCTATGACGAAGCCATCGAGATCAACGGCGAGATCCCCAATTTCGCCTCCATGCTGCGCACCACCTGCGCGCTCTATCTGCGGGGCCACAGGCCCAGCATCGACGAGCAGGTGACGCTGAAGCGGGAAGCCGCCTAGCCAGTATTTCTAAGACTCAAGCACATCCTTGACGATCGTCGCCAGTTGCTTGAGCGAGAACGGCTTCGGCAAGAAACCGAAATGCGCGTCGGCCGGCAGGTTCCTGGCGAATGCGTCCTCGGCATAGCCGGACACGAAGACGAACTTGATGTCCGGCTGGCGCTTGCGCAATTCGCCAAGCAGGGTCGGCCCGTCCATTTCCGGCATCACCACGTCGGAAACGACGATATCGACCTTACCACCCAGGGCTTCGAACACTTCCAGCGCCTCGACGCCGGAGGATGCCTCGTGCACCGTATAGCCGCGCGAAATCAGGGCCCGCATGCCGCCCATGCGCACGGCATCCTCGTCCTCGACCAGCAGCACCGTGGCTGACCCGGACAGGTCCTTGGTGTTATCGATTGGTTTGACCGGCGCTGCGCTCGGCGCTTCCCCGGGTTCGTCCGCCTTCTTCGCTTCCGCGATGTGACGTGGCAGGAAGATGCGGAAGGTCGATCCCTTGCCGACTTCGGAATCGCAGAAAATGAAGCCGCCGGTCTGCTTGATGATGCCGTAGACCATGGACAGGCCAAGGCCCGTGCCCTTGCCGACCTCCTTCGTGGTGAAGAAGGGCTCGAAGATCTTCTTCAGCACGTCAGGCGCTATGCCGCTGCCGGTGTCCTCGACTTCGACCACGACATAGTCGGCCGCGGTAAGTTCGCGATACGGGAAGGTCTTGCACTCCTCGGCGGTGACGTTGCGGGTGCGCACGGTAAGATCGCCGCCGGCGGGCATCGCGTCGCGCGCGTTGACCGCCAGATTGACCACCACCTGCTCGAACTGGCCGATATCGACCTTGACCGGCCACAGGTCGCGGCCGTGGTCGATCTTCAGCTTGATGTCGTTGCCGACCAGGCGGGCAAGCAGCATCCTGAGATCGGCGAGCACATCGGTCAGGTTCAGCACTTCCGGCCGCAGCGTCTGCTTGCGCGAGAAGGCCAGCAACTGCCTGACCAGCGAGGCCGCCCGGTTGGCATTCTGCTTGATGTTCATGATGTCAGGGAAGGATGGGTCCGACGGCCGGTGATTGGTCAAAAGCAGGTCCGACGCCATGATGATGGCGGTCAGCACATTGTTGAAATCGTGGGCGATGCCACCGGCGAGTTGCCCGACCGCCTGCATCTTCTGGCTTTGCGCCATCTGCCCTTCGAGCGCCTTCTGCTCGGTTGTGTCGACGGCGTAGACGATGGCCGATTCCTCGGCACCCTCGCCGCCGGTGCCGTCGGCGACGGCATTGACGTAGAATCGGATGTGCCGCTCTTCGTTGCCGGGCAGCACGGTGTCGATCGGCTCGATGTCGGCCTGCCGCTGCCGAGCTTTCTCGAATGCGGCGGCAAAGGCCGGCCGCTCGCGTTCATGGATCACCGTATCGAGCCGCACGCGGCGATCCACGGCGTCCCGGTCGACGACCGAGGAAAACAGCGACAGGAACGGCGCGTTGGTGCGCAGGATGCGCCCGCTGGCATCGACACCCGCGATCGCCATTGGCGTCGAATTGAAGAAGCGGGTGAAGCGCACTTCCGAAGCGCGCAGATCGGCCGAGGCATCCTCGCCCTGCGTGCGGTTGAGCACGATCGTGCGCGTCGGGCCGCCGACACCTTCGCGGCTGGCCGAAACGCGATGCATGAAGCGCACCGGCAGCGCCTCTCCCGTCATCGTCGTCAGGTCGAGATCGATGACCGCGTTACGTGTCGTGCCGGGGTCGGCCTTGACCGAGCGCACCAGCGCCATGCCGTCGCCGGCAACGATATCCGGCAAGGTCACGGCGCCAGGAGTGAAACTGGCGAGATCGATGCCCAGCCACTCCGCCAGCGTGGCGTTGATGTAGGTGACACGGCCGTCCTGATCGGCGGAAAAGAAGCCGGCCGGGGCGTGGTCGAGATGATCGATGGCCTTCTGCAAATCGAGGAAGAAACGCTCCTGCTCGGCCCGTTCCTGCGAAATGTCGGCGAGTTGCCAAGCCAGCATCGGCAATCGCTGGCCCGGAACGCTGAACGTGCGGGCACGCGCCCTGTACCAGCGGGCGCCCGGTTCGGCGCCGGGCCGGATCGACTGCGCCAGCCGAAACTCGCCGTCGCCCGGCTGGCCGTCACGCAGGCCGGAGGCCAGCCGGTAAATGGTCACCGAGGCCTCGGGAACATCCGAAAGCAGCCCTTCGACCGTCTTCAGGTCGGCGGCCGAGGAGGCTCCGGTCATGTCGGCATAGGCCCGGTTGGCGTAGACGACGCGGCCCTTGGTGTCCGTCACCAGCAGGCCTTGCCCCATCGAATCGACGAACGCCTTGGACAGTTCATCGCCGGTCGAACGCGGCGTCACCTGTACGAAGCCGATCGCCGTCGCGAACAGGAAGCCGACGCCGATCATCGCCAGCACGCCCAGCATGCCGAGCAGGAACGGGTCGCCGAGGCGCTCGCGGAACAGGCCGAAAACGATCGCGGCGCCCGTCAGAACGACGATGAAGATGATGAGCCGGGTGACCGCACCCGGTCGCGTATTCTGGTCGACGATCGGTACCGGATAGAAATCGCCGCGCGCTTCCTTGGCCATATGCCCCCTGCTCGTGAAGTCCGATGTTCCGACACCCGCCCCTAATGCATGTCGCCCAAAAGTGACTTCGGTTTTGGGAAAACGGCATGCATGAAAACAAGGACCTAAAGCGCGTCGCATGAATCCGCTTCAGCGCGACGCGCTTTAGCCGGTTGAATCATATTCTCCTAGTCCGGAAAAGGCCCGGGCGGCAAATGTCAGATAAAAATGATGCCGGCCGTGTTTCAAGCTGTTCACGATGCGTGAAAGGCAACTTGCGGTAGCTAGTCCCAACGGTCTAGTGTCGCGTCACTTTCCAAAACCGATCAGGGGAAACCAATGCAGTGGCTGGATAGCGTGGCGGGCCCTGGTTATGCGGCGGCACTCCTGTGGACCTTCGCGGCGCTGATCCTGCTGGTCATCGTGCTCGTCATCATCAGGCTCGTGCGCAACCTGACCTTTGGCACGTTTGTCGCCGGTGGCCGGAACCGCAAGACCCGGCTCGCCGTCATGGACGCCACCGCCGTCGACAGCCATCGCCGGCTGGTGCTCGTGCGCCGCGACGACATCGAGCATCTGCTTCTGATCGGCGGCCCGACCGACGTCGTCGTCGAGCGCGACATCCGTCTTGCCGCCCCGCGCCGTCCGGCGCTGACGGGAGATGGCGGCCTGCAGCCTGTCCCGGCCACCGCGGCCCCAGCGGCAAAGCCGCGGCCGCCTCAGCCGGTTCCCGCACCGGCACGACCGGCACCGCTGCCCCAACCGGTGACCGCGGCAGCGCCGCCTGCCCGCCCGCGCCCGGCAGCGCCACCACCGGCCCCGGTGCCCGCACCGAAACCGGTAGCGCAAACCTATCAATCGACCAATGTTACGCCGCTGCCTGCCTACGGCTCCGCCAACGCCAATGCCGTCAGGCACGCGCCACCACCGCCGCCTAGGCAGGACAGCATCGACGACGCGCTCATGAAGGACCTTGAGGTTTCGCTCGACCAGCCCCGCTCCGGCGGCCCGGTGGGCAAACCGGCAGCCAAGGCGCCGCAGTCGCTCGACGATGAAATGACCAAGCTTCTGGGCGAACTTTCAAGCCAGAAGCGATGATTGGCGCCTGAGGCGCCCCGCCCGGCCGGCGATCTGGCCGAGGTTTGCTTCCGCTTGCTGCAATGGATTTGCCACGCACCAATAAAAATGGCCGGAAAAAACCGGCCATTTTTATTGCAACTCCATCGAAACTGCCCTGACAGGCAGCTCAGAATCACTACGTCAGTCGTCGCGATAGACCTTTTCGCGGCGCTCGTGCCGTTCCTGCGCTTCGATCGACAAGGTGGCGATCGGACGCGCGTCGAGCCGCTTCAGCGCGATCGGCTCGCCGGTTTCCTCGCAATAGCCGTAAGTGCCTTCATCGATGCGCTGCAGCGCCGAATCGATCTTTGAAATTAGTTTCCGCTGACGGTCGCGGGCCCTGAGCTCGATGGCGCGGTCTGTTTCCGAAGAGGCGCGGTCGGCGAGGTCGGGATGGTTGGCGTTTTCCTGCTGCAGGATTTCGAGAGTTTCGCGCGCTTCGCGCAATATGTCATTTTTCCAGGTGACGAGCTTTAGGCGGAAGTAGGATTTCTGCCGTTCGTTCATGAACGGCTCGTCTTCGGAGGGTACGTAATCGGCGGTAACGATGTCGTTCATTCGACTCACCCAAACTGCCCCAAATTTGGCGCCTATATATTCGCCGCCCGACGCCTGCACAAGCGCAATCGGCCACCGGCTCACGCAATTGTTAAAGTGCCCCAGCGGCACTTGCTTGAGCGAAATGCTGCTGATTCGATGGCGAAAGCGCCGCAACCCTTTGCCACGTGGTGTTATGCGCAATTCCTTGCACGCAAGAACACGGACCATTGTGCGCAACACCCTTCTCGTGGCTAATCGCGATGCGGCTTCGGCTTCGGCATCATTGGAGGTTGGGTGAGCAGGCTCTATCTGTTGCGGCACGCCAAGGCCGGCTGGGCGCTGCCCGGCATGCGCGATTTCGATCGTCCGCTCGATGCATCCGGCCGCGCCGATGCCGAGATCATTGGCGCTGCCATGCGATCACGTGGCTATGTCCCCGACCTGACATTGTGCTCCAACGCCAGGCGCGCCAAGGAAACGCTCGAAGGGCTGGCCGGCCAGACCGACACTGGCAAGGTGCTGTTTTTCGACACGCTCTACAGCGAAGACGCGGCCGGCTATCTCCGTCTTATCCGGGAGCATGGCGGGCCGGGTTCACTGCTGGTCATCGGCCACAACCCGATGACGGAGGATCTTGCCATGGCTGTCTCAGGCGACGGCGACGAGGCGGCGCGGGCCATGCTCAATCATGGGTTTCCGACTTCGGGCCTGGCGGTCGTGCGTTTCCTGGATGATCTGACGAAGGCGGGCCAGGACGCGGGTTATCTCGAAGCGTTCCTGACACCGGCCGATCTCTAGCATCGATTTCCGGCACCATTTCAAAGCCGGGTTCCAACGCCTATATCGGACGGACCGAAGCCCGAGAGATCACATTTTGGCATCATCGCTGACCACCTTCACCGACGAGGCAAGGATTGCTCTCGATACGCTGTCGGGACGCGCCACCGGGCTTTTTTCACCGTCGCTGCGATTGGGCGTTACAGGCCTTTCGCGCGCCGGCAAGACGGTGTTCATCTCCGCGCTGGTCCACAATCTGATCCATGGCGGACGGCTGCCGCTGTTCGAGGCGCAGAAATCCGGACGCATCGCGCGCGCCTTCCTCGAAGAGCAGCCTGACGACGCCGTGCCGCGCTTCCAGTACGAGGATCACATCGCCGCATTGGTCAACGACCGCGTCTGGCCCGATTCGACGCGCGCCATTTCGGAACTGCGGCTGACCATCGAATACGAATCGGCCTCCGGCTGGAGCCGCATGTTCTCATCCGGCAAACTGTCGGTCGACATCGTCGACTATCCCGGCGAATGGCTGCTCGACCTGCCACTGCTCGGCAAATCCTTCGCCGATTTTTCACGCGAGGCCATCGAGATGGCCACTTTGCCGGTGCGCGAGGATCTTTCGCGGGCCTGGCAAGCGATTTCGGCCGAGATCGACCCGAATGCCGACGCCGACGAGATGACGGCACGCCGCCTGGCCGAAAGCTTCGCCGCCTATCTCAAGGCCTGCAAGCTCGACGAGCGCGCGCTTTCGACCCTGCCGCCCGGCCGTTTCCTGATGCCTGGCGACCTCGAAGGTTCGCCTGCGCTGACCTTCGCGCCGCTGGCCGGCCTCGACAGGCGTCCGCGCCCGGGATCGCTGCACGCCATGATGGAGAGGCGCTACGAGGCCTACAAGACGCATGTCGTGAAGCCTTTCTTCCGCGAACACATCACCCGTCTCGACCGCCAGATCGTGCTCATCGATGCCATGCAGGCGCTGAACGCCGGCCCCGGCGCCATGGCTGACCTGGAGCGCGCCGTGACCGAGATTCTCAGCTGTTTCCGCCCCGGTCGGGGCAGCTTCCTCACCGATCTGTTTTCCCGGCGCATCGATCGCATCCTGGTCGCCGCGACCAAGGCCGATCACCTGCACCACGAAAGCCATGACCGGTTGCAGGCCATCGTTCGGCGACTGGCAGATCGCGCCGTGGCGCGGGCGAATTTCACCGGCGCCGATGTCGACGTGGTCGCCATGGCGGCGGTGCGGGCGACCCGCGAGGGCATGGTCAAGCAGGGCCGCGAAACCTTGCCTGTCATCATCGGCACGCCGATCGCCGGAGAGAGGATCAACGGCGAAACGTTTGATGGAAAGACGGAAACAGCCATATTTCCCGGTGACTTACCGGAGAAGATTGATGCTGTATTCGATACTTTGGGTCCCGACCACAGGCAGGACTCCACGGACCCGGCAATCCGTTTCGTCCGGTTCCGTCCGCCAAAACTCGAACGCACGGCCGAAGGCGTCACGCTGTCTTTGCCGCATATCCGGCTCGACCGTGCCCTGCAGTTCCTGATCGGAGACCATCTGGCATGACCGCGCCCCGCAAGCCGGCGGCATTCCGCATCGAGCCGGAAGCCGCGCCAACGCAAGAGGCGCCGAAGGCGCGCCAGGCCGAACTCTCGCGCAAACCCCGCGTGATGAAGACCGATGTCGCGTTGGTCATACCGGCTGACGTCGACGTCTTCGACGAGCCGGACATCATTGCCGCCGAACCGCCGCCGGCGGTCGCCCCCAGGAAACGCTCGCTGTTCGGCAGCATCTTCTTTGGCGCCATAGGCGTCCTGGTTTCGCTGGCAGTCGGCCTGTGGACCGACCAGCTGATCCGCGACCTCTTCGCCCGCGCCGAATGGCTGGGCTGGCTGGCCGCCGGCATGGCCGTTATCGCGCTGCTGGCGCTTCTGGTGATCCTGATTCGCGAATTCCTGGCCATCGCCCGTCTTGCCGAAGTCGAAAAACTGCAGAAACGCGCGCTCGATGCCATCGCGCGCGACGATCCCAAGGCGGCACGATCGGTGGTCGACGAGCTTTCGGCTTTCGTCGCGGCCAAGCCCGAAACCGCGGCCGGCCGGCGCGCACTGGCCGAACTGCGCGGTGAAATCATCGACGGCGGCAATCTGGTGCGTCTGGCCGAAGCGGAAATTCTTGGCCCCCTCGATGCCAGGGCAAAGGTGATGATTCTCGAAGCCGCCAAACGCGTCTCGCTGGTCACGGCGGTCAGCCCGCGCGCGCTCGTCGATGTCGCCTATGTCGTGTTCGAGGCCGGACGCCTCATTCGCCGCCTCTCCGAACTCTATGGCGGACGGCCGGGAACGCTGGGTTTCTTCCGCCTGGCGCGCAGCGTGCTGGCGCATCTGGCGGTCACCGGTTCCATCGCCGTCGGCGACAGTTTCGTCCAGCAGATCGTCGGCCATGGGCTGGCGGCACGGCTTTCGGCCAAGCTTGGCGAGGGCGTCGTCAACGGCATGATGACGGCGCGCATCGGCATCGCGGCGATGGAAACGGCGCGCCCCCTGCCCTTCAGTGCGGCAAAGCGCCCGGGACTGGGCGATTTCCTCTCGGCACTGACATCGTTTGCCACCAAGAAGGACACCGAGACGCCCGGCCCCGGCAAATAGCGTTTTACTCTTCGGGACGGCGAACGGATCGCGGTTTCGAGGCCCCGCAGTGACGAAGCATTAACCAATCTTCTTCATGGTCAAACCGGTTCCAAACAGCATCTTTGTTGCCGGGTGTCGTCGATGAAAAGCGTAATTCTGTCCAGCATCTTGCCCCTGGCCGTCGCGATCACCGCAGTCGTCGGTGTCGCCTCGGGGGCTTCCGCTACAGAGCCGGACAAGCAGTTCTTCCAGTCGGCCGAAGGCAAATGGGTCGGCCCGGGCGAAATCGTCGCCGGCAAGTACAAGGGCACGAAATTCAACTGCAGCTTCACCGGCTCCACGCCGGACGGCAAGATGGGCATGACGCTGGACGGCGGCTGCCGGGTCGGCATGTTCACCCAGCCGATGTCGGCCAAGATCGAGCGCAAGGGCCGCGATTACAAGGGTTCCTTCATGGGCGGCGCTGCCGGGGCCGGCCTCGATATCATCGGCGGCAACGTTGTCGATGCCCGCAAGGTGGTCTTCACCATCAACCGCAACCAGTTGCGCGGCGTCATGCAAGCCCGCATTCCCGACGACAATTCGATGACCGTGACGGTTGCCGTACGTGTCCAGGATCAGCTGGTACCGGTCATCGGCATGAGCCTGAAGCGCGTCGATGCCGTCGAAGTCGGCTCCATCGCGCCGAACTGAGCGCGTATCGCGCCCTAACACATCCCTCAAAAACAAAGAGGCGGCAGCCCATCGCCACCGCCCCCTTGAACCAGTCGAATTAGGCGTTTAGCCTTTGATGGCGGCCGTCACCTCGTCATACGCCTTGCAGGCGTCGGCGAGTGTCGTGGCGCCCTGGTACTTGGTTGTCACTGCCTGGACCTTGGCGGTCAGGTCAGCCGCCTTGGACGGATCCTTGGTGATCGCTTCCTGCAGCGCGGCAGCCATGTCCTGCGCCTTCTTGGTCGCGATCTCGGCCGTGCATTCAGGCGCCTTCGAACAGGCCGAACCGGCAAGCACCGCCAGGCCGACGGCAACAAGCAAAAACTTCTTCATGTCAGTCATCTCCTCAAAAGGGCGCGACTTGATCGTCGCTCACCCTCCAATGGCCGAAGCCGAGCGTCCTTAGCCCTCGATTGTGGCAACAAGCAACGCGCGCATGGCGTAAACTTGTGTAACGCGCCTGCAATATTGTCCGGACCGGATTCGGGCTACTGTGTCAGCGGCGGCAAAGTTTAGTTGCGCGGCTGTAGCAGCGCCAAGACGGCTGTCGATGCGGCAAGGATAGCAGTCACGGTCAAAGGCGCTGTAGGACCATAGGTGTCCACAGCATAGCCGCCGACAACCGCGCCGATGGTGATGGCGACCTGAAAAGAGGCGACCATCAGGCTGCCCGCTGCTTCCAGCGCGTCCGGCGCTGCGCGAGACAAATTTGTCGGCAGCACCACTGGCGCCATGCCGAAGGCGAAACCCCACAGCGTAGCGAAGCCAAAGGCAACGCCAATGTGCACGCCCCAAAGCACCAATGCCAGCGCCGCAAACGCCATCAATGCGGCGGTAACCACGAGAGCCACGTGGATATTGGCGTCGGCCATGCGGCCACCGGCAATATTGCCGATCACTGCGGCGATGCCAAATCCGAGCAACGCCAGGGCAATTGGCCCGGTTGCAAGGAGCGTCACATGTTCGAGAAAGGGACGCACATAGACCGAGCCGGCAAAATGCCCCGTCATCAGTAAAAGAATAGCAAGCATACCAAGTTGAATGCCACGCCGCCGTGTCAGCCGAAGGACGTCTGCAAGACTGTTGCTTGCCGTTGCAGGCAAAGACGGCAGGCTAAGCAACTGCAGCAACATGGCAACCACGGCCAGCCCCGCTGTCATGGCCATGGCGCTGCGCCATCCCAGCCAGTCGCTGATCAGCGCACCCATCGACGGTGCGGCAATGGTGGCGAGCGAGACGCCGAGGGTGACGATAGCCATGCCCCGACCTGTCGCATTGGCGCCAACCAGCCTCGCGACGACGGCGACCGAAAGCGCCCAGAAAGCGCTGAGAGCGATTCCCAGCCCGGCCCGGCCTAGCAACAGCAGCCAGAAATTGGGCGCCAGCGCCGCAAGAATATTGGAAGCGACCGCTAGCGCCATGAGGCCAACCAGCACCGTCTTGCGGTTCAATCGGCCGATGAGAACATTGCTCAACATGGCCGTCACGGCGCCGACAGAAGCGGTGGCGGTGACGACCTGTTCGGCCGTTCCCTCGCTGATGCCGAGATCGCGCGCCATTGGCGTCAACAGACCTGCCGGCAGAAATTCGGCTGAGACCAGGGCAAAGCTGGTGGCCGCCAATGAAATGACCGCGAACCAAGTGGTTGCGCTCCACGCGGCCGGCGCAGCGGCATCAACGTCTATCGCCGCGTCTTCAAGCTGTAATGTTGTGTCAGTCACGGAAAGATCTCCAAAGTTTGGAGATCTTCATAAACGAGTCTTTTCGGATGAAATGTATCTCAAAATCCGAAATCCATGTCTATTCGTCCGGGAATTGTGCGGCGCACAACGCCTGGCGAGACATTGGTGATGCGCTTGAAGGCGCGAGCGAAGGATGCCTCGGAATCATAGCCCAAGCGGGTAGCAACCTCGGCCACCGACAAGCCGTTTTGCCCCAACAACTCGCGGGCAAGCTGCATGCGCAAACGGGCGAGATAGCGTGCAGCACCCTCTCCCAATACAGCGCTGAAGCGCTCGGCGAAAATCGAGCGCGATTGGCCTGCTAGGCTGGCGAGGCTTTCGAGCGTCCAGTTATGGCCGGGGTCTCTGTGCATGGCTGCCAGAGCGCGGCCAATATGGGGATCGCGGATGGCAGCGAGCCAACCGGTGGTCGAAGCTCCCGTACAATTGACCCAGCAGCGAATGAGCCGGGCTGTCAGCAAGTCCGCCATACGCGACAAGATAGTGGCGCTGCCCATCTGCGGTTGCGCGGCCTCCGCGGTCATGGCCGCCAGTAACGGACCAACCACCGGGTCATTGCCGGCCACGTCGCAACCCTTGATGATAGGCGGCATCAGCGTGATCAATGGGTTTAACGCACAGGCGCCTAAGGCCATTGAGCCGCAGAAAAGGGTGCTTGTCGCGCCCGTGCCTTCCCGTACGACTTCGCAGACGTTGCTCCCCAACTTGGTTACCCGGCAATCATCGAGCGAGCCGCCTGCAACGTCCGGCGCGCTGGCCAGCCGATGGGCGATGCCTTGCGGCAGCAGCGCCAGATCGCCATCGCGCAACTCCTGCCAGCCTTGCGCTTCGGTGTGGATCCAGCAAGGACCCTGACCGACAAAGTGAAAACGAAGCAGCGATTGTTGCGGAAACTCTATGCTCCAAGGATGTCGGAGCTCGCAGCGGCCATAATTGACACCACTCAAGCGAAAGTCTTGTAGGACTTCGCTGAGCGCGTCCATCGGAATATGGGGCGGCGGAGACGGCCGGGACGAATGGACAGTCATCCGACCAATATAGATACCAATCGTCCGGCAGGCAAGCGGAGACGGTTGTTCCACCAGGGGAAACGCTTCAGCGGCACCTACCCGTCCTGGCAGGCTCCCCGCCCTTGCCTCCCGCTCCAACTGCATGCAAGGAGTGCTGTCGGACATAGGGACAAGAGGCATGGCAGCGGAAGCGTCGGGCAGCGATCTCATTCAGGTGGTGGCGCTGCTTGCCGCGGGCGTCGTCGCCGTCCCGATCTTCAAACGCATGGGCCTCGGCTCGATCCTTGGCTATCTCGCCGCCGGCGTGGTGATCGGCCCATTTGGCCTTCGTATCTTTTCCGAATCAGGGGCCATCCTCCATGTCGCCGAACTCGGCGTCGTCATGTTCCTGTTCATCATCGGACTGGAAATGCAGCCATCGCGGCTTTGGGGCCTGCGCCGCGAAATCTTCGGGCTCGGCGCGCTGCAGGTAGGCGTCTGTGCGGTTCTGCTGACCGGTGTCGGTGTGGCCGGAGGCTTCCCGGTCTCGCAATCCTTCGTCGCCGGCGCCGGTTTCGTGCTGACCTCGACGGCGATCGTCATGCAGCTTCTCGAGGAACGCGGCGAAATCGCCTCGCCGAAAGGCCAGCGCATCGTCTCCATCCTGCTGCTGGAAGATCTGGCCATCGTGCCGCTGCTGGCCCTGATCGCGTTCCTGGCGCCAGGCGGCGCCGACACCAGCCTGTCGGAAAGGCTGACCGAGGTCGGCATCGGCCTTGCCGCGATCGTGGGACTGGTGCTGGCCGGCCGCTATCTGCTCAACCCCTTCTTCCGCATCCTGGCGGATGCCCGTGCCCGTGAGGTGATGACGGCCGCGGCACTTCTGGTCGTGCTGGGATCGGCACTCGCCATGCAGCTCAGCGGCCTGTCGATGGCGATGGGCGCGTTCCTGGCCGGCGTTCTTCTGTCCGAATCGACCTTCCGCCACCAGCTCGAAGCCGACATCGAGCCGTTCCGCGGCATCCTGCTCGGCCTGTTCTTCCTTGCGGTCGGCATGTCGCTCGACCTGCATGTGGTGGTCGCGAACTGGAAGTTGATCGCCATCTATGTCGTCGCCTACATGGTGATGAAGGCGTTTGGCATCTACATCGTCGCCCGCATCCTAAAGACCGGCCATCGCGAAGCGCTGGAACGCGCTGTCTTCATGGCGCAGGGCGGCGAATTCGCCTTCGTCCTCTACTCCGCCGCGGCTGCCGTCGGCATCATCGACAGCCAGGCCAATGCGACGCTCACGGCAATCGTCATCATCTCGATGGTGCTGACGCCGCTGGCGATCATCGCCTTGCGGTATGTCACCCCGCGCGACGAGCAGTCGCTCGACGGGGTCGATGTCGCCGACGGCCTGACCGGCAGTGTGTTGGTCATCGGTTTCGGCCGCTTCGGCCAGATCGCCAGCCAGCCGCTGCTGCTGCGCGGCATCGACGTGTCGATCATCGACAACGATGTCGAGATGATCCAGGCGGCGGCCGATTTCGGCTTCAAGGTCTATTATGGCGATGGCACACGACTCGACATCCTGCGCGCCGCGGGCGCTGGCCAGGCGCGCGCCGTGCTGATCTGCGTCGACAAGGCCGATGCCGCCGTTCGCATCGCCGAACTCGTCAAGGCTGAGTTTCCCTTGCTGACTGTGCTGGCGCGCGCCTTCGATCGCGGCACGGCGCTGCAACTCATCCGCACCGGCGTCGACTATCAGCTGCGCGAGACCTTCGAATCGGCGCTGGTTTTCGGTGGCTCGGCCCTGGAATCGCTTGGCGTCGATCCTGAAGACGTCGCTGAAACGATCGAGGACGTCAGGCGCCGCGACACCGACCGTTTCGAAACCCAGCTCGCCGAAGGCATACGCGCCGGCCAACGCTTCTTGCGCGGCAATATCGGTACGCCTATTCCGACACCGCTCTCCACGCCGCGCCGCCCTGGCAAGGCCCTCAATGAGGAGACGGCCGGCGTTCTACACAAATCCGAAACTGCCGATTGAACTAAGGAATCATGCATGGAATTGGACAGCAGGGCCCTGTCGGTCACCAAATTCTGGCGTGACGCCGGCGAGGATGCATGGTTCGAGAAAAACGACGCTTTCGATGCCGATTTCCGTGACCGCTTTCTCGACCTGCACTATGCCGCCGCGGGACGCGAATGCGACGACTGGTCAGGCCATGCCGAAGGCTCGCTGGCGCTGATGATCCTGCTCGACCAGTTTCCGCGCAATTGCTTTCGCGGCACCGGCCATATGTGCGCGACCGACCCACTGGCGAAGCATTTCGCTGAAAAAGCGATCACGGCCGGCCAGGACTTGATGCTCGAACCGGAACTCCGCGTCTTCCTCTACCTGCCGTTCGAACATTCGGAACTGCTCGCCGATCAGGAAAGATCGGTGGCGCTCACCACAGCCAATGCGCCGGACTATGTCAAATACGCCGAGGAGCATCGCGACATCATCCAGCGCTTCGGCCGCTTTCCGCACCGGAACAAGATGCTTGGCCGCGAGACGACACCGCAGGAACAGGCATTTCTGGATGGCGGCGGGTTCTCCGGCTGACCGCTACGCCGCCCGGCGACCACCCAGAGCAATTTCAGGAAAAGTGTGAGCAGTTTTCCCGGGAAAGCGCATAGCGCTTTCCCTTGGGAATTGCGTCAAAACAACGAGTTAGAGCGGGTCGCCGTTTCCGCGAAACGGTGAACTGCTCTAACGGAGTGCTCAGGTCAGCCACCAATCCCGGCCGGACGGCAGGCGTTCGATGCCTGATGCATCGACCGCAGCCAATCGCTCGGACACGCTTCGTCCTCCGACGGCAAGATCCGGCGCGATTTCGGCAAGCGGCGCCAGCACGAAGGCGCGCTCCAGCATGCGCGGATGCGGCACTTCCAGCCCGGTCTCGTGGATGACGCGGTCACCGAACACCAGAATGTCGATATCGATCAGGCGCGGCCCCCAGCGCTCCTCGCGCACACGCTTCAACTTCCGCTCCGCATCGAGGCAGAGGTCGAGCAGCGCCCGCGGCGAGAGCCGGGTCGACAATTCGGCGGCCGCGTTGAGGAAATCCGGCTGGTCGAGTTTGCCCCAGGGCGGCGTGCGGTAGAGCGAGGAGACGGCAGCGACACGCGTATCCCCATCGGCGTCGAGAATGCGCAGCGCCGCCGCCATCGAGGCTGCCGGATCGCCCAGATTGCCGCCAAGGCTGAGGTAGACGGTGTTATTCGGGCCAGACAACGGTCACCTCGACATAATCGAGCACGCCGGGCACCGGCGCGTTCGGCTTGCGCACGGTGATTTCAGCCCTCCTGATCTGGGGAAACCGCTCCGTCAGCGCCTTTGCCACCTCCATTGCCAGGGCCTCGATCAGGAAGCGCCGCTCGCCGGTGATGATCTTTTCGATCACCGTGAAGGCAATGCCGTAATTGACGGTTTCCCCGATGGCGTCGTCGACAAGCGCGCGCCCGGGTTCGACCGACAGCACCGCGTCGACATAGAAACGCTGGCCGAGCGCCTCCTCCTCGTCGAGCACGCCATGCCGGGCAAAGAAGGCACAGTTCTTCAAGCGGATGACATACATGGCTCAGCGTCCCAGTCGGTCGTTTTCAAGAGCCAGCATAGCATCCGCCACGGCCAGCGCGTCCACGTTGATTGCGACATCATGGACGCGAAACAGATGCGCGCCCTTGAGCCTGAGAATGACGCTGGTCGCCGCCGTCCCGGCAGCGCGGTCGGCCGCATCGCGGCCGGTGACGGTGCCGATGAAGCGTTTTCGCGAGGTGCCTGCCATCAGCGGAAAGCCGAGCGCATGAAGCTCGGAAAACCGCGCCATCAGATCGAGATTTTCCTGCGCCGTCTCTTTGGCGAAACCGAAACCGGGATCCAGCACGATGCGACCGTCCGCAATGCCGTTGCGACGCGCGATCTCCAACGATTTTTCCAGGAACGCAAACTGGTCGGCGATCACGTCGGGCAGTTTCTCGCGCTCTCGCCCGGTATGCATGATGATGAGACCGGCGCCGGTTTCGGCCGCAACCCGCGCAATGTCGGGCTCGCGCTGCAGGCCCCAGACATCGTTGACGATATGCGCGCCGGCAGCCACCGCCAGCCGCGCGGTTTCGGCACGATAGGTGTCGACCGAAATCAGCACCTCATTGGCGCTCGCCAGCGCCTCGATCACGGGCAGGATACGCGCCTGTTCCTCGCTGGCCGAAATAGTGGCGGCGCCCGGCCGGGTCGATTCTCCGCCGACGTCGATGATGCCAGCCCCTTCCCCGATCATGCGGCGCGCCTGGTTCAGCGCCGCTTCGGGCGCATCAAACAGGCCGCCGTCGGAAAAACTGTCGGGGGTGACGTTGAGGATGCCGACAACGACGGCCTTGCCGCCAAGGTCGAGATGGCGTCCATGCGCCAGCTGCCATCGCCTCGCCGTCATTGTTCATCAACCATGGGGCTCATCAACCAAGGGCTCATCAACGATGTGTGATCCGCAAAGGATCAATTCCGTTGCGTCGGCAACGGCCGTAAAGCAAGGTGGGTAAAGAGGCAATATGATGAAACGATCCCTGCTTTGCGCGCTGCTGCTTGCCGTGACCGCCGTCCCGGCGGGCGCGGCCAATCTGGTGAAAACATACAGCTATTTTTCCATTGGCGGCAGCACGCTCGAAGACATTGAGAAGCAGCTCTCCACACATGGACCGCAGGTCAAAAGCACGGGCTCGCGCCACCCCGGCGCCACCCAGATGGCCTTCACCACCCGTATCAGCTACGCAAGGCAGGCTGGCTCCTGCCGGATCGCCGACGCGGCCGTGACCGTCAAGGTCAAGGTGATCCTTCCGGAATGGCGCCGCCCGCGCAAGGCGGACCCCGATGTGAAGCTGTTCTGGGATACGCTGGCCGCCGACATCAAGCGCCACGAAGAACGCCATGTCGAGATCGCCAAGAACCATGCGCGCGAACTGGAAGACGCGCTGAAGGCGACCTATCCGCAGAAGGATTGCGGTACGGCCAAGGCCAAGGTGGCCGAGATCACCGCCGCCATCCTCGCCAAGCACGACCGCGCCCAGGTGCAATTCGATCGCGTCGAAAGCGTCAATTTCGAAAGCCGTATCCTGCGGCTCATGCGCTATCGCATCCAGCGCATCGAGAACGGCCAGTTGCCGCCACCGGCCTGAATTTCGTCGGCGCACGCAATGGCGCCGATGCAAGCCAACCGGGCCGAAGCGTAATGCCAGCTTTGAAAAATTTTCGAACGGCAGCCGAAATCGGCCTATACGAAACGACATATCACGGGTTGGCAGGGCACAACCCTCGAGGCACGGGCACCACGACCGATCGCGCGGCGGACACACAAGGCAAGCCCAATCGGTGACCCGGACAGCGCGCAAAGCACATGGACAAAGACTATGGACCAGGCTGCCGACAAGCAGGCCATGGCGGCTGCCGCCACACCGCTGACCGAAAGCGAGAAGAACGCCATCATCGGCGGCGTCCTCCTGTCGATGCTGCTGGCAGCGCTCGACCAGACCATCATCGCGCCCGCGATGCCGACCATCGCGCGCGCACTCGGCCACGCCGAGTATCTGCCCTGGATGGTCACCGCCTATCTCCTGACCGCGACCGCCGTGGCACCGCTCTACGGCAAGATTTCAGATGTCTATGGCCGCCGCCCGACCGTTTACGCGGCGATCCTCATCTTCCTCGTCGGATCGCTGGTCAGCGCCATGGCCCCCAACATGTTCGTGCTGGTGATAGGGCGCGCGATCCAGGGTGCCGGCGGCGGCGGTCTGTTTGCGCTGGCGCAAACCGTCATCGGTGACCTCGTGCCGCCGCGCGAACGCGCACGCTATGCGGCCTGGGTCTCCGGCACATGGGCCGTCGCCAGCATTGCGGGACCGCTGCTCGGCGGCACCTTTGCCGAACATCTGCACTGGTCGCTGATCTTCTGGATCAACATTCCGCTTGGGCTCCTGGCCATGGCGATCATCAACAAGCCGCTGAAGAAGCTGCCGATTGCAGCCAAACATCACCGCATCGACGGATTGGGCGCCGTGCTTCTGGTTATCGCCACGGCACTTCTGCTTCTGGCGCTCAACTGGGGCGGCAGCACCTATCCGTGGCTTTCGCGCGAAATCCTCGGGCTGGTGGCCTGTTCGGCCGTGTTCTGGGTCCTGTTCGCACTGAGGCTGCTGAGGGCCGCTGAACCGTTGATCTCGCTTGAAGTGTTGAGCAACCCGATCGTGCTCGCCGGTGCGATGTCGATGTTCCTGCTGCAGGCGGCGAATATCGGCGCTTCGGTCTACCTGCCGGTCTATCTGCAAACCGTCCTCGGCCTTTCCGTCAGCGAATCGGGAATGGCCATGCTCGGCCTTCTGCTCGGCACGGTCGCCGGTGCCGCCTCCAGCGGCCGCCTGATCCCCCGCTTCGTGCACTACAAGCGTATCGCCATGATCGGCATCACGTTGGCCATTGTCAGCATCGGCGTGCTCAGTGCCATTGCCGGCCACGCCTCGCTGCTCGAGGTCGAGATCCTGACCACCCTGATCGGCTTGGGCGGCGGAACGACATTCCCGGTCGCGACCGTCTCTGTCCAGAACGCCGTCGACCGAGCCCATCTCGGGGTTGCGACCGGCGTGCTGACCTTCCTGCGGACGCTGGGTGGCGCGCTGGGCGTCGCCTTGCTGGGCGCCGTCGCGCTCGGCTATGGCCTGCCGCTCTCCGCCGAGGGCTCGCAGACACACATTCAGCTGACATCAGCGTTGCCGTTCGTGATGATCTTCATCACCGCCGGCATCACCCTGGTGCTGGGGCTTGTCGCAATGACGCTGATGCCGGAAAAGGCGCTGCGTGGCCGCGACGAGACGGTCGCGCCCGTTCTCGCGGAATAGAAGCGCTTTTTACCCCACCACGCCGAGCTTCTTCTGCAGGCTTGTCGACGAGGTCGTGTACTGGAACACGATGCGTTCACCGGGGCTGATGATGCGCTTGGCCGCCTGCGCCATCAGCGCCACTTCATGGAAGCCCGACAGGATCAGTTTCAGCTTGCCCGGATACGAGTTGATGTCACCGACCGCGAAAATGCCGGGCACCGACGACTGGAACTTCTCGGTGTCGACCGGGATCAGGTTCTCATGGAGATTGAGCCCCCATTCCGCGATCGGCCCGAGCTTCATGGTCAGGCCGAAGAAGGGCAGCATGCGCGTGCATGGCACTTCGATATCACCGTCCGGACCACCCTTGATGGTGGCCGATGACAGCTGGCCGTCGGCGCCGGTCAGCCCGGTCACCTGGCCGACCCTGAATTCCAGCTGCTTCATCTCCTGCATGGCATACATCTTGTTGACGCTGTCGGGCGCGGCGCGGAATTCAGGGCGCCGATGGACCAGCGTCACGCTCTTTGCCACCGGCTGCAGGTTCAACGTCCAGTCGAGCGCCGAGTCACCGCCACCGACGATGACGAGGTCGTGGCCGCGAAAATCCTCCATCCGGCGCACCGAATAGAAGACGCTCTTGCCTTCATAGGGCTCGATGCCCGGGATCGGCGGACGTTTCGGCTGAAACGAGCCGCCGCCGGCGGCGATGACCACCACCTTGGCCTCGAACACCTCGTTCTCGTCGGTGGTAACGCGAAAGCTGCCATCTTCCAGCTTTTCGAGGCTGGAGACCATGCGGTTATAGGTGAAGTCAGGTTTGAACGGATGGATCTGCTCGAGCAGCTTGTCGACCAGCCCCTGCGCCGAGATCGAAGGCCAGCCGGGAATGTCGTAGATCGGCTTTTCCGGATAGAGTTCCGCGCATTGGCCGCCGGGCCGGTCGAGGATATCGATCAGGTGGCACTTCATGTCGAACAGGCCGAGTTCGAACACGGCGAACAGGCCGACCGGCCCTGCCCCGACGATGAGAACGTCCGTCTTGATTGTTTCGGTCATGCGATGTGTCCCCTTGGGAATGGGGCGAGACTGCATGAGCCGTGGCCTGCTGCCAAGCAGCCAGTGTCAAAGAAATTGGAACGTGGGCCGAAGGCGTGTTGAGATTCAGGTCAGGCCGAGCCGAAAATGGCTGATACCGAGAACCGGAGCGGAGCGTACTTTTCGCGTGAGCACCGGCCTACGCCGGGCGTAGCCTTAACAGCCACACCACACATGAGTGCTTCGGCGAAGGCCGGAAGCGCAGGTATCAGTCGTTTGCAGGCCGGCATCACCTGAATATCAACACGCCTTAGCCCTGGCGCTCAGGCACCCGCACCACCAGGCCATCGAGCGCGTCGCGCACCTTGATCTGGCAGGACAGCCGCGAGTTCGGCTGCACGTCGTAGGCAAAGTCCAGCATGTCCTCTTCCATCGCTTCCGGCTCGCCGACTTCCGCCGTCCAGGCGTCATCGACATAGACGTGGCAGGTGGCGCAGGCGCAGGCGCCGCCGCACTCCGCCTCGATCCCCGGCACGGCGTTGCGGATGGCGTTTTCCATGACCGTCGAGCCGTTTTCGGCATCCACGTCGAAATGTGTGCCGTCATGGGCGATGAAGGTCAGCTTGGTCATTTGTCACCTGAAGGGAGTTTCCGCCGAGATAATCACTCCGGCAGACAAGTCAACTGCCGCGCGAAAGCGCCGTTCCGTGACGTTTTTCCACAAACCGGGTCAGCGATTGATGGCGGCGATAAAATCGCGCACTTCGTCGATCAGCTTGCCAAGCCGCTTGAGTGTCTGGTTGTCTTCCGGCTGCCGCTCGATCTCGGTGGCACAATCGGCGATGGCGAAGGCGCCGACGCCGCGAGCCGACCCTTTCAACCCATGCGCCAGGAGCAGTCGGTCCTTGAGATCGGCATCGACTATTTTGTCGCGCACCGACAGCGCCTGCTGTACAAACAGCGCCAGCACCTCCTGCTCAAGGGCGCGGTCGCCCATCGTCTGCCGGGCAAGGTGTGCCAAATCGACCGGTCGGGACTGCCTGGTTCCCGATACGTCGCCCCCGGGCATTGAGAAGGCAATGCCGCTTTCGCCACGCATGAACTCGAACTCCGTTTTCTTCGGTCGCCTGAAAAACTAGGCGAATCCAATGGACAACGGGTTAATGAGTGGCCGGGAAAAATGTTGCGAAAGCGGCGCCCAAATCACGCTTCCGTTAACCTTATATTTAAAGTTTTACGTATCTCGCGGAATGCATGTTTTCTTTACCCCCCTGTGTCATTACGATACGAGGGTCCATTTTCAGCCTCCTGCGCGGGGGTACGACAACGACAATTATAAGCCCGCGGCAGCTAGTACAGGGTAGCGAAGGCATGGCAAAGAAACCAACGACGACGACGAGAACTCTCGACAGCGACGTGGCCAGGGAACTGGAAAAGGCGCTCGATCTCGACCTCAGCAGTGATGTCGGCAGCGGCGATCTCGACATCGCGGCTTCGATGGAAGATCTGGAAGCGCAGATATCCCAGGCCGCAGACGAACTGGCACGCGAGGGGCGCAACCAGAAGCCGGCACCCGCCGCCAATCAGGCTCCCGTTGCCAATCAGGCCGCGAAGGCCAAGCCCGCCGAACTGCGCCCCGTTGAGACACGCAACGGCAATGGCACGCAGCCGACGGGCTTTGCGCCGGCCAATGACGATCGTCAGAAGGATTACAAGACACTCCTGCACAGCCTCAACAGGCGTGCCTCCAACACCGTCTATTGGATCATTGCCTTTGTCTCGCTCGCCTGGATCGCGGGCGCCGGCGGGCTGGCCAACCTGCTGTTCGGGCCGAGCATCTGGCGGATCCGCACCCTTGACCAGTTCCTGGCCCGTCCCGAGCTGATTGGCCTCGCCGTCGCGGCGATCGTACCGATCATCCTGTTCTGGGCCTTCGCGGCGATGATTCGCCGCGCCCAGGACATGCGCATTGCCGCCCAGTCGATGACGGAAGTGGCCTTCCGCCTGACCGAGCCGGAAAACATGGCGCAGGATCGCGTCATGATGATCGGCCAGGCCGTTCGCCGCGAGGTGGCGGCCATGGGCGAAGGCATCGAGCGCACGCTTGCCCGCGCCGTGGAACTGGAAACGCTGGTCCACAGCGAAGTCAACCAGATCGAGCGCTCCTATTCGGAAAACGAAACCCGCATCCGTTCGCTCGTCGACGGGCTCGGCAGCGAGCGCGAGGCGGTCGTCACCCATGCGGAACGGGTCCGCGCCTCGATTTCGGGTGCGCATGAGACGCTCCGGGACGAAATCGGCGCTGCCAGCGACATCATCCGCGACTCGATCCTCAACGCCTCGACCAAGCTGTCGATGACGATCACCAATTCCGGCGACACGCTGATCGACCGCATCAATGAAAGCTCGATGTCGATCTTCGATTCGGTGGAAGGCCGGCTTGATAACATCACCGACAGGCTGTCGACCTCTGGCGAGGCCTTCGCCAGCCTGCTCGACACACGCATTGCCAAGCTGACGGACACGACGGACGGCCTGACCCGGTCGCTGACCGATCTGCTCGACGATCGCACCACCGGCATGGTGTCGCTGCTTGGCGGCGCCGCGCGCACCCTCAATTCGGAATTCGAAGCCAGCCTCAACGGCATCGAGCGCACGCTGGCCGAACGCGGCCAAGCGCTGATCAGCGAGTTCCAGACCCGCGCGGAAGCGCTGGATACCGGCACGCAGAAGCTTAACGCCGCGCTCGAGGCCCGCGCCCGGCAGATCAACGAGACGCTGGTCGAGCGCGCCCGCGAAATCGCCCACACCTTCGCCGAGAGCAAGGATACGCTGGCCGCGATGATCGATCAGGGCAAGACCCAGATCGGCGCCGACATGGCCGACATCGTCACCTCGACATCGAGCATGCTGGAGGCTCGCGCCAGCGACTTTGCCGGGCGCATGGAAGCGGCGCGTCATGTCGTCTCGCGTTCCTTCGACAGCGACATCCAGCGGCTTGCCGACGCCCGCGTCGGCATCGAGGAAGCCGTCGAGAACCACAGCCGCAAGCTGTCCGAAAGCCGCGAGCGCATGGCCGCCGCCATGCAGGCGGATCTGGAGAAATTCGCCGAAGGCCGCGCCGGCATCGATGCCGCGGTGACCAACCAGGTGCAGAAGCTGGCCGAAGGCCGCAACCTGATCGCGCGCGCCCTCGAAGAGGATCTGCGCAAGGTCAACGAATCGCGCGCGGCCATCGACGCGTCGCTCGGCAGCCACCTCGAAAGGCTCGAAGAAGGCCGCAACCGGCTCTCGCTGGCTCTCAACGAAGACTCCGGGAAACTCGTGCAAGCTCGCACGATCATTGATGAAATGGTCGCCGGTCACGTTGGGAAACTCGCCGAAGGCCGCAACATACTGTCGCGCGCCCTGGAAGCAGATCTCGGCAAACTGTCCGACAGCCGCGCCAGCATCGATGGCCTGGTTGCCGGCCAGGTCGAGAAGATCGCCGAGGGCCGTGCGGTGCTCGCCAGGGCCTTGGAAAACGATATCGCCGGCATCAAGAGCCTGATCGAGGCGCATTCGACAAAGCTGGCCGAAGACCGCAGCCAGCTCGGCCGTTCGCTCGAGAACGACCTCTCGGGCATCAGGGGCCTGCTCGACGATCATTCGGGACGGCTTGCCAATGACCGCAGCCTGCTGTCGCAGACACTCGAAGCCGACCTTGCCAAGCTGGCCGAAAGCCGCTCGAGCATCGACGGCCTCGTCGCCGGCCAGGTCGAGAAGCTGGCCGAGGGCCGCGACATTCTCAAGCGTGCGCTGGAATCAGACCTCAACACCATCAAGGGCGTCATATCGAGCCAGTCGGAAAGGCTGGCGGAGGATCGCGGACAGCTTTCGCGGGTCCTGGAAGCCGACTTGCAGAATGTGAACAGCGTCATCGCCGACCACATGAACAGGCTGGTTCAGGATCGTTCGACCTTGTCGAAGGCTCTTGAGGATGACCTCGCCAAGCTGGCCGACAGCCGCTCCAGCATTGACGGTCTGGTCGCCGGTCAGGTCGAGAAGCTGTCGGAAGGCCGCGACATCCTGCGGCGCGCCCTGGAGGCCGACCTCAACACGATCAAGAACACCGTTGCCGACCAGTCGCAGAAGCTGGTCGACGACCGCGCGCAGTTCGCCCGGGCGCTCGAAGCCGATCTCGACAGCGTCAACAGCCTCGTCAACAGCCATTCCGAGCGGCTCGTCCAGGATCGCTCGACCCTGTCGAAGGCGCTGGAAGTCGACCTCGAAAGCGTCAACAGCCTGGTCAACAGCCATGCTGAGCGCCTCGTCCAGGACCGTTCGACGCTGTCGAAAGCACTGGAAACCGATCTCGAAAGCGTCAGCGGCCTGGTCAACAGCCACGCCGACAGACTTGTCCAGGAGCGCTCGACCCTGTCGAGAGCGCTGGAGGACGATCTTGCCAAGCTGGCCGAAAGCCGCTCCAGCATCGATGGCCTGGTCGCTGGCCAGGTGGAAAAACTGGCCGAAGGCCGCGACGTTCTCAAACGCGCCCTCGAAGCCGATCTCGCCAAGCTGGCCGAAAGCCGCTCCAGCATTGACGGCCTGGTCGCCGGTCAGGTCGAGAAGCTGGCCGAAGGCCGCGACATTCTCAAGCGCGCCCTCGAAGCCGATCTGCAGAAGCTGACCGAAAGCCGCGGCGATATCGACGACATCATCGCCGGCCATGTCGGCAAGCTGGCCGAAGGCCGCAACATGCTCTCCCGCGCGCTGGAAGACGATCTCGGCAAGCTCTCCGAGACCCGCAAGGACGTCGACCGCTCGCTGTCCGGCCACATCGACCAGATCGCGGCCAGGAGCACCGACATTTCGGCCGCGATCGCCGCCGATGTGAACAAGATCGAGCAGGCGTTCAGCCGCCAGACCGGCATCATCGAGGAACGCGCCGGCACCATGGAGCGCGCGCTCTCGACCGGCGTCGACAATGTCCGCAGCGTGCTCGAGAAGAGCGCGGTCTTCGTCGCCGGCGCCTTGCGCGAAAAGGTCCTGGAGGTCACCAGCACGCTGCATGAGCAGGCCGGTGCGGCCTTCAGTGACGCCGATCGCAAGATCGCCGAGCGCGCCGAGCAGACGTCCGCTGCCCTGCTGGCGCGGGCCGAAGACATCGCCCGCACCTTCGAGGAGGCCGATCGTCGCCTCCACGCCCGTGCGGAAGATACATCGAACGCCTTGCTTGCCCGTGCCGACGACACTTCCAGCTCGCTGCTGGCCCGTGCCCATGAGGCCGCCGATCAGCTGGCCGCCCGCGCCGGCGAGATCGCCGGCACCTTCGACCTGGCGGACCAGAAGCTCGCCGCCCGCGCCCAGGCAACCACCGACCAGTTGGCCTCCCGGGCTCAGGATACCGCGGATCATCTGGCCGCCCGTGCAAACGAGATTGCAGGTGCCTTTGACGCGGCCGACCAGAAACTGGTTGCCCGCGCCGTCGAGACGGCACAGTCGCTGGCCGCCCGCGCCGGCGACATCCTGCGCAACTTCGAAAGTGCCGACCAGCGGCTCGGCGTGCGCATCGGTGAATCGGCCGAGGCGCTGGCCGCCCGCGCGTCGGACCTCGGCCGCATCTTCGATGCCGCCGACCAGCAACTGGTTTCGCGCATCGCGGAAGGCTCGGACGCGCTGTCCAACCGTGCTTCGGAAATCGGCCGCATCTTCGACGATGCCGACCAGCGCCTGGTCTCGCGCATCGCCGACAGCACGTCGACGATCGGCGAACACGCGCAGACCATCGTCGGTGCTTTCGCCAGCACCGAGCAGAGGGTCGCCGACCGTGCGCGCCAGACCGGCCAGGAGATGGCCGTGCACGCCCGCGAAATCGAGCAGGCGCTCGCCGGCGCCGACGAGCGTCTTGCATCGAGCGCCGCGGCCGCTGCCGCCCGTGTCGAAGAGCAGATCGCCAGCGTCGAGAACCGGCTCGCCTACACCGCGGAAACAATGGGCCAGAGGCTCAACGAGCAGGTGTCGACCGCCGAGGCGCAGCTCGTTTCGCGTGCCAATGTGATCGCCGAGACCTTCACCGCGGTTGGCCAGCATATCGGCCAGAGCACCAACGATGCCGCCAAGACGATCGGCGCCAACACCCGCGAACTCAACACCATGCTCGCGGCGCGGTCGGCCGAAATGTCGAAGATCCTCGACGAAACCGCGCGGCCTTTGGTCGAGCGCTTCGCCCAGGGCGGCTCGGAACTGCAAAAGAGCATGGAAGAAGTCACCGAACGCGCCACCGAGAAGCTGCGCAGCGAGAATGCTGCCCTGGTCAACGCGCTCGCCAGCCGCACCGCCGAGACCTTGTCGGCGGTCGAAGGCGCCCGCTCGTCGCTGTCCGACAGCGTTGCCGATCTCATCGGCCGCATGACCAAGTCCAGCTCGCAGCTCGGTCAGCTGATCGAGCAGGCCGCGGTCAACCTCGGCCAGGTCGACGAACGCCTGAGCGGCAGCACGCAGAGCTTCGCGGCGACCACCGAAAAGGCGGCGCAGACCTTCGCCAGCTCGGCGCGTCTGGTCGATTCGAACACCACAAGGCTGACGGAACTGTCATCGTCGACCTTGCGCGAAGTGGCCTCGATCGCCACCAAGTTCGATGAACACAGCCGTCTGCTGGCCAGCGCCTCGGACCTGTTGAGCTCGGCCCAGAGCAACCTCGAGCACACGCTGGAAAGGCAGTCGTCGCTCGAAGACCTCGCCGTCGGCCTGGTCAAGAAGTCGGAAGATCTCGAAAGGGTCATGCGCTCGTTCGAAAACCTCGTCGGCCAGACGCTGCAGAACGCCGAAGGCAAGACGATGGAGTCGGCCGACAAGATCCGCAACGCCATCACCGACGTCGTCGATTCGGCGACCAAGCGCTTCGCCGATGCCACCGATGAGATGCGGCGCACCGCGAGCTCGATCAAGAGCGAACTCGACCTCACCCGCGCCGAACTCAAGAAAGGCGTCATCGAGATGCCAGAAGAGGCAAAGGAATCGACCTCTGCCATCCGCCGCGCCGTTTCCGAGCAGATCAACGCCCTGAAGGAACTTTCGGACATCGTTGCGAAGTCCGGTCGCGGTGGCGGCGATACCGCTGAGCCACGCAATCTGCGCCCGGCACCGCAAGCGCCGGCAGCACGTCCCGCCGAGCCACCGCGTCGTGCGCCAGCACCACAGCCGGAGCTTCGCACGCCTCAGGCGCCGCTGGGTGGTACCGCTCTGCGTGGCACGCTCGACCTCGAGCGCCCGGCCGAGGCGGCACCGCGCCAACAGCGTCCTGACGCCAACACCCGCACCCCGCAAGGCGGCTGGGTGCGCGATCTGCTGACCGCGGCGTCGAACGATGCGGATCTCAGGCCGGCAGCACCACCTTCGGCGCCCGCTGAAGCACCGCGCGCGGCCCCTGCCCAGCGCTCGCCGCTGCATGTCGTGGAATCGCTGAACTCGCTCTCCGTCGACATCGCACGGGCCATCGACCACGACGCTTCGATCGAGTTGTGGAATCGCTATCGGCGCGGCGAGCGGGACGTGTTCACGCGCCGGCTCTACACGCTGAAGGGTCAGCAGACGTTCGACGAGATCCGCCGCAAGTATCAGGGCGAGGCCGAGTTCCGCGCCGCCGTCGACCGTTACTGCGACGACTTCGAGAAGCTGCTCAAGGACGTCTCGCGCAACGACCGCGACAACATCATGGCGCAGACCTACCTGACCTCGGACACCGGCAAGGTCTACACCATGCTGGCCCATGCCAGCGGCCGTCTGCACTAAGCCAGAAAGCAGGCGGGGCCGTCGCCCCGCCTGCTCCAAACCTCTCCGCACATTGAAACCATCCCACACCGGGCGGTGCGAGCCGGACGCGCTCGAGAGCCGCTGCCCTGACCTTCGGAACAAAGGCTGCCGACCGTGAAGACGGCAATCATATTCGACTGCGAGTTTCTCTGCCTTGAGGGGTCGCAACGTCGGTTCTGGTGCGCGGCCCACGATCCAGACCCGGTCATCACGCAGATTGGCGCGGTCAGGCTTGGGCTTGAAGACGGCTTTCCGCTGCTCGGCACACACAAGGCCTATATCAGGCCGATCGACCGGTTTGGCCAGAGATACGCACTCGACTCGTTCTTCACCAAACTGACCGGCATCACCGAAGACAACATCGAGACCGAGGGGGTCGCGCTGGGAGACGCCCTTGCCGACATCAATCGTTTTTCCGACGGGGCGCGATTCTGGTCCTGGGGCAAAGACGAACTGAACATGATCGCCATCAGCTGCTATGTCGCAGGCATTCAGCCTTCCATCCCGGCCACCCGGTTTGACAACGCCGTAAAGCTGCTGATCGCGGCCGGGATGCCTATCGAGAATTTGGCGAGGACGCCGAGCAACAAGCTTGCGGACTATTATGGCGTCGAACACTCGCCGTGGCAGGGACATGACGCACTCGACGACGCGCTGTCCGTAACCTACACCCTGCAGCACCTGTTGAAGACCGGAAAGCTGCGGCCTGATGTCTTCGATCGCCTTTAAGGCAATTCCGTCCGGAATTACGTCAAAGAACACTAGCTTGAAAGAGTCTGGCGGGATTCCAGTGCGCTGAAGCTCAGATCACCGAATCGGTCCAGCGAACGATCTGCTTGGCGGCATCCCCAAACGCGCTGTCGAGCGCGCTGACATAGGCAGGGTTGCCACTGCCCGAAACGGGCGCGGAAGCCGTAAAGCTCTTGGATGCGCGCACCTCGCCGTTGCGGTCGTTGAGGATGCGCACGAACAGGTCGACCTCGGCGTGTTCGCCACCTTCGACGCGCACCTCGAAGGACCGGATCTCGACGATCACCTGGTAATCGATCGCCAGGCCCTCGCCCGGCTTGCCGACACCGGCAAAGCTGCCCGAGCGCTGGAAGGTCTCGGCCAGCCGCGCCTGCACGATCAGCGGCAGGCGGTCGGCCCATTGCGCGCCCTTCAGATACTGGATCGAGCGGTCGGAAGGCTTGATGACGATGTTCTGGCTGTCCAGCGCCTTGAGCGCCGAAGGCTGGGCGATCAGGATTTGTTTGCGGCTGTGGCCATGGGCGTCAACCGACGGCGCCGAAAGCTCGAATGTGTCGAGCGGCGCAGGCTTGCCGCCCAGTACCGCACAGCCGGCAAGCGATAGCGCAAGCAGCGCCGCAGCCGGTGTCAATCCACCCGTCCTCACCCACACCGACTTCACGCGCGATCCCCGTTGTCCCCGGATCGTAAGATCAACCCGCATCCGCAGCTCATGTTCTTGGGGCGCGCCGAAGCCGAAGTCAACGCCGCGCCCTGCCATCGAATTGCCGAACCTCGCCGTCGCCACCCGAAAGAATGCGTTGCGGATTGCGGCTGAGATCCGTGACCGCCTCCTCGATGCGGCTGATCGAGCGGCGGCTGTCCTGTACGAGCGCCTCGACGTTCGACAGGCCCTGGCCCGAGAAGCGCGCCAGATTGTCGGTGATGACGCCAAGCCGCGCATTCAACGTATCGGCGACCTGCTTGAACGACTTCAGCGTATCCCTGGCGTCGGCCATCACGCCATCGGCCTGCCCCGACCCGAGCAAGGTATCGACCTTGGCGAGGATGCCGTCGACACGCACCGAGGCGTCGTTGAGCCGCTGCGCCAGTTGCTTGGCGTCCTTGATCGTCTGATCGATATCGTCGGCGCGGTTGGCGAACTTTTCGGTCACCACGGCGATGTCGGCGGCGGCCTTGTTGGCGTTTTCGCTGGCCTTCTGGATGTTGGCCAGAGCCGCACGCACCTGCGCCGGGTCGACACCGTCCAGCACGCCGTCGACCTTGGCCAGCGTGCCTTGCGTCTGCTTGGCGAAATCATTGACGGATCCGACCGCGGTGTCGACATTCTTGATCACGCCGTCGAGTTGTTGCGATGTTTGCTTGAGGTTCGCGGTCACCGTATCGACATTGGCGACGATGCTCTTGATCTTGTCCCTGTCGACGGCATTGAGCAGGCCTTCCGCCGCCTTCAGCGTGCCGTCGAGCTTGCCGGACACGCCCTTCAGTTCGTCGGACAGCGCGCTGACGCTGGACAGGAACTTGTCGATGCCGTCGGAATTCTTGGCCAGCGCGTCGGAGAATGTCTGCACGTTCTGGACAGTCTGCGTCAGCGGCCCGCGAACATCCTTGGTGAAGCCCTCGAGTTCGGTCAGCACCTTGTCGGCACGTGTGAAGATGTTCTGCGCCGTCTGCAGCAGGTTGGTCACGGCCGAGGGGTTGGCGACAATCTCGGCCACCTTGCCTTCCTTCTCGGCCTGGTCGAGAAGTTTGACTTCCTTAGGATCGGCACCCTTGAGTTCGATATTCGCCTGGCCGGTGAGGTTGGCAAGGCCGAGATCGGCCTGCGTCGACTTGGTGATCGGTGTCAGCCGGTCGACTTGGGTGTCGGCGATGGCGACCGTCGGATTGTCGAGGTCGAGATAGACGCGTTTGACCACACCGACCTTGACGCCGTTGAACAGCACCAGACTGCCTGGGCCGAGGCCGGAAGCCGAACCCGGAATGCGCACGCGCAGCAACGTGGTCTCGCCCCTGTCGCCGATCGCGGCAGTCCAATAGACGAAGGCGAACGCCGCCAGGATCGCAACCAGCGTGAAAATGCCGACAATGACGTAGTTGGCTCTGGTTTCCATCGTCCCACTTATGGCTATGCGCGCGCCGCAAGATCAAGTTGCCGGGCGCGTTTTCCGCGGAAATAGGATTTCACCCACGGTTCCTCGCTCTTCAGCATGTCGTCGATAGTGCCCTCGACCAATACTTTCTTCTTGCCCAGCACTGCCACGTGGTCGCAAGCGGTAAACAGCGTATCGAGGTCGTGCGTCACCATATAGACGGTCAGGTCCATCGTATCGCGCAGCTTGACCACCAGTTCGTCGAACTCCGCCGCGCTGATCGGATCGAGGCCGGACGTCGGTTCGTCGAGAAAGACGATGTCCGGATCGAGCGCCAGGGCGCGCGCTAGTGCGGCGCGCTTGATCATGCCGCCCGACAGCTCGGAGGGAAATTTCTGCGCCGCATCAGGCGGCAGGCCGACCAGTTCGATCTTGAGCAACGCCAGCTCATCCATCAACTTTTTCGGCAGGTCGAGATATTCGCGCATCGGCACCTGGACGTTTTCCTGCACGGTCAGGGCCGAAAACAGCGCGCCATGCTGGAACAGCACGCCAAGCCGCATGTCGACGCGAAGGCGTTCCATGTCGCTCGCCTTATCGACATCGACGCCGAACAACTTGATCGTTCCGGATTGCTTGCGCAGCAGGCCAAGGATGGTACGTAAAAGCACCGATTTGCCAGCGCCCGAGGCGCCGACAAAGCCCAGGATCTCGCCGCGTCTGATATCGAGCGAAAGTTTGTCGAGGATCAGCTTTCCGTCGATAGCAACGGTGACGTCGCGCACCGAAAGGACGATTTCGTTCTCGTCCACTTCCGTCATTTTGATGCCATTGCCCTTCGCCATCTGTCAGAACGCGATCGCTGCGTAGAAGATGGCGAAAAGCCCATCCAGGATGATGACGACGAAGATCGACTTCACCACCGAGGCGGTCACGTGCTGGCCGAGCGATTCGGCGCTGCCGCCGACCTTCATGCCTTCGACCGAGGCGATCGTGCCGATGATCATGGCCATGAAAGGCGCCTTGATCAGGCCGGCAAAAATGGTGCTGAGGTCGATGGCGATACGAAGCCGGTCAATAAACGCCGCTGGTGTAATGCCGGAATAGAGCCAGGCGGCGGCCATACCGCCGCCAAGCGCCGCGAAATTGGCGATGATGGTCAGGCAAGGCAGCGCGATGACAAGCGCGACCAGCCGCGGAAACACCAGAACGCCGATCGGGTTGAGGCCGATAACCTTCAGCGCGTCGACCTCCTCGCGCATCTTCATCGAGCCGATCTCGGCGGTGATCGCGCTGCCGGAGCGGCCGGCGATCATGATTGCCGTCATCAGCACGCCGAGTTCGCGCAGGATCAGCACGCCGACCAGATCGACGACAAGGAGGTCGGCACCGAAATAGCTGAGCTGGTAGGCGCCCTGCTGGGCAACGATGGCGCCGACGATCGCCGACATCAGCACCACCACCGGGATGGCGCCGACGCCCATGCGATCGATCTGGTTGAAGATCGCCGCCGGGTTGACGGCATGGCCACGGCCGAGCTTCATCTGCGCGCCACGGATGGTAGCGCCCAAAATATTCATCGACGCGAGGAAATCATCGCGCATCTCATAGACGCGCCGGCCAACCGCCTCCAGGGCGCGAATGACGATGTTGGGTGGTCGTGCCGGTGCGGATTCGGGCTCGCGCCGGACGGCTTCGCTGACCGCATCGAGCAGGATGGAAGCGATCTCGCTTTGGCCTTGCAGCCGGACCTCGACATTCTTCTTCTCGAAGGCGCTGACCAGCCGGTCGATCAACCAGGCACCGGCGGTGTCGATCTTCTCGATTTTCGAAAGATCAAGCGCCAAGGTCTTGAAACCGCTTCGTTTCTCGATTTTGCGCATGTCGGCGTCGATCAGCGCCACGGTCCGTGTCGTCCAGATTCCGGAGAACGCGCAGCCGAGAACGCCGCCCTCCTCGCCGACCGCCACGTGTGGTTGGTGGTCAGCCTCCGAGGCGGTCGTACCGCTTGCGTCGCGCTTGCCGATGGTCAACATGGCGTCCTGTTTAGCCTGACGGGTCTGACCTGTCGATTTGCCGACCACGCTTGTCGCATAGCCGGAGCAGAAAAATATGGCGCGTGTCATTTCGGTTGAGGCCGAGCGTTTTCCCATCGCCGGCACCTTCACCATTTCGCGCGGCTCCAAGACTGAGGCCGAGGTCATCACCTGCACGATCGGCGGAAACGGGCATGTCGGCCGCGGCGAGTGTGTTCCCTACAAGCGCTATGGCGAGACCATGGACGGCGTGCACGCCGCAATCGAGGCAATGCGCGACCAGCTCGCCGGCGGCATCGACCGGATCGCCCTGCTCGACGCAATGCCGGCGGGAGCCGCACGTAACGCCGTCGATTGTGCCCTCTGGGACCTTGACGCCAAGATCAGCGGCAACCCGGTGGCGAACGCAATCTGGCCGGCCCCGCTGCGTCGGCTCGAAACCGCCTACACACTGTCGCTCGGTGAACCCGAGGCGATGGCGGCACAGGCCCGTGCCAATGCGGACCGTCCGCTGCTGAAGGTCAAGATCGGCGGCGACAACGACATCGCCCGAATCCAGGCGGTGAGACAGGCCGCGCCTCAGAGCCGAATCATTCTTGATGCCAATGAGGGCTGGACCGACGACAACATCGTCGCAAACCTCGCTTTCGCTGCGGAGCAAGGCATTGCGCTCATCGAACAGCCGCTGCCCGCTGGCCAGGACGAAATCCTGCGCCACATCGCGCATCCGGTGCCGATCTGTGCCGACGAAAGCGTGCATGAGGCGAAGAACCTGGAAGCGCTGGTCGGCCTTTACGATGCCGTCAACATCAAGCTCGACAAGTCGGGGGGCCTCACGGCGGCGCTTGTGCTGCGTGACCGCGCCCGCGAGCTGGGTTTTGGCGTCATGGTCGGTTGCATGGTCGGCACATCGCTGGCGATGGCCCCGGCGGTCCTGCTCGCCCAGGACGCAGATTTCGTCGACCTTGACGGTCCGCTGCTACTTGCCCGCGACCGTGTGCCCGGCCTCGTCTACCAGGGCTCGCTTGTCTCCCCTCCGGACCGGGCGCTTTGGGGCTGAGCGCGCGGCAAGCCCGATCAGCACGAGGCCGACGATCGCGATCGGGATCATCACCAGGAAACCATCGACGCCGAGACGGTCATAGAGCGGGCCGGAAGCAAGCGTAACGGCGGCCATGAAGAAGCCGTTGAAGAAATAGGCGATGCCTTGCGCGGCACCCGTGCGCTCTTCGGACACGGTCTCAGCGATCATTTTCTGCAGGCCGATGAGCACCATTGCGACAGACACCGAATGCAGCGACTGCACGGCGAAGAATCCTGGGATGCCAAGGCCGAGCGGCCACACCAGTGGAAAGATGATCCAGCGCACGATCGACCCGATGCCGGCGATCACCATCACCCTGACGACGGACACGGAGGCGAAAATGCGATTGAAAAACAAAAACATGCAGACTTCGGACACGACACCCCATGCCCATAGAAGGCCGACGACGGAATCGCCGATGCCGATCGATTTCCAGTAGATGGAAACGAAACCGTACAGAAAGGCGTGGCTGGCGGTAATGATGCCGACGCCGAAGGTGAAGTAGAGGAAATAGGCATTGAACAGGCTCGGCGCCGCATGCTGGATTTCCGCCGCCGACAGCGGCGAGGCCTTGCGTGGCCGCCCCATGCGCGGTGCGAACAGGGCAGCGGCAAGCGCTGCGGCGAGCGCCACGAATATGATCACCGGCACGGCTTTGGCCCCGGCCCCCGCCAGGATAAAGCCACCCACGACATTGGCGCAGAGATAGGAGATCGAGCCCCATTTGCGCATGGCGGTGTAGTTCGAGCCGAAGCGGCGCACCCCGGACAAGGCCAGCGAATCGGCCATTGGCGAATGCGGTGTCCAGACGATCGTCAAAAGCAGCGATACGGCCAGCACGATCGCGTAGGTTGCCGGCAGGAAATAGCCGGCCGAAATGACCATCGTTGCCGCGACCAGCGCGATATAGACGTTGGCGCGGTCCTTCGCCCGGTCGGCAAGCGCCGTCAGCATGGGCGTCGTCACAACGCGCAGGAACATCGGCGCGGCAAGGATCACGGCGATCTGTTCGGCGCCGAAACCTTTCGCCTGCAGCCAGAGCGGAAAATAGGGCAGATGCGTGCCTTGCGACACAAACAATGTCGCGAAAATCAGACTCATGCGCAGTTCGAAATGGCGCGGCTTGACGAGCTGTTCTGGCGAAAGCGGCGGCAGGGACATGAATCGATCCAATTACGCCGCGCTCTATCGGCTGGCGACGTAGATCGATCCCTTAACATGGCGGAAAACCAGACGAAACCGGCTGGACTAATCGATTGACGCTTAAAGTCGTCGCGACCTTCGTGTCAGGCCGCCTGCCCTACTCGGTCTTCGATGAGCATGGGGATGAACGGTTCGTCCAGCGATTCCGGCAGCACCTGCGCCCAGGTCAGGATTTCCATCCGGCCATCGAAGTGCTCGACCACGGCCGTACAGCTTTCCACCCAGTCCCCGGTGTTGATGTAGCGCACGTCATCGAAATTCTCGATCGCCGCGTGGTGGATATGGCCGCAGATGACGCCGTCGACATGCGAGCGGCGGGCTTCCTCGGTCAGCACGGTCTGGAATGAGCCGATGAAGTTGACCGCCTTCTTGACCTTGACCTTGGCCCAGGACGAGAACGACCAGTAAGGCAGGCCGAGCAATTGCCGCAGCCGAGTCACCACGCGGTTGACGATCATCGCCGCGTCATAGGCATGATCGCCGAGATAGGCGAGCCAGCGCTGGTTGTGGACGACGGTGTCGAACTGGTCGCCATGGATGACAAGCAGGCGTTTGCCGTCGGCCGTCTCATGGATGGCGCGGTCGGCGACGACGATGCCGCCGAAATGCACGCCCTGGAACTGGCGGGCGAATTCGTCGTGATTGCCGGCGATATAGGTGATGTTGGCGCCCTTGCGCGCCTTGCGCAGCAATTTCTGCACCACGTCATTATGGCTTTGCGGCCAGTGCCAGCTCCGCCGCAGCCGCCAGCCATCGACGATATCACCGACCAGATAGATGATGTCGGCGTCGTGGTAGCGCAGGAAATCGATCAGGAATTCGGCCTTCGCCGCCTTCGAGCCGAGATGGACATCGGAAATGAACATGCTGCGGAAAGTGCGGGGCTCTTGGCCTGACATCGCGATTTCACCCTTGCTTTCGCGCAGCCTATGCCCCGATTCATGCAACAACCGTATGACGGTTGCGATTGGTCCAGCCTAAGGACTAGCTTGCCGGCCAAATCACAGGAGAAATCGTCATGGATCTCGGTATCAGCGGAAAGAAGGCCATCGTCTGCGCTTCGAGCAAGGGCCTTGGAAAAGGCTGCGCCATGGCGCTGGCCGAGGCCGGTTGCGATATCGTCGTCAACGGCCGCAATGCCGAACTGGTGGCCAAAACCGCCGCGGAGCTGCGCGGGCGCTATGGCGTCACGGTGACGGAAGTCGTCGGCGACGTTTCGAAGCCCGAGGTGCAGAAGGCGCTGCTCGCCGCCTGTCCGGAACCCGACATCCTGGTCAACAACAATGGCGGCCCGCCGCTGCGCGATTTCCGCGAACTCGACCGCGCGAAAATCCTTGAAGGCGTCACCCAGAACATGGTGACGCCGATCGAACTGGTGCAGGCCGTTCTCGACGGCATGGCCAAGCGCGGCTTCGGCCGCATCGTCAACATCACCTCGCTGTCGGTTTATGTCCCCATCCCCGGCCTCGATCTGTCGTCCGGCGCGCGCGCCGGCCTGACCTCGTTCCTCGCCGGCGTGGCGCGAACGGTGATCGACCGCAACGTCACCATCAACAGTCTCTTGCCGGGCAAGCTCGACACCGATCGCCTGCGCGGCCCGCACGAGGCCGGCACCGTCGAGGACCCCGCCGCGGCCACGGCACGCAAGACCCGCATCAGTGCCGATGTGCCGGCCAAGCGGCTCGGTACGCCAGAGGAATTCGGCCAGATCTGCGCCTTCCTCTGCTCGGTTCATGCCGGCTACCTGACCGGGCAGAACATACCGGTCGACGGCGGTCTCTACGTCAGCGCCTTCTGACCGAAAGGCCGGCGAAACGGCAGGACTCATTTGGCATGAAACAGCCGTAAGCATCTGACATCCAATGATTTTCGACGCGCCGCGGCTTAAAGCTGTCGGCGCGTCAATTAGCGTCGCGAAAAACCTTGGCCGCATGCTAAAAGGACTCTCGAAGCAGGTTTCGAGGGAGCGGCCGCATGGAAGGTGAGAACAAGAAAACGGCACGTTCGGACCTCGACGAAGCCGCCCTTTACTTCCACAAGCACCCGACGCCGGGAAAGCTCGAGATCCAGGCGACAAAGCCGCTCGGCAACCAGCGCGACCTAGCGCTTGCCTATTCGCCCGGCGTGGCCGCCCCTTGCCTCGAAATCCGCGACAATCCGGCAACCGCCGCCGACTATACGGCGCGCGCAAACCTCGTCGGTGTCGTCTCCAATGGCTCGGCCGTGCTCGGCCTCGGCAATATCGGCCCGTTGGCCTCCAAGCCGGTCATGGAAGGCAAGGCGGTCCTGTTCAAGAAGTTCGCCGGCATCGACGTCTTCGACATCGAGATCGACGCCCCCGGGATCGAACGCATGGTCGAGACGATCTCGGCGCTGGAGCCGACCTTCGGCGGCATCAACCTCGAGGACATCAAGGCGCCGGAGTGTTTCGAGGTCGAGGAACAGCTCAAGGCGCGCATGAAGATACCGGTTTTCCACGACGACCAGCATGGCACCGCCATCATCGTCGCCGCCGCCGTGCTCAACGGTCTGGAATTCGCCGGCAAGACCATATCGGATATCAAGGTCGTCACGTCCGGCGCGGGTGCGGCCGCCTTGGCTTGCCTCAACCTTCTGGTCTCGCTTGGCGTACGCGTCGAAAACATCTGGGTCACCGACCGCTTCGGCGTTGCTTACAAAGGCCGCGTCGATGAGATGGATCGCTGGAAAGACCCCTATGTCAAGGACACCGAGGCGCGCACGCTGGCCGATGTCATCCCCGGCGCCGACGTGTTCCTCGGCCTCTCCGCCGCAGGCGTGCTGAAGCCGGAACTGCTGCAGTATATGGCGCCAAAACCGCTGATCCTGGCACTGGCCAACCCCAATCCGGAGATCATGCCGGAAGAGGCGCGCGCGGCGCGCCCCGATGCCATGATCTGCACCGGCCGGTCCGATTTTCCCAATCAGGTCAACAATGTCCTGTGCTTTCCCTACATCTTCCGTGGCGCGCTCGATTGCGGCGCCAGCGCCATCAACGAAGAGATGAAGATGGCGGCTGTGCGGGCCATCGCCGCCCTTGCCCGCGAAGAGCCTTCGGACGTCGCCGCACGCGCCTATTCGGGCGAGACGCCGATCTTCGGACCCGAATTCCTGATCCCCTCGCCCTTCGATCCCAGGCTCATCCTGCGCATCGCGCCGGCCGTTGCCAAGGCAGCCTGCGACACCGGTGTGGCCACGCGGCCGATCACCGACTTCGCCGCCTATATCGACAAGCTCAACCGTTTCGTCTTCCGCTCCGGCCTGGTGATGAAGCCGGTGTTCTCGTCCGCCAAGGCATCGAGCGCCAAGCGCGTCATCTACGCCGATGGCGAGGATGAGCGCGTGCTGCGCGCCGCCCAGGTGGTGCTCGAGGAAGGCATTGCCGAGCCGATCCTGATCGGCCGTCCGCATGTCATCGAGGTCAGGCTGAAACGCTATGGGCTGCGCATCAAGCCGGGCGTCGATTTCGGCCTGATCAACCCGGAGGACGATCCGCGCTACCGCCACTATGTCGACCTGCTGATCGAACTCGCCGGCCGGCGCGGCGTGACGACGGAGGCAGCGCGCACCATGGTGCGCACCGACAACACGGTGATCGCGGCACTTGCTTTGAAGCGCGGCGATGCCGACGCCATGGTCTGCGGCCTCGAAGGGCGCTTCGAGCGGCATCTGCGCAACGTCACGCTGATCATCGGGCCGCGCGCTGGCATCAAGGATTATGATTTGTCGACGCTGTCGATGCTGATCTCGCAGCGCGGCATCATCTTTCTCACCGACACCCACGTCTCCGTCGACCCGACAGCCGAGGAGATCGCCGAGATGACCGTGCTGGCGGCCGAGGAAATCCAGCGCTTCGGCATCGAGCCGAAGGCGGCCCTTCTGTCGCATTCGGATTTCGGCTCGCGCGATTCGCCAAGCGCGCTCAAGATGCGGCAGGCGGCAGCGATCCTGGCGCGCATCGCACCTGAACTGCAGTGCGACGGCGAAATGCATGCCGATTCCGCGCTGTCGGAGCATCTGCGCCAGCGCGTCTATCCGCATTCGCGCCTGAAGGGCGAAGCCAATTTGCTGGTGTTCCCGAACCTCGATTCGGCCAACATCACGCTGACGGCGCTGCGCGCCATGATGGATGCGCTGCATGTCGGACCGATCCTGCTCGGCACCGACATGCCGGCGCACATACTGACGCCCTCGGTCACCTCGCGCGGTGTCGTCAACATGACGGCCCTGGCCGTGGTCGAGGCCGCGCACAAGGCGCAGGCGATCGCCAATCTGGACTAGGACGGCTCCTGCGGGTTCGGCTTGCCCTGCAGGGCAGCTTGCCTAATTTGCCAGGCAATCATCTCGTTCCAAAACCGAGGTGTTGCCCGTCAGCAACTTGCGATTGCGGAAATTCGGCGTTGGCAGGACGCGGATTTCGCAGGGAGTGCCGAGCTGATATGGTTGCGCATCTGATGTGACGGCGAGGACGTCGTGAAAAGCCTGTTGCTTGCATCCGCATTGCTGCCGCTGATCGGCGGACAAGCTCTGGCCGCGGACGCCATCAGTGCCGAGCCCGCAACCGTTCACGACTGGTCCGGCGTCTATGTCGGCGGGCAGATTGGTTACGGTTTCGGCAGGACCGATGCGGCTTACAATTTGCCGAACACCCCGACAATCCGGGGTTCGCAGAACTATGATACCGATGGTTTTCTGGGCGGCGTTCAGCTCGGCTACAACTACCAGATCAACTCCACTGTTCTCGGTGTCGAGGCCGATTTTTCCGGAGCCGACATCAAGGGCCACTCCGACGAGATTCATGTCGGCGGAGGCGATACTTACGACACCAAGGTCGACTGGTTTGGAACGCTGCGCGCCAGGGCAGGCTATGCGTTCGATCGCACCCTGATCTACGGCACCGGTGGGCTGGCATTCGGAAGCGTCGAAAACCGGTATCTCGACGGTCCCCTGGACAGCTTTTCCGAGAAGAACACCAAGGTCGGCTGGACCGTTGGCGCCGGACTCGAGCAAGCGATCTCGGACCATTGGTCGGCGAAGTTCGAATATCAGTATGTCGACTTGCGGGACCAGACCATCGACTATGCCCCGAACTCCAACACCACGTTCGACAACACGTTCAACGCGGTCAAGATCGGCATGAACTACAAGTTCTGACGATCGGCTGCGGCAGGCCGGTCCTGATCCGCTGTCGCTTGAATGATCAAACCCTGAGCGTTGCCACGATTTAAGGCATCAATCCGATGGTGGCGACTTTCGGCCAACCGCCGAACCGCATCCGAAATAGACGATTAACCGCGAACGGGGTAGCTTGGCGACCACAGGCAAGCGGGATTGAGGCGGATGACAAGCGGAGGGTTCAAGCGGGCGCATGCTGCCATGCTGCTTGGCCTCCTGCTGGCCGGCACCACCATCACCGAGCCACAGGCCGCCTCGCGCGTCTGCCGTCAGTTGGAGGCCGATCTTGCCGCAGCCTCGCGCGGCGGTGGCGGTGGCCCGGCAATGGTCCGGAAATACGATGCCGCGATCGACCGGCAGCGCGAACAGATCTCAAAGGCCCGCGGCCAGGCGAACAGTGCCGGTTGCGGGTTTTCGCTGTTCTCCCGCAACATCAACCAATGCGCCGGGCTCAACGCCACGATCGACCGCATGAACGCCAATCTCGACAGTCTGCAGGCCAAGCGTGCCCTGCTCGCCGGCAGCGGCTCACGCCGCGACCGTGGCCGCATCCTGGCGGCGCTCGATGCCAATGGCTGCCGCGACGACACGGTTGCGCCACGCCGCGCACCACTGCAGGAAGCAGACCGTGGCGAAGAAGACGGCAACGCAAACCTGTTCGACCAGCTTTTCGGCAACGACAGCCAGCCGAGCGACACGCTTGACCAGCCGGAGGACCCCGGCGAGGAACGCAATGTCCGCCGCGTCCTGAACCTGCCCGGCATTCCGGACTTTCCGAGCACCGGCGGCGAGTTCCACACCACCTGCGTGCGCACTTGCGACGGCTATTTCTTTCCGATGTCGAACGCAGCCTCGGTCGGCGACTTCGAGCGCGACCAGAAGAATTGCGAATCGAGCTGCCCCGGCACCGAGATGCAGGTCTTCTATTCGCGCGGCATGGACGACGATTCGGCCTCGATGACGTCGTCGGTTACCGGCAAGCCTTACAGCGAATTGCCGACCGCCTATCTCTACAAGCAATCCAACATGTCGCGGCCGCCGGCTTGCGGCTGCAACGCCGCACAGAACTTCCAGATCATTGGCGGTAACCCGCCGACCCCATCGCAGTCGCAGCCCGAAACGAATGCGGCACCGTTCGTTCCCGTGCCGGTCTCCAAGCCCGATCCGGGCGCCGACCCGGAAACGCTGGCCAATATGGAAGGCGGGCTCGACCGCGAGGCCATCAAGCGGCTTTCCGCCAAGCCGGTGACGTCGCCCGTGTCCGCACTGCCGCCGGAGCAGCGAAAGGTCAGGGTCGTCGGGCCAACGTTCCTTCCCGACCCATCAGCGGCAATAAATCTGCAAGCTCCGGCCCCGAAGGCAGTCCAGTAAGCGCAAGCCTCAGCGGCATGAACAGCGCCTTGCCCTTGCGCCCGGTCGCTTCCCTGATCTTGCCGGTCCAATCCTTCCAGACCGTGCCGGTCCAAGGCTCTTCAGGCAGCAGATCGAACGCATGTCCGAGGAACTCACGATCATCATCGGAGAACTCCGGTCTGTCCTGCGGCCCCTCGCGCAGGATGCGCCACCAGCCCACTGCATCGGCAAGCCGGTCGAGATTGCCGCGCACCGCCAGCCAGAACGGCTCGGCCTGTTCGCCGGAGATGCCCAGCACCATCAGCCTGTCCCGTGCCTCGTCGAACGGCATATGGTGCAGCAGCACGCGGTTGAGCACGAACAGTTCGTCCGGATCGAACTTGGCCGATGATTTTGAGGTCGCGGCGGGGTCGAAATGGCCGGCGAGTTCGGTCAAATCATGCGCGGCCGCGACATTCTCCGAGGTGCCGACCAGCACGGCCAGTGAAGCGACGGCCATCGGCTCGATGCCATCCTCGCGCAGGCTTTCGATGGAGAGCGCGCCGGTGCGCTTCGACAGCCCCTCGCCCGAGACGGTGGTCAAAAGATTGTGGTGGCCGAAGACGGGCGGCTCGGCGCCCAGCGCCTTGAACAAGGCAATCTGCACGCCGGTGTTGGTGACATGGTCGTCACCGCGGATGACATGGCTGACGCCCATCTCGATGTCATCGACGACAGACGGCAGCGTGTAGAGATAGGTGCCGTCCTCTCGCACCAGGACCGGGTCGGACAGCGACGCCAGATCGACCGTTTCCTCGCCGCGCACCAGATCGTTCCAGTGGACCTCGGTGCGCTCCGGCTGCTGCGCATCGCCGGTGAAATTGGGCAACAGGAAGCGCCAGTGCGGCCGGCGCCCGTCAGCCTGGTATTCGGCCACCTGCTCTGGCGTCAGCGCCAGCGCCTCGCGGCCATAGACCGGCGGCAGGCCGCGCGTACGGCGCACTTTTCGCCTGAGATCGAGTTCTTCCGGGGTTTCGTAGCAGGCGTAGAGAACGCCCGCCGCCTTCAGCCGCTCGACCGCCGTGTCATGGGCCTCGAAGCGTCGCGACTGATACTCGGTGGCATCGGGAAAAATGCCCAGCCAGTGCAGATCGTAGAGGATGGCGTCGGCGAACTCCTGCTTCGAGCGGGCTATGTCGGTGTCATCGAAGCGCTGGATGAAGCGGCCCTTGTTGTTGAGCGCAAACAGCCAGTTGAACAGAGCGGTGCGCGCATTGCCGATATGGATGCGGCCGGTCGGTGACGGGGCGAAACGAACGGTAACTGTCATGAGCGGGGCGTACCGGATGCTTTTGTGATTGACAAGACGCGCCCCCGCGCCGGTCGGCACACATAGAACATGACGCGGGCAATGAAAAGACTAAGGGCCAAGTGAGGCGCATGGCCCTTGTCCGATCAGATCCGATCGTTGAAGGCGATCAGTGGCCGAAGTCGTCGGAGCTGAGGCGGGTCCAGCGGTCGCCCATCAACCCACCGATGAAGATGTCGCCGGCGCGGACCGCTTGCGTTACCTCGGGGATGCGCGAGCGCACCATCGTCCCCCCGGCATAGCGGAAGAAGACATTCTTGTAGCTGAAGAGTTGGGGCATGAATCTGCTCTGCGTCTGCCCGATGATGCCTGCGCAGCCCATATTCCACGCGTCCGCGATCAGGCTATCCAGCGTTGCGCCCCAGTGAGATCCGGAGGCCTGGATCTGCAACAGGTTCGCGATGCCGCCGGCCTGACCGTAGAAAGCGTAGCAACCGAGCATTTTACCAGCTTCGTCGTAGGTCCCGCCGAAATGAAGGGGGCCATCGGCCCGCTTCTCGCCCGCCAGCGCAAGCAGCCGTGGCAGCTCTTCATCCTGCCAACGCGGCCGAAGCGAGTAATCGGACACGAGGGTCGGCAACCGCTCCGCAAATTGCGCGGCATCCATCGGCTGGCGATGAACCCGGTGTGACGAGGAATGCTGGACAGGCGGCTCGAACCTTTTTCTCGTAAAAGGATCGAATGCCTTGGCGCAAGGATCGAATACAAAGCGAGACAGGCCCGGCCATTTACCGCGCATCACGGCGGAGGCCACCGCGGCCGGGCGGAAAATACGGGTCCATCCCAGACAATGCACCGGCAGGAGCTGGTACTTCATCGGACGCGCGAAAGCCAGCGATACCCGGTTGGCCGAATCGGTCAGATGCAGATCGAATTCGCCTTGATGCACGGCGCGCAGCAATTGCGGTCCGGCCGAGCCGTGATCGGTGCCGGTGTCGGCCATGAGCGGACCGATAATCGCCGCGTTCAATACCGTTCCGTTGAGCTCGTAGCGGGCTTTCAGGACACCGAGGAAGCCACCCAGATCGCCCTGCGGGTTGATCTGGACAAGAGCGTTGCTCGCGCTGGGCTGGCCGACAGGGTCAAGATAGATCCTTCTCATATACTCGGCCGTCTCTTCGATCGCGCGATCGAGGAGGTGACGCCGCCGCCGGCGAAACTTCGTCAGGAAGAGTGCGGCGACGCGCTCGAGATCTTCGGCAGCGAGCGGCCGAACCGAGCCGTGGTGAGTTGCCTGCACCGATGGCGCAGCCACCTTTTCCACACCGGTATTTTCGGAAACAAGACGCATCGTGAAACCTATGGAGGTCGTCTGCCGCAGGGCGAAATCCTGCGCTGATCAATCGGATCCCAGCATATGCGTCGACCGTCTCTGGGTTGCTTGAAGAAAACGTCTATCAATCAATGGTTGAAACAACGTATCTCGATCGACATCTTAAACAAAACATCTCAAAACTCAGCATATGGAAAAGAATTGGATACCGCCTGGCGTCACGGCTTCGCTCGGCCGGCAAACGCTGAGTGACAGGGATTTCGGACATGCCTCGCCGATGCGTTCACGAGAGGTTCGTCTCCGCACCGCCCGACCTGATAGCGCCTGATAAAGGTGGCCTCCGGCCGAAACCGGAGGCCACCTGAGGTCAGACGACAAGCCCCTTGGTCAGCTCGAGCGCCTGGCGCTCGAACAGGCGGCGGTAGATGCCGCCCTTCAGCCGGATCAGATCGTCATGCGAGCCCTCCTCGACGATCTTGCCGCGATCGAAGACCAGCAGCCTGTCGAGCGCCCGCACCGTCGACAGCCGGTGCGCGATGACCAGCGTGGTGCGGCCGACCATCAGCCGTTCCATCGCCTGCTGGATCAGCACCTCCGATTCCGAATCGAGGCTCGATGTCGCCTCGTCCAGGATCAGGATGCGCGCATCGGCCAGGAAAGCGCGCGCGATCGCCACGCGTTGCCGCTCACCGCCCGACAGTTTGACACCGCGTTCACCGACCAGCGTGCCGTAGCCCTTCGGCAGGCTGGTGATGAAGTCGTGTGCGCTTGCCAGCTTCGCCGCATGCTCGATCTCCTCCTGCGTCGCGCTCGGCCTGGCATAGGCGATGTTCTCGGCCAGCGACCGATGGAACAGGATCGGCTCTTGCTGGACGATGGCGATCTGCCCGCGCAGCGACGCCTGCGCCACCTCTGAGATATCCTGGCCGTCGATCAGGATCTTGCCCGCATTCACGTCATAGAGCCGCTGGATGAGCTTGACGAAGGTTGTCTTGCCCGACCCGGAGTGGCCGACGAGCCCGACACGCTCCCCCGGCGCGATATCGACCGAAAAGTCGCGATAGAGCGGCGACCGGTGACTGCCATAGTGAAACGTGACGGTGTCAAAGCTGATGTCCCCTTGCGTGATCCGGATCGGCTTGGCGCCGGGCCGGTCCTCGATGCCGAGCGGTTCGGACTGGAAATCGACCAGTTCCTCCATGTCGTTGATCGAACGCTGCAAATTGCGGATATGCGTGCCGATGTCCCTGAGATAGCCCTGCAGCACGAAGAACGAAGTCAGCACGAAGGCGACGTCGCCGGCGCTCGCCTGCCCCCACGACCACAGCAGCAGCGCCAGGCCGATGACCGCGGCGCGCATGACCAGCAGCAGCGCCCCTTGCGTGGTGCCGTTGATGGTGCCGCGCACCCAGGTGCGTCGCGTGCGCGCCCGCCATTTGGCGACCACCCTGGCGAGGCGGCCCTCCTCGCGCTCCTCGGCGCCAAAGCCCTTGACCACGGCGTTGCAGCTCACCGCGTCGGCGAGCGAACCGCCGAGGCGCGTGTCCCAGGTGTTGGCGAGCCTCGCCGCCGGCGCGACATAGCCAAGCGACAGCATCGCCGTCACCATGATGAACAGCACCGAGCCGACGGCAACGACCGCACCCATCAGCGGCCAGAACCAGCCAAGCAGCAGTGTCGAGCCGACGAGCATGACCACCGACGGCAACAGCGCGATCAGGATGGTGTCGTTGAGCAGGTCGAGCGCCCACATGCCGCGCGTCACCTTGCGCACGGTCGACCCGGCAAACGAGTTGGCATGCCAGTCGGTGGAAAAGCGCTGGACGCGATGGAAGGCATCGGCGGCGATGTCGGCCATCATCTTCAGCGTCAGTTCGACGATACCCATGAACGCCAGGTTGCGCAGCACGACGCCCGTCAGCGCCAGCGCCATCAGGATGGAGAACGCCGTCATCGCGGCATTCCAGGCAATCGCGTCCGCGCCGGCACTGCTGGCGACGGCGTCGACCAGCCGGCCGGAATAGAGCGGCGTCAGGACGTCGGCCAGCGTCGACAGCAGGAAACCACCCATGATCAGCGAAAGCCGCCAGGGCTGGCGCCGCCAATGGGTGAGCGTGAAACCAAGAACGCTGCGAAAGGCGCTCGCGCGCAAATCGATCTTGAAACGAGCCATGATGTCATTCGGGCGCAAACGAGCCCGATCCCAGTAAGGTCGAAAATTGAAGAAGCCGCGCAAGGGGCTGATGATTGCCCAGAAGCGGAGTGGCATATTTTGGCGTCACGCCCGTAATCGGGCGGCGACCGGCATCGGCATAAGCCTGTGCTCAAACCGGCTCCGATGCGAAGGATCGACCTTCGCGGAGCGCCGGTAGAGACCTAGGCTTCGCGGCCTCGCATTTCAAATACTGCCATTCGGACCTCCCGCAAATGAATCGCGGAACGGTCTTTATAGTGACGGCCTGACTGACCGCCAAGACAAGCTCACGCCAAAAAGCCTATCTGGTCCAAGCACTGATGTTATTTTGCAACAAAGGGCGAACTGCGCTTACCCACGATCCCTGAAACGGTTGGTGATGGGATAGCGGCGGTCGCGGCCAAAGTTCTTCCGGGTGATCTTCACGCCCGGCGCCGCCTGCCGGCGCTTGTATTCGGCGATGTAGAGCAGATGCTCGATGCGCGTCACCGTCGCCCGGTCATGGCCGCGCGCGACGATGTCGTCGACGCCCATCTCGTTTTCGACGAGGCATTCGAGGATGTCGTCCAGCACCGGATAGGGCGGCAGCGAATCCTGATCCGTCTGGTTCTCGCGCAGTTCCGCCGACGGCGCCTTGTCGATGATGTTCTTCGGGATGACCTCACCCGAGGGACCGAGCGCGCCCGGCGGCACGTGGTTGTTGCGCCAGCGCGACAGCGCGTAGACCTGCATCTTGTAGAGATCCTTGATCGGATTGAAGCCGCCATTCATGTCGCCATAGAGCGTGGCATAGCCGACCGACATCTCGCTCTTGTTGCCTGTCGTAACCACCATCGAGCCGAACTTGTTGGACATCGCCATCAGGATGGTGCCGCGCGCGCGGCTCTGCAGATTTTCCTCGGTGATGCCTTCCTTGGTGCCTTCGAAAAGCTGCGTCAGCGTATGCAAAAAGCCTTCGACCGGCTCGAAGATCGGCACGATGTCATAGCGGCAGCCGAGCGCGCGGGCGCAGTCCTCGGCGTCCTTGAGCGAATCCTTCGACGTATAGCGGTACGGCATCATCACCGCCCGCAGCCGCTCCTCGCCGAGCGCATCGACGGCAAGGGCAGCGCAGATCGCCGAATCAATACCGCCGGACAGGCCAAGCACGACGTTCTTGAAGCCATTCTTGTTGACGTAGTCGCGCAGGCCCAGCATGCAAGCGCGATAATCGGCCTCTTCCCGCTCCGGGATCTTCGACATCGGCCCTTCCGAACAGACCCAGCCGTCCTCCCCGCGCTTCCATGTGATGACGTCGACCGCTTCCTCGAACTGGCTCATCTGGAAAGCCAATGTCTTGTCAGCGCCGATGGCAAACGAAGCGCCGTCGAAGATCAACTCATCCTGGCCGCCAAGCTGATTGGCATAGGTGATCGGCAGCCCACACTCGATCACCTGGCGGATTACCACCTGGTGGCGGACATCGATTTTGGCGCGATAGTAAGGCGAGCCATTCGGCACCAGCAGGATTTCCGCCCCGCTTTCGGCCAGCGATTCGCAGATACCGACATCGCCCCAGATGTCCTCGCAAATCGGAATGCCGATGCGCACGCCACGGAAATTGACAGGGCCCTGGATCTCCGGCCCAGCCTGGAACACACGCTTTTCGTCGAACTCGCCATAGTTCGGCAGGTCGAGCTTGTAGCGTTCGGCGATGATCTTGCCGCCATCGGCGACGATGATCGAATTGTGCGTGCCGCTCTTGCGCTTCAGCGGCGTGCCGATGATGACGCCGGGGCCGCCATCGGCAGTATCAGCGGCAAACTCTTGCGCCGCCTTTTCGCAGGCCTTCAGGAAGGCCGGCTTCAGCACCAGATCTTCAGGCGGGTAACCGGCAAGGAAAAGCTCGGTGTAAAGCACCAGATCGGCGCCCTGCCGCGCGGCATCCGCCCTCGCCTCGCGCGCCTTGGCGAGGTTACCGGCGACATCGCCGACGGTCGGGTTGAGCTGGGCGATTGCGATGCGCAGTATGTCGGGCTTCTTGGTCATGCCTGCTGACTTAGCGCGGCGGAATTGCCCGAGCAATGGCGTTCGTTTGGACCAATTCGAACGGATGTTATCCGTGTATATGGTCGACGATCAGTCGTCGCCCATATACTCGCGCAACGACTGCGGAGAATGGTTCTCGCCGATCGACATCGCCAGGACGCGCGAAATGTGCCGGCGCGGCAGGCCCGTGTCCGCCACCCATTGATTGATCTGGGCCTGGATCTTGTCGAGGTCCTTCTTCGAGGTCGGGCTTTCGGCGATGTCGAGGCCGGCGTCGCGAAGGGCTGCCGCCATGTCGGCCGAAATGACGAAGGCATCCCAGCCCAGCCAGCGCAGGAAATACTGGCCGGTGTTGCCGCCCAGCCGGCTGCCATGCTTGCCGAGATAGGCCATCAGCCCGACCTGGTCGTCGGCTGGCCAGTTGGCGAGGAATTCGCCGAAGCCGCCATGTTCCTTGGAGACGCGTTCGACGAAAGCGGCGTTGTCGCGCACGGATTTGATTTTCTGCGGGTTGCGCACAATGCGCTGGTCGGAAGCCAGATCGTGCCAGAAATCGTCAGGCTGGAACAACAGCCGCTTCGGCTCGAAGCGCAGAAACGCCTCCTCGAAACCGGGCCATTTCTGTTCGATGACGCGCCAGACAAAACCGGCGGCGAAGATCCGCTCGGCCATGGTCGAGAGAATGCGGTCGTCCGGGATGTCAGCGACGGCGGCATTGTCGGGCACCGGCCCCAGCAGCGTTGAAAGCTCCGCTTCGCCGCCCTTGCGTTTTGCCGCGCGCAGGCGAATTTTCTGGAAATCGGCCATGGGTCCCTCGCTATTGGCTTGAATGTAACACTTCCCGCGAAGCCCGGCAGCCTCTACGTCTATCTCCACTGACGACGGAGACGGCCATGAACAAGACAATCGACGAGCTGGCGAACCGCTGGCTCAAGCGACGGCCGGATGGCCTGAGTGTGCTCGAAAGCCGGGTGCTGCAATCGACGCTCGAACGCACCACGATCTCCAGGGACACCAACAAGGCGGTCGCTTTCCACCAGACCTTCGGCGACCGCCTTGCCGATACGATCGCCCGCATCGGCGGCTCATGGTCGTTCATCCTGGCCTTCCTCGCCTTCCTGGTCCTGTGGACCGTTGGCAACGTCTGGCTTTTGACGCGCGATGCCTTCGACCCCTACCCGTTCATCTTCCTCAATCTGGTGCTGTCGATGGTCGCCGCCTTGCAGGCGCCGGTGATCATGATGGCGCAGAACCGCCAGACCGAACGCGACCGCATCGATGCCGCCCACGACTACGAGGTCAATCTGAAGGCCGAGATCGAGATCATGGCGCTTCACGAAAAGCTGGATGAACTGCGCCACAGCCAGATCATCGGCATGCGCGAGGAGATCGTGCGGCTGGCGGAAGTGGTCAAGCGGATCGACGACAGGCTGGCGCAGCAGCAGTCGGCTTCATGACCGAAGCGATCCATCATTTCATCGAACAGTATGGGCTGCTTGCCGTCTTTCTCGGCTGTGTCGCCGAGGGGGAAAGTGCCGCCATCCTCGGCGGCTTCTTCGCCCACCAGCATGTTTTCGTGCTGTGGCATGCCTTTGTCGCCGCATCGCTCGGCGCCTTCGTCGGCGACACCTTCTTCTTCATCCTGGGAAGAAGTTTCGCCGATAACCGCCATGTCGTCAGGCTGCGTCGGCGGCCCGGCTTCCGCCGCGCCTACCGGCTGCTCAACACCCATCCCAATATCTTCGTGCTGTCGAACCGCTATGTCTATGGCATGCGCCTGGTCGGCGGCGTCGCCGCAGGCCTATCGACCATAGCGGCGCCGCGCTTCGTCATCCTCAACGCCATCTCATCGGTGATCTGGGCGGTGCTGTTCAGCTTAATCGGCTACGTTTTCGGGTTGGGTGCCGAGCACTTCGTCGGCCAGGCGTTGCTGCGCCACGAACGGCTGCTGATCGGGCTTGGCATCGGCCTCACCGTGGCCGTGCTTGCCTGGCTTGCCGCCCGCCACATCGCCAAGCGGGAGCGCAACCGGGAGCAGTGATGCCGCCGCCCCATGGTCGCGCGGAAGGTCAGATAGGAAAGCCGGTGATCCGCTCGATGAGCGCGATGCCCCAGACCCCGGCGACGATGACCACCGAAATCAGCACCGCCAGCGAACCGCAATCCTTGGCCAGCTGGATGTCGACATTGAACTCGCGGCTAAAGGCATCGCAGGCCGCCTCGATGCCGGTGTTCAGCACCTCGACCATGATCAGGAGCAGCACCGCCCCGATCAGCAGCGCATAGCCACGCCACGACACCGAAACGAACCACCCGGCCGGCAAGGCAAGCGCAAGGAGCATCAGCTCCTGCTGGAATGCCTTCTCGCTGGCGGCCAGCTTGCGAAACGCCCGCACTGAATTGATAAAAGCGTCGATCAGCCGCTGCATGCCCAGACCTCTTTCCGAATTACCGGCACGAGATAAAGCAACGGCCCGATCAAGGGAATAAGGCGTCTCGTCCAAAATTCATTCGCCTGGCAGCACCTTGATCGATGGCGTTGACCTTTCGAATTGCGGCAGCGCGTCGTCGATCGAATAATAGTCGCCCTTGTCGCTAACGAAGATATGACATTGACCCTGAAGGCTTGTCGGGGCGTCGAACGATCCCGCCAGGACCGAGACATAGGCGTCGTCATGCGGTTTCCAGAACAGCAACGATCCGCATGTCTTGCAAAACCCACGTTTGGCGAACGACGATGCCTCGTACCAGGTGATGTTTTCCCCGCCCTCGATGGCGATATCGGCGTCTGCGACATTGGTCGCGGCATAGAAATGCCCGCTCTGTTTCCTGCACTGCGAACAATGGCAATAGATGACGCCGCGCAATGCTCCGCGTGTCCGGAAGCGAACCGCTCCGCACAGGCATGATCCCTGGTGACTGTCGCTCATTTTGGCACCCCTTGAAGAAACCTCGTCCAGCATCGCTGCCAGGATTCCAGCTTTGCGGTGGTTACGCGCAAGCAAATACGACATCCACTGGCGTCGTGAATTCGAAACTCAGTTTCATTTTCAGCAGTGCGCCACGCGGATTTCGAATTCAAAGCCGCCAAACTGGGTGTTGTCCGCGACGATGGTGCAAAAATTTATGCTTCTACAGCCACAGGTAGAGAAAAACCTGTGGAAGTCGTGCGAATTAAGGAAACTTTAGCGCTGCCGCAATTATGGTCACGCCAAGCGAGATCGCGGGTGGGGACGCGTCTCTTCGCAAGATGTTCTGGACTATCGGGTCGCGCTCGCCAGGTCGGCGATCGATGGAATCCGCAAATTCCGAGTCGGGATCCGAGGGGAAGAGTGAATCAGACATGCAGCCGGCAGCCGCCCCAACCGAACGAAGCACCGATATCGCAGCCACGGTTGTCGCGACCATGCGCCAGCTTGGCGTGCTTGGCCTGCCGCGCAACTACGAGATCTTCTACGAGGCATTGAGCGGCACCAACCGCGAGCTCAGTCTCGCCGTCCTTGCTCTGAGCAGTCGGCCGACACAGGACGAGCTGGATAAGATCGGGCGCGCTTTCTTCGCCCAGAATCACGGTCCCAGTATCGTCGAGCATGCCCGAGACGTCATCGCCAGGGAGCTCGAGGACGTCGCTTCGCTGTTGCGAAGCGAGCGCAGCCACATTGAGAAATATGGCAGGATTCTCGACGAGACATCGAGTGGCCTGAGCAGCCGCAGCCTTCTCTCCCAGGATCTTCTGCATAAGATCGCCAACGCCATGTCGGTTGCCACCAATTCGACCATCGATCACGGCCGGCAGGTCGCCTCGACGCTTAGCGACAAGACGGCCGAACTCGAGAGCGTCAAGTCGAAGCTCGAGGAATACAAGCGGCTGGCCAACACGGATCCGTTGACCCAGATCTGGAACCGGCGCGCCTTCGACAAGGAAATCACCCGGATATACACCAGCAACAAGGGTATCCTGTTCAATGCCTTGATCCTTGCCGACATCGATCGGTTCAAGGATATCAACGACCGCTACGGCCATCCTGTCGGCGACAAGATCATCCAGATCGTTGCCGAGATTTTCCAGACCAGCATTCGCGGTGACATGTTCGTAGCCCGCACCGGCGGCGAGGAATTCGCGCTGATCATCGAGGGCGCCAGCGAAGACGCCACCTACGAGATCGCCGAGCGCATTCGCGCCCTGATCGAGCAGACGCCGTTCATCAGCAGCCAGACAGGCATGAACTACGGCACCGTGACGGTCTCGATGGGCATCTGCATGGCATCCGAGGCCGAAGGCCCGGAGGACCTCTACACCAAGGCCGACCGGGCGCTCTACCGGTCGAAGGTCAGCGGGCGCAACCGTGTCACCAAGCATTCGACGATGGCCGGCCGCGCCGGCAAGAGCTGGCTGCTCTACAAGAAGGACTGACGCCGGTCGCCGTCCACCGGCAGTGCACGCGTCTTTCCAATTGGATGGCGATGCCCGGCTGGGGTGTCGGGTCCATCAGACATAGACGTCGGCCCAATCAAACATAGGCGAAGCCGGCGGCGATCACGCCCAGGGCGCCCAGCGCCAGCGAGCCTATCCACGGCCAGCGTTTGCCACGGGTGATGATGGAGAGTGTCGCGACGGCGATCGAGATGTGCAGCAGCGTCACCGCAAACGTCAGGACATGGTGACGATGTTCGCGCACGTCGCTATCGCGCAGCTTTTCATCGACCTGCTTTTCAAATTCGGTCGCCTTGGCCTGGATCTCCGCGCCATCGGCTTCATTGCGCTTCGCAGCGGCCTGGAATTGGTCGGTTCCGGGGCCGCCCATCGCCGCCGCTATCTCATAGCTGTTCTTCTTGATGCTCTTTGCCTGGAAGAAACTCCACTGATCGCTGGCCTTGTTTTGGAGATAGGCCGCCTCGCTCTTGTCGTTGATCGCCTCCGCGGTTTCGAGGGACTCGAAGCTGCCGACCGTCGCGGCGAGAACCGCCAGCACCGCTATGGTGACGGAGACCGTGGTCAGAAAGGCATTGCCCTCACGCGCGGCATGTTCGGCATGCTCGGCATTCTCAAGGTGCTCCTGGGTAGCGTCTTCCATTGCCATTCGTCGAATCCTGGCCAGCGTTGATTGGGTCGACCGCGAACCTTCACCCCAATCTTGGTTTTGCAGAGGTCGCGTCAGTATAAATTTTCGTAAGGTTTGACGTGACGACCGCCTGGACAACATCGTCCCGGAACAAGAAAAAGGCGCCGGATTTCTCAGGCGCCTTCACGTGTTGGTCGATTGAGGTCGGCAGGATCAGCCGTTGACGGCCTGCTTTTGCTGCACCGGATGGCTTTTCTTCAAGAGATCCGACACCAGGAAGGCCAGTTCGATCGCCTGGTCGGCGTTGAGGCGCGGGTCGCAATGGGTGTGGTAGCGGTCCTGCAATTCCTCGGCCGTGATGGCGCGCGCACCTCCGGTGCACTCGGTGACGTTCTTGCCGGTCATCTCGACATGGATGCCGCCGGGATGCGTGCCTTCGGCGCGGTGCACCTCGAAGAAGGTCTGCACCTCCTTCAGGATGCGGTCGAACGGCCGCGTCTTGTAGCCGGCGGCCTCGATGGTGTTGCCATGCATCGGGTCCGACGACCAGACCACGCTGCGGCCTTCCTTCTGCACCGCGCGCACCAGCTTCGGCAGGTGATCGGCGACCTTGTCCGAACCAAAGCGCGCGATCAGCGTCAGCCGGCCGGGCTCGTTCTCGGGGTTGAGCAGGTCGATAAGCTCCAGCAGGCCGTCCGGCGTCAGCGACGGGCCGCATTTCAGGCCGAGCGGGTTCTTGATGCCGCGGCAATATTCGACATGGGCGTGGTCGGGCTGCCGGGTGCGGTCGCCGATCCAGATCATGTGGCCCGAGGTGGCGTACCAGTCGCCCGAGGTCGAATCGACACGGGTCAGCGCCTCCTCATAGCCGAGCAGCAGCGCTTCATGGCTGGTGTAGAAATCGGTCTCGCGCAGCGCGTAATTGGTTTCCGAGGTGATGCCGACGGCCTTCATGAAGTCCATCGTCTCGGTGATGCGGTTGGCGAGTGACTCGTATTTTTCGCCTTGCGGGCTGTCGGAGACGAAGCCGAGCATCCAGCGATGCACGTTCTCCAGGCTGGCATAGCCGCCCTGCGCGAACGCGCGCAGAAGGTTGAGCGTCGCCGCCGACTGGCGATAGGCCATTTCCTGGCGCGCGGGATCGGGAATGCGCGACTTCTGGTCGAATTCGATGCCGTTGATGATGTCACCGCGATAGCTCGGCAAAGTCACATCGCCCTTGGTCTCGTTGTCGGACGAGCGCGGCTTGGCGAACTGGCCGGCGACGCGGCCGACCTTCACCACCGGCTGCGCGCCGGCAAAGGTCAGCACGACCGACATCTGCAGGAAGACGCGGAAAAAGTCGCGGATATTGTCCGCGCCGTGCTCGGCAAAGCTCTCGGCGCAATCGCCGCCCTGGAGCAGGAAGGCGTCGCCATTTGCCACAGCCGCGAGCTGCTTCTTCAGCTTGCGCGCTTCACCGGCAAAAACCAGCGGCGGGAAGGTGGCGAGCTGGGCTTCCGTGTTCTTGAGCGCGGCAAGGTCCGGATAGGCAGGAACCTGCTTGATCGGCTTTGTTCTCCACGAATTCGGCGACCATTTCGTCATCGCTGCACCCAACGTTCTTTCCGGCGAGCACCCTCGCCCGCCTTTTCCCGCCCCTATATGGGGTGGCGGCTCCATACACGAAGCCGATTTCCTATTCTAGACCGGAATTTCAGTGCTGGCGAATGCACAAGCGGTGCTGAGTGCGTTGAGATTCAGGTCAGGGCGAGCCGAAAATGGCTGATACCGAGAACCGGAGCGCAGCGGACATTTGGGTCCGTGAGCACCGGAAGCGCAGGTATCAGCCATTTGCAGGCCGGCATCACCTGAATATCAATGCACCTCAGGCCGCCTTCTCCACCAGCCTTGCCAGCTGTGTCATCACCACCGCCGAACCCGCCAGGCGCTTGTCCGGCGTCGGCCAATCGCGCACGAAGACAACGCTGTGGTCCGGCCGGATCTTGGCCAGAGAGCCCTGCTCGCCGATGAACTTGACCAGCCCGACCGGGTTGGAGAATTCGCGCTTGCGGAAATGGATGACGACGCCCTTCGGCCCGGCGTCGAGCTTCTCGACATTGGCCTTGCGGCAAAGCGCCTTGATGAAGACGATCTTCAGGAGATGCTTCACCTCGTCCGGCAGCGGCCCGAACCGATCGATCAGTTCCGCGCCGAAAGCATCGATCTCCTCGGTGTTTTCGAGGTCGCCGAGACGGCGGTAGAGCGCCAGTCTGAGCTGCAGGTCCGGCACATAGCTTTCCGGGATCATCACCGCCGTGCCGACGGCGATCTGCGGCGACCAGCCGCCATCCTGGACCTCGCCGGAATCCTTCACCTCGGCCACCGCCTCCTCCAGCATCTGCTGGTAGAGCTCGAAGCCGACCTCCTTGATATGGCCCGACTGCTCCTCGCCGAGAAGATTGCCGGCGCCACGGATATCGAGATCGTGGCTGGCGAGCTGGAAGCCGGCACCCAGCGTGTCGAGCGACTGCAGCACTTTCAGCCGGCGCTCGGCGGTGTCGGTGAGCTTGCGGTTGGCCGGCAGCGTGAACAGCGCATAGGCGCGCACCTTCGAACGCCCGACGCGGCCGCGCAGCTGGTAGAGCTGCGACAGGCCGAACATGTCGGCGCGATGGATGATCAGCGTGTTGGCGGTCGGAATGTCGAGGCCGGATTCGACGATGGTCGTCGACAGAAGCACATCGTACTGGCCGTCATAGAAGGCGTTCATGATGTCGTCGAGTTCGCCCGGTGGCATCTGGCCATGAGCCACCGCCACCTTCAATTCGGGGACAGTTTCCTTCAGGAAATCATGGATTTCAGCGAGATCGCTGATGCGTGGAACGACATAGAAGGAATGCCCGCCGCGATAGCGCTCGCGAAGCAGCGTCTCGCGAATGACCAGCGGATCGAAGGGCGAAATGAAGGTGCGCACCGCCATGCGGTCGACCGGCGGCGTGGCGATCAGCGACAGTTCGCGCACGCCCGTCAGCGCCAGCTGCAAGGTACGCGGGATCGGCGTTGCCGACAGCGTCAGCACGTGGACGTCGGTCTTCAGATCCTTCAGCCGTTCCTTGTGCTTGACGCCAAAATGCTGCTCCTCGTCGATGATCAGCAGGCCGAGATTCTTGAACGAGATGGCGGAGCCGAGCAGCGCATGGGTGCCGATGACGATGTCGACCTGGCCCTCGGCGATGCCCTTTTTGGTTTCCGTCAGTTCCTTGGCGCCCACCAGCCGCGAGGCCTGGGCGACACGGATCGGCAGGCCGGAAAAACGCTGCGAAAACGTCTTGAAATGCTGACGCGATAGCAGCGTCGTCGGCACCACCACGGCGACCTGGAACCCTTCCATCGCCGCGATGAAGGCGGCGCGCAGCGCCACTTCGGTCTTGCCGAAGCCGACATCGCCGCAGATCAGCCGGTCCATCGGCTTGCCGGCGCCAAGGTCATCCCTGACCGAGTCGATCGCCGTCTGCTGGTCGTCGGTCTCCTCATAGGGGAAACGGGCTGAGAATTCGTCATAGAGGCCTTCGGCCGGCACCAGCGCCGGCGCGGCGCGCATCTGCCGCTCGGCGGCGATGCGGATCAGCTGACCGGCCATGTCGAGCAGGCGCCGCTTCAGCTTTGCCTTGCGCGACTGCCAGGCGCCGCCGCCAAGCTTGTCCAGCGTCGCCTCGGCGGAATCGGAGCCGTAGCGCGACAGGAGCTCGATATTTTCCACCGGCAGGAACAGCCGGTCATCGCCGGCATAGTGGATTTCCAGGCAATCATGCGGCGCACCAACGGCTTCGATGGTGCGCAGGCCGATGAAGCGACCAATGCCATGGTCGGCATGGACGACGATATCGCCGGCCGACAAGGCCGAGGCTTCGGCAATGAAGTCGGAAGCGCGCTTCTTGCGCTTCGAACGCCGGATCAGCCGGTCGCCCAGAATATCCTGTTCGGCGACGACGACCAGTTTTTCGGTCTCGAAGCCGGATTCGAGCGGCAATACGGCCAATGCCGCCTGCCCCGGCTCGAGCTGTTCGGCTTCCGCAAGTGTTTCCACCTGCTTGAGATTGCCGAGATGATGCTCGGCCAGAATCTGCCCAAGCCTGTCAAGCGAGCCTTCGGTCCAGCCCGCGACCACGACACGCCGGCGCGCCGCGCGCTCGTCGGCAAGGTGCCTGACGACGACGTCGAAGACGTTGGCGTTGGGGTCGGCGCGCTCCTCGACGAAGCTGCGGCCATGGCGCGAGCCGGCGTGATAGACCTTTTTCGCGCCGGCATCGGGCGCATCAAAGGGCGTGAAGTCGATCGCTTCCCTTGGCCCGAGCGAGGCGATCAGGTTTTCCGGCGAGAGGTAAAGCAGGTCCGGTGCCACCGGCTTGTAGGGCACGGCATCCTTCAATGCGGCATCGGCCTGCTTTTTGCGCGCTTCATAGTGGTCGAGGATCAGCGTGTGGCGCTCGGCCAGCGCCTCATGCGCCAAGTGATCGAAGATGACCGGCGTGTCAGGGAGATAGTCGAATACGGTCTCCAGCCGCTCATAGAAGAACGGCAGCCAGTGCTCCATGCCGGCGAAGCGCCGGCCTTCGCTGACCGCTGCATAGAGCCCGTCGTCGCGCTGGGGTGCGCCAAAGGCCTCGATATAGGAGCGGCGGAAGCGGCTGATGGTTTCGGGCGTCAGCGCTACTTCGCTCATCGCCTGCAGCGCCATCGACTTGCGCTGGCCGGTGGTGCGCTGGGTGGCGGCATCGAAGACCCGGATCGATTCCAGTGTATCGCCGAAGAAGTCGAGCCTCAGCGCCTCGGTCCAGCCGGGGGCGAAGAGGTCCAGAATGCCGCCGCGCACCGCGAATTCACCGACGCCGCGCACGGTCGGCACGCGTTCGAACCCCGATGTTTCCAGCCGCGACACCAGCGCGTTCATGTCGATCTGGTTGCCGGGCCTGGCGTGGAAAGTCTGCGCCTCGACCAGGTCGGCCGGCGGAATGCGCTGCAGCAACGCATTGGCGGTGGTGAGGATGACGGCGCGATGCGGTTTCTTCGCCAGCGCGATCATGGCGGTCAGCGCGTCGAGGCGCTTGGCTGCGGCGTCCGAACCGGGCGAAACGCGATCGTAGGGCAGACAGTCCCAGGCCGGCAGTTCCAGCACCGGCAGGCCGGGTGCGGCGAAGGCCAGCGCCTCGATGATCGCCGGCAGGCGCTGTCCGTCGCGCGCCACGAACAGCACCGGCTTGTCGGGTGCGATTTCGAGGGCGGCCTGCACCAGCGCAAACGCCTCGTAGCCATCGGCGACCCCGTCGACGATGAACTGGCCGGCGCGGCCTTTCGGCAGGCCAATGGTGGGAATGAGGCTCATCAAATCACGGTCTTGTTTTGTCGCAATTCCGGACGGAAAACCGCTTCGCACTTTTCCTGGAATTGCTTGTGTTCAGAATGTCATGGTCCGGCGGGACGCCAGGATCTTTTGCAGGACGGCACAATCGATATCCGCCGGCACCGGGCGTTCGCCAGTGATCAGCGGCAGGAATTCGGTGTCGGGAATATCGAGAAGCCCTTCATATTGGTCGATTTCCTTAGCCGTCAAGGCACCGATCTCGGTATCGGCGAAGGTGCCGAGGATCAAATCCATCTCGCGCATGCCGCGATGCCAGGAACGGAACAAGAGCTTGCGGCGGCGGGCGTCCAGCCCCTCGCTTGATCGTTTCGTTCCAGTCATTGTGCCGCATCCTCACTTGCTGCGGCGCATATAGCGTGGATAGAAGGGGCTGTCAGCCTTGCGCTGCGGCCGTCGCGACATAAGCTGACATCATGCGTCCTTCCATCCTCGATCCGCTGTTTGTTCCGATCACTTCGCTTGCCGGCGTCGGGCCGAAGGTTGGCGCGCTGATCGAGAAGGTTGTTGCCGCCGATCTCGGCGATCGCGCCGCACGTGCCGGCGATCTTCTGTTCGTGCTGCCGCATACCGTCATCGACCGCCGCAGCCGGCCGGGCATTGCAGGTTCCGCGGAAGGCCAGATCGTAACGCTCGACGTGCGCATCGACCGCCACCAGCCGCCGCCGCGTGGCAACCGGTCGGTGCCCTACCGGGTCTACGCTCATGACGATACCGGCGAAATCGGCCTGACCTTTTTCCATGCGCATGCCGCCTATCTCGAAAAGGCAATGCCTGTCGGCGAGCATGTCGTGGTCTCGGGCCGCATGGAATGGTTCAACGGCCGCCCGACCATGGTCCACCCCGACCATATCGCGCTGGCCAGCGAGGCGGAAAACCTGCCGCTGGTCGAACCGGTCTATCCGCTCACCGCCGGGCTTTCGGGCAAGGTGCTGCGCCGGGCGATCGGTCAGGCGCTGGCGCGCTTGCCCGAATTGCCGGAATGGCAGGATGGCGCCTTCATGCGCCGGCACACTTTCCCGGCCTTTGCCGACGCGCTCGCCCGCATCCACAATCCGGCCGACCCTATCGATGTTTCCATCGATGGCGCGGCCTGGCGGCGTCTTGCCTATGACGAATTGCTGGCGGGCCAGGTCTCGCTGGCGCTGGTCCGGTCAAAGATCCGCCGCCTGTCCGGCCGCCCGCTGGTCGGCGACGGCCGCATCGTCGAGAAACTGCGTGCCGCCCTTCCCTATTCACTGACATCAAGCCAGGAATTCGCGCTGGCTGAAATCAATGCTGACCTTGCCGACCCCGAGCGCATGCTGCGGCTGCTGCAGGGCGATGTCGGCTCCGGCAAGACGGTGGTCGCGTTGCTTGCCATGGCACGCGCGGTCGAGGCCGGCGGCCAGGCGGCGCTGATGGCGCCGACCGAAATCCTGGCCCGCCAGCATCTGGCGACGATTGCTCCGCTCGCCGCCAAGGTCGGGCTGCGCATTGCCATTCTGACCGGCCGCGAAAAGGGCCGCGAGCGCACCGAAACGCTCGCCGGCCTCGCAAGCGGCGAGATCGACATCGTCGTCGGCACCCACGCGCTGTTCCAGGAGACGGTCACTTTCCACGATCTGGTCCTGGCCGTCATCGACGAGCAGCATCGTTTTGGCGTCCACCAGCGGCTTGCCATCACCGCCAAGGGCGACGCGCCAGACATGCTGGTGATGACCGCGACACCGATCCCGCGCACGCTGGTGCTAACCGCCTTCGGCGACATGGATGTCTCCAAGTTGACGGAGAAGCCGGCCGGCCGCCAGCCGATCCGCACCGTCACCTTGCCGCTAGAGAGGCTCGACGAACTGGTTGGCCGCATGGAGGACGCAGTCGCCGGGGGCCAGAAAGTCTACTGGATCTGTCCGCTGGTCGAGGAATCCGAAGAGATCAAGCTGATGTCGGCCGAGGATCGCTTCGCTTCGCTGAAGCCGCTGTTCGGCGACCGCATCGGCCTCGTCCACGGCCGCATGAAGGGCGCCGAGAAGGATGAGGCGATGCGCGCCTTCAAAGAGGGCGAGACGCGCATCCTGATCGCCACCACGGTCATCGAGGTCGGCGTCGATGTGCCGGACGCCACCGTCATGGTCATCGAACATGCCGAGCGCTTTGGCCTTGCGCAACTGCACCAGCTGCGCGGCCGGGTCGGGCGCGGCGACAAGCCATCCTCCTGCGTGCTGCTCTACAAGGACCCGCTCGGCGAGACGGCAAAACGCCGGCTGTCGGTGATGCGAGAGACCGAGGACGGTTTCCTGATCGCCGAGGAGGATCTGAAATTGCGCGGCGAAGGCGAACTTCTGGGCACCCGCCAGTCGGGTACACCGGGTTTCCAGGTGGCGCGCATCGAGGCGCATGCCGACCTGCTGGAGGCCGCCCGCGACGATGCCAGGCTGATCCTGTCGCGCGACCCGGAGCTGCAATCCGACCGCGGCGAGGCGCTGCGCCTGCTGCTCTATTTGTTCGGCCGCGACGAGGCCGTACGGCTTTTGCGCGCCGGATGAGATCCTAGCGGCGGATTGGCCACCGTTCCGTTGATCGGCTCGCCATTCAGCGTCACCATCTTGCTCTTCACTTCGGGCGCCACCAGCCCGGCCGACACGATCAGCTTGGCGCCATCCTCGATCGTCATGTCGAGCAGCACAATGTCCGACTTCAGCACATACATCAGGAAGCCGGTCGTCGGGTTCGGCGTGCAAGGCATGAACACGGCGATCAGCGGATCGCCTTCCTGATCGAGCTTCTCATTGATCTCGGTTTCCTTCCCGCCGGCGACGAAGACCAGCGACCACACGCCCTTGCGCGGATATTCGACCAGCCCGACCTGGCGGAACATGTCGCCCTTGTTCGACAGCACGGTCTCGAAAATCTGCTTCAGCGAGCCATAGATGCCGCGCACCAGCGGCATGCGGCCAAGCAGGCGCTCACCGAAACCGACAATGGCGCGGCCGACAATGTTGGCGGTGAGAAAACCGATCAGCGTGATCAGGATCAGTGCAACGATCAGCCCGAATCCCGGGACCGGAAATGGCAGATAGGTGTCGGGGCTGTAACGCGCCGGAATATAGGGCTTTACCCAGGAATCGACCCAGCCGATGAACGACCAGGCGATATAGGCGGTGATCGCCAAAGGCGCGCAGACGATGAAGCCCGTGAGGAAATAGTTCCTCAGCCGGGTCATGCCGGAGGTCTTGGGAGCATCGGACATGGTTCACCGGGGCGCGGGTTGCAGCGCAACATTAGTGAACCGTAGCCCGGTTTGGAACTGCGAAGTTTTTAAAGGCGCCTGTTTAAAAAGCGCCTACTCCACCGTCACCGACTTCGCCAGATTGCGCGGCTGGTCGACGTCGGTGCCCATGAACACGGCGGCGAAATAGGCCAGCATCTGGATCGGCAGCGCGTAGATGATCGGCGAGATGATTTCCGGCACATCCGGCAGGATGATCGTCTCCATCGTCTTCACGCTTGAGTGCGCTGCGCCCTTGCTGTCGGTGATCAGGATGATCTTGCCGCCACGCGCCGCCACTTCCTGCATGTTCGACACGGTTTTCTCGAAGATGCGGTCATGCGGCGCGATCACGATGACCGGCATGTTCTCGTCGATCAGCGCGATCGGCCCATGTTTCAACTCGCCCGCCGCATAGCCTTCGGCGTGGATATAGGAGATTTCCTTGAGTTTCAGCGCGCCTTCCATGGCCAGCGGGAAATTGGTGTCGCGGCCGAGATAGAGCACGTCCTTGTAGCGCGACAGTTCGCGCGCGATGCGCTCGATCTGCTCTTCGAGCTTGAGCACCTGGTTGGCATAGCGCGGCGCTTCCGAAAGCGCGCGCACCAGGGTCTTTTCCTGCTCCTTCGAAATCGTGCCGCGCGCCACGCCGGCGCGCACGGCGAGAGACGCCAGGACGGATAGCTGGCAGGTAAAAGCCTTGGTCGAGGCGACGCCGATCTCCGGCCCGGCCAGCGTCGGCAGCACGACGTCGGATTCGCGCGCCATGGTCGATTCCCGCACATTGACGACGGCGCCGATCTTCATGCCGGCCTTGCGGCAGTAGCGCAGCGAGGCCAGCGTGTCGGCGGTCTCACCCGACTGCGAGATGAAGAAAGCGGCATCGTTGGCCGACAGCGGCATTTCGCGATAGCGGAACTCCGAGGCGACATCGATGTCGACCGGCAGCCGCGCATAGCGCTCGAACCAGTATTTGCCGATCAGGCCGGCGAGATAGGCAGTGCCGCAGGCCGAGATCGCCAGCCGGCCGATCTTGGCGAAATCGAACGGCAGATCGAGCGGCTTCGAGACGCCGGAGACGAAATCCACATAATGCGCCAGCGTGTGCGAGATCACCTCGGGCTGCTCATGGATTTCCTTCTCCATGAAATGGCGCCGGTTGCCCTTGTCGACCATGAAGCTGGTCGACAGCGACTGCTGCCGCTTGCGCTCGACCTTTTTGCCGTCGATGTCGAAGATGGCGACGCTGTCGCGGCGCACCACAGCCCAGTCGCCGTCTTCGAGATAGGTGATCGAATTGGTGAACGGCGCGAGCGCGATGGCATCGGAGCCCAAGAACATCTCGCCATCGCCATGGCCGACGGCAAGCGGCGGACCGTTGCGGGCGCCGACGATCAGGTTCTCGTCGCCCTTGAACATGATCGCCAGCGCAAAGGCGCCTTCCAGCCGCTTCAGCGCCTGGTGCGCGGCCTCGACCGGCTTCAGCCCCTTGGCGAGTTCGTGCGCCACCAGATGGGCGACAACCTCGGTGTCGGTCTGCGACGAGAAGGCATAACCGTCACGGATCAACTCGTCGCGCAGCTCGGAAAAATTCTCGATGATGCCGTTATGGACGATGGCGACACCGTCGGAAAAATGCGGATGCGCATTGATCTCGTTGGGCACGCCATGGGTTGCCCAGCGCGTGTGGCCGATACCGATCGTGCCGTCGAGCGGCTCGTCCCTGAGACGGCGCTCGAGGTTGATCAGCTTGCCTTCGGCGCGCCGGCGGGCGAGCTGACCACGCTCGATGGTGGCGACGCCGGCCGAGTCATAGCCGCGATATTCGAGCCGTTTCAGGGCGTCGACGATGAGCGGCGCAACCTGCGAATGGCCGATGATTCCAACGATACCGCACATGCAGACAGTCCCCGATTCCCCATGCAAAACCAGCGCTATTTAGGAATGGCCGGCCTGCCGTGAAAGTCACATTGCATTTCGTCCGGTGTAACGGACGGTTGCGCAGGCATGCACCATGCCAGACCGCTCTTGCAATCCCGTTACTGCAATCGTTCGGTTTTTCGATTGCTTTGGGAAGGAAGCAAACCTGCCAGCTGACCGTTAGTGGTCGGCGCCAGCAGCCTTCTTCTTCGCCGCCGCGGCCGAGGCAAAACGCTCGCGCAATTCCTTGCCCTTGCCGGGGATGGTCTTCTGGCGGGCGCGGCCGAAGGCCAGCGCATCGTCGGGAACGCTTTCGGTGATGACGCTGCCGGAAGCGATGTAGCCGCCCTTGCCGATCGTGACAGGCGCCACCAGCGAGGAATTCGAGCCGACAAAGGCGCCCTCGCCGATGTCGGTAAAGAATTTCGAATAGCCGTCATAGTTGCAGGTGATGGTGCCGGCGCCGATATTGGCGCCCGCGCCGACGCGGGCATCGCCGATATAGGTCAGATGGTTGACCTTGGCGCCCTCCTCGATGACAGCCTGCTTGACCTCGCAGAAATTGCCGACTTTTGCTTTGTCCCGGAGATCGGCGCCTGGCCGCAGCCGCGCAAACGGGCCCACATCGCAGTTCGCAGCAATGGTTGCCCCTTCGATATGGCTGAAGGCATGGATCTTGGCGCCGCCAGCAATTTTTACCCCCGGGCCGAACCAGACATTGGGTTCGACCAGCGTGTCGGCGCCGATCTCGGTGTCGTGCGAGAAATACACGGTCTCCGGCGCGATCAGCGTCACGCCCGACAGCATCGCCTCCTGCCGGCGGCGTGCCTGCCAGATGCCTTCGGCCTGCGCCAGTTCGGCGCGGTTGTTGATGCCGAGTGCATTCTCGAAACTGGCTTCGGTGGCGACGACATCGAGACCTTGCGCGCCCGCGATCTCGACGATGTCGGTGAGATAATACTCACCCTTGGCATTCTTGTTACCGACCGCGTCGAGCAACTTCAGCGCGTGGGCGCCGGCCACCGCCATCATGCCGGCATTGCAGAAGTTGATCTTCTTCTCCGCTTCGGAGCAGTCCTTTTCCTCGCGGATGGCGATCAGCTTGCCGCCTTTTTCGACCAGCCGGCCGTAGCCGTTTGCAACGGGCGGACGGAAGCCGATCACCACGACGGCCGCACCTTCGGCGAGTTTCAGCCGAGCCAAGTTCAGCGCTTCCGCATCGATCAGCGGCGTGTCGCCGAACATCACCAGGATGTCGTCATAACCCCTTGATATCGCTTCACGTGCGGCAAGAACCGCATGCGCCGTACCCAGGCGCTCTTCTTGCACGAAAGCCTCGGCCTTGGGTGCGAACTTCGCCACCGCCTTGCGCATCTCTTCCGCGCCGTGGCCGATCACGATCGCATCGCTGCTGGCACCGGCGGCGTCGGCCGCCTTCACGACATGGGCGACCATCGGCAGCCCCGCGATCAGGTGCAGCACCTTCGGCAGCGCGCTCTTCATGCGCGTACCTTCACCGGCGGCGAGGATGACGGACAGGCAGGATCTCTGGCTCATAGGCGAACAACCATAGGAAAAGGGTTGGGAATCAAGACAGGATAGCAGTGGCGCCATGCTGCACCAATGCGGTTAAATTCCGGTGAGGTGGTGGAGAGCAACTGACTTTTAATCAGTAGATCCACTGCCAGATCCTTTACAGCAAAAGCAGTGGGGGACTTACCCCAGCCGCCCCAGCACCGGGAAATTCTCCAGCAGCCAATAGGATACCGTCTGCACGCCGCCGGTGAGGAAAAACACGCCGGCGACGACCAGCAGCGCGCCGATCGCCTTTTCGACGCGGCCGAGATGGACGCGGAATTTGCCGAGGAAGCGCATGAAGGCGCCGGAAAACAGGGCGGCGATCAGGAAGGGAATACCAAGCCCAAGCGAATAGGCGGCGAGCAGCAGCGCGCCCTCGCCCGCGGTTTCGCGGCCGCCGGCCAGCGTCAGGATCGGCCCCAGCACCGGGCCGATGCAGGGTGTCCAGCCAAAGGCGAAGGCGAGCCCCATGACATAGGCGGCGACGGCACTGGCCGGCTTGCCCTGTGACTGAAAGCGCGCCTCGCGCGACAACAGCGGAATGCGCAGGATGCCGAGGAAATTCAGCCCCATCAGGATGATCAGCACGCCGGCGCCCATCGCCAGCGGCTCTTGCCAGACGCGCAGCAGCCGACCGATGGTCGAGGCGCCGGCGCCGAGCGCGACGAACACGGTCGAGAAGCCGAGCACGAAGGCGATCGAGGAATAAAGCAGCGCACCGCGCGTACCTTCCCGGGCTGTCACACCCGCATTGCCGCGAAAATCGTCGACCGACACGCCGGCCATATAGCAGAGATAGGGCGGCACCAGCGGCAGCACGCAAGGCGACAGGAACGAGATCGCCCCCGCCCCGACCGCGCTGACATAGCCGATGTCCAGTGCCATTCAAAAACTCCGACTGTTTTGGCGACGATATAGCGACGGTCAAGTATCTCTGCCAATCACCATTGTGTGGAAAGTGATGGCCGCATGTGAGCGTCGGGGACGAAAGCAGCTGCGTTGGACGTTGATGTAAAGAGGCCGCGATTTCCCGCGCGCCTCCACTATCAGCCAGGGAGATTTCCATGAAAACCATAACCATAGGGCTGACCGCGCTTCTGCTCAGCACTGCGGCATCCTTCGCTGCCGAAGCGTGGAAGGAAGCCGATGTCGGAGGCACCAAAATCTACACCGATGCCAAGGGCATGACGCTTTATACCTACGACAAGGACGAGAAAGGCAAGTCGAACTGCTACGACAAATGCGCCGCCAACTGGCCACCGCTGAAGGCCGAGGCCGGCGCGAAGACTTCCGAAGGATGGACAATCGTCGACCGTACCGACGGCACCAAGATGTGGGCCTATGACGGAAAGCCGCTTTACACATTCATCAAGGACAAGAAAGCCGGAGATGTGAGCGGCGATGGCGTCGCCGGCGTCTGGCATACCGCCAAAGCTGACTGAACCCTCAGTGCCATATCCGCTCGCTGGCGGGATATGGACTGGTCGCCGGACATCCTTCCTCGATCCGGCGGCCAGCTTGTTTGTGAACCGTAGCGCCCACGCCTCGGTGCGGCATTGCGGCGGATTCTTCCTCGACTCGATGCAAACATGAAACCGAGCCATTTCAGCCGGCTCGGGACCGTCATCTTCTCCGAGCCAAATTCTGTGATTTTCTCCATACACTCTAAGAGTGTATTGCTGCGGACAGCCCGGCAATTTGGGCGCTTCCCCTTGACCGGATGCAAAAGCGCGGCCATGTGAGCGGCAAATAGAACGAGATTTCGTCGCGCGCAGCGGAATTCTTCTGCCGCACCACAGCTGATATGAGACCTCATGGACGTCGTCGTCGTCGAATCGCCGGCCAAGGCGAAGACAATCAACAAATATCTCGGCAGGAACTATAAGGTTCTGGCCTCGTTCGGCCATGTCCGCGATTTGCCGGCCAAGGACGGATCGGTGCGCCCGGATGAGGATTTTGCCATGTCCTGGGCGGTCGACACCGCTTCGGGCAAACGGCTCGCCGACATCGCCAAGGCGGTCAAGGATGCCGATGGCCTGATCCTTGCCACCGACCCGGATCGCGAAGGCGAAGCCATCTCCTGGCACGTGCTGGAGGTGCTGAAGCAGAAGCGCGCATTGAAGGACAAGACCGTCAGCCGCGTCGTTTTCAACGCCATCACCAAATCGTCGGTGCTGGAAGCCATGGCCAATCCGCGCCAGATCGATGCGCCGCTGGTCGATGCCTATCTCGCCCGCCGGGCGCTCGACTATCTCGTCGGCTTCACGCTGTCGCCGGTGCTGTGGCGCAAACTGCCGGGCGCCCGCTCGGCCGGCCGCGTCCAGTCGGTGGCGCTGCGCCTGGTCTGCGACCGCGAATCCGAGATCGAGCGCTTCATCCGCGAGGAATATTGGCAGATCGCCGCCCTGCTGGGCACGCCGCGCAACGAGACTTTCGAAGCGCGGCTGACCGCCTTCGAGCGCAAGAAGCTGCAAAAGCTCGACATTGCCAACAAGGCGCAAGCCGACGACATCAAGGGAATGCTTGAAGGCGCGACCTTCAAGGCGCTATCCGTCGAAGCCAAACCGACCAAGCGCAACCCCGGCCCGCCCTTCACCACCTCGACGCTGCAGCAGGCGGCCTCATCGGGTCTCGGTTTTTCGGCCACCCGCACCATGCAAGTGGCGCAGCGGCTCTATGAAGGCATGGAGATCGGCGGCGAGACCACCGGCCTGATCACCTATATGCGAACCGACGGCGTGCAGATGGCGCCGGAGGCGATCGACGCTGCCCGCGACGCCATCGCCAAGGAATTCGGCCCAAAGTACCTGCCGGAAAAGCCGCGCCAATACACCGCCAAGGCCAAGAACGCCCAGGAAGCGCACGAAGCCATCCGCCCGACGGATTTCATGCGCACCCCGGCATCGGTCCGGCAATATCTCGATTCCGACCAGATGCGGCTCTATGAGCTGATCTGGAAGCGCGCCATTGCCAGCCAGATGCAGCCGGCCGAGATCGAGCGCACCACTGTCGAGATCGAGGCGGTGAACGGCGCCCGCACCGCCGAGCTTCGCGCTGTGGGTTCGGTCGTTCGCTTCGACGGTTTCATCGCCGCCTACACCGACCAGAAGGACGACGACGCGGAAGACGAGGAAAACCGTCGCCTGCCGGAGATCCGCGCCGGCGAGCAGCTTGCCCGCCAGGCGATCAACGCCACCCAGCACACGACCGAGCCGCCGCCGCGCTACTCCGAGGCGACGCTGATCAAGAAGCTGGAAGAGCTCGGCATCGGCCGCCCCTCGACCTACACCGCGATCCTGAAGACGCTCGAAGACCGTGATTACGTCACGATCGACAAGCGCCGGCTGGTGCCGCAGGCCAAGGGCCGCCTGCTGTCGGCCTTCCTGGAAAGCTTCTTCGAGCGCTATGTCGAATACGACTTCACCGCATCGCTCGAGGAAAAGCTCGACGAGATTTCGGACGGCAAGCTCGCCTGGAAGGACGTGCTGCGCGATTTCTGGAAGGATTTTTCCGGCGCCGTCGCCGACATCAAGGAACTGCGCGTCACCGACGTGCTCGATGCGCTGAACGAAGAATTGGCGCCGCTGGTGTTCCCCACGCGCGAAGACGGTTCGAACCCGCGCATCTGCCCGAAATGCGGCACCGGCAATCTGTCGCTGAAGCTCGGCAAGTTCGGTGCTTTCGTCGGCTGCTCGAACTATCCCGAGTGCTCCTTCACCCGCCAGCTCGGCGACGCCGCCAATCCGAATGGCGAGAATGGCGGCGGCGATGACGGCACCAAGGTGCTCGGCAAGGATCCTTACACGGCGGAGGAAATCACCCTGCGCTCAGGCCGCTTCGGCCCCTACCTCCAGCGCGGCGATGGCAAGGAAGCCAAACGCTCGAGCCTGCCCAAGGGCTGGACGCCCGACTCGATCGACCATGAGAAGGCGCTGGCGCTGCTGGCGCTGCCGCGCGATATCGGCAAGCATCCGGAAACGGCCAAGATGATCTCGGCCGGGCTCGGCCGCTATGGTCCGTTCGTGCTGCATGATGGCACCTACGCCAATCTCGACAGCATCGAGGATGTGTTCTCGATCGGCCTCAACCGCGCCGTCACGGTGATTGCCGAGAAGCAGTCGAAGGGCAAGGGCGGCCGCAACGGCGGCACTGCCGCTGCTCTCAAGGAACTCGGCGACCATCCCGACGGCGGCGGCAAGATCGTCGTGCGCGACGGCAAATACGGACCTTACGTCAATTTCGGCAAGGTCAACGCCACCCTGCCCAAGGGCAAGGATCCGCAATCGGTGACCATCGAGGATGCGTTGGCGCTGATCGCCGAGAAGGAAGCCAAGGGCGGCGGCGGCAAGAAGCCGTTCCGCAAGGCAGCAGCAGCCAAGGCGCCTGCAGCGAAGAAAACAGCCGCCAAGAAGCCGGCGGCGAAGAAAAAAGGGTAAGACGGCGTGGCGCGCAGGATCACCGGACGAAGCCACGGCGATCCGCGCACCGCCGACACCAGGGCCAAGGTCAAGGATGACTATAAGCCCTCGCGCGACGAAATCCTGCGCTACATCGCCGAAAATCCCGATCGTGCCGGAAAGCGCGACATCGCAAAGGCGTTCGCGCTGCGCGGTGACGACCGCATCTGGCTGAAGGACATTCTGCGCGACCTGCAGGATGAAGGCGTGCTCACCAAGGAGCGCAAGCGGCTGGCTCGTGTCGGCGCCCTGCCCCATGTCGCCGTGCTCGACATTTTTGGCCGTGACGGCGATGGCATCTTGCTGGCGCATCCGGCGGAGTCGGTCGGTACGGGCGAACCGCCTGTGGTCTCGATCCGCGTATCGCGCAGCGGCAACGGACCGGCGCCGGGGATCGGCGATCGCGTTCTGGCCAAGACCTTCCCGACCGATGATCCGTCCGGCCCTGCCTATACCGGCCGGGTGATGAAGATTTTCGAGAAGCGCACCGATGCCGTTCTCGGCGTCTTCCGCGTGCTTCAGGACGGCACCTTTCGCATCGAGCCTGTCGAGCGGCGCCAGCCGGAGCTGATCGTCGACAAGGAATTCCAGAACGGCGCCAAGAACGGCGACCTGGTCGAGGTCGAGCCGGCGCGAGCCTCCCGCTACGGGCTGCCCCGTGCCAAGGTGCTCAACGTGCTGGGTTCGCTGACCAGCGAAAAGGCGGTCTCGATGATCGCCATCCACGCGCACGACATTCCGCACATCTTCCCGGCCGACGTCATCGCCGAATCCGAAGCCGTCAAGCCGGCGACGCTTGCTCACCGCGAGGACTGGCGCGACCTGCCGCTGGTCACGATCGATCCGGCCGACGCCAAGGACCATGACGACGCAGTCTTCGCGACGCCCGATCTCGACGAAAAGAACCCGGGTGGTGTGATCGCCACTGTCGCGATCGCCGATGTCGCCGCCTATGTCCGCTACGGCACGGCCCTCGATCGCGAAGCCTTGAAGCGCGGCAATTCGGTCTATTTCCCGGATCGCGTCGTGCCGATGCTGCCCGAGCGCATCTCCAACGATCTCTGTTCGCTGCGCGAAGGCCAGGATCGCCCGGCACTGGCCGTGCGCATGACCTTCTCCGCCGATGGCCACAAGATCAGGCACTCCTTCCACCGCGTGATGATGAAATCCGCGGCGAAGCTCGCCTATCCGCAAGCGCAGGCGGCCATCGACGGTGTGCCGGACGACAAGACCGGCCCGATCCTCGACACGGTGCTGAAGCCGCTCTGGGATGCCTATGCGATCCTCAAGCGCGGCCGCGACGGCCGCCAGCCGCTCGAACTCGACCTGCCGGAGCGCAAGATCCTGCTCAAGCCGGACGGCACGGTCGATCGCGTCATCGTGCCGGACCGGCTCGACGCCCACAAGCTCATCGAAGAATTCATGATCCAGGCCAATGTCGCCGCGGCCGAGACGCTGGAGGCGAAGAAGCAGGCGCTGGTCTACCGCGTCCACGACGCGCCGTCGCTCGCCAAGCAGGAATCGTTGCGCGAATTCCTGCAGACGCTTGGCCTGTCGCTGGCGCGCGGCGCGCAGATGCGGCCCAGCCAGTTCAACGGCATTCTCGAGCGCGTGCGCGGCGCCGACAATGAGGCACTGGTCAACGAGGTGGTGCTGCGCTCGCAGAGCCAGGCTGAATATTCACCTGGGAATATCGGCCATTTCGGCCTCAACCTGAAGCGGTACGCCCATTTCACCTCGCCGATCCGCCGCTATGCCGACCTGATCGTGCATCGCGGGCTTATTGCCACACTCGGCCTCGGTCCGGGAGGGTTGACGCAAGATGAGGAAGCGCGGCTCGAAGACGTTGCGGTGCTGATCTCCGGCACCGAACGGCGCGCCATGGCGGCCGAGCGTGACACAGTCGACCGGCTGATCGCGGCCTATCTCGCCGAGCGCATCGACGACCGGTTCGACGCCCGCATTTCCGGTGTCACCAAATCAGGACTATTTGTCCAATTGCCGCAGTTTGGCGCAGATGGCTTCATCCCGGTGTCAACTCTGGGCGGCGATTACTATATATACGACGAAACGGCCCGCTCCCTGTTCGGAGAACGGTCGGGCAAAGGCTACCAGCTCGCGGACCGCGTCGAGGTCCGGCTCGTCGAGGTGGCACCAATGGCCGGCGCGATGCGCTTCGAGATGTTGACCGACCCGAAGCCCCTGCCAGGCTCTACCAGGTCGTTTCACAAGGCTAAGGGCCGCGCCCGTGCGTCGCAATCGCGACCGGGTTCGCGCGGCAGGAGACGATGATGCCAAAAGAATTAGGGATACAAGAACAGGTTTTTGGCGGCGAACATCACTCGGGCCGGGTTGCCCGCCCGCTATGGACGGCGATGAAGCGCGGCCTCTTGGGCCGCTGCCCGAATTGCGGTGAAGGCAAGCTGTTCCGCGGCTTCACCAAAACCGTCGAAACCTGCAGTGTCTGCGGCGAGGAAATTCATCACCATCGCGCCGACGACCTGCCGGCCTATCTGGTCATCGTCATCGTCGGCCACATCGTTCTCGGCGCCTTCATGGGTGTCGAGGCGACCTCGACGCTCTCCACCTGGCAGCACATCGCCATCTGGGTGCCCTTGACCATTATTTTGTCGGTTGCGCTGCTGCAGCCTGTCAAAGGCGCCGTCATCGGACTGCAATGGGCGTTCTATATGCACGGATTCGGTGGCGAAAAGGATGGGGCGGAGTCCCGCCACGGCGCCTGAAGCGCCACTGGCGCAACATACCGACCGTGAAAGGCCACTTTCGTTTGCAAGAAGTTTCCGCTAGGTCCAGCGCATGGAAGCAATGACCAAGGCGGATGTCGACAAGCTCGACAAGGGTCTTGCCGCGCATAGCGGCAGGCCCCTGCGCCCGCGTGACGCCGCGACCCTGATCCTGCTCGACCGCAAGGGCGATGAGGTGCTGGTGCTGATGGGCCGCCGTCACGCCGGCCACGCCTTCATGCCTGGAAAATTCGTGTTTCCCGGTGGCCGCACCGATCCGGCGGACAGCCGCATCCCGACGGCCACCGCATTGCATCGCGACGAGGAAGCAAAGCTGCTTGCCGGTCCCGGCCGCACCAGTGCTGCGCGAGCCCGTGCTGTCGCCTTGTCCGCAATTCGCGAGACCTATGAGGAAGCCGGGCTGCTGATCGGCCAGAAGGCCGCCTTTGCCACCGACAAGCGTGACTGGCAAGGCTTTGTCGAGCACGGCGTAAGGCCTTCACTCGAAACGCTGCGTTTCATCGCGCGCGCCATCACCCCGCCCAACCGGGTGCGCCGCTTCGACACGCGTTTCTTCGGCGCCTGGCGCAACGATGTCGCCGTCGAGCTGCCGGGCGGCGGCCCGACCAACGAACTCGAGGAACTGGTCTGGCTGCCGCTTGCCAAGGCCAGGGAAGCCGACATACCCGACATCACCCGAATGATCCTGGACGAGCTGGAAAAGCGCCTTGCCCATGATCCGCTGTTGCGTCCAGGCGGTCCCGTCCCCTTCTACCGGCTTGTCCGCAACCGCTTCACCCGCGAACTTCTGTAGAGCAATTCCAGGAAAAGTGTGACGCGGTTTTCCGCCCGGAATTGCGTAAGATCAAAGAGACAGAGTATTCAGCATCCCATGACGGTCGATACCCAACCACAGGGCGACGAACGCGTACACTGGCTGCCGATGGTGGCGGCGATCTCGTCGATCAGCGTCGTTGGCATCGCCATTGGCCTCGGCATGCCGCTGCTCAGCGTCATCCTGGAAACGCGTGGCCATTCGGCCTCGATGATCGGCCTCAATACGGCCGTCGCCGGCCTGGCCTCGATCGCCGGCGCGCCGCTGGCGACGCCGCTCGCCATGCGCTTTGGCGTCGCCTGGACGATGATCGGCATGATTGCCGCCGGTGCGCTCGCCTTCGTCGGCTTCCATTTCGCGCCCGACTTCTGGATGTGGTTCCCGCTGCGCATCGTGCTGCATATCGCGTTGACGGTGCTGTTCATCCTGTCGGAATTCTGGATCAGCACGTCGGCGCCGCCGCATCGACGTGGCCTTGTCCTTGGCATCTACGCCACCGTCCTGTCGCTCGGTTTTGCCGCAGGACCGTGGTTGTTCGCCCATCTTGGCAGCTCCGGCTTCAGGCCGTTCGGCGTCATCATCGCACTGGTGACGCTGGCCGCGATACCGGTGCTGGCCGCGCGCAACGAAAGCCCCAGCATCGCCTCCGACGGCGAAACCAGCAATTTCCTGCGCTACATCTGGCTGGTGCCGTCGGCCACCGCCGCGGTGCTGGTCTTCGGTGCTGTCGAAACCGGCGGCTTCGCACTGTTTCCTATCTACGGCAATCGCATCGGCTATTCCGAAGCCGACGCGGCTTTGCTGCTCACCATGATCGGTCTCGGCAACGTGCTGCTGCAGATCCCGATCGGCATGATCAGCGACCGCGTCTCGGATCGCCGCTATCTGCTGCTCGCCTGCGCCACCGTTGGCCTTGCCGGCACCGTGTTCATGCCCTTCTTCGCCCAGAATTGGCACCTGATGGCCGCCCTTCTGTTCGTCTGGGGCGGCGTGGTCGCTGCCATGTACACGATTGGCCTTGCCCATCTCGGCTCGCAGCTCTCCGGCCATGAACTGGCATCCGCCAACGCCGCCTTCGTGCTGTGCTACGGCGTCGGCATGGTGCTTGGGCCGCAGGCGATCGGCATCGGCATGGATGCTTTCGGGCCATCCGGTTTCGGCTGGTCGCTCGGCCTGTTCTTCGGCGCCTACATGGCGCTGGTCGGCATCAGGCTCGTCCGCAAGATTCTGCTTTGACCCTTTGATAAGCGCCCACTGCTGACAGAACCGTGTCAGGAGCGCTGGGTTAAAAGAGTGTCCCAAAACATCGGAAGTTGAGGACACTCCCATGATCGACAGCGGCTTTGAAACCACATCCCTGCGCATGACGCTTCTGCTGCTTGTGACCTTCCAGGCCCCGGCGGCGGATGTCGACCGCATCATGGACGCGGTGGTTGCGATCGCCCCGCTGGCCATGGGCAAATATGACCGCAACGCCTATCAGTCAGCGCATGGCGTCGAGCGTTACAGGCCGCTTGAAGGGGCCGCGGCCGGTGCCGAAACCGAATTGCGCCGCCGCCCGGGCACAGTCGAGGTGTCATTCGAACTCCCTGACGACCAGGCATTGGCCAGCCGTGTCGTCGAGGCGATTTTCCAGGCCCATTCCTATCAGGAGCCGGTGATCCGCATCCAGCCGATCCTCGCCAGCCGCGCCAAGGGGCTGGACGACCGCGCCAATCCGAATCGCTGGTGGAACACGACCGGAGACTGGAAGAAGATTGCGGTATCAGAGGCGGAAAACGCCTGATTTACGCGCAATAGGCAAGCCGGGCGGGCCACATCAGGTTCGCCGGGCTTGACTTTCCAGGCACGTTCTTTATGTGTCGCGCCAAGTTTCCCGCGTCCGGGTGTTTTCCCGTGCTTCAGCGGCCAAAACCCCACGAACATAACGGACTGAGATCATGGCCAAAGCCGCAAACATTAAGATCAAGCTTCTGTCGACCGCCGACACCGGTTTCTTCTACGTGACCAGCAAGAACAGCCGTACCAAGACCGACAAGCTGTCGTTCCGCAAGTACGATCCGGTCGCCAAGAAGCACGTCGAATTCAAGGAAACCAAGATCAAGTAATCTGGGTTTTCCCCCGGCAAACAAAAACGCCGCCCATCGGGCGGCGTTTTTGTTTGCAAGGCAGAGGCTGCGGTCCTAGTGCCTCAGCCCCGGCTGAATTTCCCTCAACCGACGCGATCGCCGCTCTTCGGATCGAACAGATGCAGCGACGCCGGATCGGCTGCCAGCCGCACGGTATCGCCGGGCTTCACGCCGGCGCGGCCCATGGCAAAGACGCAGAGCTGCTGATTGGCCAGCTTGACATAGAACTGTGTCGACAGGCCAAGCGGCTCCACCACCCCCACCTCGCCCTGCAGTGCACCGTCATCGGCCAGCCTGATATGCTCGGGCCGCAGGCCGACGGTGATGGCGTCGCCATCTCCGAGCGGCAGGCCATCCGGCAGCCGCAGCGTCTGGCCGTCGGCCAGCACGGCGTCCGCCTTGCCGCCCTTGCGAACCGTCGCCGGCAGGAAATTCATGCCCGGCGAGCCGATGAAGCCGGCGACGAACATGTTGGCCGGGCGATCATAGAGATCGAGCGGCGCACCGACCTGCTGGATCAGCCCGTCATGCATGACGACGATCCGGTCGGCCATGGTCATCGCCTCGATCTGGTCGTGGGTGACGTAGACCGAGGTAGTCTTCAGTTGCTGGTGCAACGCCTTGATCTCGGCGCGCATATGCACACGCAGCTTGGCGTCGAGGTTCGACAGCGGCTCGTCGAACAGGAAGACTTTTGGATCGCGCACGATGGCGCGGCCCATGGCGACGCGCTGGCGCTGGCCGCCGGACAGTTGCCGCGGCAGGCGCTGCAGGAACGTGTCCAAGCCCAGCCGCTTGGCCGCACCGTCCACCCTGGCGTCGATCGTCGTCTTCTCCGCCTTCTTCAACAGCAGGCTGAAGCCCATGTTCTTCGACACGTCCATATGCGGATAGAGCGCATAGGACTGGAACACCATGGCGATGTCGCGGTCCTTCGGTGCCACGTCGTTGACCAGCCGCTCGCCGATGCGGATCTCGCCGCCTGAAGCTTCCTCCAGCCCCGCGATCATGCGTAGCAGTGTTGATTTCCCGCAGCCTGACGGCCCGACCAGGACGACGAACTCGCCATCGGCGATTTCAAGGTCGACCGCGTGCAGGACGCGGACGGCGCCATAGTCTTTGCGAACCTTATCGAGCGTTACAGAAGCCATCGATCTACCCTTTGACGGCGCCGGCGGTCAGGCCGGTGACGAGATAGCGTTGCAGGAAGGCGAAGAAGATGCAGACCGGGATCAGCGCCAGGATCGACGCCGCCATCATCTGTCCCCAGTCGACGGCGAACTTGCCGATGAAGGTCAGCAGGCCGACAGCAAAAGTCTTCTGGTCGTCGCTGGAAATCAGCATCAGGGCAAACAGAAGCTCGCTCCAGGCCGCGGTGAAGACGAAACCCAGGGTCGCGCCCATACCGGGCAGCGTCAGCGGCACGATCACCTTGCGCATCGCCTGCGCACGCGTGCAGCCGTCGATCATCGCCGCTTCTTCCAGGTCCTTCGGGATGCCGTCGAAGAAGGACTGCATCAGGAAGGTCGCGAAGGCAGTGTTGAAGGCGGTGTAGATGATGATCAGCCCGGTCAGGCTGTTGATCAGGCCGATCTGCCCCATGACGCGGTAGATCGGCGGAATGACCATCACCAGCGGGAAGGTCTGGGTCAGAAGCAACATCAGCGCCAGCGCCGCCTTGCCGCGAAAGGTGAAGCGCGACATGGCGTAGCCGGCGAGCGTGGCGATGACCGTCACCAATGCGGCGGTCGACACCGAAACGATGACGCTGTTGAGGAAATAGCGCGGGAAATCGGTGGCCTCGAGCACGGTGACGAAATTCTGCAGCGTCATGTGCGACGGCCAGAAGGTGATGCCTTCGGAATAGAGCAGCCGCTCCGGCGTGACCGAGATCTTCAGCGTCCAGTAGATCGGGAACAGGGCGAAGATCACATAGGCCGCGATGGCCGCGTAGAGGCCGATGCCGCCGAAGACCCGTTGCGAGGTTGAACGTCCTGCGATCATCAGACGTGCCTCACCAGGGAGCGGCGGATGGCGATCAGCGCAATCGCGTAGGCGATGAGCAGGACGAGCAGCAACACGGCGACCGCAGAGGCATAGCCCTTGTCCAGCGACTTGAAGGCGCTGACATAGATATAGACCGGCACCGTATTGGTCGAGCCGGCCGGTCCGCCCTCGGTCATGACGAAGATCAGGTCGGCGAAAGTGGCGATCCAGATGGTGCGCAGCATCACCGTTATGGCGATGGTCGGCGCCAGGAATGGCAGCGTCACCTTGGTGAAGCGCTGCCAGGGCGAAGCGCCGTCGATCGCCGCTGCCTCATGCAGTTCCGATGGGATCGACTTCAGCGCCGCCAGAAGCGTGATGGCGAAGAACGGAATGCCGAACCAGACATTGGCGATGATCGGTCCCCACATCGCCGTGGCAGGATCGGAGAGCACGTTGGTCGGTTCCGCCTTCAGCCCCAGCGCGAACAACCAGTGCGGCAGCGGCCCGACGATCGGGTTGAACAGCCAGGCCCAGGTCAGGCCGGACAGGAAGGACGGCACCGCCCAGGGCAGGAACACCAGCGCCTGCACCGCCTTGCGGCCCCAGAACGGCTTGTCGAGCAGCAGTGCCAGGCCGAGGCCGAGGAAGAACTGGAAGAACAGGCTGGCGACGGTCCACCACAGCGTGTTGACCAGCGCCTGCCCCAGCACCTGATCCGACAGCATCGCCTGGTACTGGCCGAGCCCGACATATTCCGACTTGAAGGCCGAGAACTTGCGGAAGGAGTAGCTGATGCCGATGACCAGCGGCACCAAAAGCACCACGACCAGCAGGATGATCGCCGGGCTGACATAGAGCCATGGCTCGATAGCGGCATGCGACAGCCGCTTGCGGCGCGGCTTGCCGGCGGATCGTATTTCGGACACGGCATAGGTCATTGCTGAGGATCGGCTCCCTGGAGCGGCGTCGGGGACAGCGTCCTTCTCCCCGTTTTACGGGGAGAAGATGCCGGCAGGCAGATGAGGGGCAGCGCGGGCCTTGGGGGTGCTGGCGCCGCCCCTCATCCGGCCCTTTCGGGCCACCTTCTCCCCGTGAACGGGGAGAAGGGAAGAAAAACTACTTCTTGTTCTTCGCCAGCCAGTCCTGCTGTTCCTTGGTCAGGAACGTAGCCCATGCGTCGGCCGCCTCCTTGGCCGTCTTCTGGCCAAGCAGCACTTCCTGAAAGTTCTTGATCGCCACCTGGTCGACGAAATTGCCGAGGTTTTCCAGATGCGTCGGTGGCGTCACCATTTCATATTTGGAGGTGTCGCTGAGCTCCGTGAACCAGCCCTTGAACTGCTCGGTCTTGAAATGGGGATCCTGGTCGGCGCCGTTGTGGATCGGGACGACACCGACTTCCTTCGCCCATTCCAGATTGTCCTTGGGTGACAGCAGCGTTGCCATCAGCTTCCAGGCATCGTCCTTGTGCTGCGAGTTGGCGAACATCGCCCAACCGGCATAGCCCAGCGTCGGATAGGACTTGCCGCTCGGACCAACGGGAAGCGGCGCCACGGCGAAGTCGTCGGCGCTCATCTTGTCGGCGATGCCGAGCAGTGCGTCCGGATCCTGGTTGAGCATGGCGCAGGTGCCGGAATAGAAACCGGTCACGGTCTCATTGAAGCCCCAGCTCACCGCATCCTTCGGCGCAAGGCCGTCCTTGTACATGTCGGCCAGCATCTGCAGGCCTTTCACCGAGCCCTCGTCATTGATGGTCGAGGTGCCGTCCTCGTTGAAATAGCCACCCTTTCCGGCGGCGATGTTCATGAACATGTGCATGCCGTTGAAGGCGCCCGGGCCGCCGCGCAGGCAGTAGCCATATTTGCCCGGAATGGCGGAGATCTTCTTGGAGTCGGCGACGAACTCGTCGAGCGTGGCCGGCGGGCCGTCGAGGCCGGCTTGCTTGAACAGCTTCTTGTTCCAGAACAGCGCGTTCACATAGTAGCCGTAAGGGATCATGAACTGGGTGTTGTTGACCGTCGAGCCGAACTGCTTGGCGCGGTCGCCGAGCGTCTTGGCGTCATCCCATTTGGCCATATACGGGCCAAGGTCCTCGAGCTGGGCATTGTTGGCATAGAGGCCCATCCAGCGTTCCGGCATCTCGACCACGTCGGGCGTGTCGCCGGCCTGAACCATGGTCAGGAACTTTTCGAAGGCCTGGCCCCAGGGCAGCGAGACCAGCTCGACCTTGACGCCGGGATTGGCGGCCTCGAACTCGGCGATCTGTTTTTTCAGGAACTCGGTGCGCGGCGGGCTGGTGATGACTTCGACCATTTTCAGGGTCGAATCAGCCATCGCGCTTCCGGCGGAAATCGCCAGCCCCGCAACGGTGGCAAGCATGACGGTCAGTTTTTTCATGTTCAAGACTCCCATTTTGAACCCGCTTGTTATTTTCTGGCTTTTTCGAAGGCCTGGGCGACGTCGGCCCAGAGGTCTTCGACATTTTCCAATCCGACATTGAAGCGGATGGTTCGGGGGCTGACGCCGAAGCGCGCCATCGAATTCAGTCCCGGCGTCTGCTCCAGCGACGCCTTGGCCGGCACGACCAGGCTTTCATGCCCGCCCCAGCTGACGCCGATGCGGAAATACTTCAGCGCGTCGACGAAGACGGGGATGTCGATATCGTCCGTCACCTCGAAGGAGAACAGCCCGGCATAGCCGGCCAGCGTCGCCTTGCCCGGATGGTTCGAATAGACGGGATGGTTGACCCGCTCGACATTGGCATGTGCCTTCAGCCGCTCGGCAATGGCGAGCCCGCTCTTCATGTGGTGCGGCAGGCGCAACGGCAGCGTGCGCAGCCCGCGCAGCAGCAGCCAGGCTTCGAACGGTGACAGCTTGCCGCCGAGATAGGAATAGGTCTGCTCGTTGATGTGCTTGATGTGCGCGGCCGAACCCGCCACCACGCCGGCGACAGTATCGCTGTGGCCGCCGAGATATTTCGAGGCCGAGTGCAGCACGAGATCGACGCCATGCGAGATCGGCTTCTGGAACACCGGTGAGGCCCAGGAATTGTCGATCGTGGTGATAATGCCCTGCTCCTTGGCCAGCCGGGTCAAATGCGGCAGATCCTGCAGCTCGAACATCATCGAGGTCGGGCTTTCCAGATAGAGCAGCTTGGCGCCGGGAAGTGCCGCCGCCACCGCATCCGGGTCGGAACCGTCGACATAGTCGACCTTGATGTTGAGCCGCGGCAAAAGCCGCTCGAACAGCCGGTAGGCATCGCCGTAGCAGTTGCGCACGGCCACGATGCGCTCGCCGGCGCCGACGAAGGCAAGCACCGTGGCGCTGATCGCCGCCATGCCACTGGAAAAGCCGCGCGCGGCCTCGGCGCCCTCGAGTGCGGCGACGCGCGCCTCGAACTCCATCACCGTTGGATTGTCGCCGCGCGAATAGATCGGCTGCTTTCGTTTGCCGGCAAAGGTATCGGCCATTTCGGCATAGTTGGCGAAGGTGAACAGCGAGGTCTGGTAGATCGGCGGCACCACCGCGCCGCCAGGAAACGGTTCGTCATGCGCCAGCAGCGTCGCTGCCTCGGCAAGATAATCGTGATCGAAACCGGTCGGATGCTCGTTCATGTCTGGCTCGAAAGTTTGAGTTTGGCCGCACCGCGCTTGAGATCGTCCTCGACGGTGGCGATCAGCTTGAGCGCCTCGGCACGGGCGCCTTGCGGGTCGCGTGCGGCGATGCATTGGTAGATGGTGCGGTGGTAGGGAAAACTGGCGTGGCCGAAATCGCGCACGCCCAGCGGATGTTCCCAGAAGCGGTGGAACAGCTCGTGCATGGCGGCGATGATCTGCTCGAACAGCGGATTGCCGGAGACCCGGTAGATCGCCTGGTGGAACTCCCAGTCCTCTTCCGACGACATGCCGTCGCGGGTGCGGAACGCCTGCTCCATGATGTCGAGCTTGCGCTCGATCTCGGCAATGTCGGCCGGGCTGGCGCGTTCGGCGCAAAGGGCGGCCGCTTCAGCTTCCAGTGCACGACGGATCTCAAGTGTATGCATCAGGCTGGTGAAGTCGTTGCCGCCGGCCAGCGTCAGCGGCATGTGCAACATATCAGGCGACACAGCCGCCTTGAGATAAGTGCCGCTGCCTTGCCGGCGCTCGACCAGACCAAGCCCTTCCCACCGCGTCAGCGCCTCGCGCACCGTGTTGCGGCTGACCTTCAGCCGTTCGGCCAGAATACGCTCGGTCGGCAGCCGCTCGCCCGGCTGCAGGGCTTCAGCACGAACAAAGCCCACCAACGCCTTCAGCACGGCGTCATCGCGCGCCGTCGTCTGAATGGGTGGCAGGCTGTTCTGGTCCACAAATCCTCCCCGAAAGCGATGTGCAAGTGGTCCAATGGTCCAACCAATTCTGCACGGACGGAGAGATGTGTCAACAGCCGAAACGAGGACGGGCCGAACGGCGCGCCATGGCGCCGTTCGGCCCGTCAGTTCAAGCGTGGCTTCGCGCCGGCGTGGCGGCTGCGCGAGTGGCGCGCCAGCGCGCGAACATCTCCTTGCGAACCCGTCTCGAACCAGAGAGGCGCTCTTTTGCCTGCGCCAGCACGGCAGGCGAAGCCTCGGCGGGCGTACCCGACCGGAAAGGAGGAGCCGGAGCATATTCGAGCGAGAGCTGGACGATCTCGGCTTCAGCCTGTCCGAGCAGCCTTGCAACCAGCGCCAGGCCGAAATCGATCCCTGAGGTAACGCCGCCGGCGGTAATCAGTCTACCGTCCTCCACGATACGCTCATCGACAGGGATTGCTCCGAACTCTTCAAGGAAATCATGCGCATACCAGTGCGTCGTCGCCCGCTTGCCCTTCAGCAGCCCGGCCGCGCCGAGCACCAGGGCACCGCTGCACACCGAGGTTATGTAGCGTGCCTGCGCCGAGCGCTCCCACACGAAATCGAGGACTGTCTGGTCCTCCAGCAGCGCGTTGACCCCGCCCCCACCTGGAATGCACAGCACATCGAGAGGCCGGCAATCGTCGAAGGTCGCCGTCGGCGTGAGGGAGAGGTGCGTCGACGACATCACCGGGTTGCGATCCTTCCAGATCAATTCCACCTCGGCGTCCTTGGCCGACGCCAGGACTTCGTAGGGGCCGGTGAGATCGAGCTGCTGAACATTGGGGAATACGAGGATGCCGAAACGAAGGGTCATGGAACTCTCCATAGGTTGACTTCAGCCAATCTAAGGCATCATGCTTTGGCACGATTGCCAATCACCCCTCGTTTCAAGCCAAATCGCCATGCGCCGTATCGAAATTCTTGCCTATCCCGATATCCAGCTCCTCGACGTTAGCGGGCCGCTTCAGGTTTTCGCCAGCGCCAACGATTTCAGGACGCAGGCCGGCGAACCGGCTCCCTACGAGGTCGCCGTCGTCGCCGCCTCGCCGCAGATCAGGACATCGGCCGGTCTCGTGCTGGAGGCAGCGGCGCTGCCGGCGCACGGGCTGGAGATCGACACGCTGATCGTGCCTGGCGGATGGGGCGTCAACGCGGCCTGCGAGGATCCTGAGCTGATCGATTGGGTGACCGGCCGCTCGCGCGACGCCAAGCGAACGGCCTCCGTCTGCAGCGGCGCCATGCTGCTGGCAACAGCAGGCCTGCTCGACGGCCGGCGTGCGGTTACCCACTGGGGACGCTGCGCCGAGTTCGCACGACGCTTTCCGGCGGTCCGCCTCGAACCCGACCCGATCTTCATCCGTGACGGCAATGTCTGGACGTCGGCAGGTGTGACGGCGGGCATAGATCTCGCCCTTTCCTTCGTCGAGGCCGACCTTGGTCGGCGCGTGGCGCTTGCGGTGGCGCGCGAGCTGGTGGTCTTCCTGAAACGACCCGGTGGCCAGGCGCAGTTCAGCCAGACGCTCAAGCTGCAGCAAGGCGACGAACGCTTCGACCGGCTGCATGGCTGGATCCAGGACAATCTGGACGGCGACCTTTCGCTGCCGAACCTGGCCGAGCGCGCCAATATGAGCCCGCGCAGTTTCTCCAGGCACTATCGGGAGGCAACGGGCCGCACACCTGCGCGCGCGATCGAGGAGATCCGGATCGAGGCGGCGCGACGGATGCTGGAACGGGGCCAGGCCGTCAACCAGACGGCCCGCCGCTGCGGCTTCGGATCGGAAGAGACGATGCGGCGCGGCTTTCTACGCGTCCTCGGCACAAACCCGCGCGATTATCGTGAACGCTTCTGACGCGGCGGCCTGCGGCACCATTCCTAGTCTGAAGCGTGTCGCTAACGCGCGGCGGGCGGCCCGAACCAGGTGGTCAGCGCGTCAGCCAGTCCCTGTCGGATTCCAAGCCCAACCCAAGCCACATATCCATCCGGCCGGATCAAGACGGCGTCAGGCGCAGCGACCGTCCCGAGGGCCGGAAGCTCCCAGGCACCGGCATACAAAGCGTCGATCTGCCGAACCCGGTCCGCCCAGGGCGTAACGTCCAGCCTGCCTGGTTCACCGAGGTTGACAAGCACCGGCCGGGCGTCGTGCAGCAAGCTGAAGACCCGCACCGGACCGCTGGCCGTGGCCAGGTCGAGGTCGGGCATTCGCCGCCCAAGCAGTGGATGTCCCACGCCAAGATCGTAATGGATACCCAGACCCGACATCTCCGCGGCGATCCGTTTTCGCGGCTCTTCCATGCCAAGCAACTCGGTAAAGATGTCGTTCAATGCCTTGGTGCTGGCATCCATGCGCCGAAGCGCGACCTGCGCCATTGCGTTGCGCAACACGCGGGCGGCGACCGGGTGGCGCTCGGCGTGGTAGCTATCGAGCAGGCTGTCCGGCGATATCCGCTTGATCACCTGGGCCAGCTTCCATCCCAGATTGACCGCGTCCTGCACGCCAATGTTGAGCCCCTGCCCGCCCATCGGAGGATGGATATGCGCGGCGTCGCCGGCCAGCAGGACGCGTCTGTCGCGGTAAGCGGCAGCCTGGCGTGTCATGTCAGTGAACCGGGAGAGCCAGGTTGGGCTGTGGACCCCGAAATCGGTACCGTAGACCGCGACGAGCGCCTCACGGAGATCGCGCAGCGTCGGTGCGCCGCCGATGGTCAGTTGCCTCTCGGTCAGCACGACACCCACCCGGTCGCTTTCCTCGATCTTGCCTATCGCATGAATTCCGTAGGCGTCGCTGCGAAAGCCCAAGGCCGGTTCCCGAGACATCTCGACCTCGGCGATCATCCAGCTCATCGTCGGATCCTGTCCCGCGAACTCGATGCCCGCCACCTTGCGGATCGTGCTGCGTCCTCCGTCGCAGCCGACCAGGTATTTCGCCCTCAAACGTTGGCCACCGGACAAATCCAGGTCGACACCGTCAGCATCCTGCGCGAAACCCGTGACCTGCTGTCCGCGATAGATCGGTACCTCCAACTCGCTGATCCAGTCGGCCAATATCCGCTCGATATGGTTTTGCCGCAGCGCCAGCAGACAGTTGTGCCGACCGGGAAAGTCGCTGATGTCCAAACGGATCATATGGAAGCCGACGGTCGGGAAGCGCTGCCCCTGCGAGAGAAACCGGTCGGCAATTCCGCGCTGATCGAGCACCTCGATGGTACGCGCGTGCAGGCCACCCGCGCGCAAGCCGATCAGCTGCTGGTCCGGGCGCCGCTCGACGATGGCGACGTCGATGCCCGCCAAGGCGAGTTCGCCTGCCAGCATCAGCCCGGTCGGACCGCCTCCTGCGATCACCACCGCATGATCCCGACCGTCTGCTGGCGACACAATACCCATTCCCGTCACTCCCGTTTCCGCTGGCTTGGGCCGCGGTTTTACGGGAACAGGCGGGTCTTGCCGCAAGGCCCTTGTGCGCCATATGTATGAAATGGAGAGAGGTACTCTCCTTGCCCCGGATGGACGACAGCCAAAAAACGGCAGTTCGCAGTCGCGCCGCCGCCATTGAAGTCACCCTTGATTCAGGAAGCGTTTCTCAAATTTTCCGCGCATGAAAAAAGCCCCTTTCGGGGCTTTTGCGGAGGCTTGAAACAAAGGGGGCCGGTCGGCGTTTGGCAGCGGTACGAGGAGGCCACTATGTGCCAGCGCCGGCCGGCCGACCCCACGGACCCAGGAGATGCGGCGGACCTGAGCATCATGGGGTATTTCTAGGGATCGAGCCGGCTATCTACCCTCGTGCCGGCTTCGTCTTGGCCTGCACATTTGCGCAAGAGCTTATGAAAATCAACAGTTTCTTAACCAAGGCTCGCGAATCGCTTGGATTAAGGTAAATAGCTAACCTTGTTGGATTGACCGGACAATCAGGCGCGGACGCTCACGCCGCCTTGGCAACGACGCGGTTGCGGCCGCCGCTCTTGGCTTCATAGAGCGCGAGATCGGCGCGCTTCATAAGCGCCGCCACCGTATCCATGCCCTTCAGCACCGACGACACGCCGACGCTGACGGTGACCTCGATCGTCTTGCCGTCGGCGCCGATGGCGAACGGCTTTTGCGCGATTTCGGCGCGGATGCGTTCGGCCACTTTCTCGGCCACGGCGCCGTCGGTGTCCGGCATGACCACGACGAACTCCTCGCCGCCGAACCGGCAGGCAAGGTCGATACCCCTGACATTCTTGCGCAGCCGCCGGGCGAATTCCCGCAGTACCTCGTCGCCGCCATCATGCCCGTGTGCGTCATTGATCGACTTGAAGCGGTCGAGATCGGTGATCATCACCGACAGCGGCCGGCGCCGCGCCACGGCGCGGTCGAACAGTGTCTGCAGATGGCTGTCGAGATAGCGGCGGTTGTGCAGCCCGGTCAGGCCGTCGGTAACCGCCATCTCGATGGTCTGGGTCACACTTGCGCGCAATTGGTCGTTGTAGCGCTTGCGCCGCACCTGGGTGCGCAGCCGCGCCGTCAGCTCCTGCTGGTCGATCGGCCGCATCAGATAGTCGTTGATGCCAAGTTCGAGGCCGCGGATGATGCGCTCCTCCTCGCCCTCTTCCGCCAAAAGGATGATCGGCACGAAACGGGTGCGGTCGAGCGAGCGCAATTGCGAGCAAAGCCTCAGCGGATCGAAATCGGCGAAGGCCGTCGAGATCATCACGCATTCATAGGATGTCTCGGCTGCCTGGAAGAACCCGGCATGCGGATCGCTGTTCACGTCAAGATCGGCGCGGTCGCGCAACATTTTCTGGATGCGCTCGACCGACGATTTGCGCTCGTCGATCAAAAGCACTTTCGGGATCGTGTCCTCGGACGCGAAATTGCGGCTGAGCAGCTCTTCGATGCCGATGTTGCGTGTCGTCGAGGCACGCAGCCTGAGCTCGTCGGTGAGAGACTTCAACCGGACCAGGCTCTTGACCCGCGTCATCAGTTGCAGGTCGTTGACCGGCTTGGTCAGGAAATCGTCCGCGCCGGCCTCGAGCCCGCGCACGCGGTCGGACACCTGGTCAAGCGCGGTGATCATGACCACCGGGATATGCGACGTCGCCGGATCGCTCTTCAGCCTGCGGCAGACCTCGAACCCGTCCATATCGGGCATCATCACGTCGAGCAGCACGACATCGACCTTGCCGTTCTCGCAGGTCTCGATCGCGTCGGGCCCATTGGTGGCGGTCAGCACCTCGAAATATTCGGCCAGCAGCCGGACCTCCAGCAACCTCACATTGGCAGGGATGTCGTCGACGACGAGAATCCGCGCGGTCATTTCACAAGGCTCCGGCTCGGCTGGAAGGGTGCATCAGGCATCGCCCAGATAGGATTTGATGGTTTCGATGAAACGCGGCACCGAGATCGGCTTCGAAATATAGGCTTCGCAGCCGCCCTGGCGGATGCGTTCCTCGTCGCCCTTCATGGCGAAGGCGGTCACGGCGATGACCGGAATGACGTGCAGATCGTCGTCTTCCTTCAGCCATTTGGTCACTTCTAGCCCCGACACTTCGGGCAGCTGGATGTCCATCAGGATGAGATCGGGCCGGTGCTGACGCGCCAGATCGAGCGCCTCCAGACCATTGCGGGTGCGCACCGTCTCGTAGCCGCTTGCTTCGATGAGGTCCCGAAAGAGCTTCATATTCAGCTCATTGTCCTCGACGATCATGACCTTCTTAGGCATCGACATCCCGTCCCGGCCGTCCCTCCGCTCGAAGGTGGCCGTCATGCGCCCCTGGTTGAACGCACCAAACCCTGCTTCACTATACGGCAATATGATTGACGAAACGGAAACCTTCGGGCTGCAAAGCAGCGCGAATTCCACCTCGCGTGCCTGCGCGTCCAAACGGCGCGCCGCGCTGTAAAGGCTTGCCGCAAGCAATTCTTGCCATTACTGCGGAAGAGACTCATTCCACATACCGAAGGTAGTGATGGCAAACGCGGCGTCAATGCGCGAAGAGGCGGAAACCCTTGCCGTGAAGGCGCTGGGCTTCGTCGCCTCTGATCCGGAGCTGTTGCCGCGTTTTCTGGCGATCACCGGAATAGAGGCGCATTCGATCCGCAGGGCCGCCGGCGAGCCTGGCTTTCTGGCCGGCGTCCTGCAGTTCATTCTCGCCCACGAGCCGACCCTGATGCGCTTTGCCGAGGAGACTGGCACACCGCCGGCCGCCGTCGGCAAGGCGTTGCGTGCCCTGCCGCTCGGCGACGACAACCATGAGCATTCCATATGAGCGACGATCCAGAGACCGCACGCCAGATAGAGGAACTGGCCGACGACGATCGGCCGCTGCTGGTGCTCGACGTCGACGACGTCGTGCTCGAATTCATCCGCCCCTTCCCGCATTTCCTCAAGTCGCGCGGCTACGGTCTGACACTGGCGTCCTTCCGGCTGACCGGCAACATTGCCGAAACGGCCAGCGGTCGGCTGATCGAACAGCCCGAAGTCACGACACTCCTGGGCGATTTCTTCGACGCGCAAGCCGATTGGCAGAGCATCGCCGACGGCGCCGCGGAAGCCTTGGTAGGGCTCGGTGACCGCGCGGAAATCATATTGCTGACGGCCATGCCGCACAGGCATCGTGCCGTACGCCGCGCCCATCTCGATGCCCTGGGTCTGAACTATCCGCTGCTGACCACCGAGATGGCCAAGGGACCGGCGGTGGCCAGGCTGCGCGGCAAGGGTGGCCGGCCGGTGGTCTTCGTCGACGATCAGCCGCACAATCTGGCGTCGGTGCGGGAATCGGTCGCCGACGCCAGTCTTTTCCACCTGATGGCCGACAATTCGCTACGCGCATTCCTGCCACCGGTCCCGGACGACGTCATCGTCGTCCAGGACTGGCATGAAGCCGCGCCGAAGATCGCGGGCGCGCTGGGGCTGTAGGTTAAATCCTCAAGGATTCAGTTTCGCACCGGCCCCGCCATTATCGCTGCCGCCACTATTGGCGCCACCGCCATTATCGCCACCACTGCTATCGTCCGCACCGTCACCATCGTGGACGCTGTCGTCCACCGCCGGATCGGCGGGCTTCAGCATGACGCCGTTGACGGTGACCGAGCCGTCGGCCTTGGTGCTGACAGCCCATTCCAGACGGCCGTCCGGCAGCGTCTTGGCAAAACCCTTGGCCATGAGAGCGACGGGCACGTACTGTCCCAGTTCCGGCTCCGCCTTCGCTGCGTCCTGCAGATGCGCCATGATCTTGTCGAAGCCGGCGACATCGACCGTAAGATTGGCGTCGGGCTTCTCACCGAAGCTTGTCATCTCGCCTTCCAGCGCGATCTCCATATCCTTGTTCTTCACGGTGCTGTGGCCGATCACGACCTTCGGCGCCTTGGCCAGGAAGTCGGCTTTGAGCTGGTCGCCGAACTCGGGCGACAGCGGCGGCTTCTTATTGAGATCAAAGGCTTCGATCGCCTTCTTCGCCATGCTGTCGAGATCGATATTGGCGCCGCCGAAATTGAGGTCGATATCGGTGGGCAGCAGCGCCACGCTCCAGCTCGGCAAAAGCTGCTGCGGCACGGTCAGCCCCGACGCCTTGATGCCATAGGTGATCTTGCCGTTCTGGGAAACGCCGTCGCTGCCGAACGCGGTGCTGAGCTGCGTCGCCCCGAAAGTGCCGATCGGGCTGTCGACCGCGAAATCCTTGAAGCCATAGGTGCCGTCGATGCGCTCCCACACCGGAAGCGCGGCGAGCAGAAGCGACTTCAGCTGTGCCTGATTTGCCTTCAGCGTCTTCTCGTCCTCATTGGCCACGGCAAATGCCAGGAGGTCGAGCAGCGGCCTGGTCTGCACCCCCTTGCCGCTGGCTTCCACCGACAATTCCGGCGACTTGATGGTGACCGGGAAATTCAGCCCGCTCTCGGGATCATTGAATTTGATCGCCTCGACGAAATTCGAAATTTTTTGCGACATCGTGAAGTCGACGCCGCCATTGGCGGCCTTGGTGGCGGCAATGGTCGCGGTGCCGGCACCAGTGCTGGCTTCCATCTGCTGCTTGGCATCCTTCGATGCCATCGTCATGCCGGCCAACGAACTGGCGCCGCTGATGAAGGCCGCCAGATTGGGATCGTAGACGCCGGAACCCTTGCCGTCCTTGATCGAAAACTGCGTGCTTTGCAGCCCCTCGGGCCCGTTGAACTCGAAGGATCCGCTTTGCGAAAAATCCATCGAGACATCCCAGGTCCCATTGCTGCGCGGCTTGACCAGCAAAGCGTAGGGCGCGAAGTCGAGTTTCACCTTTCCCTCCGCGGGAAAGGTCGCCGCAAGCGCCTGGAGATCGAACGCGATCTTGTAGGCGTCGCCTTCGACCGAAACCTTCAGAATGCCCTTGTCGAGCGCCTGCTTGCCGACATAGCGGGACAGGTCATCGGACAATTGCTTCGCCCCCTGGCTGTCGACGGTCTGGCCGAAAGCGGGCGCGCAGAACAGCAGCGCGGTAAAGGCAATTGGCAACATACGGTTCACGGCAATTCTCCGTTTGGTCGAAAGGCAAAAAACGTTTCGTACTTCTGGTAGGGAAATACCATCACAACTGCAAGATGATGACAGTCAGGCAGCCGGCTTGAGCACCAGCCGCATCAGCGGCCGGCCCGCCTTGCGCTCGACGAGCCTCTCGAACCCGGCCTTCTCGAACACCCCCGACGAGCCGACGAACAGACCGATCGAGCGCGAATCGCGCGACAGGTCGATCGGGCAGGCCTCGACAAGCCGTGCACCGTTGCTGCGGGCGAAATCGATGCCCCCCTCGACGAGGCGGTGTGTGATGCCCCGGCCGCGTGCTTTGGCGCGGATGAAAAAGCAGGAGATCGCCCACACGGCCGGATCGGAAGCGTCGGAGGCATCGATCGGCGCCGAGCCCCTGCCCTTGTTGTTCCATTCGGGCACGTCGGCGCGCGGCCCGATCTGCATCCAGCCAACCGCCTAGCCGTCCTCAAAGGCCAGCAGGCCGGGCGGCGGGCCGGCTTCGATGCGCGCCTTGATGTGGTCCTTGTTGCGTTCGCGGCTGCTCTCACGCCGCGCCGCCGGCGCCAGCCGGAAATGCGTGCACCAGCAGCCGTAACAGGCACCCTGCTTGCCGAAAAGATCCTCGAAATCAGGCCAAAGCTCAGGCGCCAGCGGCACTATGGTCGTGCTCATGCGGTTCTCCCCAGGCCAAGCTTGTCGCTGGCCTTGCGCTGTCGTACCATTGCCTCTGTTCTCTTTATGTTCGCAGCGATGGCGGCCCCTGTCAACAATCCCGATCACGGTTTTTGCCGTGACTGCCTGACCTTTCAGCGCAGTGAAACGCGCCGCTGTGAGCGCTGCGGCAGCCCTCGCCTTGCGCGCCATCCCGAGCTTTACCGGCTGCATCTGGCCCATATCGACTGCGACGCCTTCTACGCCGCGATCGAAAAGCGCGACAATCCGGCGCTCAAGGACAAGCCGCTGATCATCGGCGGCGGCAAGCGCGGGGTTGTCTCCACAGCATGTTACATCGCCCGCATCCGGGGCGTGCGCTCGGCCATGCCGATGTTCAAGGCGCTCGAGGCGTGCCCCGAGGCGGTCGTGATCCCGCCCAACATGGAAAAATATGTGCGCGTCGGCCGCGAGGTGCGCGCCATGATGCAGGCGCTGACGCCGCTGGTCGAGCCGCTGTCGATCGACGAGGCGTTTCTCGACCTCGCCGGCACCGAACGGCTGCACGGCCTGCCGCCGGCCGTGGTGCTGGCGCGCTTTGCGCTGGCCGTCGAGAAGGAGATCGGCATCACGGTTTCAGCTGGCCTCTCCTATTGCAAATTCCTCGCCAAGATCGCTTCGGACTTCCGCAAGCCGCGCGGTTTTTCGGTCATCGGCGAGACCGAGGCGGTCGGCTTCCTGGCGGTGCAGCCGGTGACCATGATCTGGGGCGTCGGCAAGGCGTTCAACGCCACGCTGGAACGTGATGGCATCCGCACCATCGGCCAGCTTCAGAAGATGGAGCGTGGCGACCTGATGCGACGTTACGGCACGATGGGCGACCGGCTCTACCGGCTTTCGCGCGGTGAGGACGTCCGCCGCGTCGACCCCGACCAGGACGCCAAGAGCGTATCGGCCGAAACCACCTTCGATACCGACATCGCATCGCTGGATGAGCTGGTCGCGGTGCTGAGAGGCCTTTCGGAAAAAGTCTCGGCGCGGCTGAAAAAGTCGGGCATTGCCGGACGCACCGTGGTGCTGAAGCTGAAGACCCAGGATTTCAAGCTGCGCACGCGCAACCGCCAGCTCGGCGACCCGACCAGGCTCGCGGATCGCATCTTTCAGACCGGGGTGGAGCTTCTTCGCAAGGAAACGGACGGAACGAAATTTCGATTGCTCGGCATCGGCGTCAGCCACCTCTCGGATGACGACAAGGCGGACCCGCCGGATCTGGTCGACGTGCAGTCGCGCAAACGCGCCATGGCCGAAGGCGCCATCGATGCGCTGCGCGACAAGTTCGGCCGCAAGGCGGTGGAAACCGGCTATACGTTCGGCCGGGGTCGCGATGCCCACCCGCCGGAACCGCTTGAAGATTGACGTTCAGGTGCGCAGAAGATCAATCAGGCTTGTCACCACGCCCTTGCCGGTTTTCGGATCGCGGTCGACAACGGTCAGCCGCATGCCGCCGCCTGTCTTCTCGACCGTCAACTTCGCGCTACGTTCACCGTTGATCACTTTGGCCCAATGGATGATGAGATTGATCGCATTGCCCGAGCGGCTTCCGGTGAGTTGCGCGGGCCCGGTGCGGGATCCGATATAGGTACCCGTGTACTTCGCCCCGCTGGACTTCAAATCCGCGCTGATGTCGCGCGTAACCAGGACAAGTCCGCGGCACGTACCGTTCAGCGACAAGGAAGTCGACGTTGCGTTCGATTTGAAGGTGCAAGATACGCTCACAGTCGGCGCATCCGTGTCGACCTTGACGGTGCCCTTCCCGGCGAAATTCCCCTGAAGTGACTGGAGAAATTTGCTCTCGTCGGCATGCGCCGCGCGGGCCGCGACCAACAGACAGCCAGCAAGCGCAAATCGCGCGAATGATCTCATCGAAGCTCTCCTTGTTGGCATCGAAAACGCAATGTTCCGATGATGCTCAGCAAATCCCGAGTTTCAACGCTTCCCGCCACGACAGGTTCCACCGGCAGTATGACGGTTGTGCAACCTCTGGTCATTCCTCGCTGGCCCAGTCGAATGCGCCGTTTAATGGTTGCGATGAAGGCCCCGGCTTGCGACATAACGCGGATGTCAGCCACACCTTCAATCCCCAAGGCGGCCTTCTGGATGGCGCTTTCGATCGCCTCGTTCCTGGGGATGTCGATCGCCGGTCGCGCCACCACGGCGGAACTCAACGTCTTCCAGGTTCTGGAACTGCGCTCGGTGATCGGCTTCTTCATTCTCTTGCCGCTGGTGCTGACGAGCGGCGGCTTTGCGGCGATGCGCACGCAGCGTCCCCTCGCCCATATCGCCCGCAACGTCGTCCACTATAGCGGCCAGGCGGCATGGCTCTACGCCTTGACCCTGATCCCGCTGGCGGTGCTGATCTCGATCGAATTCACCACGCCGATCTGGACGGCGATCCTGGCGGTGACTTTTCTGGGCGAGAGGCTGAGCCGCCCAAAACTGGCGGCAGTCGTGCTCGGCCTGATTGGCGTCGTGGTCATCGTGCGCCCGGGCGTTGGCTCGATTGATCCGGGACATCTCGTCGTGCTGGGCGCCGCGGTCTGTTTCGGCGTGTCGCTGGTCCTGGTCAAATCGCTGACGCGCACCGACAGCGTCGTGCGCATCATCTTCTGGATGCTGATCATCCAGTCCGCGGTCGGCCTGATTCCCGCGCTCTACGTATGGCGCACCCCGTCGCTCGAGCTGTGGCCCTGGATTCTGCTCATCGCCTTCACCGGCATGTCGTCGCATTTCTGCATGGCCCGCGCGCTCACCTATGCCGACGCGACCGTCATCTCACCAATGGATTTCCTGCGCGTACCCTTGTCGGCGCTGGTCGGTTGGCTGCTCTATCAGGAGCAGATCGACGCCTTCACCGCCGGTGGCGCGCTGCTGATCCTGATGGGCAATCTGCTCAATTTGCAGCGCAAGCCTGTGCAAGCGGCTGAAGTGGCGGCATCGTAGCAGTCAGATGCCTTCGTCCGGTATGTTGAGAACATGCCCGCAGGCCTTGCAATGCACCGCGTCCGGTTCATGCCGCTGCAACCCGCATTGCGGACAGGGAAAGAACATCTTGACCGGCCGGAAGATCGCCTGCGCCAGCCTGACGAACAGCGATATGCCGATGATCATGGTGACGATCGCGGTCAGCTTGCCGGCCATTCCCGGCAGCACGATATCGCCGAAGCCGGTTGTCGTTACCGTCGCGACGGTGAAGTAAAGCGCGTCGATATAGTTTTCGAGCCCTGCACCGGTCCGAAAGAAGAAGGTGTAGACGAAGCCGGTGATGACGAAAAGAAACGTCAACAGGTTGATGACCGCGTGGCTCGCCTCGCGCCAGGGCCGCAAGCCACGCATCTCGAAATGCCGCCAGATCGAACCGCTGCGCGACAGCGACCACAGCCGCAGGATGCGCAGAAAACCGAGATTGGCGAGCGCCGTCGGCATCAGCAGCGTCAACAGGATGAAGACATCCACCCAGAAGGTCGGCTGCTTCATCAGGCGCAGCATGTCGTTGGAGGCCAGCAGCCTGGCGATCAGATCGGCGCCGACAAGGGCCGCCACCGCATAGTCCAGCCACAGGAACGAGGCCGATTGCTGGATGACGGGTGTCGCGATGAAGAAGGCGATGATGGCCAGATCGATGACGATCGCCACCACCTGAAACCGGAAGGCGGCCGGCGTGCGCCCATGATAGAGCCTGCGCAGCGTGTCGCGCAGCCGCGCCAGAGCTGAACCGTTCCGCGAGCCGTCCTTGCCTGCTGCCGTCATGGCAACTGCGATAGCCTTCGCCGTGACGACCGTCCAGTGCTGCGCCAGATCGGCAGCCCACGCCTCCGGACAACCACCCTTGTGGTCACCGTGGCCTCGCCTCGACGATGCTGATGTGCGGCCCGGCCGCGATGATGTCCGTTACCTCGAAGTCGGCCTTCGCCAGCAACGAGCTGTATTCTTCGGCCGTCCGCTCCTGGCCGTCCGGCACCACCAGCATGTTGAGATCGAAGAATTTGGCATCGGCGCCCTCATTGGGCGGTGACAGCACGGCCTCGAGCACCAACAATCTGCCGTCCGCGCGGATCGCCCGGCGGCAGTTCCTCAGGATCGCGACATTGGTGTCGTCGTCCCAATCGTGAAGGATCCATTTCAACAGTATTGCATCCGCCCCTTCGGGCACGGCTGCGAGGAAATCGCCCCCGACGATCTTGCAGCGGTCGGCAACATCAGCCGCATCCATGAGTTCGCCAGCCGTCGCCACAACATGCGGCTGGTCGAAAAGCATGCCTCGGCTGCCGGGGGTCGCGGCAAGGATTTCGGCAAGCAGGAAACCCCGTCCGCCGCCGACATCCATAATCTCTGTAAACGGCGAAAAGTCATATGCCGCCAGAATATCCGCCGCCACACCGCGCGAGAACGCCCCCATCGCGCGATCGAAGATGGCGGACTCCTCGGGATGGCCGATCCGATAGTCCCAGACGCCCTTGCCATGGGCCTTGCGGAACGCGTTCTCGCCAGTCTGGACGCTGTGGAGCAATTCGCTCCATGCCTGCCGGTAGTAGGGCCGCCCGACAAAGGTCGCCCAGGACGCCGCCGAATGTTCGGCATCGGAACGCAAGGCTCCGCCAAGCGGCGTCAGTGAAAACCGTCCGTCCTTCCCCTCATGGAATATGCCGACGGCTGCGAGTGCGCGCAGCAGACGGTAGTGTCGGTCAGGCCCGCGAGCTCGGCGGCTGAGCGATCGCCGTCCTTGATATGGTCGGCGATGCCGAGCATCGCCGCGACCGAGATCGCCTGCGACACCCGGTACTCGTTGACCATCCGTATCAGTTCGAAAGCCGCTGTCCGCGCATCCATGGCCCCCTCCAGGCACAGGCGTCAGACTAGATCGCCTCTGCTACACCAATTCCACTTCGACCACCCCGGGCACCGCGCGCATCGCCGAGGCGATCTGTGGCGAGACGCGGTAGCCACCCTGCAAGGCGATCTCGACCTCGCCCTGCGCCTCTTCCTTGAGAACGATAATGCTCACCTGACTTTCACCGCGTTGGGTGAGCTGGGATTGGATGATCGAGGCAGGCCCATCGTTCCTGACGAAAATGCGCAGTGCCTTCTGGATGCGGCTTGCCTCGTCTTCCAGCGATTGCACGGAGTTGATGCGCAAATTGACGCCCTCGGGCCTGTCCTCCGCCGCGACAGTGATGACGACGGAGCGGCCAGCTTCCAGGAGGTCACGGTACTGGGCCAATGCTTCTGAAAACAGCACCGCCTCGTACTGGCCGGAGGTGTCGGAAAAGGCCACCACACCCATCTTGTTGCCGGTGCGCGTCTTGCGCTCCTGCTTGCTGGTCACCGTGCCGGCCAGGCGGCCGGCAGAAGCGCCGCGCTTGACGGCGGCCGAGAACTCCGCCCAGTTCTGCACCCGCATTTTCTGCAGCGCGGCCTTGTATTCGTCGAGCGGGTGAGCCGAGAGATAGAAGCCGACGACCTGGAATTCGCGGTGCAGCCGGTCGGCGGCAAGCCAAGGATCCGTCGCCGGCAGATTGAGCGCCTGCGACTGGGCGCCCAGCGAGGCGCCGAAAATATCGGCCTGGCCGGAAACGGCATTCTGCTGGGCGAGTGAAGCCAGGCCCATCATCCGTTCGACGCCGGCAAGCATCTGGGCGCGGTCGTGGCCGAAACAGTCAAGCGCGCCGGCCATGATCAGGCTTTCGAAGACACGCTTGCCGACGATCTTGGGATCGACCCGTTCGCAGAAATCGGCGAGATTCTTGAACGGCTTTTCGCCACGCACGGCAACGATATGCTCGACCGCCGCGTCGCCGACGCCCTTGAGCGCGGCCATCGAGTAATAGATGCGGTTCTCGCCGACCTCGAAAGGCCGAAAACTCGTCATCACCGACGGCGCCAGAACCTCGATGCCGAGGCGCAACGCATCCTGGCGGAAGTCGGCCAGCTTGTCGGTGTTGCCCATGTCGAGCGTCATCGACGCCGCCAGGAACTCGACCGGATAATGCGCCTTGAGATAGGCGGTCTGGTACGAGACCACGGCGTAAGCCGCGGCATGCGACTTGTTGAAACCATAGTCGGCGAACTTGGCCAGCAGGTCGAAAATGAAGTCGGCTTGCGGCTTGCTGACGCCGCGCTCGACAGCACCCGAGACGAAGCGCTCGCGCTGCTTGTCCATCTCGGCGCGGATCTTCTTGCCCATCGCGCGGCGCAGAAGGTCGGCCTCGCCGAGCGAATAGCCGGACAGCTCCTGCGCGATCTGCATCACCTGTTCCTGGTATACGATGACGCCTTGCGTCTCCTTCACCAGATGGTCGATCTTGGGGTGGATCGAGGCCATCTCCTCCTCGCCATGCTTTCTGGCGTTGTAGGTCGGGATGTTCTCCATCGGGCCCGGCCGGTAAAGCGCGACCAGCGCGATGATATCCTCGATGCAGTCGGGCCGCATGCCGATCAGCGCCTTGCGCATGCCGGCACTTTCCACCTGGAACACGCCGACCACTTCGCCGCGCGACAGCATGGCGTAGGTTTCGGGGTCGTCGAGCGGGATCGTCGCCAGATCAATGTCGATGCCGCGCCGGCGGATCAGCTTCACCGCCGTCTCCAGCACGGTCAACGTCTTCAGGCCGAGGAAGTCGAACTTCACCAGCCCCGCCTGCTCGACATATTTCATGTTGAACTGGGTGACCGGCATGTCCGAGCGCGGATCGCGGTACATCGGTACCAGCTCCGACAAAGGCCGGTCGCCGATGACGATACCGGCGGCGTGCGTCGAGGCGTGGCGATAGAGGCCTTCCAGCTTCTGCGCCATGTCGAGCAGTGTCTGGACGATCGGCTCCTTCTCGGCCTCTTCGGCAAAGCGCGGCTCGTTGGCGATGGCGTCGGCGAGCTTGACCGGATTGGCCGGGTTCTGCGGCACCATCTTCGACAGCTTGTCGACCTGGCCATAGGGCATCTGCAGCACGCGGCCGACGTCGCGCAGCACGGCGCGGGCCTGCAGCGTACCGAAGGTGATGATCTGGCCGACCTGGTCGCGGCCGTATTTCTGCTGGACGTAGCGGATCACCTCTTCGCGGCGATCCTGGCAGAAGTCGATGTCGAAGTCGGGCATCGACACGCGGTCGGGGTTGAGGAAGCGCTCGAACAGAAGCGAGAAACGCAGCGGATCGATATCGGTGATGGTCGTCGAATAGGCGACCAGCGATCCGGCGCCCGAACCACGGCCCGGTCCGACCGGAATGCCTTGCGCCTTGGCCCATTTGATGAAGTCGGCAACGATCAGGAAGTAGCCCGGAAATTTCATCTTCTCGATGATGCCGAGCTCGAATTCGAGCCGCTCACGATATTGCTCGACCGTGTAGCCCGGGGTCGGTCCGTGCAGGGCGAGCCGCGCGTCGAGCCCCTCGCGCGCCTGGCGGGCCAGTTCCGCGGCCTCGGCCTTTTCGGCCGCGTCCTTGTCGGAGGCATCGCCGCCGGTGAAGCGCGGCAGGATCGGGCTGCGGGTCTTTGGATAGTAGGAGCAACGCAGTGCGATCTCGACCGTGTTGTCGATCGCTTCCGGCAGGTCGGCGAACAACTTTGCCATATCGGCCTGGCTGCGCAGGAAATTGTCCGGCGACAGCCGGCGGCGGGTGTCGACGGCGACGACGGAGCCCTCGGCGATGGCAATCAGCGCATCGTGCGCTTCATAATCGTCGCGCGATGAGAAAAATGCCTCGTTGGTGGCAACCAGCGGAAGTTCGTGCGCGTAGGCGAGATCGATCGTCTGATGTTCGATGACCCGGTCGTAGCCCGCGACCCGGTCCAGTTCGACATAGAGCCGGTCGCCGAACAGTGCCTTGAGCGTCAAAAGCCGCACCTCGGCCAGATCGCGGCGATCCTCCTTCAAAGCGTTGCCGATCGGGCCGCGCGGCCCGCCGCTGAGGCAGATCAGCCCATCGGCCTTTCCCTCCAGCATCTCGGTTGTCAGGTGGACCGCTTCACCGGGCGGGGTTTCGAGGTAAACGCGGCTGACCAGCCTGACCAGGTTGGAATAGCCGGCTTCGGTCGCCGCGAGCAGCACGACCGGCCGCATCTCCGGGCCTTGCCGCCGGCGGTCGCGCTGGCCGTCGCTGTTTTCGCCGGAAAAGGCGAGCGCGATCTGGCAGCCGATGATCGGCTGGATGCCGTCCTTGACCGCCTTCTGTGCGAACTCCAACGCACCGAACAGATTGTTGGTGTCGGTGACGGCGATGGCCGGTGCTTCATCCTTCACGGCGTGGCCGACGATCTTGCCAAGCTGCAGCGCGCCCTCGAGCAGCGAATAGGCCGAATGCACGCGCAGATGAACGAAGGGCCGCGCCGGCACCTCCGGCCGCGCGGCCGCAATCGCGGCTTCGCGCTTCAGGGGATCGCGTGGAAGTCTGTCATCCGCCATGGTTTCTCGCGCTGCCGAAGGTCTTGAGTCGATGGAGATGTATTGTCCGGGACCGGGCGATACCAGTCCAGCACAAACGATCGCCAACCACAGGCTTCCAGCCTGGTCAGGCGAATTCCATGATCACCGCATCAACGGCGAGACTATCGCCCGGCTTGGCGTTGAGTTTCGACACGACGAGGTCGCGTTCGGCGCGCAGCACATTTTCCATCTTCATCGCCTCGACCACGGCCAGTGTCTCGCCGGCCTTGACCTCCTGGCCCTCGGCAACGGCGATCGACACGACAAGGCCAGGCATCGGGCAAAGCAGCAGTTTCGACGTGTCGGGCGCCACCTTCTCCGGCATCAGTTTTTCGAGATCGGCGATGCGCGGCAGCATGGCGCGCGCGGTCACCGACATGCCTTTCCAGGCGATGCGAAGACCGTTGGCGACAGGCCGGATCTGGGCGACGACGGAGCGCTTGCCCACCGTGCCGCGCCAGATCAGGTCGCCCGGCCGCCAGTCTGAAGAAACGGTCAGTGCCTTGCCGCCCTCGATCGACAGGTCGATCTCCATCGGAATGGAAATCATGCCTTCGAGGATGGATGCCTGGAGATAGTCGTCGCCGAGCTTCACCACCCAGTCGCGCTTGAGCGCTCCCGAATGCGGCGCCAGCCTACCACCCAGCCGGTCAAGCCGGTCGCGGCGCAGCAGCTCCACCGCTGTGGTTATCGAGGCCAGCACGGCCTTTTCCTCGCTGTTGGGTACGATCGGCGCGAAGCCGTCGGGATATTCCTCGGCGATGAATCCGGTTGATATCGCCCCTTCCCGCCAGCGCGGATGCTGCATCAGCGCCGCCAGGAACGGGATGTTGTGCTCGATGCCGTCGACGACAAAACTGTCGAGCGCTTCCGACATGGCATCGATTGCCTTGAGCCGTGTCGGAGCCCAGGTGCATAGCTTGGCGAGCATCGGGTCGTAGAACATCGAAATCTCGGAGCCTTCGGTGACGCCGGTGTCGTTGCGGATGACGACATCGCCGAATTGCCCCTCCTCCGGTGGCCGGTAGCGCGTCAGCCGGCCGATCGACGGCAGGAAATTGCGGTACGGGTCCTCGGCATAAAGCCGGCTTTCCACCGCCCAGCCATTCAGCTTGATGTCGCTTTGCTTCAAAGCGAGCCTTTCGCCGGCGGCGATGCGGATCATCTGTTCGACCAGATCGATGCCGGTGACGAGCTCGGTCACCGGATGCTCGACCTGCAATCGTGTATTCATTTCAAGGAAATAGAAGTTTTTTTCGCTATCGACGATGAATTCGACGGTGCCGGCGCTCTGGTAGTCGACGGCCTTGGCCAATGCCACCGACTGCTCGCCCATCGCCTTGCGCGTCTTGGCATCGAGAAATGGCGACGGCGCCTCTTCCGCCACCTTCTGGTTGCGGCGCTGGATCGAGCATTCGCGCTCGCCGAGATAGAGCGCATTGCCATGCGCGTCGGCCAGCACCTGGATTTCGATGTGTCGTGGATCGACCACGAACTTTTCTATGAACACGCGGTCGTCGCCGAACGAACTCTTGGCTTCCGAGCGCGCCCGGTCGAAACCGTCGCGCACTTCCGACTGGTTCCAGGCGATGCGCATGCCCTTGCCGCCGCCGCCGGCCGAGGCCTTGATCATGACGGGATAGCCGATCTCGCCGGCGATCTTTTCGGCATGGTCGGCATTCTCAATGACGCCAAGCCAGCCGGGCACGGTGGAAACCTTGGCGGCGTTGGCGAATTTTTTCGATTCGATTTTGTCGCCCATCGCTTTGATCGCCTTGGGCTTCGGGCCGATGAAGACGATGCCTTCCGCTTCCAGGGCCTCGCAGAAGGCGGCGCGCTCGGACAGGAAGCCATAACCGGGATGCACGGCCTGAGCCCCGGTTTCCTTGCAGGCGGCGATGATCTTCTCGGGCAGCAAATAACTCTGCGCGGCGGGCGAAGGCCCGATATGCACCGCCTCGTCGGCCATCTCGACATGCACGGCATCGCGATCGGCATCGGAATAGACCGCGACCGTGGCAATCCCCATCTTGCGCGCCGTCTTGATGACGCGACAGGCGATCTCGCCACGATTGGCGATCAGGATTTTCGTGAACATGCTGAGGTCATTCCCCTCCGGTCGGTCGTTCCTTTTATGGCCTGTGCTTGCGGGGTCAAGCCGACCATGCAAATCACTGCCTTTCAATCGATTTGCGATTCCAATTCATCGCTGTGGCCCAGTCTCGGCACCAGCTTCCAGTTGATCGTGTCGATAAAACCTGAAACCTTGGAAAAAAATTCGCATTGGAGGACGCCTGATGAAAACCCGCGCCGCTGTCGCTGTCGCCGCCGGAAAGCCGTTGGAGATCATGGAGGTCGACCTCGACGGTCCGCGCGATGGCGAGGTGCTGGTCGAGATCAAGGCGACCGGCATCTGCCATACCGACGAGTTCACCCTCTCCGGCGCTGATCCCGAAGGCCTGTTTCCGGCCATTCTCGGCCATGAGGGCGCCGGCGTGGTGGTCGATGTCGGCAAGGGCGTCACCTCGGTCAAGAAGGGCGACCACGTCATCCCGCTCTACACGCCGGAATGCCGGCAGTGCTCGTCCTGCCTGTCCAGAAAAACCAATCTTTGCACGGCGATCCGCGCCACGCAGGGACAGGGCCTGATGCCCGACGGCTCGTCGCGCTTCTCGATCGGCAAGGACAAGATCTTTCACTATATGGGCTGCTCGACCTTTTCCAACTTCACCGTGCTGCCCGAGATCGCGCTGGCCAAGGTCAATCCCGACGCCCCCTTCGACAAGATCTGCTACATCGGCTGTGGCGTCACCACCGGCATTGGCGCTGTCATCAACACCGCCAAGGTCGAGCAAGGTGCCACGGCGGTCGTCTTCGGCCTCGGCGGCATTGGCCTCAACGTCATCCAGGGCCTGAAGCTTGCCGGCGCCGACATGATCATCGGCGTCGACCTCAACAACGACAAGAAGGCGTGGGGCGAGAAATTCGGCATGACGCATTTCGTCAATCCGAAGGAGATCGACGGCGACATCGTCCCTCACCTCGTCAACATGACCAAGCGCGGCGCCGACCAGATCGGCGGCGCCGACTACACGTTCGACTGCACCGGCAGCACCAAGGTGATGCGCCAGGCGCTGGAAGCCTCGCATCGCGGCTGGGGCAAGTCGGTCGTCATCGGCGTCGCCGGTGCCGGCCAGGAGATTTCGACCCGGCCGTTCCAGCTGGTCACCGGTCGCACCTGGATGGGCACCGCCTTTGGCGGCGCACGCGGCCGCACCGACGTGCCGAAGATCGTCGACTGGTACATGGACGGCAAGATCCAGATCGACCCGATGATCACCCACACACTGAAGCTGGACGACATCAACAAGGGCTTTGATCTCATGCATGAGGGCAAGTCGATCCGAAGCGTCGTCGTTTACTGAAGCAAAGCCACACGCCGCCGACCGACCGGCCAGCGACCTCTGTGGTTCACAACTGGGAGGAGAAAAGAATGGCGGAGAAACTGCATCCGAAGATCGACAATGGCCTGCCTAAGGAGAGCTCAAGCTTTGCCGGCGGCACGCTGGTCTGCGCCTGCACCAGCAAGCCCGTCAAGGTGAAGGTCAAGGGCCAGATCGCTCACAACCACGCCTGCGGCTGCACCAAATGCTGGAAGCCGGAAGGTGCTGTATTCTCGGTGGTTGCCGTCGCCGGCACCGGCGATGTCACCGTCACCGAGAACGGCGACAAGCTCAAGGTGGTCGACGCCAGCGCATTGATCCAGCGTCACGCCTGCACCGGCTGCGGCGTCCACATGCACGGTCCGGTCGAGCGCGACCATCCGTTCAAGGGCCTGACCTTCATCCACCCCGAGCGTTTCGTCGAGGATGGCTGGTCGCCGCCGGGCTTCACTGCCTTTGTCTCGTCGATCATCGAATCCGGCGTCGACCCCAAGCGGATGGACGGCATCCGTGCGCAGTTGAAGACAATCGGGCTGGAGCCCTATGACTGCCTCAACCCTGGCCTGATGGATTATATCGCCACCTGGACGGCGAAGAAGTCCGGCGCCCTGCCGGCCTGAACGCCATAAGATTTCAGGCAGGGGCCGGACACGCTTCCGGCCCCTGTCCGTTTCGGAGAGACAATGCCCGCACCTGCCATCTACGTCGACGCCGACGCCTGCCCGGTCAAGGCCGAGGTCGAAAAAGTCGCCGAGCGCCTCGGTGTCGTCGTCACCTACGTCTCCAATGGCGGCTTGCGGCCATCGCGCGACCCGATGATCCGCAATGTCGTGGTCTCCAAGGGCGCCGACGCCGCCGACGACTGGATCGTCGACAATGCACGCGCCAACGACATCGTGATCACCGCGGACATCCCGCTCGCCGCCCGCGCGGTGGCGCTCGGCGCGCATGTACTCGGGCCCACCGGGCGCCCGTTCACGCCGGAAACCATCGGCATGGCCGTCGCCATGCGCGACCTCAAACAGCATCTGCGCGAAACCGGCGAAAGCAAGGGCTACAATGCCAGCTTCGCACCGCAGGACCGCTCGCGGTTCCTCGGCGAACTCGACCGCATCTTGCGGCGCGCCCTGAAATCCGCCACACCCAGCTAGAAACCGAGCGCCATCCAGGTGGAGACCGCCATGGCCGCCGAAACCCCGGTCAAGAACCCCATGCAGCGCCACATGCTGTTCGCAATGTCGGCCTGCTTCGGCGCTGTGGCGTTTGTTGTGACATTGCTGCTGCACGCCCCGCTCGCCTACTCGATCGGCGCCAATGCATTTTTCGCCGCCTACGTCATTCTTGTCGTCAGCCAGATGCCAACGTTCACCGGTAAGTATCTCAGCAAGAATGCGCGCGCCACCGACCTGCCGGTGCTGGTCATCTTCGCGGTGACGCTTGTTGTCGTCGGCGTTACCGTTGTCTCCTTGTTCCTGCTGATCAATCAGAAAGGCAGAGGGCATCCGGTTGAACTTGGCTTCGCGCTGCTGTCGATCCCGCTCGGCTGGTTCACCATCCATGCCATGGCGGCGCTCCATTATGCCCATGTCTACTGGATGGACGGCGATGCAGTCGACACTGAGACCAAGAAGAAAATCCCGGTTGGCGGATTGTTGTTCCCAGGCGACAAACGGCCGGAAGGCTGGGATTTCCTCTACTTCTCGGCAGTCATCGGCATGACGGCGCAGACCGCCGACACCAACATCTCGACCACGCATATGCGTTGTGTCGTGCTCGTCCATTCGATCCTGTCGTTCTTCTTCAACACGATCATCGTCGCCGCGGCGGTCAATCTCGCCGTCAGCCTGGGCGGTCCATAATAAATCCGTGATCGGGTGAAACATCGGTTTGGATCGCGACGTATCAGGAGGACAATGAACGCGCAGGTCGCGCCGCGAGGCCGGGAGACGAGACAAGATGGAATCGGTTGCCAGAAGCCAATCCGAAATTGGACCGGGCGTTCCCGCTTCGAACGACAAGACGCTGATCTACCGGCAGTCGCGCTGGACGCGGCTGACGCACTGGATCTGGGCCATCTCGCTGTTCTTCATGCTGCTATCCGGCCTGCAGATCTTCAACGCCCGACCGCAACTCTACATCGGCAAGCAATCCGGCTTCGGCTACAACAACACCATTTTCGAAATCGGTGCCGAAAACACGAGTGCCGGTCCACGCGGTTACACCGAAATCTTCGGGCACCGCTTCGACACGACCGGCGTGCTTGGCTGGTCAGGTCCGCCCGGCAACGAGACGGCGCGCGGTTTCCCGTCCTGGGCGACCATCCCGTCCTACTATGATCTCGGCACCGCCCGCGTCGTGCATTTCTTCTTTGCCTGGATCCTGACGACGACCTTGATCGTCTGGCTGGTCGCCAGCCTGATCAACGGCCATATCAGGCGCGATCTCGCGCCGCGCCTCGACGACCTCAAGCGGCTGCCGCAGGACATCATCGACCACGCCAGGCTGAAATTCCACCACACACGCGAATACAACACGCTGCAGAAGATGGCTTATGGCGGCGTGCTGTTCGTGCTGTTGCCGCTGATGATCATCACCGGCCTCGCCATGTCCCCCAGCATGAATTCGGTGCTGCCCTTCCTCAACGAGCTGCTCGGCGGCCGGCAGACGGCGCGAACCATCCATTTCACCGTCATGCTGCTGCTGGTTGGCTTCTTCATCATCCACATCCTGATGATCCTGGCCGCCGGCCCGATCAACGAATTGCGCTCGATCATCACCGGCTGGTACCGCACCGATCCTCCCGCGCATGACGACAAGACGAGCGAGAGGAGTGCCTGACATGGCGAAGTTCCAGATCAGCCGCCGGAAATTCCTGACTGCCGCCAGCCTCGGCGCCTCCGGCATCATGCTGTCGGGCTGCGACGCCTTCGACAGCCAGTTGAGCATCGGCAGCGGCCTGCGCAGTTTCCTCGAAAACGCCAATGGCCTGACATATCGCGCGCAACGCCTGCTTGCTGGCCGTGACGCGCTGGCGCCGGAATTCACCGAAGCCGATATCCGCCAGCCGCAGCGGCCGAATGGCGTCACCGCGCCCGACGATGACGACTACAAGGCCCTGCTCGCCAACAATTTTGCCGACTGGCGGCTGGAGGTCTCCGGCCTCGTCGAGAAGCCTTTGTCGCTCAGCCGCGAGCAGATCATGAACATGCCGAGCCGCACCCAGATCACCCGCCACGACTGCGTCGAAGGCTGGAGCTGCATCGCCAAATGGACCGGCACGCCGCTGTCGCTGGTGCTCGACCAGGCCGTGGTCAAGCCGCAGGCGCGCTATGTCATGTTCCATTGCCTCGACACGATCGACCGCAGCCTGTCCGGCGACATCAAATATTACGGCACGATCGACCTGATCGACGCCCGCCATCCGCAGACGATCCTGGCCTATGGCCTGAACGGCAAGCCGCTACCGGTCGAAAACGGCGCACCGCTGCGCGTCCGCGTCGAGCGCCAGCTCGGCTACAAGATGCCGAAATATCTCTACAAGATCGAATTAGTCGACGGCTTCGCCAATGTCGGCGGCGGTCGCGGCGGCTATTGGGAAGACAATGGCTACGACTGGTATGGCGGCATCTAGAGCAATTCCAGGAAAAGTGTGAACGGTTTTCCCGGGAAAAGCGCGTAGCGCTTTCCCTAGGGAATTGCGTCAAAACAAGGACTTAGAGCGGGTCGCCGTTTCGGCGAAACGGTGAACAGCTCTAGCCTCGCCACAAAATGATGATCGGCCCGTGGGAGCCACGGGCCGATCGCCAATGCCGTGCTATGTTTGAGCCCCCCGGCCCCGCTCAATAGCCGGCGTAGATCCACTGACAGTTGTTGTAGGAATCACAGCTGTAGTACCAGTAGCCGTCGCTACGCGCCGTTTCGCCGTTCGACGTCGCCATGCTGGCGACGGCATCGGCCTTCTTGGCGTCGGCGCCCATTTCCTTGGCCATCTTGGCCATCTTGCCGGTGTCCATGAGCGTCGGCTTTCCGTCCTTCACCTTGGCGCCCTGCTCGGCCACCGGACCGGCCTCGGCCAGCATCCTGGCGGCGACGAGCATCGCCTCGCCGTCCTTGTCGGCCTTGGCGATGTTGGCCAGCGCCACGGCTGTTTCGACCTTGGTGCGCGCGTCAGCCTGTTGTTGCGGCGTCATCCCGCCGGCGAAGGCCAGCGTTGTCGAGCCAAGGCCGGCGGCAAAGGCAAGAGCAAGCATCTTACGAAGCATGGTCATGTTTGTACTCCCCAGAGAGTGGACGTCCCCACCCAACACTAGAGGAGTTTCATGGCCGACGAACCCTATCGAAACAGATAGGGTGCTTTCCGGCCTGCCGTCCCTTGTATGGCAACACTACAACGTCACGGAGGAAGCGACGCTGCGGACGCTTGTTCTTTCAGGCCACCTTGTCGAGCAGTGGCCTCAGCGCCGGATGGATCTCCGGCGAGGCATGCTTGATCAGGGTCAGCAGCGCGCGCTCGTTTTCGTAGAGAGGCCTGTCCACGCCGATATGTCCGACCAGCCATTTGGCTTCGCCGGCATCGATCGTTTCGGCGCGGCGGGCCAAGGCCTCGGCCGCCCTGTTCTTGGCTTCCCACTCGGCCTCGATGTCATCCGGGGACCGGTAGGCCTCGATGATGCCGGCAAGGCCACCGGAGACCATGCGGCTGAAGAAGCCGCCGATGTCCGGATCGGCATGTTCGAGGAAGCTTTCCTGGCGCAGCGCCACATCGCGGGTCGGGGCTTCATAGCCGGCCGAGCACATGACGAAATTGGCGATCGCCTTGACGAACAGGTCGTTCCAGGACGGATCGTTCTTGGCCTGCGCGGTCTGTTCATTGATCTTGAACAGCACCTCGGCCTCGCCGCGGGTGATGGCGATGTTGCCGTCGCCGCCATGGGCGTGGAGGATGCGACGCAGCAGCTCAACTTCCGCCTTGGCGATCAGCCCGGGCACCAGCGCGCCGCCCAGCATCAGCGGCCCCTTGCCGTCGATGACGGCATGAGCGACCTGCTCCAGCGCATAGACGCAAAGCTTGCCCGGCGACGATCGTGCTTCTTCCAGCACGTGGACCAGCAATTCGAGTTCGGTTCGGCTGTCGACCATGCCGTCGCGCGAGATGATGCGGACCAGCCAGTCGGCGTTGTCCTGCGAGATATAGCCCGACGGCTTTTCCTGATGGACGATGTAGTCGGTCACCGCCTCGACGAAGAACGGCGCCCACTCCGCGCATTTGTCCCGCGCCGTCTGGTCGAGCGCGAACAGCGCCTCGGCCTCGCCTCGGGTCACCACGCCGTCGGCGAACACGTCGCGGCGCAGCATCACCACATCTTCCGGGGCAATGCGATTCTTCGAGGTCAGCCCCGCCACCGGCGCGCTCATGATTAATTCGCCCATTGTCGTCCCCGTCCGCCCCAAAGCGTTACATCGGCCCGCTATATCAGGAGTGTCTTGAAAAACCGGCAAACGGCGTGGTTAGCGAAGACTTGTCGGCCAATGCATGTCGCCCAAAAGTGTGCAGCGGTTTTGGGAGAACGGCATGCATCAAAACAAAGGTCTAAAGCGCGACGCGCTTTAGATGTCGCTGGGAGGTGACAAGGTGTCGCCGACGGGCTATGGATGGCGCGTCGAGGACTTGAGGTTTTGAGTCCTACCTGTTTGCGGGAGAGAGCAGCGAGAGCTGCCGCCGAAGGGGAAATCGCCCGAAATCTCTCAGGCAAAAGAACCGTAGACGGGAAAGACACTCTGGAAAGTCGGGGCTTGCCCCCGCGCCGAAGGTGTAAGCGCCGCTGACAGAGTTCCGGCTGCGCGAGTCTCTCAGGCTTCAGACAGAGGGGCACGGACTGGTCGCCATTCGCGGCCGATTGCGTGCGACTCTGGAGACGACATGACGGGCGACGACTCAAAACACCTTCCCCTCGAAGATATCCACACAGCCGCCGGTGCGCGCTTCGGCGCCTTTGCCGGCTGGTCGATGCCGCTGACCTATCCGGCCGGCGTCATGAAGGAACATCTGCATACCCGCGAACATGCCGGCCTGTTCGACATCTCGCACATGAAACTGTTCGAGGTCAGCGGACCAGGCGCGATTCCCTTGCTCAACCGCGCCTGCCCGCTGGATGCCGGCGCGCTCGAAATCTCGCAGTCGAAACTGTCCTTTTTCCTCAATGAAGCCGGCGGCATCTTGGACGACCTGATCGTCACCCGCCTCGGCGATACCAGGTTCATGGTGGTCGCCAATGCCGGCAACGCCGTCGCCGACGAAAAGCATTTGCGCGCGCTGGCCGCCGATTTCGATGTGAAGGTTGAGCCGCTCGACCGCGTCTTCCTGGCCATCCAGGGACCCGAAGCCTGGGCAGCTCTCTCCCGCGCGGGCATCGAGACCGGCTCGCTGCTGTTCATGCACGGGGTCGAGCCACGGAAAAACTGGTTCATGAGCCGGTCGGGCTATACCGGCGAGGACGGTTTCGAGATCGGCCTGCCGGAGGCCGCCGCGCGGGATTTGGTCACAAAGCTACTCGAGGATGAGCGCGTGCTGTGGATCGGCCTTGCCGCGCGCGACAGCTTGCGGCTGGAGGCAGGGCTTTGCCTGCATGGCCAGGACATCACGCCGGAGACGGACCCGGCCGCCGCCGCGCTGATGTGGGCAATCCCCAAGGAAATCCGCGCTTCCGGCGCCTTCATCGGCGCCGATGCCTTGCGCGCCGCCGTCGAACGCGGCCCGGCGCAAAAGCGCGTCGGGCTGAAGCCGGAAGGCCGCCAGCCGGTGCGCGCCGGTGCTGCTTTGTTCGATGCCGACGGCAATCCCGCCGGCCATGTCACATCGGGCGGCTTTGGCCCCTCGGCCGGTCATCCGGTTGCCATGGGCTATGTCGCAACAGCGCTGGCAAAGCCCGGCACAAGGGTTTTCGCCGATGTGCGCGGTACAAAAATCCCCGTCGATATCAGTTCCCTGCCCTTCACCCCTCATCGCTACCGCAAAGGATGAATTCCATGGCAACGACCTATTTCACCTCAGATCACGAATGGCTCCGCGTCGAAGGCGGCATCGCCACGGTCGGCATCACCGACTACGCGCAGGAGCAGCTCGGCGATCTCGTCTTCGTGGAACTGCCGGAAACGGGAAAGAAGCTGGCCAAGGGCGATACCGCCGTCGTGGTCGAATCCGTCAAGGCGGCCTCGGATGTGTATGCGCCGGTCGATGGCGAGATCACCGAGGCCAACGGCACGCTGTCATCCGACCCATCGCTGGTCAACTCGGCGGCAACCGGCGCCGGCTGGCTGTGGAAGATGAAGCTTGCCGACGAAAGCCAGCTCGCCGGCCTCATGGATGAGGCCGCCTACAAAGCCCATATCGCCTGATAACAGGACTTAAAACGATGAGCACAGCACTTACCCCCTTCTCGGCCCGCCATATCGGTCCTGGCGTCAACGATGTCAGAGCCATGCTTGCCGTGATCGGCGTCCCCTCGGTCGAGACGCTGATCAGCCAGGCCGTGCCGAGATCGATCCGCCTCGACACGCCGCTGACTCTGCCCGCGCCGGCCAGCGAAGCCGAAGCACTGGCCGAATTGTCGGCGACCATGGCGAAGAACACGGTGCTGAAGAGCTTCATCGGCGCCGGCTATCACGGCGTCCACGTGCCGCCGGTCATCCAGCGCAATCTGTTCGAGAATCCGGCCTGGTACACCGCCTATACGCCCTATCAGGCCGAGATCAGCCAAGGCCGGCTCGAAATGCTGTTCAATTTCCAGACCTTGGTCACCGAACTGACCGGCCTGCCGGTGGCATCGGCCTCGCTGCTCGATGAAGCAACCGCTGTCGCCGAAGCGGTCGGCATTACGCTTCGCCACCACCGCGACAAGCGCACCAAGGTGGCGTTCGCCGGCGCGCCGCACCCGCAGACGCTGGATGTGGTGCGCACCCGCGCCGAACCGCTCGGCATCGAGATCGACGGCGAAACGATCGATGACAACACCGCCGCTTTGCTCGTCTCCTGGCCTGACACTTTTGGCGTCTATGGCGACCACAAGGCAGCGATCGACAAGGCACGCGCCGCAGGCGCGCTGGTCGTCTTCATCGCCGATCCGCTTGGCCTGACGCTGACCGATGCGCCGGCGAAACTCGGCGCCGACATTGCCGTCGGACCGATGCAGCGCTTTGGCGTTCCGATGGGCTTTGGCGGCCCCCATGCTGCCTATTGCGCCGTCGCCGACAGGCTGACCCGGCTGATGCCCGGCCGCCTGGTCGGCCAGTCCACAGACAGCAAGGGCCGGCCGGGATACCGCCTGGCCTTGCAGACGCGCGAACAGCATATCCGCCGCGACAAGGCGACCTCCAACATCTGCACCGCGCAGGCGCTGCTCGCCAATATGGCGACGGCCTATGCCATCTGGCACGGCCCAGCCGGTCTGCAAGCGATCGCCGGGCGCATCCACGCGCTCGCCAACCGTCTGGCAAGCGGTCTCAAGGCGGCAGGCGTTTCGGTGCTCGGCGCCAGCCGCTTCGACACGGTGACGGTGGAGGCCAAAGGCAACGCCGCGCAGATCGCCGCCGCCGCCGAAAAGACCGGCCGGCTGCTGCGCGTCATCGACGCCGACCATGTCGGCATCGCCTTCGACGAGACCTCGACCGATGCCGATCTCGATGCGATCGCGGCCCTGTTCGGCGCCAAGGCTGCCGCTTCAGCCGACAGCACCGTTCCCGGCAAGCCGCGTGGAAAGGAGTTTCTGACGCAGCCGGTCTTCAACGAAAACAAGTCGGAAACCGACATGATGCGCTTGCTGCGCCGGCTGGCCGACAAGGATCTGGCGCTCGACCGCTCAATGATCCCGCTGGGATCCTGCACGATGAAGCTCAACGCCGCGGCCGAAATGATGCCGGTGAGCTGGCCAAGCATCGCCAATCTGCATCCGTTCGCGCCATCAGCGCACTCGGCCGGCTATCGTGCCATGATCGGCGAGCTGGAAGGCTGGCTGTCGGAAATCACCGGCTTCGACGCGGTCAGCCTGCAGCCCAATGCCGGCAGCCAGGGCGAATATGCCGGCCTGCTCGCCATCCGCGCCTATCACCGCTCGCGCGGCGAGGGCCATCGCACCGTCTGCCTGATCCCCTCCTCCGCGCATGGCACCAATCCGGCGAGTGCGGCGATGGCTGGCATGAGCGTTGTCGTCGTGCGCTGCCTGGAGGACGGCAACATCGACATGGACGATATGCGGGCCAAGGCCAACGAGCATTCCAAAAATCTCGCGGCGCTGATGTTCACCTATCCCTCGACGCACGGCGTCTACGAAGAAGGCGCCCGCCACCTCTGCGCCCTCATCCACGAGCATGGCGGCCAGGTCTATTTCGACGGCGCCAATCTCAACGCGCTGGTCGCGCTGGCCCGCCCCGCCGACATCGGTGCCGATGTCTGCCACATGAACCTGCACAAGACCTTCTGCATCCCGCATGGCGGCGGTGGTCCAGGCGTCGGTCCAATCGGCGTCAAGGCGCATCTGAAGCCTTACCTGCCGGGTCATGTCACCGAGGGCTCGGCGCATGCCGTGTCGGCCGCACCGTTCGGCAGCGCTTCCATCCTGCCGATCACCTGGATGTATATCCGGATGATGGGCGCCGCCGGCCTGAAACAGGCGACGGAGACGGCCATCATCTCGGCCAACTACGTGGCGACACGGCTCGCGCCGCACTTCCCGCTGCTCTACAAGGGCCGGCACGATCGCATCGCGCATGAATGCATCCTCGACACCCGCGTGCTCAAGGAGAGCGCCGGCATCAGCGTCGATGATATCGCCAAGCGCCTGATCGACTACGGCTTCCACGCGCCGACCATGTCGTTTCCGGTCGCCGGCACGCTGATGGTCGAGCCGACCGAGTCCGAGCCTAAGCGCGAGCTCGACCGGTTCTGCGAGGCGATGATCGCCATTGCGGGTGAAGCGGCGAAAGTCGCCAGGGGCGAGTGGCCTTTGACGGACAATCCGCTGGTCAACGCACCGCACACCGCCGCCGAGGCGCTGGCCGGCCAATGGACCCATCCTTACTCGCGCCTGGAAGCGGCCTATCCCGCCGGCGACGCCGACACGGCAGCAAAATACTGGCCGCCGGTATCGCGCATCGACAATGTCGCCGGCGACCGCAACCTGGTCTGCTCCTGCCCGCCGCTGTCGGATTATCTGGGAGCGGCGGAGTAACTACGCCGAGCGCAAGGCCGGCCTGACCGGTTCGGCCTTGCCCATCCTTTTACGGCTGATGACGCAATTTCGGCCGGCGCGCTTGGCCGCGTAGAGTGCTGCGTCCGCCTCGGCCAGCATCTCGTCGAGGCTGCTGCCGTCGGCGCCGCCAAAGCCGATGCCGCCGCTGACCGTGCTGCGCAACGGACCGAGCGGGGTGGCAACGATTTCGGTGCCGAAGGCAACGCCGATCTTGCTGGCGAGATCATGGGCCCGCTCTTCCGTCATCCGCGACATGACGATGGCGAACTCCTCGCCACCCAGGCGAAAGGCGTCGACGCCTGTCCTGGCATACTTCCTGATGACGGCGGCGAAGCGGCACAGAACCTGGTCTCCGACCGGGTGACCGTAGACGTCGTTCGTCCTCTTGAAGTGATCGAGGTCGAACATGACGACCGCCATGAAAGGACCGAAGGGCCGCTCGCCATAGTGCGACGTCAACCCGCGACGATTCATCAGCCCGGTCAATGGATCGGTCATCGTCTCGGCCTTCAGCTCGATCTGCGCCTGCAGATGGTGCAGCGACAGCGTCAAGGCGCCGAGACCGGTCATGCAGGCCACCGCAACGACGGAATTCAGACGTTCGGCCCAGTTGTCGGGCGCGGCGCCGAGCGTCCATTGCCCCTTTGCCATCAGAACCACGCCGCAAAGGGCAAACGACACCGCACAGGTACCACTCAGGAACGAAACCACCAGCAGGATCCGGCGATCGTGGCTGCCATTGACCCAGAACATGGCCCCGATCGTCGACAGCAGCACGGTGACCGTCGTGTAGGTGACGACGAAGCCGATACCGTCAAGGCCGACGAAGGTCACCGCCGCGCAGACAGCCATGGCGGCAAATGTCGGCACAACCGCACGCCTGTAGTCCGGCACGCCGAGATACTGCATGGCCGAAATGCAGATGATCAGGAAGCCCAGGCTGAGCAGCGCCAGCGCGATCTGGCAAAGCAGCGGATCAGGCTCCTTGGTGTAGCGCCAGAACAGGATCACATGCGCGACAAGCACGAGAATGCCGCACGCCACCGTCAGCACGAAACGCGCCCGCGGCGCGGTGAACCAGATCGCAAACATGGTGACGGCAAGACAGGTACCCGACAGCGCGGCTGCGAGTAGAAGCGAACTGAAATCCAGCATATCGGGCGGGGGCCTCTCGAGCGTCGGCGGTTGCGCCGCATTCTAGGTCAGCGGCAGCCCTCGGACATGGTTTTCAGCCGATCTTTCGACCCAAGCTGCGGATAGGGTTTACAAAAGGTCGACACTGCCTGTCCCGCAACCGCGCCCAAGACCGGTGCGAGGACGCACATCAACCCTTGTTCAGCAAGGCGAGATTGGCGTTGACGACCGTGGGGTCGGCCATGCCGGCCTTCGCCTCGAGCAGCAGCGCCCTGGCCTTCTTCTTGTTGCCGCGCAACAGTTGCGAATAGCCCATATTGTTGACGATCTGCGGTTTGCGGCCGGCGACCTTCAGCAACTGGCCGTAGGCGCGGTCGGCAAAGTCGAAGCGGCCGAGCTCGTCATAGGAAGCGGCGAGCCCCATCCAGGCCTCCGCATTGTCGGCCTTGAGCTCGACGGCCTTGCGGAAATGCTGTTCGGCGAGACCATAATTGGCGTCGCGAAACTGCGCCTTGCCTTGCGCCAGGTCGGACGTGCCGACATCCTTCGCCGACGGCTGGATCGCGGTCGTCTTGGTCGTGTCGACGTTGTTGTTCGTCGTGCACCCGGAGATCATCAAGACGGCCGCCACCGTAGCGACCGCCGCAAATTTTGTCTGACGCATGCCCTGCCCCGTCGCCCGATTTGTCGGGTCGTTCTTCAGGAAAGACACTACAGCACAGCGGTTAAGCTTCGGTGCCGAAATGCATCTAAGATTTGGTTTCGGGAATACCGGCCATTAACCACCGGGCCGCAACGCCTCAAACAGACGCAAGCGGCGCTCTCAAGGCGTGTCCAGGACCTTGAGCGCGGCCGGAACCGGATAGCGGCTGCCGTCATAGCGCAGCCGGTAGGTCCGGCTCGCCGACTTGCCGGGATGCGACTGACACTCGCCATCCTTGTCGGGAGCTGGCTCGTCGGTATCCTTCCGCTCGACCGCGATGATGTCATGATAGCCGCGATGGATCGTCGGGCTCATCGCCAGGCTGACCCGGCTGGAATGAAAGGATCCCGCGCAATTGGCGTCGCCTTCGCCGCCATAGCCGGCCACGACAAGGCCGTCGAGCACCGCGTGCAGTGCATTGCCGGCGATGGCGTAGAGCCGCAGGTCGGTTTCATTGAAGGGATTGGGCTGCGAATGGTTTGCCATGTCGATGCGCAGGCCGAAGGCGGTGACACCGGGCGCCAGCCCATAGCGGCCGGTATCGAATTCGATGCCGCGGATGGCGATGGCATCGTCATTCATCAACCCGGGCTGGAGCAGGCGCTGGCGTACCTGCAGGGTCTTTCTGTCGACGACCAGAAGCTCGATATCGCCAAAATGCTCGCCGTCGCTGGACTTGGCGCTGTCGACCAGCGGCACTGCGACCAGCAGCAGATCGTTATGGGCAGGCCAGACCTTGCAGACCAACCCCGGCGTACCGTCCTGCGGGTCCGCGAGCGCAATGCTGGTATGCGGTTCGAGCGTAAAGGAGCCGCCGTCGGCGCTTTTCTGAACCTTGGGATAGGCCTGCCGCAACAGCGCGGCAGCATCGCCGCAATCGTCGGCCATGGCCCAGGCGGGCCACAGGGCGGCGGCGACGAGGCCGAGGGCAAGAAACAGTATTCGCATGGGTTCTCACGTCGCAGGGCCGCGTTCGAGCAGGAGGATGGGTTGTCGGCCCCTGCTCTGGATTTGTCGAATCGCATTTGCTGACAAATGCCAGTGAGACTCCTCACATGGAGATGACATTCAGTTCGAATATTGAATCGACCACCACACGATCCAGTAAACGGCTACGTGAACAGCTATGAATCCAATAAGTGTTGTAACAAAAGCGGCAAGAATCGCAAAATAAGGATGGCGATTTAACCAAGTCACAGAACCATCACCATCGCCATACTGTAGCGTCGCGTAGACTGATTTCCAAGTAGCTAGAAAGCGAAGTGCCGTCCAAATTACCGCCCAAACTACAACAGCGACAATGGATGAGCCTTGAACCCCAAAATAAATCGGGCCAAGCAACGACACTAGGGGAATTAATACGTTCATCTAGTACCTGCGTTGCCAATCGGCACCGCTAGTGGTGACCCGTCATTTTGACGATGATCGGGATGATCGCGATCATCAGCACCACCGGCAGGATGCACACCGTCACCGGTATCGACATCTTGGCCGGCAGGGCGTGCGCCTTTTCCTCAGCCAGCGACATGCGCTTGTGGCGCATTTCGTCGGAGAAGACGCGCAGCGCGCCCGACAGGCTCGTGCCGAGTTCCTTCGACTGCTGCAGCAGCGTGGCGAAGGAACGGACCTCGTCCAGGCTGAGGCGGTCGGCGAGCGCCTTCAGCGCATCGTCGAGGCTGCGCCCGGCCCGCAGTTCCAGCGACACCAGCTGCAGGTTCTGGCTGAGCGCTGGATAGGTCTTGGCGAGTTCCTTCGAAACGCGCTCGATGCCGGCCTCCATGCTCATGCCGGCGTCCGAGCAGACGATCATCAGATCCATGAAGTCGGGAAAGCCGTTGCGGTATTCGCGCATCTTCTCCCGCACCTTCTGGGTCAGCACCAGACCGGGCAGGAAGTAGCCGGCCACGCCCGACAGGATGACGAACGCCCAGCGGCTGGTCATCGTCGCTTCGGCACTGGCCAGCCACTGGTTGAGGACAAAGGCGCCGATCGCGGCGCCGACCAGCGCCGAGAAGCGGATGATGAAGAACGTGCCGACGGCACGCGGCTCCATATAGCCGGCCTGGATCAGCTTCATGCGCAACCGGGCGACATTTTCCGGATCGCTCTTGGCGTAGAATTCCTGCGCCCGCTTCACCGCCTTCTCGCGCACGACGTTGGCGTTCTTCTTCTGCAGCGGCTCGGCTTTCGCGGCCACTGCACCATGGTCGACCTTGAGCCGGCGCTTCACGTCGTTGCGGTCGCCCTTCGCCGCCACCATCGGCCAGGCGACCGCGATGGAGCCCAGGGCCAGAAGCAGGATGGCCACCGGCGTCAGGGAGGTCGGCGCAAGCGAGGCGAGGAATTCGATGAAGCCCTGCATGTCAGAACCTGAAATTCGACATTTTGAACATCATCAGATTGCCCAGCATCAGCCAGGTCACCGACCCGCCGATCAGGTACCAGGTTTTCGGCTCGTCCCAGACATCGCGGTAGAAGCCCGGCATCAGCGCCATGATGGCGGCAAACAGCAGCGCCGGGATCGCCGTCAGGATGTAGGCCGACATGCGGCCTTCGGTCGAGATGGCGCGCACCTTGCGGCGCAGCTTGCCGCGCTCGCGGATCGTCAGCGCCAGGCCGTCGAGAATCTCACGCAGATTGCCGCCCGAACTGGATTGGATCGAGACGGCGGTGATGAACAGCGGCAGATCCTCATGACCGACCCTGTCAAACAGCGAGTTCAACGCCGAGACCAGATCGGAACCATAGGTCACCTCATCGGCGACGACACCGAATTCGGTGCCGATCGGATCAGGCATTTCGCGCGACACCATGGCGATGGCCACCGGCACCGGGTGACCGGCTTTGAGGCCGCGTGTGATCAGCTCCAATGCCTCGGGCAGTTGCATGCCGAAGCGCTTGAGCCGGCGCTTGCGCTTGAAGCGCATCACCATCACCGGCACCAGCGGCAGCAGCACGACGAACAACAGAAGCCCCATCAGCAGCGGCAAGCCATACCAGATGGCGACCAGGGTCATGGCCATCGCCACGCCCGAGGTGATCATCAGGAATTTCGACAGCGGCATGATCATGCCCGATTGCGTGCGCAGCGCGCGGAACCGGTCCGGCGAGAACAGCGAGGTGCCTGCGTCGAGGCCGCGCTCCTTGCGCAGCTGGATCAGCACCTGCTCCTGGCTGATCTTGTTTTCCTGCAGCTTCATGCGTCGGTTGATGGCGGTACGCTTGTCGCTGCGGCCGGCGTAGAGGAGATAGCAGGCCTCGGCGATCATTATGCCGGTGAGTGCTGCTCCGGCATAGACGACATAGATTGCGCTCAACCCGTCGAACACCAGGCTTACTCCTGCGGCCGGCCGGGTTCGAAATAGCGTCCGGGAAACTCGATGCCCATGGCGCGCAGATCCTCGAGGAAGCGCGGCCGGATGCCGGTCGCCTCGAAATAGCCGAGTATGCCGCCGTCGGCGTCCATGCCGGTGCGCACGAAGCGGAAGATCTCCTGCATCTGGATGACGTCGCCTTCCATGCCGGTCACCTCGGCCACGCTTGTCACTTTGCGCTTGCCGTCGGAAAGCCGGGTCAGCTGGACGATGATGTCGATGGCGCTGGCGATCTGGCTGCGGATCGACTGCACCGTCATCGGCATGCCGGTCATGCCCAGCATCTGTTCGAGGCGCGAAATGGCGTCGCGCGGCGTGTTGGCGTGGATGGTCGCCATCGACCCTTCATGGCCGGTGTTCATCGCCTGCAGCATGTCGAAAGCCTCCTCGCCGCGGCACTCACCGAGGATGACGCGGTCGGGACGCATGCGCAGCGCGTTCTTGACGAGATCGCGCTGCTTCAGTTCGCCATGGCCCTCGATGTTGGCGGGGCGCGTTTCCATGCGCGCGACATGCGGCTGCTGCAGCTGAAGTTCGGCCGCGTCCTCGATGGTGATCAAGCGCTCGTCTTCGGGAATGAAGGCCGACAGCGCGTTGAGCATCGTCGTCTTGCCGGTGCCGGTGCCGCCCGAGATGATCGTCGTCTTGCGGGCGTGGACTGCGGCCGCCAGCACTTCGGCCATATTCTGGGTGATGGCGCCGAATTCGACCAGTTTGTGCAGGCCAAGCTTGTTCTTGGAGAATTTGCGGATCGACACCAGCGGCCCGTCGACGGCCACCGGCCGGATGGCCGCGTTGAAGCGCGAGCCGTCCAGCATGCGCGCATCGACCATCGGCTGCGATTCGTCGACCCGGCGGCCGACCGCGGCGACGATCTTGTTGACGATTCTGAGCAGATGGGCCTCATCCTTGAACGGGATATGGACCTTCTGCAGCTTGCCCTTCTTTTCGATGAAGCAGTTCTGGTGGCCGTTGATCAGGATATCGTTGATGTCGGGATCCTTGAGCAGCGGCTCGAGCGGACCGAGACCGACCATCTCGTCGACGATATCGTCGACCAGCGCTTCGAGTTCGACGGTGTTGATCGCCATCCGCTCCTGGCGGGTTTTTTCCGAAACGAAATCATGGACTTGCCGGCGCATCTCCTCCTTAGGCAAACGCTCCAGCGCAACGAGATTGATTTCTTCAAGCAGCATCCGGTGGATGCGCACGCGCGCATCGAGCACCTTGTTGGCGCTCTTTGCCGGCGCGACATCTGGCTTTGCCGCCAAAGCCTTTCGGTTGGTCGGGATAACGACCGCATGATGCGCCACCGGCGTTGTATCAGCCGGACGGATCGGGCGCGCATCGCGGTTCTGCAGGGTGGAAAAACGACTGGTCATCCGGCCTTCCTCTTCAGCAGACCCTTGCCGAAGCTGAACAGGGACTTCGATTTGACCCCGGTCGCGACCGCCTCTTCCGGAAGGATGATCTTCTTCAAATCGTTGATGACATTGGCGTTCGGGTCGATCTCGTGCAGCGGCACGCCGCGATCGACCGCCTCGCGCACCAGCCGGTAGTTGTTGGAAATGCCGCCGACGAAATGCTCGCCGAGGATCTCCTGGACGTCCGCCTGCTTGATGCCGTTGTCGAACATCTTCTGCTCGAAACGGTTGACGATGACGTTCGGCTTCACTTCCTTGCCGGCGGTCTCGTAGACCGCCTGGATCAGCCTCTGCGTGTGGCGCAGGCACGGCACCGTCATTTCGGCGACGATATAGAGCTTGTTTGAGCCAAGCAGCACAGTCTCCGTCCAGGGAAACCAGGTGCGCGGCATGTCGATGACGACATTGTCGAAATAGGCCGAGACGAGGTCCAGCATGCGCACCACGACATCGGTCTTGAACGAGCGCATCTCCGCCGGATGCGTCGGTGCCGCCAGCACGCAAAGGCCGCTGGCATGCTTGGACAGCATCACGTCGAGCAATTGCCGGTCGAGGCGTTCGGGCTGGTTCTCGATCTCGGTGATGTCGAAGCGCGGCTCGAGGTCGAGATATTCGGCACAGGCGCCCTGCTGGAAATTGAGGTCGACCACGCAGGTCGAAGCGCCGCGCGTCACAGAGTGATGCAGCTGGAAGGCGGTCTGCAGCGCCAGTGTCGTGGTGCCGACGCCGCCGGCGGCCGGCATGAAGGTGTAGATCTGCGACTCGGTGTTTTCCTCACGCCCCGGCCCTTGCAGCGCTCGCACCACCGAGCGCACCAGATCGGCCGTGGTGATCGGCTTGACCAGGAAGTCCGCGACCTTGAGCTGCACCAGGATGCGCACGGCGGCGGCGTTGAACTCCTGGGTGACCACGACCACCGGCGCCTTGCCCTCCAGCCGGCGCATGATGCGCTGCAGCGACTCGACCTCCTCCAGTCTCGCCGCGTCCATGTCGACGATAATGGCGCCGAAGTCGGTCTCCTGGACCTCGCCGCGCAATTCGGTGACATTCTTTTCCACCGTCGAGAGCTGGATGATCTCGGAGGCGGCGAATGCGGTCCGCGTGTCCTGCACGAAGGTTCTGTCCGTCGATACGAGCAGGATCTTCCTGGTCTTGATGCCGTTTGCCATGCTCGCCGCCTGTGAGGTCGATCGCTTGTGGATCAGTTGCCCTGTTGAATCAGTCGCTTGTGTTTGTCTGCGATGCCTTCGCGCCCGCCGCCTGATCGGGTGTGACCGGTCCGGCATTGCCACGCTTGGCAGGAACGAGAAGCCTGGTGTTCTGGACGCCGTACTTCCACGGATCGACCATCTGCATGACGGTGTTGGCGGCCTGGGCGTTGCCGGCGCCGGTCGTCACCCCTTCGCTGCGTGTGTAATCGTCGCTGGTGCAGCCGCCGGCCAGACCGGCAAGAAGCAGGGTGATGCTCGATCTCAGGACCAGACGCATGATTTCAGTCCTTCGGCAGGTCGAGGAAGTGCCCGACCGTGGTGGCGGGAGCAACCCGTGCGGCGCTGCCATCTGCTAGTGCCAGCGCGCGGCCGGTGTCCGATGCCTTCACTTCCTCGGTGTTGTTGAGGAAATAGTCGACATTGCTGGCCGGTTGCGAACCATCGGTCGGCTCGACCATTTTCTTCGACGGATCGACCGGCTTGACCAGATAGGGCGTGACGAGGATGACCAGGTCGGTCTCGCGCCGCTGGTAGGATTTCGACGAGAACAGCGACCCGAGCACCGGCATCTTGCCGAGGCCGGGAATGCGCGACGTGGTGATGTCGTTTTGCGACTGCAGCAGCCCTGCGATCATGAAGCTCTGGCCGTTCTTCAGGTCGACCGAGGTCTTGGCGCGGCGGACAGTGAAGCCCGGCACCGAAATGTTGCCGATGTTGTAGGACGCCGACGCATCGATCGAAGAGACTTCCGGCGCGATGTCGAGGCTGACCAGCCCGTCCTTGAGCACGGTCGGCGTGAAGTCCAGGCTGACGCCGTATTTCTTGTAGGTGACGGAGATCTTGCCATTGTCCTCCGAAACCGGGATCGGGAATTCGCCGCCGGCGAGGAAGCTCGCCGTCTCTCCGGAGCGCGCGATCAGGTTGGGCTCGGCCAGCATGCGGGCAAGGCCGCGCTCCTCCAGCGCTTTGACGGCGATATCGACGGACACGCCGTTCGACAGCAAGCTGCCGATGATCTCGCCAGTACCCGCCGTCGGCACCGACGCCCCATCCGGGTTCAGCACGACACTGCGCCCACCAATGCCGTAGGCGAAATTGGCGCTGTATTTTGCACCCAGATCCTGCCCCGCCTGGCGGTTGATCTCGACAAAGCGCACATTGAGCTGGACCTGCTGCGACGATGAGATGTTGACCGAATTGATCACCTCCTCGTTGCCGGAAAAGCGGGTGGCGATCTTGTTTGCCTTTTCGGCGGCGACCGCGTCATCGGCCTCGCCCGACAACACCACACGGCCATTGGCCGAGCCGACCTTGATCTTGGCGTCCGGCACGCTGGCACGGATGGTGCTGGCCAGCTGATCCGTGTCGAGCGTCACCTCGATGTCGACGGTGCCGACAAGCTGTTTTTTCTCGTCGAACAGCGCAATGCCGGTGGTGCCGAGATTGTTGCCCAGCACATAGAAGGATTTGTCGGTCAGCGGGTTGACGTTGGCGATCTCCGGATCGCCGATGACGATCTGGTAGAAGGCAGCACTCGTAACGATCGTCTTGGGCTTGCCCTTGGCGACCTTGATCGACGCATTCTTGGTCGCCGAGACATAGACGATTTCATTGTCCGCCTTGGCCGCCCCGGGCATAGCGAGCATGCCGCTCGCAGCCAGAGCAACCGCGATCGCCAGGGTGCGCACAAAGCGCGACCGGCCCGTCATTCCATATAGGGTACGCATCAACATTGCCCTGTCCCGTCCGGTCCCCACCGGTCTTTACTTCTGGTCCCGCGCAGGAACCTGATATTCCTCGGCCTTCGTGCCGCGGGTCACGATAACCGTCTTGAATTTCGGCTTCTCCGGCTCCTTGGTCATCGCATCGAACAGCGAGCCGGCCGCGGCCTGAGCCTTGGCCGCCACCGATCCGCCGAAGGAAGAGATGGTGGTGACGCCGTTCTTGCCGTCGCCGCCTTCACTGGCGGAGCGCAGCGACAGCGACAGCGTGCCGACGGTGCGGGCAAGCGCCACTTTCTGCGCGCCTTCGGTCGTCACCTCGATGGTCACGGAATTGGTCACCTGCGGCGTCGTCTGGCGCTCGTCGGCGCCCTGCCCGACGCTCAGCACCTTGGCATCGGCGACGACGATCTCGGAGGTGATGGTCGAACCGGCGGCGCCTTGCGCGTTCTTGGCGACTTCCTGGATTTCGCCGGCATCGCGCGTCAGCACGACATCGACGCGGTCTCCCGGCGTGACGAAGCCGCCGACACCGGCGATCTCGTCGGTGCGGATGGTGACCGCCCGCATTCCTGGCGTCATCATGTTGGAGAGCGTCGCGCGGCCGTTCGGCCCCGACAGCTTGGTCAGCAGCACCGGTTCGTTGACCTCGATCGGCGAGAGAACGACGCGGCCGCCCTCGCCGAGCAAGCCATCGATGGTGGCAAAGGCGCCCTGCGGCAGGGAATCCTGCGGCCACGGGATTTCGGTCAACTTGGCGCGGTCGAGTTCCATGCCGTAGCGCAACGGCGCGTTCGCCACCACGATGGTCTTGAACTCGATCCTGGGCGGGGCCGGAGCGGCGATCGACGCCGTCTTCTCCTCGGCATCGGGCCTGGCCTGGCTCTTGACCCAGAAATCCGCGGCAAAAATCGAGATCGCGCCGAAAACGGCAGCGATGCCGATCATCGTTATGGCCTTGCCCCTCACGCCGAAACCCCTGATGCCCGTCGTTTCTTGTTATGTTGGGCTCACGCTAGGCCGCTTTGTTAAAGAATCAGGAATGCGGAACGGTGGTATCGGACCTATTTCCGCCCGCTTGGTTATCGAATGGTTTTAGGATAAGACGGGTCAAATCCCCGAACGTAACAGGAACCTCCGTCGCTTGGCGCCGCAAAGCGTGGCAGTATCGACGGGTGATTCGCAGCATCGAACCCGATGGCAGGCATGGACGACAACAACGATCTCTTCGGCAATATGGACAAGCAGCCACAGCCTGTTCGCACACCCGCGCGCCCGGCGGATCCGCTGGTGCAGGCAGCAGCCAAGCGCCCGGCCGCGACCAAGGATGGCAGCGAGGGCTACAGTGCCGCCGACATCGAGGTGCTCGAAGGCCTGGAGCCGGTGCGCCGCCGGCCGGGCATGTATATTGGCGGCACCGACGACAAGGCGATGCACCATCTGTTCGCCGAGGTCATCGACAATTCGATGGACGAGGCTGTCGCCGGCCACGCCACCTTCATCGATGTCGAGCTTTCGGCCGACGGGTTTCTGACCGTTACCGACAATGGTCGCGGCATCCCTGTCGATCCGCATCCGAAATACAAGAAGCCGGCGCTGGAAGTCATCATGACGACGCTGCATTCGGGCGGCAAATTCGACTCCAAGGTTTATGAGACCTCGGGCGGCCTGCACGGCGTCGGCGTCTCCGTCGTCAATGCGCTGTCGGACCATCTCGAGGTCGAAGTGGCGCGAGGCCGCCAGCTTTACCGCCAAAGATTCTCGCGCGGCATTCCGGTAAGCGGCCTGGAGCACCTCGGCGAGGTGCACAACCGCCGCGGCACCAAGACCCGCTTCCATCCCGACGAGCAGATTTTTGGCAAGGGCTGCGCCTTCGAGCCGGCGCGCCTCTACCGCATGACGCGTTCGAAGGCCTATCTGTTCGGCGGCGTCGAAATCCGCTGGACCTGCGATCCCTCGCTGTTCAAGGAAAAGGATCCGACGCCGGCCAAGGCGGAATTCCATTTTCCCGGCGGCCTCAAGGACTATCTCAAGGCATCGCTCGGCGACGACTTCCAGGTGACGCGGGAAATCTTCGCCGGCAAGAGCGAGAAGCAGGGCGGCCACGGCTCGCTCGAATGGGCGGTGACCTGGTTCGGCGGCGACGGCTTCATCAATTCCTACTGCAACACCATCCCGACGGGTGAAGGCGGCACCCACGAGGCCGGCTTCCGCAACGTGCTGACCCGGGGCTTGCGCGCCTATGCCGATCTGGTTGGCAACAAGCGCGCCTCGGTCGTTACCTCGGAAGACGTCATGATCTCGGCGGCGGGCATGCTGTCGGTGTTCATCCGCGAGCCGGAATTTGTCGGCCAGACCAAGGACAGGCTGGCAACGATCGAGGCTATCCGAATTGTCGAGACCGCGATCCGCGATCCGTTCGACCATTGGCTGGCCGACAATCCGCAGGAGGCTTCGAAGCTGCTCGACTGGGTGATCGCGCGCGCCGACGAGCGGGTGCGCCGGCGCCAGGAAAAGGAAGTGTCGCGCAAGAGTGCGGTGCGCAAGCTGCGGCTGCCGGGCAAGCTCGCCGACTGCACGCAAAATGCCGCTGCCGGTGCTGAACTGTTCATCGTCGAAGGTGACTCGGCCGGCGGCTCGGCCAAGCAGGCGCGCGACCGCGCCAGCCAGGCCGTGTTGCCGCTGCGCGGAAAAATCCTCAACGTCGCCAGCGCCGGCAATGACAAGCTGGCCGCCAACCAGCAGATATCGGACCTGATCCAGGCGCTTGGCTGCGGCACGCGGTCTAAATACCGCGACGAGGATCTGCGCTACGACCGCGTGATCATCATGACTGACGCCGACGTCGACGGTGCCCACATCGCTTCGCTGCTGATCACCTTCTTCTACCAGGAAATGCCGGCGCTGGTGCGCGGCGGCCATCTCTATCTGGCGGTGCCGCCGCTTTACTCGATCAGGCAAGGCGGCAAGGTCGCCTACGCCCGCGACGACGCGCACAAGGACGAGCTCCTGCGCACCGAATTCACCGGGCGCGGCAAGGTCGAGCTTGGCCGTTTCAAGGGTCTGGGCGAGATGATGGCAGCGCAGCTCAAGGAGACGACCATGGATCCGAGGAAGCGCACGCTGCTTCGCATCGATGTGATCGATGCCGAGGCCGCGACCAAGGATGCGGTCGATGCGCTGATGGGCACCAAGCCGGAAGCCCGCTTCCGCTTCATCCAGGAACGCGCCGAATTCGCCGAAACGGAAGTGCTGGATATCTAGCCGTCTGCCGGTCCATAACAGGCTCAACTTGCGGAGACGAGCATGTGACCGGCGCACAGCTGAGAGCCTATTTCGAAACGAGCTTGGCCGGACTGACGCAACCGACGCGCTCCGACTGGATTTTCGCCCTGCGCACCGTTTCGGCCGGTCTGATCGCGCTGCTGGCTGCCTACGCGCTGAAGCTCGACCATCCGCAATGGGCAATGATGACCGTGTTTATCGTTGCTCAGCCGGTCGCGGGCATGGTGCTGGCCAAGGGTTTTTACCGGTTGCTTGGCACTCTTGCCGGCGGTGTCGCGGCGATCGGCATCACTACGGTCTTCGGCACCAACCCATGGGTACTGGTGACGGTGCTCGCCGTCTGGATCGGCATCTGCACCTTCGTCTCCTCGCTGCTGCGCAATCCAGAGGCTTATGGTGCGGCGCTTGCCGGCTACACCGCCATGATCATCGGCCTGCCCGCCTTTGGACAGCCGCATCTGGTCGTCGACCTCGCGGTCGCGCGCTGCGCCGAGATCGTGCTCGGTATCGTCTGCGCCGGCCTGACCAGCCGGCTGATCCTGCCGAAACTGGCCAGTGATGCCATCATCTCACGGCTGAAACGCTGCATTCTCGACCTTGCCACCTACGCCGCAGGAGCCTTCTCGGAAGGTGATACAGCGACACTCTCCGCACTGCATCGCAAACTCGTCGCCGACACCCAGACACTCGGCGAAATGCGCGCTTATGCCAGGCTGGAAGCGCCAAGCTTCGCACCGCGTGCCCACCCGGTGCGGCGCACCATCGGACAATTGCTCTCGGCTCTGTCGGCGGCACGCGCGCTGCATTCGCACGCTGCTCCGAAAAACGCCGCACTTGTCCCGGTGCGTTCGGAATTGCAGGCCCTTGTCAGCGAATTGGCAGCAAAGCCCGGCGCACTGGACGATACGGCACCCTGGGTGGAACAGCTCGACGCGATCTCGACCAAGGCCCGGCAGACACCCGATGCCGCGACCGACCAGGGTGACGACAGGGTCGGCACCATCACCCGCCTCACCATCGCAGCCGATTTCGCGGAGGCGCTTAAACAGGTGCTGCGCGGGCTCGATGCCTTGCGTGTACCGGTCACCCGTACGGGCCGCGGCAGCAGGCAGCCTACGCTGGTGGTGCACCGCGATTACCCCGGCGCATCGCGCAATGCCGTGCGCGCTGCCCTTGCCACGTTGCTGGTCGCGGCCTTCTGGTTGACGACGAAATGGTCGGAAGCGGCCGGCACGGTCATTCTCGTTGCCGTCGTCTCCAGCCTGTTTGCCGCGCGGCCGGACCCCGTGCAGGTGTCGTGGGGCTTCTTCAAGGGAACGCTGCTGGCTTTGCCCTTTGCCTTCCTCGTCGGCCAGATCGCATTGCCTGCCCTGCCCGGCTTCGGCTGGTTCGTCCTGTTTGTCGTGCCGATCCTGGTGCCAACGGCGCTAGGCATGGCCAATCCGCGCTATGTCGGCGTAGCCACGGCCTTCGCCATCAACTTCCTCGCCTTCCTCAGCCCGCATCAGGCGATGACATACGATCCTGGCCCGTTCTTCGCCGGCTCGGCATCGGTACTGGTCGGTATTCTGCTGGCAATCGGCGTCTTCATTGTCGTGCTGCCCGCCGATCCGTGGCTCGCGGCAAACCGGATCGTGCGGGCCATGCGCGAGGATCTGGCACGGCTTTGCCTGCACGAACGCGTGCCGAGGCGTTCGGCCTTCGAAAGTCTTGCCTATGACCGGATCAACCAGCTGATGCCGCTGGTGCAGAATTCCGGCAGGAAGGGCGACGCGGTTCTGGGCGGCGGCGTCGCCGCCGTCACGGTCGGGTTGGAGATTCTGCGGCTGCGCGGTGCTAGCCAAAACCACGCTATCCCATCCGAAGCCGCCCTTTCGATCGCCAACTTCCTGAGAGGGCTGGCGCGCGAATTGTTGTTCCGCGCCCCCGGGGATCCGCAGACAGCGACCATCGCCGTCGCCCGGCAGTATGCGGCGGGCATCGCCCAGCGAAACGCCCCCGGCGACATGCTGCAGATCGCGGCATCACTGCGCATCATTGCCGCGGCGATGGAGGATTTTCCGGACTTTTTCACTAAAAACAGGTCTTAGACGGATGTCATTGCGGATTCGACCTGCGCATAGGCGTCACGGTCTGGGCTGGCTTTGATTCATTGCCAAGGTCGACTTTAAAGTGCCCTGCAACCCGCAGGACAAGGTTCGAAATGTCCTCTATAGCTTTCTGAAGTTTTGCCTTTTCGGGTGCACGAGGTATCTGACCTGAAGGCAAAGTATATCTGAAAGTGGTCGCATAGGCCTCCAGCCAAACGAGTGACTTCAACGCCGTTTTCTCAACGTTATCGTCTGGAAATCGCCTCACAATCTTGTCGAGCTGGTGAGCATCATTACGTTCGATGTGAATAGCCTCCGAAGTCGCCAGTGCCCGGATGATCTGCTCAATCGCCTGCTGGCTGAGATAGGCTGCGTTGCGGGATCCTGACGCAGCCAGAGTATATGCATCCCGGATACACCCGTTAGCCAACCGAAGCGCGCTCGCGATGGTCCACTGATCAGACATCCAATCGACGCCCGTCCCGAGCGACGTCATAAGCGATCGTGTTTCGCGAATCCCAACTCGCAGCCAAAGCGCTCGATGTCGTGGACAGGATTGTCGCTGGAATGCCGAGTTCGTGCTGAATCGCCCAACCGATGAGTGGGTCAAGCAGTTCCGGCCTGGCATCATCCGGCAAAGCAACGAGAATATCCCAGTCACTGTCAGGTCGATTGTCGCCCCGGGCTCGGCTGCCGAACAACCAGATGGAATCCGGGTTCAGACGAACCCTGATTTCATCAATCAGCGGCCGAATCTCGGCCGGCACCGTGAGGCGGGTTGGGGCTGGATGGCGCATACCTGAAACATAGTACCGATTTTCTGCGCCGACAACGCAATGGGATCGAGACCGTCCGGCCGTCCGAAAGGTATCGAGTTAGGCCGCCGCGATCGCCAGTGCATGGCCGCGTGCATTCTCGCGCAGCGCGTCGAGATGGATCGACTTGACCAGGGCTGCGAGATCGCCTTCCGCGGATTGGCCGCCCAATTCCGTGAGCATCAGCCAGCTGACTTCCTGCACGCCGGCGACGCGCTTGCCATTGGCGACCTCGCGCCAGATTTTCAGCGCGCGCAGGATAATCGCATGCGTGGCGGCAGCCAGGCCGGCGCTGCGGAACAGCGCCTGCAAGGCCACATCGTGCCCACCAGCCAGCAGCGTCCTTACCCGCGGCTCGGACTGCTGGCTGAGTGCGACCAGTGTGGAGCCAAAGAAATCCACCTTGCCATGCGCGATGGTGCGGATGAGGAAGCTCGCGGTGAGATCGCCGCGCAGCCTGAGATGCTCGATCAACGCCGCATGTTCTTCCTGGCGCGTGCCTTCGATCAGCGTCACCGAGGCCTTGACGCAAGCGTCGCGCATGACGCGCTCGGCACGCGCGGCGCCCATCAACGCCGTGACCAGCGGCGATGCCTTCAATGTCTCGCCGAGCTTGATGAGCAGCATGTGCCGACAGTCGGCAGGCAGCCTGATATCCGATATCAGCGCCTCGCGCACCAGCGGCAGATGCCCATGGCGCTCAGCCATGCGCCGGAAACTGAGCGAAGCAATGTCGGCGCCGCTGTTGGCCAGCAAGACCGCGCAGGCTTCGGCCTCGCCGATCTCGGCGATGGCCGCCGACAGCGCCATCGAGACAACAGGACGGTCGGCGATCAGCTTCTGCGTTGCCTTCTGGCTCGACGCCACGCGATTGATCAGGTCGGCATCGGTGAGCAGTGGCGAGCGCGCCAGCACGACACCGGCGACTTCCGGCTGGTCGGACACCAGCGCGCTGATGATCTGCAGCGGCGCGTGGTGGCTCATCGAGAGCGCTTCGGCCATCGCCAGCCGCACCTTCGACGAGGCATCGTCGAGCAGCAGCGTCAGCGCCGCCTCGGCGGCGCAGCGATCCTCGAACGGCAATTCGGAATTGACATAGGCCCGGGCCAGCGCATTGGCCGCGGCGGCGCGCTCGGACACTCTTGCCGTGTAGATCCACTTCAGGAAATGCGAAACAACAACCATGCCCGTCTGCTTACGCCCCTTGCCGGAAGGTTTCCGGCCCCGCTGAAGACGGTAGGCAGAAATGGTTTACGAACGGTTCACCATGTTCATTAACTGGCTTGCGAGCGCCGGATGCAGCGCCTATCAACCGTCAATCAGCGCAGGAGACTAGAAATGGCCGGCCTATATCTCGAGGAATTTGTCGTCGGCCATGTCTTCCAGCACACGCTGCGCAAGACCGTCACCGAGAGCGACAACATGCTGTTTTCGGTGATGACGCTGAACCCCCAACCGTTGCATATCGACTTCGATTTCGCCGCCAAGAGCGAATGGGGCAAGCCGCTGGTCAACTCGCTGTTCACGCTCGGCCTGATGATCGGCATTTCGGTCAACGACATCACTGTCGGCACGACGGTCGCCAATCTCGGCATGAAGGAGACCGTATTTCCGCATCCGGTCTTCCACGGCGACACCATCCGCGTCGAGACCACAGTCATCTCGGTGCGGGAATCGAAATCGAAGCCGGATCGCGGCATCGTCGAATTCGAGCACCGCGCCTACAACCAGAATGGCGATCTCGTCGCCAAATGCACCAGACAAGCGATGATGCTGAAAAAGGCCGCCTGATGCGTTCGCTGCTCTTCGTTCCCGGCGATTCCGAGCGCAAGCTGGAGAAGGGATTTGGCGCCGGCGCCGACGTGGTGATCGTCGATCTCGAGGATTCCGTAGCGCCGCAGAACAAGGCGGCCGCGCGGGCGATTGCGGCTCGCTTTGTTATTGAGCACAGGACGCAAACCAGCTCGGCGATCTATGTCAGGGTCAACGATCTGTCGACCGGGCTGACGGACGACGATCTTGCCGCGCTCGTTCCGGCGAAGCCGGATGGCATCATGCTGCCCAAGTCCAACAGCGGCCAGGATGTCCAGCAGCTCTCGGCAAAGCTCAGGGTGCGCGAGGCCGAAAACGGCTTGGCCGACGGCTCGATCAAAATCCTGCCGATCATCACCGAAACCCCGGCGGGTGTGCTCGCCGCCGCCACCTATGCCGGCGCAAGCAAGCGGCTTGCGGGCCTCACGTGGGGCGCGGAAGACCTGTCGGCGGCGATCGGCGCGCGCGCGGCCCGCGACGAGCACGGCCGCTACACCGACGTGTTCCGCCACGCTCGCCTGATGACCATCCTTGCGGCCGGTGCCGCGGAGGTCGCAGCGATAGACACCGTGTTCCCGAACTTTCGCGACATGGCCGGTTTCGCCGCGGAATGCACGGAGGCCGAGCGCGACGGCTTCACTGGTAAGATGGCGATCCACCCCGATCAGGTGCCCGTCATCAACGCCGCCTTCACACCCTCGGCCGAGGCGGTGAAGCACTCCCAGGCAATCGTCGACGCATTCGCGGCGGCGGGCAATCCCGGCGTCGTCGGCATCGACGGCAAGATGTTCGACCGCCCGCATCTGCGGCTGGCCGAACGGCTGCTCGCACGCGCCAAGGCGGCAGGCGTTTCCGTCTAGTCTCAGTCCCGCGCCAGCACGATGATGCGGTCCTCCGGCAGATAGGCCAGCGCTTCCGATTTCAGCGGATTGACGGTGACGCCGCCCAGAGCCCGCTGATCAGTGTCTCCGGCACGAATGCGCCGGTAACCGATGGCGATCTCGCCGCGCAGCCGCGCCGATTCCGCGATCGTCCAGAAGGTCAAAGGCTGGTCGATGGCGACATAGTCGGCGACCGGACGCATGTAGATTTCGGAGCCCTTCTCGTCGAGCAAATCATCGAAGATCGCGGCGAGATACTGGTTCTCCGACGCCTGCGCCAGCATCAGGCTGACCAGCCGGTTGCTGACGACGAAATCATCGGCCTTGGTCACCGCCGCCAGTTCGCGGTTGCGCACGTCGATCATCTCGCTGACGATCGAGATGTGCAGGCCGGCATCATCGGCGATCTTGCGCAGATGCAGCAGCGTCACCAGCGTGCGCGTATCGGCCGGCTGCGCTGCCATGGTTTCGCTGTAGCCCAGGACCAGCACGTGATCATAGGAAGGCACGTCCAGGCTTGCCAATGCCGTGCTGCTCGAGGTGTCGGTGATGCGGCAGGAAACCGACAGATTGTCACCGGCAACCGGCAGTCCGGCAACTTCCTGCTCTAGGCCTGGCGTATCGGCGGCGATGGTCAGGATCGAACCAGGCGCGACATAGCGCGACAGTTCATAGGTGATGATCGGACCGCGCCGGTTCCAGCCGAGGATCAGCGTGCGCTCCGGCTTCGCCTCGACGGATCGGGGCCCGCGGATCACGGTCATATCGATCTTGATCCCGGTGCTTCCCAACTTGATCGCGGCATCGTCCTCGGCGATGATGATGGCGCGCATGTCCTTGCCGATCACAAGGTCCGACGGCGGGTTGAGATTGACGCGCCCCTTTTTGTCGCAAAGCCCGATCAGCGCGCAGTGTTCATACGCCATCACCGCCTCGCCGAAGGTCTTGCCGGTAAGATCAGGCTGCTCGGTCGTGTAGATTTCGCAACCGTCGAAATCGAGGAGTTCCGAATAGACGCCGCTAAGGCCCGATTGCCGGCTCGAATGCACGACGATGCGACAGCACGACGACCGACCGCGAGCTCTGCGGATTGACGATCGCCAGGTCGTACAGATCGGTCGGATCGCCGCTGCGGCAGATGATGCGCGTGTTGCCCAGTTTGCCAACCTTGGCCGCGATTTCGTCCTCCATCGCGACCTTGTCCATATTGGCCATGACGACGATGCGCGGACGGCGGCGGCTGGCATTGGCAATCACGAGTTCGGAGATGACATCGAAGATCGACGGCGACCAGTTGAGTATGATGGTGTGATCGGTCTCCAGCACGCGCGACCGGCCCTTGCGCAATTCATCGAGCTTGCCGTCGACGCCGGCGCTGAGCACGCCGATGAGAGCCGACACGACGAAGATGCCGGCAAGCGTGACGACCAGCATGACGAGGCGGAAGGCCCAGCCGGTGTCGCCGCCCATCGTGCCGGAATCGAGCGTGCGCATCAGCGATTCCCAGAACGCTTCGAAAAAGTTCAGCGGCTCGCCGCCCTCCGGCGCAATGCGGGTCACCGCAAGGAAAGCCGCGGCGGCGATGATGATCAGCAGGGAAACGACGGCGAGCCAGCCGATCAGCGCGATCGGGCCGGCGGCCATGCTCTTGTCGAACCCATAGCGCAGCCGGGTTCCCAGCGAGTCTCGTTTCTTCATGTCGCCGGTGCCCCCGCACTATCCCAAGGGCGATGCGCCAACCCCAACGCAACGCCGAAGCCGCTCTCTTAGCGTGTGTTTAAATCAAGCGCTACCAGATCAGCGGAATCAGTCGGTAGCGAACCTCGGTCGCATAGTCGTCATAGCCGCGCAGGCCGGTGCGAAGCGTTTTCTCTTCGATGAAGGTGCGGATGGCCAGGAGAACGACGAACACGAGCACCGATACCAGTCCCCACCAGGAGCCGAGCAGAAGTGCCGTGCCGGCGAAGAAGAGGATGGCGCCGGCATACATCGGGTGGCGGACGTAGCTGTAGGGGCCAGTGGTGATCACGCGCTGTCCGCGCTCATCCTGGATCTTCACCACGGGTGCCGCGAAACTGTTCTCTAGCATGGTCAGATAGCAGATCCAGATTCCGACCAGCAGAACCAGCGCGCCGACCACCTGCGCCCAGACAGGAACAGCCGACCAGCCGAAACGGAAGTCTAGCCCCATGAAGACCTGCCAGCCGAAGATGGCGATGAGAAGTATGGACAGCAGGACCTTGTCGGCTGCGGTCTGATTCTTCTGGATCGGAGGGCTCAGCCGCTCATTCATCAGGCCGGGGTCGCGCCGCGCCAGCGCCACGCCGAGGGTGAGACTGAGCCCCACCATCCCCACCAGATAGATCCAGGCCCCTGGCCAAGAAAACGTGCCGGCCGACAGGAAGAGCAAGGCGCCCATGACGCCGAACCAGATGAATGTCTGAAGAACCAATTTCGCGATCATGATCGACCTTCCACGGTATGCCCCCACGGCATTGGCTCAAGTAGACCAATGGTCTATCATACCGACCAGTGGTCTGTAATTCAAGCAGACTATCTGATATCCCGTGCTGGACGGGAACGGCCATCGCGTGCAGAAGGTTTGGTCATGCCCCGTGTCATCAAGCATCCAGAGCTCAGGCGAGAAGAACTTCTGGACCATGCCCAGGCCCTGTTCCTGACACAGGGCTATGACAGAGCGAGCCTCAACGACGTGATTGCCTCCGCCGGCATCTCGAAAGGCGCCTTCTATCACTACTTCGCCTCCAAGGAGGCTCTTCTCGAAGCCTTGGCCGACCGCTTCGCCAGGCAGGCTCTGGCTGGCGTCAAGGGTATACTCGACGATCCCGCCCTCGACCCGCTTGGCCGCCTGAATGGCCTGCTCAGCCAGTCGCGACAGACCAAGATCGAGACCGCGGCGGAGGCCTGGGCTCTTTTCGAGACAATGTTTCGGCCGGAGAATCTGGTGCTTTTCCACCGCATCAACCTGGCGGCCAGCGCGTCGTTTTCACCCCTGCTGGTCAGGATCATCCGGCAAGGTGTCGAAGACGGCACCTTCAGGACCTTCGATCCGGAGGGTGTCGCCGACATCGTCATGCAGTTCGGCTTGGCCACGCATGACGTCGTTGCCAAGGCGATTACCGGCGGCAGCGACGCCGATATGGAAGTCGCGATCGAAGTTTTGGAGAAACGCGTCAGGCTCTACGAGATCGCTCTCGACCGCATACTCGGGCTCCCCGATGGAAGCATTCGGATCGGGGAACCCGGCTATATCAGGGCCGTCATGACGGCCCGGCGGAAAGCCGACAAGGCGCGGTGATTTGCCAGGTCTGGAGCCTACTCCTTGCCCCAGCGTGGCCGGCGCATCGAAAAGACCTCGCTGACGCTGGCATAGTCCATATAGCCGAGACGGGCGACATTGCCGGCCTTGGTGATATCGAACAGGCCGTCTTTCAAAAAGGCATCGTCAATGTGGACGCCGACCACTTCGCCGGCGACGACGACCGCACTCGTCGGCGTTCCGTCCAGCGCCTTTGGGCGAAACACTTCCGTCACCCGGCATTCCAGCGCGGCAGGCGCCGCCGCCACGCGCGGCGGCCTGACGAGACGCGAAGGTGCCATGGCGAGATCGGCATAGACGAACTCGTTGACGCCGCGCGGCGCGTTGACGGAGGTGTAATTCATCTTCTCCGCAAGATCGCGGCCGACCAGATTGGCAACGAACTCACCGGTCTCCTGGGCGAAGGAGGCGCTGTCCTTCTCACCCTCCGAGGAGAACCAGACGATGAACGGCCGCGTCGAAACGGCGTTGAAGAAGGAGTATGGCGCTAAGTTGATCTCGCCGGCCCTGTTCAGCGTCGATATCCAGCCGATCGGGCGCGGCGCCACGATCGCCTTCGATGGGTCATGCGGCAGCCCGTGCCCCTTGGACGGCTCATAGAACATTCAACCCGCCCAGGGCCCTGAGTAATCGGCGTAGAGCTTTGCCGGATCGGGTCGTGGCCGCTCCGGCGCCGTGCCGGCATAAGAGCCGATGTGGATGAAGCCGATGACGCGCTCCTGCGGCGCCAGTCCGAGGATCGCCCTGCCCTCCGGCACATCGGAATACCAGTTGCTGATCATGTTGGTGCCATAGCCCAGCGCGTTGGCTGCAATCATCAGGTTCATCGCCGCCATGCCGCCGGACAGGAACATCTCCCATTGCGGGATCTTGGGATTCTCTTTCGGCACCGACACCACGCCGATCACCAGCGGCGCGCGCGAAAAGCGCGCCAGTTCCTGGTTGCGGCGGCCCTCGGGCAGCGGCCCTTCCCGCTGTTCGGCAAGCGCCGCCAGCTTTCTGCCGATCTCGATGCGGGCATCGCCGCGATAGACGATGAAGCGCCAGGGTTCGAGCCGGCCGTGATCGGGCACGCGCGTGGCGGCGGCGATCATCGTTGCGATATCGGCGTCGCTCGGTGCCGGCTCCCTGAGGTCGGGAATCGGTGCTGAATTTCGGGTCAGCAGGAAGTCGATGATCGGCGACGCCATGGACGCAAGTCTCCTGAAACACTCTGTTTTGAGCTGAAGCGCACCATCGGGAATTCGGGCGGCTCGGGCAAAGGCGCGCAAGCGCCGGGCTGAAGAGTCATCGATTGGACTCTTAAGCCTTGAAATTGCCACCGCCATGGGCTTCAACGCAAGGCATGTTTGAGGGGCGACTGCGTCTTTTCCTGGTCTGGCTCTGCGCCGCGCTGTTCCTGCTGCCGGTCTCCATGGCTGCTGCGCAGCAAAAGGACGGCGTCAGCGACCTGAAACTTCCCGGAATTTCGAGCTATGCGACGCCGAAGAGCGAAACTCCGCTGGCGCTTGGCGGCGGTGGCGCCCTCACTTTGTCGGCCCAATTGACCGACAAGGGCGCCGACATCACCCGCGGCCTCGTCTGGCGTGTCTTCAAGCCCGAAGCCGTCAACGGCAAATTGCCGATGGTCGCCTCCGCGCATGGCGGCAGCGCCGTCTTCCAACTCGAACCCGGCAGCTATCTGGTTCATGCCTCCTACGGCCGCGCCGGCGCCACCAAGCGCATCACCGTCGGCAAGGAAGCCAAGCGGGAAAGCCTTGTGCTCGATGCCGGCGGTTTGAAGCTCGACGCGGTTCTGTCCGGCGGCCTGCGCATTCCGCCGAAAAAGCTGCGCTTCTCGATTTATGAGGGCACCGCCGAGGCCAATGGCGACCGCGCGCTGATCATTCCCGATGTCGAGCCCAACAGCGTCGTGCGGTTGAACGCCGGTATCTACCACGTCGTCTCGACCTACGGCGCGGTCAATGCGGTCATCCGCTCCGACATCCGCGTCGAGGCCGGCAAGCTGACCGAAGCCACCGTCGAGCATCACGCCGCCGAGATCACGATGAAACTGGTGCGTGAAGCCGGCGGCGAGGCGATCGCCGACACGTCGTGGTCGCTGCTCAACGAATCCGGCGACCCGATCAAGGAGACCGTCGGCGCCTTTGCCTCGATGGTGCTTGCCGAAGGCGACTACACCATCATCGCCAAGAACCGCGACCGCATCTACCAGAAGGATTTCACAGTCGTAGCCGGCCAGAACCAGGAAATCGAGGTTCTGGCGATCGAAGCGGCGGCGATGGATCCGGAAGAAGGCGCGGATTAGCCTTCAGGCTGCCAGCTTCGCTCGTGCCGGCAGGAAGGGAATCCGACGGCGCGGTGCCGGCGGCGCCAAATCAAACACACCGCGATAAAGACGGTCGAGCAGTGCCTTGCGATCGCGCAGCGGCTCCAGTTCACTCCAGCTCAGCACATCGCCGACGCGCACGTCGATCGCCTTGCCGGACAGCCGTGCGAATTCGTGGATGAGCATCGAAAGGCGCAGTGTCAGCGACGCCTTGCCGACGAATTTGGCCACGCGGCCATCGCGCTCGGCCATGTTCATCGGCCCGCTGACCAGATGGAACAGCCTGCCGTTCTGTCCGGAAAAATGCATCGGAATGACGGACGCCTTGGCATCCTGGACCAGGCGTGCCGGAAACATCTTCCATGGCAGGTCGCGTGCGCGGCCAAAGCCTTTCGGCGCAGTGGCGACACCACCGGCGGGAAACACCACGATGGTGACGCACTCCTTCAGCAGCCGCACCGCCTCGTGGCGCACGGCCATGTTGTTCTTCAACGCTTCCTTGGTCTCGGAAAAGTCGATTGGCAGCGAATAGGGCTCCATCTCGCGGATCTTGAGCAGATCCTTGTGGATCATCACCCGGAACGGCCGCCCCAGCTGCTCCACCAGTGAGAGCACGGCAATGCCGTCGCCGATGCCGAACGGATGGTTGGCCACAATCACCAGCGGTGTGTCCGGTAACGGCGCGGGCGGCCATTGGTCGGGGGTCCGTATCCGCAGGTCGATCAGGTCGAGCATGCGGCTGAACACGCGCTCGCCTGATGGCACCACCTGGCGGCGCCAGAAATCATAGAGCGCGGCATACCGGTCGCGCCCCGACAGGCCCTCGATGGAATGGATGACCCAGCGTGTCAGCGCCGGCTGGCGCGGATTGGCATAGGAAAGCTCGGGGAACGGTTTTTCGCGTGGCTTCAGCTTGAGCATGAGGGCTCGTTACAAGGTTGGCGTGACAGGGATATGAAAATGGCGGTGGATCGCTCCACCGCCATTCCTGGGGACACGGGTCAGGCCGCGCGTTTGCGCCTGCGGTCCGGCGTCACCGCTTCTTCGGTCAGTTGCGCGATCGCCTCGGCAAGGCCAAGCGATTCCTGGTCGCGCGAGCCGAGCCGGCGCATGTTGACCGTCTGTTCCTCCGCCTCGCGTTTGCCGCAGACGAGGATGACCGGCACCTTGGCCAGGCTGTGCTCACGGACCTTGTAGTTGATCTTCTCGTTGCGCAGATCGGCTTCCGCCAATAGCCCGGCGGCCTTCAGCTTTGCCACCACTTCGGTTGCATAGCCGTCCGCCTCGGAGGTGATCGTCGCCACCACCACCTGCAGCGGTGCGAACCACAGCGGGAAATGGCCGGAATAGTTCTCGATCAGGATGCCGAGGAAACGCTCCATCGAACCGCAGATGGCGCGGTGCACCATGACGGGCTGCTTCTTCTCCGAATCCGAGCCGATGTAGAAGGCGCCAAAGCGTTCCGGCAGGTTGAAGTCGACCTGCGTCGTGCCGCACTGCCATTCGCGGCCGATGGCATCCTTCAACACATATTCGAACTTCGGCCCGTAGAAGGCGCCCTCGCCCGGATTGATCGAGGTCTTGATCCGATTGCCCGACCTTGTCCTGATCGTCTCCAGCACATTGCCCATGATCGCCTCGGCATGATCCCAGGCCTCATCGGTGCCGACCCGCTTGTCCGGCCGTGTCGACAGCTTCACGCTGACCTCTTCAAAACCGAAATCGGCATAGGTCGACAGGATCAAATCGTTGATGCGCAGGCATTCCGCCGCGAGTTGCTCTTCGGTGCAGAAGATATGCGCATCATCCTGCGTGAAGCCGCGCACGCGCATCAGCCCGTGCAATGCGCCCGACGGTTCATAGCGATGCACATTGCCGAATTCTGCAAGTTTTACGGGCAGATCGCGATATGACTTCAACCCATGCTTGAAAATCTGCACGTGGCCTGGGCAGTTCATCGGCTTCAGCGCAAAGACACGGTCGTCGTCGGTGTCGTCGCCGGCGACCGTCACCTTGAACATGGCGTCGCGATACCAGCCCCAGTGGCCTGACGTTTCCCACAGGCTCTTGTCGAGCACCTGCGGCGCGTTGACCTCCTGGTAGCCTTGCTCGTCGAGGCGGCGGCGCATGTAATTGACCAGGTTCTGGAACATCTTCCAGCCCTTGGCGTGCCAGAAGACGACGCCCGGCCCTTCTTCCTGGAAATGGAACAGGTCCATCTCGCGGCCGAGCTTGCGGTGGTCGCGCTTCTCGGCCTCCTCCAGCATCGTCTGGTAGGCGTCGAGCTGCGCCTGGTCGGCCCAGGCCGTGCCGTAGATGCGCGTCAACATCGGGTTGTTCGAATCGCCACGCCAATAGGCACCGGCCACCTTCATCAGTTTGAAGGCGTTGCCGATCTGGCCGGTCGAGGCCATGTGCGGACCACGGCAGAGGTCGAACCAATCGCCCTGCGCATAGATCTTGAGATCCTGGTCCTCGGGAATGGCGTCGATCAGCTCAAGCTTGTAGCGCTCGCCCTTGTCGGCGAACACTTTCTTCGCCCTGTCGCGCGACCAGACTTCCCTAGTGAACGGCTTGTTGCGCGCGATGATCTCGCGCATCTTCTTCTCGATCACTGGAAAGTCGTCTGGGGTGAACGGCTCGTTGCGGGCGAAGTCGTAATAGAATCCGTTCTCGATCACCGGCCCGATGGTCACCTGCGTTCCCGGCCATAATTCCTGCACGGCTTCCGCCAGCACGTGCGCGGTGTCGTGACGGATAAGTTCAATAGCGCGCACATCGTCACGGGTGATGATCTCGACCTTGCCGGACTTGCCGAGCGGGTCGGAGAGGTCGCGCACGGTGCCGTCGATGGCGTAGGCGACGGCCTTCTTGGCCAGCGACTTCGAGATCGATTCGGCAAGGCCTGCACCGGTCATCGCCGCGTCGTAGTCGCGGACGGAGCCATCGGGAAATGTCAGGGAAACGGAATTCAGCATATGGATCTCCTATCCAGTCCCGCAAACGAGCGCGGGTGGTTGAAATGCATGTCACCCAAAAGTGTATGGCGGTTTTGGGGTTACGACATGCATAGGTAAAAGCCGGATGCGCCAATCACATGGACAAACGGCAGCGGGCGGTTTTTAGAGGCACTGCCGGGCCAGGTAAAGAGCGCTGATTGGCCTGGCCGTCAGGAAATGTCGCCAGAGATGTCGCAGGCCCGTCGCCCGGCTTGCGAACATCCCCGCAATCTTCTGGAATTGTCGATATGGAAGACGCAACACCCAGCCGTACCGCCCTTGGCGTCGCACGCATGAGGGCCCTGCATCAGTTTTCACCGCAGGCGGGGCTGTTTCGCGATCCCTACGCGATCGCGATTCTGGGTGAAGCTGCGCCCACGGCCCAGGAGCTCGAACAGGAGAACGAGCGCCGCCGGCGCATGCGCCTGTTCGTCACCGCGCGCGCCCGCTTCGCCGAGGACTGGCTGGCGGCGGCGGTGCGTCGCGGCATCCGTCAGCTCGTCGTGCTTGGCGCCGGCCTCGATACGTTTTCGCTGCGCAATCCGTATCCGGATCTCAGCGTGTTCGAAGTCGACCACCCGGCCACGCAAGCCTGGAAACGCAAATGCATGGCCGAGAGCGGGTTTGCCGAGCCACCCGCCACCACATTCGTGCCAGTCGATTTCGAGCGGCAAAGCCTGCCCGCGGAACTGGCTGCGGCCGGTTTGCAGTCGACCGAGCCGAGTTTCTTCATCTGGTTGGGTGTCGTGCCCTACCTGACGAAAGAAGCGATCTTCAAAACGCTGTCCTGGATTGCCGGCGTCCCCGGCTCGGAGGTGGTGTTCGATTACAGCGAACCGGCTGAGAACCGCGATGCGGCGGGACAGGCTGCGCTGGCCTTCCATGCGGCGCGCGTCGCTTCTGTCGGAGAGCCATGGATCAGCTTCTTTGTTCCTACCGACCTGGCGAAATCCCTGACTGAGCTCGGGTTCGACGAGATCGAAGATCTCGAGAGCGGCGATATCGCCGCCCGCTTTTCCGGAGCACCGAGGGGAACGACGAGCAATTCCGGCGGCCACATCATCCGTGCCCGCCGAACCGCCTGACCAAATTTATTTCATCAGCAGCGGCAGATCCTTCAGAAACCCGGAGCGTGTGCTCCAGCCCTTCGGCACATCGGTGCGCTTGGTGTCGACGATGAGACGCGCAAAGACGATCTGCTGACCATCCTTCTTCGCCCAGCCGACGAACCAGCCGAGCGAACGCTTGTCCCTGATCTTGTCGGCATCATTGGCCAGCCTGGTGCTGCCGGTCTTGCCTTGCACCGTCCAGCCTCCAGCCTGGAATGTCGGGATGATGGCTGACGTCATGTCGTAGGCCTTGGCTGAAACCGGGAGCTTGCGCGCCAGCAGTTTGCGCAGGAAATCGACCTGCTCGACCGGCGTGATCTTGAGCGAGGAATTCACCCAGGAATGGGTCAGGCCGTCATTCTTGCCGGGATTGCCGGAAACGTCGTTGTTGCCGTAGTCGAGTTTCGAGACATAGCCGGCAAAGGTCTCAGCCCCGAGCCGGCGCGTGATCTCCCGGGAGAACCAGAGAATTGAATCGCGTTCCCAGATCACCGGATCGACGGTCTTCTGATCCCGTTTCACCGCGTTGAATTCGGCTTTGTAGTCCCAGGTCGGCGTGTGCTCGTCGCTCAGGATCCCGGCATCATAGCCGATCAGCGAAAGCGGCACTTTGAACGTCGAGGCAGGGCTGAACCGCTGGTCGCAGGTGCCGTCCTGATAGAGCGTCTTGCCGCTCGCTGCATCGGCGATCAACGTGCACTGCACATCCCCAAGCGGCGCCGATTGCGCGCGCATCGGGAACCCCAGCAACCAGGCGAGCAGGAACAGGACTCCAGCCAGGATAAAGGGAAGACGGTCGATGTTACGCATTGATGCTCGCTCCAGAAGAGGTGTTCGCGAGCGGGCTTAGCGAGGTCTCTTGTCTCGATTTTGTCTCAAATGCGCAGTCTTTGTGCAGGCTTGCGTTAACCCTACCGGATCGTAAACACAGCCTAGAGGATGACCGGCCTTCGAACGGCCTTGCGCGGTTGAGGATCAGGTTCTGAAGCGCCTTTGGTAACCCGACTGGAGCTGGTCGGGCTTCCATTCATAGCTTTCGGCACGTCGCGCGGCTGCGGCGTTGTTCCGAGAAATTCGGGCAGCAATCCATCGCCCCGTTTTGCAGCGTGGATGTGGATCGCAATAAACAGCGACATCATGGCAAACCTCCAATCCTGGAGGTCTTAGTGTCGCCTCGGCCCACAAGCGTCGCCACCCGTTTCCGGACTATCCTCAGCTGTCGACTTTGCCGCCTTTTTTGCCGATCCGCCAGTACCGCCAGGGCATGAACCAGACGTAGCAATCCGCCAGCACTTCCGGCACCAGGTCGATGCCATGCGTGCCGAAGGGCCCGCAGCGCAGCACGCGGAACAATCCCATCCAGCCGCCGGCCCACAGGCCATGGCGGGCGATCGCCTCATGCGCATATTCGGAACAGGTCGGCAAATGCCGGCAGGAATTGCCGACAAAGCCGGACAAAGTCAGCTGGTAAAGGCGCACGAACGACGTGCCGAGGAGACGGCCCGGCGTCTTGCGCCACGGGCCGGGCCAGTTGCGGCCGCGCCCCGGCGGTCTGGCAGTATGGGCATGCCCATGCGGGTCGTGCACCGCGGTCTCCGTATCGCGTTCTGTCCCGCGATAGATGTGAGCTTCGTCAGGAGAACGCAATCCCCGCCCCTTATCCGCCGTGCTGTCATGGGCGGGAGCGGCGAAATGGCTGCCTGTCAATCGGAGGTACCCAGCGGCCGGGGCTGGCCGGCTCCTCGCTGCGCTTTACATGGTGCCTTTCGTCGCGCCATTGAAACGTTGCGATCCGCATGACATCGCCAAAGATGCTCAGGATCTGGATCATGGTCGGTCTCCTTTGATGCGATTAGACCGCCGCTGGCCTTGGCCTTCAAACGAGTATAATTTCCATTTCGGATAACCCTGGATTATGCGAAATGAAGCGCGGACGCCTACCATTGACGGCATTGAGGAGTTTTGAGGCGGCGGGCCGGCATCTGAGCTTCAGCCGGGCCGCCGAGGAGCTTTTCGTCTCGCAGGCGGCGATCAGCCGGCAGATCCGCGAGCTCGAAACCTTCCTGCGCCAGCCCTTGTTCGAACGTCACCATCGCCGCGTCGAACTGACGGATGCGGGCCGTCGGCTGCTCGCGCAATTGGTCAGGAGTTTCGATGACATCGACAGACTGCTTTCGGAATTGGTCGCTGTCCCCGCGCAATCCGTGGTTCGTGTCAGCGTCGAGCCGTCACTTGCTTCCGTGTGGCTGGTCCCCCGGCTCAACCGGTTTCGCCAATTGCGGCCTGACATCGATGTATCGCTCGAAGTCGACCCCAGGCTGATCGAATTCCGCAGCGATCAGCCTGAGCTTGCCCTACGCTTCAGCGCCCATGCCATCTCCTGGCCTCGCAGCCAGGCCGAGCGGCTTGCCTCGACGGTCGATTCACCGGTTCTGTCGCCGGCACTGCTTGCCTCGGGCCCTGCCCTTGAGAAGCCGATCGACCTTGCCCGCTACACACTTTTGCATGAGGAAAATCGCCAGGGATGGGCGCGCTGGTTCGAAGCGGCCGGCGTGCCCGCCGATGCCGTGCCGGCGCGCGGCCCGATGCTCGCAGACGCCTCGCTTTCAAAGCAAGCCGCCCTGCTCGGACATGGCGTGGCGCTGGGCGATCTCTTGCAGATCGGCGGGGAAGTTGCAGCCGGCGCGCTGATCAAGCCATTCGACATCGACGTTGCGTCCGGCGCCTACTGGCTGGTGGCGAGGGATTTGCGCTATCTTTCGGAACCGGCTGCGGCTTTCGCAGACTGGCTGAGAAGCGAATTTGCCGAAAGCCGGCAGGCGCTGACACGGCAGGCCTAAGCCGAATTTACGTGATTTCTAAGCGGGTTCTATTTCGGCTGCGCGCCGGATGATATTTCGCGCGGGTCGAATGTGACGGCAATTTCGCGCCAGGCTTCGTAGCTATCAGAATAAGCCGCTAATCCAGTGAAAGGTGCGCACCGGACAATTGACCGAACCGCGCTATCATTAAATCTCTTGTCCTGCGGCGCTTTCGCGGGGTTGAGTACTCTGGGCGCCGCCGCTAGCGAACCATCTCGGTTAAAGCTGATTTGGACGCGTGTAACCACAAATTCGTCGGCGACTGGGATAGTCCAGCAGCCAGCCAGCTTGTCAGAAAGGTACGCAGCAGCTTTCTGCCTTGAAGCGCTTTCTGATGCGGCCGCGTAGCTGCTCGTCACCACCGAAGCCGCAAGGCCCAAGGCTATAATCAACCAACGCAAGCGCTTCCTCCGTGATGGCCCTCGCAAAGCCCGGCGCAAGGTCAGGCCGCTTCTTCGGCGCGCTTCTTCTCGATCTGGCTGATGGCGTCGACCACGGCATCGAAGGTCAGCATGGTCGAGGCGTGGCGCGCCTTGTAGTCGCGCACCGGCTCCAAATATCTGAGGTCGGCGAAGCGCCCGTCTGGTGGTGCGCCGTTCTCCTTCAGCATCTTCAGCATGGTGTCGCGCACCGCACGCAATTCCTCGGCACTCGCGCCGACGACATGCTGCGCCATGATCGAGGACGACGCCTGGCCGAGCGCGCAGGCCTTCACGTCATGGGCGAAGTCGGTGACCACGCCATCTTCCATCTTGAGGTCGACGGTAACGGTCGAACCGCACAGCTTGGAATGGGCCTTGGCGGTCGCGTCGGGATGATCGAGCCGGCCGATGCGGGCGATGTTTCCGGCAAAACCGAGAATTTTCGCGTTATAGACGTCGTTGATCATTATTTTCCAATCCGTCGCCGCCAAGCGAACAGCGATTGCCGCTGCTGCGTCTTCCTTTCGCTCGCTGCGGTCTTATATAATGCGGGCAGTCCGGTAACGACAAGGCGATGAGCGTCACTGTCCTGGCCGGGAAGTTCACGCCGCTTACGGGGCTGGAAACGGGGCGAGTTTCCGACACCGAAAGGTCGTGGTCCGTTCAACTCGTTCCTCCCTGGAGAGGAACTACGGGAGACGCCTTTTATGGATGCCGTCATCAAGAAACTCATGCCCCAAGCCGCCTACATGGAAAAGCCGGTCACCGACCGGCCGAGCGAAGCTGAAGTCGAGGCTGCCGTGCGCACATTGCTGCGCTGGACCGGCGACAATCCGGACCGCGAGGGGCTGATCGATACGCCCAAGCGCGTGGCCAAGGCCTACCGCGAAATGTTCGGTGGCTACGACATGTGCCCGGCGGAGGAACTCGGCCGCACCTTCGAGGAGGTCGCCGGCTACGACGATCTCGTCATCGTCAAGGATATTCAGTTCCATTCGCATTGCGAGCACCACATGGTGCCGATCATCGGCAAGGCGCATGTCGGCTATCTGCCGGATGGCAAGGTCGTCGGCCTGTCCAAGATCGCCCGCGTCGTCGATATCTTTGCCCATCGCCTGCAGACGCAGGAAGCGCTGACCGCACAGATCGCCGGCGTCATCCAGGATGTGCTCAACCCTCGCGGCGTCGCCGTCATGATCGAGGCCGAGCACATGTGCATGGCCATGCGCGGCATCCGCAAGCAAGGATCCACCACGCTCACCTCCACCTTCACTGGCGTCTTCAAGGATATGCCCGAGGAGCAGGTTCGTTTTGTCACCATGGTGCGCGGCGGGGCGTAACGTCTAGGCCGATATCGCTAGGCCATGATCCCGAAAAACAGGGACCGGTTTTCGGATAAGATCATGGTCAAACAGGAAGATACACCGGCGATGTCGGCACTGGAATTTCCGAAAGCTCCATCAGACAAGAAGGCCCTGGAGGAAGGCGCGGTATTCTCACCGCGCTTCGACGCCGCCGGCCTTCTCACCGTCGTCGTCACCGATACCGAAGACGGCATGCTGTTGATGGTCGCGCATATGAATGCGCAAGCACTGGCGCTGACTCTGGAGACAGGCATCGCCCACTACTGGTCGCGCTCGCGCAACGCGCTTTGGAAAAAGGGGGAAACCTCCGGCAATTTCCAGCACGTCGTCGAGATGCGGACCGACTGCGACCAGGACGCATTGTGGCTGCGTGTGAAAGTGTTGGGCCACGACGCAACCTGTCACACGGGCCGGCGTTCATGCTTTTATCGGACGGTGGGGCTGATCGACGGCAAGAGGACGCTTGCCGACGACGGCAGCAAGCCGCTGTTCGATGCGGAAATCACGTATCGGAAGCCATCGTCTTGAACCTTCTGCCTCACACCAACCACACAGATTCACCATTTCGATACGGCCCGTCCGTATATTAGCCTTGGGACAAGGGAGATCATGATGCTCGAGTGGGCGTCATTGCGTAGCAGACCAGATGTCAGGGAGGCCAACGGCCTGACCTCTTCCGGCGGCGCGTCCGAAACGAAATCTCCCAGGAAGACAGGAATTTCGCTCGCCCTGGGCGGCGGTTGCGCCCGAGGTTGGGCCCATATCGGCGTGCTGCGCGCGCTCGATGAAGCCGGCATCGAAGTTTCGATGATCGCCGGCACCTCGATCGGCGCGCTGGTCGGCGGCTGTTATCTCGCCGGCAAACTGGATGAGCTGGAAGAGTTTGCCCGCAGCCTCACCAAGCGGCGCATCTTCGGCCTACTCGATCTCAATCTGCGCGGCAGCGGCCTGTTCGGCGGCATGAAACTGGATGCGCGTCTGCGCGAGCATGTGGCCGGCGTCCGATTCGAGGACCTGCCCAAGCCATTCGTCTGCGTCGCATCGGAAATCCGCACCGGTCACGAGATCTGGCTGTCGAGCGGCTCGATGATCACGGCCATGCGCGCATCCTACGCACTGCCTGGCGTGTTCGAGCCGGTGAATTGCAACGGCCGCGTGCTGGTCGACGGCGCGCTGGTCAATCCGGTACCGGTTTCGGTCTGCCGCGCCTACGAGCAGCCGCTCGTCGTGGCGGTCAACCTCCACTACGATCTGTTCGGCCGCGCCGCCGTTATAAAGCACAGCGCCGGCGAATTGGTTGTCGAAAAGGACGCGCCGCGCGCCGGCCGTGTCGACGCCGAGCACCATTCGCATCAGACACGCCTCGGCATCACCGGCGTCATGGTCGAGGCCTTCAACATCATCCAGGACCGCATTTCGCGCGCCAGGCTTGCCGGCGATCCGCCCGACATGTCGCTGCAGCCCAAGCTTAGCCATATCGGCCTTACCGAATTCCATCGTGCCGACGAGGCAATCCAGCTCGGCTACCAGGCGACGATGGCCCAGATCGGCGAACTGAGCCGGCTGCAGACCGTTCTCGCCTGACACATTTCGCCAAATGCATGCAAACACCTGAAGCGCGTCGACTCCACGCGACGCGCTTCAAACCACCCATGACCGAGGACTGATCACGCAGCTTCGGCAGTGGTGGCGGCATCCTGGGGTATCCCCGGATTCTGCTTCAGCATCAGAGCCAGGACCGCGCCAAGGAAGACCGCGGCGGCGGCGAACAATCCCGCCATACGCAATCCATTGACGACATCCGTTGCGCTGGCTGCCTCGCCACCCAAACCGACATTGGCGACGACAAGACTGGCGGCCAGACCCAATGCCGCGCCGATCTGCAGGGAGGTCGAGCCCAGCGCCGACGCCACGCCCTGTTCGTTGGCGGCAACTCCGGAAGCGGCGGCTACAAACAGCGTGGTAAAGGCGATGCCACCACCAAAACCATAGATGAGGATGCCGGGCAGCACGGCCCAATACGAACCGCCTGGCGACAGGGCGAGAGCGATCGCCACCAGCCCGACCCCATAGATGAGCATGCCGGCGAACATCGTGGCGCGTGTCCCCCAATTGTTGAGCAGCAGTGCCGCGCCCTTCCCGCCACCGATCATCGCCAGCACACCGAGCGGAACGAATGCCAGGCCGGCCGCGAGTGCATTGTAACCGAGCAGATTCTGAAAATAGGTCGTGAGAAGGTAGTAACCGGAACTCAGCGCCATGTGATGAAAGAAACTGACACTCATGGCCGTGACGAGGCTGCGATTGGCAAACAGCCGCAACGGCGCGAGCGGATCGCGCACGCGTTTCTCGATGAGAATGAAAGCACAGAGCAGCAGCACGCCAACCACAAGCGATCCGGCGCTGCGAGCCGTAGTCCAACCCGCTTCAGGCCCGCTGGCCAAGCCGAACACCAGCAACGTCGCGGCTGCCGTCACAACCAGCGCGCCCAGAAGATCGAAACCCCGCCTCTGGCCTTTGCCCACCGGATCGGGCGCCAGCAGCGCCGGCGCGGCGATCAGGGCAGCGCCCAAAGCCAGCGGAACGGTGAAGAAGAAGACCGCTTGCCACCCCCAGCCATTGGTCAGGACGCCCCCGATGATCGCACCGGCCGCCAGACCGCCGCTTCCCGTCGCACCCCAGACCGCGAGCGCCCGGTTGCGTTCGGCACCTTCCGCGAAGCTCGTGTTGATCAGCGCCAGTGTTGCGGGAAAGAGAAGCGCCCCGCCCAGGCCCTGAACTGCCCGAGCGACCACCAGCGTGAGCGCGTCGGGCGCAAATCCACCTGCAAAGGACGAAACGCCATAGAGCACGAGCGCCAGGATGAACATGCGCCGCGGGCCAAGCCGGTCAGCGGCTCGGCCGCCAAGCAAGAGAAAACCGCCAAAGGCCACGGCGTAAGCGCTTACCACCCATTGCAGCGACTGGGTGGTAAAGCCGACATCCCGGCCGATATCCGGCAGGGCGACATAGACGATGTTGTAGTCGATCGCGATTATGAACTGCGCGAATGCCAGCAGCGCGAGCCTGAGCCCGGACCAGCGTGGCGGTTGTGCGACGACATTTGAGCCCGGTGTGCTCAATGCGCCCGCATCGATTTGATTCAGCGATTTCTGCATTTTCAATCTTCCAGCCATGGGTTCCGCAGCCCGCTCTTGGTCAGCGAGGTGCGCATATGGCCTATGCTGGAGACGCCGTGTTCTTTTCGGAATTGGCATTTTTGACAAAGATTGTGCTAAACTTGCCATCCGGCGAAAAACGATACCGGGGAGTGCCGCGAATGCATCCATGTCGTGATCTGGCTGCCGGCCGATTTCTATTCGGCGGTTGTCTCGACGCTGGCCGAAATGTTCCAGCTCGTGAATGACGTCTGCGGCTCACAGGTTCTTTCATGCGAGTTCGTTTCCAGGGCATCACCGGCGACGTCGACGACCGGAATTTCCTTTCCCACGAAGCCGCAACCGTCCCGGAAAATGGACGTGTTGATTCTCATCGCGATGCCGGGTGTCGAGATTCCCGAGCTTCTGCGCTCGCTTGAGCAGGAGAGCGAACACTCGAAGCCGCTGATCGCACTTGCGCGACAACAGGAAGCAATCATCGCGGCACACTGCGGCGCATGCTATCTGCTCGCCGACACGGGCCTGTTGGACGGCAAACGTGCGACGATATCCTGGTGGCTGAAGTCCCACGTCATCAGCCGATTTCCGCAAGTTGAATGGGATTCTTCCCGCATGCTTGTCCGCGATGGTCGCCTCTACACCTGCGGCGGCGGATTTTCCGGGCTGGAACTCGCCAAAGCCTTGCTGGTCGATTTGGGCTTCGCGAAGGAGGAACGGATCGTTCGAAAGCTCCTCGTTCTTCCACCCTCGCGCAAATTTCAGAGCCCTTACGAATTTCCTCTCGAAGAACCTCCGAAGGAGCCCAATCCGCTGGAGAGCAAACTGCGTGAACTCGCCGAAAACAAGATACGGGAAATCGATTTGAACGTTCTGGCGGCGGGGCTTGGCCTGTCTGCGCGAACGCTGTCCCGCAGATTTGCCAGTGAGTTGAAGACGACGCCGGGAAAATGGATCCAGGAAAAACGGCTTGAAATGGCGAGGTCGCTGCTTGAGGCAACGAAGCTCAGCATTGCGGAAATCTGCTATCGCGTAGGCTACCAGGATGTCGCTTCGTTCAGTCGCACTTTTTCCAAAACGACCGGAATGGCGCCGGGCGAGTTTCGAAAGCAAATTCGATCATAGGCCGTCCCAACAACGGAGCCATGCTGACCATGCCTTTGCGATAAACTGATTGCAAAATGCAATTGGTTATGCTCGTTTACATCAGATTGAGCGGAGGCACACCGATGGCCAAAATCGTCTATTCCATGCTGACGTCTTTGGATGGCTACATCGCCGGGCCGGACGGGGACATTGGCTTGCCGGTGCCCGAGACGGAGCTGCACCAGCACTTCAACGACATGATGAGGCAGGCATCGGTCGTTCTTGCAGGACGGCGGATGTATGAGACGATGCGCTTCTGGGACAGCCCTGACCGCGAGACCGGCGCCACCGAGGTAGAGCGGGACTTTGCCCATGCCTGGCGAGATACGCCGAAGATCGTCTTCTCGACCACGCTGCGCCAGGTCGGGCACAATGCCCGGCTGGTCGAGAGCGACGCCTTGGCCACGGTGAAATCTCTCAGGACGGAGACGGATGGCCTCGTCATCCTCGGCGGCGCTGATCTTGCCGCCTGTCTGGCACGAGCCGGGCTCATCGACGAATACCGGCTCTATATGCATCCTGTGGTGCTGGGTGGCGGCAAGCCATACTTCCAGTCCGGCCTGTCGTTGGCGTTGAGGCCGCTTGGCGCGGAGAGCCTTCCCCAAGACGTGACACTGCTGCGTTATGTGCCGGCCGGCCAGGCTGCGTAGCTTCAGGCGGCTACGCCCTCGCCGCATCGACAATGCGAAATTGCACCGTGCGGTTGCCGTTCCAGTAATTGCCCGACAGCGAGCCGGCGACATGCACGGTCTTGCCGCGGTTCTTGAACAGGAATTCGCCAAGAGCGGTGTCGACGGCACGAAAGGCGATCGCCTGGATACGGCCCCCGCTGTCCGACTGCAATTCGCAGCGGATGTGGTTGGTGCCGACCGGCCGGGCGTCGGCCAGCCGATGGCGCGGCAGCACGAAAACCGGTGCAACGTGGCCGGCGCCGAAGGGGCCGGCCTTTTCGAGCGCATCGAGCAGGCTGAGCGTCGCGCCTTCGGCCGCAAGCGCGCCGTCAATCGCCAGGCTTTCCTCGTCCTGCAGCCGAAACACGTCGGCGGCCGCCCGCTCCTCGAAAAACGCCCTGAGTTCGCCGAGCCTCGCGCGCTCCACGGTAATGCCGGCCGCCATGCCATGACCGCCGCCCTTGACGATCAGCCCGGCATCGGCGGCCTCGCGCACCAGCCGGCCGAGATCGAAACCCGAAACCGAACGGCCCGAACCGGTACCGATGCCCACGGAATTGAAGGCGATGGCGAAAGCCGGCCGACGCGCATGATCCTTCAGCCTCGAGGCGAGCAGGCCGACAATGCCGGGATGCCAATTGTTGCTGGCGGTGACGACGATCGCCGGGCCGTTACCACCGGCAAGCTCGGCATCCGCCTCGGCACGCGCCGCGGCCAGCATCTCCTGCTCCATCTGTTGCCGTTCCTGGTTCAGCCGGTCAAGCGTCTCGGCGATGGTCCGCGCCTCGACCGGGTCGTCCGTCGCAAGCAGCCGGCTGCCAAGCGCCGCATCGCCGATGCGGCCGCCGGCATTGATGCGCGGTCCGATCAGATAGGCGAGATGGAAGGTGCTGATCGGCTCGCCGATGCGCGACACCCGCGCCAATGCGGCCAGCCCCTCATTCTTTTGCTGGCGCGCCACTTGCAGCCCTTTGACGACGAAGGCGCGGTTGACGCCGGTGAGCGGCACCACGTCGCAAACGGTGGCGAGCGCGACGAGATCAAGCAGCGAAAGCAGGTCGGGCGGCGCGACATCGCTCAGGCCACGCAGGACTTTTGCGGTCTGCACCAGGGTGAGGAAGACAACACCGGCGGCACACAGATGCCCCTGCCCGGAAAGATCGTCGTCACGGTTTGGATTGACGACGGCAATTGCCGCCGGCAACGCGCCGCCGACCTGATGGTGATCGAGCACCACGACATCGGCGCCGGCTTCATTGGCCGCATCGACGGACACGGCACTGTTGGTGCCGCAATCGACGGTGACGATCAGCGTCGCGCCGCGCGAGACGAGTTCGCGCATGGCATCGGGATTGGGGCCATAGCCCTCGAAAATACGATCCGGGATATAGATTTCCGACGGTATGGAGAAATGCGCCAGAAACCGCTTCAGCAAGGCCGACGACGCGGCGCCGTCGACATCGTAATCGCCGAAGATCGCAACCTTTTCCCTCGCCATCACCGCCGCGGCGATGCGGGTGGCGGCTTTGTCCATGTCGGTCAGCGAGGCCGGATTCGGCAACAGGTCGCGGATCGTCGGATCGAGGAAGCGCTCGGTCTCATCGGCGGTAACGCCGCGTCCGGCAAGCACGCGCGCGACGATGTCTGGCACGCCGTGGCCTTGCGCGATGGCAAGCGCGACCATGTCCTGCCGTTCGGTCAGCCGATGCTCCCAGGAGAGACCGGTCGCCGACTGCCTGACATCGAGGAAGAGGCGCCTTTCGCCCGTCATGCGCTTTGCCAATTCATGGTTGGCCGCAGGATAATGCATGTCGCCCAAAAGTGTGCAGCGGTTTTGGGACAACGACATGCACAAACAACAGCCTAAAGCGCGTCGCGTGAACGCAACGCGCTTCAGGGCCAAAGGCGGGCAAAGCCAAGCGGTTCGCGGCGGGTGGCATCGCGGGAAAATTCAAGAAAAACTACGCTTTCCGCTTTTCAGCCTGGCGCCGGATCCATTCGTCGGCTGCATCCCCCATCGTCTTTTCCCGACCGTCCTTGAGCCAGGCCATGAAAGGTCGATCGAACCTGAACGCATCGCCGCATTCGCGGGTGAAAAAGCGGCGCACATTCTGGGTGTTGCGATAGGATTTCGTGATGGGCGTGGCACGCGAAATCGGATCCGCGTGCCAGTCGAACGCTTTCATCGTCAATCCTTGCGCGGCCAGGGTTCAGATGCAGCCAATGGCTAACGACTGCGATGCGGCTTCGCAAGCAGGTCTAGAACTTATCCAGATCCTGGTGCCGGGCCTTGATCTCGCGCACAGTCCGTGACGACGAGCGCAACACGATCGTGTGCGTGGTGATGGTGGTGCGGCCGAACTTGACGCCGGCCAGCATGTTGCCGTCGGTGACGCCGGTGGCCGCGAACAGCACGTCGCCGCGTGCCATGTCTTCCGCATGGTAGATTCGCTTTGGATCGGAAATGCCCATCTTCGCCGCGCGGGCCATCTTCTCGGGTGTGTCAAGCAGAAGCCGGCCCTGCATCTGGCCGCCAGTGCAGCGCAGTGCGGCCGCGGCCAGCACGCCCTCGGGCGCACCGCCGGTGCCGAGATAGATATCGATGCCGGTTTCTTCCGGGTCGGTGGTGTGGATGACGCCGGCGACGTCGCCGTCACCGATCAGCCGGATGGCGGCGCCGGTGGCGCGCACGGCATCGATCAGCTTGGCGTGGCGCGGCCGGTCGAGGATGCAGGTGGTGATGTCGGACACGGCGACACCTTTGGCCCGGGCCAGGCTCGCTATGTTTTCGGCCGGCGAGGCATCGATGTCGATGACGCCTTCGGCATAGCCCGGACCAATGGCGATCTTGTCCATATAGACGTCGGGTGCGAACAGCAGGCTGCCCTTCTCGGCGATGGCGATGACGGCAAGCGCGTTGGGCAGGTTCTTGGCGCAGATCGTGGTGCCTTCGAGCGGATCGAGCGCGATATCGACTGCCGGACCTTTGCCGGTGCCGACCTCCTCGCCGATATAGAGCATCGGCGCCTCGTCGCGCTCGCCCTCGCCGATCACCACCGTGCCCTTGATGGCAAGGCGGTTGAGCTCCTGGCGCATGGCGTCGACGGCGACCTGGTCGGCCGCCTTCTCGTCGCCGCGCCCGCGCAGCCTGGCGGCTGCCACGGCGGCCCGTTCGGTGACGCGCACCAATTCCATGGTGAGTATCCGGTCAAGGCCGGCGACAATGTTCTGGGCCACATTCATTTTCGGGAAATCCTCGTTCGCATAGCGCCTCCCGCCGGAGGCGCGCCTGTTTTGTCAAACGAGCATGACAACGGCAAGACCTGCCGGATGTTTTATCGAAAGGCCAGCAATATCAATCGATTGAACCGTATTCTCAACAAGATTGTGGCCCGGTCGGAAACGACCGGGCCACTTTGAAGACGCCCAAATTGTGGGTCTCGCGATCTAGAAAACCGCGAGGTATTTGAGCAGCGAAATGATGCCGATGATGATGACGATAACCTGCACGATCTGCCGCATCCTGGCGTCGAGCGGCAGGCGCTGCACCAGATAGAGAACGAGAATGATGACGAGAAATGTGATCAGAATGCCGATTAGCATGGATGAAGCCATGATGCCCTCCTGGAAATGATTTCCTGAAACGGGAGCCGGCAACGCCGGCTCAAGGCCGGCGCGCTCAATACCAGCGGCGCGACGTCTCGTTGTTCAACGACTGGCCAACGGCAATCCCGGCCAGAAAGCCGAGCAGGCCGATCACGCCGACCACGGCGGTCGTCGTGCCCGGATTTTCGCGCGCGACCTCGGAAACCGCCTGGGCCTGGCTGCGCAGCTGCTGTGCTGTGCGCGATGCCCGCGCCGCGGCCGTCTCGTAGAAATCCGAAGCCTGCTCGCTGGCGTCGTCGAGCATTTCCGCGCCCCGCGCCGAAATGCTCTTGTTGATCTTGGTGATCTCCTTGCGCAGTTCGGCGATCTGTTTTTCCAGCGTCTTCTGGATGTCGTCGATGTGCGGGGTGTCGGATTTGTTGGTATCGGCCATGAAGCGGCTCCCTTTGGTTGCTGACCAAGAGAACGGCGCCGCAACGATTTCGTTCCGGCTTATTCGCGGCTGGTCGCCATCCGGTCGACCGCAAGACCGGTGGGGATTCTTGCCCCAGGGACAGAGCTACCCTGCCCGCTCGATGCGGATGACCTGCGGCTTGTCGGTCAGGTGACCGTCCTTGGTGATACCGTCAACAGCCTTTCGCACGGCGGCCTCGGTGGTCTCGTGGGTGACGAGGATCACTGTCTTCTGCACCGCCGCCTCGCCGCTGATTGCGTGCTGGACGATCGATTCCAGCGAGATATCGTTGTCGGCCATGCGCTTGGCGATCGCGGCGAAGACGCCAATGCGATCATGCACGGTCAGCCGGATGAAATAGCCGCCGGCATGGCTGCGCATCTGCGCCTTCTTGTAAGGCCTCAACTCCTTCGCCGGCCGGCCGAAGACCGGGCCATGCTGGAAGCCGGGCCGGCTCTTGGCGATGTCGGCGACATCGCCAATGACGGCCGAGGCGGTGGCATTGCCACCGGCGCCGGGGCCGGAGAGCAGCAGTTCGCCGAGGATGTCGGTCTCGATCGCCACCGCATTGGTGACGCCGTGCACCTGCGCGATGACAGAGGCCGTCGGCACCATGGTCGGATGCACACGCTGCTCGATGCCGCTTTCGGTGCGTTGGGCAACGCCCAGCAGCTTGATCCGGTAACCGAGATCGCCGGCCGCGCGGATGTCTGCCTGGGTGATGTTGGAGATGCCTTCCATATAGATGTCGTTGGCGGCGATCTTGGTGCCGAAGGCAAGGCTGGTCAGGATCGACAGCTTGTGCGCGGTATCGTGGCCTTCGATGTCGAAGGTCGGATCGGCCTCGGCGTAACCCAGCCGTTGCGCATCCTTCAGGCAGGCATCGAACGAGATGCCCTCTGCCTCCATGCGGGTCAGGATGTAGTTGCAGGTGCCGTTCAGAATACCGAACACGCGGGTGACCGAGTTGCCGGCCATCGCCTCGCGCATCGTCTTGATGACGGGGATGCCACCCGCCACCGCCGCTTCGTAGTTGAGCAGCACACCCTTCTTCTCGGCGATCTCGGCCAACGCCACGCCATGCTTGGCAAGCAGCGCCTTGTTGGCGGTGACGACATGGCGGCCGGCCTCAAGCGCCGCCTTAACCGACAAGCGCGCCGGCCCTTCGTCGCCGCCGATCAGTTCGATGAACACGTCGATATCGGCGGTCTGCGCCATCTTGACCGGATCGTCGAACCATTTTGCCGAACTGACATCGACGCCACGGTCGCGTTTCGGGTCGCGCGCTGAAACCGCCGACACGACAATGTCGCGCCCGCATTGCCGGGTCAGCTCAGCCGCCTTGTCGCGCAGCACGCGCGCCACCGACGCACCGACCGTGCCAAGACCGGCAATTCCAACACGCAGTGCTTCAGCCATGGAAGGCGACGTCCCTCAAATCAGATTGAATTTTTGCTTACCGGTGGGCGGACAGCGGCACCACGTTGTTGGGCTGCTTGGCACTGGTCGACAGGAAGCGCTTGATGTTGCGCGCCGCCTGGCGGATCCGGTGCTCATTCTCCACCAGCGCCACGCGCACGAAATCATCGCCATGTTCGCCGAAGCCGACACCGGGCGCCACCGCCACGTCGGCGTGCTCGATGAGCAGCTTGGAGAATTCGAGCGAGCCGAGATGCTTGAACGGCTCGGGGATCGGCGCCCAGGCGAACATCGAGGCCGCAGGGGCCGGAATGTTCCAGCCGGCGCGGCCGAAGGCATCGACCATCACGTCGCGGCGCTTGTGATAGATGTCACGCACCTCGGCGATATCGGCGCCGTCGCCATTGAGCGCATGGGCCGCCGCCACCTGGATCGGCGTGAAGGCGCCGTAGTCAAGATAGGATTTCACCCGGGTCAGCGCCGAGATCAGCCGCTCATTGCCGACGGCAAAGCCCATGCGCCAGCCGGGCATGGAGAAGGTCTTCGACATCGAGGTGAACTCGACGCAGACATCGATGGCGCCCGGAACCTGCAGCACCGAGGGCGGCGGGTTGCCGTCGAAATAGATCTCGGAATAGGCAAGGTCGGACAGGATGATGATGTCGTTCTTCTTCGCGAACGCCACCACGTCCTTGTAGAAATCGAGCGAAGCGACCAGCGCCGTCGGGTTCGACGGATAGTTGAGGATCAGCGCCAGCGGTTTCGGGATCGAGTGGCGAACACCGCGTTCGAGCGCCGGGATGAAACCATCATCGGGCTCGACCTGCAGCGAGCGGATGACGCCGCCCGACATGATGAAGCCGAAGGCATGGATCGGATAGGTCGGGTTCGGGCAAAGGATCACGTCGCCGGGCGCGGTGATCGCCTGCGCCATGTTGGCGAAGCCTTCCTTCGAGCCGAGCGTGGCCACCACTTGCGTGTCGGGGTTGAGCTTCACGCCGAAGCGGCGCTGGTAATAGGCGGCCTGGGCGCGGCGCAGCCCCGGAATGCCGCGCGAAGAGGAATAGCGATGCGTGCGCGGATCGCGCACCACTTCACACAATTTGTCGACGATGGCCTTGGGCGTCGGCAGATCCGGATTGCCCATGCCGAGGTCGATGATGTCAGCGCCGCGCGAACGGGCGCTGGCCTTGAGCCGGTTGACCTGCTCGAACACGTAAGGCGGAAGCCGGCGAACCTTGTGAAACTCTTCCATGGCAGTTCCAGACAGCAAAAGGGGTGTTGGGCGCGCGCTATATACTCATTTGCAGGTAGGGTCGAGGGCGGGGTCGCATTTGCCTTCGATCTGCTTCAGCGTCTGCGGGCCATGCTTCTTGGCCAGGTCCGTCAGTGCCGCCTGATTGCTGGCAGCGCCACCACCGCTTTTGGCGCCCTGCGCGTTCTCGTCGGCCTTGAGTTCGGCGAGCTTGGCGTTCGTCTCGGCTGGCGTGAATTGTTTGTTTGCCACTTTGGGCGGGATGTTCAGGTTCGGAAAGGTGCCGGTGTCCTTCGGGCCTGCATTGTCGGCCATGGGCACCGGACCGCTGCTGTTCGTGCTCGAACACCCGGCGATTCCCAACAGGACGATCGCCGCGCCGATGCGGCAAAAGCGTGCGGCGCCAAAAAAAACAGTCTCGCCAATATTAATCGTCATATTGTTTCCTTGGCAGCCGAGGTAGAGCGAGATTGGACCCTGTCGGATGTCCCATGTTAATATGTCAAGAAAACGCTTCGGGAGGAACCCCGCGAACCATGTCCAAAACACCCGATTCGGGCAAAACGGAAGATGACGAGCCTTCGACCGTCGAGCAATATCTGGTGAAGGATCCGGAGCGCTTCGCCTTGAATATGGCGCGCATGGTCGAGCAGGCCGGCAAGGCGGCGTCCGCCTGGGCCGAACCGCGCGAACGCGGCGAAGTGCGCGACCACGTCGCCGAGCCGGTCGTCGACATGGTCAAGACCTTCTCCAAGCTCAGCGAATACTGGCTTGCCGACCCGCAGCGCGCGCTCGAAGCGCAGACGCGGCTGTTCGCCGGCTATATGACCGTGTGGGCGAACGCCATCCAGCGCGTCAGCCCCAACGCTGAAGGCCCCGACGATGCGGTCAAGCCGGAGCGCGGCGACAAGCGCTTCCAGGATCCGGAATGGGGCCGCAATGCCTTCTTCGATTTCCTCAAGCAGGCCTATCTCGTCACCTCGCGCTGGGCGTCCGAACTGGTCGAGCACGCCGAAGGTCTAGACGAGCATACCCGTCACAAGGCGAGCTTCTACGTCAAGCAGGTGTCCAACGCCATCTCGCCGTCGAATTTCATCCTGACCAACCCGGAACTGTTCCGCGAAACCGTCGCCTCCAATGGCGAGAACCTGGTGCGCGGCATGAAGATGCTGGCCGAGGACATCGCTGCCGGCAAGGGCGACCTGAAACTGCGCCAGGCCGACTATTCGCCCTTCGAGATCGGCCGGAACATCGCCACCACGCCCGGCAAGGTGGTCGGCCGCAGCGATGTCGCCGAGATCATCCAGTATGATCCCTCCACCGAGACGGTGCTGAAGCGCCCGCTGCTGATCTGCCCGCCCTGGATCAACAAATTCTACATACTCGACCTCAACCCGCAGAAATCCTTCATCCGCTGGGCGATCGAGCAAGGCCACACCGTCTTCGTCATCTCGTGGATCAATCCGGACGAGCGCCACGGCGCCAAGAGCTGGGAAGCCTATATCAGGGAGGGCCTGCAATATGGCCTCGACACGATCGAGAAGGCCACCGGCGAACACGACGTCAACGCGATCGGCTACTGTGTCGGCGGCACGCTGCTGGCGGCGGCCTTGGCTTTGATGGCTGGGGAAGGCGACGACCGCATCAAATCGGCGACCTTTTTCACCACGCAGGTCGACTTCACCCATGCCGGCGACCTGAAAGTGTTCGTCGACGAGGAACAGGTCGCGGCGGTGGAAAGGTCGATGAACGAAAAGGGCTATCTCGACGGCACCAAGATGGCGACCGCCTTCAACATGCTGCGCTCGGGCGACTTGATTTGGCCCTATGTCGTCAACAACTACATGCGCGGCAAGGATCCTCTGCCCTTCGACCTGCTCTACTGGAACGCCGATTCGACCCGCATGGCTGCGGCCAACCACTCTTTCTACCTGCGCAACTGCTACCTCGATAACACGCTTTCGCAGGGCACGATGGAACTCGCCGGCCACACCATCTCGCTGGGCGACATCACCATCCCCATCTACAACCTCGCCTCGAAGGAAGATCACATCGCGCCGGCGCTGTCCGTGTTCCTTGGCTCGAAATATTTCGGCGGCAAGGTCGACTATGTCATGGCGGGCTCCGGCCACATCGCGGGCGTCGTCAATCCGCCCGCATCCAACAAATACCAGTACTGGACCGGCGGCACGCCAACAGGCGATTTCAACCAGTGGATAGCCAGCGCGACCGACCATCCCGGATCCTGGTGGCCGCACTGGCAAAGCTGGATCGAGGCCAAGGACAACACCCGCGTGCCTGCCCGCAAACCCGGCAAGCATATGAAAACCTTGGGCGATGCTCCCGGCAGCTATGTGAAGGTGCGTGTGTAACGGACTGTAATGTCTGGTGAGTTGACGGCCCGGTAAAAGCGGGCGAAATGGTGTCGTCAACCATCAAGCAGCCGTAATTCGGCAATCACTGCAAAAATACTTCCAGGCTTGCGGATTTGACACAGGTCTCGTTTCCGGATCGGAGACAAAGGTCACCTCGGCGCAGACATCCTAGGGCTGCGTCAAGGGCATACCGACCGGACATCGAGGGGGAATTTGACTTTGAAATCAGCAGGATGGAGCCTCGCAAAGGGAGAACGCCGCGCCATCGTGGCAGCGCTCTGCGCCCTGCTCCTGGCTTCCTGCACATCGGCCGGCGACCCGACAATGTCGGTCGGCATGCCCGGTTACAACACCTCTTCCTCGGACATGAATGCGGCCGCCACCGGCAAGCCGATCGCCACCGCCGATTCGACATCGCAGACCACGACCACGCAGACGACCGTGATGAGCGAAGGCGACACGGCGCTGCCCGAAAAGGTCGCCTATGTACCGGTGGCCAAGCCCGCAGCCGCCTTTCCACTGACAACGCCGGCCGGCGCTGAAACGATCGCGGGACAAACGCCGCAGGCCTTGCAGCAGCCGGTCCAGACGGCGCAGCAGACCGACGCGGTCGCCCAGAAGATCGCCGCCGCCGATGCCGCTGTGACAACGCCAAAGCCGGCCGCGGCACCAGCGATGAACAATCCGGTCTATGTGACATCAGGCGAGGCGCCGCAAGCCGACGCGCCGAAGAAAAAAGGCTTCCTGGCCTCGATGTTTGGCGCCACGCCCGCTTCGGCGACGCCGGCGCCGCTGGTCAACACGCGGACAGGCGAACAGCCGGCCGCACAAGCCAAGCCGGCAGCGGCGGCAAAGCCGATCATCACTTTGGCCTCGGCCGACTCCACGGCAAAGCCGATACAGTTGGCTTCGACCGGCGGCGAAGCCGGTCACATCACGGGCGGCGATGCCTTGCCCGGCGTGCGCCAGACCGCCCTGTTCGAGATCAAGCGCAAATCCGGCCTCGACGACGAAAGCGACGTCGACCTCAATGAGGACGAGGGTCCAATCGGCGGCTCCTATCAGGTTGTGTCCGCCGCCGGCATGGCCCGGCTCGCGCCCAACGGGCTGCTCAAGCAGAACGAGACCGTCGACGTCGCCTGCCTGAAACCGTCGCTGGTGCGCGTGCTGAAGACGATCGAAGGCCATTACGGCCGCAAGATGGTGGTCACCTCGGGCTATCGCGACCCGGCCCGCAACCGCCGCGCCAACGGCGCCAAGAATTCGCTGCACATGTACTGTGCCGCCGCCGACATCCAGGTGCCCGGCGTCTCCAAATGGGAGCTGGCGAGCTACATCAGGACCATGCCCGGCCGCGGCGGCGTCGGCACCTATTGCCACACCGAATCGGTCCACGTCGACGTCGGCCCCGAGCGCGACTGGAACTGGCGCTGCCGCCGGCGCAGCGGCGGTGGTGGCGACGGCTAACGGCATTCACGCGCCTAGACTGGGCGTGTTAGCGGCCAAGATCGTTCCGCCAGCATTGTCCCAGCCTCCCGAACATTCGAGATTGGCCGAAGCGTCCCTCACTTCGTCATCCACGGGCGGAGCAGGAGCGAAGCTCCGTCGCGAAGACCCGAGGATCCATGCCGCGCCCTGGCCAAAGAGCGCTGCGGAACCGAATTCTGCACCGCTGCGGCGTTTCAAAAGTCGCGGCATGGATTCTAGGGTCTGCGCCGCGTCGCTTCGCTCCTTGCTCCGCCCTAGAATGACGAACCGATGGGGTGTCTCGGCTAATGATCAGCCGTGCAGCCGTGACGAAACACCCGTGTTTCCAAAGACCGGAAAAAAGTTGTCTAAGGCGGCAACTGACGGGTTGCCGGTTGCGCACAACGTCAGTATAAGCCGCTTCGTCTGAGCGCGCCCATCGTCTAGCGGTTAGGACACCGCCCTTTCACGGCGGTAACAGGGGTTCGATTCCCCTTGGGCGTACCAGATCTTCCCAAAGACATGCCATCGACAATGTGCACGACGTATCCGCGTCGAGCTTGGTGGAAACGCGCCGTTAACATCGTTGGCGGGTGGCAGTATGTCGCTCCAGCTCGAAAGTGTAAGTTCTGCATGCTCTCAGCCGTGGAGGCGGGAATGAACTTGCTGCGAACATCGCTTTTGGGAATAGCCATCGTCGGCCTGGTAGGACTATCGGCCGTACACGCTGAAGATAAGCCTGTTCCGCCAAATGGCGAAGGAACGCCACTGCAGCCGCCAATTCATTGCGAGGGGCAAAATTGCCTGCCTCCGGCCGAAGACCCCGTCCTCGACTGCAAGGGCCAGGATTGCAAACCGGCGCCGGCGACCGACCAGACACCGGGCCCGGAGATCCAAAAGGTCAAGTAAATGGCATCAGCCAGTGTCTGAGATTCCGTGAGAGCCGGAAAAACGGAACGGATCAATCCGGAACCATCGGCGCCGGCTCTTCGCACCGGTACACCATGCACTGACCGTCACTGGCCGGGACATGGTCAACCATCGGCACGTAAGGAGGATCGCACTCATTGCCGAACTGGCGGACATAGCGATCATAGGTGCTCGGTCCGGTGCTCAGCACAGCGGCATGTTGGCTCTGGATCAGTGCCTGAGTCTGTGCACACGTCATCTTGCGCGTATCAGGCCGGGCGTTGGCGAAATTTGTAGCGGCAATCACCATCGCTGCCGTGCAAAGCATAGTCCTGCGTGTGGGCATCGTGGCATCCTCGCAAAACCTGGTACCAGCCAAATTCGCATCTTGTGATGCAGTTCCGCAACGTGGTGCTGTCACGATGCAGCGAGCGGGCCACCACCGCCTCGATTTTGGCACGGCCTGAGCCTCCACCGCGGTGACGAGCGGATCAGCTTCGTTCTAGGGCCGCATTTGGTCATGAACGATGCTGGGGAGAAGCCATCAGCGCCTGTTCGCGCAACCACGCCCAAGTCCCCAGCACATCGACATCCCACAGCCGATCCCGGGTGGAAATCGCATACCATCCACGCCCCGCGTCAAGCATGTGCTCGTATGGCTGTACGAGGGCTCCTGAAGCGATCGCCTCGCCTGCCAAAGTCAGGCTGCCCAGCGCCACGCCCTGGCCTTGCTCGGCGGCCGCAAGCGCCAGATCGCTGTCGCTGAAATTCGTTCCGTGCCAGGTCCCGTTCGGCTCGACGCCGATGCTGCGCAACCAGTCCGCCCAGCCGGTCGGGCGCTCGTCGTGAATGAGCGACGCGCCAAGCAGGTCGGTGGGCGCGCGCAGCGTGCTGGCCAGATCCTTCGTCGTGACAGGTGACAGAAAGTCCCTGGCAATCAGCAGGCTTTCACAGCCTTCGGGAGGCGCGTCCGCGTAGACGATCGCGAGGTCAAGTTCCATGGTCTCGAAATCGACAGGCGCGCCGCTGGTGTCCAGCCATGGTTCGCAGGCCGGCACCGCCGCCCGCAAGGCCGGCAGGCGATGCAGCAGCCAGCGCCGGCTGAAATCGCGCGGCGCATAGATCACGACGCTGCCGGGCTTTCGATAAGGTTCCAGACGCCGGTAGCCCTCCTCCAGAAGATCGAGGCAGCGGCGCACCGTGCGCTGATAATCGCGTCCGGCATCGGTCAGCCGCACTTCGCGGCCGAAGCGCATGAACAGCGGCTGGCCGATATGGCCTTCGAGCAGGCGCATCTGGTGGCTGATCGCCGACTGGGAGAGGCCCAGCTCCTCAGCGGCGCGGCTGAAGCTTTCCAGGCGCGAGGCTGCCTCGAACCCTTTCAGGAACTGCGTCGGCGGAATATGCCGGAACTTCACCATTCATGAATTCCATTCACTGAAGTCAGGAATCCTTCTCAGTTGTACGGCGGCTGATGCCGATTAACAATGAGTTCGATACATGAATGGAGAGTTTGATGAACGCCATCGAATGGCCGATGCAGCAGGTGAAGTTCCGCCGTCCGGCGGAGTTCGAGCCGCATGCCAGGACATGGATGGCCTGGCCGCATCGGCAGGACATGTATGGCGCCACCCTGCCCGCCATGCAGAAGGCCTACACCGATGTCGCCCACGCCATCGCCCAGTTCGAGCCTGTCACCATGGTGGCCCATCCCGACCATGCCGGCGGCGCCCGAGCCCAGCTTGGAAACCGGATCGAGCTGGTCGAAATTCCGATCGATGATTGCTGGATCCGCGATTCCGGCCCGACCTTCCTGAAACTGGCCGATGGTGGCCTTGCCGGCGTGTCCTGGCGCTTCAATGCCTGGGGCCGCAAGCATGAACCCTATGACCAGGACAACGCGCTGGCCGAGCGGTTGCTGGCTCGCGAGGACGCATCCATCCTGCGTTCCTTCCTGCATTGCGAAGGCGGCTCGCTGACGACCGACGGGCAAGGCACGCTGATCGCGACCGAAACCAGCCTGCTCCATTCCAACCGCAATCCCGGCATCTCGAAGGCCTGGGTGGAGAAGGAATTGTTGCGCATGCTCGGCCTCGAAAAGGTCGTATGGCTTCCCGGCGATCCGCTGGATCTGGAGACTGACGGCCATGTCGACGGCATGTGCTGCTTCGTTAGGCCCGGGGTGGTGATGTTCGAATTCAATCCCGATCCGTCCGACCTGCACGGCCGCATCCTTGCCGACAATCTTGCAGCGCTTGCCAGCCAGACCGATGCGCGCGGCCGCAATTTCGAAGTCATCCCTATCCCCGAGGCGTACGACGTCGAGGCAACGAGCGCGGTGTTTGCCCGCTCCTACATCAATTTCGCGCTCGCCAATGGCGGCGTCGTCATGCCGGGTTTCGGGCGCCCGTCGGGTGAGGAAGCCAAGGCTGCGGTTGCCCGGGCCTTCCCCGACCGCCGCATCGTCACCGTCGATGTCGGCGCCGTCGTGCCGGCAGGCGGCGCCATCCACTGCATCACCCAGGAACAGCCGCTGTAGCGAGGCCGGCAATGAGGACATCATGGACGCGACGTCACGTCATCATGGCGGCAACTGGGTGGGCACTCATGCCTGAGATCTCGATCGCGGCATCCGAAAGCTGGAAGGTCACCGTGCCTTCGGAGGCTGAGCCGCATGCCGGAACCTGGATGGCCTGGCCGAGCACGCCTGCGGTCTATGGCGGACCAGGCGCTTATTACGAGAGCGTGCAGGAAACGCTGGGCAGGTTGGCCGCGGCGATCGCCGAGAACGAGCCGGTGACGATGGCTGCCCCTGCAGCCGAACATGAACTGGCGGCAAGGCTGTGCGGTCCAAAAGTCGAACTCGTCGATATTGCGACCGACGACATGTGGATGCGCGATTCCGGCCCGGTATTCGTACGCGCGGACGATGGCACTGTTGCCGCCGTGGACTTTGGCTTCAATGGTTGGGGCGACAAGCAGGCGCATGCCAGCGATGCCGGGATCGCCGCCAAGGTCGTGCAACACCTCAATGTGCCCCGTCATGTCGCCGCGATCCGTGGCGAGGGCGGCGGCATCGAATATGACGGCGACGGAACCTTGCTGCTGGCCGAAAGCTGCTGGGTCAACGACAACCGCAATCCAGGTCTCTCCCGCGCCGATATCGAGCGGCATCTGAAGTCGATACTCGGCGTCGAGACGGTAATCTGGGTCCCCGGCGTGCGCGGGCTCGACATCACCGACGGCCATATCGATGGCTCGCTCCGCTTCGTCAAACCGGGCCTGCTGATCGCCAGCAGCTTTCCCGGCGACACCTCCGAATGGGGCCGCGCCCATGCCGAAGCGCTTGCAATCCTCGCCAGGTCCAGGGATGCAGGTGGGCGTGGCTTCAAGGTGGTGTCCATCCCCGCCGCCGCCGACGTGCGCTCGACAAGCGACGACTTCCTGACCAGCTACGCCAACTACTATGTCGGCAACGGCGCGCTCTACACGCCGCAGTTCGGCGACAGGAAAGCCGATGCCCTGGCCAAGGAAACGCTTGGCCGGCTGCACCCGGACCGCCGCATCGTCGAGCTCGACATGGACCGCATCTACGAGAATGGCGGCGGCATCCACTGCGTCACACAACAGCAACCAAGGTGAGGTGAGCCATGCGCCAACTGATCGCCGCCGCTGTCCAGATCTCCTGCACCGATGAGGTCGAAAACAACCTCGACAAGCTCGAAAATCACGTCCGCGAAGCCGCATGGCGTGGTGCCGGACTCGTCGTGCTGCAGGAACTGTTTGAAGGCGTCTACTTCTGCATGGATGAGGACAGGCGCCATACTATCCGCGCCCTCCCCCTTGAAGGACACAAGACCATCGCGCGAATGGCGGCGCTGGCGCGCGAGACAGGCGTCGTCCTGCCGGTTTCGCTGTTCGAACGCGACGGCTCGGCGTTGTACAACACGCTGGTCATGATCGACGCCGATGGCACGGTGCTCGGCCACTACCGCAAGAGCCATATCCCGAACAGCCCAGGCTACTCGGAAAAACTCTATTTCGCCGCCGGCGACACCGGCTTCCGCGTCTTTGAAACCGCCGCCGGCAAGATCGGCGCCGGTATCTGCTGGGATCAGTGGTTTCCGGAAGCCGCCCGCGCCATGGTGCTGATGGGCGCCGAAATGTTAATCTATCCGACGGCCATCGGCTCGGAACCATCCTATCGCGGCTGGGATTCCCGCGACCATTGGCAGCGCGTCATGCAGGGCCATGCCGGCGCCAATCTGACCCCGGTCATCGCCGCCAACCGGGTCGGCGTCGAGACCGGCGAAGCAAACGAGATCGTCTTCTACGGCTCATCCTTCATTGCCGACCATACCGGCGCCAAGCTGGCCGAAGCCGACCGCGTCAGCGACGCCGTGATCACGGCGGCACTCGACCTCGACGAGATCGCCGCCGCGAGGCGCAGCTGGGGCGTGTTCCGCGACCGGCGCCCCGATCTCTACGGCGTGCTGCTGGAGCCGACGCCGGATCGCCTGCTTGCCAAAAATGCGGCCTGACTGAACAGCCCCGTCCGGGGCCACCAAAGGAGGACATGATGAAACATTGGCTCGCGCTCGCCGCGGCATGCCTTTTTGCGACCTCGGCGCAGGCCGAGGAAAAAATCCTGCATCTCTATTCCTGGGAGTCTTATTTTGGGCCCGGCAGCATCGAAAAATTCGAGGCACAAACCGGCATCAAGGTCACCTACGACATGTTCGATTCCAACGACATGGTCGAAACCAAACTGCTGACCGGCGGCTCGGGCTACGACCTCGTCACCATCAATCTCGCGCCGCATCTGCAGCGCGAATTGCCGACAGGCGTCTGGGCAGCTCTCGACAAGAGCCGCCTCTCCAACCTCGGCAATCTCGATCCGGCTGTCGAGGCTCGTCTCGACGAGGTCGACAAGGGCGGCGCGCATGGCGTGCCGTGGATGTGGGGAACGACCGGCGTCGGCTACAACGTCGAGAAGATCCGCGCGATCATGCCCGATGCCCCGGTCGACTCGCTGCGCATGCTTTTCGATCCTGAGATAACAGCCAAATTCGCACCGTGCGGCATCACCATGCTCGACGACGCCGAGCAGGTGCTGGGCCTGGCGCTGATCTATCTCGGCCTGGACCCGGACCCCACCAATCCCGACGAGTTGCAGAAAGCGGTGGACGTGGTCTCGAAGGTCCGCCCCTACGTGCGCAAGTTCCACAGCTCCAGCTACATCAACGATCTTGCCGACGGCGATGCCTGCCTGTCGCTCGGCTTTTCCGGCGACATGCACATCGCCGACATCAGGGCCAAGGAAGCGAAGCGGCCGTTCTCCATCACCTATCGGCTGTCGAAGGAAGGCAATCTGGTGTGGGCCGACATATTGGCGATACCGAGCGATGCCCCGCACCCGGAAGCCGCGCACGCCTTCATCGACTTTGTGCTGCGTCCGGAAATCGCCGCCGCCGCGGCCACGGACACCGGTTTCTCGACCGCCAACAAGGCAGCACTTGCACTGCTCGACGAGACATTGCGCGGCGACCCAAATCTCTATCCCTCGGAGGAAGCCCAGAAGCGCTTGCATTTGCCGAAAGCGCTCGACCAGAAAGCCCTGAGGATGTGGTCGAAAGCCTGGGACCATGCCAAGGGTCTTGAATAGCGAACGAGAACAGCCATCGAGCCTTCTGGCTTGCCCAGGGAAGCATCAGTCGAGCGAAGGGGGAAGGCCAGCGCTGGCCTATCCCCTACCAGTTCACCCTGAACCCGACATTGCCGCCGTAGGTCTGCACCTTGTCAGCGAACTTGCCATCAAAAGTGGCGAACACCGAGGTGTTGGAGCTCCAGTTCAGCTTGACGCCAGCGTTGACGGCGACCGCGTCTTCAGCGGCTGCAGCGCCCTGGACGACGAAGGCATAGCGGGGTGCTGCCTGGAAGGTTGGTTCGACCGAGCGGTCCGGATTGAACTCGTGCAGCCAGGCGGCACGACCCCAGGCTTGCAGCGTCTTGCTCTCGCCGATAGCAACCGTCGTGTCGAGCTGCAGGCCGAGCGAGACCGGCACCGAGATGACCGTGCGGCTGTCGAAGTCGAGGCCGAGCGCTCCGTCGCTGGTCGACTTTTCCGAGAAGGCCTGCATCGCCAATGCCTGGAACTGCAGCCCGGCGAACGGCGTGATTGCGCCGGCGCCGAATGGCTGCCGCCAGCCGGCCTCGAGGCTGGTGCCGAAGCCGGCGCTCATGAAATCGCCGGTCCAGTGTTCCCTGGTTATGGCCGGCACCGGATTGAGCGGATTGGGCGCGCCCGGAACCGAGGTGAAGCGGTCGGTCGTGTTGCTGTAGAGGTCCATCGCCAGCGAGCCGTTGATGTAGAACTGGCCCCATTTGCGCGCGCCATAGGCGCCGGCATGGCCGCCGATGATGTTGCCGGAGGTTTCGCGGTCCGGCACGGCGAAGGATCCGGCGACGCCACCCAGCGCGAAACCCATCAGGACATCGGGATCGCCCTGCGAGTCCAGGCCGACGGCAAAGTTGCCGGTCTTGTAGCCAAGGGCCGCGCTGCCGACCACGGGATCGCCGGAAGCCAGGCCCGAATTGCCGCCCGCCGTCGCCCAGTAATTCCAGCGCTGCTCGTTAGGCGCCTTGGTCAAGGCATCGAACGGATTGGCTTTGCCCGGCGGTTCGGCATAGGCCGTTGCCGGCGCTTTCAGCGACTGGCTCATCGGATCCGTCGCCAGGCCCATGCGCCAGGCATCCGCCTGCCGGTTCATCTGGGCGAGGAAAGTGCTGTTGGCGTCGAACTCAGGCTGCTGGAAGCCGCTGATGCCCTCGCCCGAGATGGTGTCGTAGACGGCGCCAAGCTGGTCGAGCGTCGGGATATAGAAGATCGCGTTGGCGATCTTGGTGAAGTTCGGCGAGGTCTGGTCGGTCTGGATCGCGTTGATCGCCGAGCCCACCGCGGTCTGGTTCTCGGTCAGGCCGGTGCGGGCGAAATTGATGTCGACATTGAGGACGATATCCTCAGGATTCGGATATTTCAGCGAATACTGCGCCACAGCACTTGGGATCGTATCCAGCTTCAATCCATTGTCGGTGACGCCGCCCTGCGCCTCCAGGATGATGTAATCCTGATTGCCCGGCTTTGCCGCGCCGGGGTTCATGATGTTGATGCTGACCAGGCCATTGACGTCGGCGGTCCCGCTCACATTGATGCGGTCCGCTTCAGGGTCGAGATCGAGATCGAGCAGATAGACGCCGCCAAGCGACTGCGACCAGTTGCCGGTGACCTCGGTCGTCATCACGCGGTCGAGACCGCCGGGAGCGGCGTAACCGTCATTTTTGAACTGGCCGGGCAGGTCGAGATAGACCGTGTCGCCCATCAGGTAGACCGCGTTGGTCTTGTTGTTGAAGATGTTGAGACCGGCGCCGAGGTCCATCGATCCGACCGTCAGGTACTTGTTGTCGAACGTTTCATTGCCGATGCCGCCGCGCATGGCGTAGCCGTCGATCAGCGATACCGAACGGACGATGCCGTTGTTGGTCAGCAGATTGTCCTTGCCGTCCTTGTAACCGATGCCGGCACCCGCACCCGAGCCGCCGGTGATCGTCACGCCACTGGCGATGGTGACGTTGATGTCGCCATTGTCGGCAATGTTGCCAGTGCCGCCGGCACTCTGCTCCATCAGCGCGAAGGAATTCTTGCCGGTGACCGCGAGGTCGGCCGTCTGCGTGAAGGTGATGGCGCCGCCGGTGCCACCGCCGCCGGCGCTGCCCATGAAGCCTTGCGGGGCGGCGACCATGGCCATCATCATGCTGCTTGCGGCCGGTGCCTGGTCGAGGCCGAGATAGTTGCCGGAAAAGCCGCCGACGCCGCCGCCGCCGCCGATGCTCTGGCCGAACACGCCGACCGAGTTATCGCCGGTGATGAGCATGGCGACGTTGCTGTTGATCGTCACGACACCGCCATTGCCACTGCCGCCGGCGACGGCCTGGACGATGCCGTCGGTGCCTGCGGTTACGACGCCGCCGCCACCACCGACGGACTGCGCAAAGATGCCGACCGAGCCATTGCCGGTCAGCCTGATCTGCCCCGTATTGGTGACGGTGACGTCGCCGCCCTTGCCGGTGGCACCGGTGTCGCCGCCGATGAACACCGGCACGCCGATCGCCGCGGCAATCGCGGTGCCGCCCGAGCCGCCGCCGCCGCCGACCGATTGCGCGAAGATCGCGACGGAATTGTCGCCGTCGAGTTGCATGGCGCCATTGTTGATGACGGTGACGACGCCACCGTCGCCGCCGGCAGCACCCTTGCCGCCGAGCGCGATGGCGAGTCCGGGCGGGCCGGCCGACACGGAATAGGACGCCCCGCCGGCGCCGCCGCCGCCGCCCACCGACTGTGCCATGATGCCGGTCGAGCCAAAGCCCTGGGTGTGGATGATGCCGTCGCTGAAATTGGTGACATTGACGTTACCGCCCTTGCCGTTGGCGCCGCCGTCGCCGCCGATGCCGAAGGTGAAGGCGCCCGGCACCGGGCTCGCCGCCACGCTCATGGCGCCCGTGCCGCCGCCGCCACCGATCGATTCAGCGAAGATCGCGACCGATGAGGCGGACACTGTCGTGATGTCGCCATGGTTGTTGACGGTGACGACACCGCCATCGCCCGAACTGCCGCCGCCACCACCGACGCCGATCGCAACCGGCACGATGCTGACGCCGAAGGCGCCACCGCCCGAGCCGCCACCGGCACCGACCGACTGCGCGAAGATGCCGTGTGCGCCGACGCCTTCGACCGTGATCGTGCCATTGGCATTGTTGTTGACGCTGACCGCGCCGCCGCCGCCGTTGCTGCCGGCGATGGTACCGTTGCCGACATCGCCACCCTTGCCGCCGACGGCGATGAAGCCGATCGCGCGACCGCCGGAACCGCCGCCGCCGCCGATCGACTGGGCGTTGATGCCGTCCGCGCCGGCGCCATAGGTATGCAGGCTGTTGTTGTTGGTGACATTGACGATGCCGCCGATACCGGACGAGCCGCCGGCGCCACCGATCGAGATAAGCGCCGGGATCGAGCCGGTGATGCCGCCATTCTTGCCACCGCCCGAACCACCGCCGCCACCCACCGATTGCGCCTGGATCGCGTAGGAATCGATGCCGTGCGTCTCGATCATCGCGTCGTTGATGACATCCACCTGGCCACCGGAGCCGCTGGCGCCACCCGAGCCGCCGACCGCTATCGCGCTGATGCCGAGCGAGCCGCCGGCGCCACCGCCGCCGCCGATCGACTGCGCGAAAATGCCAACCGAATCATCGGCATGCGTGAGGATGCCGCCATAATTGTTGACCGTGACATGACCGCCGGTGCCGCCCGCCTTGCCCGAGCCGCCGAGCGACAGCAGGCCGCCGGCGCCACCGCCCGTGCCGCCACCGCCGCCGACCGACTGCGCGAAGATGCCGGCCGAGTAGCCCTGTTCCGGATCGGCGCTCGGCGCGCCTTGCGCCGGAGGTGTCGGCGACGTGCCGAATGTCTGGATGATGGCCATGCCGGCCTGGCTGAGGTCGGCCTTGCCGTTGGTGACGGTGACCGCGCCGCCATTGCCGGCGGCCTTACCCTGGCCGCCGATGCCGACGGTGCCGAGCGCGCCGGCCTCGCCGTCGCCGCCATCGCCGCCACCGCCGCCGATCGACTGGGCATGGATGCCGTCCGACTTGGTGCCGTGGGTCGTGATCACGCCTTCATTGGTGACGATGACGGTACCGCCATTGCCGCCGCCGGCGCCGTTGCCGCCAATGGCGACCGTGCCGGAACGCGTCAGGCTGCTGGTGCCGAGCGGCTTCAGGAGCAGCGTCGGATCGACCGGCACGTAAGGTATCGCGAGCAGGCCGCCCGTTCCCACATAGGCGTCGCCACCGATGCCGCCGCCGCCGCCGATCGACTGCGCGACGATGCCGGACGACTTGTCGCCATGCGTGGTGATGAAATCATAATTGCCGACATCGACGGTCATGGCGTCATTGCCGGTTCCGCCGGCGCCGCCGACCGTCGCCTGCAGGTTCCAGTTCGGCTTGCCACCGGCCGGTTCACAGACTTTCGGAAGCGTGCATTTCGCACCAAGCTGCAGCGAGATCGAATTGGCGCGGCCGCCGGTACCGCCGCCGCCGCCGATCGACTGGGCCAAGATGCCGAAGGCGCCCATGCCGTTGGTTTCGATGCCGCCATACTGCCTGATGGTGACGTTGCCGCCCGTATTGCCGTTGCCGGCCGCGCCGCCGACGGCGACACTGACATTGACCTGCGTACCGGCATTGTTGCCGTTGAGGCCGAGCACGCCGGTGATGGCGTTGCCGCCGGAGCCGCCGCCGCCGCCGACCGACTGCGCGAAGATGCCGTAGGCTCCATCGCCATTGGTCGTGGTCTGGCCGGCCGCGAGCAAGCCGGTCTGCAACAGACCATGATTGGTCACGAAGACGTCGCCGGCAAAGCCGGCGTCTCCGCCGAAGCCACCGACCGTGACGCCGGCATTGAAATTGGTTCCGGTGCCGAGCGAGCCGATCACGGCCGAGACGGCCATGCCGCCATTGCCGCCGCCGCCGCCGATCGACTGTGCCTGGATGGCATGCGATTCGACGCCATAGGTCGAAATGGCGCCAGTGTTGTCGATCGTCACCTTGCCGCTGTTGGTGCCGGCGCCGCCGAAGCCGCCAACGCTGGCCGACAGGGTCTTGGCATCGGTGCCTGCAATCACGCCGGAGATCGCCATGCCGCCATTGCCGCCGCTGCCGCCGACCGACTGCGCAAAGAGGCCGATGGACTGATCGCCGGTGGTGGTGGTCGAGCCGTGGCGCGTCAGCAGCACTTCGCCGCCGATGCCGCCGCCACCGCCTTCGCCGCCGACCGCGGCGGTGATCTGGTTGCCGCCCTCACCGAGGTTGAGAGCCGCCGCCACGCTAAGCCCGCCGGTGCCGCCGCCACCGCCGACCGATTGCGCCAGCACGCCGAAGGCCTTGTCGCCGCCGGTCTGGATGATGCCGGTGGAATCGACCGTGACCTTTTCAGCATCGCCACCGGAACCGGCGCCGCCGCCGAGCGATACCGAGACCGCGCCGTTCTTGCTCTGGTTCTTGCCGAGCGAGCCTTTGATTGTCGCGGCAAAGGAGAAACCGCCATTGCCGCCGCCGCCGCCGACGGACTGCGCCAGGATGCCGTTCGCGCCATTGCCTTCGGTCAGGATGTTGTCGACCGAGGTGACGTTGACGGTCTTGCCGTCGCCTGAGCCGGCTCCCGAGCCACCGACGGAGACGCCGATCGCGGCCTTGGCATTCTGGCCGGTGACCGAAACCGCGCCGGAGAAGCCGCCATCACCACCGCCGCCGCCAACCGATTGCGCGAAGATGCCATTGGAATCGCCGCCAACGGTGTGGATGGTCGCATTGTTGTTGGCGAGCGTGGTGCCGACATTGCTGTTGACGATGACGCGGCCGCCATCCTGGCCGGTGCCGCCGTTGCCGCCGATGCTGACGGCCGCGCCACCGGCGCCGTCGACGACCATCTCTCCAGAAATGGCGAAGCCGCCGGTGCCGCCGCCGCCGCCGATCGACTGGGCGAGGATACCGTTCGCCTTGTCGCCGGTCGTGTCGATCGTGCCGATGTTGTTGACCGTGACCAGCTGGGAGGTGCCGCCCTTGGCGCCGGCGCCGCCGACGGAAACCGCCGCGGCTGCTTTCTGGCCCGCGCCGGCGATGGTGACCGCGGCGCCGCCATTACCACCGCCGCCGCCGACGGATTGCGCCAGTATGCCGTTCGAACCGTTCTTGAGGGTGACAATGTTGCCGGTTGAGGTCACGGTGACCGTGTCGGCATTGCCGCCGCCCTTGCCTGAACCGCCGACACCGACGCCAATCGCGCCGGCCCCCGTGGTGATCGCCAGCGCGCCGGTGAAGCCGCCATTGCCGCCGCCGCCGCCGATCGACTGCGCCAGGATGCCGTCGGCTTTCAAGCCTTCGGTCCTGAGGTCGCCGGTCGAGGTGACGGTCACCGCTTTGGCGTCGCCGCCATTGTCGCCCGAACCGCCGACACCGACGGCGAGACTGCCCGTACCCTGGCCGGTCAAAGTGCCGGCCACGGCGCCACCGCCATTGCCACCGCCGCCACCGACGGACTGCGCGAAGATCGCATGCGAACCATCGCCGGTGGTCTTGATGTTACCGGTGCTGGTGACGGTGACGACCGCGGCGTCGCCGCCGCTCGAGCCGGAGCCGCCAACCGCGACACTCGCCGCCATATCCTTGCTGCCGGCCAGCGCGATGGCAAAGCCGCCATTGCCGCCGCCGCCGCCAACCGATTGCGCCATGATGCCGAAGGAGTCTTTCCCTCCGGTCAGGATGTTGTTGTAGCTGGTGACGGTGACCGTATCGGCGGTCGAGCTGGATCCGGCGCCGCCGCCGATGCTGACGCCCAGCCCGCCGCCGAGCCCGACGCCGAGGCTGCCCGCGAAGCCGCCCGAACCGCCGCCGCCGCCGACCGACTGCGCGAAAATGCCGGATGAATTGTCGCCCTGGGTCCAGATCGACACAGTGTTCGAGGCAGGCGCCTGCAGCACCGGCTGTCCATTCGCGTCGACAAGGCTGTAGCTGTTGATGATCACCTTGCCTGATGTCGAACCGGTGGCGCCGGTGCCGCCAACGCCAACGCCGATGCCGGCATTGCCTGTTGTGGCCGAGCCGGCGACCGCGAAGCCGCCATTGCCACCGCCACCGCCGATCGACTGCGCCAGGATGCCATTGGAGAATTTGCCTGTTGTCGTGATCGTGCCGGTGCTCGTCACGGTCACGTCCTTGCCGACGCCGCCGACACCGCCCTTGCCGCCGATCGCCACCGACGCCGTCGCCGCATCAGGGTCGCCGAGCGCACCGGTGACGGCAACGCTGAAGCCGCCATTGCCGCCGCCGCCGCCGATCGACTGGGCGATGATACCGGACGAATTGTCGAAATTGGTCGAGATGTTGCCGGTCGAGGTGACTTTGACGATGTCGGCGCTGCCGCCGCCGGCGCCGCTGCCGCCAAACGCCACGCCGACAGCGATCGACTTGCCGCCGCCGAGCGTGCCGGCGAAGCCGCCATTGCCGCCACCGCCGCCGACCGATTGCGCCAGGATGCCGGCCGCACCCGTGCCGCGAACACCGCCTGATGTGAAGCCGGCGCCCGTCGAGATGTTGCCTGTCGAGATGACAGTGACATCAAGGCCGTTGCCGGCCGCGCCGCCCTTGCCGCCAAGCGCCACGCCGATACCGGCATCCTTGGCAAGCGCCAGCGAAACGGTCGAACCGCCATTGCCGCCGCCGCCGCCGACCGATTGCGCCAGAATACCGATCGCCTGGTCCCCATAGGTGGTGATGTCGCCGGTCGAGGTGACGCGGACCGTTTTGGCACTGCCGCCGCCGGCGCCATTGCCGCCAAGCCCGACCGCGGCGCTGACGCCCTGCAGCGTGATCGCGCCGGCACCGGCGAAGCCGCCATTGCCGCCACCGCCGCCGACCGACTGCGCCATGATGCCGATCGACTGGTCGCCATGGGTCTGGATGTTACCGGTCGAGGTCACCGTCACCTCGCCTGCACTCTGCCCGCTGCCGCCACTGCCGCCGACGGCGACCGAAGCGCCGAGCGCTCCGGTCGTGAACGTGCCGGCGACGCTGAAGCCGCCATTGCCGCCACCGCCGCCGATCGACTGCGCCAAGATGCCGTCGGACTGTTTGCCGTAAGTGGCAATGTTGCCGTAGCTGGTGACGAAAACGTCCTTGCCGACGCCACCGGTGGCACCGCTGCCGCCGACCGAGACAGCGGCCGCGCCGCCGGCGCCTTCATAGGAACCGGAGACGCTGAGCGTCACGGCAAAGCCGCCATTGCCGCCACCGCCGCCGATCGACTGCGCCAGGATGCCGGTCGAGTTGTCGTCTATCGTCAGGATATTGTTCTGGGTGACAGTGTTGCCGACCTTCTTGCCATTGTTGACGGTCGCCGTACCCGCGTCGCCGCCGCCCCCGCCAGTGCCGCCGAGGCTGACACCGACGCCGACAAGGCCGCCTGCCGCGAGGCTGCCGGAGAAGCCGCCATTGCCGCCGCCGCCGCCAATGCTTTCGGCCTGGATGCCGACCGCGTTCTTGCCTTCGGTGACAAGGTTCCATGTGCCGGCATAGCCAGTAGCGATCGCATGGCCGGCGCCGTCTGCATTGACGGTGACGTTGCCGGCATTGCTGCCCTCAGCGCCGGCACCGCCAAGACCGACGCTCGCCGCGCCGCCGCCAAGGGCTGCCGAGATGGTGAAGCCGCCATTGCCGCCGCCGCCGCCGACCGATTGCGCCAAGATGCCGGTCGAATTGTTGCCTTTTGTGTGGATCGAACCGGAACTGCCGACAATGACGTCGGCACCATAACCACCGCCGGCACCCTTGCCGCCGATATTGACGGCAATACCGACCGCGCCGCCGATGGCACCGCCGATCGAATAGCCGCCATTGCCGCCACCACCGCCGACCGATTGGGCAACGATGCCGCCGGCATTGTTGCCGGCCGTCGAGATGTCGCTGAGGCTCGACACGGTCACGAGTTTCGATGCACCGCCGGCGCCGCCGTCGCCGCCAATGCCGATCGCCGCCGCGAATGTTCCGGTGGCGTTGACCGCCACCGCGATCGCGGCGCCGCCATTGCCGCCTGTGCCGCCGATCGACTGCGCGAAGATGCCACGCGATCCCTGGCCATAAGTGGTCAGCGAGCCGGCGGTCTCCACCGTCACGATGTTGCCGTCGCTGGCATTGCCGGCAGCCCCGCCCATGGCGAGCGCAAGCACGCCGACCGCACCCGAAACCGAAAATCCGCCATTGCCGCCACCGCCGCCGATCGATTGCGCGAAAACGGCATCCGACTGGTCGCCATGGGTAATGATCGAATAGGCTGTATCGCTGGCGTCGCGCAGAACCTCCACCGCGCCGGACGTGCCGCCGCTGCCGCCGGCGCCGCCAATCGCCACGCTGAAGCCGATGCCGCCGGAGAACGCGCCGCCGCCATTGCCGCCGCCGCCGCCGACCGATTGCGCGAAGATGCCGGCGGAATTGACTGAAGCGGCGCCATTTTTTCCGGTCTCGATGTCACCCGCATTGGTCACCGTCACCCGCGCGCCGTTGCCGCCGGCGCCGCCCTTGCCGCCGGCCGAGAACAGGCCGCCCGAGGTGCCGCCATTGCCGCCGCCGCCGCCGACCGACTGTGCGAAGATGCCGGCGGACTGCTTGCCGTCGGTGCTGATCGAACCGGCTGATGTGTTCGTCACCTCGACGATGCCGCCATTGGTGGTCGAGGCGCCGTCGCCGCCAAGCGACACGAGACCGCCGGAATTGCCGCCATTGCCGCCGCCGCCGCCAATCGACTGCGCCAAGATGCCGTTGGATTCCTGGCCATGGGTGACGATCGCGCCGGAATTGGTGACGCCAACCGTCACGACATTGGCGGGGCCGCCATTGCCGCCGAGACTGCCGCTGCCGCCCGAAGCGAACAGACCGAAGTTCGAACCGCCGTCGCCACCGCCGCCGCCGATCGTCTGGGCCAGGATACCCTGTGAGTTGTTGCCCCAGGTGGTGATATCAGCATTGTTGGTGACCTGGACGATGCCGCCATTGCCGCCATTGCCGCCGCCGCCGCCGGAGGACGAAAACAGGCCGAAACCACCGGCGCTGCCGCCGCCGCCGCCGCCGATCGACTGGGCGGCTATGCCGTGCGAATAAATGCCATAGGTGGTGATTGTCGTACCGACGCCAGTGAAGACATTGGCGTTGCCGCCAGCGCCCGCCGGGCTGCCGCCGCCCGGATTGAAGACCAGGCCGCCGCCGCCGCCGCCATTACCGCCATGGCCGCCCTGGCTGATGGCGGCAATGCCCGCCGAATAATTGCCCAGCGTTTCGACACTTCCGCTGTTGAAATTGACGGTGGCGTTGCCGCCGCTGCCACCCAGCCCGCCGTTGCCGGCGTCACCCGAAATGCCCTTTGCGTCGCCACCATCGCCACCGTCGCCGCCGACACTGCTCGCGACGATGCCCGCGTTGGGACAAGCTGTGGGCAGGACGCAATTGTTGCTCGTCTTGACGGCGCCATCGACATTGACCGTTACAGTGCCGCCATCGGCACCGTCATGGCCGTCACCGCCATCGGAGAAGACGTAGCCGTTGCTGCCATTGCCGCCGCGGCTGCCATTCGAGGCGCCGAGAACACCAATGGTGCCGGTCGCGATCACCGCGCCGCTGTTGGGCGTATTGGTGTTGGCCGCGGGTTGATTGTAGTTGACCACAAGTGTCGGGCCTGACGTGCCCGAAGGCCCACCGTCGGCCTTGACCGGTGGTGCGACGCAATCCGGGCCAGCGCATGACTCGGCAGTGGCGGGATGCCCGTTACTGGCGGGCGTTGCGGGAGTGATCGTGCACCGTGCTGGATCATTGCTGCTGCAGGTGTAGTGCTGGACCCCGGCGCCCGGTGGCGGCGGCGCCGCGCCTGTACCGGTCAGGGATATCCGGCTGGGGTCGATCGTCAGTGTGTTGACGTTGAGCGTCGTAACGGGTGGGCTGTAGCTGATGTCAGACTGTGTTCCGGCGCCCGCGCAATTCTCGACACCACCGCTCGGCCCCGTGCAAGTCGCTTCGGCAGGACCCGTCGAGCCGACGAACAGCGTCAACGCCGTCAGAATGGCCGCTATCGCCGCAAACCCTGAAAGGCCAAGAAATCCCTGCTTCAACCAGTCTGAAACAAAGCGAGACTCGGCTGCGCCCCCACCAACACGAGTCATCATCACCCCCCCTGACCCGCACCGCCCCCGGCGCGAATCTGCCCTTGCTAATGCAACCTAGCAGATTGCAATGGCTATGGGCGCTCCTAAGAATAGAGGTGATGTAAATTGGGCGCAGTGTTGCCGTTCAAGCACACAAATCCACAGCAAAACGTAGTGTTTACGCGCTATTGGAGCAAACAGCGTGACGCAATAGAGAAATATTTGCTTCAGGCGGGAAGAATTGGACTCGGCTCGGCCGCCAGTCCAGCCGAAAGCTCTCTCTGTACGGCCAGGAAAAACCTGCGTACTTCGTCACTGGCGGTTGCTCTGTCCCTGCCCGACCCGACAATCAGGTCAAGCAACTCGGCTGCTTTAGCCCTCCAGAACGAGGCTGCAGGCTCGCCATGCAGATGGTCGAGCTTGGCTGCAACTTCTCTAACTAGGAATAGCTGACGGTCGATCGGGAATGCACGGACTTTTTCTGGGGACATCTTCCAAACCATGAACTGACGCAACGAATCAACCATTGCTGAACAAGCAATGGCGTAGCCGCCAAGGTGGAAACGGAAGCTTAATGCCGCTGCCGACGCGTCGCCGTGCGAGGAAATGCGGATGACGATCCAGGCACGGGATCATCACGCACATTCAAGCCAGGTTGGTTGAGAAGGCGGAGTTGGTCGACCGGAACAGGCAAAGCAGCCCTCAGGCCTGCAGCGCCCTTGCCTCGCCGCCACGCTTGCGCGGCGCCATCATGTCGCTGGCCATCAGTCCGGTGACGCGGCAGAACACCATGAATGCCCGGCAGGCATCCTCGGTCTTGACCACGTCCACCGTAGCGCCAAAGCAGGCATTGAAAGCTTTTTGGTACACCGGTCCCTGCCGGCGCGCCGGCCAATCCTGGAGAAAGTCCAGCGCCTGCTCGACGCTGTAAATCTCCTCGACGGGCAAGCCGGGGCCTTGTGCGATGCGCACCGGCACCTCGAATTGCAATCTGTCCATCAGACATCTCCCGAACTGGCGTCGCCCAAGCAACGCCGTTCGTCGTCAAAAGTTGCTTTGACCGGCTTGTGGCACGCAAATGTGTCGTCACTGCGGAACGGCCATTTTTGCTGCAAACGGGCCAAGGGAAGTTCTGCCGGCACCAGCTAGTCCGGCAGCACTTTCCAAGTTGGCAGCGCGATTATTGATTGGCCGGGTCGGTCTCCGCATCGAAGGCCATGCGCACCACCATCAGCAGAACATAGGCCGACGGCAAGGCGAACAGGGCGCCAAGGACGAGCGCTCCGCTTCCCGACAGATAGAGCGTCTCGGCGATTGCCCAATAAACGGTTCCGATGCAGATGAACGTCTGGACGGACAGAAAGGAAGCAGCCGAGGCCGCGCGCGACAGGCTTTTGAATGTCTTGATACGTTGTTGCATTGCAATCATCCGAAAATGACGCGACGCGCCACCCATGCGCGACTCATGGCCGCCGCACGGGTCGCGACGCGAATGGCTAGGAATGAGGGGGAAGGTGCGGTCCTTGACCGCTCAGGCCTGCGTGAACGGCGGCGCACGCGGCTGGTTGGTGCTCGCGCCAGGGGCGGAGACCGCGCCAGATCCGGCAACAACCGCCGCCGGCAACGTTGGTGCGAGCCAAAGGAAAACAGCTTGCGGAGCCGGCAAGGCCGGAAGGAAGCCGGCGAACTTGGCCAGCACCGGCCGGGCGCTGCGAATCTCCAGTGCCTGTGCCTTGTTGGTGACGCGCAGCAGCGCCGCCACTTCGCCAGACCGTTCGAGGCCAACGCTGGCACCGCCCTGGGCAGGGTCCGCGAAGGCAGGCACATCAGGCCGGCCGAGGCACAGCATCGCCAGCAGCACCAGGCCCATCAGACATGAGCAGGCTGCCGTCAACGGCGCTTCAAGCGATCTGGCGCGCTTCAGGGCTGGACGCGATCTCCAAAACATCGTCCCGCCCTAGCGCACGATGGCTGGAAAGGAAAGCAAACCGTGCGAAACCCGGCAAGAGATCGCCCCGACGCGACGAATATCCGGCCGGCTCTGGCTGCATCGGGCAGTTCTTCCTTGAACCTTTTGCCCCTAAGTGCCAAATCTGGTGAGATTTTCATGCCAGCACTCCTCCAGCGCCCACCCTTCTACACGGACAAAATGGTCACCTATCTCGACGCCGCCACGGCCCCCCTCAGAAACACCGGCCAGATCCGCCTCTATGGCGAGGACGGTTTTGCCGGCATGCGCAAGGCATGCGACCTCACCGCGCGTTGCCTGGACGAGCTGGTGCCGATGGTCGCGCCCGGCGTCACCACCGACACCATCGACCGTTTCGTCTTCGAGTTCGGCATGGATCACGGCGCGCTGCCGGCGACGCTCAACTATCGTGGCTACACGAAATCGTCCTGCACCTCGATCAACCATGTCGTCTGTCACGGCATTCCCGACAACAAGCCGCTGAAGGATGGCGACATCGTCAACATCGACGTCACCTACATCCTTGATGGCTGGCACGGCGATTCCTCGCGCATGTATCCGGTCGGTACCATCAAGCGCGCGGCGGAACGCCTGCTCGAGGTCACCCATGAATGCCTGATGCGCGGCATCGCCGCGGTCAGGCCGGGTGCGCGCACCGGCGCCATCGGTGCCGCCATCCAGACCTATGCCGAGGCGGAGCGTTGCTCGGTGGTGCGCGACTTCTGCGGCCACGGCGTCGGCCAGCTCTTCCACGACGCCCCGAACATCCTGCACTATGGCAGCGCCAATGAAGGCGTCGAGATGCGGCCCGGCATGATCTTCACCATCGAGCCGATGATCAATCTCGGCCGGCCGCATGTGAAGGTGCTGTCGGATGGCTGGACGGCGGTGACGCGCGACCGCTCGCTGTCGGCGCAGTACGAGCACACGATCGGCGTGACCGACACGGGCTGCGAGATTTTCACGCTCTCGCCCAACAACCTCGACCGTCCCGGCCTGCCGGCCTAGCCAGCACGCCCGCGCGCCCACCGGGACCCGCAAGATCATCAGCTGGCGCGCGGATGCCAACCTTATGGAATCAGAAGCAGGCTTCCGGTCGTCCGTCCGGCTTCGAGTTCCGTATGGGCCACGGCTGCATCGTTGAGCGCGAATTCCCCGCCGACGGCCGCCGTAATGTTCAGACGAAAGGCATCGATCAGGGCTGCCGCGGCTTCGACGTAGAAAGCCTGGTCGCCGGTCGCGGCCATGATGCTCGGGTGAGCGAGAGCGCGGTTGGGCCGTAACTGGTCGAGCGAAACCGGAGGGATCGGCCCGGCGGCCTGACCGAAGCTCACGGCAGTGCCGAATGGCCTTATGCATTGGATCGTCTTGGCAAGCATGGCGCCACCAATGCCGTCATAGCCGACATCCACGCCGCGACCGCCCGTCAACTCCATGACCTCCCTGACGAGATCGGCGTCGCGTCCGACGATGAGATGGTCGGCGCCGTGAGTGCGAGCAAGAGCGGCTTTTTCCTCGGAACTGACCGTGCCGATCACCGTTGCGCCCAGATGTTTTGCCCAACGGACCAGAATAGCCCCAAGACCACCCGCCGCCGCATGGACCAGGATGGCGGTGCCCGGCTTCACGGCGTAAACGCGGTTGAGCAGCATGTAGGCCGTCATGCCTTTCAGCGTCGATGCCGCCGCTGTACGCGATCCGATCCCGGCCGGCAGCCTGATCGCCCGCTCCGCCGGCAAAAGGCGCGTGGAACTGTAGGCACCGACCGGAGCGCCGGCATAGGCGACGCGGTCGCCCGGGACAAGCAACGCGACCTCCGAGCCGACCGCCTCGACGATCCCCGCTCCCTCGGCACCCAGCACATGGGGATAGGCGGGCAGCGGGTAGATGCCCTTGCGATGGTAGATATCGAGAAAATTGACGCCGATCGCCTCATGACGGATCCGGATCTCCTTCGGGCCGGGAGATTGCGGCGCGCGCTGCGACACCTGCAACTGGTCGATGCCTCCCGTGGCGGTCAGCGTAACGGCGATATCCATCCTCATTCTCCAATCTGATGCTTCATGGGATGAATGGCAGATGGCAAGCTGATTGAAAATTACCTATAATTTGCCAGCCAATGGGAAAAAACGATCAGATGCCGGATTGGGAAGACTTGCGCCATTTCCACGCCCTTTCCCGCCTGGGCACACTCTCGGCCGCTGCCCGGGCACTCGGTGTGGAGCATGCGACGGTGGCCAGACGCGTGGCGCATCTGGAAGAGAGGATCGGCGCCAAGCTCGTCGACCGGCGCGGGCGCCGCCTTTCGCTGACCGCCAAGGGCCAGCAGATCGCCAGCATCGCGACACGCATGAGCGAAGATGCGCTGATGATCGAGCGGGCGGCGCTGAATACCGAAAACCGGCATACCGGCACCGTCCGGGTCAGCGCCCCGCCCGCCCTGGCGACCGCGCTGCTGGCGGAGCGGTTCGTTGGCCTCCGGCAAAGGCATCCCGGCATCAATATCGTGGTCATCGGCGAGACGCGCTATGCGTCGCTTGGACGGCGGGAGGCGGATATCGCCGTACGGATGGCGCGGCCGGAACGGGGCGACCTGACCGTCACCAAGATCGGCGAGATAGGTTTCAGCCTCTATGCCGATCCCGCCTATCTGGCCGCGACGCGCGAAACGGACTGGTCCTTCATAGGGTACGAGGAAACCATGGCCTCGTCGCCGCAGGAAAGGCTGCTTGCGCAAATTGTGGGAAGCCGTCCGGTCGCCATCCGCGCCTCGACGCTGGAGTTTCAACTGGCTGCCGTCAAGGCCGGCGGCGGCGTCGCGCTGCTGCCTGATTTCATGGCGGCGGATCTGAATTTGACCAGGCTGCCCTTGCCGGGCGATCCGCTGACGCGTGAACTCTGGTTGGTCGTGCACACGGATATCAAGGATGTGCCGCTGATCCGCGCGGTGATGGACGGGCTTGGCGGCAAGGTTGGATGAACGGGTTTGACTGCCTGCGCGATGGTTCGCCCGCCACGCAATGCGAAAGCAGGTTCGGCGTGATTGCCAATTGCGGGGTTTTCACACTGTCGCCAAAAAAACTCGACCGCCCCGGCCTGCCGGCCTAGTATTTCGCCGGGTCGGGCGGCAGCTTGTCCGCGTGATTGGCTGGATGCGGGGGCATATGGGAGACACAGGCGACGACGAGCGGAGTTTCTTCTCCGAGGTGCCGGTTCGGCCCACGGCGAAGGCCAGGCAGGCTCCAGCCGAAAAACCTGGCTATCTCGGCCACCGCGACCGCTTGCGCGAGCGCTTTGCCTCAGCGGGTCCAGACGCCCTGCCCGATTATGAACTTCTGGAGCTCCTGCTCTTCCGGCTGATCCCGCGCGCCGACACCAAGCCTGCCGCCAAGGCGCTGCTGGCGCGCTTCGGCACGCTGGCCGAAGTGCTTGGCGCGCCCATCAACCTGCTGCAGGAGATCAAGGGCATCGGCCCGACCGTGGCGCTCGACTTGAAAATCGTCGCGGCGACAGCGCAGCGCATGGCACACGGCGAGGTGCATGGCCGAGAAGTCCTTTCGTCCTGGACGCAGCTTCTCGCCTATTGCCGCTCGGCCATGGCCTTCGAGGCACGCGAACAATTCCGCATCCTGTTCCTCGACAAGAAGAACGCGCTGATCGCCGACGAGGTGCAGCAGACCGGCACTGTCGACCACACGCCGGTCTATCCCCGAGAAGTGGTCAAGCGGGCGCTTGAGCTGTCGGCCACCGCGATCATCCTGGTGCACAACCATCCGTCAGGCGACCCGACGCCGTCGCGCGCCGACATCGAGATGACGAAAGAGATCATCGACGCAGGCAAGCGGCTGGGCATCGCCGTGCACGACCACATCATCATTGGCCGGAAGGGATACGCCAGCATGAAGGGTTTGCTGCTGATCTAGATCTTGTTGCTGACCGGAATGAACTGGGCTGATGCGGCAGTCCCACTGTGCGCCTATTGCTGCTACGTCTGAAGAGCATGCATTCGAGTACCTGGGCCGTCAGCACGAAATGATGGATCGGGGCTGCCACGGGAATGGCCGAAGGCGGGTAACGATCGCCCTGCCGACCCAATCGTGCCAGTCAAACGCCGGCCTGACACTTAGCTGGCCGCGCGCAGCCGCCGAGAGCGAACAAACGCCTTTAAGCCGTTGGAATCCAACGCCTGCCCAAAAGCATAACCCTGTAATATGTCGCAGCCCAAGTCCTTGAGTACCCTTGCGTGCTTCATCGTCTCGACGCCTTCCGCTACGACCTCGATACCCAAGGACTTGCCGATTTCAATGATCGACGAGACAACCTGCCTTCGTTGAGGCGATTCGACAATTGGGATGACCAGTTGCCGATCTATCTTCAGTCGGCGAGGCTGCAGCTTGAGCAGGCTGACTATGGAGGCATAGCCCGTACCAAAATCATCTATCTCTATATCAATGCCGAGTTGCTTAATCTGATCGACATTCCAAGTTACCAGATCATCGTTTTCGTCTAGGAAAATGGACTCAACAAGCTCGAACGAAACTGTTCCCTCCTTGATATTCAGATCTCTCAAGCTCTTTATGAGTTCTTCGTCCTGAAGGCGCCGTGCCGAAACATTGACTGATACGCGCGGTATATGAAGACCCGCGGCAGACCAGCCTTGGAAATCCGAAAGCGCTTGGTTCAGTATGGTTTGATCGATCGTCGAGACGACATTTAGTTCTTCTGCAATCCTTAGGAAGACATCCGGCGCTAAAATACCCTTCTTTGGGTGCCTCCATCGCGCAAGCGCCTCGACTCCGACAATTTCGAGCGTCTTTGCGCTAAATTGGGGCTGGTAGAAGGCTATGAACTCGTTACGCTCAAGGCCGCCAAGCACCTCATCGGCGATCCGCTTTGTGTCGACGATTTCGCTTTGCATCGCCTCAGTGAAGAATTCGTGCCGATTGCGCCCACGACTCTTTGCTCGGTAAAGCGCGATGTCGGCGTTCACCAGCAGGTGCTTGGCTTCGACGTCTTTTCCATTGTCGATCGCAATTCCCACACTAACACCAAAACGGCATCGGTGGCCCTGGTAGTAGACGGGTTCGCTCATCTGGCTGATGACGCGGTCAGCCAGCAGCGCCAGTTGCTTGATATCGTCATGCACCGTGCACAGCACGACGAATTCGTCTCCTCCGATCCGAGCGACGAATCCCCCCTCCTCGACCTTGGATCGGAGGACGGTAGATGCGTGAACCAACATCGCGTCGCCCGCGGCGTGGCCAAGCGTATCGTTGATGTGCTTGAACCGATCCAGGTCGATGTGAAGCAGGGCCGCATAACCGCCGTCGCGCCTGGCGTTCGCCGCGTACTCTTCCAATACCTGGTCGAGGTAACGACGGTTGGGCAAACCGGTCAGCGAATCGTGAAGCGCGATATGCTCTATTCGCGCCCTGGCCGCCTCGAGTTCTGCATTTTTAGACTCGGACAGCTGTTTTGCGCGAACCAGATCGCTGTTCAGCAGGACGTCGGCTGTCACGTCCCATTCCGCCCCGATCATTTTGGGTGTCTCATTTGGGGCTTGGTATATGGTCGCTTTGGATCGGACATGACGAATCTCGCCATCCGGACGAACAATCCGGTACTCCGACGAATATGTTCCGCGGCTGGCCACAGCATTGTCGAAATCCGCATTGGCGCCGGCCAAATCTAGGGGGTGAATTGCGCCCGCCCAATCAGAGTAGCCGCGACGTCCTCCATCGTTGGGTTTGCCATATATTTCATTGACGCGATCGTCCCACGACAGGTCATTGGTTGCGAGATCGTGTTCCCAAACGCCAATAGCCGATGCCTCCAAAGCGAGTTCTAGTCGTCTCGACAATCGACGCAGTTCCGCATAGTTGCGCTGTCTCTCGCCGATCAGACGACCTGTGACCAAGAATGGCACCACAACCAACGCCCCGGCCGCGGCCATGATCGCACGCAAGAACCACGCGTTGCTGGGCGTCGAAGGCCAGCCGTTTCTGGGGATGGCTGCGATCTGCCACGATCCCGACGGGAGCAGAACTTCGGCCGTCACTGGATTGTTTTTGCGGACGCCCACATCGCCGAAGAATTGATCTCCGCTTGGGCCGAGGGCGTCTTTACCGATGAGCGCGATGTCAATCCCGAGATCATCGTCGAACAGGCCGCTCGCCTTGTAAAGGCGCTGCACGTCGACAACAGCGGAAATGATGCCCCAGAACCTTTCAGTGTTGCCCGCACTCGGCACGAAAACAGGAAACCGGCCGATGAAGCCTTGGCCTCCCTGCTTCAGCTCGACCGGACCGGCAAGAATCAACTTGCGCCCGTCTCGCGCCCGTAGCGCGGCGTCGCGCTGCCGATCGTCCTTACGGTAATCGAGGCCCACGGCTTTCTCGTTGCCTTCTAGCGGGTACATCAAGGAAACGACCAGATCGGGTGCGCCGGCAATGTTGTTCAATTGCGAGCCCTCGCCAAACAGATTACTCGCGAGCGAGGCGAAGCGTTGCTGTCCCATGTAGGGTTCAGTCACGACCGTTGCGACCAGCCCATGCACGAGTTGAAGGTTTCCGTTGATATTCCCTTCCAGCTTGGCGCGGATCAGATTGACCTTGGCTAGGACATCAGCGCGGACGGCCTGGTCCGAAACGATTTTGTTCTGGTGGTCCGCATACGCCGCGCTGATGGCAATAACCAAAACCGCCACTGCCGCCGGAATATTTGCCGACGAAAACACGGCATCCTTTATGCCGCCTAACCTAGCGCCGAAAAGAGCCAATAGGGTGAAAACCCCCTTGTGTTATTCAGGTTCTCGGATCGACCCGCCGATGGAACATTAGCTGTCATTAATTAATTTTGAACTTCACAGTCCTGAAAACTTTGCACTGTCCGACCGCTGAGGTCGTTCTGGCACGCCGCCGGAGGGGTTGGAACCAGCCGCCACTCAATGAGGCAACGTATCGGCTGGGGACGATTCCGGGGTTGTGGTAATCGTGCCTCGGCGATGACAATGAAAACCCGGATTAACAGTAGAACTAGTGGCCCTCAATCGCTTTGGGAGCAACAAGGTATGGTATCTTGCCGACGCTTCGCTTCGTCGCGCCAATGGAATAGGCCATTGGGATCTTGGGGGAGTTGTTTGGCAAGCCGTACATATCCTTGCCTGCCCTCACTGCAAATGAAAAGTGCTGCCACGAAACCGTGTCATGCTCATTCAGAAAATCGAGCGTCAGCCCCGCTGAAATCAGCGCGTTCACCACGTCGCTGATCGGATGGATCCACTCATAATACCGAGGATGCTTCAAAATGCGGTCGTCGCCGGTATAGGTCCGTTCCTCGTTCCATGCGAGCGGTCGAGCTATAGGCGTTCGCCAATCGTGCTTAAACTCCAGCGCCGCGGCCTTACGATCACACTGAAACATCAACGGATGGCCCTCGGCCATATAGAGCCGGCCGCCTGGTCGCAGGAGATCGGCAACAACCCGCGCCCAGCGGAACACATCGTCCAGCCAATTTACCGAACCCCAGGTAACGTAGGCGATGTCAAAGGTCCGGCCGAGCGCTTCGACTGCCTCGAATAGTGGCGCTTCCACGAAGCGCACATCAGTGCCTGCCTTCGCCGCGAAATCCCGCGCAGCAGCAATAGCCGTCGGTGAAAAGTCGAGGCCGGTCACGCTGCCCGCGCCGAGGTTCTTCAAGCTGATCGTGTCGAGCCCGATATGACACTGCAAATGGACGATATCCTTGCCGACAATATCTCCGACCTCGCCCGTTTCCAGCTCATAGAGATTGGATCCGCCTGCCAGCACATTTTCGATCTGGTAGCTGCCCGTTGTGTCGGTCGAATGCAGTTCGGCCCGATCATCCCAATTAAGACGGTTCGCACCCAGAAACGGTTCCAAATTCCCCCCAATTCCCAGCGGCGGCTGACGCTTGGTAAACAAGTCGTTAATATATCTTTGCAGCGAAAGGGTCGCGCGTCAAATCCGGGCCGGCGGGCGGTGCGCCACCTAGGTCGGAGTGCCCATAACCCCGGAGAGTTGGCGCCGGTTTCTGAGGATTCAAGATGAAAACCCGAAGACGGCTGCCGACGGCTCGCCTGATCTGTACTGCTGCGGCTTCGGGCTGACAGAATCTCGAACTGGGGACCCTTCTGGAGGACGATGCCCTGGCACAACCGTCATTTAAGTAGCACTGGAACGCGAGGGCCCCGTGGATGCCAGCTGTTCGTTGCGATTGAGACGATGAGCATTCGGAATCCGTGGCCAATCGGGACATCAGGGTACTGACTAAGTTTCCCCATGCTGGAACGTGAAAGATCACGAGTGGTCACTAGAGGCATGCCCCAATTGACGACCCCATCTCGCCGCTATGACCTGGTAAGTATATGATCGATATAACAATCCCATCCATGATGGTTTGATCGACAACCACCCGTCGGGCGACCCGACGCCGTCGCGTGCCGACATCGAGATGACGAAAGAGATCATCGACGCAGGCAAGCGGCTGGGCATCGCCGTGCACGACCACATCATCATCGGGCGGAAGGGATCCGCCAGCATGAATGGCCTGCTGCTAATCTGAGCGTCGTGGCTGCGTCATGTCGCGGCCGCGCGCAGATGAAGGCATCCGACAAGATCGCGCTTGCCCAAGCGAGGTTTATTCCTGCGTCTTCGACCCCCGGAACATCGTCACCGCGACGATCGCTGCCACCAGCATTATCCCAGCAGCAGTCAGGAAGGTGACGTCCGCCGCGCTTGTGTATGCGCCTCGCGCTGCCGACAACAACGCACCGCCATTACCGAGACCTGGCGTAAGGCTGCTTGCAGCTCCAATACCGCGTAGCGCAGTCTCCATAGTGTTGACGGGAACGCCCGTCGGCATGGCCAAGCCCAGCGCAGAACGATAAAGCAGGGTTGCGAGGCTGCCAAGCAAGGCGATGCCTAGCGCGCCACCGAACTCGGAGGCCGTCTCGGAAAGTGCCGAGGCAGCGCCGGATCGCTCCTTGGGCGCCGCGCTGACGACGAGGTCCGCGACGATCGCGATGCCCGGAGCTGAGCCGACAGAAAACAGCGCGTTGCCCAGGACAATCAGAATCAAACTATGCATTTCCGCGGCGTATGCCATCAGCGCGAGACCGCCGGCTGCAAACGCCAGGCCGAGGCCGAGAACGTAGGCTGGCCGCATCAGCCTGAGCACGGTCGAAGTCAACAATGATCCCACCACGAAGCCAACCCCGGCCGGGATGCTCCAGAGGCCCGCTTCCAGGGGGGTTAGTCCCAAAACCAGTTGGAGGTACTGGGCAACAAGAACGAGAATTCCGAAGCCGACAAAGAAGTCGAGGATGTTGATGCCGAGCGCTGCGGTCACGGCGGGCCGCCTGAACAGCCGTAAGTCAAGGAGCGGATCAGGCAAGTCCATCTGCCGCCTCACGAACACCACTGCGAGCACCAGGCCCAACGCGATCACCGATGTCGCCCACACGAAATTGCCGCCTTCGGCGATGAGCTTGATGCCAAAGACGATCGGCAACACGGCCGCCAGAGACAAGGCAGCGCTGAGGATATCAAGCCGCCCGGCGTTTGGGGTCTTATGCTCGGGCAGCCATACCGGCCCGACTGCCAGCAGAAGCGCATCCGACACTGGTCCGCGCGCGGGCCGAGCCACGCGTCGCGAATGGATCGGCCTCGCCATCATCGCGCTGCCTTGCATCCTCTACGCGATGGATCTGACCGTGCTGAACCTGGCCGTGCCATCGCTAAGCGCCGACCTCAAGCCCACGGCCGCTCAATTGCTCTGGATCGTGGATATCTACGGCTTTCTGGCGGCCGCGTCGCTGCTCATCATGGGAGCTCTTGGCGATCGGATCGGCCGGCGCAAGCTGCTGCTGATTGGATCGGCATGTTTCGGGCTCCTGTCGCTGGTCGCGGCCTTTGCACGAAGTGCCGAGATGCTCATCCTGGCTCGGGCGCTGATCGGGATCGCCGGCGCGACGATGGCGCCCTCGACGCTATCGCTCATCAGCAACATGTTTCGTGACGACCGCCAGCGGACCTTCGCCGTAAGCGTCTGGGTTGCGAGTTTCTCGTTTGGCGGCGCGATCGGCCCGGTCGTCGGTGGTCTGCTTCTATCGCACTTCTGGTGGGGAGCCGTATTTCTGGTGCCCATCCCTATTACGGCGCCCATTGCCATCTCCTGATTGTTAACGTCCGCTGACGGATCTCTTGACTGCTCACACCGGGTTCATTTCAAAGCGAAGCCACGCGCGGCTTTGTGGACGCCAGGGCCTCACCAGCGGACCAAAGTGCCACCCCGAGAAGGGTCAGGTCCTTGATAATGAAGGCGCCAAGCGCCGGGTCGAGTTGTGGCGTGGTGACGAGGAAGCTCAGCGTGACCACCAGCGAGGCAGCGACGCCGTAACTGCCGACCGCCGAGATCCACGGCGTAACGGGACGCGAGGCCATCATGAGAGCCAAGACGATCTCCACGACACCGATGATCCCCGAAGACAACTGCTGATCAAACAACTCGGGGAGCCAGAACAAGAACGGACTGTGAACAAGCAACGGGTGAATCGCCGTCGCTTCGGCCGGGGTGAACTTCGCCACCCCGAACACCACGAAAAAGAGGACAACGCTGTATCGAGCTATCACCTGCCCTGCCGAAAGGGTCCATTTCTGTAAAGTCGTCATGACTTTTCTCCTTGATAAGTGCGTGCTGCACGCACATAATAAGTCACATAAAGGCTAGCGCCGTCAACCCCTCATGATAAAGATTGCCGCCATGACCCGCTTGAGAACCGCCAATATGCTTGCCGCCTTTGCTGGCGAAATTACCGAACGCGTTGAGGCGACCCTCAAAAGTCACCCCAACCAAACCGACTCTGCCTCAGCCGCACTCAACATCATGGGCTTTTGGGAGGGCATCACCAACGCGCAGCTGGCGCGGGCGCTAAACCTGTCGCACACTGCGACGGTGCGTCTCGTCGACAAGCTGGAGGCCCAGGGTTTCGTCGAAGCTCGCAAGGGTGAAGACAAGCGTGCCACGCATCTCCACGTCACTCCGGCCGGCCGCAAAGCCGTGTTGCCCGCTCTCGTCGCACGTTGCGCGGCGGTCAAGGACTATCTTGGAGTCCTTACCGCCGCTGAAGAAAAACAGCTCACCGGCCTCCTCGAGAAGCTGATGCGCCCACTGGCGACGGATGCATACGGGGTCAGCCATTTCTGTCGTCTCTGCGAATTTACGGCGTGTCCCGGGGACCAGTGCCCGATGCATGCCAACATGGAGTCTTGGCCCGAAATTTGACCCGTACCAGCCCGGGAAGACCGTCGCCGAGATAACAGGAAGTGCGGCAGCCCCTGTTCCGGCGCCGGCCGCGTGTGCTCTGATTTCCAAGATGATGGCCCGGCGGCACAATCTTTTTGGCCGAGAGAATTTGAAAATTGTTCAATCTTGAAAAAATTGATCCGAAAGTTGAGCAAATATCGGATCACACTTCCAACAAGGAGAAATTGCCTCCATTTTTTTGGAAAATAGTTTCATTGAGCCGCTACGTTTCCGCTGCTACCGTTTGAAACGCTTCAATCGGAACCAGGCAATTGCAACGCAAGCGCCCTACCATAGCGGATGTCGCACGAACCGCCGGTGTCTCCATCGGCACGGTCTCGAACTTCATCAATGGCACCGCCGGCCTCAGGGAAGACACACGCGAACGCATCGAGAAAGCGGTTGCCGCGCTGATGTACCGGCCGAGTTCCTTCGCCCGTTCGCTACCCGGCCGCGCGCCCCGCAGGCCAAAAAATCTCGATCACCTGCCAAGGCTTCTGGTCGCTGGCCGCGTCAGCGTCGACTTCCTGTGCCGCGTCGACGTGCTGCCGCATCGCGACGACCGCATCACCGCCAGCCATATCGAAAAGGCGCTGGGCGGACCGGCGGCCAATCTCGCGGTTGCCGCCGCCGATGTCGGGGTGCCCTATGCCCTTGACGTGGAACTGGCGACAGCGGTCGGCAGGGATGCCGAGAGCGACTGGGCGCTGGGCGAGCTCGCCAAACTGGGTGTCCACGCCTTGCCGATCCGCAGCACGCCCAACAACCGGCTTTCGCAGGCGATCGTCATCATCGAGCGTAACGGCAGCCGCACCATCATCAGCGAACCATTCGAACTGGGTGAGGTCGACCTGACCGCCAACCTGGACATCCAGCCCGAGCAGCGCCGGGCATGCCTTCATATCGAAGGCTTTCACTATGAGACGATGACCGCATCGATAGAGCGTTTTCATCAGGCCGGCTGGAAGGTGAGCCTGCATTCGGCCGGCCTGCCCAAAAGCGCGCGCACGCCGGAGGCTTTTATGCAGATGGTCAGGCAGATCGACCTGGCCTTCATCAACGACGTGATGATGCGCGAGATTTTCGGCTTTCGCACTGGGATGGCGAGCATGATCGAAGAGGTGCGGCTGATGCTGTCACGCATCAAGCCGCGCGGAACTTTGGTGCTTACGCTCGGTGAATTCGGCGCGGTCGTCTTCCCGGCTGGCGGCGGCCCACAGATCGAGGTGCCGGCACTGCCGGTCAACCGCGTCGATGCCACCGGCGCCGGCGACAGCTTCGCCGGCATCTTCCTCAGCCTGTGGCTGCATGGCGCGTCGCTGGATGCCGCCGCCCGCTATGCCGCGATCGGCGCGAGCCTGACGACCACTGTCGAAGGCGCGCAGGGCTACATCGCGGATTTCGCGACCCTCAAGGCCACCGCCTTGGCGAACGAGACTGTGATGGCAAGTTAAATCAAAGACTTATCGGTTTCTGGACATCGGCCCATCTGGCGAAATCAGGAGAATATGATTATGGCGAGAGCAAAAGTCCTTCTGGTCGGTGAGAGCTGGATGAGCTCGGCGACCCACTACAAGGGCTTCGACCAATTCGGCAGCGTCACCTTTCATCTGGGCGCAACACCGCTCGTTGCCGCCCTGAAGGACAGCGAGTTCGATCTTGACTACATGCCGGCCCATGAGGCTGTCGAAAAGCTGCCTTTTACCATGGAGGGCCTGTCGCAATACAAGGCGATCATCCTCTCCGACATCGGCGCGAACTCGCTGCTGCTCCACCCCGATGTCTGGCTGCACGGCAAGACGGTCCCCAACCGGCTCAAGCTTCTGCGCGACTGGACGCAGGCCGGCGGCGGCCTGATCATGATCGGCGGCTACTTCTCCTTCCAGGGCATCGACGGCAAGGCCCGCTGGCATCGCACGGCGGTCGAGGATGCGCTGCCGGTGACCTGCCTGCCCAATGACGACCGGCTGGAAATTCCCGAGGGCTTTCGGCCTGAGATCATCGGGCCCAAGGATCACCCGCTCTTTGCCGGCATAGACGGCGAGTGGCCCATTCTTCTCGGCGCCAACGAGGTCATCGCCCGCGACCGGGACGATGTCGAAGTGCTGGCGCGGCTGCCGCAGGACCAAGGGGGCCATCCGCTGCTGGTCACCGGTCGCCATGGCGAGGGTCGCACCCTGGTCTGGACGTCGGACATCGGCCCGCACTGGCTGCCGAACAGTTTTGTCGAATGGCCCGGCTATGCACGCCTTTGGACCAATGTGCTGCGCTGGGTGAGCAAGACCGTTTAGCCACCCAGCCCGATCAACCGCCGGGGAGCCCGTCATGACAGCACCGTTTCTTGTGGCCAGAAACATCGCCAAGCGCTTCGGCGCGCTGACCGCGCTTGCCAATGTCGACCTGGAAATCCGCTCCGGTGAGGTGCTGGCACTGCTCGGCGACAATGGCGCGGGCAAATCGACCTTCATCAAGATCCTGGCGGGTGCCCATGCGCCGAGCGAGGGAGAACTCATCATCGAGGGCAATCCGGTCTCGTTTCATTCGCCCAAGGATGCGGCCTCATCGGGGATCGCGACGATCTTCCAGGAACTGGCGCTTTCGGAGAACCTTTCGATCGCCGAAAACGTCTTTCTCGGCCGAGAATTGAAACGCTCCATTTTGGGCATTCCGTTTCTGAAGCGCCAGGAAATGCGCCAGCGCGTCGACGGCCTTCTCAAAGAGCTCGATGCCCATATTTCCGATCCGGAAGCGCCTGTCGGCAGCCTGTCCGGCGGCCAGCGCCAGGCTGTCGCCATCTGCAGGGCGCTCAATCTGAACGCCAAACTGGTCATCATGGACGAGCCGACGGCGGCGCTTGCCGTTGCCGAGACCCGCAAGGTGCTGGCGCTGACGCGGCGGCTTGCCGCGCGCGGCTGTGCCGTCGTCCTCATCAGCCACAACATTTCCGAAGTCTTCGAGGTTGCCGACCGGATCGTGGTGTTCCGACGCGGCCGCAAGGTGGCCGAACGGCTGGCGGCCGAGACCAATCACGAGGAAGTCGTTTCGCTCATAACAGGCGCTCATCCCGACGTGCGGGCGCTCGAAAAAACAAACTGAAACGCACGTCATTTCCAGAGAGGATCAACCCAAAATGCTTTCACAACTCAAGAAAGTGCTCGCCGCATCCGCATTATCACTCGTCATTGCCACGGCAGCGCACGCCGCCGACAAGCACAAGGTCGCCTTCGTCCCGCAGCTGATCGGCATCCCCTATTTCAACGCCATGGAAGCCGGCGGCAATCGCGCCGCCAAGGATCTCGGCGTCGATTTCATCTATTCCGGCCCTGTCGACACCAATCCGGTCGACCAGTTGCAGATCGTCCAGAACCTGATCGACCAGGGTGTCGAGGCGATTTCGGTCAGCGTGCTCGATGCCTCCAGCATCGCCCCCGTTGTCGAGAGCGCCAAGGCGAAGGGCATCAAACTCTTCACCAGCGACAGCGATGCGCCCGACAGCGGCCGCGCTGTCTATGTGGCGCAAGCGACCGACGAAGGCCTCGGCACCACGATCGTCGACGAACTCGTCAAGCGCGTCGGCGAGGACGCTACGATCGGCATCGTCTCCGGCGAGGCTACGGCGTCCAATCTCAATGCCTGGATCGGCTTCATGCAGAAGGAAGCCACCGCCAAATATCCCAAGCTGAAGCTGCTCGCCCCGCAATTTGCCGGCGGCACAGCCGAGCGCGCCGCGCAAATATCAGGCGATCTCATGGCCGCCAATCCCGATATCAAGGCCATCATCGCCGTCGCATCCTCGACCTGTCCGGGCGTTGCGCAGGCCATCGAGACCGCCGGCAAGATCGGCTCCGTCATCGGCGCCGGCTATTGCAGCCCGAACACGGCGCGCTCGTACCTGAAGAGCGGCGCTTTCGGCTTCACCGTGCTGTGGGATCCCGAGCAGCTCGGCTATCTCACGGTCTGGGCCGGCAAGCAGCTGATCGACGGCAAGGCCTTCGAGGCGGAGAACAAGATCGCCGGCCTCGACAAGCCCGTCACCTATGATGCCGCCAAGGGCATCCTGCTGCTCGGGCCGCCGGCTGTCTTCACCAAGGACAATGTCGACAAGTTCAACTTCTGAGCTCTGACATGAACGCGGTGCGACAGTCTGCAAACGGTGTCTTCTCCATGAACGGACGAGAGTGGTCTCTGCTTGTCGCCTGTTTGCTGGCGATCGTCATCTTTTCTGTCGCATCGCCCCACTACGCCACCTCAGGCAATGCGGCGACAGTCTTGCGCAACAGCGTCGAACTGCTGCTGATCGGCCTTGGCATGACCTTGCTTCTGGCCATGGGCGGCATCGATGTGTCGATCGGCATCGTCATGGGGCTCGCGGCCATCGCCATCGGCCGCGTGCTCGGTGCCGATGGCAATCCGGCGCTGGCGATCATTGTCGGCCCGCTGGTCGGGGCGTTGCTGGGATGCGTCACGGCCACCGTCGTCGTCCTCGGCCGCGTTCCGGCCATCGTCGGAACGCTCGGCCTGCTCGGCGTCTACCGCACCGCCGTCTTCGTCCTGCTCGGCGGGCAATGGCTTTCCGGCCTGCCCTCGAGCCTCACCAATGTTCTAGCAACGACCGTACTCGGTGTCCCTGTCCCTGCCCTGGTGATTGCCATTGCCTATCTCATCGTCTGGCTGGCGTTGCGGCGAACGCCCTATGGGCTGCATCTGCTGGCGATCGGCAATTCGGAGGAAAAGGCGCGGCTGTCTGGCATACCGGTCATCAAGACCCGCTTCATGACCTTCCTCATCAGCGGCTTTCTGACCGGCATTGCCGCCACTTTCTATGTCGCCACCTACCGCAATGTCGAAATGACGATCGGCAGCACGCTGGCGCTCGATGCCATTGCCGCGGTCATTCTCGGCGGCACAAGCATATTGGGCGGCAAATGCAGCCTGATCGGCACCGTGCTCGGCGTGCTTCTCCTGCGCATTCTCCAAAACGGATTGCTGCTGATCGGCGTCCCCTCGCTCTGGCAGTCCGTCGTCACCGGTGTTCTCATCATCGGCGTGCTCGGTTTCGAGGCCGTCTCCAACCGGTTGCCCCTTGGCCTGATACAGCGGGCCCGCGCATGAAAACGCTCCGCAACCTGCAAGGCCCAGCCCTCACCCTGGCCCTGCTCTGCGCGCTCTGGCTGATCGTGATCGTCGGCCTGCTGGCGCTCAGGCCTTCGGTCTTCAATCTCGGCACCGTGACCACCATTCTTCAGTTCTCGACGATCCTGGCCTTGGTCGGTCTTGGCCAGGCCCTGGTCATCCTGGCCGGCGGCGCCGGCATCGACCTGTCGGTCGGCGGCGCGGTCTCGCTCTCGGCCATCCTTGCCATGCTTTGCGTCAAGCTGGGCTTGCCACCTTTCCTATTGCCGGTCGTCTGCATCCTGGCCGGAGCCTTGCTCGGCGCCTTGAACGGATGGCTGGTCAACGGGCTCGCGCTTCTGCCCTTCATTGCGACGCTGGGCACATTCTTCGTCTATTCCGGCGCGGCACTTGCCGTTACCGGCGGCGCAGCCCAGGCTGGCGTACCGTCATGGCTGCTTGTCTGGGGGCGTGGCGTCGTCATGGGCATTCCCTTGCCGTTTCTCACGCTGGCCATCCCGTGCTTCGTACTGGCCGGCCTGGTGCTGATCTCGACTGCCTGGGGACGCTGGATCTACGCCATGGGCTTCAATGAACGCTCAGCCAAACTGGTCGGCATTCCGGTCGATCGCGTGCGTTTCATTCTCTATTGCTTGAGCGGCGCGCTCGCCGGCGCTGCCGGTCTGGTTTCGCTGGCCTGGCTCGGCAGCGGCAGGCCCAATATCGGCCAGAACCTCGAACTGGAATCGCTGACCGCCGCCATGTTGGGGGGCATCGTCATCACCGGTGGGCGCGGTGGCGTCGGCGGCGTGTTCGCGGCCGTCCTGCTGCTGGTCACGCTGAAGACCGGCCTTCTGCAATTGAACATCAACACGGTTTGGCAGGTGGGGATTGTCGGCGCCCTTCTGGTTTTCGTCCTTCTCGCCGACCGACTTTCCCAACGTTGGAGATCATGATGCCGTCCAAAGAAGAGATCATTGCCGCACGCGTCGAGGCAGCCGCCGACCGCATCGTCGCAACACTGAGCGATCTCGTCGCCTTCCCCTCCATCGTGAAATCCAATCCCAAGGAGGCCGGTCCCGGTGAACGTGATTGCCAGCTCTATCTGCAAAAGCGCATCGAAGCGCTCGGCTTCACGACCGATCTCTGGGATCCGGATGGCCCGGCGCTCTACGAAAAGTACAAGGGCCGCGCCGGCGCCAACAAGGGCAGGACCTTCGAGGGCCGGCCCAATCTCGGCGGCGTCCTGAAGGGTACGGGCGGCGGACGCTCCATCATGCTGACGGGTCATATCGACGTCGTACCACCGGGTGCCGCCAGCCACTGGGCGACCGACCCGTTCCAGCCCGTTCTCAAGGACGGCTTCCTGCACGGCCGCGGCACGGTCGACATGAAAGGCGGTGTTGCCTGCATGCTGATGGCCGTCGAGATCCTCAAGGAGCTCGATATTCCCCTGTCCGGTGACATCGTCTTCACGACCGTCGTCGATGAGGAAATCGGCGGCATGGGCTCGCTCGCCATGGTCGATCGCGGCTTTCACGCCGACGCCGGCATCATGACCGAACCGACGGCAAACAGAATAGCGCCGCTCTGCCACGGCATCTTGTGGGGCAGGATCATCATCGACGGCATAGGCGGCCATGCCGAGCTCACGCCGAATGCCTGGTATTCCAGCGGCCCGGTCGATGCCGTCCAGCTTTGCCGGCAAATCCTCGACGGCATCGACATCCTTAACCGGCGCTGGATGTTCGATCCCCGGAAGAACCATCCGCTGATGGACCTGCCCAACCAGATCATCGTCACCCAGATCAATGCCGGCGAACACCCCTCCTCCATGGCAGGACGCGGCGAGATCATCATCGACGCGCAATATCTGCCGAGCGAGCATGACGAGTTCAGGCTGGGCGGCAACGTCAAACGCGAAATCGAAGAGCATATCGCCAATGTCTGCCAGGCAGACCCCTATCTGCGAAAGCACCCGGCCCGCATCGAATGGATCCTCGACGCCGACTGCGCCGAGATTCCGTCGGACAATCCGTTCGTTGGCGTCTTTCAGCAGGCGGTCGAGGAAGCCAGTCTGTCACCGATCCTCAGTGGTTTTGGCGCGCACAGCGATATCGGCCTGCCGACCGGCCTTGGCAACACGCCGACGGTCAACTTCGGTCCCGGCGATCCGGCGCAGGCGCATCAACCCAACGAGCGGGTCTCGGTGCGCGATCTCGTCGACTGCACAAAGGCGATTGCGATTGCCGTCGAGAAATGGTGCCGCTAGCTAGCAGCCAGCGGCTCACGCGGCCGATCACCCGCCAAATCGCGGCTCGGGAACGCCGGTTACGCCAAGGCCAGAAATGGCGAACAGACTGCCGCGCAGGACGCCGTCGCCGGGAAAGCGCGGCAGCGGCGGCTTGGCCATCGAGGTGACGTAGAGCGTGTCGAGCTTCGGCCCGCCGAACATAACGCTGGTGATCTTCTTCACCGGCATGTCGATGATGCGATCGACGGTGCCGTCCGGCGCATAGCGCACCAAGCGGCCGTCATAGACCAGTGCATTCCACAGATAGCCCTCTGCATCAACGGTCGAGCCATCGGCCGCACCGCCCTTGCTGGTATCGACGCGCACGAAGGTACGGCGGTTGGTGGCGGCGCCCGTGGCGATGTCGTAGTCGTAGGCCCAGATCTCGCCGGTCCAGGTGTCGGCGAAATAGAAGGTGCGGTCGTCGGGGCTCCAGCACGGACCGTTGGAGCAGATGATGCCGGAGTCGATCTTGGTGACCGAGAAATCCGGATCGAGCCGGTAGAGCCCGCCGGAAGGCCCCTCCTCCATCGTGTCCATCGAGCCGGCGAAGAAGCGGCCGCGCCGGTCGACCTTGCCGTCATTGAGACGGTTCATCGGCCTGTCCGGCTCGGGATCATGGATCAGCGTCACATCGCCAGAAGCGAAATCGAGCAGATGGAAACCACGCTGCAGCGAGACGACCGCGCCGCTGCCATCCCTGCGCAGCGCCATCGAGCCGATCTTCATCGGCACGTCCCAGGAGCGGATTTCGCGCCCGTCGGCGGTGGCGCGGAACACGCGCCCGTCGAAACTGTCGATCCAGTACAGGCGCTCCTGCTCGACGTCCCATAGCGGGCCTTCGCCCAGCGTCGTCTTCACGTCCACAACGACTTCGATCTTCATGTCATCCTCCTGTGTATTGGCATCCCGTGCAGCGATTATCGGGCTGCGTCAGAAGGCGACCTTGTCGCCGCCCTTCAGCGACAGGATCTCGCGCGCCTCGTCCGGCGTCGCCACCTCCATGCCAAGCCCCTCGATGATCTTGCGCGCCAGCACGACCTGTTCGGCGTTCGACTTGGCAAGCTTGCCCTTGCCGGCCCACAGGCTGTCCTCCAGCCCGACGCGGATGTTGCCGCCAAGGGCTGCCGATTGCGCGGCGATGCGCAGCTGGCTGGCGCCGGCGCCGAGCACCGACCAACGGAACTGGTCGCCGAACAGCCGGTCCGCGGTGCGTTTCATATGGGCGACGTCTTCGGGATGGGTGCCGATGCCGCCGAGCAGGCCGAACACCGACTGCACGAAGAACGGCGGCTTCACCAGACCACGATCGGCAAAATGGGCGAGGTTGTAGAGGTGGGCGATGTCGTAGCACTCGAACTCGAAGCGCGTGCCATTGTCGTAGCAAGTCGCCAGTATGTATTCGATGTCCTTGAACGAGTTGCGGAAAACGAGGTCGCGCGTCGCCTCCAGATGCGGCTTTTCCCAGTCGAACTTGAAGGTCTCGTATTTGTCGGCGAGGTGATAGAGCCCGAAATTGATCGAGCCCATATTGAGCGAGGCCACCTCCGGCTTGAACTGGGCAGCCGGGCGCACGCGCTCCTCGACCTTCATGTAGGGGCTGCCGCCGGTGGTGATGTTGATGGCGGCATTGGTGCCTTGCTTGACGCGCGGCAGGAAGCGGGCGAAGGCCTCCGGCGTCTGGTCGGGCTTGCCGGTTTCCGGGTCTCTTGCATGCAGATGCAGGATCGCGGCACCGGCCTCCGCCGCGGCGATCGCCTCCGAGGCGATCTGATCCGGCGTGATCGGCAGATAGGGTGACATGGTCGGTGTGTGGATCGCGCCCGTCACCGCGCAGGTGATGATGACCTTGCCTTTGGCCGCCGTTGCGCCTGATTTGCGGCTGGTTTCTGTCATTGTCCGAACTCCTGATCCGATTTCTTCTTGTGCGCCGCCAGCGCCATCAGCCGGCGATCCCGCCAGACTTGCCGGTCGCCCAGATTCTTCCTCGGCAGGCGCTTGCTGCGCTCGGCCTCGACGGTTTTCATGACCTCGCCCGCCCAGTCGACCCGGCGCAGCATCTGCGGGAAGATGTTGGAATAGATGCCCTGGTAGCGATCGACATAGTCGCGCACGCCGCCGGGCGCATTGAGGTCGATGGTCTCGAACGGCCCCATGAAGGACCAGCGCAGCGCCAACCCGTCGCGGATACCGATATCGACATCCTCGACACTGGCGTAGCCATCGGCGACAAGCCGGAAAGCCTCCTCCAGCAAGGCGCCTTGCAGCCGATTCATGATGAAGCCATCGAGCTCGCGCTTCATCACCAGCGGCGCATGGCCGGCATCTGTGAGGAAGGCGCGGGTCCTTTCCAGTGTCTCGGCTGATGTCCACGGCGCCGGCACCACCTCGGCCGCCGGAATGAGATAGGGCGGGTTGATCGGATGCACGACCAGGCAGCGGTGCCGCCCTTGCAGATGGTTGGTGAATTTCGACGGCAACAGCGCCGAGGTGGAACTGGCGATGACCGTTTGGGGGTCAGCTAGCCTATCGATCAGCGAGAACACTTCCCGCTTCACGGCAAGGTTTTCAGGTGTGTTCTCCTGGACATGGGCTGCATCGGCCAGTGCCTCCGCCAGTTCGGCCACGACGGCGATGCGGCCAAGCACGGTGTCGACGGACTGCCCGCGTAGCAGATCGTTCGCGGCGAGATCGCCCAGCACACCTTCTATGTAGTCGCGCGCGCCACCCGTCGCGGCAGGCGACTGGTCCCACATGCGCACATCATGGCCGGCGCGGGCGAAGCTGATCGCCCAGGCCCGCCCGATGAACCCGCTTCCGACAATCGCGACATTGGCCATGGGTTGGTCCTCAGAGTGTTTCGACGTTGCCGTCGACGCCGAGCGACTGGCCCGAAATGTTGATGCCCGCGTCGGACAGCAGGAATGCGACCATCGAGGCCACGTCATAGGGACTGGTCATGCGGCGCAACGAGATGTTCTGCAGATAGCGCCCGGTCATCTCCTCGTGGCTGATGCCGACCTGCTTGGCGCGTGCCGCGATAACGCCTTCGATGCGTGGCCCCTCGATGATGCCGGGCAAGATGGCGTTGACCCTGATGCCGTGCGGCCCAAGCTCCTTGGCGAGGCTCTGCGTGAAGCCGATGACGCCGAACTTGGCCGCCGAATAGGGCGTGCGGAACGCGTAGCCATGGCGCCCGGCCGCCGATGACATCGACACGATCGAGCCGCCGCCCGCCGCCTTGATCAGCGGCACAGCGCGCCGGGCGCAGAGGAACTGGCCGGTGAGACAGATGTCGATGCAGCGCCGCCAGTCGTCCGGCTCGATCTCGTCGACACCGCCGGTCGGCCCGGCAATGCCGGCATTGTTGATCAGCGCGTCGAGCCCGCCGAGTTTTTCCTTGACCGTCTCGAACAGCCGGTCGACGTCCTCGTCACGCGAGACATCCGCCTTGACCGCCGCGACCAGGTCGATCTTGCCCGGAGCTGCGGCCAGCGCCTCGTCGGAGATATCGCAGACCACGATGCGTGCGCCGAGCCGCGAAAGTGTGTCGGCAATGGCGAAGCCGATGCCGCCGGCGCCCGCCGTCACCAGCACACGCTGTCCCTTCAGCCCGGCCAGAAATTCGTCCGCCGTTTCAGGTGCTCTTGCGCTCATCGTCCTGTCCTTTTCATTGCAGCCGCCGTTCGCGCAGCGCCATGACGGCACCGAGAACGACCAGCCCGTAAAGAATTGCCCTGGTGGCGTAGGGAAGCGTGGTGCCGGCCAGCAGCATCTGCAGCGCCGTCAAAAGCAGCACGCCGCCGAGCATGCCGAGATAGTGGCCGCGCCCGCCGGTGATCAGCGCGCCACCGACCACCACGACAGCGATCGACGGCAAGAGATAATCGTCGCCCATGCCAAGGCTTGCCTGCCCGGAAAAGCCGGTCAGCATGATGCCGACGACAGCAGCACAGACGGCCGACAGCATGTAGACCAGGATCAGCGTGCGCTCGACGCCGATGCCGGACAAGCGCGCCGCGCGCAGCCCGTTGCCGATACCGTAGACCCGGCGCCCGAACGGCGTGCGTCCAAGCAGCAGCACCGCAGCAGCGACGAAGACGACCATCAGCAGAACGATCGGTGTCACGAAACCGAGCTTGGCCGTCATGAACCAGCGCAGCATCGGCGAGGAAAACCCAGCCGGCGTTCCCTGCGAATAGATGAGCGCGAAGCCCTGCAGAATGCCGTTGGTGGCGAGCGTCATGACGATCGGCGAGATGCCGAGATAGGCGATGCCGAAGCCATTGGCGAAACCGATGGCGCAGGCCATCACCAGTACGACCGGCAAGGCGTAGACCAGGGCAGCATCGGAGCCATTGACCATGCCGGCCAGGATGATGCCGGAAATGCCGATCGTCCACGGCACGGAAAGATCGAGGCCGCCGGTCAGGATGACTGTTCCCTGCCCAAGCGCCAGGACGGCGAGGAAGGACGACAGAACCAGCAGCGAGTTCCAGTAACCCGGGTTGAGGATGGCCCGGCCGAGCCAGATTTGCGTAACGACCACGATGATGAGCAGGCAGACATAGGCGGGCAACGCGTAGCGCAGCGTCTCGGCATTGCGCAGGCGGAAAGCCGGGCGCGGCGCTGCCGCACCGCGCTGGCCATGCGACGGTCCAGAAATCTTGAGCCGCCGGTCGATCGGCTCAAGCTGCGAGGGCAATATGCCGGCGCGCCAGGCTGCGATCCGGGCGCGGGCCGCACGCAACTGCACGGCAAGCACCGACGCGTGAGACAGGGATCCGGCAAGGGCCGCCAGCACCAGAATGGTGCCTTCCGCGATGGTCGAATAGTAAGCCGATACATTGAGCACCAGCAGGATGTTCACCACCATCATCAGGATATAGGCGCCGAAGACGGTGCCCACCGGACCGCCCTGCCCGCCGCCAAGGCGCGTGCCGCCGACGACGACCGCCGCGAACATCGAAAGAAGCAGCGGATTGCCGACCAGCGGGTCGCCGCTGCCCGTCTGCGCGCTGATGAACACGCCGGCAAGGCCGTAGCAGCCGCCGGCGATGACATAGACGGCAAAGCGCACCAGCACGACATTGATGCCGACGGCAGCGGCCGAATCCGGGTCGCTGCCGACGGCATAGAGTGCGGTGCCGAAACGGGTTCCCTTCAGCCAGAACCAGGCGAGCAGAACCACGCCTATGACCACCAGCGGCATCGGCAGCCAGCCGGTGATCGCGTCACCCAGATAGAAGGTGCCGAGATCGGGCGAGACGAAGCCGCCGGGCTTGTCCATCACCAGCAGCGTGACACCTTGCAGGATGAACATGGTGGACAGCGTCACCACGATGGGCTGCATGCGCAGCACCGCGATAAAGAAGCCGTTGAAGGCACCCACCGCCATGCCGACGCCGATGCCGACCGCAGTCCACAGCAAGATGCTGGCGCCCGGCGCCATCGGGTCCATGTTCGATGCCAGCACGGCATTGACCAGCGAAATCACCGCGCCGGCGGACAGGTCGAAGCCGCCCGACAGGATCACGATGGTCTGGCCAATCGCCGCCAGCGCCGAGGTCGCGCCGCCGCTCGACAGGAACGACACGTCGAAATAGGTCAGCGGCCCGGCACTGATCCAGTCGACGATGAAAAGCAGGATCGCAAGCACGGCCGCGGCGATCAGCGCGCCGCGATGACGCATCAGCGCACGGCGCAGCCCGAAACCAGCGGAAACAGCGGGGGAAACGCTGCTCATGCGGCTTCGCCGGCATGGCCGAGCGCCGGGCGCATGATGGCGGGCTCGGTGATGGCGTCGCCTTCGAGCTCGGCCGCGATGCGCCCGTCATAGAGGACCAGGACCCGGTCGCATTGGTGGACCAGTTCGGGAATCTCGGTCGAATGCAGCAGGATCGAGCCGCCGGCGGCGACGTAGTTTCGCATCATCACATAGAGCTCGTGCTTGGTGCCGACATCGATGCCGCGTGTGGGATCGAACAGAAGCAGGATCCGGCTCTGCGCCACCAGCCATTTGGCGATGGCGATCTTCTGCTGGTTGCCGCCGGAAAACGCCCCGGCCCGCGTCCACAGCGCGCGGCGGTCGACTTCGACAGTGGCGAATGCCTCCTCGACCGAACGGGTCTCGGCCGCGGCGTCGAGCAGGCCGAAGCGTGTGAAGCGCGACACCACCGGCAGCGTGGCGTTCTGGCTGCCCGACAGTTTCAGGAACAGGCCTTCGGATTTGCGGTCTTCCGGCACCAGGCCGATGGCCATGTTGGGCCGCAAGGCATCCGCCGGCGAGCCGAGCCAGACCTTGCGGCCGTCGACAAGGACGTCGCCGCAGGTGATTTCGGCCATACCGAAGCAGGCCAGGAACAGGTCCTGCTGGCCCATGCCTTGCAGTCCGGCAATGCCGAGGATCTCGCCCCGGCGCAGGTCGAAGCGCGCGCCATCGAGCTTGCGCCCGACCTTGAGGTCGCGCACCCCCAGAACCGGTGGGCCGAACGCCTGAGCGCCGTCGGGCTTGGGCGGAAAGGTCTGCTCGATGCTGCGGCCGATGATCTTCTCGATGACGTCGCCGTCCGAGACATCGGCGACCGGCGCGGTGACGATGTGACGGCCGTTCCTCAGGATCGTCAGCGTGTCGCAAAAGGCGCGCACCTCGCGCATGCGGTGGGTGATGAAGACGATGGTGGTGCCCGCCGCCTTCAGCCTGGCGATGATGTCGCCCAGCCAGTCGACATCGCGACCGGCGAGCGTCGAGGTGGGCTCGTCGAGCAGCAGGATGCGCGGCTTGCGATAGACTGCTCGCGCGATCTCGATCTTCTGGCGCACTGAAAGCTCGAGCTCGCCGACCTCGGCGTCGAGATCGACGGAAAAACCGAGTTCGTCGATGTGTCGGCGGACAGCCTTGCGCGCGGCTGCGCGGCGGATCAGACCGGAGATGCCGACGGGGGCGTAGGGTAAAAGCATGTTGTCGAGGACGGAGAGATCGCGCACCAGGGTCATCTCCTGGAACGCCGTCTGCACGCCCAGCGCATGGGCCGTGCGCGGCGCGCCATAGCCGATCTCCTTGCCGAAGACCCTGATGTGACCGGCACTCGGCCGCACCAGCCCCGACAGCAGTTTCACCAGCGTCGACTTGCCGGCGCCATTCTCACCCAGCAATGCGTGGACGCTGCCGGGCGCGATGCGGAACGACACGCCATCCAGCGCGACGGTCGCGCCGAACGCCTTGCCGATGCCGTCGATCTCGATGGCGGGGGGTTCGGAATGTTCTGTCATATCCTCGATCGCAGGCTGCGCACTTTTGGACACCACGCATCGGCGCGGATCGACGATGCGCGGACAAGACGTCAGCGCATCGTCGCGATTTGCCTTGGAGGTTCAGTTTTCCGGCTGTCCGACGAGGGCGGCGTTGAGGCCGATCTCGGGCGTCTGGTCGGAAAAGATCGAGGCGAACCAGCCGGGGTTGGAAACCAGCGACGGCTTGAAGACGTTGCACCCGGCCTTCATTTCCGCCCATGTGCCTTCATCGCACAGCTTGATCGTTTCATTGGTGACGAGCGGCAGCGGCAGGATCGTGGTCTTCGGCACATCCTTGCCTTCGATCGCCTCGACGGCAAGTTTCAGCGCCAGCGCCCCGGAATAAGGCGGCGAGGCATAGGAAATGCGCTGCGCGCCCGCCGGTGCATAGGGCGGAGCCGCCCCTTCGACTTCGGTGCCCTCAGGCAACATCTGGATGCGGCCGCCATTGGAGCCTTCGCCGGCGCAGGGCAAGAGTTCGCTGGCCTTCTTGCCGGCCTCGAGCTGCATCGAGTTCGCGGTGAAGCAGCCGACCTGCATCCACAGCCCGTTGATGTCGTTCCAGCTGCGCGTGGCGAGGATCTTGGAGAGCTCGGTGCGCGCGACCGCCTGGCTCCACATGCCGACAGCCTCGCCGACAATCTTGATGTCGGGATATTTGGCGAAGACCTCCTTGGCGGCCTTTGTGCGCTGATCGTCGACGGATGTACCGGGAACACCGGTGATGGCGATGATGTTGCCCTTGCCGTTGAGCTTTTTCACCAGCCATTCGGCGGTTACCCTGCCCGCTTCCAGCTGGTCGATATGGACATTGTAGGCACAAGGTTCGGTGATCTCGGCGTCGTAGGCGAAGACCTTCACGCCCTTGTCGCAGGCATTCTTCACGACCTGATTGAGCGCGGTCGGCGAGATCGGATAGACGACGATCGCCTCGGCGCCGCTTTGCACCATGGCGTTGATCTGCTGGATCTGGCGTTGTGCGTTGGGCCCGGCGACCTGGACCTGCAGGTCGACCTTGTCGGCAAGGCTCTTGTGAGCCGCCATGGCCTTGACCATGTTTGCCGCCTCGGCCTGCCAGTCATTGCCGATGTAGCTCATGCTGAGAAATATCTTGTGCTTTTCGGCTGCTTCGGCGCCCGACATGCCAAAGGCGCAAGCAGCCATGCCCGCCAGCAGCGCGAGCCGCCGGACTTTCAATCCGATACCCATGTGAATTCCTCCCGAAACGAACGACCGAATGCCTCCCGAGGGCACGAAACGTAGCCCTCGCCATCCGATGCCGATAATCCTAACATCATTTGATCAAAGATCAATGATGAAATAGCTTTATATCAAGGCGACGGTCGCATACGCTTGACGCCGCAGCTGGAACCCTGCATTCCGGGAACGGGTTGTGGCGCGGCCTTTGCGCGGAAAGGTTGACAGGAGATGGCCGGAGCGGCGTTCAGGAAGCCTGGTGTCGAGATCGTGCCCCTGTCCAGGGAAACCCTGCAGGACAGGGTCTATCGCCATGTCACCGAATTGATCCTCGACGGCAGCATCGTGCCCGGCGAGATGGTGACGGTGCAAAGCCTGGCCGACGCCTTCGGAGTCAGCCCGATGCCGGTCAGGGAGGCGTTGCGGCGGCTGACCGCGGCCAACGCCTTGATGGTCGTTTCAGGCCGCTCGATCGGAATTCCCGCACTCAGCCGCGCGCGCCTCGTCGATCTCAGGAATGTCCGCTTCGAGATCGAAGCGATCGCCGCCGCCTGGGCGGCCGAGCGCATCGACGACCAGGGCATCGCGCAGCTCGGCCAGCATTTGGCAGCACTCGAGCAGGCCAATGCGGCGGGAGACGTCAAATCCTATCTGCGCGCCAACTACGCCTTTCATTTCTCCATATACCGGGCGGCTGGCTCCGAAAACATCCTCAACATCATCGAGAATTTGTGGCTACAGATCAGCCCCTATTTCAACATGCTGCATGATTCCGGAAACTATTCGACCGCCAACGAGCACCACCAGGCGATGTACGCGGCGCTGCGCAACCGCGACGCCGATGCCGTCCGCCAGGCGATCCGCGCCGACATCGACGCTGCCTTCGATGTCCTGGTCGACCTGCTGAAATAGGGTTACGAAGCCGGCTAAAATAAGTGCGTGCCTCCGCTCATATTCTCCTCGAGCGCGGTCCGGAATTCCCGCTCGAACGCCTGCTGCAACATGGACGAGACCTGAGCCCTGTTTCTGACCATGTAGATGTGGCAGAGAAGATCGGGGCTGAAGGGCCGTATCGTCAATTTGCCTGCCCATCGAGCCGCCGAGAACGGGTCGACGATCGACACGCCCAGCCCCTGTGCGACCAGCGCGCATGCCGTATCGGCGAACGGTGTTTCGAAACGGTAGCCGACGGCAACCCCAGCGTCATCCAGGGCGCGCTCGATATCCTGCCGGGTGCGGTCCTCGCGGCCAAGCGCGATGAATTCCTGACCTTCAAGCTGGGCTGCGAAGATCACGCCGTCATTGGCGAATGCATGGTCGAGCGGCGCCACGCAGACGCATTCGGTCTGGAAAATCAGATCGCAGGCGATTGCCGGATCCACCACCGGCATCTGAACGAGGCCGATGTCGATCTCCTTGTTTGCCGTCAATTCCGCGATCCGCAGCGAAGCCGCCGGAAAGATGCTCATGCGCGCCTTCGGATGATGCCCGGCAAATGATTTCAGGAAACGCGGCAAGACGATGCTGGCAAGCGCCGGATAGACACCGATCATCAGTCGCCCGGCTTCCAGTTGCCTGATATCTCCAGCCAGGCGCCGTATCCTTGCCATTCCCTTGACGATCCGCCCGACCTCTTCGTTGAGAAGCATGGCTTCCGCCGTCGGAACGAGACGTCCCGCCCGACGAATGAAGAGCGGGATTTTCAACGCATGTTCCAGGTTCGAAATATGCGCGCTGACCGAAGGCTGGGCGATATGCAGCAGCTCGCTCGCGCCGGTGACCGTTCCTGCCTCCATGACCGCCCGGAATGCTTCAAGCTGCTTGTAGTTCATCAGCCATCCCCAAGGCGGTCCGAATAGGCAAATCCTATAGAAAAAACCTATGCTG